>NZ_CP182294.1:0-1400827 GCF_048083785.1 Fictibacillus tiangongensis
TTGGAAAACATAAACGACCTATGGTCCAAAGCACTTGCTGCGATCGAAACAAAAGTCAGTAAGCCTAGCTTTGAGACTTGGTTAAAATCAACAACGGCTCATGCATTACAAAATGATACGCTCGTAATTACTGCGCCAAATGAGTTTGCCCGTGACTGGCTGGAATCCAGATATGCAGGTATCATTTCAGAGACGCTTCTAGACGTAACAGGAGCAGCGCTTGACGTAAAGTTCATCATTCCACAAAATCAGACAGAACTAGACCTAGATCTGGAACTTTCCATGAAAAAAGCCCCAAAAGCAGCAAATGAGCCTCATGAAGAAGTTTCCCAAAGTATGTTGAATCCGAAATATACGTTTGACCGATTCGTTATCGGTTCAGGAAACCGTTTTGCTCATGCCGCTTCATTAGCTGTTGCTGAAGCACCAGCAAAAGCTTATAACCCGCTATTTATATACGGGGGCGTTGGTTTAGGAAAAACGCATCTTATGCATGCGATCGGCCATTATGTATTGGAACATAATCCTGGGGCTAAGGTTGTTTACCTGTCTTCAGAAAAATTTACGAACGAGTTCATCAACTCGATTCGTGACAATAAAACAGTTGAGTTTCGCAACAAATTTCGCAGTGTGGACGTGCTTTTAATAGATGATATTCAGTTCCTTGCAGGAAAAGAACAAACGCAAGAGGAATTTTTCCATACTTTTAACGCACTTCATGAAGAAAGTAAGCAGATTGTCATCTCTAGTGATCGACCTCCAAAGGAGATTCCGACATTAGAAGACAGACTTCGTTCCCGCTTTGAATGGGGACTTATTACGGATATCACACCTCCTGACTTAGAAACACGTATTGCGATTCTACGTAAAAAAGCGAAAGCGGAAGGCCTTGATATTCCAAACGAAGTGATGCTTTATATCGCTAACCAGATTGATACGAACATTAGAGAGTTAGAAGGAGCACTCATTCGTGTAGTTGCTTATTCTTCTCTCATCAACCAAGATATGAATGCAGATCTTGCAGCAGAAGCACTTCGCGACATTATTCCTTCTGCAAAGCCAAGAACTTTGACGATTCACCATATACAAGAGGTAGTTGGCAAGCATTACAATGTGAAGCTAGAGGATTTCACAGCGAAGAAACGAACAAAATCTGTAGCTTTTCCTAGGCAGATCGCGATGTATCTTTCTCGTGAACTAACCGATAACTCTTTACCTAAAATAGGTGAAGAATTTGGAGGCCGCGACCATACAACGGTTCTCCATGCTCACGAAAAGATCTCTACTATGCTGATTACGGATCATGTTCTGCAAAGAAAAGTGCAAGAGATTCATGATCAGCTGAAATCCAATTAAATAAACAACACTGAATACTGTGAATAACTGCAGTCACTTTATACACAGTCTGTCCACATGTGGATAGGCTGTTCTATCTTTGTTTTCTAGGGTTATCCACACATTCACAGCGCCTAGTACTATTACTACTATTTTTTTAAAAGATTTTAATAAATATCAGGGGGGCAAAATAATGAAAGTTAAGATTCAGTTAAACCAGTTGATCGAAGCTGTTCAAGATGTAATGAAAGCTGTATCTTCAAGAACAACAATTCCGATTCTGACGGGAATCAAAATGGAAGTCACATATGACGGTGTTCATCTGACTGGTAGTGATTCTGATATTTCAATTGAACGACTGATACCGGTTGAAGAAGGAGATCTTGTACATATCGAAGTAAAGCAAGAAGGAAGTGTTGTACTTCCCGCTCGTTATTTTTCAGAGATCGTTAAAAAACTTCCGAACGATTCTGTTGAGATTGAAGTAGGTGAGCGTTTTGAAACGACTCTTCGTTCAGGCGCTTCCGAATTCAGCCTTTTAGGATTAGATCCTGAAGAATACCCTAGATTACCGCAGATCGAAGAGGACTTAGTCTTTGAGATTCAAAGTGATCTTCTAAAAGCAATGATCCGCCAAACTGTCTTTGCGGTGTCCACCTCAGAAACACGCCCTATCCTAACAGGTGTTAACTGGACGTTAACTGACGGTGTACTAAACTGTATTGCAACAGATAGTCATCGCTTGGCTGAACGTAAAATGCCGATCGATTCTCAAAGTGAAGAACTTTCCTTCCAGAATGTCGTCATTCCTGGGAAGAGTTTGAACGAACTTTCAAAAATTCTTGATGAGAATGCAGAAAAAGTTCAAATCGTAGTAACGAACAATCAGATCTTGTTCAAAGCAAAAAATATCTTATTGTTCTCAAGACTGCTAGACGGCAACTATCCGGATACATCTAAATTGATTCCTTCAGAGAGCAAAACAACATTTGTTCTGAAGACAAAAGAATTCTTACAAGCGATCGACCGTGCTTCTTTATTAGCGAGAGAAGGAAGAAACAACGTCGTAAAGCTAGCAACACTCGATAACCAAACAATCGAACTTTCTTCAAATTCTCCAGAGATCGGTAAAGTATTTGAACATATGATCGCAGAGGAAATTGAAGGAGAAGAGCTAAAGATCTCATTCAACGCAAAATATGTGATGGAAGCTCTAAAAGTTATGGATTGCACGGAGATCAGCATCCTGTTCACAGGGGCGATGAGACCGTTTCTTATCCAACCCGTATCAGACGATTCGATCCGACAATTAATTCTGCCTGTAAGAACTTACTAAAATATAAAGCTGCCGGAATCACCGGTGGCTTTCTTTTCTTTCTAAGTCCAACGTTTTTTGGAGAAACTATGACTAACAGGTTTTATTTTTTAATTTTTGTTATTTATTTTTCTCTTTTTTCTTCTATGACAAATTGATTGGAGCAGAAGGTGCGAGACTCCTGTGGGACAAGCGGTCAGGTGAGACCCTTAAGGGCGCAAAGCGGCAAGGGGCTCACCGCCTGCCCCACGGAAAGCGAGCAACCTGGAGCGGAAATCAATCACTTTCAAAGCAATAAGAAACAACCAGGAGGTTTTTTAAAAATGGAAAACGTAAAGATCAACACCGAATTCATCACCCTTCAACAACTGTTGAAAACTACCGATGTCATCCAATCGGGAGGAATGGTAAAATGGTATTTAGCAGAACATGAAGTTCTTGTGAACGGAGAACATGAAACACGCCGAGGTAAGAAACTATATGCGGGTGATGTCGTGTCCATTCCAGAAGTAGGAGAGTTCAAGGTAACAACGGAATAGGGGGTATCCCTTTGCATATTGAAAAGCTTCAGCTTAGGAATTACAGAAACTATAAAGAACAGTCTCTGGAGTTCGAGAATAAGGTCAATGTTTTTCTAGGTGAGAATGCACAAGGAAAAACAAATGTCATGGAATCAATCTATGTTTTGGCCATGGCACGATCATATCGAACAGCAAAAGATAAAGAGTTGATATCTTGGGACGAAGAATATGCTAAAATAGAGGGTAGCATCAAAAAGAGAAACAGTTCTTTTGATTTAAGTCTCGTCATCTCACAAAAAGGAAAAAAAGCGAAAATCAGCCGCATCGAACAACGCCGGTTAACCGATTACGTTGGACATCTAAATGTGGTTATGTTTGCACCTGAGGATCTTAATCTTGTAAAAGGCAGTCCACAGGTGCGTCGTCGTTTTATCGATATGGAAATCGGCCAGGTTAACGCAGTTTATTTAAATGACCTTTCTGTGTACCAAAAGATTTTGTCTCAGCGAAACTCTTTATTAAGAGAGATGTATCGCAACAAAAGTCAGCAGAACATGACGATGCTCGAGATCTTAACCGAACAGCTTATTGATAAAGCAGCCAGAGTGACGTTGAAACGCATGAAATACATGGAGAAGCTTCAAAGTTGGGCAGAACCGATCCATCATGGAATATCGAGAGGGTTGGAAACGTTAAAAATTCATTACAAACCAACTATAGAGGTATGTGATGAGCTCGACTTGTCGAAAATGATAGAAGCGTTTCATCTAAAGTTTGGTAAAATAAAAGAAAAAGAGATTGACCGAGGAACTTCTTTATTTGGTCCTCATCGGGACGATCTGCTTTTTTCGGTGAACGGAAAAGACGTGCAGACATTCGGATCTCAAGGACAACAGAGAACGACTGCTCTTTCTTTGAAGCTCGCTGAGATCGATCTGATTTATTCAGAAGTCGGGGAATACCCGATCCTATTGTTGGACGATGTGTTATCTGAACTAGACGATTTCAGACAATCACATCTTTTAAATACGATTCAAGGTAAAGTACAAACCTTTGTTACAACGACTAGTGTGGAAGGGATACACCACGAAACACTCGAGAAAGCCGCAACTTACAAGGTTCATGCAGGCTCTATAGAACGTTTGAAATGAGGTGAGGACATTGCTTTTGCATTTAGGTGATGAAGAAGTCATTCATTCAAAAGATGTGCTGGCGATATTGGATATCAATGCGTTAAAGGCTTCTGAGTTAGCTTTAGAGTTTCTTAAAAAGCATGAGAACAATCAGACATTGACCGATTTAAGCGGAAATGCTGCTAAATCCGTAATCATTACAGATAAAACGATCTATCTATCTCCTCTTTCTGCCTCTACGTTAAAAAAGAGAGCCTCTGATCGCCTCGAACTTGAAAATGGCTGGAATATAAAATAAAGGTTTTATAAATAAAGCGTTTTTAAACCGGAATGAAGGTGAACGAATTGACGACTGAACAACAGTTAGAACAACAGCAAAATTATGATGAAAGTAATATCCAGGTACTCGAAGGTCTTGAAGCCGTCCGTAAACGTCCAGGGATGTATATCGGTGCTACGAACGTACGCGGTCTTCACCATCTCGTGTGGGAGATCGTCGATAACTCGATCGATGAAGCTTTAGCAGGTTATTGCGACACGATTCGTATTACGATCGAGGAAGATAACAGCATCACAGTAGAAGATAACGGACGCGGAATCCCTGTAGGTATGCATGAAAAGATGGGGAGACCAGCTCTAGAAGTTATCATGACGGTTCTCCATGCCGGAGGAAAATTTGGCGGTGGAGGTTACAAAGTATCAGGCGGACTGCATGGTGTTGGTGCCTCAGTAGTTAACGCATTGTCCACGATGCTTGAAGTAACCGTATCTCGTGATGGAAAGCTGCATTATCAGTCTTACGAGCGCGGCGTGCCGACTGCAGATCTTAAAGTTATCGGCGAAACAGACAAGACAGGTACTCGTACTCACTTCAAACCAGACCCTGAAATTTTTACTGAATCATTAGAATATGATTTCCCTACCCTCTCAAACCGTATTCGCGAACTCGCTTACTTGAACCGTGGTCTTCGTATTATTGCTGAAGACAAGCGTGAAGAAGAGCCGGTTGTAAAGGAATACCACTATGAAGGCGGGATTAAATCTTATGTAGAGCACATCAACCGTACGCGTGAAGTGCTGCATGAAGAACCAATCTTCGTTGAAGGGGAAAAGGACGGCATCTCGGTTGAGATCGCGTTCCAATATAACGATAGCTACGCAAGCAACATCTATTCGTTTGCAAACAACATCAATACACATGAAGGCGGTACGCACGAGTCAGGGTTCAAAACTGCTCTAACACGTGTGATCAACGATTATGGCCGTAAGAACAATCTGTTCAAAGACAATGATACGAACTTAACGGGTGAAGACGTCCGTGAAGGTCTTACAGCGATCATCTCGATCAAACACCCTGATCCTCAGTTCGAAGGGCAAACGAAAACGAAGCTCGGAAACTCTGAAGCAAGACAGATCACAGAGTCCATCTTCTCAGAGACGTTTTCATCCTTCATGCTAGAGAATCCGGTCGTTGCGAAATCAATCGTTGAAAAAGGGATGATGGCACTGCGTGCGCGTGTTGCTGCTAAAAAAGCACGTGAATTAACACGACGTAAAAGTGCGTTAGAAGTATCATCATTACCTGGTAAACTGGCAGACTGTTCTTCAAAAGATGCAAGCATCTCAGAGATCTATGTGGTTGAGGGTGACTCTGCCGGTGGATCGGCTAAGCAAGGACGTGACCGTCATTTCCAAGCGATCTTGCCACTTCGCGGTAAGATCATCAACGTTGAAAAAGCACGACTTGATAAGATCCTTTCAAATAACGAGGTTCGTGCGATCATCACAGCTTTAGGAACAGGAATCGGTGATGAGTTCGATATTACGAAAGCTCGTTATCATAAGATCATCATCATGACAGATGCCGATGTCGATGGTGCACATATCCGTACGTTGCTTCTAACGTTCTTTTTCAGATATATGCGTCCGATCATTGAGCACGGCTATATCTATATCGCGCAGCCACCGCTTTACAAAATACAGCAAGGTAAGCGTATCGAGTATGCTTATAACGATAAAGAGCTTGAAAAATTGCTGGCTGAACTTCCGCAAGTTCCTAAGCCGCAGCTTCAGCGTTATAAGGGTCTTGGAGAGATGAACCCATCTCAGTTATGGGAAACGACAATGGATCCTGAGACTCGTACATTACTGCAGGTTGAAATGAAAGATGCGATGGCAGCTGATGAAACATTCGATATCTTAATGGGCGACAAAGTTGAACCGCGCCGTGACTTCATCCAAGAAAACGCACAATATGTGACGAACTTAGATATTTAAGCAAGGCACGCATGCGGTAAGCAGTTACTTTAAAGTAAATCATCATATAAAATGCTTAGCGGTTAACGCCGCGAAAGCTGAACATAAAAGATACTGAAGCTGGACAAGGTCCAGTTTCGGTGCGTTTAAGCGCCAAATTAGGGGGCTTTAAAAACCTGTTCTAAAGAGGTTATGGAGGTAAATTGAATGTCTGAAATGGAACGTTCCCGGATTAAAGAAATTAATATTAGTACGGAAATGAAAGCATCATTCATGGATTATGCGATGAGTGTTATTGTCAGCCGAGCTTTGCCAGATGTACGTGACGGATTAAAGCCTGTTCACAGACGTATTCTTTATGCGATGAACGACCTTGGTATGACGGCTGATAAAGCATACAAAAAATCTGCTCGTATCGTTGGGGAAGTAATCGGTAAGTATCACCCACACGGTGACTCTGCTGTATACGACACGATGGTTCGTATGGCACAGGATTTCAACTTCCGCCACATGCTGATCGACGGTCATGGTAACTTTGGTTCGGTCGATGGCGATGCAGCGGCAGCGATGCGTTACACAGAAGCTCGTATGTCTAAGATCGCCATGGAAATGGTGCGTGACATCAACAAAGACACGATCGGTTACAAAGATAACTATGATGGATCTGAACAAGAACCGGTTGTATTACCTGCTCGTTTCCCGAACTTGCTCGTTAACGGTGCTGCGGGGATCGCGGTTGGTATGGCGACGAACATTCCGCCGCATCAATTAGGTGAAGTAATCGACGGTATCTTAGCAGTGAGTGAAAATCCGGATATCACTATTCCTGAACTGATGGAAATTATCCCAGGCCCAGACTTTCCAACGGCGGGTGAAATTCTAGGACGTGAAGGAATTCGCAAAGCTTACACAACTGGAAGAGGCTCTATCATTATCCGCGCAAAAGCAGAAATTGAAGAGATGCCTAGCGGAAAACAAGCGATTATCGTAACGGAACTTCCTTATCAAGTAAACAAAGCACGTTTGATCGAAAAGATCGCTGAGCTCGTTCGTGATAAGAAGATCGAGGGTATCACAGATCTTCGTGATGAGTCTGACCGTAACGGTATGCGCATCGTGATGGAGATACGCCGTGATGCGAATGCAAATGTTATTTTAAATAATTTATATAAACAGACAGCTCTACAGACAAGCTTTGGTATCAATATGCTTGCACTTGTTGATGGACATCCAAAAGTTCTTAACATCAAAGAATGTTTGTATCATTACTTGAAGCATCAGCAAGTCATCATCCGTCGCCGTACGGAATTCGATCTTAAAAAAGCAGAAGCAAGAGCTCACATTCTAGAAGGTCTTCGTATCGCACTAGATCATCTGGATGAAGTTATTGCACTCATCCGTGGATCAAGAACAACGGACCTTGCGCGTGAAGGCTTAATGGAAAAGTTTGAACTAAGCTACGAGCAATCTCAAGCTATCTTAGATATGAGATTGCAGCGTTTAACAGGTTTAGAGCGAGATAAGATCGAGAACGAATACAACGATCTTGTTGCCTTAATTTCAGAATTGAGAGCGATTCTTGCAGATGAACAAAGAATTCTGGAGATCATTCGTACAGAGCTTATCGAGATTAAAGAAAAGTACGACAACCCTAGACGTACGATCATCTCTGTAGGATTTAACAGTATTGAAGACGAAGATCTTATTCCGCGTTCAAACATCGTTATTACATTAACGAACAAAGGATACATCAAGCGCCTTCCGATCTCTACTTACCGTTCACAGCGTCGTGGTGGTAAAGGAATCCAAGGAATGGGCACGAGTGAGGATGACTTTGTTGAACAGCTGTTTACGACAAATACACACAACTATATTCTGTTCTTCACTAATAAAGGGAAGGCTTATAGGCTAAAAGGCTACGAGATTCCTGAATACGGAAGAACAGCAAAAGGTATTCCGATCATCAACTTGCTGCAGATCGAGCAAGGTGAAACGATCTCTGCTGTCATTCCTGTAGAAGATATGGAAAGTGATGAGATCTACCTGAACTTCATGACGAAGCAAGGAATTACAAAGCGTTCTCCGTTATCAGCTTATAGCAACATCCGTAAAGGTGGTCTTTTCGCGATCAACCTTCGTGAAGAAGATGAGTTAATGGGTGTTCGTTTAACAGATGGAACAAAAGACATCATCGTTGGAACGAAGCAAGGAATGTCGATCCGTTATCAAGAGACTGACGTTCGATCAATGGGTAGAACAGCAACAGGCGTTAAAGCCATCACTCTCGGCGATGATGATGCGGTCGTAGGTATGGAAGTCTTAGATGAGACACAAGATATCTTGATCGTTACAGACCGAGGTTACGGAAAACGTACACCTATGAGCGAATACCGTCTTCAATCACGTGGTGGTAAAGGGATCAAAACGGTAAACATCACGGAAAAGAACGGTCCGGTTGTTACGCTTAAGACTGTAACAGATGAAGAAGACCTCATGATCATTACAGCAAAAGGAATCATCATTCGTATGAACATCTCAGGCATCTCCCAAATGGGACGAAACACTCAAGGTGTCAGGTTAATGACCATGAATGATACGAATCACGTAGCAACAGTAGCTGTTGTAGAACGTGAAGAAGAAACGGATGAGTTGCTGGATGAGGAAGGTAATCCAATCATTACAGAAGGTGAAGAAGGTATAGCACCTGCTGAAGAAACGACAGCTCCAGAAACAGATACAAACGAATAGAATAACGAATAATTTCTAAAAAGAGGAAAATGAATCTACATTTTCCTCTTTTTTATATGTAAAATAAAATTATGACCTTCCAAATAAAAGGAGCTTTTTTGTATGAAGATAAAAACGAGTCACGCTAAGACCGGACAGATGCTGGTTCAGGATGTATTCTCGATGACCAATCAGCCGATCGTCAATAAAAACACAAGATTAGATTCAGAGCATCTGCGCGTACTTACTCGTTTTCAGATCAATGAGATAGATGTTTTGAACGAATCAGCGTCTGGTGTGAACGCAACACGTCAAGTAAAAGATTCACTGAATAATAGAAGTGATCCGAGGATATCTGAAGAACAAATACATACTCAAACACCTGAAAAAGAAGAGCTTTCTTTTCCAGCACTGTACATGCAAACGGTAAAACGTTATAAACAATTGTT
Organism: Fictibacillus tiangongensis; assembly: GCF_048083785.1. Lineage (GTDB taxonomy): Bacteria > Bacillota > Bacilli > Bacillales > Fictibacillaceae > Fictibacillus. Next base: position 9,737 of record NZ_CP182294.1, read on the forward strand.
TACAAACTGGCAATCCGGCAGTACGGTCGATATGCTTGAAGTACGGCAAAGTGTTCTGCCTGTATTAGAGAAAGGATCGAGTGTACCGAAAGAGATCCTATTGCTTCACCACTACGCTACGAGTGCTGATTATATGTACCACCATTCAATAGCTGTAGGCATCTTAAGCACGTTCTTAGCTAAAAAGTTAAACTTCTCTAGCGGAGACTGTATACAGATCGGTCTAGCGGGAGTGCTTTCCGATTGCGGCATGGCAAAAGTACAGCCAACTTTATTAAAGAAGAGCGGGTCATTAACAACTGCTGAATTTGATGAAGTGAAGAAACACACGATTCAGGGCTACAACATGCTGAAAAAGATTCCCTCTATTAAAGAAGGTGTCCTTCTCGGTGTTCTCCAACATCACGAACGAACAGACGGATCAGGATATCCATTAAAAGTTAAAGGAAATAAGCTTCATCCATTCAGTAAAGTTCTAGCAGTAGCAGATGTTTACTTAGCCATGACTGCTGAACGTCCCTACAGAAGCAAGCAGTCTCCATTCAAGGTGCTAGAGATGATGATGAAAGATCAGTTTGGGAAATTCGATCATCAAGTGATGCAAGCGATGTTAGCAGGACTTTCCACACTATCAGTGGGCAGCCGTGTTAGACTTACAAACTATGATATCGGTGAGATCGTATTTATAGAAGAAAGCCAACCAACACGACCGATGATCAAGTTAGAGGCAAGCGGCGATATCATTGCACTTAAAAACCGCAACGATCTATTTATAGAAGAGCTTCTATCCTAGTATAGAAGTTTTTTTAATTTAGCTATTGCCACGGGTTGGTAAGCGTGGTAAACTAATCAAGCTGTCTTAGGAACAGCACATTACAAACTGTTAGCGCGATGAAATGTTTCACAATGAAATGTTTTTGAAAAAGTTTTAAAAAGCTATTGACTCTAGCGCTTCAGCGTGGTATATTATTAAAGTCGCCAAAACAAAACGGCGCACACGAAACACACAGTTCTTTGAAAACTGAACAAAAGAAATAGGTAAGGAATTAAGAATTAATTCCGTCAGTTTTAAAATCGAGCAAGACAAACACTTTTATGGAGAGTTTGATCCTGGCTCAGGATGAACGCTGGCGGCGTGCCTAATACATGCAAGTCGAGCGAATGATGAGGAGCTTGCTCCTCTGATTTAGCGGCGGACGGGTGAGTAACACGTGGGTAATCTGCCTGTAAGACGGGGATAACTCCGGGAAACCGGGGCTAATACCGGATAATAAGAGAAGAAGCATTTCTTCTTTTTGAAAGTCGGCCTCTCGCTGACACTTACAGATGAGCCCGCGGCGCATTAGCTAGTTGGTGAGGTAACGGCTCACCAAGGCGACGATGCGTAGCCGACCTGAGAGGGTGATCGGCCACACTGGGACTGAGACACGGCCCAGACTCCTACGGGAGGCAGCAGTAGGGAATCTTCGGCAATGGGCGAAAGCCTGACCGAGCAACGCCGCGTGAGCGATGAAGGCCTTCGGGTCGTAAAGCTCTGTTGTTAGAGAAGAACAAGTACGAGAGTAACTGCTCGTACCTTGACGGTACCTAACCAGAAAGCCACGGCTAACTACGTGCCAGCAGCCGCGGTAATACGTAGGTGGCAAGCGTTATCCGGAATTATTGGGCGTAAAGCGCGCGCAGGCGGTCTCTTAAGTCTGATGTGAAAGCCCACGGCTCAACCGTGGAGGGTCATTGGAAACTGGGAGACTTGAGTGCAGGAGAGAAAAGTGGAATTCCACGTGTAGCGGTGAAATGCGTAGAGATGTGGAGGAACACCAGTGGCGAAGGCGGCTTTTTGGCCTGTAACTGACGCTGAGGCGCGAAAGCGTGGGGAGCAAACAGGATTAGATACCCTGGTAGTCCACGCCGTAAACGATGAGTGCTAGGTGTTGGGGGGTTCCACCCTCAGTGCTGAAGTTAACACATTAAGCACTCCGCCTGGGGAGTACGACCGCAAGGTTGAAACTCAAAGGAATTGACGGGGGCCCGCACAAGCAGTGGAGCATGTGGTTTAATTCGAAGCAACGCGAAGAACCTTACCAGGTCTTGACATCCTTTGACCACTCTAGAGATAGAGCTTTCCCCTTCGGGGGACAAAGTGACAGGTGGTGCATGGTTGTCGTCAGCTCGTGTCGTGAGATGTTGGGTTAAGTCCCGCAACGAGCGCAACCCTTGACCTTAGTTGCCAGCATTCAGTTGGGCACTCTAAGGTGACTGCCGGTGACAAACCGGAGGAAGGTGGGGACGACGTCAAATCATCATGCCCCTTATGACCTGGGCTACACACGTGCTACAATGGATGATACAAAGGGTTGCGAAGCCGCGAGGCCAAGCCAATCCCAAAAAGTCATTCTCAGTTCGGATTGTAGGCTGCAACTCGCCTACATGAAGCCGGAATTGCTAGTAATCGCGGATCAGCATGCCGCGGTGAATACGTTCCCGGGCCTTGTACACACCGCCCGTCACACCACGAGAGTTTGTAACACCCGAAGTCGGTGGGGTAACCCTTTTGGGAGCCAGCCGCCGAAGGTGGGACAGATGATTGGGGTGAAGTCGTAACAAGGTAGCCGTATCGGAAGGTGCGGCTGGATCACCTCCTTTCTATGGAGATTATGAAACACCTTCGAGTGTTTCGTAAGTACGCCTATTCTTCTTTTGTTCAGTTTTGAAGGAACTTATGTTCTTTCAAGATGTTCTTTGAAAACTAGATATCGACATCCAAACAATATGCAAGGCAGATAGATTTATCTAATCTGCGCCAAGCAAGAATCTTTGATGTGCAAACATCATATAAGGTTAAGCTAGAAAGGGCGCACGGTGGATGCCTTGGCACTAGGAGCCGAAGAAGGACGGGACGAACACCGATATGCCTCGGGGAGCTGTAAGTAAGCATTGATCCGGGGATTTCCGAATGGGGGAACCCACCATCCGTAATGGGATGGTATCCATATCTGAATACATAGGGTATGAGAAGGCAGACCGGGGGAACTGAAACATCTAAGTACCCGGAGGAAGAGAAAGCAAATGCGATTTCCTGAGTAGCGGCGAGCGAAACGGAATCAGCCCAAACCAGAGAGCTTGCTCTCTGGGGTTGTAGGACACTCTATACGGAGTTACAAAGGAACGAAGTAGGTGAAGTGGTCTGGAAAGGCCAGCCGAAGAAGGTAACAGCCCTGTAGCTGAAACTTCGTTCCCTCCTGAGTGGATCCTGAGTACGGCGGGACACGTGAAACCCCGTCGGAATCCGGGAGGACCATCTCCCAAGGCTAAATACTCCCTAGTGACCGATAGTGAACCAGTACCGTGAGGGAAAGGTGAAAAGCACCCCGGAAGGGGAGTGAAACAGATCCTGAAACCGTGTGCCTACAAGTAGTCGGAGCCCATTAACGGGTGACGGCGTGCCTTTTGTAGAATGAACCGGCGAGTTACGATCCCGTGCAAGGTTAAGTTGATAAGACGGAGCCGCAGCGAAAGCGAGTCTGAATAGGGCGACATAGTACGTGGTCGTAGACCCGAAACCGTGTGATCTACCCATGTCCAGGGTGAAGTTCAGGTAACACTGAATGGAGGCCCGAACCCACGCACGTTGAAAAGTGCGGGGATGAGGTGTGGGTAGGGGTGAAATGCCAATCGAACACGGAGATAGCTGGTTCTCCCCGAAATAGCTTTAGGGCTAGCCTCGCGGCAAGATTCCTGGAGGTAGAGCACTGATTGGACTAGGGGCCCCCACAGGGTTACCGAATTCAGTCAAACTCCGAATGCCAGAGAATTATCCGCGGGAGTCAGACTGCGAGTGATAAGATCCGTAGTCAAAAGGGAAACAGCCCAGACCATCAGCTAAGGTCCCAAAGTATACGTTAAGTGGCAAAGGATGTGGAGTTGCCCAGACAACCAGGATGTTGGCTTAGAAGCAGCCACCATTTAAAGAGTGCGTAATAGCTCACTGGTCGAGTGACTCTGCGCCGAAAATGTAACGGGGCTAAACGTATCACCGAAGCTATGGCTTGTACCGTATGGTACAGGGGTAGGGGAGCGTTCGAAGTGCAGCGAAGTCAGACCGGAAGGACTGGTGGAGCGCTTTGAAGTGAGAATGCCGGTATGAGTAGCGAAAGACAAGTGAGAATCTTGTCCATCGAAAGCCTAAGGTTTCCTGAGGAAGGCTCGTCCGCTCAGGGTTAGTCGGGGCCTAAGCCGAGGCTGAAAAGCGTAGGCGATGGATAACAGGTTGATATTCCTGTACCACCTCCTTTCCGTTTGAACAATGGGGGGACGCAGTAAGGTAGGGTGAGCGCACTGATGGAATAGTGCGTCTAAGCAGTTAGGCTGTTGGGTAGGCAAATCCGCCCAACATTAAGGCTGAGCTGTGATGGCGAGGGAAATTTTAGTACCGAAGTCCCTGATCCTACACTGCCAAGAAAAGCCTCTAGTGAGGAAAGAGGTGCCCGTACCGCAAACCGACACAGGTAGGCGAGGAGAGAATCCTAAGATGATCGGGAGAACTCTCGTTAAGGAACTCGGCAAAATGACCCCGTAACTTCGGGAGAAGGGGTGCTCTGATAGGGTTTATCGCCCGAGAGAGCCGCAGTGAATAGATCCAAGCGACTGTTTAGCAAAAACACAGGTCTCTGCGAAACCGCAAGGTGAAGTATAGGGGCTGACACCTGCCCGGTGCTGGAAGGTTAAGAGGAGGGGTTATCCTTTTAGGAGAAGCTCTGAATTGAAGCCCCAGTAAACGGCGGCCGTAACTATAACGGTCCTAAGGTAGCGAAATTCCTTGTCGGGTAAGTTCCGACCCGCACGAAAGGTGTAACGACTTGGATACTGTCTCAACGAGAGACCCGGTGAAATTATAGTACCTGTGAAGATGCTGGTTACCCGCGACAGGACGGAAAGACCCCATGGAGCTTTACTGCAACTTGATATTGGATTTTGGTACAGCTTGTACAGGATAGGTAGGAGCCTGAGAAGCCGGAGCGCCAGCTTCGGTGGAGGCGTCGGTGGGATACTACCCTGGCTGTATTGAAATTCTAACCTTGGACCGTAATCCGGTTCGGAGACAGTGTCAGGTGGGCAGTTTGACTGGGGCGGTCGCCTCCTAAACAGTAACGGAGGCGCCCAAAGGTTCCCTCAGAATGGTTGGAAATCATTCGCAGAGTGTAAAGGCACAAGGGAGCTTGACTGCGAGACCTACAAGTCGAGCAGGGACGAAAGTCGGGCTTAGTGATCCGGTGGTTCCGCATGGAAGGGCCATCGCTCAACGGATAAAAGCTACCCTGGGGATAACAGGCTTATCTCCCCCAAGAGTCCACATCGACGGGGAGGTTTGGCACCTCGATGTCGGCTCATCGCATCCTGGGGCTGAAGTAGGTCCCAAGGGTTGGGCTGTTCGCCCATTAAAGCGGTACGCGAGCTGGGTTCAGAACGTCGTGAGACAGTTCGGTCCCTATCCGTCGCGGGCGCAGGAAATTTGAGAGGAGCTGTCCTTAGTACGAGAGGACCGGGATGGACACACCGCTGGTGTACCAGTTGTTCCGCCAGGGGCATAGCTGGGTAGCTACGTGTGGACGGGATAAGTGCTGAAAGCATCTAAGCATGAAGCCCCCCTCAAGATGAGATTTCCCATCACGCAAGTGAGTAAGACCCCTTAGAGATGATGAGGTTGATAGGTCTGGTGTGGAAGCGTGGTGACACGTGGAGCTGACAGATACTAATCGGTCGAGGGCTTATCCTTAAAAAAGCATAACGTTTGGAAACGTCGTATCTAGTTTTGAGAGAACATACTCTCTACAATTTAGAATCATGGTGAAAGTCATGGTTAGGTCTAGTGATGATGGCAAAGAGGTCACACCCGTTCCCATACCGAACACGGAAGTTAAGCTCTTTAGCGCCGATGGTAGTTGGGGGTTTCCCCCTGTTAGAGTAGGACGTCGCTAGGCAATGAGGAAGATGGATGAGAATCCATCTTCTTTTTTTGTGTTTTAAAAAAGATGATAAGGGGGTTTGGCGACTGCCAAACTTTCTATAAGGGGTGATTGGGGGATGAAGAGCTCGGGGTATGATTTTTGACTTAATTGAGTCTCGTTCCGACTTAATTCACTCTTCTTACGACTTAATTTTGTGCATTCCAACTTAATTAGCCCACGGAGATACCCAGCGTGGTATTTGCAGTACGCCGGCCAAAACACTTCACACCCACTCTCAAAACCCTCAAAATAGGAAGAAGATGGCCACAGCCATCTTCCAGTACGCGATTTTCTTCAGCAAAACCCCTAAAAATCCATCCCAAAAGCACTTCAAGCAGCTCCACCACCCAACACCCAAACCAAAACCCCACAAAAACACCCTTGATCTCCCCTCCCAAACCACTAGCTTAGCTTTCCCATCAACCCAGCCCCACACAATTACGAGGTAATCTTCTGTTTTATACGAGGTAATCCTGAATATATCCGTAAAACTCCATCATAATTCCGTAGATAAAAATTTTTATCCGATTTTCGACACAACATATACTTCCGTTCTAACACAGCACTATAACCAACAAACCAACAATCAATTTCTCATCTGCAGCATCACACCAAAAAGATACGGAATCTTTTGTGCTGTAATGTTTAAAAACTGCTGGATATAGGGTAATTCTTCAGAAGTATACGTATGAAAGAGTTCGCTCCACCATTCTGTATCGTATCTGCTCAACATACTCAAGTTGTAAAGGATCACATAGTGAACCATAAATTCGTTAAGCGCAGGAGATTGCAGAAGTTCACGGTTTACAGGCAAGTAGTACGAGTTTTCTTGATGATGATACGATAACGGAAAGCAATCAAAAGGCCGTAACGGTTCATTCGCTCCAAAAACAAGCTGCATCCTATCACTACTTCCACCCATACTCATAGAAAGCTTCGACGAAAACAAGCTGTTCATATATTCACTATATCGATCTAATGACATATGAAGATGATCGTTAACATGTTTGGGAAGATAGAATGTTGACTCCTTTTCCTTATACATCTTAACAAGGTGAACATCACCGTTCATTTGCTTAAACAATGAACTTAACTCGGGTACGGTTTGAAGAAGAGACACCATCGTAAACTTTTCTCCCTCAATATGTTTCATGTGAAACACTTTTTCACAAAAATGATTGAACAGACCTGTTCGTTGTACTTTCACTTCATCATATAGAAACTCATAGCTTCTTTTCTTTCTTTTTCGTGTAGAGAGCCCGTGTGCAAGAACGGCACTTGAATCGGGATAGTCTGGATCGCTGCACAGAATGCATGCTTTCATAAGCTGAGTCATGCCATAAAACAGAAGTACAGGCTTTAGCTCAGCAGGGGCATGATCAGCGAGGTTATAATACTTCTTTCCATGCTCAATATAGTAAATAAACCCATATGTATTATCAAAGCTTTTGCTGTTGCTGTCATCTATGTTTAGTTGATGATATTGTTTACTCAAGAATTGCTGCGATTTTTGAGAGGAAAAGAACATATCGAATAAAGCCCAAGGGTCATGTGGTGTCATCATTTCTTCGTCATTCCTCTCTTCGTAAATTATTTGAAAAATCGAACATATTTTGTATTCCTTGACACTAGTTTACCCAGTTGATAATCTACAAATAATATTTTTCAGGAAGATAAATTTGAAGGGGTGGTTAAGGTATGTGGCAAGATAAGTTTGCAAAAGAAGGTTTAACCTTTGATGATGTGTTATTAATTCCAGCGAAATCGTCAGTTCTACCTGGTGATGTTTCAATTAAAACGAGGTTATCTGATACGGTTCAACTGAACGTTCCGATTATCAGTGCTGGTATGGACACAGTAACAGAAGCAAACATGGCAATCGCTATGGCACGACAAGGCGGTTTAGGGATTGTACACAAGAACATGTCTATTGAAGAACAAGCAGAACAGATCGACCGTGTTAAACGTTCTGAAAGTGGCGTAATCACAGACCCGTTCTACCTGACACCTGAGCATCAAGTATTTGACGCTGAACATTTGATGGGTAAGTATCGTATCAGCGGTGTACCGATCGTAGATGCAGACAAAAAATTAGTAGGTATCTTAACGAACCGTGATTTACGTTTTGTTCAGGATTACTCCATTAAAATTTCAGATGTTATGACAAAAGAAAACTTAGTGACTGCACCGGTTGGCACTACGTTAAAAGAAGCTGAAAATATGCTTCAGCAATATAAGATCGAAAAGCTTCCACTTGTAGATGATGAAGGTACACTACAAGGCTTGATCACCATTAAAGATATCGAGAAAGTCATTGAGTTTCCGAACTCTGCAAAAGACACACAAGGACGTTTGTTAGTTGGAGCTGCAGTAGGAGTTACAAAGGATGCCCTTCTACGTGTAGAGAAGTTAGTACAAGCTGGTGTGGATGCGATTGTTATCGACACGGCTCATGGACATTCTGAAGGAGTTCTTCAAAAAGTTCGTGAAGTAAGAGACGCTTATCCTAAGTTAACGATCATCGCTGGTAACGTTGCTACTGCAGAGGCGACTCGTGATCTGATCGAAGCAGGAGCAAGCGTTGTAAAAGTTGGAATCGGACCTGGTTCGATCTGTACGACACGTGTTGTTGCTGGTGTGGGAGTACCACAAGTAACTGCCGTTTATGATTGTGCAACAGAAGCGAAGAAGTATGGCGTACCGATCATCGCAGATGGTGGTATCAAATATTCTGGAGATATCGTTAAAGCGATCGCAGCAGGCGGACACGCCGTTATGCTAGGCAGTATGCTTGCTGGTGTATCTGAGAGTCCAGGAGAGCGCGAAATCTTCCAGGGACGTCAATTTAAAGTGTATCGCGGCATGGGTTCAGTAGGCGCGATGGAGCGAGGAAGCAGCGACCGCTATTTCCAGGAAAATAATAAGAAGCTTGTTCCAGAAGGTATCGAAGGACGACTACCTTACAAAGGACCATTGGCTGATACGATCTATCAGTTAGTTGGCGGCATCCGTTCAGGTATGGGTTATTGTGGAACAGCAACGATCGATGAGCTTCAAAATGATTCCCGTTTTGTAAAAATTACGGGTGCTGGACTTCGTGAGAGTCATCCGCATCAAGTTCAAATTACTAAAGAAGCACCAAATTATTCAGTCTAAAGACACATTTTTAGGACAGAGGTATAACCTCTGTCTATTTTTTTGAAAATGTGTATGGTACAATAACTTTTGTGTGTAAATGGGTTTGGAGGTGCAGTTTTTTGAACAGCAAGATAAAACAACTTTTAGTGGTGACACTGATTTTTTCATTTTTTACGACGAGTTTATTAGGATTTTCAAAGTCAGCAAGTGCGGCACCGACTTTAGATGTAGCAGCTGAAGGGGCTATACTTGTGGATGCAGAAACGGGGAAAATATTATATCAGAAAAATGCTGATAAGTTACTCGCTCCTGCAAGTATGAGTAAGATGATGACCGAATACCTATTACTAGAAGCCATTGACAAGAAAAAGATATCTTGGGATCAGAAAACGAGTATTTCTGAATATGCCCATAAGATTTCTCAAAATCGAACGTTATCGAACGTACCTTTACGTGTAGATGAAAAATATACAGTTCGTGAGTTATACCAAGCAATGGCGATCTATTCAGCAAATGGAGCAACGATCGCATTATCAGAACTAATCGCGGGCTCCGAAGGTGAGTTCGTTAAAAAGATGAATGCCAAGGGTAAAGAACTAGGGATGAAAGATTTCAACTTTGTTAACTCTTCCGGCCTTAATAATAAAGACCTTTTTGGCAACCATAATTCAGGCAGTGAAACAGACGAGAACATGATGAGTCCTCGTGCAACTGCTATTCTAGCTTACAACTTACTTAAAGATCATCCAGAAGTGTTAGAAACAGCAAGTGTTCCACGTTTGAAATTCCGCGCGGGCACGGATGATGAAATTCAGATGGAGAACTGGAACTGGATGCTTCCTGAGCTCAATAGTGGCTATGAGGGAGTAGACGGATTAAAAACAGGATCAACGGACCTTGCAGGGAACTGTTTTACAGGTACAGTGAAAAAGGGAGATACTCGCCTAATTTCAGTTGTTATGAAAACAGGAACTCGCTTGGATCGATTTAAAGAAACGAAGAAACTATTTGATTTTGGATTTGCAAACTTTGAAAAAGAGCAGATCTTAAAGGATAACTATCAAGTGAAAGGCAACAAAACAATTCCTGTCGTAAAAGGTAAGGAAAAAGAAGTTAAAGTTGCTACAAAAGAACCTCTTTCCATGGTGATCAAAAGAGGAGAGAAAGAAAACTATAAGCCTAAATTTGTTATGGATAAGAAGAAGATGACAAAAGATGGCGAACTGACAGCACCTGTTAAAAAAGGTGAAGTTGTCGGTCATATCAATGTTGAGTATACAGGCAGCGGTGAAGACTACGGCTACCTGATCGATGGTGAAACAAAAGGCAAGACAGAGGTAGTAACGACTCAATCCGTTGAAAAAGCGAACTGGTTCGTTCTTGCGTTACGCGGTGTTGGCGGATTCTTTGGCGGACTTTGGTCTGGTGCCGTTGACATGGTTAAAGGCTGGTTTTAATTTTATACGATTTTAGAAGTTCTTTAGCAATTGCTGAGGAGCTTCTTTTTTTCTGAAAATATAGAGAGTTGCGCTTTTTTTGATTTGCGATAAAATAGATGAGAATACTAGTTTTATCTTAAAACAACCGAAAATTGTTGTTATAACACATATAATTCAGGGGGTAGTAAGCATGTTAAAAACAGGTACTGAACGTGTAAAAAGAGGAATGGCAGAAATGCAAAAAGGCGGCGTCATCATGGACGTTGTAAACGCAGAACAAGCTCGTATTGCGGAAGCTGCAGGAGCAGTAGCCGTAATGGCACTTGAGCGTGTTCCTTCAGATATTCGTGCTGCAGGCGGAGTAGCGCGTATGGCTGATCCTACAATCACAGAAGAAGTTTTGAATGCTGTTTCTATTCCTGTAATGGCGAAGGCACGTATCGGACATATTGTTGAAGCGCGCGTTCTTGAAGCAATGGGTGTTGACTATATCGATGAGAGTGAAGTGCTAACTCCAGCAGATGAAGTTTTCCACTTATTGAAGAGCGATTACACAGTACCTTTCGTATGTGGAGCACGTGATCTTGGAGAAGCGTCACGCCGTATCGCTGAAGGTGCATCCATGCTTCGTACAAAGGGTGAGCCTGGAACAGGTAACATCGTTGAGGCAGTACGCCACATGAGAATGATTCAAGGTCAGATCCGTAAAGTAGTTGCTATGAGCGAAGACGAGCTCATGACAGAAGCTAAGAACTTAGGTGCACCTTTCGAAGTCCTTCTTCAAATTAAAAAAGCGGGCAAGCTCCCTGTCGTTAACTTTGCAGCTGGCGGAATCGCAACACCAGCAGATGCAGCACTCATGATGGAACTTGGCGCAGACGGTGTATTTGTCGGATCAGGAATCTTCAAGTCTGAGAACCCAGAAAAGTTTGCTCGTGCCATCGTAGAAGCTACTACGCACTACCAAGACTACAAACTAATCGCTGAACTATCTAAAGGTCTCGGAACAGCAATGAAAGGTATTGACATCTCAACGCTAGCTCACGGTGAGCGTATGCAGGAGCGAGGCTGGTAAATCCATGCTAAAAATTGGAGTATTAGCCTTACAAGGTGCGGTACGCGAGCATGTAGCAGCGATTGAAGCAAGCGGAGCAGAAGCTGTAGCGGTAAAGCGTGTAGATGAACTTGCAGACCTAGACGGGTTAGTGATGCCAGGCGGCGAAAGTACAGCGATGAGACGATTGATCGATAAATATCATTTCTTAGAACCGTTAAAGAAGTTTGCTCAAAACAAACCTGTTTTCGGAACATGTGCAGGATTGATCTTGATGGCTGAACGCATCCAAGGACAAGATTCAGCACACCTTGAACTGATCGATATGACGGTTGAGCGCAATGCGTTCGGGCGTCAGGTGGACAGTTTTGAAGCAGATCTCATGATACATGGTGTAGGGGAAGATTATACGGGTGTATTTATCCGAGCGCCGTTTATCGTTGAAGTCGGGCCGGAAGTTGAGATTCTATCGAAGCATAACGATCGAATCGTAGCGGCTAAACAAGGACATTTCCTCTGTGCAGCCTTCCACCCAGAGCTAACTGACGACTACAGACTTCATCAATATTTTGTAAAAATGGTACAATCGGCTAAAGAAGTAGTTGCATAAAATACAAAAATGCTGTACATTACTATAAAATCATTATAAAAAATCAATGACAGGAACTAGTAGCAAAAATTACTTTGTTTAGAGAGTCGGTGGCTGGTGAAAACCGATCAAGGTGTTTTGCGAATCCATCCTCGAGTGAAGAGCTGAACGTTCAGTAAGCTTTTCCGGTGAAGAACCGTTACATGTAATCGAGCCGGCAATAGAAATTCTATTGCAATTAGGGTGGCAACGCGGGTTAACTCTCGTCCCTATTTCTAATTTTTATTAGAGATAGCGGGCGGGAGTTTTTTGTTTTTTCATGTGACATCTAAGACGTGATTGAACTTAACTTCTTTGGAAGGTTGAACGAAGTGTAAGGTTTGAGACTCCTGCGGGATGATTGAGCAGGTGAGACTACTAAAAGCGCACAGCGCTAGGAGGCTCACCGCACCCCCCGCGGAAAGCGAGCGACCTAAAAACGTAGTCAACTACTTTCAATAACTGCAAAGCAAAAGAAAACCGTGATTTTTTATAAACTAAAGGAGGACATAAACATGTTAGATTTAAAATTTGTTCGTGCCAATTTTGAAGAAGTAAAAGAAAAGTTATCTGCACGTGGAGAAGACCTCTCTGGGTTAGATCAGTTCGAAGCGTTAGATCAGCGCCGCCGCGAGTTAATCGGTGAGACAGAAGCTCTAAAATCTAAGCGTAACGAAGTATCTAAACAGGTAGCAGAGTTCAAGCGTGAGAAAAAAGATGCAGACCACCTCATCACAGAGATGCGCGAAGTAGGCGATAAGATTAAAACGATGGATGATGAGCTTCGCCAAGTCGAAGAAGACCTTAACGCTATCATGCTGACGTTGCCTAACATACCGCATGAAAGTGTTCCAGTTGGTGAGACTGAGGATGATAACGTACCTGTACGTCACTGGGGAGATGTTCCTGAGTTTGCATTTGAAGCAAAACCTCACTGGGATCTCGCGACTGAACTTAATATCGTTGATTTCGAACGTGGAGCAAAAGTAACAGGCAGCCGTTTCGCTTTTTATAAAGGTCTAGGAGCTCGTCTAGAGCGTGCACTTATCAACTTCATGATGGATCTGCACGAAGACGAGCATGGCTATACTGAAGTACTGCCGCCATACATGGTTAACCGTCAAAGCATGACAGGAACAGGTCAGCTTCCAAAGTTTGAAGAAGACGCGTTCAAAATTCGCGAAGAAGATTATTTCTTGATCCCAACTTCTGAAGTTCCTGTAACGAATATGCACCGAGAAGAGATTCTGACAGCTGATGAACTTCCGATCACCTATGCAGCGTACAGCGCTTGTTTCCGTTCTGAAGCGGGATCTGCAGGACGCGACACGCGCGGATTGATCCGTCAGCATCAGTTCAACAAAGTAGAGCTAGTTCGCTTCGTTAAACCTGAGGATTCTTATGAAGAGCTTGAGAAGCTGACAGGACACGCTGAAAAAGTACTGCAGCTGCTTAACCTTCCGTACCGCGTCCTGAGCATGTGTACGGCTGATCTAGGATTCACAGCAGCTAAGAAGTACGATATTGAAGTATATCTTCCAAGCTACGGTGAGTATCGCGAGATTTCTTCTTGCTCTAACTTTGAAGATTTCCAAGCGCGCCGTGCTCAAATTCGTTTCCGTCGAGATGCAAAAGGGAAGCCGGAATTCGTTCATACGCTAAATGGATCAGGCCTTGCGATCGGTCGTACAGTAGCCGCTATCTTAGAGAACTATCAACAAGAAGACGGAACTGTAGTCATTCCAGAAGTTCTGCGTCCTTATATGGGGAATAAAGAAGTAATTAAGTAAAAAAAGTAGAAGCTGACTCTAAAATGGTCTCCAAAAGGGCCGTTAGAGTCAGCTTTTATATGTTTACGGGGTGTAAAAGTTTCATTATCGGTGGTCCGAATTGGTTTTCAGGTGGTGGGAAGAGGTCTAGCGGTGAAAATTCAAGATTCACAGGTGAAAGTCATTGGATATCAGGTGGTCAGCGCTGTTTTATCGGTGAACGTGTAATAAATATAAGAACACGTACCGTAAAAGCATACGTCTAAAAAAGATAAATAAAAAAACAAAAAAAGTTTTAAAAACCGTTGACACTATATTTATCACCATGTTATTATAGTTCTTGTCAGTCACACGGAGGTATACCCAAGTCCGGCTGAAGGGATCGGTCTTGAAAACCGACAGGGGTTTAACGACCCGCGGGGGTTCGAATCCCTCTACCTCCTCCATATACATATTCAACCTCATCTGAGTTTCTCGGATGAGGTTTTTTGTTGTGTTTTATAAAAAACTGTATCATCAATTTTCAAAAACACCAATAGAAACCCTAAAATATTTTAACCATTCATACCAATGTATATAAGCGCTAACAAATTAAAGTGATAAAATTTAGTATTGACAGAACTTTTAGACAGGGCGTATGATGACAACTATAACTTAATTCAATAATGCAATACTTATTCAGAGAGACCGAGGGATCAGGCCCTATGACGTCCGGCAACCTCCATAACGGAACGGTGCTACTTCCTGCAGAATGATGATTCATTCTGGAAGATAAGTCGATGTTTACTTATTCGCCCTCTTCCATGGAATGAAGAGGGCTTTTTTATATTGTAAGGGGGAGGACATATGATCGAGATCAATGACGTTACGAAATTATATAAAGTAAAGGGCAAAGAGATCGTCGGAGTAAAAAATGTATCCCTGACGATCGAAAAAGGTGAGATCTTTGGCATTGTAGGATATAGCGGGGCTGGAAAAAGCTCGTTGTTGCGCTGTCTCAACTTATTAGAAAAACCAACATCAGGAGAGATCAAGATCGATGGCATCTCGATCACGAAGCTAGGAAAAAAGGAGTTGCGTGAGGAACGTCTGAAGATCGGCATGATCTTTCAGCATTTTTATTTGATCAGTGCAAAGACTGTTTTTGAGAATATCGCTTTCGCTTTAAAAGCAGCAGGAAAAACGAAAGAAGAAATCACCAGTAAAACAAACGAGCTTTTGAAACTGGTGGGATTAGAGAATCAAAAAGATCAGTACCCTTCCCAGCTGAGCGGGGGTCAGAAACAGCGAGTAGGTATTGCGAGAGCCCTCGCGAACGACCCGAAGGTATTACTTTGTGATGAAGCGACTTCAGCTCTTGATCCGAATACAACGAAATCGATTCTTTCCTTGCTGAAGTCCATCAATAAAAAGT
Source organism: Fictibacillus tiangongensis (assembly GCF_048083785.1). Lineage (GTDB taxonomy): Bacteria > Bacillota > Bacilli > Bacillales > Fictibacillaceae > Fictibacillus. Next base: position 25,184 of record NZ_CP182294.1, read on the forward strand.
TAGGCATTACGATCGTACTGATCACGCATGAGATGGAAGTAGTAAAAGAGATCTGCCACCGAATGGCGATCATGCAGGATGGAGAAATCATCGAGTCGGGTGATGTGTATAACATTTTTGCTAATCCAGAAAAAGAGCTCACAAAAACGTTCATCAGCTCTGTTATCCAGATGGATCTACCAGAACCTCTTCTAAAGAACAGAAAAGGAACGGTGATCAAGATTCAGTTCAAAGGAGCCATTGCAGAAGAGGCCGTAGTTTCTGAGCTTTTCCAAAACTTCCGTGTAAAAGGAAATATCCTTCACGGTAAGATCGAATACATTCAGGAAACACCGCTTGGTATCTTCATCATGGAACTTGTTGGTGAAGAAGCAGAAGTGAAGCGAGCGATCTCCTATATTGAAAGTCGCATAGAAAATCTTGAGGTGGTGAAACAAGTTGCTTGATTCAATTTTAAACATCCTTCCAGATCTGAATAAAGCATTCTTCGAAACGCTATATATGGTCGCTATATCGCTTGGTGTATCATTAGTAGTTGGCCTGCCGCTTGGGATCATACTATTTGTAACAGACAAAGGATTATTATTTGAGAATGCGTGGATCAAACAGATAGCGGGCATTCTTGTAAACTTGATCCGCTCTGTGCCATTCATTATTCTATTAGTCGCTTTACTGCCGTTAACACAACTGATCACCGGAACAACGATCGGACCAACGGCAGCATCAGTCTCTTTATCTGTCGCAGCCATCCCGTTCTTTGCAAGGCTCGTAGAAACCTCTTTACGGGAGATCGATAAAGGTGTGATCGAAGCGGCCGTTGCAGTAGGCGCGACGCCATGGATGATCATCCGTGAAGTCCTCCTACCTGAAGCGAAGCCAGGTATCGTTCAAGCGATAACAGTCACAGCCATCAGCTTGCTCGGCTATTCAGCCATGGCCGGTATCGTCGGCGGAGGAGGAATCGGAGACTTCGCCATCCGTTTCGGCTACTATCGCTACGACAACACGATCATGCTAACAACCGTTATCCTCCTAATCGTAATCGTCCAGCTCATGCAAGTCATAGGAGACGGTGCAGCAAAGGCTGTAAACAAGAGATAAATTTTCACACTAAAGGTGGCACGAGAAAATTTCATTTTGCGAGGTTTCGCCTATATGGTTGTAGGAACTTCATTGAGAAGTTGATTGGAGTGTAAGGTGTGAGACTCCTGCGGGACGAGCGGTCAGGTGAGACCCTTAAGGGCGCGAAGCGGGTCGCCCCGCGGAAAGCGAAGCACCTGGAACGGAAATCAACCACCTTACAAGAGCATCGAAGAAAAAAACTGTCATTAAAAAGGGGATCATCATGAAAAAAATCATACTTACACTACTAACAGCTCTGCTCGCCTTCGGCTTAGCAGGATGCTCATCTTCATCAGATGCATCAAAAGATAAAGAAGTAACCCTCGGCGCAACAGCAGGACCATACACAGACATGGTCAACAAAGCGATCAAGCCCTCACTAGAGAAAAAAGGATACAAAGTAAAAGTCATTGAATTCAGCGACTATATTCAGCCAAACATGGCATTATCAAAAGGCGATCTAGATGCGAACCTTTTTCAGCACAAAGTGTACATGGAGAATTTTGCAAAAGAAAAGAACTTAAAGCTGTCAGAAGTCATTATCGTTCCAACAGCACCGATGGGCCTCTATTCTGAGAAATTCAAATCGGTTAAGGACATAAAAGAAGGCAGCACGGTCGCTATACCAAACGACCCGGTTAACTTAGCGCGCACGCTGCTCATGCTTGAAGACGCAAAACTGATCACCATTAAAGAGGGAATCAACGAACTAACAGCTTCTGAAAAAGATGTTCAGGATAATCCTAAGAAGCTCGTGTTCAAACCATTAGAAGCGGCGCAGCTTCCACGTGCTGTCCAAAGTGCAGATGTTGCAGCTGTTCCTGGCAACTTTGCACTCGCAGCAAAGATGGACTTATTGGATGCGATTCAATTAGAGAACATGCCTGACACATACCGTAACCGTGTTGTGGTGAACACGAAAGATGTAGATTCTGCGTTCGCAAAAGATATTAAGAAGGTAGTGGAATCGAAGGAATTTGAAGAAGTGATCGATAAGGAGTTCGAAGGCTTCGGAAAACCTGAATGGATGAAGAAATAAATACAAAACCCCGGAGCTCATAAGAATTGAGCTCCGGGGTTTTTATGTTTATAAGCGAACTTCTCGTTTCGCTTCAATCTTTTGTGCGATTTTTTCTACGATGTGATCGATGGACTCTGGATTATCGCGAAGATCGTAATCATTAATATTCACACGAAGCACAGGACAAGAATTAAAAGAAGCGATCCACTTTTCATAGCGATCGTACATCTCTTCCCAATAGGAAACAGGTGTTTCTTGCTCCATCTTACGGCCGCGTTTTTGAATACGAGCTAAGATATCATCAAGAGAGCCTTCTAAGTATATCAAGCAATCAGGCTGCGGGAAGTATGGTGTCATGACCATAGCTTCAAACAGGTGAGTATACGTTTCGTAATCTACATCAGACATGTTGCCCTTATCAAAGTGCATGCGAGCAAATATACCTGTGTCTTCATAGATCGAACGGTCTTGCACAAATCCGCCGCCATAATCGAACATTCTTTTTTGCTCTTTGAAGCGTTCTGCTAAAAAGAAGATCTGCAGGTGAAAGCTCCAGCGCTTAAAATCATGATAAAAGTTTTCTAAGTATGGGTTGTTATCCACTTTTTCCATGGATGTACGAAACTTTAATTTTTCTGCAAGTGCATTCGTAAAGGTAGATTTACCCGCACCTACCATACCGGCCACTGTTATGACAGCATCATTTGGGATTCCGTACTGTATGAGTTTACTCATCGCGCAACTTCTCCTTTTTTCAGAGTTGCATCGATTAAGGAAAAGATCTTCTCTTTATCCGCTTCATACGCAACAAAATCTAAGTCATCTCCGTTAAAAGAGAGCACTGGAATCTCCGGGTGCTGCTTTTTAAAGGCAGTCATGAACGTTTCATAATCTTCAGCTAACTGTTCTAAGTACGCAGGCTCCATATTTTGCTCGATAAAACGTCCGCGCTTACGCACTCGGTCGAGCAACGTATCGAGGCTAGCGTTTAAATAGATGATCACGTTCGGTACAGGCATATCCTCAGTAAGGATATCGAAACACTGCATGTATTTATGAAGATTTCCGTCTTTTAGCGTTCGACCTGCAAAAATACGGTTCTTAAAGATATGATAATCAGAAACGACAGGTATCTGTTTAGATAAGTACTGTCCTTGAATCTCTTCAAGCTGTTTATACCTGTTGCAAAGAAAGAACATCTCGGTTTGAAAACTCCACTCATCGATGTTGTCGTAAAATTTTCCGAGAAAAGGATTCTCCTCTACAATCTCTTTCAATAATTGAAAGTTATAGTGCTCGGCAATAGCTTTTGCGAGCGATGTTTTCCCTACGCCAATCGGCCCTTCAACTGCGATAAAGGGGGTTGAACTCATCTTCCTTTTCCTCCCTTATAAATAACAAACGAAAAATTACAGACAAAGAATATTGTAGCATACGTTTTGAAAAGGTGGTGAGATTATCGGTAAAAAGTTAATGGTAAATATGCTATTTAGTACATCGTTTTATGTTTGTTTTCGTTTGCCTGTTCGATGATCGCTTTTAAATCTAAGTCTTCGCTCTTGCTGATATCGGCATTCAATGTCTTTTCCATTAAAATCAAAGCTCTTTCGTTATCTTCTTCTATATTAGATGCTGAACAATCAGCAGGTGCATAAAGTGTAAAGCCTCTCATATAAGCATCGTTTGCTGTAAAGAGAACACATATGTTGCCTGCTACACCACATAGTATTAAAGTTTGAATACTAAGCTCATTTAATAAAGTGGATAATGGGGTCGAGAAAAATCCGGAATGCTTTGGTTTGACGACAAAAAAATCATCATCGTCTGGCTGCAATTTTTTTACGAATTCACCACCGGATTGCGTGGAGCAATAATCGACAAGCTTGTGTTTATCTGATTGCCATTGTCCGAAGTTATCGTTTACATAAATAACAGGTATCTTCTCTTTTTTAGCTCGTTTCTTCAGATCATAAATTTTATCGGCGATCGGTGCTGATGTTTTTAACAAAAGTGGCGCCTCAGGAAAATTAAAGTCGTTGATCACGTCAATAATAAGCAGAGCGACCGGTATTTTATTGTTCTCGTGCTGATCTTGTTTTTCCATAACGAATCCTCTCTTTCGTTTAGCGTATTTAATAAATAGTCATTCTTATCTATATAAAGGAAATAACGAATTTGATCTATACATCCATTCCTCTCTTTATTATTAGCAAAACCTCTTGTATAATCTCTTACAACTAAAACTTTGGAGCGAAAATGATGGAGATCTTAGAAAAAGATGAATTTTACATGGAGCTTGCCCTACAAGAAGCACAAAAAGCAGCGGATATCGGTGAGGTTCCCATTGGGGCTATTTTAGTAATAGAAGATGAGATTGTCGCAAGAGCCCATAATCTCCGCGAAGCCGAACAAAGAGCGATCGCTCATGCAGAGCTTCTGGCCATTGATCAAGCTTGTAGAGAAAAGGAAGCGTGGCGACTTGAAGGAGCAACATTATACGTAACGCTAGAACCATGTGCGATGTGTTCAGGTGCGATTGTCCTCTCACGAGTAAGCCGTGTGGTGTACGGAGCGGCTGATCCTAAAGGAGGCTGCGCGGGAACGTTAATGAACCTTTTACAAGAAGAACGCTTTAACCACCAATGTGAGGTTGTAGCGGGCGTAAAGAGTGAAGCGTGCAGTCAAATTCTTTCAAGCTTTTTCAAAAAACTTCGCGATCGTAAAAGGAAGGAAAAGGAAGAGCGGAGAAAGGAGCTTTAGTGCTCCTGCGGTTGATTTTTTTAAAAGGACATAGTATACTAAATCTTGCACATTTAGTTGTGCATCTAACAATGTTATACACTTTGTCGCGCTAGATGGGGAGGTAGCGGTGCCCTGTACTCGCAATCCGCTGTAGCGAGGTTGAATTCCTCTCCTCGGCTAGTTCAACGTATGGTCTGACGGACGTAAGTGGTGTTGATGTCCGGGTCCTGCGCAACGGAGACCCATGAACCCTGTCAGGTCCGGAAGGAAGCAGCAGTAAGTGGACCACTTCGTGTGCCGTGGGGCAACCTGGACTGAGCTAACTGCATTTGTACGCATAGGTTGACTATTCCAAAGAGAGGTGCGCGGCATTCTAATATATAAACAATAACTCACCCTTGTTTCAGGGGTGAGTTTTTTGTAATGTTTCAGTATAATATAGAAAGAATGAAGTGATATAAAGGAGGCAAAGGGATGAGTTATCAAGCGCTCTACCGCGTATGGAGGCCACAGAGCTTTGAAGATATGGTCGGGCAGGAACACATTACAAAAACGATTCAAAATGCCTTGATGCAGGACAAGCTTTCCCATGCCTACCTGTTTTCAGGACCACGAGGAACGGGTAAAACAAGTGCGGCAAAAATTATTGCCAAAGCTGTTAACTGTGAACGGGCTCCAGTATCTGAGCCATGTAATGAATGTGACGCTTGTAGAGGAATCACGAACGGCTCGATATCTGATGTACTAGAGATCGATGCTGCGTCTAATACAGGTGTGGATGATATAAGAGATATTCGGGACAAAGTAAAGTTTGCACCGTCCTCTGTTACGTACAAAGTCTATATCATAGATGAAGTACATATGCTTTCAACTGGTGCGTTTAACGCGTTGTTAAAAACTTTAGAAGAACCGCCAAGCCATGTTATTTTTATTCTCGCAACAACAGAGCCGCATAAAATTCCGGCAACGATCGTTTCCCGATGTCAGCGGTTTGATTTCAAGCGGATTTCTTCACAGTCTATCATCGGACGAATGAGGCAGATCGTCGACGCAAACGGCACCGAAGTTGATGAAGAAGCCCTTCAACTGCTAGCCAGAGCAGCAGAAGGCGGAATGCGTGACGCATTGAGTCTCCTCGACCAAGCGATCTCCTATAGTGATGATAAAGTAAGAGTGGAAGATGTTTTGTCGGTAACCGGCTCAGCCTCACAAAAACATCTTTCAGAGATGGCAGAAGCCTTTTTTGAAAAAGATGTTTCAAAAGCTCTTACATTATCGACAGAACTTTTACATGAAGGAAAAGATCCTGTCCGCTTTTTAGGAGACCTTATCTACTATTATAGAGATATGCTTCTATATAAAACGGCACCTCAATTAGAAGAGCTGTTAGAACGAGTCTCAACGGACGAAGACTTTGCACGGTTAGCAGATGCTACAGCTGCAGAAGATATCTATTCGATCATCGGTCAGTTGAACGCTGCTCAACAAGAGATGAAATGGACGAACCATCCTAAGATTTTCTTAGAGACCACGTTCATCAAGATTTGTTATCAAAAGCAAGAAGGGATCTCGTCACAAGCAGGGAATCCTTCAGTTAAACCGTTAATGCAAAGAATTGAGCAATTAGAACATGAACTTAAAAAGATGAAAGAAAGCGGCTGGTCATCTAACGGACCTTCTTCCCAGACCGAGACAGAAGCTCCAAGAGAGAAACGAGTGATAAGAGGACAAGGTGGTGCATCACAAACGCAAGTAAAAGAGATGCTCAAAAAAGCAAAAAAACCAAACCTTGTTCAGCTTAAAGGAATGTGGGGAGAGATCTTAGATAAGATCCGTTCTGAAAAAGTAAGTGCATTTGCCCTGCTGTCAGGAGCAGAGCCGGTAGCTTGTTCAGATCAAATCTTTTTGCTGGCATTTCAGCATGAAATCCACCGTCAGATGGCATCTCAAGAGAACAACAGAAGCTATGTTGAAAGCGCAGTTTATAGTACAATAGGAAAGAACCTGTCCATGCTATCCATATTGGATCCAGAATGGCAGAAACTAAAAGCTGATTTCATAAAAGAACAACAGCAAGGCCAGCCATCTTCTGAAGAGAAAGAAAAAACAGAAGACCCTCTTATCGCGGAGGCGATCAAATTGGTTGGCGATGATTTAATTGAGATAAAAGAAGAGGAAGAATAAAAGGAGGAATTGTACGATGATGAAAGGCAACATGAACAATATGATGAAACAAATGCAAAAAATGCAGCGTGACATGGCAAAAGCTCAAGAGGAACTAAAAGATAAAGTGATCGAAGGTACAGCTGGCGGCGGTATGGTTACTGTTAAAGCGAACGGTCACAAAGAGATCATCGACATTATCATTAAAGAAGAAGTGGTAGATCCGGACGATATCGATATGCTTCAAGACCTTGTACTAGCGGCTACGAACGATGCACTTAAGAAAGTAGACGAACTCGTATCACAAGACATGGGCAAATTCACAAAAGGACTAAACATTCCTGGAATGTTCTAGGAATATGCTATGCATTATCCTGAACCGATCTCAAAACTGATTGAAAGCTTTATGAAATTGCCGGGCATCGGACCGAAAACGGCGGTTCGCCTGGCATTTTTCGTATTGGAAATGAAAGAAGATGACGTGCTTGATTTTGGACGAGCACTCGTTAACGCGAAACGTCAGCTTATCTATTGTTCCAACTGCTTTCATATTACTGACCGTGATCCTTGTATGATCTGCGATGATTCCAGCAGAGACCGAACGACGATCTGTGTTGTTCACGACTCCAAGGATGTTATTGCGATGGAAAAAATGAAAGAATACCGCGGACTCTATCATGTACTTCACGGTGCCATCTCACCGATGGACGGAGTAGGACCAGAGGATATTAAAGTCGCAGAACTGTTGAAGCGTCTTACAGATGAAGGTATTCAAGAAATTATCATGGCTACTGATCCGAACATCGAAGGAGAAGCCACTGCCATGTATATCGCGAGACTTCTAAAACCAACGGGTATCAAGATTACTCGTATTGCCCATGGTCTGCCTGTAGGCGGGGACTTGGAGTATGCGGATGAAGTAACGCTATCCAAAGCGCTTGAAGGAAGAAGAGAAATCTAACTAAAGGGGTTGCTTGCATGTTTTTTTCCCGAAAAGGGCGATTGAAGCGATCCGGAGATGAAGAGCTGCTTCAAAGTCTTGATGAGCTAAAGATAGACTGGATGCACCAAAAAGAAATGGTGGAACGCAGTGTCGAGCCGTCAGAAGAGGTTATCTTTAAGCTTCAACTAGCAGAATCAAAATACTTCTTCTTATTAAAAGAAGCAAAAAAAAGAAACGTCACTACCAGCAAGTTAAAATAACTGCTGGTCTTTTTTTTGGACAACTCCCATACAATGACTAGTAAATAACTTGGATGTTGTATAGGAGGAATCGAGAATGGAGCCAATAACGGTAATCGCTATTCTTGGAACGATCATCTTTGTTCTGCTTCTAGTAGGTGCTCCAATGCGGCCGATACGCTGGATCGGATTCGGTATTACACGCTTTTGTATTGGTGCACTGTTGCTTTTCTTATTAAATGCAGTCGGAAACTCATATGATATTCATATTCCGATCAATGCGTTTACCGCTCTGATCTCAGGAATTGCTGGACTGCCCGGCATAGCTTCCCTAGTAGCTATCGAATTCTTCATCTTGAACTAGGGGGTTTATAAGTATTCATAAACCAAGGTTTAGAGAGCGATAATCAGCTTTCTAAACCTTTTTTCATTTATTTAAAGTAATTTCAAAATAGCTATTGACCTTAAATCACAATACGTGGTATATTATTTCTTGTCGCCGCAACACATGAAACATTGTTGCAGGCGGGAAACAAATTTTAAAAAACGGTTGACTTCTTATTATAAAGATGTTATCCTAATAAAGTCGCTAAAACGAGCGACACACGAAACACACAGTTCTTTGAAAACTGAACAAAAGAAATAGGTAAGGAATTAAGAATTAATTCCGTCAGTTTTAAAATCGAGCAAGACAAACACTTTTATGGAGAGTTTGATCCTGGCTCAGGATGAACGCTGGCGGCGTGCCTAATACATGCAAGTCGAGCGAATGATGAGGAGCTTGCTCCTCTGATTTAGCGGCGGACGGGTGAGTAACACGTGGGTAATCTGCCTGTAAGACGGGGATAACTCCGGGAAACCGGGGCTAATACCGGATAATAAGAGAAGAAGCATTTCTTCTTTTTGAAAGTCGGCCTCTCGCTGACACTTACAGATGAGCCCGCGGCGCATTAGCTAGTTGGTGAGGTAACGGCTCACCAAGGCGACGATGCGTAGCCGACCTGAGAGGGTGATCGGCCACACTGGGACTGAGACACGGCCCAGACTCCTACGGGAGGCAGCAGTAGGGAATCTTCGGCAATGGGCGAAAGCCTGACCGAGCAACGCCGCGTGAGCGATGAAGGCCTTCGGGTCGTAAAGCTCTGTTGTTAGAGAAGAACAAGTACGAGAGTAACTGCTCGTACCTTGACGGTACCTAACCAGAAAGCCACGGCTAACTACGTGCCAGCAGCCGCGGTAATACGTAGGTGGCAAGCGTTATCCGGAATTATTGGGCGTAAAGCGCGCGCAGGCGGTCTCTTAAGTCTGATGTGAAAGCCCACGGCTCAACCGTGGAGGGTCATTGGAAACTGGGAGACTTGAGTGCAGGAGAGAAAAGTGGAATTCCACGTGTAGCGGTGAAATGCGTAGAGATGTGGAGGAACACCAGTGGCGAAGGCGGCTTTTTGGCCTGTAACTGACGCTGAGGCGCGAAAGCGTGGGGAGCAAACAGGATTAGATACCCTGGTAGTCCACGCCGTAAACGATGAGTGCTAGGTGTTGGGGGGTTCCACCCTCAGTGCTGAAGTTAACACATTAAGCACTCCGCCTGGGGAGTACGACCGCAAGGTTGAAACTCAAAGGAATTGACGGGGGCCCGCACAAGCAGTGGAGCATGTGGTTTAATTCGAAGCAACGCGAAGAACCTTACCAGGTCTTGACATCCTTTGACCACTCTAGAGATAGAGCTTTCCCCTTCGGGGGACAAAGTGACAGGTGGTGCATGGTTGTCGTCAGCTCGTGTCGTGAGATGTTGGGTTAAGTCCCGCAACGAGCGCAACCCTTGACCTTAGTTGCCAGCATTCAGTTGGGCACTCTAAGGTGACTGCCGGTGACAAACCGGAGGAAGGTGGGGACGACGTCAAATCATCATGCCCCTTATGACCTGGGCTACACACGTGCTACAATGGATGATACAAAGGGTTGCGAAGCCGCGAGGCCAAGCCAATCCCAAAAAGTCATTCTCAGTTCGGATTGTAGGCTGCAACTCGCCTACATGAAGCCGGAATTGCTAGTAATCGCGGATCAGCATGCCGCGGTGAATACGTTCCCGGGCCTTGTACACACCGCCCGTCACACCACGAGAGTTTGTAACACCCGAAGTCGGTGGGGTAACCCTTTTGGGAGCCAGCCGCCGAAGGTGGGACAGATGATTGGGGTGAAGTCGTAACAAGGTAGCCGTATCGGAAGGTGCGGCTGGATCACCTCCTTTCTATGGAGATTATGAAACACCTTCGAGTGTTTCGTAAGTACGCCTATTCTTCTTTTGTTCAGTTTTGAGAGAACTAACTCTCAAAACATGTTCTTTGAAAACTAGATATCGACATCCAAACAATATGCAAGGCAGATAGATTTATCTAATCTGCGCCAAGCAAGAATCTTTGATGTGCAAACATCATATAAGGTTAAGCTAGAAAGGGCGCACGGTGGATGCCTTGGCACTAGGAGCCGAAGAAGGACGGGACGAACACCGATATGCCTCGGGGAGCTGTAAGTAAGCATTGATCCGGGGATTTCCGAATGGGGGAACCCACCATCCGTAATGGGATGGTATCCATATCTGAATACATAGGGTATGAGAAGGCAGACCCGGGGAACTGAAACATCTAAGTACCCGGAGGAAGAGAAAGCAAATGCGATTTCCTGAGTAGCGGCGAGCGAAACGGAATCAGCCCAAACCAGAGAGCTTGCTCTCTGGGGTTGTAGGACACTCTATACGGAGTTACAAAGGAACGAAGTAGGTGAAGTGGTCTGGAAAGGCCAGCCGAAGAAGGTAACAGCCCTGTAGCTGAAACTTCGTTCCCTCCTGAGTGGATCCTGAGTACGGCGGGACACGTGAAACCCCGTCGGAATCCGGGAGGACCATCTCCCAAGGCTAAATACTCCCTAGTGACCGATAGTGAACCAGTACCGTGAGGGAAAGGTGAAAAGCACCCCGGAAGGGGAGTGAAACAGATCCTGAAACCGTGTGCCTACAAGTAGTCGGAGCCCATTAACGGGTGACGGCGTGCCTTTTGTAGAATGAACCGGCGAGTTACGATCCCGTGCAAGGTTAAGTTGATAAGACGGAGCCGCAGCGAAAGCGAGTCTGAATAGGGCGACATAGTACGTGGTCGTAGACCCGAAACCGTGTGATCTACCCATGTCCAGGGTGAAGTTCAGGTAACACTGAATGGAGGCCCGAACCCACGCACGTTGAAAAGTGCGGGGATGAGGTGTGGGTAGGGGTGAAATGCCAATCGAACACGGAGATAGCTGGTTCTCCCCGAAATAGCTTTAGGGCTAGCCTCGCGGCAAGATTCCTGGAGGTAGAGCACTGATTGGACTAGGGGCCCCCACAGGGTTACCGAATTCAGTCAAACTCCGAATGCCAGAGAATTATCCGCGGGAGTCAGACTGCGAGTGATAAGATCCGTAGTCAAAAGGGAAACAGCCCAGACCATCAGCTAAGGTCCCAAAGTATACGTTAAGTGGCAAAGGATGTGGAGTTGCCCAGACAACCAGGATGTTGGCTTAGAAGCAGCCACCATTTAAAGAGTGCGTAATAGCTCACTGGTCGAGTGACTCTGCGCCGAAAATGTAACGGGGCTAAACGTATCACCGAAGCTATGGCTTGTACCGTATGGTACAGGGGTAGGGGAGCGTTCGAAGTGCAGCGAAGTCAGACCGGAAGGACTGGTGGAGCGCTTTGAAGTGAGAATGCCGGTATGAGTAGCGAAAGACAAGTGAGAATCTTGTCCATCGAAAGCCTAAGGTTTCCTGAGGAAGGCTCGTCCGCTCAGGGTTAGTCGGGGCCTAAGCCGAGGCTGAAAAGCGTAGGCGATGGATAACAGGTTGATATTCCTGTACCACCTCCTTTCCGTTTGAACAATGGGGGGACGCAGTAAGGTAGGGTGAGCGCACTGATGGAATAGTGCGTCTAAGCAGTTAGGCTGTTGGGTAGGCAAATCCGCCCAACGTGAAGGCTGAGCTGTGATGGCGAGGGAAATTTTAGTACCGAAGTCCCTGATCCTACACTGCCAAGAAAAGCCTCTAGTGAGGAAAGAGGTGCCCGTACCGCAAACCGACACAGGTAGGCGAGGAGAGAATCCTAAGATGATCGGGAGAACTCTCGTTAAGGAACTCGGCAAAATGACCCCGTAACTTCGGGAGAAGGGGTGCTCTGATAGGGTTTATCGCCCGAGAGAGCCGCAGTGAATAGATCCAAGCGACTGTTTAGCAAAAACACAGGTCTCTGCGAAACCGCAAGGTGAAGTATAGGGGCTGACACCTGCCCGGTGCTGGAAGGTTAAGAGGAGGGGTTATCCCTTTTGGGAGAAGCTCTGAATTGAAGCCCCAGTAAACGGCGGCCGTAACTATAACGGTCCTAAGGTAGCGAAATTCCTTGTCGGGTAAGTTCCGACCCGCACGAAAGGTGTAACGACTTGGATACTGTCTCAACGAGAGACCCGGTGAAATTATAGTACCTGTGAAGATGCAGGTTACCCGCGACAGGACGGAAAGACCCCATGGAGCTTTACTGCAACTTGATATTGGATTTTGGTACAGCTTGTACAGGATAGGTAGGAGCCTGAGAAGCCGGAGCGCCAGCTTCGGTGGAGGCGTCGGTGGGATACTACCCTGGCTGTATTGAAATTCTAACCTTGGACCGTAATCCGGTTCGGAGACAGTGTCAGGTGGGCAGTTTGACTGGGGCGGTCGCCTCCTAAACAGTAACGGAGGCGCCCAAAGGTTCCCTCAGAATGGTTGGAAATCATTCGCAGAGTGTAAAGGCACAAGGGAGCTTGACTGCGAGACCTACAAGTCGAGCAGGGACGAAAGTCGGGCTTAGTGATCCGGTGGTTCCGCATGGAAGGGCCATCGCTCAACGGATAAAAGCTACCCTGGGGATAACAGGCTTATCTCCCCCAAGAGTCCACATCGACGGGGAGGTTTGGCACCTCGATGTCGGCTCATCGCATCCTGGGGCTGAAGTAGGTCCCAAGGGTTGGGCTGTTCGCCCATTAAAGCGGTACGCGAGCTGGGTTCAGAACGTCGTGAGACAGTTCGGTCCCTATCCGTCGCGGGCGCAGGAAATTTGAGAGGAGCTGTCCTTAGTACGAGAGGACCGGGATGGACACACCGCTGGTGTACCAGTTGTTCCGCCAGGGGCATAGCTGGGTAGCTACGTGTGGACGGGATAAGTGCTGAAAGCATCTAAGCATGAAGCCCCCCTCAAGATGAGATTTCCCATCACGCAAGTGAGTAAGACCCCTTAGAGATGATGAGGTTGATAGGTCTGGTGTGGAAGCGTGGTGACACGTGGAGCTGACAGATACTAATCGGTCGAGGGCTTATCCTTAAAAAGCATAACGTTCATACCGAACACGGAAGTTAAGCTCTTTAGCGCCGATGGTAGTTGGGGGTTTGGAAACGTCGTATCTAGTTTTGAGAGAACATACTCTCTACAATTTAGAATCATGGTGAAAGTCATGGTTAGGTCTAGTGATGATGGCAAAGAGGTCACACCCGCCCCTGTTAGAGTAGGACGTCGCTAGGCAATGAGGAAGATGGATGAGAATCCATCTTCTTTTTTTGTGTTTACAAGACTGTTTGTATAAACTTTGTTGTTTTTGAAAGGGTTGATTTCCGTTGCAGGCTGCTCGCTTTCCACGGGGCAGGCGGTGAGCCACATTCGGACGTTTCACTTTTAAGTGTCTCACCTGTCTAGTTGCAGTGGCTAGCCCCTCGAGGTCAAAAGGTGAATAGACCATGAAGGTAAAGAACACCTTCCTTGTCTATTCACCTTTTGCTTGTCGGGGCTGAACGAGCCACTTTCACATTTAGGACTGCCCGCCTGTCCCGTAGGAGTCTCGCATCTTCCACTCCAATCAACGTTCAAAGGAGAACAAGAACAAGATATTTTGAAGTCTAAATCTCAAAAAACATATAAAAGAAGAAAAAGGTGGTTTGGCGGCTGCCAAACTTCTGATAATGGGTGATGAAGGCTCGGGGTATAGAGCTTGGATCGGGCAGGGAGCGGTTGTCGAGATTTAGCGAAATGCCTTTATTTTTGATTTTTGACTTAATTGAGTCTCGTTCCGACTTAATTCATTCTTCTTACGGCTTAATTTTGTTCATTCCGACTTAATTAGCCCACGGAGATACCCAGTGTGGTATTTGCAGTACGCCGGCCAAAACACTTCACACCCACTCAAAACCCTCAAAATCGGAAGAAGATGGCCACAGCCATCTTCCGACACGCGATATTCTTCAGCAAAACCTCCAAAAATCCATCCCAAAAGCTCCTCAAGCAGCTCGATCACCCAACACCCAAACCAAAACCCCACAAAAACACCCTTGATCTACCCTCCAAAACCACAAACTCAGCTCTCCCATCAACCCAGCACCACACAATTACGAGGTAATCTTCTGTTTATACGAGGTAATCCTGAATATATCCGTAAAACTCCATCATAATTCCGTAGATAAAAATTTTTATCCGATTTTCGACAAATTTAATTCCTCTCCTTTAGTATCACTCCACACTTTAACTCCACAAAAACCACCAAAACCCTCAATTCATCCAAAAATGCAACTAATTTGCCTATCCAGCACATCAACTGGTTTTAAACCCAGTTACAGCGGGGATTATGGACCATGAAGACGCGAACTTGGTTTATTTTCATGAATTAAATGAAGACAGACACAACAAAGCCTAGAGATTCATACATTTTATAGAGTATCCAAAATAATCTGAATTAACGTATATGAATAAATTAATCTGGCAACAATGGCAATTATGGAGGTGGAAGAATGAAAGCGACACGACAGTACGGGGAAATTTGTATGGTATGTGAAGAAAAGAAAGATCGAGGGTTACACATTCTTCATCAGTTTATTTGCCAAGAATGTGAACATAAAATCCTAACTGCAAAAACCAATGACGAATATTATAAACATTATTTATCCCAACTAAGAAAATTAAAGTTAGTAAACGCGTCTTCCTAAGAAAACAGGCTATTCAACAGCCTGTTTTTTTGTTGCTGTAAATTCGTAGGATGGAAATCTGTGATAGAATAAAGATAGTAATAGAAGCAAAATACGTTTAAAAAACAAAGGATTTTTGTAATGAAACAAGCACCGCTATATGAAGCGTTAATCAATCATAGTCGTACAAATAAATGGTCATTTCATGTGCCGGGACATAAGAATGGATATATTTTTGAAGAGAGGGCTAGAGTCCATTTTCAATCTGTATTACCGTTAGATGTTACAGAGCTTTCAGGACTAGATGACCTGCATCAACCAGAAGGTGTGATATTAGAATCACAGCAGCTTTTGGCTGATCACTACAGAGTGAAGCAAAGCTTTTTTTTAGTAAATGGAAGCACTTGTGGTAATCATGCCATGATCCTTTCATCATTTAACGATGATGATATTGTACTCGTACAACGTAATTGTCATAAATCTGTTTTGAATGGATTAGAGTTGGCTGGTGTTACTCCGGTTTTTCTTCATACCGAAATGGATGAAGAGGGCGGATATCCATTAGGTGTGGATCTATACACCATCAAACAAGCGGTTGAGAATCATTCGAATGTAAAAGGGATTATACTGACTAACCCTACGTACTATGGAATGCAGCAAGATATTCAAGCAATCGCTGATTTTATTCATAGTATTGGTGGTGTTGTCTTAGTTGATGAAGCCCATGGAGCACATTTCGGATTAAAGGATATGCCGATCAGCTCGATACATAAAGGGGCAGACATGGTTGTGCAATCTGCGCATAAGACTCTACCGGCTCTAACGATGGGCGCTTATTTACATGTGAACAGCGAACGAGTAGATATTCATCGCCTAAAGCATGCTCTGCAGTTAGTACAGTCAAGCTCCCCATCCTATCTGATCATGGCTTCACTTGATCTGAGCCGACTATACCTTGAAAATTTGGGCAACGATGAGATCGATCGTATCTTGTCTCAATGTGAAGATATGAGAAAGTATATAGATTCACTTCCTCATCTCACCGTAATGAAAGCTCCAGATCGGTATGAGATTGATCCATTAAAGATTACCGTTCAGTCTGATAGGGAATTATCAGGGTATGAGCTTCAGGAGCTGTTTGAAAAAGAAGGGCTTTTTACAGAGTTAGCAGATGACCGAAATGTCTTGTTCGTATTGCCGCTCGGTCCGTTGAACGATACGAAGGATTTAAAAAAGGTCCTTAAAAAAGTAGCCGAACAACTTACTTGTTATAATGAGAGGCAACGAACAGCACAATCTCTTACACACGTTTTACAAGTGAGCAGGTTATCACTATCGTATAGAGAAATGAGAGGTTTACAAGCAAAACCTCAGTCGATGATGGATTCAGAGGGGAAGATAGCAGCAGAAGCTGTTATTCCTTATCCTCCTGGAATTCCGCTCGTCGCTAAAGGAGAACAAATTACTTCGAAACATATAGATGAGTATTCTTCCTTAAAAAAGAAAGGTGCTCGGTTTCAAGGAATAACCGAGGACCATTTGATATATGTTTTTGATCATAGGTAAGGGGCATTAATCGTGAAAGGTTTATTTATTACACTAGAAGGGCCGGACGGGTCAGGAAAAACAACACAAATTGCAAAGGTCGCTGAGTATTTACGAAGGCACGAGGTGGATTTTATCCAAACGCGTGAACCAGGCGGGACAAATATCAGCGATAAGATACGAGCTCTTGTGTTAGATCCAGAGCATAAAGAAATGCATGATCTGACAGAAGTTCTACTCTACGCGGCATCGCGAGCACAGCATGTACATGAAAAGATCATTCCGGCATTAGAAGAAGGAAAAGTTGTACTCTGTGATCGATTCGTTGATGCGTCCCTTGCCTACCAAGGGTTTGGTCTTGGTGTGGGAGAGGAACGTGTGCTGCAAGTGAATAATATTGCAACGAGTGGACTTGTACCCCACCGCAGTTATTTTGTAGATGTATCGCCGCAAGTTGGAAAAGAACGAATGAAAGCTCGCTATGGAACAGAGAATTTAGACAGAATCGAACAGAAAGACCTTTCATATCATGAACGAGTAAGAGAAGGATTTGTTCAAATCTTTTCAAGACAAGCTGATCGAATCGTTCGAATTAATGGTGAACAGAGCCCTGATGCTGTGTTTGAAGAAATCGTAAAGGATTTAGATCAACTTTTATCGAATCATAAGAAAAAGTAGAGAGGGGCATTTGCCATGAAAATGATTATAGCCGTTGTTCAAGATAAAGACAGCAACCGACTGCAAGATGCGCTTGTTGATAAAAATTACCGTGCTACAAAACTCGCGACAACAGGAGGATTTTTGAAAGCAGGGAACACAACGTTTATGATTGGTGTGGAAGATGCTCAAATCGATGATGTTATGGAGATTATTCGGGAGAACTGCAAGAGCCGTAATCAGATGGTGGCACCTGTTTCACCGATGGGAGGCAATGCAGATGCTTATGTGCCATACCCGGTTGAAGTTGAAGTAGGCGGCGCGACTGTATTTGTTCTGCCCGTTGAAAGCTTTCAGCAATTTTAAATAAATTTGAGGGGTTATTATGAAAATTGGCCAAGAGATAAGACCCATTCTGGATACGAAGCAGAACGATGGAAAGACCGGTAAAAAACCATCTCTATCATTTGGTGAAGCTGTATCCAAACAAAGTGAGAAATTACATTCCGAACAGTTAACAAGACTGTTAGGTGATATAGAGAATCAAGGCAAGAGACTGCTTCAATCACAAACGGTACGAGATCTGCAATTGTATAAGAACTTGGTTCAACGCTTCGTAAAAGAAGCCGTTGATTTCGGTATGCAGCTTAAACAGAATAAAAGCTGGAACGAGCAAGGCAGGTCGCGCACACTTAAACTCGTAAAAGAAGTAGATGAACATCTGATTCAGCTGACAGAAGCTGTTCTCAGCCAAGAGAAAGATTCGATCACTCTGCTTGATAGAATCGGAGAAATTAAAGGTTTGTTAGTTAATTTATATACGTAGTAGGTGAGTTAGGTATGGTGAGCTGGGAAGAGTGCAGCAAAACACAGCCTCGTGTTGTGAAATTATTAAAAAACAGTATACGAAAACAGCGCCTTGCTCATGCATATATTTTTGAAGGGGCTCATGGAACTGGCAAGATGGCGACTGCAACGGTTCTTGCTAAGACGTTTCTTTGCAGAAACAGTGAGGATGGAAACCCTTGTGAAAGCTGTCCGAACTGCAAGAGGATCACATCTGGTAACCACCCTGATGTACATATCATCACGCCAGATGGCCAAAACATTAAGATCGATCAGATAAGAGGACTTCAAAAAGAGTTTGCTTATAGCGGGATGGAGTCATCGAAAAAGGTATACATCATCGAGCATGCCGATAAGATGACCGTTCAGGCGGCGAACAGCCTCTTAAAGTTTTTAGAAGAGCCGGGAAACGATACAATCGCTCTTCTTTTAACAGAACAGGTTCATCGTTTGCTCGATACGATTCGTTCGAGGGCACAGACATTAACCTTCTCACCCCTTCCCCCGCAAGGGATATTAGAAAAATTACTACAAGACGATATACCGAAACCAGTAGCTATGTTAGCGTCTTCTTTGACATCAGATTATGCGGAAGCACTCGAAATTTGTAGGGAAGAGTGGTTTGCACAAGCAAGAGCCAAAGTGATACAATTAACGGAGGACTTGAGGCTCCGGCCTGATTACTGTCTTGTTGTACTGCAAGATCAGTATTTAAGTTTTTTTAAAGAAAAAGATCAGTTACGATTAGCATTAAACTTACTTTTGATCTGGTATCGAGATCTTTTATCTATACATTTATCAAACTCGGAAAACGTTGTGTTTTTCGATCAGCTTCAAGCATTAGAGCAGCAGGCTCTTCACACTTCGCAAAAAAAGACGGGTGAAGCCCTGCAAGCGATACTGACTGCTCAAGCTAGACTTAGGAGCAACGTCAGCCCCTTGATGGTGATGGAGCAGTTGGTTTTACGATTACGGGAGGGATAAAACCTTGTATGAGGTAGTGGGAATCCGCTTTAAAAAAGCGGGTAAAGTATATTATTTCGACCCCGGCGACCTTGAAGTGAAAAAAGACGCGTTCGTCATTGTGGAAACAGCGCGTGGAATAGAATATGGCAAGGTAGTTATCGATAAGAAACTAGTCGGGGAGAATGATGTTGTTCTTCCTTTAAAAAAGGTCGTTCGGCTCGCGACACAGAAAGACATTTTGTCTGTAGAAGAAAATAAAGCAGCCGCTAAGGAAGCGTTTCAAAGTTGTGAGGAAAAAATCATCGAACATAAGCTGGACATGAAGCTTGTCGATGTCGAATATACGTTTGATCGAAACAAGATTATCTTTTATTTCACAGCAGACGGAAGAATCGATTTCCGGGAGTTGGTCAAAGACCTGGCTTCAATCTTCCGTACTAGAATCGAACTCAGGCAGATCGGTGTCAGGGATGAAGCAAAGATGCTGGGCGGAATTGGTCCGTGTGGACGAATGCTCTGCTGTTCAACATTCCTTGGAGATTTTGAGCCAGTCTCAATCAAGATGGCAAAAGATCAGAACCTTTCTTTAAATCCTGCGAAAATTTCAGGACTTTGCGGCCGTTTGATGTGTTGTTTGAAGTATGAGAACGACTATTATGAAGAAGCTAAAGAAGAAATGCCTGATGTTGGTGAAGAGATTATGACCCCTCATGGTGTTGGTCGCGTTGTCGGCTTGAACTTGCTAGAGAAGGTCATCCAAGTAAACATTCCAGCTATGGAAAGAACGACAGAGTTTACTTTGGACGAGCTCGCTGGTAAGAGAGAGGAATTATTCAGTCAGGCCACAGAGTAAAAAGAGGTGGAATTCGTGGAAAAGAAAACAATATTTTCCCGCGTAGTACAGATGGAAGAGCAAATCACGGTGCTGTCAAAGCAACTGGAAGATTTCAAGACTCATTTGGCTGCACTAATTGAAGAAAACCACCATCTCGTGATGGAAAATGAAAATCTGCGAAACAAGCTGAATGCCGATCAAAAGCGGAGTTCTGTTAAAAAGTCTGTAGCCTCTAAAGTCAAGAAAGAACCAACCGATATCGGTGAAGGTTATGATAACCTGGCGCGTCTCTACCAAGAAGGATTCCACATCTGCAACCTTCATTACGGCAGTGTACGTTCAGAGGGAGATTGTTTGTTTTGTCTTTCATTTTTAAATAAGAAATAAACGCCTTTCCAAATGGGAAGGCTTCTTTTTATATGGCAGTGTTTGTGCGGTAAGCGGCGAGTCCCTGAAAGATAAACATATATACAGGGGTATTCGAGAGGGAGTAGCTTGCGGAATTTGTCGACGATTGTAGACTCGTGGATAAACAGCAAAAACTTTTGGATTGAGAGCCAAATCTCGTGGATAAACGGCCGAAACTTCTGGATTGGGCCAAAAACTTCTGGATTGAACGAGCTGAATACCCACCTAAGTATACTAATATGACCAGTTTCGGGTTCCGAAACTGCCCCATATAATCAATCAAACCAATAAAAACTCAACCTATTATATAGAAGAAAGAGAGGGAAGACTGTGAGTGATCTAATGCAAGATGAACGGATTGATTTTTTAGTACATGAAGATTTAAAAATCATACAAAGTCCCTCTGTTTTTTCTTTTTCACTAGATGCTGTGTTATTAAGCCGTTTCGCGTGGGTTCCGATTCAAAAGGGTAAGATCATTGATCTCTGCAGCGGTAATGGTGCTGTCGCTCTTTTGTTAAGCAAGCGGTCAAAAGCAAAGATTACGGGAGTAGAGATTCAGGAAAGATTGCACAGTATGGCAACGAGGAGTGTAGCGTTAAATCATCTAGAAGAACAGGTTCAGATGGACTTAGCAGATATAAAAGACGCTCCCTCTGTATATGGCTATGGTTCGTTCGATGCTCTCACTTGTAATCCACCGTACTTTGCATCTGTACATGAAGAAGATTTTAACCAGAACGAACACCTTGCTATCGCGCGTCACGAAATTCACTGTTCGTTGGAAGATGTTATCCGTGTGAGCAGTCAGCTTGTGAAACAAGGCGGCAAAGTCGCAATGGTCCATCGGCCGAACAGGCTTATGGAGATTTTAGCTTATATGAGAGAGTATAAACTTGAGCCGAAAAAACTGCAGCTGATCTATCCGAAAGCAGGAAGTGAAGCGAACATGCTTTTAATAGAAGGAATGAAGAACGGTAAACCGGATCTGCACATTCTGCCTCCTGTTACAGTGTATGGGGAAGATGGTCAATACACGGAACAGTTAAAAAGGATGTTCTATGGCGAAGATGGAAAATAATACGCACTTTTTATATATCCTCGAATGTAAGGACGGAAGTTATTATACCGGGTATACGAATGATTTAGAAAAGCGGTTTAAAAAGCATGAAGAAGGAAAAGGCGCCAAGTATACGAGGGGAAGAGGACCTTTAAAGCTTGTCTTTCAACAGGCTTTTCCTACCAAACAAGAAGCGATGCGTATGGAGTTTGCTGTAAAAAAGCTAAACCGTGCTCAAAAAGAAAGAATGATAAAAGAGGGAAGTGTTTCGTATGTGGCAGCAAAAGAGCTACAGCAGTGATACAGACAGCGGCATGCTGTACTTAGTTCCAACACCGATCGGCAACTTGGAAGATATGACATATCGCGCGATTCGTATTCTTAAAGAATCCGATGTGATCGCGGCGGAAGATACAAGACAAACAAAAAAACTATGCAACCACTTTGAAATCAACACACCTCTAACAAGTTATCATGATCATAACAAACAGCAGAGTGGCAAGAAGCTTTTAGAAGAATTAAAAGAAGGAAAACAGGTTGCGCTTGTTACAGATGCGGGAATGCCGGGTGTTTCAGATCCGGGGTATGAATTAGTCGTTCAGTGCGTAGAAGAAAAGATACCCGTTATCCCGTTGCCAGGCGCGAACGCGGCCCTGCCTGCCCTTGTGGCATCAGGACTCAATACCGAATTGTTTACCTTTTATGGTTTTTTACCACGTGGAAAAAAAGAAAAAAAGCGGGAACTTGAAAATCTGAAACGATTTCCATCCACGCTTATATTCTACGAAGCACCACACCGACTCAAAGAAACACTTCAAGCCATGAGCGGCGTACTAGAAAATCGAAACATCGCTGTCGTACGTGAACTCACCAAAAAATACGAAGAGATCACTCGCGGAACCTTACAAGAAGTATCAGAGTTCTTCAGCCAAGGAGACACAGAAATCCGCGGGGAGTTCTGTTTAGTAGTAGAAGGTAATGGAAATAAAGAATTCGAGGCAGAAGAACAAGAACAATGGTGGGAACCTTTATCAGTAAAAGATCACGTAGAGCATTACGTAGAAAAAGGCGAAAAACCAAAAGAAGCCATAAAATTAGCAGCAGTAGACCGAAACGTACCAAAGCGGGAAGTCTACCAAGAATATCATGAGTTGTAGGCTATAGTTCTCTGACAAAAGGTAATAAAGGTCCGGAGCTTACAATAGCAATCACACCTTAAAGCCCTTATCTTTTTAAGAATTCTTTTCTTCTTTGAATAGTTGATTGAAGTGTAAGGTGCGAGATTCCTGGGGGATTAGCGGGACAGGTGAGACACTTAGCCGTGTGAAGAAGCACGAAGTGGCTCACCGCACGCGCCACGGAAAGCGAAGCACCTGAAACGGAAATCAACCACTTCCAAAAGCACCGAAGAATAACTTAAACAAAGGAAAAGAGCCTTCTAAAGCGAAGGCTCTTGTTTATTAGGCTTATTTTGATGTTTGAAGTTGCTTTTGAAGTTCTTCCATTACCTCTTTAGCACCTTCACGGCTAAGGATGATCTTTCCGCCTGCAACTGTGTAGTTATCATCAGAAACTTCACCAGTTACTGCACAAGTCATGTTTGGCTTGTATTTCTTAAGGATGATACGGTCATCATCAACGTAAATTTCTAAAGCATCTTTCTCTGCAATTCCTAAAGTACGGCGTAATTCGATTGGAATAACGACACGTCCTAGTTCGTCCACCTTACGTACAATTCCTGTAGATTTCATAATAAAATCTCTCCTCTCAAATATATAAAAAGATTTCCCTATCTATTAAAATCGTCAGAATTCGACAAAATCCTACGAGAACATCTTACCAAGATTTCCAATTGTCGTCAATAGTTTTGACTTAAACATTTTATAGTCTTTTACCATTGAATTTACTAGACTATACCCATATTATAATACTTCCAAAACCCTGAATTGGAAGAAATATTCATATATTGTCATAAAAAATTCAAGAATGTGTAAAAGATGAAAATTTTTAACTGGAAATATTGCTAAAATAATACGTCAAATTTCGACAAAACTAACAACGAAAAAATACTATCCAATTTTCCTTTTCATCCATCGGCTAGTATGCCTTGACACGCTTTCCATGCATTAGGTATATTTTGAAGGAAGAAAAGAGAATAATGAAAGTATTTACATAGAAATCTTTCGCTTACTTTTTTACTTTTATGTCCTAATGCAAACAGTTTCTTATAATATTGTAAAAAGATACATTTCCCGTTACAGTTAGATTTTTCCTAACAGAAACACAAATAGCCCCTGAATGGAGGGGCTTTTTTTCCACTATTGAAAAGTTTAGCTTGTACGATGTTTTTAAACGTTGCACAAGTTTAAATAGTATAAGCGCAACTAAGGCTGACGCGAAAGATTGGCGTCAGCCAAGTTTTCTTTTACTATAAGGTTATTATTTTGAGGAGGCGGCTAGAATGGCGAAACCAACATTCTATATTACAACACCTATTTATTACCCAAGTGGCAAACTTCATATCGGTCATGCTTATACAACAACAGCTGGAGATGCGATGGCTCGATACAAGCGTCTTAAAGGTTTTGATGTTATGTATCTAACAGGAACGGATGAGCATGGTGAGAAGATCCAAAAGAAAGCAAACGAACAAGGCCTTCATCCTCTTAAATACGTAGACGGTATCGTTGATGATATTAAGGCGCTATGGAAAAAGATGGACATCTCTTATGATGATTACATCCGTACAACAGAGGAAAGACATAAGAAATCTGTCGAAAAGATTTTTCAACAGCTTCTTGATCAAGATGACATCTATTTAAGTGAATATGAAGGTTGGTATTGTACGGATTGTGAATCGTTCTTTACAGAGCGTCAGCTTGAAGATGGAAAGTGTCCAGATTGTGGCCGTGAAGTGAAGAAAGTTAAAGAAGAAAGTTACTTCTTCCGCATGAGTAAATATGCAGATCGCTTATTAGCTTATTATGAAGAAAATCCTTCATTCATCTTCCCAGAGTCACGAAAGCGTGAGATGATCAACAACTTTATCAAGCCTGGTCTAGAAGATCTGGCTGTATCACGTACTTCTTTCGATTGGGGAGTAAAAGTGCCAGGTAATCCGAAGCATGTGATCTACGTATGGATCGATGCATTGTCTAACTATATTACGGCACTAGGATATGGCAGTGAGAACGAAGAGAAATTCAAACAATATTGGCCGGCTGATGTTCACTTGATGAGTAAAGAGATCGTTCGTTTCCACACGATCTATTGGCCGATCATGTTGATGGCGCTGGACCTGCCTTTACCGAAACAAGTTATTGCACACGGATGGCTCTTAATGAAAGATGGCAAGATGTCTAAGTCCAAAGGAAACGTAGTGGATCCTAACGTTCTGATCGATCGCTATGGATTAGATCCGCTTCGATACTACTTGCTACGTGAAGTTCCGTTTGGTTCAGATGGTGTGTTTACTCCAGAAAGCTTTGTAGATAGATTAAATGCTGATCTTGCAAACGATCTTGGGAACTTGCTGAACCGTACGATTGCGATGATCGGTAAATACTTCGATGGAGAGATCCCTTCATATGAAGGAAAAGTAACTGAGTTTGACGGGACACTTCAAGAATTCGCATTAGAAACAGTAAGAAAAACAGAAGAAGCTATGGAAAAACTAGAGTTCTCCATCGCGCTTTCAACGATCTGGCAGTTAGTCAGCCGTACGAACAAATATATTGATGAGACTCAGCCGTGGGTGCTGGCGAAAGACGAAGCAAAAAAAGGTGAGCTCGGAAGCGTTATGTATCATTTAGCAGAGTCGATCCGCATTGTGTCTGTATTGATCCAGCCATTCATGACAGAAACCCCAGCGAAGATCTGGAGTCAGTTAGGTCTTGCTGACAAGAGTCTTACAGAATGGGATTCATTAAAAGAGTTCGGTGCGATCCCTGCGAAAACGAAGGTTGAAAAAGGTGACCCAATCTTCCCTCGTTTAGAGACAGAGGTAGAAGTAGAATTTATTAAAAATTCTATGGGCGGCTCTTCGGCTCCTGTAGCAGAAGAACCGAAGAAAGAAGAAGTGCCGGCTAGTGACGAGAAACCAGAAATTACAATCGATGATTTCATGAAAGTGGACCTTCGAGTAGCCACTGTTCTTGAAGCAGAACCTGTAAAGAAAGCAGATAAACTCTTAAAGCTTCAGTTGGACTTAGGCTATGAAAAACGCCAAGTCGTATCTGGTATTGCGCAATATTACAAACCAGAAGACCTTGTCGGTCAAAAAGTGATCTGCGTAACAAACTTGAAACCAGTTAAATTACGCGGTGAACTTTCACAAGGAATGATTCTAGCTGGATCTTCCGATGGCCAGTTAACTTTAGCTACCGTTGACCCGTCACTTCCGAATGGCTCAAAAGTAAAATAAACACAAAAAGCGGGGAGCATTTCCCCGCTTTTTTGTCATTTTTAGTTCATTTGGCAGTGATTCCCTGTAATTTCACCCTTGAAAATAGGTCTTTTAACCTACGTTGTAACTAACTTGTAATGCTACTGTTACCCGAATGAATGGAAAATGTGATAAGATTTGTAAAGTTGAAAGGATGTACACTATGTTTGACACACATGCACATTTAAATGCAACACAGTTTGAAGAAGATCGCGAAGAAGTGATTCAGCGGGCGTTAGATGAAGGTGTAACACATATTGTTGTTGTTGGTTTTGATCGTGAAACGATTAAAGGTGCCATGCAGCTGGCAGAGCAATACGACTTTATCTATGCTTGTGTAGGTTGGCATCCAGTGGATGCGATCGACATGACGGATGAAGATCTGGATTGGATCGAGGAACTAGCGGCACACCCAAAAGTTGTTGCCCTTGGCGAGATGGGACTCGATTATCATTGGGACAAGTCGCCTGCCGATGTTCAGAAAGAAGTTTTCCGACGCCAGATTCGACTTGCTAAAAAGGTAAAGCTTCCGATCGTTATTCATAACCGTGAAGCAACGCAAGATGTTGTAGACATATTGAAAGAGGAAGAAGCCCATGAGGTTGGCGGTATCATGCACTGCTATAGCGGGAGTATCGAAGTTGCACGTCAATGTATGGAAATGAATTTTTACATAAGTTTTGGTGGACCAGTAACGTTCAAGAATGCAAAAAAGGTTAAGGAAGTCGCTGCTGAAATTCCGTTGGACCGGCTCTTGATTGAAACAGATTGTCCATATTTAAGTCCTCATCCGTTAAGAGGAAAAAGAAATGAACCATCTTATGTAAAGTATGTTGCAGAAACACTTTCTGAATTAAAAGATCTTCCACTTGAAGACATCATAGAGAAAACATCCGACAACGCGTTCCGAATTTTTAACATGAACCGATAGGGAATGTTGTCGGAAACTATCAAAGCATAAGAAATATCGCGTTAATCTTTCAAGAATTGACAAAAGAGAAAGGAAATTTGTCAAACGGTTTTCCTTTCTTTTTTTCTTCTTTTCCGCTCATAATGGCCTTGGGTCAATTCATGGCGAAAAGGAGGGTGATTTGACAGAGAGAAAAAAGATATTTATAATGCAGTCCTTGTAGGGGAGGAAATTGAATGAATAGGAATATTACAGCTTTGTTCTCACGTTTCACAAAGAAGAAAGTCTATCTTTCCATCGTTGCTCTTTTCGTTTTAGCCGTAACTTGTGGGTTCGTAGGTTATGAAACTACGAAAGCTAATGTAACGCTAATCCAAGACGGAAAGAAAACAGAAGTGAACACGCATGCTAACACAGTTAGAGAGCTATTAAGCGAACAAAACATAAAGATAAATCAACATGATTCAGTTAAACCAGGTCTTGATGCCAAGGTAACTGACAACATGAAGATCGATTATTTACAAGCAAAAGAAATCAACCTTACCGCGAACGGCAAGGAAAAAACGATATGGACGACAGCGAAGACTGTTGAACAATTCGTCCAAGAACAGCAGCTAACGTTAAAAGAGCATGATTCTATTAAGCCAAATCTGACTGCTGATATTAAGGATCAAGGTAAGATCCAGATCGAATCAGCATTCCCGGTTAAGCTTGTTGTAGGCGGAAAAGCTCAGCAAGTTTGGACCACTTCGACTACCGTCGCTGACCTTTTGAAGCAACAAAAGGTATCTTTAGGTGAAATTGATCGAGTATCACCTGCTAAGTCAGATAAAATTACTGGCAAAACACAGGTTGAAGTCATCCGAGTAGAAAAGGTCACCGATGTAGTGGAAGAAGAAACACCGTTTGCTGTTGTTAACCGTAAAGACAGCGGATTAACAAAAGGTAAAGAGCGTGTCGTGCAAGATGGAACAAAAGGTAAACGTGAAAAGCGCTTTGAAGTGGTTATGGAAAATGGGAAAGAGGTTTCCAGAAAACTGATCAGCGAAAAAACGTTATCAGATAGCTCAGATAAAATTGTTGCTGTTGGAACTAAAGCAAAGCCACAGCCAAAACCTCAGCCTGTTGTATCTCGTAGCCAATCTGCTTCAAGCAGCTCTGGCGGTCGAGAAATAACGGTAACAAGTACAGCTTATACAGCTAATTGTGATGGTTGCTCAGGGATTACGGCTACTGGGTTTAACTTAAAGTCAAATCCAAATGCGAAAGTTATCGCAGTCGATCCTAGTGTGATTCCACTTGGCTCTAAAGTGTATGTTGAAGGATATGGATATGCCATTGCTTCAGATACTGGGGGAGCAATTAAAGGTAATAAGATTGACGTATTCTTTTCTTCACAGTCACAAGCAGTGTCTTGGGGAAGAAAATCAGTTAAAATTCGCATCATTAATTAATATTAAGAGCATGGGGAAAAAATCCCTGTGCTTTTTTTGTGCGCGGGGACAACGAGATCGCAAAACGATTCTCATTACTCTGAAGACCTAGACTTTCTTGACGCCTGGGGTATACTAGTAAAAGATGTTTTGTCGTTCAATACATTAGACGTTGCAATACCTAAAAAGGTTTCACCGTTTTGGAGGAAATCATGAAAAAAATCAAAGAAATTATTGTAGTTGAAGGAAAAAGCGATACGCTTGCTATAAAACGATCTGTATTAGCAGATACAATAGAAACAAATGGTTCAGAAATTAGCATAGATACGCTAAACCGCATCAAAAGAGCACATGAGACTCGAGGGATTATTGTTTTTACTGATCCGGATTTTCCGGGCAAGAGAATTCGAGAGATCATTTCGGAGCATGTGCCAGGCTGTAAACACGCTTACTTAGAAAAATCTGATGCCATTGCGAAAGGTGACAAGGGTGTAGGCGTTGAGCATGCGTCGCGAGAAGCAATAATCGAAGCCCTCGAACATGTTAGAGAAGAACTATTAGAATCAGAGGATGAGTTGATCACATGGGACGACCTGATGGCTGCAGGACTAACGGGCGGCCCTGATTCAAAACATAGACGTGAAGTGATCGGAAGAGAGCTGCGTTTGGGTTATATGAATGCAAAACAATTACATAAACGTCTTAATATGTTCAGAGTCACACCAGTAGAATTTGAGCAGGCGTTAAAGGCGCTTTATAGCAATGAGGAGGAATAAAAGCATATGAGAAAAGATATATCGACTCCGCAATCGACGAAAGCCATACTGGAAAAGCATGGCTTTACGTTTAAAAAGAGCCTGGGTCAAAATTTCCTGATCGATCGTAATATCTTAAACAATATCGTAAATGCAGCAGATTTAACAGAGGATTCAGGCGTCATTGAAATTGGTCCTGGAATTGGAGCATTAACGGAATTTATTGCAAGATCATCGAAAAAAGCGGTAGCGTTTGAAATTGATCAACGCCTTCTACCTATATTAGAAGAAACGCTAGCTCCTTATCCACATGTGGATGTTATCCATAGTGATGTCTTAAAGGCGGATATACACGCTGTTATTAAAGAACACTTTGAAGAAGGACAAGATCTCATGGTTGTCGCGAACTTGCCCTATTACGTCACAACACCAATTATAATGAAACTTCTTCAAGATAAGCTTCCGATTCGAGGCATCGTATGTATGATTCAAAAAGAGGTTGCGGACCGTCTTGCAGCTTCACCTGGTACGAAGGATTACAACTCGCTCTCTATTGCGATCCAATATTACGCAACAGCCGAGACGATGATCAAGGTGCCTAAAACAGTATTTGTTCCAGCTCCAAATGTTGATTCATCTGTCATCAAGCTGACACTTCGAAAAGAACCGGCAGTTTCAGTTAAGGATGAAGACTTCTTCTTTACTGTTGTAAGATCATCATTTGCACAACGAAGAAAGACACTTTGGAACAACCTAACAAGCCAGCTCGTACCAAAAGATAAGAAAGAAGAGCTTCAAACGATACTAGAATCGATCGATATCGATCCTAAACGTCGTGGAGAAACCCTTTCTATCGAGGAATTCGGAAAATTAGCTGATGCTCTTTTACCTCTTGTAAAATAAACCTCATTTTTCCCCCATCTCTCACATAACCTTATAAAAGGAACAGAGGGAGCTATGGAGCTTGTTACTCCGAATAGGGGGAGTAAAATGAAACTAGAGATTGGATCAATTGTAAGCAGAAACTCTTACAAACGAGATTTACTATTTCGGGTTGTAGGATTCAGTGAGGATCGGACCATTGCTGAACTCGCTGGAGAAGAGCTAAGACTCTGGGCAGATGCTCCTATCGATGACTTATTCGTCGTTGATGACAAGCATATGTCTGAACATAGGCAAGTCGAAAAAGAAAAAGAAGAGTCTTCATTAAAACTATTTAGGCAGGACTATTATTTATTAAGGCAAAAGCGTGAGTATTTATCAACGAATGGATATCAATATGATCAATCATACTTTGAACTTCCTGGTAGAGTGCTTCATATTGACGGAGACCCTTTATACTTAAATAAATGCTTGGAGCTTTATAAGAAGCTAGGAGTGCCTGTGTATGGCATTCATATGAAGGAATCAGAAATGCCTGAGAAAGTTCCTGCGCTTGTAGATGAGGTGAGACCTGATATTCTTGTAATAACGGGTCACGATGCCTATATGAAATCAAAAGGCGATGTGACAGATGTGAATGCGTATCGTCATACAAAATATTTCGTTAGAACCGTTCGTGAAGTTAGAAGAAAATATACACATCTCGACCATTTAATGATTTTTGCAGGTGCCTGTCAGTCCCATTTTGAATCTTTAATAAAAGTAGGCTCTAATTTTGCAAGCTCACCTGCTCGTATAAATATCCATGCGCTCGATCCGGTCTATATTGTCTCAAAGATCAGTTTGACGTCTTTTATGGACCGCGTAAACGTTATGGACGTCCTCCGCAACACCTTAACAGGTAAAGAAGGATTAGGCGGGGTTGAGACAAAGGGATTCCTAAGAACAGGAATGCCGATTAAATCAAAACCATAACGCAAAAAAACTCCGGATTTCTCCGGGGTTTTTGCGTTAGGATCTCACTGTAAACTCCTATAGTTAACGCGTTTTTTGTCGTACCAAAAAAAGATGAATGAAAGAAATTTATATCAAAAGTGCCCGAATTAAACAATTATTTGTAAGAAATATTCATTTTATACATAATGTACAGGAAATTTGGCATACTAAAAAAAGCAAAAAAAGGATATTTGGTCATTGACATGAAAATGCTTTGCTTGCTATAATGAAAATTTTAATTTGACAAAAAAACACGATTTGTGTTATAATTTGTCTAAGTGAGGTGGAGCCTAAAATGGGTAAAACAATAGTGGACATTAGACGCTCTTTAGAGTCCAACGTGGGTAGAAGACTTTCTTTGCGTGCGAACGGCGGTCGACGTAAAACGATCGAACGACTTGGAACATTAGAAGAAACATACCCGGCAGTTTTTATTATCAAATTAGATCAGGACACCAACGCTTTTGAACGTGTTTCTTATAGTTACGCGGATGTACTCACAGAAACAGTAGAACTTACATTCTTAGAAGATACACAAGCAGCAATCGGGCAGTAAGAGTCTTTACTGCTATTTTTTTTACTTGCTGGTTGTGGTCGGCATAATAAATACATATAATCAGCACCATCACGTAAGATAAAACCCCTTTTGGAGATACTATGATGTATCGCATATGAAAGGGGTTTTCTTATGGGACGAACAAAAAATGGCATGATGTCTGAAGGGTTAAAAACAGAGATCGCAAAAGAACTTGGCTTTTATGATACTGTTCAGCGTGAAGGCTGGGGTGGAATTCGCTCTAAAGACGCAGGCAATATGGTAAAACGGGCTCTAGAGATCGCTGAACAACGCTTTAACAGCGGAAACAGATAAATATGCGGTAGTTCTAGCCGGAGGCCAATCGCGTCTCCGGTTTTTCTCTACAGGGAAGGTTTGATTTTTTCTATATTTCACGCCACATACTGTGTTACTATTAAAAATATCAAAATTGTGCAAGATGGTAGGCAGGGATAATGATGACAATTAATAAAGTATCCATTAAAGCTCCAGCAAAAATTAATCTGTCTCTCGATGCGTTGCGTAAAAGAGAAGACGGATTTCATGAAGTGGCTATGGTAATGACGACGGTAGATCTGGCTGATCGGATCGAACTAACTTTATTAGAGGCGGACGAGATTAAGATCGAAAGTTCCGGTGGCTTTGTTCCACTTGATGAACGAAATCTAGCCTTTCAAGCAGCATTGCTTTTAAAGAAAACATTTAACATTACAAAAGGTGTTTATATACATATATCTAAGCACATCCCTGTTGCAGCCGGACTAGCGGGCGGAAGCAGTGATGCGGCAGCTACATTAAAAGGACTTAATGAACTCTGGGGACTTGGCCTGTCATTGGATGAATTGGCTGAGCTGGGTGCGAAGATCGGTTCAGACGTTTCTTTTTGCGTGTACGGAGGAACAGCTTTAGCGACGGGAAGAGGGGAAAAGATTCATCATATCTCGTCGCCTCCTCCTTGTTGGGTCCTCTTAGCTAAACCGCCGATCGGAGTTTCTACAGGTGAAGTGTATCGAAACTTAAGGCTTCAAGGCGTTAAGCATCCTGATGTAGAAGGGATGGTAAAAGCCATCGAGGAAAAAGATTACGATAAGATCTGCAGCCTTCTAGGAAATGTTTTAGAATCGGTTACGCTCAAGATGTATCCAGAAGTAAAACATATTAAAGAGCAGATGATGCGCCTTGGAGCAGATGCTGTGCTTATGAGTGGAAGCGGACCAACTGTTTTCGGTCTGTTTCAGCACGAATCCCGGCTTCAAAGAGTGTATAACGGTTTAAGAGGCTTTTGTCACGAAGTTTATGCTGTTCGTTTATTAGGGGAATGATTGATAAAATCCGTATAAAAATGGTATATTATCTTCAAACATTCGGTTTTGGAGGATAATATGAAATTAAAAAGAAGCGGAAGAATGGTAGATTTAACAGGTTACCTTCTTCACCATCCCCATCAACTCATCCCTTTATCTTATTTTGTAGAACGGTACGAATCGGCCAAATCATCGATAAGTGAAGACCTGGCTATCATTAAAGAACATTTTGAACAGCACGGTTTAGGCCATGTTCAAACGGTTCCAGGTGCAGCCGGCGGCGTTAAATATATTCCAGGCATAGATCAAGCAGAAGCGGAAGAAACGGTAAAAGAACTCGTTGAGCTGCTTGAAGACCCTAGCCGTATCTTGCCTGGAGGCTATTTGTACGTCACAGATATCATCGGAAACCCAAGATTAGTGAACCAGATCGGAAGGCTGTTCGCATCTGCTTTCTCATCGCGGAAAATTGATGTAGTGATGACGATCGCAACAAAAGGTATCCCGCTTGCATACGCAGTAGCGACACATCTAAACGTTCCTGTCGTCGTTGTACGAAGCAACAGCAGAGTAACAGAAGGGTCTACCGTAAGTATTAACTATGTGTCGGGTTCAACTAAACGTATACAGACGATGGCTCTTGCAAGAAGAAGTATCAAACAGGGGTCACGTGTACTCATCATCGATGACTTTATGAAAGCCGGCGGAACGATCAAGGGAATGATCAGCTTGATCGAAGAGTTTCAAGCACACATTGAAGGTATCGGTGTTCTCGTTGAGGCTCAAGAAGTTTCAGAGAGACTTGTAGATGATTATGTTTCCATTGCACGGCTTGCACAAGTGAACGAAAAAGAAAATCGCATCGAAGTGGAAAAAGGCAACTACTTTCTAAACGGAGGTCAACAATGATGAAAAAAATTCATACAGAAGAAGCACCAGCAACAATCGGCCCTTATTCTCAAGGAATCACAATCGACCAGTTATTCTTCAGTTCAGGTCAGATTCCTCTTACAAAAGAAGGCGTCATGATAGATGGAGATGTGAAGGAACAGACTCATCAAGTTTTTCAAAACCTGCAAGCGGTCTTGAAAGAAGCAGGATCTTCGCTTGATCAAGTCGTAAAAGCAACGGTATTTATTAGCGACATGAACGAGTTTGCTGATATTAATGAAGTGTATGCAGAATATTTCAACGAACATAAACCAGCACGCTCTTGTGTAGAGGTTGCAAGACTTCCAAAAGATGCAAAAGTAGAAATCGAAGTTATCGCACTTACAAAATAAGTCCTTCTAGGGCTTATTTTTTTTTGCTCTTCAAATGGTAAAACAATTCGCGGGAGTATTTCTAAAATTCTAGGATTGATTAATTATGTTGAATCATGGTCATTTATACCCCAATTGGTATAAATTAAATTTCGCTCTAAGTAAATCCTGTAGCAAATTTCTTCGTGGCTTACTTGAACGATGAACGGGTAATAATTTCGCTCAAAAAGAATCTAAAATACTAGGCGGGGAAGGACGTCGCAAATTTTTTAAAAATTTTTATTATTCCAAGAAGGATTTTGTAAAAAGCTGCAGAATTGTAGTATTACGTTCTTATTTTGGAAAAAGGTGGTGTTTGTGAATGGAAGTGACTGACGTAAGATTACGCCGTGTAAATACAGAAGGTCGTATGAAAGCGATTGCCTCCATTACAATCGATCATGAATTTGTTATTCATGATATTAGAGTAATTGATGGCAATAATGGAATGTTCGTGGCTATGCCAAGCAAACGAACACCAGATGGAGAGTTCCGTGATATCGCGCATCCAATCACGTCTAGTACACGTGAGAAGATCCAAAACGCGGTGTTAACAGAATATCACCGTATGGGAGAGATGGAGTCTGCTTTAGAAGAAGCAGGAGCTTCTTAATATCTCAATAAGAATTTAGAGCCTAGTCAGAATGATTGGGTTCTTTTTATTTGCTCTTTTTTCCTCATAAGAGAGAACCTTCCTATATATACCCCTTACCTATTAAAAAATCACCTCATTTTTCAATAAAATTTATCAAACCATTGACAATCCCGCGTCACTTCTTGAAATGACTACGTGTTTAAGATATATTCGTAATGGTATGTTAAGAAATATATAAGATTTAGGAAAATGGATGGAGGTTCACAATGACAAATCGCTATGCGGTCATTCTTGCTGCGGGTCAAGGAACAAGGATGAAATCCAAATTATATAAAGTGTTACATCCTGTTTGTGGGAAACCGATGGTTCAACATGTGGTTGATCAGATCAACTCTCTTCAAATGAAACAGCTGGTGGCTGTTGTCGGCCATGGTGCTGAAAAAGTTCAAGATCAATTGGGCTCTGACGTTCAGTACGTGCTTCAAGAAGAGCAGCTTGGTACTGCACATGCTGTTATGCAAGCTGAAAACGCCCTAGCAAATAAAGAAGGAATCACACTTGTTGTTTGTGGTGATACACCTCTTATTACATCGGAAACAATGGAAAAGCTCATTGCAGAACATGAGTCTCTCGGTGCAAAAGCAACAATCCTTACTGCTAAAGCTGAGGATCCTACTGGATACGGGCGTATTATCCGTAACAGTGAAGGGACGGTTGAGCGCAATGTAGAACACAAAGATGCGTCTGAAGAAGAGCGTAAAGTAACTGAGATCAATACAGGGACTTACTGCTTTGATAATAAGGCGTTGTTTGATGCGCTTAAACAAGTTAATAACGAAAACGTACAAGGCGAATATTATTTGCCTGATGTTATAGAGATTTTAAAAAATGCTGGCGAAGTTATAGCTGCTTATCAAACACCTGATTTTAATGAAACATTAGGTGTAAATGACCGAGTAGCATTATCGCAAGCTGAACGTTATATGAAGAAACGAATTAACGAACGCCATATGAGAAATGGTGTTACGCTGATCGATCCTGATCAAACCTATATTTCAGATGATGCAGAAATCGGAAGCGATACGGTCATCTATCCTGGGACAGTTATCTTAGGGCAAACGAAAATAGGAGAAGAAAACATTATTGGTCCTCAATCTGAGATCAAAGATAGTGTTATTGGAAATGGAAACACGATCCGTCAATCTGTTATTCACGACAGTGAAGTTGGAGATCTGACGGCAATCGGTCCATTTGCTCACATCCGTCCGAAGTCCGTTCTTGAGAACAACGTAAAGATCGGAAACTTTGTAGAAATAAAAAAATCTGTGATGAGTTCAGGAAGTAAAGCGTCTCATCTTAGCTATATCGGTGATGCTGAGATCGGAAAAGATGTTA
Organism: Fictibacillus tiangongensis; assembly: GCF_048083785.1. Classification (GTDB taxonomy): domain Bacteria; phylum Bacillota; class Bacilli; order Bacillales; family Fictibacillaceae; genus Fictibacillus. The sequence continues at coordinate 61,309 of NZ_CP182294.1, forward strand.
ACCTAGGCTGCGGATCTATCACAGTGAATTACGATGGTAAGAACAAGTTTTTAACAAAGGTTGAAGATGGAGCGTTTATTGGCTGTAACTCTAACTTGATTGCTCCGGTTACTGTCGGAAAGAATGCTTATGTTGCAGCTGGCTCAACAATAACAAATGATGTTCCTGCTGAGTCATTATCTATCGCGAGATCGCGTCAAACTGTTAAAGAAAACTATGTTCAAAAGCTAAACGAAAAACAAAACCAATAATTTTAAGAGTGGGGAAGGATGGAGCCATCAATGAGTACGTATGTAGATCCTACATTGAAAGTTTTCACGTTAAATTCTAACAAGGAATTATCAAAGGAGATTGCTCAGCACATTGGAATTGAGCTTGGAGAAAGTTCAGTTACAAAGTTTAGTGACGGGGAAATTCAGATTAATATTGAAGAAAGTATTCGTGGCTGTGAAGTTTATGTTATTCAATCTACAAGTGATCCCGTTAACCAACACTTAATGGAACTTTTAATCATGATTGATGCACTAAAGCGTGCCTCTGCAAAAACGATTAACGTAGTAATGCCTTACTATGGCTATGCGCGTCAGGACCGCAAAGCACGTGCACGTGAGCCGATCACAGCTAAACTTGTAGCTAACCTGCTTGAAACTGCTGGTGCAACTCGTGTTATTGCGATCGATCTTCATGCGACTCAAATTCAAGGCTTCTTCGACATCCCAGTTGACCAATTACTTGGTGTGCCGATCTTAGCAAATTATTTTGCAAACAAAGAATTAGATGATATCGTAATCGTATCGCCTGATCATGGCGGAGTTACGAGAGCAAGAAAGATGGCTGATCGCTTAAAGGCACCAATCGCTATCATTGATAAGCGTCGCCCTCGCCCGAACGTATCTGAAGTTATGAATATCGTTGGTAACATTGAAGGAAAAACAGCGATCTTAATCGATGATATTATCGATACGGCTGGAACGATTACTCTAGCAGCTAATGCACTTGTAGAAAACGGCGCGAAAGAAGTTTATGCATGCTGTACGCACCCTGTTCTATCAGGCCCTGCGATGGATCGTATCCAGAACTCTTCTATTAAAGAGCTAGTTGTTACAAACACGATCGTTCTTCCTGAAGAGAAGAAGATTGATAAAGTAACACAGCTTTCTGTAGCTCCTTTATTAGGAGAAGCAATCATTCGCGTTCACGAGCAACTATCTGTATCTAAATTGTTTGATTAAGATTATAAAGCTCTTCTATAGAGATTTTTGCATTTGAGATTTTTTTACTCTCATCTTTGGAATTGATTGAAGTGGAAGGTGCGAGACTCCTGGGGGATCAGCGGGACAGGTGAGACTCTTAACAGCGCAAAGCGCTAAGAGGCTCACCGCACGCCCCCCCGGAAAGCGAGCACCTGAAACGGAAATCAACTACTTTCAAGAGCAACAAGGAAAACACTGATTAACTTTCGCTTAAGAAGTGCTTGCTAAATCGATTTCTAACTTCACGTTTTAAAATCTTTCAGTTCGGGTAATGCTTTAAAGAGACTCGAAATAGGAAAGGTGGATCTCATTATGGCAACGAATCTAACAGTCGAAAAAAGAAATACAGACAAACGTTCGATCTTAACGGAATTAAGAAGTAAAGGACAGTTCCCTGCGAACCTTTATGGTTATGGAACTAAATCTGTTTCTTTATCCGTTGATGAGCCTGAATTTATTAAAGCTTACAGAGAAGTAGGCAAGAATGGCGTACTTAAATTAAAAGTGGATGGAAAAGATTATTCTGTCATGGTACAGGATATGCAAGTTCATCCTTTGAAAAATTCTGTTACGCACGTAGATTTTCTAGCAATTGACTTAAATAAAGAAACAGAAGCAGAGGTGCCTGTTGTCCTAACTGGTGAATCTGTTGGAGTTAAAGAAGGCGGAGTATTGCAACGTGTACTTGCAACAGTAAACGTTAAAGCATTACCTGCGGACTTCCCAGAACAATTAGAAGCTTCTGTTGAAGAATTAAATATAGGGGATTCCTTATCAGTTAAGGACTTGCCAACTGGTAAAAAATACGAGATTCTTCACGAGGAAGACGAAGTAATTGCGAGTGTAACACCTCCAAAACTTCAAGATGAAGAAACGGACGAAGAAGCGGATGCAGAAGGAGATGCACCAGAATCCTCTGAATCTGTTGCTGATGACAGTCAAGAAGAAGAAAAGTAAGACGAATAGAATGAATGAATATAAAAACGCAGCGACCGCTGCGTTTTTATTCTGTTATCCCAATTGTGTATAATGTTTATAAGACAATTGAAGGTAAGGTGAACATAGAGTGAAATTGTTTATAGGGCTCGGGAATCCAGGATCTCGTTTTGATGGTACCCGGCATAATATAGGTTTTGAAGTCATCGATACATTATCAGACTCCTTAAACATCCCCCTGCAGCAAACAAAGTTCAAAGGAATTTACGGAACAGGTGTAGTTAAGGGTGAGAAGGTCTTCTTATTAAAACCGTTAACGTATATGAATTTATCTGGAGAATGTATAGGCCCTTTCATGGATTATTTTCAGATCCCATTAGAAGACATGATCGTCGTGTACGATGATCTCGATACGGTTCCAGGAAAATTAAGACTTCGCACAAAGGGAAGCGCAGGAGGGCATAACGGAATAAAATCCATGATCGCTCACCTTGGTACGCAAGAATTTAAAAGAATCCGATTTGGTATCGGACGTCCTACGAACCAACAGCCAGTTCCAGACTTCGTATTAAATCGTTTTTCTAAAGAGGAATCTATAGATATCGAACATGGTATCGATCGATCTGTGAAAGCGTGTGAAGCTTTTCTAGACACATCGTTTGATAAAGTTATGAATAAGTTTAACGGCTAAAGAATAGATTACACATGTTCCGCTCATAATGGTTAGTATAATGCTAACCGAAAGGGGACTGTGCATGGCTATTCATTACCGGTGCAGGCATTGTAAAACACACGTTGGTACGATTGACCACCATACTGTGAATGCGGCACAACTTGGATTTGAAACATTAAGTAACGAAGAACGGCAGGAATTACTCTCCTATAAAGAGAATGGAGATATAGAAGTTACAACGACATGTGAGGATTGTCAGGATACGCTAGAACGAAATCCAGAGTATCACACACTGAAATCCTTTATTCAATAAGGTAATGCTTTGGCCACAGCCTATCTAAGCGGGCCAAAGCCTTTTTCTGTTTAAATGTTTAAATTAAGCGTTATTAAATATTTTTTGATTAGATTTTGCTTTTGTATCATCATTGTAAATTGATTGTAGTGCAAGGTGCGTGCCTACCACCTGAAGAACATCTCGCAAGGCATGCGACGAGGAAGCTTACTCCTCTAGCCTTAACTTGTAGACGCAGGAGCAAGGAGCATAAAGGAGGGACAGGTGAGACACTTACCCGTGCAAAGCGCAAAGTGGCTCACCGCACGCCCCCCGGAAAGCGAGTACCTGGAACGGAGATCAACTACTTACAAAAGCAATAGAACCAATGACTAGCTCTTGTGAGAGGGGGAGTAAGAAATGCTTGGATTGAAAAAATATTTTAGTCAGGGAGAAGACTTTAAATCAATAATGGATGGCATCAATGGAGGACTGAAAGAACAACTCGTCGCTGGTCTTTCAGGCTCTGCCCGAACGATGCTTATCAGCAGTCTTCACGAGAATACAGGAAAACCTCAGCTCGTCGTGACCCATAATCTGTTTCAAGCACAAAAACTATATGAAGATCTAACTTCTCTTTTATCTGAAGATGAAGTTTATTTATATCCTGTAAATGATCTGATCTCATCTGAGATGGCCATATCGAGTCCTGAATTAAAAAGCCAAAGAATCGAGGCTTTAAATCAGCTGAGTCGATCTTTTAAGGGTGTAATCATTACGCCTGTTGCGGGGTTAAGACGATACTTGCCACCTGTTGAAGTCTGGGAAAAAGCTGGTCTTTCTTTTCAGGTAGGTGAAGATATCGATTCAGACGAAGTCTTAAAAAAATTAGTTGCGATGGGTTATGAACGTTCATCGATGGTTCAAACACCGGGAGAATTTAGTGTTCGTGGTGGAATTATAGATATTTATCCGCTTACTGAAAAGAACCCTGTTCGAATTGAGCTTTTTGATACAGAGATCGACTCTATTCGATATTTTGAAGCAGAAACACAGCGTTCACAGGATAAGGTAAAGACAATTTCCATTGCACCAGCTGAAGAACTTATTCTTTTTGATGAACATTATAACAGCGCTGCAGATCGCATAGATGCGAAGTTAGCCTCTACCTTAAAAAATATCAAAGATGATGCACTTAAAGAAACACTCGTTGAAAATATCAGCTATGAAACAGGAAGATTGCGCGAAAAGCAGCAGTTTCAAAGCATGTATAAATACGCATCCCTCTTTTACGATGAACCGGCGAGTCTTCTGCAATACATATCACCTAATAGCTTAGTGGTAATGGATGAGATCGGCCGTATTCAGGAAACGAGTCAACAGCTAGATAAAGAAGAAGCAGAATGGCAGACCGCACTTCTTGAACATGGAGAGCTGGTACAGGACCTTGCGATCTCGCCAGATACGAATGGATTGCTTGGTGATAAGAAGGCGTTTCCTATTATCTATCTATCTCTGTTCTTAAGACATGTGCCGCACACACAGCCTCAAAATATTCTGAACGTAGAATGCAAGAGCATGCAGAATTTCCACGGTCAGATGAATGTATTAAAAGGTGAGATGGATCGTTGGAAAAAGCTTGGATTTGCGATCGTTTTTATTGCGATGAACAAAGAGCGTGCAACCCGGCTTGAACGCGTACTTGCAGATTATGAGATGGATGCAGGTATTATTGGAGCAGACCAGAACATTCAGCCGAAAACGAGTCAGATCTTACTTGGAGATCTTGGAAGCGGGTTTGAATCTGTTAAGCAAAAGCTCGTTGTAATCACAGAAGAAGAAGTATTTACGAAAAAAGCAAAACGTCCTGCAAGAAAACAGAAGATGACGAACGCAGAGCGAATCAAGAGCTACTCAGAATTAAAAGTTGGCGATTATGTCGTTCACGTGAATCACGGGATCGGTAAATACTTAGGAATCGAAACGCTTGAGATCAAAGGGGTTCATAAAGATTATCTGCATATTAAATATTCCGGAAACGATAAGCTTTATGTGCCGGTTGAACAGATCGACCAAGTTCAAAAATATGTAGGCTCTGAAGGCAAAGAACCTAAGATTTACTCTCTTGGCGGCAGTGATTGGAAGAAAGTGAAGAGCAGGGTTAAGTCTTCGGTTCAAGATATTGCAGATGACCTCATCAAACTTTATGCAGAGCGTGAAGCGAGCAGAGGATACGCTTTCGCTGAAGATGGTGCTGAACAGAGTGAGTTTGAGGGAAGTTTTCCTTACCAAGAAACGGACGATCAGCTTCGTGCCATCGAAGAGATCAAAAAAGACATGGAGAGCATCCGTCCGATGGATCGTCTTCTTTGTGGAGATGTAGGTTACGGAAAAACGGAAGTGGCCATTCGTGCAGCGTTTAAGGCGATTATGGACGGTAAACAAGTAGCGTTCCTTGTCCCTACTACAATCTTAGCTCAACAGCATTTTGAAACATTTCGTGAGCGGTTTTCCGAGTTTCCGATCACGATCGGAAGCTTAAGTCGTTTTCGATCTAAAAAAGAGCAAAACGAAGTGCTTAAAGGCTTAAAAGCAGGTACGGTCGATATCGCAATCGGCACACACCGCCTGCTCTCTAAAGATGTTCAATATAAAGATCTAGGCTTGCTCATCATTGATGAAGAGCAGCGTTTCGGCGTTACGCACAAAGAAAAAATCAAAACACTAAAATCAAACGTGGATGTACTTACATTAACGGCAACGCCTATTCCGCGTACACTCCACATGTCGATGCTGGGTGTTCGTGATCTATCGGTTATTGAAACACCGCCTGAGAATCGTTTCCCGGTTCAAACATATGTGATGGATTATAATGGTTCTCTAGTTCGAGAAGCGATCGAAAGGGAGATGGGTCGCGGCGGGCAGGTGTATTTCTTATACAACCGAGTGGATTCGATCGAACGAATGGCAGAGCAAATCTCGATGCTTGTTCCAGATTGCCGTGTTGCCTATGCTCACGGTCAGATGTCTGAGAACGAGCTGGAAAGTGTCATGCTGGAGTTCTTAGAAGGAAACTATGATGTGTTAGTATCTACGACGATCATCGAGACAGGTGTGGACATTCCTAACGTTAATACATTAATCGTGTACGATGCGGATAAGATGGGACTTTCGCAGCTTTATCAGTTAAGAGGCCGTGTTGGGCGTTCTAACCGTGTCGCTTACGCGTATTTTACGTATCAACGGGATAAAGTACTAACAGAAGTTGCGGAAAAACGTCTGCAGGCTATTAAAGAATTTACCGAGTTGGGATCTGGGTTTAAGATCGCGATGCGAGATCTTTCCATTCGTGGTGCGGGTAACCTTCTAGGTGCCCAGCAACATGGATTTATCGACTCGGTAGGTTTCGATCTATACTCGCAGATGCTTGAAGAAGCGATTCAAGAAAGAAAAGGCAACAAGCCGAAAGAAGTGGAAGAAGACGTTGACCTGAACATTGAGGTGGATGCTTACATTCCGACGAATTATATTGGTGATGAAAAGCAAAAGATCGAGATGTACAAACATGTGCGTGCAGCAAAAGCTTTAAAAGATATATCCGACTTGCAAGAGGAATTTATCGACCGTTTCGGTGACTATCCCGTAGAAGTCGAATGCTTGCTTTTAGTAGCGGGCATTAAACTCCGTGCAAAACGAGAAGGCGTTAAGCTGATCGAACAGAAGCAGGATACGGTGAACATGATTCTAAATGAGAAGACCACTTCATTGCTTGATGGCGGAAAGATGTTCGATATTGCCAATAAGATCGGCCGACATGTAAATCTTGGCATGCAGGGTAATCTCATGAAAGTGATTATTAACCGAAAACGAGTAAAAGATTTAGATCTGTTGAAGCAGATCGACCTTTTCCTAAAAGAAATGAAGCATGCTAGGAAAGAAAAGACAACAAATACACCATAAATTATAATAACCCTCTCTTTCGTGAATAGAACAGGAGATGTAACAAATAATAAACCTAGGAAATGGAACATTCTTTCAGTGAAGGAACCATTTTGTTACATCAATGATTCATCATCATCCGAAAGAGAGGGCATTATCTATATGAAAGCAACTGGTATCGTTCGACGTATTGATGACCTCGGGCGCGTTGTCATTCCAAAAGAAATCCGCAGAACACTTCGGATTCGTGAGGGAGACCCGCTTGAGATCTTTGTAGACAGAGATGGAGAGGTCATTTTAAAGAAATATTCTCCAATCAATGAGCTTGGCGACTTCGCAAAAGAATATGCGGAAAGCCTTGCAGACAGTACAGGTCATGTTGTGTTAATTGCTGACCGTGATACATACATTGCGGTAGCTGGCGGATCCAAGAAAGATTATCACAATAAAAGCATTGGTAAAGTAGTAGAAGCTTCTATGAGTGACAGAAAGACATTAGTAGAGCCGAACGGAACGGAAGCTGAGCTGATCGATGGGATCAAAGAAAACACATCTCACGTGATCGCGCCGATTATCGCAGGTGGAGACCCAATTGGAGCTGTTGTTATGATTGGTAAAGAAGGAAAGAAGCTCACAGAACTTGAGCAAAAACTTTCTGAAACTGCAGCTGGATTTCTAGCAAGACAGATGGAGCAATAAGAAAGAGCGATCTATGCTCTTTCTTTTTTTTGCGCTGTTGGAACGAGCTTTCCTCCTTATCGCTCTCTTTATGGTATCGGATGAGAATCGCATATCGCAGGGCGATATACACGGACTATGGTATAATACCTTGAATTATGTTCATCCAAAAAAGAATGTGTCGACAATTGTCGTCCCGGGAAATATAAATGCTATAAATTTAGAGGTACTTCATGAAAACAAAGAACTATTCTGTCTGGGAAGGGGCTATGCTGCTGACCGCAGCTGCCATTATCGTAAAATTACTCAGCGTCGTTTATCGGATTCCTTATCAGAACATGACGGGTGATTTTGGTTTTTATGTGTTTCAGCAAGCTTATCCGTTTTATGCCATAGCAGTGGCTATTGCGTTTACAGGTTTTCCGATGGCTCTGTCAAAAATGATCGTGTCAGAGAAGAAAAAAGATGATCATTTAATCAAAACAGCAGCGTGGACTTCTGTTAGTTTAGGTTTAGTATCATTCCTATTTTTATTTTTAGCAGCACCGTTCATCGCACAATGGATGGGAGACCGGCATCTAGAACTGCCGATCAAAGTGATATCTGTTCTTTTTCTGTTTATTCCGCTCTCTGCCTTTTTTAGGGGGACCTATCAAGGGTTTGGCGATATGCAACTGACGGCTGTTTCGCAGTTGATCGAACAGACAATCAGAGTTTCAGGCATCTTATTCTTATCTTATTATTTCGTTTTAAAAGGATACTCCAGTTATGAAACAGGAGCAGCAGCGCTCTTTGGGTCAGTTATTGGTGCGCTCGCATCAGGATTGTTTCTTTTGTACTTCTGGAAAAAAGGTGTAGCGGCCCCCTATAGCCCGAAGGCAAGATTTAGTTTTCTATATGCAGCAGAGTTATTAAAAACGAGTATCTATCTGTCATTAAGCGCACTCATCTTAGCGATGATGCAGCTTGTTGATGCTTTTCTTTTCGTTAACGTTTGGATAGAAAGCGGTATGGAAGCTTATGATGCAAAACTTCTGAAAGGCGTTTTTGACCGCGGTCAACCTCTTCTTCAGTTAGGAACAGTGCTAGCCGCATCTGTAGCACTTGCCGTAGTACCGGAGATGGCGTCACTTGCAGCAGAAAAGAAACAAAAAGAGATTAGAACGCTTGCCAAGCTCTCCGTGAAAATTTCTATCGTTTTTGGCGGGGCGGCGGCAATCGGACTTATCTTTATTATGAAATATCTCAATGTTATGCTGTTTAAAAATGATGATGGATCGCTTGCTCTTGCTATCCTCTGTATTTCGATTATTTTTGTCTCCATCATCTATACGACCACAGGACTTTTGCAAGGAATCGGTCATGGTCGGTTTCTGGCATACACCGTTCTTATCGCGGTATTGATAAAAATTCTTGGCAACTTGTTGCTCATCCCTTCTTTTGGTATGGAAGGGGCAGCTGGATCTACCGTGCTGGCTACAATGGCTGCAGCGGTTGCACAACTATTGAAGCTTCAATTCGTTACGAAGTTTCTAACCGGAAGCAGAAAAACAACACTCCTTACACTATTCATCTCCCTGTTATTGATGGGTGCAGGTGTATGGACATGGATTCATCTGACGGAAAACTATGTATTCATAGCAGATACTCGCTTTGAAGCGATGCTGATCAGTATCAGTGCTTCATTTATTGGTGCAGTGATCTATATTCTCTGCATCTTATTATTTAAAGTATTTTCTAAAAATGAATGGAACTCGGTCTTTCATTCTGTTGCTTTTATTCAAAAAGTGTTTAAACGTCTAAAAAAAAGGAGACCATGATGACGAAGAAGATTACGATTATCGGGTTAGGTGCAGGAGATTTAGACCAGATGACACTTGGCATCTACCGCATGTTAGAATCAGCTGAAAAAGTATACGTACGAACGATTCATCACCCTGCGATCGAAGAATTAATGAATCAAGGAAAGCACTTTGTTGCATTTGATGAAATCTATGAAAAACATGAACAGTTTGAACCGGTTTATGAAGAGATTGCTGAAACCTTATTTGCGCAAGCTGAGGTAGAAGGCCATGTCCTTTATGCTGTGCCAGGCCATCCGTTAGTTGCGGAGCAAGCGGTACAGATTCTACTTCACAACAGTAAGAGTAAAGGAATCGACGTTTCGGTAGCTGGCGGAAAGAGTTTCCTTGATGAAATGTATACGGCCCTAAAGATTGATCCGATTGAAGGATGTCAGATTCTTGATGGAACTTCATTAAAAAAAGACGAGGTTCAGATCAGGCACCACCTTGTAATCGTACAAGTATACGATAACTTTATCGCTTCAGAAGTAAAGCTAACCTTGATGGATAAGTATCCTGATGATTATGAAGTAACAATCGTTACAGCAGCAGGCAGTGCTGAGGAGTCTATTAAAGTAGTACCTCTATATGAGCTAGATCAGTCTGTTACATTGAATAATTTAACTGCCGTGTATGTTCCTCCGGTAAAAGAAGAAGAACTGTTATACAGAGACTTTGCGTTCTTAAAAAATGTCATTGCTCGGCTGCGTGGTCCTGGAGGCTGTCCGTGGGATCAAAAGCAAACGCATGTGACGTTAAAGAAGTATTTGATCGAGGAAGCTTATGAAGTGTTAGAGGCGATTGATGAAGAAGACGATGATGCTCTGGCTGAAGAATTAGGCGATGTGCTTCTTCAAGTTCTGCTTCACGCACAAATTGGTGAAGATGAAGGTTTCTTTGTTTTAGAAGATGTGATTGAAGCGTTAACCGAAAAGATGATCCGTCGCCATCCTCACGTTTTTAGCGATGTTTCTGCAGAGGATGCAGATCAGGTTGTTGCGAATTGGGATGCGATTAAATCACAAGAAGCAGGAAAAGAAGATCGTGATTCTTTATTAGATGGCGTACCAAAGGGAATTCCAGCTATCCAAAAAGCGTTTCTTTATCAAAAAAAGGCAGCGAAAGTTGGCTTCGATTGGAAAGAAGTTGAACCGGTAGTCGATAAGATCTTAGAAGAATTAAAAGAGTTTCAAGAAGCTGAGGGCGATGAACAGCAAAAAGAATTAGGTGATCTGTTGTTCTCTGTCGTGAATCTAGCCCGTTTTTACAAGATTGATCCGGAAGAAGCTCTAAATGAAACAAACCGTAAATTCAAGAAGCGTTTCAACTACATCGAGCAGGAACTGAAGAAGCAAAGTCTCTCTTTTGAGGACGTAACTTTAGAAGAAATGGACCGTCTTTGGAACGAGGCAAAATAATTTTTTTTTCAACAAAGAAGGATTATAGTGAAAAATAGAGAATATTTTCTCGAGAAATATCATGAAACCCTTAATTATAGGGGGTTTCTAGCGAAATCTTTGATAGAAACTTTAGGAGGTAATTAAAATGAACAAAAATGAATTGGTAACAAATATCTCAGAAAAGTCAGGACTTACTAAGAAAGACGTAGAAACAGTCGTTAATGGCGTAATCGATGAAATCACTTCTGCTCTAAAAGACGGAGACAAAGTACAGTTTGTTGGATTCGGAACTTTCGAAACTCGCGAGCGTTCTAGCCGTACTGGCCGCAACCCTCAAACAGGTAAAGAAATTCAAATTCCAGCAGCAACTGTTCCGGCATTTAAAGCAGGAAACAAGCTGAAAGAAGCTGTTAAGTAAGCATGCGCTTAGATAAATTTCTGAAAGTCTCGCGCCTGATCAAGCGGAGAACCGTGGCGAAAGAGATTTCAGATCAAGGGCGTATCTCCATTAACGGATTGCAAGCGAAGGCTTCCTCTGATGTTAAAGTTGGGGACGAGCTTGCGATACGTTTTGGTCAAAAGCTTGTTAAAGTCAAGATCAACGAGCTTAAAGATACGACAAAAAAAGAGGACGCGGATAACATGTATACCGTCCTTGAAGAAAATCGCATCGAAACGACTGAGTAAAGAACCTGATTTTTCAGGTTCTTTTCTTTTTTTAGCGATAATTGTTTAACACTTACGAATCCTTGGTATATACGAGTAGGTTTGTAAGGGTCGTTTTAAAGGAAAGGTTTTCGTACAGCTTGTTCTATTCTTCTTTGATGTTTCATACATTTGTATGGAATAGAGGAGGGGAATGTATGGACCAACGATATGATCTGAATGGATATAATCAAAAAGTGAGCACACCCAACCACGATGTAAGAATGATAGGAAGAAAGAATCTAGAGATTACAGGTGTTAAGCAAGTAGAAAGTTTTGATAATGAAGAGTTCTTGCTTGAGACAACGATGGGCTTTTTAGCGATCCGCGGGACAAACTTGAAGATGAAGAATCTTGATGTGGAATCAGGTGTTGTAAATATTGAAGGAAAAGTATTCGATCTTGTTTACCTGGACCAGCAGACCGGTGAAAAGACTAAAGGCTTCTTCAGCAAACTGTTCAAATGACCTTAACCGTACAGTTTGAAACGATGCTTTCTATGGTTTTCATGGGAATCTGGATCGGAATGGCTGTCGATACGTACAGCCGATTCATCCATGAAAAGCGAAAGTGGCATTGGCTCCATTTTTTTAATGATCTGATGTTTTGGCTGGTACAGGCTTTGCTGGTCTTTTATGTCCTTCTACACGTGAATCACGCGGAGATTCGATTTTACATTTTTATTGCTCTCATTTGCGGTTATGCGGCGTACCGAGCACTTTTTGAACGAATCTATAAAAAGATACTTGAGTGGATGGTATCGGCGGTCGCCTCACTTTTTCGTTTTTTATACCGTTTACTTAACTCTTTAATCGTTATGCCGATAAAATGGTTAATTATGCTCATATCCGCTATTCTTTTATATGTACTTAACATCTTGCGGAAAATTATTATGGTACTATTCATGATTCTTTTTTCTCCTTTTAAGTGGGTTGGAAGACTCATATGGCGTTTCATACCAAAGCAAAAATGGTATAATTTAAAAGAGAAATATTCAAAATTAGCAGGGTTTTTCATTTCTGCGAAGAATAAAGTCAGCAATTGGAAGGGAAAAAAGAAGTAAAGGAGGGGAACAGCGAACAAATGCGCCAGAAAAAAATAACAGAGATTCACTCACAATACATCCAGAATAAAGAGCGTCATGAGCAAGTGATCGCTAAACGTAAGCGTGGTTTATACAGGCGCTTAACGGGGGCTTTTATCGTATTTTCCTTTTTTGCTTTTTTAATTATTACGGGTATTGCAGAACAGCTCTCCCTTTTAAATGAAAAACAGATGGAACAAAAAGAATTAAGCAACGAATACAAAGCTCTTTTAGAAGAAAAGGCACAACTTAAAGATGAAGTGAATAAACTAAAAGACGAAGAATACATTGGAGAAATCGCCAGACGCGACTTTTTTATGTCAAAACCTGGTGAAACAATCTTTAAACTTCCAGAATAAAGCATTAAGCGTAGATTGACACGCAGATTTTTTCGATTGTATAATAAGTAATGATATCTTAGGAGATTTTTTAAGGAGGAGCATTTTTTGCATGTCAATTGAAGTAGGCAGCAAGTTGCAAGGTAAAGTTACTGGGATTACTCATTTTGGAGCGTTTGTAGAGCTGCCAGGGGGTACAACAGGACTCGTGCATATTAGCGAAGTTGCGGATAATTACGTAAAGGACATCAACGAATTTCTTAAAGTTGGTGATCAAGTCGAAGTTAAGGTTATGAGCGTCGAAAAGGACGGGAAGATTGGTTTATCTATCAAGAAAGCAAAAGAAAATGTTGCATCTGCTAGTAGACCAGCTCCTGCAAGAGGCGGGTTTAACAAATCTCGCAAAGGTCCTAACCGAGGCGGTAACAACCATTCAACGGCATTATCTTTTGAGGATAAGATGAACAAATTCCTTAAAGATAGTGAAGATCGACTCACTACTTTAAAGCGTAGTACTGAATCAAAAAGAGGTGGCCGCGGCGGCCGAAGAGGATAATTGTTGCATTTTTAATGCTCATTCATCTATATATGGCTAGCACTCTATTCTTCATGAATAGGGTGCTTTTTTGTTTGTTTTTGTTAGCTGTTATTCTTTTGTGTCAGGATGCTATCGTTTAAGATAACAAAAGTCCATTTTTAATAGTGTTGCTTTCAAATCCTTTTCTCCTTTGACAAGTTGATTGGAGTGCAAGGTGCGAGACTCCTACGGGACGAGCGGTCAGGTGGAGACTCCTAATGGCGCAAAGCGGCAGGAGGCTCACCGCACGCCCCGTGGAAAGCGAGCAGCTGGAGCGGAAATCGACTACTTTCAAGAGCAACAATGCATACCGAAAACAGTCTATTAAAAACACCAGAAAAAACTTTTTCGACAAATTTTCAAAGAACCGTTGACAGAGTACCTGGATAGATGTAATATACTACTTGTGTCTTTTACAAATGGCGGTGTAGCTCAGCTGGCTAGAGCGTACGGTTCATACCCGTGAGGTCGTGGGTTCGACTCCCTCCGCCGCTACCATTTTAATTTTGACATCTACATACAAACGTACAAGAGTATCCGTCAGCGGGTACTCTTTTTTTGTGTCTATTCCCATCAAAATTATTTTAAACATCTATCATTTTATATTTTTCTTCATAATTCTCCTTAATAACTTCAAAAATGAAAATTCCTTTTCTCTTTTTGTAAGAATGTTGTCCGCTTTTGCTCTTCTTTCGTGAAATAGTGGAGAAGTCCGTCGATAAGTTTTTAAAACCTTAACTGCTCTTTTGACAAAATCTTTGTTCTAAACCTGTTTATAATGGTTACACAAATTGGAAACGGGTGGTGTATGGGATGTGGCAGAAGGTGGAACAAGAAGTACTCGAACCGATTAGAGGAATGGTGTGGGTTGAAAAAGGTCAGCAGGCGGTAACGAAGACGAGTAAGAGATGGCTTCAGATTTTGAACCAGAGCATTTTTAACTGGAGAATGCTGTTGTTTGGAATTGGTTTTTTGTTAGGACGAGCTATGATTCTAGCTGAGATGTCTCCCTTTGCTTTACCATTTGCAGCTAGTGTTTTCGTTTTGAGAAAAGAACGGACAGGCATTGCTGTCTTTGCGATCTTGGCAGGAGCGATGTCGCATCAACCGATGAACGCTTTGTTCTTTATAAGTGCTCTACTTGTCTATGCAAGCCTACAAAAAGGAGCAGACCTGTTCATAAAGAATCGGATGCAAAGTCTTCCACTATTGGTCTTCGGTTCTTCCTTAATCACGCGAACTGTGTTCTCTATGTTCGGTGAAGGAGGATTAGAGCGGGTCGATACGATGCTCGCGCTAGTTGAAGGAGGACTGAGCTTAGTCCTTACGCTAATCTTTTTACAAAGCATACCGCTTTTAACGAATAAAAAGATTCCTCAATCGTTGAAAAACGAAGAGATTGTTTGCTTGATGATACTTCTTGCTTCTGTCATGACCGGAACGATCGGCTGGCAGATTAATGATGTGGCCGTAGAACATGTTGTTTCACGTTACTTAGTATTGTTGTTTGCTTTTGTGGGGGGCGCTGCGATCGGTTCTACTGTTGGTGTTGTTACAGGTCTGATCCTAAGTCTCGCGCAAGTGGCAAGCCTTTCTCAAATGAGCTTATTAGCTTTCTCTGGACTGCTCGGCGGTCTTTTGAAAGAGGGTAAACGATTTGGCGTAAGTCTTGGGCTTATCATCGGAACCGTCATGATCGGTTTATATGGTGAGGGACGATCTGAAATCACATCCACACTGATGGAATCAGGGTTTGCTGTTCTGCTCTTCTTATTAACACCGAAGACTGCGATCAGCAACATTTCAAAATATGTACCAGGTACAAGAGAACATTCCATGCATCAACAGCAATATTTGAAGAAGATTCGCGACGTGACCGCGAGTCGCGTTGAGCGATTCTCAAGCCTCTTCCAAGCTCTATCGCATTCGTTTCAATCCGTAGGTTCATCTTTAAATGAGGAAGAGAGCACACGTGAAGTGGATCTTTTCTTAAGCAACATTACAGAAAAAACATGTCAGACTTGTTTTAAGAAGGAACAGTGCTGGGCGCAGAATTTCACAACGACTTACGACTTGATGAATAGGCTGATGGTCGAGCAAGAAGATTATAGTAATATTAAGGATCGGAAATTAAAGCGAGATTGGGAAAAACATTGCATCAAGCCTGAAAAGATAACAGATCTCATGAAAAAAGAACTAACGCAATATCGAGCTTCTCAAAAATTGAAGATTCAAGTACAGGAAAGCCGTCGTTTAGTTGCTGATCAGCTGATGGGCGTTTCACAAGTGATGGGCGACTTCGCAAAAGAGATACAGCGAGAGCAGGAGAACCACCAAATTCAAGAAGAGCAGATCAAAGACTCTCTGGCTCAAGCGGGAATTGATGTTGGCCATGTGGATATTTACAGTCTAGAAACGTCTAATGTCGATATTGAAATGACGATTCCCTCTTGCAACGGCTCCGGGATCGCTGAGAAGCTTATCGCGCCGATCTTATCCGACATATTGGAAGAGACGATTCTCGTGACGCACGAAGATTGCGCAAACTATCCGACTGGCTTCTGTCATCTATCTTTTCATTCAGCGCGAGAATATGTAGTTGAAACAGGAATTGCTTCAGCAGCCAAAGGGGGAGCGTGGCTTTCGGGGGATAGCCATTCGACGATAGAGATCGGCGCTGGGAAGTTCGCTGTTGCGATTGCAGATGGGATGGGTAACGGAGAACGAGCGTTCATTGAAAGCAATGAAACACTGCAGCTTCTGCAAAAAATTCTTCAGTCCGGAATTGAAGAAGAAGTTGCCATTAAGTCAGTCAACTCTGTGCTCTCGTTACGTACAACAGATGAGATTTTTTCTACGCTGGACCTTGCGATGATCGATCTGCAAGATGCTTCTGCAAAATTTTTAAAGATCGGTTCAACTCCTAGTTTTATTAAACGCGGAGACCAGATCAAAACAGTGGAAGCGAGCAACCTGCCGATGGGCATCATCCGAGATTTTGATGTCGACGTTGTTGATGAACAGCTGAAAGCAGGAGATATCCTCATCATGATGAGTGATGGAATCTACGAGGCTCCACGTCATATCGAAAATATAGATGCGTGGCTGAAGCGAAAGATCAGAGAGATCGATACCGAAGATCCGCAAGAGATAGCAGATCTGATCATGGAAGAAGTGATTCGTTCAGGAAATAACGGAATCGAGGATGATATGACGGTCGCTGTAACAAAGATCGAAAAGAACATTCCTAAGTGGGCAACTGTTCCACAATATCCGAAAGTAGCGATCAATCGAAAGAAAGCTCAATAGTTTATGAGAATAAGAGGCCGTTCTTTTCTTTGGAAAAGAGTGGTCTTTTTTATTTGAAGCCGCTCGCATTTGTAAGTGGACAGTATTTTGGCAGAAGTGGACAGTAAAATTTAAAAAGTGGACAGTAAATAATGAAGACTGGACAGTAAATATGTAAAAGTGGACAGTATTCCCGCTCCGACTTCATTTAGCGATTATGTATTGCGGTCTTTTCTGCGTATAAACCACCGCTTTCTTGACGAAGATGGTAATAGTTAAAATTCGTACTTGAGAGGGGTTAGCGTTATGCGAAACAAAGGAACGCTGCGTCAAATTTTACTGATTACAGATGGGTGCTCGAACCAGGGTGAAGATCCGATCGCAATGGCGGCACTTGCTAACGAACAAGGAATAGCTGTAAACGTTATTGGCGTACTGAATGAGAATGCACCAGAGTATCATAGACAAGGTTTAAAAGAAGTAGAAGAGATCGCGATGGCCGGCGGTGGCATAAGTCAGGTTGTTTATACGAAACAACTCGCACAAACGGTGAAGATGGTCACTCAAAAAGCAATGGCCCAAACGATAAAAGGCGTTGTAAATGCTGAACTGCAACAGATACTTGGAAGTCAGTCTACCATGGAAGATCTTCCGCCAGACAAACGAGGAGAAGTTATTGAAGTTGTCGATGAGATGGGAGAGACCATGAACCTTGAGATCTTAGTTTTGATTGATGCCTCTGGATCCATGGAAGACAAGATGCTAACGGTTCAAGAGTCTCTGCTTGATCTCTCTATATCGTTGAATTCGAGAATTGGAGATAACGAGTTTGCACTCTATGTTTTTCCGGGCAAAAGAACAGAGGCAGAAGAGCTTTTAAGCTGGTCGTCAAAACTAGAATCGATCGGTAAAACATTTTCAAAGATTTCACTTGGAGGGATCACACCGACAGGTCCTGCAATAAAAGAGGCTATAGCGGCTTTTGGCCGTAAACGATCGTCAAAAAGGAGATTCTTGTCCGATGATGCCCCAGGATATACGAACGAGTCCGGTATGTAACTTAGCAGTTGGTGATGAAATACGCGGTAAGTGGAATCATTCCAGATATCGGATTCGGCGCCGTTTAGGGTATGGAGCAACCGGTGCCGTCTACTTAGCTGATTCGGATCGAGGAGTGGTCGCACTTAAGATCGGGCATGATCAGATGTCAATTACATCTGAAGTTAATGTTCTGAAGCGTTTTTCTAAGGTCCAGGGGAAAGTCCTTGGACCTTCTTTAATCGATGTCGATGACTGGGTGACGAAAACGGCCACATACCCCTTTTACGCGATGGAATATTTAAAAGGAGAGACACTCTTTGATTTTATGAAGACAAAGTCTCCTGAATGGGCAGGAATCTTGCTCGTACAGTTGCTGACAGATCTTCATACCCTACATCAGGCGGGATGGGCGTTCGGTGACTTGAAACCTGACAACCTGCTTGTGACTGGCCCGCCTTACCGAATCCGCTGGATCGATGTTGGAGGAACGACTGTGATGGACAGGTCGATCAAAGAATACACAGAATTCTATGATCGAGGATATTGGGGTAAGGGAACTAGAAAAGCTGAGCCTTCGTATGATCTGTTCTCAGCGGGTATGGTGATGGTGAATCTTGCTTATCCATCTCGTTTCACGAAAAATGGAGATCCCGATAAACAGTTTCAATCAAAAATAGCAGGCAGTCCGGTGCTTAAGCCGTACGCTCCTATCTTACAAAAAGCGTGGAACGGCAAATACCGCAATGCAGAAGAAATGAGAAACGAGCTCGTTCTTTTATTGAACGCTAATGATAAAGCAAGATCTCCTCAAACACAGAGGAATTCAACACAAAAACCAGCATCAAGACAAGCGCAAAAGAAAAAGAAAAGCAGCTTTATCGTAGAAACATTTTTAGTCTTCACGTTTGTTTTCGTTGTGTACTTTTTTTATATGCTCGGTCAAACGATGTAAATAGTGTTCGTTCCTGCAATTCTTTGTTATGATTTTAACAGGCAATTTCGTAGAACTGCATTGCACTTGGAAGTAGTTACTTTCCGTTACAGGTTGCTCGCTTTCCGGGGGGGGGGGGGGGCGTGCGTTGAGCCTCTTAGCGCTATGCGCTGTTAAGAGTCTCACCTGTCCCGCTTCAAGAAAGTATTCTTGCTCCTGCGTCTACAAGTTATGCTATCGAAGTGAGATTCCTCGTCGCATGCCTTGCGAGAAGTTTCTCATGTGGCAGGCACGCACCTTGCACTTCAATCAACTTGTCATTGAAGAAATCAAAAGACTAACTTATTTACATTCAGCCTATTCTTTTGGGTTAACAAGTCCAACGAAAACAAGCCTACTATTTAACGAAAAATGAAGGAGCGGTTCACGTTGCAGGAAGTGGAGAATTTCATTAAAAGACACCAGCTTCTTTCAGCTCCTCAAACTGTAGTGATCGGTGTTTCCGGAGGACCAGATTCTTTGGCATTGCTGCATTTTTTATGGAGAAGGTCTTCCTATTACAAAATTAAGATCGTCGCTGCCTCATTCGATCATCGCTTACGGGGTGACGAGTCAGCATCAGAACTCGCGTATGTTAAGAGCTTTTGTGACGAGCGGAATATTACCTTTGAAGGTGATAGCGCAGATGTTGCGAGGTATCAAGCTGAACATAGCTTGTCTTTACAAACCGCTGCTAGGATCTGCAGGTACAATTTTTTTGAGAACGTGATGAAAAAACACGGTGCAGAGTCGCTCGCGCTCGCGCATCATGGCGACGATCAAGTGGAAACGATGCTCATGAGGATGACGAGGGGAAGCGAAGGATTTAGTTTCGCTGGCATCCCAGTGAAACGTCCTTTTGCTACAGGGAAAATAATTCGTCCTTTTTTAGGAATAACAAAAGACCAAATCGAGCATTATTGTAAAGTAGAAAATCTGTTTCCCGTTTATGATTCAAGCAATGAAAGTGATAAGTATGTTCGGAATCGCTTCAGAAAAAAAATTCTGCCTTTTTTAAAACAGGAAAACCCTAACGTGCATGAAAGATTTCAGTATTTAAGTGAAACTATTTCCGAAGATGAAACGTATATACTGAAACTGGCTGAAATAGAGTTAGAAAAGGTTTTAATCAGGCGAACAGAGGGGAAAATAGAGTTATCTGTATCTGCTTTTAACAAGATGCCTATTCCTTTACAAAAAAGAGGGATTACACTAATATTGAACTATCTGTATAAAATTAATCCTTCATCTCTTTCCTCTGTACATAAGGAAAACTTTCTTAGTTTGCTCGGAAGTGAGCATCCGTCCGGAATGTTGCATTTTCCGTCAGGTTTAGTAGTTAGCCGAACTTATGACAGATGTTTGTTAAGTTTTGAGCATATCGTCAAAAATAACGAAGGGTCTTATGACTTTTCACTAGAGCTGCCCGGTTCTGTAGAATTGCCGAATGGACGTATAACTGCTGAAATAACAGATTGTGAACCCGCTTTACAAAGAGGAAAAGATGTTTTTGTGTTTTCATTGAAAGAGGTTGATCTCCCGTTACGAGTTCGCACCCGAAAACCAGGTGACCGGATGGCGATTGCCGGCGTCGGTTCTCGGAAATTAAAAGATATATTTATTGATGCTAAAGTGCCGCAGGAAGAAAGAAACGTTTGGCCGATTGTTGTTGATGCAACCGGTAAGATTATTTGGCTTCCAGGGCTTAAACACATTAGACGTCATCAAATAAATCCATCAGAACTTTGGGTTATCCTACGCTTTCATAAAAAATCGCCATGACGTCTAGGAGGCTTGTTGAACATGCATGATGAAATTTTAGAAACACTTATTTCCGAAGAAGCTATTCAAAACAAGATTAAAGAACTTGGTAAAGAGCTTTCTGTGGAATATAAGGAACGCTTTCCATTGGTGGTCGGGGTTTTAAAAGGTGCTCTACCTTTTATGGCAGACTTGATCAAACGTATGGATATCCATCTTGAGATCGATTTAATGGCAGTGTCCAGCTATGGTGCATCTACCGTTTCTTCTGGTCAAGTTAAAATTGTTAAAGATTTAGATACTTCCTTAGAAGGTCGAGACGTTATCATTGTAGAAGATATTATTGACAGTGGTTTAACGCTCAGCTATCTCGTTCAACTGTTTAAGGCACGTAAAGCAAAATCGGTTAAGATCGTTACTTTGCTGGATAAGCCTACAGGACGTAAGGTTGATATCGCTCCAGATCTTGCTGGCTTCATCGTTCCCGATGCTTTTGTTGTTGGTTATGGATTGGACTACATCGAGAGATACCGTAACTTGCCTTACATTGGCGTTTTAAAGCCAGAGATTTACGAAAAGAAAGAATAGAACACCGCATAAGATTTGATTGTTCGCCTAAGGAGGTAAGGAATGAATCGCATCTTCCGTAATACTATATTTTATTTATTAATCTTTTTAGTTGTGGTTGGAGTTGTCAGCTTTTTTAACGGCAACAACAACGAAGTCAAAGAAATTCGTTATGATCAGCTGACTAAGTACATCGAATCAGGCAAAGTGGAAAGCATCGTTTACCAGCCTGAAGGTGGCGTATATGTTGTCCGCGGTCAGCTTGAAGGCGCTAAAGAAGGAGAAGTATTCCAAACGAATGCTCCCCTAACTGGCAACACATTGGCTGAGATTGAAAAGCTTGCAGATTCATCAAATGTTGAATTTAAACAGCAAGAACAGACGAGTGGCTGGGTGACGTTCTTCACCTCAATAATTCCGTTTGTCATTATCTTTATCTTATTCTTCTTCTTGCTTAACCAAGCGCAAGGCGGCGGAAGCCGAGTAATGAACTTTGGTAAGAGTAAAGCTAAACTTTACAACGAAGAAAAGAAAAAGGTTACGTTTAAAGACGTAGCTGGTGCTGATGAAGAAAAACAAGAGCTAGTTGAAGTTGTTGAATTCTTAAAAGATCCGCGTAAATTCTCTGCGCTAGGTGCGCGAATTCCAAAAGGTGTTCTTTTAGTAGGACCTCCGGGTACTGGTAAAACCCTTCTTGCACGTGCAGTAGCAGGAGAAGCAGGCGTTCCTTTCTTCTCGATCTCAGGTTCTGATTTCGTAGAGATGTTCGTCGGTGTCGGTGCATCACGTGTTCGTGACTTGTTTGAAAATGCTAAGAAAAACGCACCATGTATTATCTTCATCGATGAGATTGATGCGGTAGGTCGTCAGCGTGGAGCTGGTCTTGGCGGAGGTCATGACGAGCGTGAGCAGACACTTAACCAATTGCTAGTTGAAATGGATGGATTCGGTGCTAATGAAGGAATTATCATAATCGCAGCTACCAACCGTGCTGATATTCTAGATCCAGCCCTTCTTCGTCCGGGACGTTTTGACCGTCAGATTCCGGTTAACCGCCCAGATGTAAAAGGACGTGAAGAAGTACTTCAAGTGCATGCGCGCAATAAGCCGCTTGCAGAAGACGTTAATTTGAAAACGATCGCGATGCGTACTCCAGGTTTCTCTGGTGCGGATCTAGAAAACTTATTGAATGAAGCAGCTTTAGTTGCTGCCCGTACGAATAAGAAAAAGATCGATATGGATGACGTTGATGAAGCGATCGACCGTGTTATTGCAGGACCTGCGAAAAAGAGCCGTGTGATTTCCGAAAAAGAAAAGAACATTGTTGCTTATCATGAAGCGGGTCACACTGTTATCGGTTTAGTTCTTGAAGGAGCTGACACTGTTCATAAAGTTACCGTTGTCCCTCGTGGTCAAGCAGGTGGTTACACAGTAATGCTTCCAAAAGAAGATCGTTACTTTATGACAAAACCTGAATTAGAAGATAAGATCGTTGGACTTCTTGGAGGCCGTGTGGCTGAAGAGATCACGTTCAAGGAAGTAAGTACGGGAGCTCATAATGACTTCCAGCGTGCGACTGGAATTGCTCGCCGCATGGTAACAGAGTTTGGTATGAGTGAACGCCTAGGACCGATGCAATTCGGTTCATCACAAGGCGGTCAAGTCTTCTTAGGAAGAGACTTCAATAACGAGCAAAACTATAGTGATGCAATCGCGCATGAAATTGATTTAGAAGTTCAGCGTATCATCAAAGAATCTTACGAGCGTTGCCGTCAGATCCTTACTGAGCATAATTCTAAACTTGAAATCATCGCTCAAACATTGTTAACTGTAGAAACTCTTGATGAAGAACAAATCAAAGAACTCGTTAAAACAGGCAAACTACCTGACAGAAAAACGATTTCAAGCCCATCTGATGATGTTAAGGTAACACTTAACAAAAAAGATGAAGAGCCAAAACAAGATTAATTTTTAAAAGGACGCCTCAGAGATGAGGTGTCCTTTTTTGTATTACTTGTTGCCTTTGCAAGTAGTTGATTTCCGCTCCAAGTTGCACGCTTTCCATGGGGCGACCGGTGAGCCTCCTGTCTAGTTGCAGTGACTAGCCCCTCGAGGTCAAAAGGTAAACGGTCAAGAAGGCAAAGTGCGCCTTCCAAGTCCTTTTATCTTTTGCTTGTCGGGGCTGAACGAGTCACTTCCACTTTTCGGACTGCCGCTTTGCGCCCTTAAGGGTCTCACCTGACCGCTTCAAGGTTGCATCCTTGCTCCTGCGTCTACATGTTAATGCTTTCGTAGTGAGCTTCCTCGTCGCATGCCTTGCAGGTAAGCTTTTCATGTGGCAGGCAGGCAACCTTCCACTACAATCAACTTGTCAATGAAGATACCAATAAAACATCCAAAAGTAACAACCCTTTAGAAAACATCTTTTTAAAAAAATGTAACTCTTATGATTTCGTTTTTTTTGTTCTTCAGCTATTAGGAGTGAAAGATTCTGATACTACTAGAGAGGCAGCGGGTATTTTGGATTGTCTTGTTCTTTCCCTTCACAGACAAGTTGATTGGAGTGAAAGGTGGCTCACCGCCTGCCCCGCGGAAAGCGAGTACCTGTAACGGAAATCAACCACTTTCACAGACAACATGAATAAGCGAAAAATCCTCAATAAGCCGCCTTGCTTTACTCCTATACGTTTTATGTTATAACTATTATAGAAACTTAAGATAAGAAGCGGGGACAAATTCCATGATTTTTGTGTTTGATGTCGGAAATACGAATATTGTTTTAGGACTCTACGAGAATGATGAACTGAAGCATCATTGGAGAATTCATACATCACGTGAAAAAACAGAAGATGAGTATGGCATGCTTATACTTGATCTGTTCCGCCACGTTAATATTCATAAAGAGCAGATAGAAGGTATTATTATATCTTCGGTTGTTCCACCAATCATGTTCGCCTTAGAGCGTATGTGTGTGAAATATTTTAACCAGCGTCCATTAGTAGTGGGACCTGGCATTAAGACAGGGTTGAATATTAAATATGAAAACCCAAGAGAAGTAGGAGCAGACCGGATTGTTAACGCGGTTGCTGCTATTGACGAATATGATGCACCGCTGATCATCGTAGATTTTGGTACAGCTACTACGTATTGTTATATCAATGAAAACAAACAGTATATGGGTGGGGCGATCGCGCCGGGTATCAACATCTCTACAGAGGCTCTTTATACGAAAGCTGCCAAGCTGCCGCGTATTGAAATTGCTAAGCCTGAGGGTGTGATTGGAAAGAATACGGTGAACGCGATGCAAGCGGGTATTCTCTATGGATATGTAGGACAAGTAGAGGGTATTGTAAAAAGAATGAAAGAACAGTCTGAGGTTGAACCAAAAGTAATTGCGACCGGTGGACTTGCAAATTTAATTGCAGCGGAAAGCAACGTGATCGATCATGTTGATCCATTTTTAACATTAAAAGGTCTTTTGCTGATATACGATAAAAATAAGAATGGTTAAAGGGTGAGTTTCAATGAATGATTATTTAATTAAAGCCCTTGCTTATGATGGGCAGATCCGCGCTTATGCGATCTCTTCTACTGAGATGGTAAGTGAAGGACAAAGAAGACACGATACATGGCCGACAGCTTCGGCTGCTTTAGGAAGAGCAATGACTGCATCGACCATGATGGGTATGATGCTAAAAGGTGAAAACAACAGCATAACGGTGAAGATTGAAGGCGGCGGCCCAATCGGAGTGATCATCGTAGATAGCAATACAAAAGGTGAGACACGTGGTTATGTAACGAATCCTCATACTCACTTTGAGCTGAACAGCAAAGGGAAGCTGGATGTAGCAAGAGCGGTAGGAAAAGACGGTTACTTATCAGTTTTAAAAGATATCGGAATGCGCGAAAAGTTCACAGGGCAAGTGCCGATGGTTTCTGGTGAACTAGGAGAGGACTTTACGTATTACTTTGCTTCTTCTGAACAAGTCCCTTCTGCAGTAGGTGTTGGTGTTCTTGTGAATCCGGACAACTCGATCAAAGCATCAGGTGGTTTTATCGTACAAGTGATGCCGAATGCTTCGGATACAATCGTTGATTTACTCGAAGAAAGAATCAACGCGATCCCTCCGATCTCTCGATTGATCGAAAAAGGGATGACACCAGAAGAAATTTTATTTGAGCTGTTAGGAGAAGACCAAGTCCAGATTCTTGAGAAATCTCCTGTACGTTTTCAGTGTACATGCTCACATGAGCGTTTTGGACAGGCGATCGTAAGTCTGGGTGAACAAGAGATCTCAGATATTATAGAAGAAGATGGCCAAGCAGAAACGAACTGTCAATTCTGTAACGCCACTTATATCTTTACAAAAGAAGAATTACAAACCTTGCTTGATCAAGCAAAAGCGTAAACCCGGACTTTTCTCCGGGTTTTGTTTTATACATGAAATAAAAATATCTGCGTACCATTGTAATAACTGATTTTCGTATGCAATAAAATTGACAGAGTATTTCCAAGGTTGCTACAATTAATCCAATAAAAATACTCGGTTTTAGGAGTGATGGCAAATGGCAAGAGTGGCACAATCAATCACAGATCTGATCGGTCAAACCCCTGTAGTAAAATTGAATCGTATCACATCAGACGATATGGCAGATGTTTACCTGAAGTTAGAGTTCATGAATCCGGGAAGCAGTGTAAAAGACCGTATCGCATTAGCGATGATTGAAGATGCAGAGAAAAGCGGAAAATTAAAAGCAGAAGATACGATTGTTGAACCGACAAGTGGTAACACGGGAATTGGTTTAGCGATGGTTGCTGCAGCAAAAGGATACAAAACGGTTCTTGTTATGCCTGAAACGATGAGTTTAGAAAGAAGAAATCTTTTGAGGGCTTATGGTGCGGACCTTGTTCTAACCCCTGGACCCGAGGGAATGGGCGGAGCGATTAGAAAAGCTGAAGAACTAGCAAAAGATAAAGGTTACTTCATGCCACAGCAGTTTAAGAATGAAGCGAACCCTGCCATCCATCGAGATACGACAGGTCAAGAGATCGTTTCACAATTCCCAGACGGTCTAGATGCATTCGTATCTGGAATCGGTACAGGCGGAACAATAACAGGTGCAGGTCAGGTCTTAAAAGAAAAATATCCAGATATTAAGATTTATGCGGTTGAACCGACTGATTCTCCTGTATTATCTGGTGGAAAACCAGGACCGCACAAGATTCAAGGAATCGGCGCTGGTTTTGTGCCGGATATTTTAAAAACTGACATCTACGATGAAGTTTTAACCATCTCAAACGATGAAGCTTTCGAATGGGCGAGAAAAGCGGCGCGTGAAGAAGGGCTTTTAGGCGGCATTTCTTCTGGCGCGGCTATATCGGCAGCGTTAAAAGTTGCTAAAAAGCTTGGTAAGGGTAAAAAGGTATTAGCGATCATCCCAAGTAATGGCGAACGTTACTTAAGTACGCCGCTGTATCAATTTGAAGACTAATTCTTTTAGCGAGCTCCCTCTTTGGGGGCTTTTTTTATTAGGTGCGGGATATAGGATTGGTTGAAGGTAGTCGAATATTTAACTCCGTCATCATCCCTCAAAGACTTTTAATGTGGGGATATTACCCATGTAAATGCAGGAAATTAGGAGAAAGATGTGCCAAAGTGAAACACCTCATGTACAATGTAAGCAGAAGATTTTTGGGAGAGTGACCGTATGGGGATGAACAAAAAATGGCATGTCATGCATTCATGTATACCTCTATCTAAAGAAGAGTGGTTCTACAAATACAAATCATTAGCAGTAACTGAACCTCGCCACGTTTTGCTGGAGAGCGGAAGAACTGGAAAGTATAGCATTATCGGTCTGTCACCGTTTGCTGAAGTCACTGGCAAACATGACGTTCTAACAATCAAAACAGATGAGGGTTCAACTACACGGAAAGGCTCTATATATGAGCAGTTTCAGAACTGGTTTAAAGACTTTGATGTGGAGCGGGTAGAAGGACTTCCAGACTTTACGGGTGGAGCGATCGGTTATTTGAGCTATGATCTGACGCGCGAGTTTGAAAAACTGCCTGTAACTTCAGAAGATGATCTAGGTCTTCCGGATTTGTACTTTTTGCTGTTTAGAGATGTGTTTGTTTATGAACATGAAACAAGTATGTTGTGGATCATAACGTTGACTGAAGATAAGGAAGACTCTTATAGCATAGACAAGCTGCGAGCTTACAAAGAAATGTGGGAAGCGCCTCTATCTGCTACTACAGAAGTGGATCAAGAGATTCAGAACTATCCTATTGAAGACTTTAAACATGTTTCCATGACAGAGGATGTTTTTGTAGACGCGGTTAAAAAGATTCAAAGATATATTTCTGATGGTGATGTGTTTCAAGTGAATCTTTCTGTTCGTCAGTCAAAGGCTCTACGAACAACTCCTTTAAACGTTTATGAAGAATTAAGAAGAATCAACCCATCTCCATATATGAGTTACTTAGAAACACCAGACTTTCAGCTAGTTAGCGCTTCACCTGAACTTTTAGTGAAGAAGAAAGGTGACCTGATCAGCACGCGTCCGATCGCGGGAACACGACCGCGAGGCAGAACGGAAGAAGAAGATATCGAGCTTGCAAACACGCTGATCGAAAATGAGAAAGAACGAGCAGAACATGTGATGCTCGTCGATCTTGAACGAAACGATCTTGGTAAAGTTTCGGTTTATGGCAGTGTGAATGTCGATGAGTTCATGGTGATCGAAAGGTATTCACACGTGATGCATATTGTCTCGAACGTGGTTGGAACATTAAGGCCGGAATTTGATGCGTTCGATTGCATCAAAGCGACATTCCCAGGCGGTACGATCACGGGCGCTCCAAAAGTTAGAACGATGGAGATCATCGAAGAGTTAGAGCCTGTTCGAAGAGGTGTGTACACTGGAAGTATCGGGTGGATTGGTTTTAACGGCGATACAGAAATGAATATCGCAATTCGGACGATGGTATGTCAAAATGAAACTGCACACGTTCAAGCGGGTGCGGGTATCGTTATTGACTCTATACCCGAAAGTGAGTATAAGGAAAGTCTAAAAAAAGCAGAGGCGCTGTGGCGTGCCAAAGAGCAGAGTGAGCTCGGGTCAATTTTGGTATAAGACAGCACATGAGAGGAGATGAGACGAGATGATTTTAATGATTGATAACTACGATTCTTTTACGTACAACCTCGTTCAGTATTTAGGTGAGATGGGTGAGGAGTTAGTCGTAAAACGAAATGATGAGATAACGATTCAAGAGATTGAACAACTAAATCCCGATTTCTTAATGATTTCTCCGGGACCGTGTTCTCCGAATGAAGCAGGTATCTCCCTAGAAGCGATCTCGCATTTTGCGGGAAAGATACCGATTTTCGGAGTTTGCTTAGGTCATCAGTCGATCGCGCAAGTGTTCGGCGGAGACGTGGTACGTGCAGAGCGATTGATGCATGGTAAAGTGTCCCCTGTTCTTCATGACGGGAAGACGGTTTATAACGGACTTCCGCAAGAGTTTCCTGCAACACGCTATCATTCATTGATCGTAAAAAGAGAAACACTGCCTGAATGCTTTGAGATTTCTTCTTGGACGGATGAAGGAGAGATCATGGGGATACGCCACAAAGAGCTACCGATCGAAGGGGTTCAATATCATCCGGAGTCCATACTAACGGAAGATGGAAAGAAATTGCTAAGAAATTTTATTGATTTTTATAAAGGCAAGGAAGTTACATGTACATCTATTTAAACGGAAAAGTAGTTTCCAAAGATGAAGCTATGATCTCAGCTTATGATCATGGCTTCATGTATGGTTTAGGGGCGTTTGAAACATTTAGAACGTATGATGGTTTCCCTTTTTTAATACAGGAACACTTGAACCGTCTAAGTGAAGCGTTAGACGAATTGAATATTAATCTTGTTCTTGATGCAGATACGGTTATAGAGATGGTGAATACCCTTCTATCTAAAAATAAGATGAATGACGCTTATTTTAGACTTAATGTATCTGCTGGCGTAGGTGATATCGGATTACAGACAGATCCATATGAGGAACCTGCCGTTATTTTGTATACAAAGCCGCTCATTGCAACCAGTTCGATTTCAGAAAAAGAGCTGGTTCTACTCAAAACAAGACGCAATACGCCAGAAGGTGAGAAGCGGCTTAAATCTCATCACTATTTAAATAGCATCTTAGGCAAGAGAGAGCTTTCTAACATAAATCAAGAAGGCATTTTTTTGACGCAAGAAGGCTTTATCAGTGAAGGAACTGTATCTAACCTTTTTTGGTACAAAGATAACAAGCTCTATACTCCTCACACGTCCACTGGAATTTTAGAGGGGATTACAAGAAAATGGGTTATGCATGCATCAAAACGGTTGAACATTCCTCTTGAAACGGGGAACTATACTATTAAGACTTTAATGGAAGCGGAAGAAATTTTCCTTACGAACTCAATTCAGGAGCTCGTTCCAGTCAGTCATTTTCAAGATACAACGTTTCTTGGAGCTGAAGGTGAAGTGTATCAGAAGTTTAGAGAGCTCTACATGAAACATACGAAGAAACAATATCGAAGTATTTGATGTTTTTTGAAAGGATAGATTCTCCATGCACGAGATGATGCTAAGGCAGCAAAAAATGAACTGCGGTGAGTACGTACTTGATTTTTCAAAAAAAACATATGTGATGGGCATTCTTAATGTGACACCAGATTCGTTTTCCGATGGCGGACATCACAACCGGATCGAACAGGCGATCTCTCATGCGAAGCAGATGGTGAAGGACGGCGCTGATATGATTGACATAGGCGGAGAATCCACTAGACCTGGTGCAGAGAAAGTGCCGCTCGAACAAGAGCTCGAACGTGTGATTCCTGTGATAGAAGCTTTAAGAAAGGAAGTAAACGTTCCTTTATCGATTGATACGTATAAAGCAGAAACTGCCTATCAAGCTATAAAAGCAGGTGCTCATATTATTAATGATGTATGGGGAGCTAAATTTGATCCAGATATGCCAAGAGTGATGGCGGAAACGAATGTGCCGGTCATTCTTATGCATAACCGATTTGATACGAACTACCAAGAATTCATGCCAGATGTAATCGCAGATCTAGAACATAGTATCGCGATAACTGTTAAGGCAGGCGTTAATCCTGATAACATCATTTTAGATCCAGGTGTTGGTTTTGTTAAAACGTTCGAACAAAATCTTGAAACGATTCGTCGACTGAATGAAATTGTGCAGATGGGCTATCCTGTCTTATTAGGAACTTCACGTAAATCGATGATCGGCAAAGCACTCGATCTTCCCGTTGAAGAGCGGGTAGAAGGAACAGGTGCTACAGTTTGCCTTGGGATTGAACGCGGTTGTTCGATCGTTCGCGTTCATGATGTAAAAGAAATGAGCAGAATGACGAAGATGATGGACATCATGCTCAAAAAAGGAGCCGTGTCTCATGGATAAAATGTATGTGAACGGTATGAGGTTCTATGGCTATCATGGTGTGTTTAATGAAGAGCAAAAGCTTGGACAGCGTTTTAATGTGGACGTAGTATTATCAATGGACCTTTCTCAAGCGGGACTTTCTGATGAACTAGACAATACAGTTAATTATGGAGAAGTGTACGGAGCGGTTAAAGAAATCGTTGAAGGTGAGCCGGTCAAGCTTTTAGAAACATTGGCTGAAGCGATTTCTGCTTCCATCCTTGGAAGGTTTACTTTGGTTGATGAAGTGAAGGTCAAAGTGATCAAACCAGATCCTCCTATTCCTGGACATTATGAATCGGTTGCTGTTGAGATCACAAGAGGTCGCGTATAGATGGACGTTAACAATATTGCTTATCTTTCTGTAGGTTCGAACATGGGAGACCGTGAAGGTTTGCTTGAACGAGCGATATCTTTGTTAAGCGAGTTTGATGATATCAGCATTGAATCCGTTTCGTCGATCTATGAGACAGATCCTGTAGGTGTGACGAATCAGCCATTATTCTTAAATTTAGCATTAAAACTCAAAACAACCCTTTCTCCACAAGGACTTTTGAGTAAACTGCAAGACGTAGAGATGAAACTAGACCGAAAGAGGGTTCAAAAATGGGGACCGCGGACAATAGACCTTGACATTTTATTGTATAATAGTGTAAGTATACAGACGGAAGAGTTAACCATTCCGCACCCACGTATGCTTGAAAGGGCGTTTGTTCTCATACCTCTATGTGAAATTGCTCCAGATGATATTTACCCGGAGAATTCAATTTCGTTACATCAAGTCCTTTGCGAACAAAGAGATAAAGAAGGTGTACGCATATGGAAGAAGACCGACTGGGAAGACGCATCCGTGCGTTCAGAAAGTTAAAAGGCTATACCCAAGAACAGCTTGCTAAAGACATCGGAATATCAGTTTCGGTTCTTGGTGAGGTGGAGAGGGGCAGCCGAAAGCCTAAAGGAGATCTGATTAAAAGAATAGCAGATCAATTCAGCATTAACGTTGAAGAATTACAATAAGTAATCGATATATAAAGCCTGTAAAAGGAACGAGGTGATTGTTAACTTGAAGATCGGTGATATTCATTTAAAGAACCCGGTAGTTCTAGCTCCAATGGCTGGTGTGTGTAATCCTGCTTTCCGATTGATCGCAAAAGAGTTCGGGGCCGGGCTCGTCTGCGCAGAGATGGTAAGTGACAAAGGGATTCTGCATGAGAACGAAAGGTCTTTAAAGATGCTTTATGTAGATGAACGTGAAAAACCACTTAGCCTTCAGATCTTTGGTGGCGAGCGTGAATCATTAGTGGCTGCAGCTAAATACGTCGATAAAAATACGAACGCAGACATTATAGATATTAATATGGGTTGCCCGGTTCCTAAAATCACAAAATGTGATGCAGGAGCAAAGTGGCTGCTTGACCCAGACAAGATTTATGAGATGGTAGCAGCTACGGTTGATGCGGTCCAAAAACCGGTAACTGTTAAAATGCGTATCGGTTGGGATGAAGATCACATCTATGCTGTTAAAAATGCACAAGCGGTTGAACGTGCTGGCGGAGCTGCAGTTGCTGTTCACGGCCGTACGCGTGTTCAGATGTATGAAGGAGTAGCGGATTGGGACATCATCGGTGAAGTGAAGAAGAACGTATCTATTCCGGTTATCGGTAATGGTGATATCTCTTCTCCACAAGAAGCGAAAGATCGCATGGATCAATACGGTGTTGACGGAGTTATGATCGGAAGAGCTGCACTTGGCAACCCATGGATGCTTTATCGAACTGTTCAATATCTAGAGAACGGAATCATTGCACCTGAACCTACTGCGCGTGAAAAGATGAACATCTGCATGCTTCATATGGATCGTTTGATCGATCTTAAAGGTGAAGGTGTTGCTGCAAGAGAGATGAGGAAGCATGCTGCTTGGTACCTTAAAGGCTTGCCTCAAACTGGTTCTGTTCGAAACGAGATCAACCAGATGACTACTCGTGAAGAGATGAGTAAACTATTGTTTGGGTATGTTGATCAATTAGAAGAAGTACAAAAAATCAGCTAACACTAGCAACATACAGCCAGATCATCAGATGACTGGCTGTTGTTTGCTTAAAGACAACAGATTCAGCATCCGGTGTTTTTCTTTATTTATAATGGAGGAGGAATAGCTTATGGCTATGCTCAAACTCACCCAAGAAGGCACCAGGAATCTTGAAAAAGAACTACAATACCTATCAAAACGTAAAAAGGAATGCCGAAACACAGCAGAAAAGGAGTTCATTCATAAGCGGGTGTCGGAGATAAAAGATATTTTATCTCAATCTATCACATGGCCGATGGTTAGAGAAGCGGGCAGCTATGTAGAACCCGGCTCTACTATTACAATTGAAGATACCTTTCACAAAGAACGGTACACATATACGATTGTACATCCATTTGAAGCTGATCCCCGTGAAAATATGATCTCAGTGCAATCCCCCATCGCAAAAGCTGCGATTGGAAAAACGATTCACTCAACTTTAACTGTACGTGTTCCTTTCGGCGAAGATTTAACTTATACCATACTCGATATTCAAAACTGCTAAAAGCTAGGAGTGTTCCCATGAGCCAAGAAGTAGAATTAAATGACTTGCTTCGTGTTAGAAGAGAAAAGTTAACTGCATTAACGGAAAAAGGAGTAGATCCTTTCGGTACAAAGTTCGACCGTACACATACTGCAGCAGATCTCGTTGCAGAATATGGAGAAAAAGAAAAAGAAGAACTTGATAATGAAGAGATCTCAGTAACTCTCGCTGGTCGTATCATGACAAAACGCGGAAAAGGGAAAGCTGGATTTGCTCATATTCAAGACTTATCTGGAAAGATCCAGATCTATGTAAGATTAGATGCTGTTGGTGATGAGCAATACGAACTATTCAATACGATTGATATCGGTGACTGGGTAGGGGTAACAGGACTTGTCTTTAAAACGAAAGTAGGAGAACTTTCTATTAAAGCGAAGGATTTTCAGTTACTAACAAAATCTCTCCGTCCACTTCCTGATAAATTTCATGGACTAAAAGATGTTGAACAGCGTTACCGCCAACGTTATGTGGACCTGATCATGAACCCGGAAGTAAAAGATACGTTTATTTCTCGTTCTAAGATCATCCGTTCTATGCGCCGCTATTTAGATGACAATGGATATTTAGAAGTTGAAACGCCTACTATGCATTCCATTCCTGGTGGAGCATCTGCTCGTCCTTTCATCACGCATCATAATGCACTCGATATGGAGCTTTACATGCGGATCGCAATCGAGCTTCACCTTAAGCGTCTTATCGTAGGTGGACTTGAGAAGGTATACGAGATCGGTCGCGTATTCCGTAATGAAGGAGTATCAACACGTCATAATCCGGAATTTACGATGATCGAGCTGTATGAAGCATACGCTGATTACCTTGATATCATGGAATTAACCGAGAACTTGGTCGCGCACATCGCAGAAGATGTATTAGGCACAACAACAGTTACGTACGGAGACTATGAAGTAGATCTTAAGCCCCGTTGGAAAAGAGTACACATGGTAGACGCGATTAAAGAAGCAGCTGGCGTAGACTTCTGGCCTGAAA
This sequence comes from Fictibacillus tiangongensis, assembly GCF_048083785.1. Taxonomy (GTDB): domain Bacteria; phylum Bacillota; class Bacilli; order Bacillales; family Fictibacillaceae; genus Fictibacillus. Next base: position 95,732 of record NZ_CP182294.1, read on the forward strand.
TGACAGACGAAGAAGCTCGTGCTCTAGCTAAAGAACATAATGTACCTGTAAAAGACAACATGTCATATGGTCATGTTGTAAATGAATTCTTTGAACACTTTGTAGAAGAAAAACTGATCCAGCCTACTTTCGTGTACGGTCACCCAGTTGCGATCTCACCTTTAGCGAAGAAGAATCCTGAGGATCCTCGCTTTACGGATCGTTTTGAGCTATTTATTGTCGGTCGTGAGCATGCTAACGCATTCTCTGAGCTGAATGACCCAATCGATCAGCGTGAACGTTTTGAAGAGCAACTGAAAGAGCGTGCTGAAGGTAATGACGAAGCGCATATGATGGACGAAGATTTTGTAGAGGCGCTTGAATATGGTATGCCTCCTACAGGTGGACTAGGAATCGGAATCGATCGTCTAGTGATGCTGTTAACAAACTCACCATCTATCCGAGACGTTCTTTTATTCCCGCAAATGCGTCATTCTGAAAAATAATTAAGTCTAGAAAGCCAGCTTCGTGCTGGCTTTTTGATTTTATAGGAATGTAAGTATAGGAATTAACAAAAAGAGTATCATAATGAAGGTGCTATTTATTGATTACCATTTCACTATATCTTGTATAAAACAGGACACACGATCGCTGTATCTTGTATAAGCTTTAAACACTGCATAAAGGCGTATATAGAAGTTATCTTTTTTTCGTAAAAACTATTGTACAAGAGCGAAAATGATGGTATATTATTCTTCGTCGCAAGGAATACTGACATGTTGATGAGCTTCACATAAACGATTAAAAGTTTTTGAAAAAAGCTGTTGACAATGAGGATTGCGACATGGTAATCTAATAAAGTCGCCAAAACGAGCGGCTAACAAAAACGAAACAAAAAGTTCTTTGAAAACTGAACAAAAGAAATAGGTAAGGAATTAAGAATTAATTCCGTCAGTTTTAAAACTAGAGCAAGACAAACACTTTTATGGAGAGTTTGATCCTGGCTCAGGATGAACGCTGGCGGCGTGCCTAATACATGCAAGTCGAGCGAATGATGAGGAGCTTGCTCCTCTGATTTAGCGGCGGACGGGTGAGTAACACGTGGGTAATCTGCCTGTAAGACGGGGATAACTCCGGGAAACCGGGGCTAATACCGGATAATAAGAGAAGAAGCATTTCTTCTTTTTGAAAGTCGGCCTCTCGCTGACGCTTACAGATGAGCCCGCGGCGCATTAGCTAGTTGGTGAGGTAACGGCTCACCAAGGCGACGATGCGTAGCCGACCTGAGAGGGTGATCGGCCACACTGGGACTGAGACACGGCCCAGACTCCTACGGGAGGCAGCAGTAGGGAATCTTCGGCAATGGGCGAAAGCCTGACCGAGCAACGCCGCGTGAGCGATGAAGGCCTTCGGGTCGTAAAGCTCTGTTGTTAGAGAAGAACAAGTACGAGAGTAACTGCTCGTACCTTGACGGTACCTAACCAGAAAGCCACGGCTAACTACGTGCCAGCAGCCGCGGTAATACGTAGGTGGCAAGCGTTATCCGGAATTATTGGGCGTAAAGCGCGCGCAGGCGGTCTCTTAAGTCTGATGTGAAAGCCCACGGCTCAACCGTGGAGGGTCATTGGAAACTGGGAGACTTGAGTGCAGGAGAGAAAAGTGGAATTCCACGTGTAGCGGTGAAATGCGTAGAGATGTGGAGGAACACCAGTGGCGAAGGCGGCTTTTTGGCCTGTAACTGACGCTGAGGCGCGAAAGCGTGGGGAGCAAACAGGATTAGATACCCTGGTAGTCCACGCCGTAAACGATGAGTGCTAGGTGTTGGGGGGTTCCACCCTCAGTGCTGAAGTTAACACATTAAGCACTCCGCCTGGGGAGTACGACCGCAAGGTTGAAACTCAAAGGAATTGACGGGGGCCCGCACAAGCAGTGGAGCATGTGGTTTAATTCGAAGCAACGCGAAGAACCTTACCAGGTCTTGACATCCTTTGACCACTCTAGAGATAGAGCTTTCCCCTTCGGGGGACAAAGTGACAGGTGGTGCATGGTTGTCGTCAGCTCGTGTCGTGAGATGTTGGGTTAAGTCCCGCAACGAGCGCAACCCTTGACCTTAGTTGCCAGCATTCAGTTGGGCACTCTAAGGTGACTGCCGGTGACAAACCGGAGGAAGGTGGGGACGACGTCAAATCATCATGCCCCTTATGACCTGGGCTACACACGTGCTACAATGGATGATACAAAGGGTTGCGAAGCCGCGAGGCCAAGCCAATCCCAAAAAGTCATTCTCAGTTCGGATTGTAGGCTGCAACTCGCCTACATGAAGCCGGAATTGCTAGTAATCGCGGATCAGCATGCCGCGGTGAATACGTTCCCGGGCCTTGTACACACCGCCCGTCACACCACGAGAGTTTGTAACACCCGAAGTCGGTGGGGTAACCCTTTTGGGAGCCAGCCGCCGAAGGTGGGACAGATGATTGGGGTGAAGTCGTAACAAGGTAGCCGTATCGGAAGGTGCGGCTGGATCACCTCCTTTCTATGGAGATTATGAAACACCTTCGAGTGTTTCGTAAGTACGCCTATTCTTCTTTTGTTCAGTTTTGAAGGAACTTATGTTCTTTCAAGATGTTCTTTGAAAACTAGATATCGACATCCAAACAATATGCAAGGCAGATAGATTTATCTAATCTGCGCCAAGCAAGAATCTTTGATGTGCAAACATCATATAAGGTTAAGCTAGAAAGGGCGCACGGTGGATGCCTTGGCACTAGGAGCCGAAGAAGGACGGGACGAACACCGATATGCCTCGGGGAGCTGTAAGTAAGCATTGATCCGGGGATTTCCGAATGGGGGAACCCACCATCCGTAATGGGATGGTATCCATATCTGAATACATAGGGTATGAGAAGGCAGACCCGGGGAACTGAAACATCTAAGTACCCGGAGGAAGAGAAAGCAAATGCGATTTCCTGAGTAGCGGCGAGCGAAACGGAATCAGCCCAAACCAGAGAGCTTGCTCTCTGGGGTTGTAGGACACTCTATACGGAGTTACAAAGGAACGAAGTAGGTGAAGTGGTCTGGAAAGGCCAGCCGAAGAAGGTAACAGCCCTGTAGCTGAAACTTCGTTCCCTCCTGAGTGGATCCTGAGTACGGCGGGACACGTGAAACCCCGTCGGAATCCGGGAGGACCATCTCCCAAGGCTAAATACTCCCTAGTGACCGATAGTGAACCAGTACCGTGAGGGAAAGGTGAAAAGCACCCCGGAAGGGGAGTGAAACAGATCCTGAAACCGTGTGCCTACAAGTAGTCGGAGCCCATTAACGGGTGACGGCGTGCCTTTTGTAGAATGAACCGGCGAGTTACGATCCCGTGCAAGGTTAAGTTGATAAGACGGAGCCGCAGCGAAAGCGAGTCTGAATAGGGCGACATAGTACGTGGTCGTAGACCCGAAACCGTGTGATCTACCCATGTCCAGGGTGAAGTTCAGGTAACACTGAATGGAGGCCCGAACCCACGCACGTTGAAAAGTGCGGGGATGAGGTGTGGGTAGGGGTGAAATGCCAATCGAACACGGAGATAGCTGGTTCTCCCCGAAATAGCTTTAGGGCTAGCCTCGCGGCAAGATTCCTGGAGGTAGAGCACTGATTGGACTAGGGGCCCCCACAGGGTTACCGAATTCAGTCAAACTCCGAATGCCAGAGAATTATCCGCGGGAGTCAGACTGCGAGTGATAAGATCCGTAGTCAAAAGGGAAACAGCCCAGACCATCAGCTAAGGTCCCAAAGTATACGTTAAGTGGCAAAGGATGTGGAGTTGCCCAGACAACCAGGATGTTGGCTTAGAAGCAGCCACCATTTAAAGAGTGCGTAATAGCTCACTGGTCGAGTGACTCTGCGCCGAAAATGTAACGGGGCTAAACGTATCACCGAAGCTATGGCTTGTACCGTATGGTACAGGGGTAGGGGAGCGTTCGAAGTGCAGCGAAGTCAGACCGGAAGGACTGGTGGAGCGCTTTGAAGTGAGAATGCCGGTATGAGTAGCGAAAGACAAGTGAGAATCTTGTCCATCGAAAGCCTAAGGTTTCCTGAGGAAGGCTCGTCCGCTCAGGGTTAGTCGGGGCCTAAGCCGAGGCTGAAAAGCGTAGGCGATGGATAACAGGTTGATATTCCTGTACCACCTCCTTTCCGTTTGAACAATGGGGGGACGCAGTAAGGTAGGGTGAGCGCACTGATGGAATAGTGCGTCTAAGCAGTTAGGCTGTTGGGTAGGCAAATCCGCCCAACGTGAAGGCTGAGCTGTGATGGCGAGGGAAATTTTAGTACCGAAGTCCCTGATCCTACACTGCCAAGAAAAGCCTCTAGTGAGGAAAGAGGTGCCCGTACCGCAAACCGACACAGGTAGGCGAGGAGAGAATCCTAAGATGATCGGGAGAACTCTCGTTAAGGAACTCGGCAAAATGACCCCGTAACTTCGGGAGAAGGGGTGCTCTGATAGGGTTTATCGCCCGAGAGAGCCGCAGTGAATAGATCCAAGCGACTGTTTAGCAAAAACACAGGTCTCTGCGAAACCGCAAGGTGAAGTATAGGGGCTGACACCTGCCCGGTGCTGGAAGGTTAAGAGGAGGGGTTATCCCTTTTGGGAGAAGCTCTGAATTGAAGCCCCAGTAAACGGCGGCCGTAACTATAACGGTCCTAAGGTAGCGAAATTCCTTGTCGGGTAAGTTCCGACCCGCACGAAAGGTGTAACGACTTGGATACTGTCTCAACGAGAGACCCGGTGAAATTATAGTACCTGTGAAGATGCAGGTTACCCGCGACAGGACGGAAAGACCCCATGGAGCTTTACTGCAACTTGATATTGGATTTTGGTACAGCTTGTACAGGATAGGTAGGAGCCTGAGAAGCCGGAGCGCCAGCTTCGGTGGAGGCGTCGGTGGGATACTACCCTGGCTGTATTGAAATTCTAACCTTGGACCGTAATCCGGTTCGGAGACAGTGTCAGGTGGGCAGTTTGACTGGGGCGGTCGCCTCCTAAACAGTAACGGAGGCGCCCAAAGGTTCCCTCAGAATGGTTGGAAATCATTCGCAGAGTGTAAAGGCACAAGGGAGCTTGACTGCGAGACCTACAAGTCGAGCAGGGACGAAAGTCGGGCTTAGTGATCCGGTGGTTCCGCATGGAAGGGCCATCGCTCAACGGATAAAAGCTACCCTGGGGATAACAGGCTTATCTCCCCCAAGAGTCCACATCGACGGGGAGGTTTGGCACCTCGATGTCGGCTCATCGCATCCTGGGGCTGAAGTAGGTCCCAAGGGTTGGGCTGTTCGCCCATTAAAGCGGTACGCGAGCTGGGTTCAGAACGTCGTGAGACAGTTCGGTCCCTATCCGTCGCGGGCGCAGGAAATTTGAGAGGAGCTGTCCTTAGTACGAGAGGACCGGGATGGACACACCGCTGGTGTACCAGTTGTTCCGCCAGGGGCATAGCTGGGTAGCTACGTGTGGACGGGATAAGTGCTGAAAGCATCTAAGCATGAAGCCCCCCTCAAGATGAGATTTCCCATCACGCAAGTGAGTAAGACCCCTTAGAGATGATGAGGTTGATAGGTCTGGTGTGGAAGCGTGGTGACACGTGGAGCTGACAGATACTAATCGGTCGAGGGCTTATCCTTAAAAAAGCATAAGGTTTGGAAACGTCGTATCTAGTTTTGAGAGAACATAAAAAAATGATGAAAATCATTTGAAATTTCTCTTGCTTTTAAGAATTACATAGAGTATAATTTTATCTTGTCGAGATAAAAAATAACTCGCTAATCTGGTCTAGTGATGATGGCAAAGAGGTCACACCCGTTCCCATACCGAACACGGAAGTTAAGCTCTTTAGCGCCGATGGTAGTTGGGGGTTTCCCCCTGTTAGAGTAGGACGTCGCTAGGCTAGATATAAAATGGAGGATTAGCTCAGCTGGGAGAGCACCTGCCTTACAAGCAGGGGGTCGGCGGTTCGAACCCGTCATCCTCCACCATTTATTCTTACTTGCCGGTTTAGCTCAATTGGTAGAGCAACTGACTTGTAATCAGTAGGTTGGGGGTTCAAGTCCTCTAGCCGGCACCATTTTGCACGAGCCATTAGCTCAGTTGGTAGAGCATCTGACTTTTAATCAGAGGGTCGAAGGTTCGAGTCCTTCATGGCTCACCATTTATACACGCGGGTGTGGCGGAATTGGCAGACGCGCTAGACTTAGGATCTAGTGTCTTTGACGTGGGGGTTCGAGTCCCTTCACCCGCACCAATTTCCATTTGATAATTAAATAAGTTTGCGGAAGTAGTTCAGTGGTAGAATACAACCTTGCCAAGGTTGGGGTCGCGGGTTCGAATCCCGTCTTCCGCTCCAAAGTTATTGTATGTGCCGGGGTGGCGGAACTGGCAGACGCACAGGACTTAAAATCCTGCGGTAGGTGACTACCGTACCGGTTCGATTCCGGTCCTCGGCACCACATACATGCGCCCTTAGCTCAGCTGGATAGAGTGTTTGACTACGAATCAAAAGGTCGGGAGTTCGAATCTCTCAGGGCGCGCCATGTTTTTTACGGGAAGTGGCTCAGCTTGGTAGAGCACCTGGTTTGGGACCAGGGGGTCGCAGGTTCAAATCCTGTCTTCCCGACCATTATAACGAATATGTTATTTGGGGCTTTAGCTCAGCTGGGAGAGCGCCTGCCTTGCACGCAGGAGGTCAGCGGTTCGATCCCGCTAAGCTCCACCATTTTCAGAAAATGTTTCTGACATTTTCTTTTTTATTGCAAAAAAGTTCTTTGAAAACTGAACAAAAGAAATAGGTAAGGAATTAAGAATTAATTCCGTCAGTTTTAAAACTAGAGCAAGACAAACACTTTTATGGAGAGTTTGATCCTGGCTCAGGATGAACGCTGGCGGCGTGCCTAATACATGCAAGTCGAGCGAATGATGAGGAGCTTGCTCCTCTGATTTAGCGGCGGACGGGTGAGTAACACGTGGGTAATCTGCCTGTAAGACGGGGATAACTCCGGGAAACCGGGGCTAATACCGGATAATAAGAGAAGAAGCATTTCTTCTTTTTGAAAGTCGGCCTCTCGCTGACACTTACAGATGAGCCCGCGGCGCATTAGCTAGTTGGTGAGGTAACGGCTCACCAAGGCGACGATGCGTAGCCGACCTGAGAGGGTGATCGGCCACACTGGGACTGAGACACGGCCCAGACTCCTACGGGAGGCAGCAGTAGGGAATCTTCGGCAATGGGCGAAAGCCTGACCGAGCAACGCCGCGTGAGCGATGAAGGCCTTCGGGTCGTAAAGCTCTGTTGTTAGAGAAGAACAAGTACGAGAGTAACTGCTCGTACCTTGACGGTACCTAACCAGAAAGCCACGGCTAACTACGTGCCAGCAGCCGCGGTAATACGTAGGTGGCAAGCGTTATCCGGAATTATTGGGCGTAAAGCGCGCGCAGGCGGTCTCTTAAGTCTGATGTGAAAGCCCACGGCTCAACCGTGGAGGGTCATTGGAAACTGGGAGACTTGAGTGCAGGAGAGAAAAGTGGAATTCCACGTGTAGCGGTGAAATGCGTAGAGATGTGGAGGAACACCAGTGGCGAAGGCGGCTTTTTGGCCTGTAACTGACGCTGAGGCGCGAAAGCGTGGGGAGCAAACAGGATTAGATACCCTGGTAGTCCACGCCGTAAACGATGAGTGCTAGGTGTTGGGGGGTTCCACCCTCAGTGCTGAAGTTAACACATTAAGCACTCCGCCTGGGGAGTACGACCGCAAGGTTGAAACTCAAAGGAATTGACGGGGGCCCGCACAAGCAGTGGAGCATGTGGTTTAATTCGAAGCAACGCGAAGAACCTTACCAGGTCTTGACATCCTTTGACCACTCTAGAGATAGAGCTTTCCCCTTCGGGGGACAAAGTGACAGGTGGTGCATGGTTGTCGTCAGCTCGTGTCGTGAGATGTTGGGTTAAGTCCCGCAACGAGCGCAACCCTTGACCTTAGTTGCCAGCATTCAGTTGGGCACTCTAAGGTGACTGCCGGTGACAAACCGGAGGAAGGTGGGGACGACGTCAAATCATCATGCCCCTTATGACCTGGGCTACACACGTGCTACAATGGATGATACAAAGGGTTGCGAAGCCGCGAGGCCAAGCCAATCCCAAAAAGTCATTCTCAGTTCGGATTGTAGGCTGCAACTCGCCTACATGAAGCCGGAATTGCTAGTAATCGCGGATCAGCATGCCGCGGTGAATACGTTCCCGGGCCTTGTACACACCGCCCGTCACACCACGAGAGTTTGTAACACCCGAAGTCGGTGGGGTAACCCTTTTGGGAGCCAGCCGCCGAAGGTGGGACAGATGATTGGGGTGAAGTCGTAACAAGGTAGCCGTATCGGAAGGTGCGGCTGGATCACCTCCTTTCTATGGAGATTATGAAACACCTTCGAGTGTTTCGTAAGTACACCTATTCTTCTTTTGTTCAGTTTTGAAGGAACTTAACTTCCTTTAGGGGCCTATAGCTCAGCTGGTTAGAGCGCACGCCTGATAAGCGTGAGGTCGATGGTTCGAGTCCATTTAGGCCCACCATTTTCATAAAATTTCATTCCCATTATGGGGCTTTAGCTCAGCTGGGAGAGCGCCTGCCTTGCACGCAGGAGGTCAGCGGTTCGATCCCGCTAAGCTCCACCATTGCACATCTTACGATGATGCATTTTTAAATTAATGTTCTTTGAAAACTAGATATCGACATCCAAACAATATGCAAGGCAGATAGATTTATCTAATCTGCGCCAAGCAAGAATCTTTGATGTGCAAACATCATATAAGGTTAAGCTAGAAAGGGCGCACGGTGGATGCCTTGGCACTAGGAGCCGAAGAAGGACGGGACGAACACCGATATGCCTCGGGGAGCTGTAAGTAAGCATTGATCCGGGGATTTCCGAATGGGGGAACCCACCATCCGTAATGGGATGGTATCCATATCTGAATACATAGGGTATGAGAAGGCAGACCCGGGGAACTGAAACATCTAAGTACCCGGAGGAAGAGAAAGCAAATGCGATTTCCTGAGTAGCGGCGAGCGAAACGGAATCAGCCCAAACCAGAGAGCTTGCTCTCTGGGGTTGTAGGACACTCTATACGGAGTTACAAAGGAACGAAGTAGGTGAAGTGGTCTGGAAAGGCCAGCCGAAGAAGGTAACAGCCCTGTAGCTGAAACTTCGTTCCCTCCTGAGTGGATCCTGAGTACGGCGGGACACGTGAAACCCCGTCGGAATCCGGGAGGACCATCTCCCAAGGCTAAATACTCCCTAGTGACCGATAGTGAACCAGTACCGTGAGGGAAAGGTGAAAAGCACCCCGGAAGGGGAGTGAAACAGATCCTGAAACCGTGTGCCTACAAGTAGTCGGAGCCCATTAACGGGTGACGGCGTGCCTTTTGTAGAATGAACCGGCGAGTTACGATCCCGTGCAAGGTTAAGTTGATAAGACGGAGCCGCAGCGAAAGCGAGTCTGAATAGGGCGACATAGTACGTGGTCGTAGACCCGAAACCGTGTGATCTACCCATGTCCAGGGTGAAGTTCAGGTAACACTGAATGGAGGCCCGAACCCACGCACGTTGAAAAGTGCGGGGATGAGGTGTGGGTAGGGGTGAAATGCCAATCGAACACGGAGATAGCTGGTTCTCCCCGAAATAGCTTTAGGGCTAGCCTCGCGGCAAGATTCCTGGAGGTAGAGCACTGATTGGACTAGGGGCCCCCACAGGGTTACCGAATTCAGTCAAACTCCGAATGCCAGAGAATTATCCGCGGGAGTCAGACTGCGAGTGATAAGATCCGTAGTCAAAAGGGAAACAGCCCAGACCATCAGCTAAGGTCCCAAAGTATACGTTAAGTGGCAAAGGATGTGGAGTTGCCCAGACAACCAGGATGTTGGCTTAGAAGCAGCCACCATTTAAAGAGTGCGTAATAGCTCACTGGTCGAGTGACTCTGCGCCGAAAATGTAACGGGGCTAAACGTATCACCGAAGCTATGGCTTGTACCGTATGGTACAGGGGTAGGGGAGCGTTCGAAGTGCAGCGAAGTCAGACCGGAAGGACTGGTGGAGCGCTTTGAAGTGAGAATGCCGGTATGAGTAGCGAAAGACAAGTGAGAATCTTGTCCATCGAAAGCCTAAGGTTTCCTGAGGAAGGCTCGTCCGCTCAGGGTTAGTCGGGGCCTAAGCCGAGGCTGAAAAGCGTAGGCGATGGATAACAGGTTGATATTCCTGTACCACCTCCTTTCCGTTTGAACAATGGGGGGACGCAGTAAGGTAGGGTGAGCGCACTGATGGAATAGTGCGTCTAAGCAGTTAGGCTGTTGGGTAGGCAAATCCGCCCAACGTGAAGGCTGAGCTGTGATGGCGAGGGAAATTTTAGTACCGAAGTCCCTGATCCTACACTGCCAAGAAAAGCCTCTAGTGAGGAAAGAGGTGCCCGTACCGCAAACCGACACAGGTAGGCGAGGAGAGAATCCTAAGATGATCGGGAGAACTCTCGTTAAGGAACTCGGCAAAATGACCCCGTAACTTCGGGAGAAGGGGTGCTCTGATAGGGTTTATCGCCCGAGAGAGCCGCAGTGAATAGATCCAAGCGACTGTTTAGCAAAAACACAGGTCTCTGCGAAACCGCAAGGTGAAGTATAGGGGCTGACACCTGCCCGGTGCTGGAAGGTTAAGAGGAGGGGTTATCCCTTTTGGGAGAAGCTCTGAATTGAAGCCCCAGTAAACGGCGGCCGTAACTATAACGGTCCTAAGGTAGCGAAATTCCTTGTCGGGTAAGTTCCGACCCGCACGAAAGGTGTAACGACTTGGATACTGTCTCAACGAGAGACCCGGTGAAATTATAGTACCTGTGAAGATGCAGGTTACCCGCGACAGGACGGAAAGACCCCATGGAGCTTTACTGCAACTTGATATTGGATTTTGGTACAGCTTGTACAGGATAGGTAGGAGCCTGAGAAGCCGGAGCGCCAGCTTCGGTGGAGGCGTCGGTGGGATACTACCCTGGCTGTATTGAAATTCTAACCTTGGACCGTAATCCGGTTCGGAGACAGTGTCAGGTGGGCAGTTTGACTGGGGCGGTCGCCTCCTAAACAGTAACGGAGGCGCCCAAAGGTTCCCTCAGAATGGTTGGAAATCATTCGCAGAGTGTAAAGGCACAAGGGAGCTTGACTGCGAGACCTACAAGTCGAGCAGGGACGAAAGTCGGGCTTAGTGATCCGGTGGTTCCGCATGGAAGGGCCATCGCTCAACGGATAAAAGCTACCCTGGGGATAACAGGCTTATCTCCCCCAAGAGTCCACATCGACGGGGAGGTTTGGCACCTCGATGTCGGCTCATCGCATCCTGGGGCTGAAGTAGGTCCCAAGGGTTGGGCTGTTCGCCCATTAAAGCGGTACGCGAGCTGGGTTCAGAACGTCGTGAGACAGTTCGGTCCCTATCCGTCGCGGGCGCAGGAAATTTGAGAGGAGCTGTCCTTAGTACGAGAGGACCGGGATGGACACACCGCTGGTGTACCAGTTGTTCCGCCAGGGGCATAGCTGGGTAGCTACGTGTGGACGGGATAAGTGCTGAAAGCATCTAAGCATGAAGCCCCCCTCAAGATGAGATTTCCCATCACGCAAGTGAGTAAGACCCCTTAGAGATGATGAGGTTGATAGGTCTGGTGTGGAAGCGTGGTGACACGTGGAGCTGACAGATACTAATCGGTCGAGGGCTTATCCTTAAAAAAGCATAAGGTTTGGAAACGTCGTATCTAGTTTTGAGAGAACATACTCTCTACAATTTAGAATCATGGTTAACGTCATGGTTAGGTCTAGTGATGATGGCAAAGAGGTCACACCCGTTCCCATACCGAACACGGAAGTTAAGCTCTTTAGCGCCGATGGTAGTTGGGGGTTTCCCCCTGTTAGAGTAGGACGTCGCTAGGCAATGAGGAAGATGGATGAGAATCCATCTTCTTTTTTTGTGTTTTAAAAAAGAAATAAGGTAGTTTGGCGGCTGCCAAACTTCTGATTATGGGTGATGAAGGTGTGGAAGGCTCGGGGTATAGTGCATGGATCGGGCAGGGAGGCGGTTGTCGAGATTTAGCGAAATGCCTTTATTTTTGATTTTCGACTTAATTGAGGCTCGTTCCGACTTAATTCACTCTTCTTACGGCTTAATTTTGTTCATTTAGACTTAATTAGCCCACGGAGATACCCAGCGTGGTATTTTCAATAGGCCGGTCTTAACACTTACAACCCCACTCAAAACCCTCAATATAGGAAGAAGATGGCCACAGCCATCTTCCAACACGCGATATACCAAAGCTAAAGCTCCTATTATCCACTCAAAAGCAACGCTAGCAGCCGACTCACCCCTCATCGAAGCAAAAAACGCACCTATACAGCCCTGCCCCTCACAAGCCCCAAATGAGATCTCCTCATCCACCCAAAGCCACATAATCTCACGGTAATCCTCCATATAATTTCACGGATAAAAATTTTTATCAAATTTTCGACACCGACCGCCGCATTGATCAGCCACTTATCGTAGTCATCACATCTTAACGCGTACATCCATCCTCCTCCAATAGCATCATCTTTTCGACAGAATCATACAGGTTAAGAAGGTAATCATGAGGCAATAATGGTTGATAGAGATTTGCATTTTCGGAAAAAGGCAGGCTATAATATAACTATAGTCAAAGTTAGTCAAAGTCAGAAGGGGGAGGGGAAATGAGGAATATTTCAGATGTAATTGAAAATTACTTAAAGCAAATTCTCTCGAGCTCTAATGATCCGTCCATTGAAATTAAGCGGACGGATATTGCGGAAAGATTTCAATGCGTGCCTTCTCAAATAAACTACGTGATAAACACGAGATTTACGATTGAAAAAGGCTTCGTAGTGGAAAGTAAAAGAGGTGGAGGAGGATATATTCGGATCATGAAGGTCCGCACCGAAAGCTCCGCCCACTTAATTGATCACTTAACCACCTTGATTGGTGAGAGGATATCGCAAGGCAACGCAGAAAATGTAATAAAGAGACTTATGGAAGAGACGATCGTTTCAGAGCGAGAAGCAAGACTTATGCTGAGCGTGATGGACAGATCTATTTTAAAGCTTAATCTTCCAGAACGAGATGAATTACGTGCAGAATTATTAAAAGCTATGATAAAAACGTTAAAATATCGAACCACATAGCCCTTTTATTCATTCTATATAAAGGGAGGGAGCAGAATGAATTGTGAAGAGTGCCATGAACGAGAAGCGTCTTTACATTTTACAAAGATCATAAATGGGGAGAAAACAGAATTTCACATTTGTGAACATTGTGCTAAAGAAAAAGGAGAATTCTTGCCGGGGTCGAATTCTTTTTCCATTCACCAATTGCTTTCTGGGCTTTTACACGGCGATGGACATGTCCCGAACACGCCATCATCCAACTTCATTCCGCCCTCATTAAGCTGTGAAAAATGCGGAATGAGTTATTATCAGTTTGCGAAGATTGGCCGCTTTGGGTGTGATAACTGCTACAAGGCGTTTGAATCGAAACTTAATCCTATTTTTAAAAGAGTTCATGGTGGTAACACTTTGCATGCGGGAAAGATTCCACTCCGTGCAGGAAGCAGTATTCAAGAAAAAAAGCAGCTTCAGCAATTAAAGCAAGCTTTGCAGCAGTATATATTAAATGAGGAATTTGAAAAAGCTGCTGAAACAAGGGATGTCATCAGAGAGATCGAGCACCGCTTGCAACAGGGGAGGGATACGTAACCGATGTCTTTGGAACGATTTATCAGTGACGCGATCAGTCCCTGGATGAAACGAGAGGGGCCGGAATCGGATATAGTTCTATCGAGCCGTGTCCGACTTGCAAGGAATATTCATCAATATGTATTTCCCATCGCAGCAGATAAAGAATCGGCTCATGAAGTCATTTCAGCGATCTCGACTTGTATGAGCTCAGAAAATGAAGAAGAAGCAGAAAATCTTGAAAAGCTGATGATGGAGGAGTTAAAACCTGTTCAAAAACGGGTACTTGTTGAGAAACATCTGATCAGTCCCAATCTAGCAGAGCAAGCGAAATACGGTGCAGTTCTCATGAATGCAGATGAATCGGTCAGCATCATGGTGAACGAAGAGGATCATATACGCATCCAATGTTTAGCACCAGGGTTTCAATTAGAAGAAGTGCTTCATCGGGCGAATGAGATCGATGATTTTATTGAAAAGAACGTTGATTATGCGTTTGATGAAAGACGAGGATATTTAACAAGCTGTCCGACGAACGTAGGAACTGGACTTCGTGCCTCTGTCATGATGCATCTTCCAGCTCTCGTACTCTCGAAAAAGATGAGCCGCATCATCCCAGCGATTAATCAGCTAGGGTTAGCGGTAAGAGGGATCTACGGCGAAGGTACTGAGGCGCAAGGAAACATTTTTCAAATTTCAAATCAGATGACACTAGGCAAGTCAGAAGAGGATATAATGGAAGATCTCGCAGGTGTCGTCATGCAGGTCATCCAGCAAGAACGAGCAGCTCGTCAACAGCTGCAGGATGGCTTGAAATTACAGCTTGAAGACAAGTTATTCCGTTCATTGGGAACATTAGAGAATTGCCGGATCATCCAATCAAAAGAAGCTGCCAAGTGTTTATCAGATGTGCGGCTAGGCATTGATTTAGAGATTCTACCTGGCATTTCAAAAACGATCCTCAATGAGCTTATGATACTTACACAACCAGGTTTTCTTCAACAATATGCAGGTGAAGTTCTAACTCCAGAAGAACGTGACATAAGAAGAGCCACATTAATCAGAGAAAGAATAAAATTGGAAAACCGATAAGGAGCGTGACGAGTATGATGTTTGGTCGTTTTACTGAGAGAGCACAAAAAGTTTTAGCTTTAGCACAAGAAGAAGCGATTCGCTTAGGTCATAATAATGTGGGAACTGAACATATCCTGCTTGGACTGATCCGTGAAGGAGAAGGAATTGCAGCAAAAGCCCTTCAAGTTCTTGGTCTTGGGCCAGAAAAGATTCAAAAAGAAGTGGAAACATTGATCGGCCGCGGTCAAGAAGCTGTTCAAACGATCCACTATACGCCTCGTGCTAAAAAAGTGATCGAACTTTCCATGGATGAAGCTCGTAAACTCGGACATTCATACGTGGGAACGGAACACATTCTATTAGGCTTGATCCGTGAAGGAGAAGGCGTTGCAGCCCGTGTTCTCAACAACCTTGGTGTCAGCCTTAACAAAGCGCGTCAACAAGTGCTGCAGTTACTAGGAAGCAATGAATCTTCTTCAAGTCATAGAGGTTCATCTGCTAGTGCCAACACACCTACGTTAGACAGCTTAGCTCGCGATCTAACAGCGATTGCTCGTGAAGGTACACTAGACCCTGTAATCGGGCGTGCGAAAGAAATTCAGCGTGTAATCGAGGTTCTGAGCCGCCGTACGAAGAACAACCCTGTATTGATCGGTGAGCCCGGTGTTGGTAAGACGGCTATCGCTGAAGGTTTGGCGCAGCAGATCATCAATAACGAAGTGCCAGAAACCCTTCGTGATAAGCGTGTAATGACGCTTGATATGGGTACAGTTGTAGCTGGAACGAAGTACAGAGGTGAATTCGAAGACCGTTTGAAAAAAGTAATGGATGAGATTCGCCAAGCTGGAAACATCATTCTATTCATTGACGAACTTCATACACTGATCGGTGCAGGTGGAGCAGAAGGTGCGATCGATGCATCCAACATTCTAAAGCCAGCTCTTGCTCGCGGCGAACTTCAATGTATCGGTGCTACAACACTTGATGAGTACAGAAAATATATTGAAAAAGATGCAGCGCTTGAGCGTCGTTTCCAGCCGATCACCGTTAACGAGCCAACGAAGGATGAGAGTATTCAAATTCTTCAAGGACTTCGCGATCGTTATGAAGCTCACCACCGTGTGACGATCACGGATGAAGCGATTGAAGCATCTGTTCAGTTATCAGATCGTTACATCTCAGATCGTTTCTTACCAGATAAAGCGATTGATCTTATTGATGAAGCGGCGTCAAAAGTTCGTCTTCGTTCCTATACAGCTCCACCGAACTTAAAAGAGCTTGAACAAAAGCTAGAGGAAGTTCGTAAAGAGAAGGATGCGGCTGTTCAAAGTCAAGAATTTGAAAAAGCAGCTTCACTTCGAGATTCTGAGCAACGCCTTCGTGAAGAGTTAGAAAAGACGAAGGATGTTTGGAAAGAGAAGCAAGGTAAAGAAAACACAGAAGTAACACCAGAAGATATCGCACAAGTTGTATCGTCTTGGACGGGAGTTCCGGTTTCCAAGCTTGCTGAAGAGGAAACAGAACGCCTTCTGAAGATGGAAGAGATTCTGCATGATCGGGTTATCGGTCAATCAGAGGCTGTTACGGCAATCTCTAAAGCTATCCGAAGAGCACGTGCTGGACTTAAAGATCCGAAGCGTCCGATCGGCTCATTCATCTTCTTAGGACCAACAGGTGTAGGTAAAACTGAGCTTGCAAGAGCTGTTGCTGAGACACTATTTGGCGATGAAGATGCGATTATTCGTATCGATATGTCTGAGTACATGGAGAAGCATACAACATCTCGTCTCGTTGGATCACCTCCAGGCTATGTTGGACACGAAGAAGGCGGCCAGTTAACAGAAAAAGTTAGAAGAAAGCCTTATTCTGTTATCTTGCTTGATGAGATCGAAAAAGCGCATCCTGAAGTATTCAATATCTTACTTCAAGTGCTAGAAGATGGTCGTTTAACTGATTCTAAAGGACGTACGGTTGATTTCCGTAACACGGTTGTGATCATGACTTCAAACGTAGGAGCGAGCACGCTTAAGCGTAACCGTTCTCTAGGATTTGCTGTTCATAACGAAGGTCAGAAGTACAACGACATGAAGTCTAAAGTGATGGATGAACTTAAACGTGCTTTCCGTCCAGAGTTCCTGAACCGTATTGATGAGATCATCGTGTTCCATTCTTTAGAAAAAGAGCACTTGCTAAGAATCGTTAGCCTGATGGCAGCATCACTGAAACAACGCTTAAGTGATCAAGGTATCGAGATCGAGTTAACACAAGCTGCGCTCGAAAAGATCACAGAAGAAGGATACGATCCAGATTACGGAGCTCGTCCGTTGCGTCGTGCCCTACAGCGTAAGATTGAAGATCGATTATCTGAAGAGCTTCTAAGAGGAAATATCAACAAAGGGCAGACCGTTAAGATTGATGTTGAAGAGAACGATTTTGTCGTTCAAACGGTTTAACTTTTACCACATATGAGAATATCCTACAAAAGACCCGGAAGACAGACATGTCCTCCGGGTTTTTGTCGAAATAATCTTAGCTGTTCGCCTTTTTTTGCAGAGCTCAAATGGAAGTAGTTGTTAGGTTTTATGTTATGATATTAGTGAATAAATCTTGATATTTTCAGTATTTAACTTTCTTGAATTAGAAAGGCGTTTCCATACTCATGGTTGCTCTTAGGAGTGGTTGCTTTCCGTTACAGGTGTTCGCTTTCCGCGGGGCGTGCGGTGAGCCCCCTGCCGCTTTGCGCCTTTAGGGGTCTCTCCTGCCCACTCGTCCCGCAGGACAAGGAATGCTTCGGCAGCGACACATCGCACGAAGAAAATTTGAAGTGTAATTTTCGAGGAGTCTCACACTTTCCACTCCAATCAACCTTTCCATGAAGTTTTTTAAAAGTATCAATTTCTCGAAGCGTCTGAAACTAGAAACTAAAGGTTATGAAATAGATAGATATTAAAGTGTTAAGTTTTGAAGAGGAGTTTTTATAGATGGCTAAAGTAAAATCAATCTTTCTTTGCCAAGATTGCGGTTACGAATCACCGAAATGGATGGGGAAATGCCCCGGTTGCCATGCGTGGAACACGATGGTGGAGGAAACGATTCGTCCTGAAAAAAACATAAGAGGGTTAAGCTCTGGCGGAGATAAGAACGTAAAGCAGAAACCTCAGTCGATAGCGGATGTGAAAAGCGAGCAAGAGCCGCGGATACCGACAAACTATCAGGAGTTCAACCGTGTACTAGGTGGAGGGATCGTTCCAGGTTCAATGGTTTTAGTTGGTGGAGACCCCGGAATTGGTAAGTCTACCTTGTTGCTGCAAACATCTGCACAGCTCGCAAAAAAAGGAGAGCGTGTTCTATACATATCGGGTGAGGAATCTGTGAAACAGACAAAGCTCCGTGCCGATCGTTTAGAGATCGACGCTAAGGACTTGTTTGTTCTAGCAGAAACAGATTTAGAACTGATCGAACAGGCGATGTCTGATGTGATGCCTTCTGTGATGATCATCGATTCGATTCAAACCGTTTATCGAGCTGAAGTCACTTCCGCTCCTGGAAGTGTATCGCAAGTACGAGAGTGTACATCGCATTTGATGCGCATGGCGAAAACAAAAGGTATCGCGGTATTTATTGTAGGACATGTTACAAAAGAAGGAAATATCGCGGGTCCGCGTCTTTTAGAGCACATGGTAGATGCCGTATTGTACTTTGAGGGTGAGCGGCATCACACTTTCCGAATCTTACGAGCAGTTAAGAACCGTTTTGGCTCTACGAATGAAATCGGTGTTTTTGAAATGAAAGAAGTAGGTCTTGAAGAAGTATTAAATCCTTCTGAAATCTTTTTAGAAGAACGTTCGAAAGGGGCAGCGGGTTCGACCGTAGTTGCTTCTCTAGAAGGAACGCGACCGATGCTAGTAGAGCTTCAAGCACTAATATCGCCAACGAGCTTTGGAAATCCTAGGAGGATGGCTACGGGTATCGATCATAACCGCGTATCACTGCTTATGGCCGTTTTAGAAAAGAGAGTCGGATTGCTTCTTCAGAACCAGGATGCATATCTAAACGTTGCAGGCGGTGTCCGACTGGATGAGCCGGCGATCGATCTTGCAGTTGCGATCAGCATCGCTTCAAGCTTTCGCGATTCACCAACCAAGCCAACAGATGTTATGATTGGAGAAATAGGATTAACGGGAGAGGTTAGAAGAGTTTCCCGTATCGAGCAGCGCGTACATGAAGCTGCGAAGTTAGGTTTTACGCGAGCTATTATACCTGATAAAAATATCGGTGGCTGGACGGTTCCAAAAGGAATTCAAGTCGTCGGGGTATCGACCGTTTATGAGGCATTACAAGCAGCGTTAGGAGGGTAAAAGATATTATGGACCATGCGATAAAAGAAGCAATCATAAGCCAAATGCTACAGCTAGTTGCTCCCGGAACACCACTGCGAGAAGGGATCGACAACGTATTGCGAGCGAAAACGGGTGGACTGATCGTTGTTGGATATAACGATAAAGTAAAAGAAATCGTTGATGGAGGTTTCTCTATCAATTGCAAATACTCCCCAGCATCTCTATATGAACTTGCTAAGATGGATGGGGCGATCATTTTAAACGAAGATGCTGTTAAGATTCTGTATGCGAACACACAGTTGATTCCAGATACGGTTATTCCGTCAACAGAAACGGGGATCCGTCACAGAACGGCAGAACGTGTTGCGCGTCAAACAGGGAACCTTGTGATCTCCATCTCTCAACGTCGTAACGTAATCACTTTGTATCAGGGGATGATTCGTTATTCGTTAAAAGAGATCGGTGTGATCTTGACGAAAGCGAATCAAGCGATTCAAACGCTTGAGAAATATAAGGTTGTTTTCGACCAAAGTGTTACGAACCTTGGCGCTCTAGAATTTGAAGAATTAGTGACTTTCCAAGAAGTTACACAAGTTATTCACAGAATTGAGATGGTTTTACGCATAAAAAATGAGATTATTAAATATGTTAATGAACTTGGTGTTGAAGGAAGACTGATTCGAATCCAGATGGAGGAGCTTGTTTCAAACATCGAGGAAGAAGCACTGCTTTTAATCAAGGACTATATGAAGGATCGTGAAAGTGATCCTTATGCGATTCTTCGCCAATTGAACAAACTATCATCTGAAGAATTGTTCGATGAATCTGTTATTATGAAACTTTTAGGCTTCTCAGCCGGTATGAATATGCAGGATGAGACGATTCATCCACGCGGTTACCGTATTCTTGGCAAAATTCCAAGGCTTCCAGCCGTTATTATCGAAAACCTGACAGATGCTTTTGAAAACCTTCCGCAAATTTTGCGTGCGTCCATTGATGAATTGGACGAGGTAGAGGGTATCGGTGAGATCCGTGCCAAAAAAGTAAAGGAAGGTCTAAAACGCATTCAGGAACAGCTTTTCGTCGATCGTCATATCTAGAGAAAACTTCCTCTGTAAAAAAAGGAATTTTCTATCTTTTACACGTTTTTAATACGGTCATTTTGTAAATAATGATTAGGGGAGGTGAATCAGGCATGCTAAAAAGAATTGTTCAGCTATTTTTCATTGTAATAGGTGGCATGCTCGGCTATCTATATATACCAGATCTCATTCGTGTACTTAACTTCGGTGATCTTCCGAATCAGGTAACATCCCCATATGTCGGGGCAGTAATTGGTGCACTTATACTTTTTTTATCTACATTTTGGCTGTCAGATTACGTAGTAGGTTTAATCCGCTGGGCTGAGGAAACGGTTGTAAAAGCTCCAGCAACTGACCTTTTATCTGGAACGATGGGACTGATCATCGGACTGATCGTCGCATTTTTGATCCAGTCACCGTTAAGTTCTATGGATATTGTTGTGGTCAGTTCCATACTGCCGATCGCTATTACATTCCTGCTTGGTTATTTAGGCTTTCAGGTAGGTTTTAAAAAGAGAGATGAGTTGATCCAGCTGTTCTCATTGAAAAGCCAAGGAAAAGAGCGTAAAAAAGAGCCAGAGATCGAAAAGCCGAGTGGTAAGTATAAGATTCTAGATACGAGCGTTATTATCGATGGCCGAGTGGCTGATATCTGTCAAACTGGCTTTTTAGAAGGTCCGCTCATTATTCCTCGTTTCGTATTAGAAGAATTACAATATATTGCCGATTCTTCAGATGTTCTTAAGCGTAACAGAGGACGCCGAGGTCTAGATATTCTAAATCGAATTCAAAAAGAGCTTTCTATGAAAGTTGAAATCTATGAAGGTGATTTTGAAGAGGTTACGGAAGTGGATAGTAAGCTAGTAAAACTCGCTCAGCTGTTGTCCGGTGTTGTCGTAACGAATGATTTTAATTTGAACAAAGTATGTGAGCTGCAAAACGTTGCAGTACTAAATATCAATGACCTTGCAAATGCGGTTAAACCGGTTGTTCTTCCGGGCGAAGAGCTTGTTGTACAAGTGATCAAAGACGGTAAAGAACAGAGCCAAGGTGTAGGCTATCTGGACGATGGAACGATGATCGTCGTAGAAGATGGTCGTGATTATGTAGGCAAGACGATTGATGTTGTTGTCACTTCAGTACTCCAAACATCAGCGGGAAGAATGATTTTTGCTAAAAAGAAACTATTAGAAAAAGCATTGTAACGAACGGTGGGGAAGCACGTGAATTATTGGACAGTCATTCCTGCTGCTGGACAAGGTAAACGCATGAAAGCTGGTGTCTCGAAGCAGTGGATCGAGCTTTTAGGAAAACCGGTCCTCGCGCACACGCTGCATGTGTTTGAAAGAGATCCGCATTGCGAAGGTGTGATCTTGGTCGGCAGTGAAAAGGAATTGCAGCAGATGCAAGATTTTGTAGAGTCGTTCCAATATCAAAAAGTGCGTAAAATCGTTCCAGGCGGAAAAGAGCGTCAGCAAAGTGTTTATGAAGGGTTGAAGGTCGTGCCTACTGATGCCGATCTCGTCCTCATTCATGATGCAGCACGTCCTTTCATCACACATGATTCTATTTTACAACTGGTTAATACGGCACGAGATACAGGCTCTGCCGTGTTAGCTGTTCCTGTGAAGGACACGGTTAAGCGGGTAATCGAGAATCAAGTGGAAGAAACGATCGACCGTTCCAGCTTGTGGGCTGTTCAAACCCCGCAAGCTTTTCGTCTTTCTATCGTAATGGATGCACACCGGAAGGCAGACGAAGAAGGTTACATTGGAACGGATGACGCAAGCCTAGTAGAACGAATTGGACAAACAGTGGCTATTGTAATGGGGGACTATCATAATATAAAATTAACTACGTCTGATGACTTGTTGTTTGGACAAGCCATTTTGTTAGAGAGACAGGGGGAAAAAGCATAATGCGCATCGGACAAGGTTTTGATGTACATGCCTTTAGCGAGGGTCGTCCGTTAATCATTGGCGGCGTAACAATTCCTTATGAGAAGGGACTTTTAGGGCATTCTGATGCTGACGTTCTTTTGCATGCGATCACAGATGCATTGCTAGGCGCAGCGGGAGAAGGAGATATCGGCAAACACTTTCCGGATACAGATCCTGCCTATAAGGACGCAGATTCGAAGCGTTTGCTGCTCGATTCTTGGAAATTGGTCGAGAATAAAGGTTATTCTTTAGGTAATATAGATTGTACGATCATTGCTCAAAAGCCAAAGATGCTTCCGTACATTGAAGAGATGCGCGGAGTGATCGCCGGTATTTTTGGGGTTGAAGTAGAGAGAATCAATGTGAAGGCAACGACGACTGAAAAGCTAGGTTTCCCTGGACGCGAAGAGGGAATCGCAGCTCAAGCGGTTGTTTTGATAGAGAAGGCATAGTTGTACTGCTGTTTAACGAATGCTATGGAGTTTAAGTGAGCGGTTGATTTCCGTTCCAGGTTGCTCGCTTTCCGGGGGGCGTGCGGTGAGCCTCTTAGCGCTCTGCGCTGTTAAGAGTCTCACCTGTCCCGCTGATCCCCCAGGAGTCTCGCACCTTGCACTCCTATCAACTTTCCAGTGAAGAGGATCAGTCAAGCGATCCAACCATTCATCTAAAGAAGAAAAAGAAAAAAATTATAGAGGTGAAACATGATGGCAAACGAAGTTCGAGTGCGTTATGCACCAAGTCCAACGGGACACTTACATATAGGGAATGCACGTGCAGCTCTATTCAATTATTTATATGCTCGCCACTCTGGCGGAAAGTTTATTATTCGTATTGAAGATACAGATCAGAAGCGTAATATTCAAGGCGGAGAAGAAAGCCAGCTGAACCATTTAAAATGGCTCGGTATGGATTGGGATGAAAGTGTTGATATCGGAGGAGATTACGGTCCGTATCGTCAAATGGAACGTTTAGATCTATACGAGAAGTATACAGATGAACTACTTTCAAAAGGTCTTGCATACACTTGTTATTGTACAGAAGAAGAGCTTGAAGCGTCTCGTGAAGAGCAGATGGCTAAAGGAGAAACTCCGGTTTATGACGGACGTTGTCGAAACTTATCAATTGAAGAAAAAGCGGCTCTAGAAGAAGAAGGCCGCCGACCGAGCATTCGTTTTAAAGTTCCGCAAGACCGTACGATCACGTTTGATGACATGGTAAAAGGTGAAGTTTCATTTGAATCAAGCGGCTTTGGTGATTTTGTTATCGTGAAAAAAGATGGAATTCCTACTTACAACTATGCGGTTGTTATCGATGACCACGAAATGGCGATCACTCACGTACTGCGTGGAGATGATCACATCTCAAACACACCGAAGCAGTTATTGATCTATGATGCGCTAGGATTTTCGCATCCGAAGTTCGGTCATACAACATTGATCGTGAATGAAAATCGTAAGAAACTGAGCAAACGCGACGAATCGATCGTTCAGTTTATCGAGCAATACAAAGATCTAGGATACTTGCCAGAAGCGCTGTTTAACTTCATTGCTCTATTAGGCTGGTCTCCAGGTGGAGAAGAAGAGATCTTCAGCAAAGAACAGTTCATTGAAATTTTTGATCCGAACCGTTTATCAAAAGCACCTGCCGTTTTTGATACGCAAAAGTTAGAATGGTTGAACAATCAATATATGAAACAGCAAGATGTGGCTCGTATCGTTGAGTTATGTATGCCTCACCTTGTTAAAGCGGGTCGAGTGTCTATGAACCCTAGCCCTGAAGAACAAGAGTGGATCACGAAGCTTGTCGCTCTTCATCAGGAAAAAATGAGCTACGGTGCAGAGATCGTAGACTTAACGGAACTATTCTTCAAAGAAGAAATCGAGTACGAAGGAGAAGCACTTGAAGTATTGCAAGGTGAAGGTGTTCCTTCCGTTATGGAATCGTTCTTAACTCAGATCGAAAACAGTGATTCTTTTGAAGCGGAAGACATCAAAGCAATGATGAAAGCTGTTCAAAAAGAAACGGGCCAAAAAGGAAAGAACTTGTTCATGCCGATCCGTGTGGCAACGACAGGCCAGCAACATGGTCCAGATCTGCCTGCTGCTGTTTCCCTTTTAGGTAAAGATGTAATTACAAAGCGCGTAAATGCTGTACTGACTCAAACTAAAAAGTAATAAAAGTACACATTTTGCAAAGATTATAATATAGTAAAAGAAACTTATAATAAACGTGTAAAACGCAGATGAGGAAAGTAGGCTAGCGCCTTTTCATAGTAGAGAGAACCATCACCGGCTGAAAGTGGTTCATGAAAATGCTTGCTGAAGTGCCCCTCGGAGTCCCATGCCGAAAGTTTTAGTAGGTTTGGGCGGCAACTCCCCGTTATGGAGCTCAAGGGAACAGGTGAGTTTAATAAGCCTGTTAAACAGAGTGGAACCGCGTCTATCCGTACGTCTCTGTGTCATATTTGGCACAGGGGCGTTTTTTATTTGTAGTCTTCGTCGCTCTTGAAAGTAGTTGATTTCCGTTACAGGTACTCGCTTTCCGGGGGGCGTGCGGTGAGCCTCTTAGCGCTTAGCGCTGTTAAGAGTCTCACCTGTCCCGCTGATCCCCCAGGAGTTTCGCACCTTACACTCCAATCAACTTTGCGATGAAGAAAATAAAAAATGCCTGAGACAACACGCTTAACAGGCAAGTCCCTTTTATAAAAAGGCAAGGAGGTTGGAGAACATGTTTTCAGCCATGAAAGAAGACATTCAAGTTGTTTTTGAGAAAGACCCAGCGGCTAGAAGTTCATTCGAAGTATTCCTAACATACTCTGGACTGCACGCGGTTTGGGCCCATAGATTAGCACATAAGTTATTCAAACGAAACTGGCTGTTTTTAGCCCGCTTGATCTCACAGATCAGCCGCTTTTTTACCGGCATTGAAATACACCCTGGCGCACAGATCGGCCGACGCTTTTTTATCGATCACGGAATGGGTGTGGTGATCGGTGAAACGTGTATCATCGGTAATGATGTAACGCTCTATCAAGGCGTTACGCTCGGAGGTACGGGGAAAGAAAAAGGTAAAAGGCATCCGACGCTCGAAGATCATGTTCTTGTTGCTACAGGAGCCAAGGTTCTAGGGAACATCACCATCGGAAAAAATTCAAAAGTGGGAGCAGGATCGGTTGTTCTTCAACATGTTCCGCCCGATGCGACCGTAGTTGGAATACCAGGGAGGGTCGTGATTAAAGACGGCATCAAAGTAGGATGCGAACTTGATCATCGAGATCTGCCTGATCCGGTAGCTGATAAATTTAGAGAGATGCATAACGAGATGAAACGAATGCGTGAAGAACTGGAAACATTGAAAAAAGGGAGTGAAGTTTAAATGGGTATTAAAATCTATAATACGATGACACGTCAAAAAGAGCTTTTCGTTCCGTTAGAAGAAGGAAAAGTGAAGATGTATGTGTGCGGGCCGACGGTATATAACTATATCCATATCGGTAACGCAAGACCGGCTATTGTTTTTGATACGGTAAGAAAGTACTTGGAATATAGAAACTATGAAGTGCAGTTCATCTCCAATTTTACGGATGTTGATGATAAGCTCATTAAAGCAGCGAAAGAGATGGGAAGCGATGTCCCAACGATCGCTGAGAAATTTATCAATGCGTATCACGAGGATACTTGCGCATTAGGCGTACAAAAAGCGGACGCACATCCGCGTGTAACAGAAACGATGCCAGAAATCATTGATTTTATCGAGAACCTTATCAAAAAAGGTTTTGCTTATGAAGCAGCGGGAGATGTTTATTTTAAGACGCGTTCGTTCAACGGCTACGGTAAACTTTCTCATCAATCGATCGACGACTTAAGATCTGGTGCGAGAATTGAAGTAGGTGAGAAAAAAGAAGATCCGCTTGATTTTGCGCTATGGAAAGCGGCGAAAGATGGAGAGATCTATTGGGAGAGCCCTTGGGGCAAAGGTCGCCCAGGCTGGCATATCGAATGCTCGGCAATGGCCAAAAAATACTTAGGTGATTCGATCGACATTCATGGCGGCGGCCAGGATCTAGCTTTCCCGCATCATGAGAATGAGATCGCACAATCGGAAGCATTAAATGAAGCTCCGATGGCTAAGTATTGGATGCATAATGGGTATATTAATATTGATAACGAAAAAATGTCCAAATCACTTGGGAACTTTGTTCTTGTTCATGATCTTGTACAACAGCAGGATCCGCAAGTTATTCGATTCTTTATGCTTGCCGTCCACTACCGTAATCCGATCAACTTCAGTCAAGAGTTGTTAGAAGCGGCCGAGGCAGGATTGAATAGAATCCGTACGTCTTATGAAAACTTGAAACACCGCTTGAGTGTATCGGCAGATCTTGCAATGGATTCAGAAAAATGGACTCAGCTCGTGAAAGAAACAAGAGAGAAATTTATCACGGATATGGATGATGATTTCAATACAGCAAATGCCATCTCTCATCTTTTTGATTTTTCGAGAGAAGCGAACGTATACCTGCAAGAGAAGAACACTTCTAAAGCCGTTATTACAGAGTTCATCGCTCTGTTCGATGAGCTAGCTGGTGTGCTCGGACTAACTCTTCATAAAGAAGAAGAATTGTTAGACGAAGAGATTGATGCTCTTATTCAAGAACGTAATCAAGCCCGTAAAGAAAAGAACTTTGCTCGCGCTGACGAGATTCGTGATCAGCTAAAAGAACAGAACATCATTTTGGAAGATACCGCACAAGGTGTTCGGTGGAAAAGAGATAAGTAAATGAAGATAACGGACTCAGATATTAAACAACTGAACGGAACGACGCTTGCTTATATGGGAGATGCAGTAATGGAGCAGTTCGTGCGTGAACACCTAATCCGTAACGGACAGGTGAAGCCGAATAAGCTCCATGTATCTGCCACAAAGTTTGTTTCAGCAAAAGCGCAAGCAAGCATGGTCGTTCAGCTGCTTGAAGAGAACTATTTTACAGAAGAAGAGGTCGCTGTGATTAAGCGTGGCCGCAATGCGAACCAAGGTACCGTACCGAAAAATACGGATGTTCAAACATATAGGCATGCCACAAGCTTTGAAGCGATCATCGGTTATCTTTATCTGTTGAATAACCATGAACGATTAACGAACATGATGGAATATGTGTTAACAGAGAATAAAAAAGGGGAGGTCTAAAGATGAGTGAAGCAAAAGAACAAAAAGAACAAAAAGAACAAAAAGAACAAGAACTGATCATCGGCCGAAATCCGGTTATGGAAGTTCTGCGCTCCGGCCGTGATATTAATAAAATTTTCGTAGGTGAAGGATCTCAAAAAGGGCCTGTGAGCACGATCGTCTCAATGGCTAAAAAGCAAAACGTCCTTGTGCAATATGTACCAAAGCAAAAGCTCGATTCATTAAGCGGAGGAGGCAATCACCAAGGTGTGATCGCGGGTGTTGCAGCCTATTCTTATGCAGATATCGATGATTTGTTTAAAATTGCTGAAGAGCGTGGAGAAGAGCCGTTCTTTCTTTTATTGGACGAGCTTGAAGATCCTCATAATCTAGGTTCGATCATGCGTACGGCTGATGCAGTCGGTGCACATGGCATCATTATTCCGAAAAGACGTTCAGTAGGGCTGACCGCTACAGTAGCAAAAGCTTCAACGGGTGCGATCGAGTACATTCCGGTTGTTCGTGTAACGAATCTTGTCCAGACGATGAAAGAGTTAAGGGACCGTGGCATGTGGTTTGCCGGCGCTGACATGAAAGGGAAAGATGATTATAGGCAAGCGAAATGGGACATGCCTTTAGGTCTTGTGATCGGAAGCGAAGGAAAAGGGATGGGAAGACTCGTATCAGAAACGTGCGATTTCCTTGTTCAGCTTCCGATGAAAGGGAAGGTTACCTCGCTTAATGCATCGGTTGCAGCTAGTCTCTTGATGTATGAAGTGTACCGTAACCGTAATCCGTTAGAAGCCCGAAAATGAAAACTCGCCACTATTTGATTGTTGATGGCTACAACATCATTGGCGCTTGGCCCGAATTACGGAGCTTAAAAACATCGGATTTTGCCAAAGCAAGAGACCTGCTGATCGAATATATGGCAGAATATCAGGGAACGACTGGGTATCAAGTAATCGTTGTATTTGATGCCCATCTCACACCTGGCACAGAGAAAAAAACGAAAAATCACCGCGTTGAAGTCATTTTCACAAGAGAGAACGAAACGGCGGATGAACGGATCGAACGTCTAGTCGGAGAGTTAAAATCAATCGATAAGCGAATTTACGTAGCAACTTCAGACTCAACTGAGCAGTGGCAGATTTTTGGTAAGGGTGCATTGAGGAAATCCGCGAGAGAATTAAAGAATGAGATGGACGAAATCGAAAAGCATATTCATATGTCCGTTGGCGAGAGAAAAAGGAAGCAAACCTCCTCCTCTATCCTTCTTTCAGACGAAATTGCCGAAATATTTGAAAGATGGAGAAGAGGGCAAAAATAAGGAATCTTGACGCTTTTGTGAATTATGAGCTATAATATTGCTATATTTTGCCGGTAAAAACCTGGTGGGGGGATTTGTCGTGAACATAGATCTCAAGGAACGGTCAGTAAGCGATTACGAGCTCATGGAAGATGAAAGCCTTGTGGAACTGGTTCATGAGGGGGACAGCGCAGCACTTGAATATTTGATCAACAAATATAAAAACTTTGTTCGTGCGAAAGCAAGATCATACTTTTTGATCGGTGCAGACCGGGAAGATATCATTCAAGAAGGCATGATCGGGCTGTATAAAGCCATTCGCGATTTTAAAGAGGACAAGCTGTCATCCTTTAAAGCTTTTGCCGAACTATGTATAACAAGGCAAATGATTACCGCTATCAAAACGGCAACTAGACAAAAGCACATTCCGTTAAATTCTTATGTGTCGTTGGACAAGCCGATTTATGATGAAGAGTCCGACCGTACACTAATGGATGTAATATGCGGTACAAAAGTCACTGATCCAGAAGAACTGATTATCAATCAAGAAGAATTTGATGATATTGAAGTGAAGATGGGAGAAATATTAAGTGACCTGGAACGCAAAGTTCTGATGCTGTATCTTGACGGAAGATCGTACCAGGAAATCTCAGTGGATCTCGACAGACACGTGAAGTCCATCGACAACGCGCTTCAGCGAGTGAAACGTAAATTAGAGCGTTATTTAGAGCTAAGAGAAATATCATCTTAAGAGCGGGGATTATTCCTGCTCTTTTTCTTTTGGTTTTAAGTAGTTGTATGAGCTGATAGGCGTGTGGGTGGGGTATCGGGCGTGTAATGGTTGTCGAATCTTGTCAACTCGCCGATATATGCGCAAAACTCGCCGGATTATAGCCCAAACTCGCGGGATTAATAGGATAATTTCTAGGATTAAATCCAAAAATTTTAGGGATTAGCATCATGAATACCGAGGTGGGTATACGTTAATCGCCTAATTTAAGCAAAAAATCTCATGAAATATTGTGTTCATGAGAAC
Source organism: Fictibacillus tiangongensis (assembly GCF_048083785.1). GTDB lineage: Bacteria > Bacillota > Bacilli > Bacillales > Fictibacillaceae > Fictibacillus. The sequence continues at coordinate 125,442 of NZ_CP182294.1, forward strand.
AAAATAGCCAGATGAATCATTTTCGGCTGGCTTTTCACCCTATTTTATAATTAAAGTTCCTTTTTGAGTCTTTTTGTTTAGTTACTCGCCCACCACTTGCCTGGAACAAGTGGCTAAGACCCTGCCACTTTAAAAAGCTTCTTACTTCACACGATTCCTTCACAAATACTAACAAAGCGAAGCCTCTTAAACGATAATCAACCACTTACATTTCCGATACAATCAGCTTGCAAAACGTCATTTTCCCTTTATTGACAAGCGTATACCCCTATGTTAAGGTTTTAAAAGTAACATTGTAACGTGGATGAGTGGCTTTGTCGCACGAAAGGTGTTTATTTAGCATGAGAAAAAAAGTTTTTTTAGCCTGTAAACAATGCTCAAAACGAAATTATACAACGATGAAGAACCAGCAAAACAATCCTGAACGAGTCGAGGTTAAAAAGTTTTGCAGCTACTGCAATGCTCATACCATTCACCAGGAAACGAAGTAAGCGAAACAAGCTTTTTTTATAAATGTTAATTGATCAAAAGGCATGGGGGTTTATGAAGATGGCGGATGTTGCAGAAAAGACAAAAAAATCACCAGCAAAGTTTCTTTCCGATGTAAATAAGGAGATGAAGCGTGTAAGCTGGCCTTCGCGAAAAGAATTATTTCGCTATACGGGGATTGTACTGTCAACTGTAGTGATTATGGCTTTGTTCTTCTGGGTTGTGGATCTAGGGATTTCACAATTAGTTGAGCTTATTTTAGGGTAGATTAGATATAGCTTCTTTTGGATAGAATGCTAGAGTATATCCATTTTAGGAGGGAAAGGACACGGGTCCCATCGTATGGAAAAAAATTGGTACGTAGTTCATACCTATTCAGGTTATGAAAACAAAGTAAAAGCAAACTTGGAAAAGCGTTTGGAATCTATGGGGATGACAGATAAGATTTTCCGTGTACTTGTACCTGTAGAAGAAGAGACCGAAACAAAGAACGGTAAGACAAAAACAAGCATGAAGAAAGTTTTCCCTGGTTATGTATTAACGGAAATGATCATGACAGATGATTCTTGGTACGTTGTACGTAACACACCTGGGGTAACAGGATTTGTCGGTTCTGCTGGAGCGGGCTCAAAGCCAACGGCACTTTTGCCTGAGGAAGTAGATCATATTCTTAAAGGTATGGGTATGGAAGCTCCGCGCGTTGAAGTTGATTTCGAAATCAAGGAATCTGTAAAAGTAAAAGAAGGTCCTTTTGCTGACTTTGTTGGTACGATTGAAGAGATCGACGCAACAAAACAGAAGCTGAAAGTTCACGTCAACATGTTTGGCCGTGAAACACCAGTTGAACTTGAGTTTACCCAAGTAAGCAAGTTATAATGGAAAAAGACTTGTAATCACTTCAAAAAGGTGATAGAATTTTTTATGTTTGATATTACTAATCAACTGCTTCCTCTCTTTTAGGAGGGGAAGCGTATTTTTGAGTGGGAGGGTTTCGGCCCATAATACCACATCACGGACTTAAGGAGGTGTGTCGCGTGGCTAAAAAGGTTATTAAGATGGTAAAATTGCAAATCCCTGCTGGTAAAGCAAACCCGGCACCGCCAGTTGGACCTGCACTAGGACAAGCTGGGGTAAACATCATGGGATTCTGTAAAGAATTCAACGCTCGTACTGCTGATCAAGCTGGTTTAATCATTCCGGTAGAAATCACGGTTTTCGAAGACCGTTCATTTACATTCATCACTAAAACTCCTCCGGCTGCTGTTCTTTTAAAGAAAGCTGCAGGAATCGAGTCAGGTTCTGGTGAGCCTAACAAGAAAAAAGTTGCGACTGTAAAGCGTGATAAAGTTCGCGAAATCGCAGAATCAAAAATGCCTGACCTAAACGCTGCTAGTGTTGAAGCTGCAATGCGTATGGTTGAAGGTACAGCACGCAGCATGGGAATTGTTATCGAAGACTAATCCCTGTGTTTGATGTCTATTAGGTTGCGAGTAAATGGATTGATATCCTGCCCTTCAAACGGTTCGCAACCTTTATTCATGCAATGCGTGTAATTGCACTAGATCTTTTAGTGCAATAAGTGGGAGGAATATCCGCTAAACCACATAAGGAGGACAATACAATGGCAAACAAAGGTAAGAAGTACCAAGAAGCGGCTAAATTAGTAGACCGCACAAAAGCATATGACGCTGCAGAAGCGATCGAGCTAGTTAAAAAAGCTGCTCCTGCAAAATTTGACGAGTCTGTAGAAGTTGCAGTTCGTTTAGGTGTAGACACGAAGAAAGCTGACCAACAAGTTCGTGGAGCAGTAGTGCTTCCAAACGGAACTGGTAAGACTCAACGTGTATTAGTATTCGCAAAAGGTGAAAAAGCAAAAGAAGCTGAAGCTGCTGGAGCAGATCACGTTGGCGATTCTGACTACATCAACAAAATCCAACAAGGTTGGTTCGAGTTCGACGTAATCGTTGCTACTCCGGACATGATGGCTGAAGTTGGTAAACTTGGACGTGTTTTAGGACCTAAAGGTTTAATGCCTAACCCTAAAACAGGAACAGTTACATTTGAAGTTGAAAAAGCGATTAACGAAATCAAAGCTGGTAAAGTAGAATACCGTGTCGACAAGACTGGTAACGTTCACGTTCCAATCGGTAAAGTATCTTTCGAAGCTGAGAAGCTTGCAGAAAACCTTAACACAATCATCGAAACATTGTTGAAAGTTAAGCCTGCAGCTGCAAAGGGAACTTACATGAAGAACGTTGCTGTTTCTTCAACTATGGGACCTGGGATCAAAGTTAATCCATCTTCATTTGCTGTAAAACGATAGTTGACAAACGGGTTTATACCCGTTATATTATATACTGTTAAACACAAACGCATCAGATGAATGCCGTAGACAGCAGGAGCCAAATGGCTTAAATCTTTCCTGCCGAGGTGAAGCATCGATAAGCTCATTCGTTAATTACTTATGACTTTAGATACTCACGCCTCCATGTCTCGACATGGAGGCTTTGTTTTTGGACAAAACCTGCGGTGATGCAATCATTTTACAGGAGGTGTAATAATGAGCAGCATTTTAGAAACAAAAAAGCAGTTAGTATCCACTATTTCTGAGAAAATCAAAAATAGCCAATCAACAATCCTTGTTGACTACCGTGGTCTTACTGTTTCTGAGGTTACTGAACTTCGTAAGTCACTGCGTGATGCTGGCATCGAGTTTAAAGTTTACAAAAACTCAATGGTAGTTCGCGCTGCTGAAGAAAACGATCTTAACCTATCAGAACACTTAACTGGTCCTACAGCGATCGCATTCTCGAATGAAGATGTTGTAGCTCCTGCTAAGATTCTTAACGACTTCGCTAAGAAACACGAAGCGCTTGAGATCAAAGCTGGTGTAATCGAAGGACGTATCGCGTCTCTAGAAGAAGTGAAAGCTCTTGCTGAACTTCCATCAAGAGAAGGTCTTCTTTCTATGGTACTCAGTGTGCTTCAAGCACCTATCCGCAACTTTGCGTTGGCTACTAAAGCCGTTGCAGAACAAAAAGAAGAACAAGGCGCGTAAGTCTTATCTTCAACCAATAACTTACATTCCATAAGGAGGAAATTATAATGTCTAAAGAGCAAATCATTGAAAGCTTAAAAACAATGACTGTTTTAGAGCTTAACGACCTAGTAAAAGCAATCGAAGAAGAGTTTGGTGTAACTGCTGCTGCTCCTGTAGCTGTAGCTGGTGGAGCTGCTGGTGCAGACGCTGCTGCTGAACAAACTGAATTCGACGTAATTCTTGCAAGCGGTGGAGCTTCAAAAATTAAAGTTATCAAAGTTGTTCGTGAACTTACAGGTCTTGGCCTTAAAGAAGCGAAAGAACTTGTTGACGGTGCTCCTAAGCCAGTTAAAGAAGGCGTATCTAAAGACGAAGCTGAAGAAATCAAAGCTAAGCTTGAAGAAGTTGGAGCTTCTGTTGAAGTTAAGTAATTCAAAAGAAAAGGTTCGCCCGATGGCGGACCTTTTTGTTTGTTTCGCTTAATTCTTTAGAAGGCTTTCTTCTAGAAGAGTGTTGCAATTCTCGTCTTATGCAAGTTGATTGGAATGCAAGGTGCGAGACTCCTACGGGACGAGTGGTCAGGTGGAGACTCCTAATGGCGCGAAGCGGCAGGAGGCTCACCGGACGCCCCGTGGAAAGCGAGCAACCTGGAGTGGAAATCAACTACTTACACAAGCGACTTTATAGATAGACCGTTAAAGAATTTTGGAACGGGAATACTGTCTTTATCAGAAGGTAAGGAGAGTTTTAAAACAATGAAGAACCATTATTACTCTGAAACACCTGGTACAGAAAGCAAAAGAGAAACATGGGATTTTACATTAAACGGCGAAAAATTTCGCTTTACGACAGATGCTGGTGTCTTTTCGAAAAAAGAAGTAGATTTTGGCAGTCGCGTTTTAATAGAGTCCTTTGTACCTCCAGAAGTATCTGGTGATTATATAGATATAGGATGCGGTTACGGGCCGATCGGGCTTTCGCTTGCAAGAGCGGAAGAAAATCGTGTTGTTCAAATGGTGGATATCAACGAAAGAGCAATTGAACTCGCTAAGCTGAACGCAGATAAGAACAAGGTTGATAATGTAAAGATCTATAAAAGTTACTTATTTGCTGAAGTGAAGGATGAAGAGTTTGCTGCTGTTATCACAAATCCGCCGATTCGTGCAGGTAAGACGGTCGTTCATCAAATTTTTGAAGAAGCTTATCATAAACTTTGCGTTGGTGGCGAGTTATGGGTAGTGATTCAAAAGAAACAAGGTGCGCCATCTGCTATGGATAAAATGGAACAATTATTCGGCCAAGTTGAAACGGTTGCGAAGAAAAAAGGCTACTATATTTTACGCGCAATAAAAGTTTGACTTGATAAATCCCGTATGTTAGTATTGTAAAATGCCAATGGATTCGCATTTTGCTGCTTATTTTTCGTGGTAAGCGAAAAAACGTTGATAAATCAACGTTTTTTACTCATGTTTAGACGTATAGAATGCGAAAAAGTTGGACAAAATTATATAATAGCTTTTATCAAAATAGGAAAACTGCGGTTTTAAAATTATGAAACCCTTTTTCTTTTTGTTTTCTAACCTTCTTAATAGAATGTTAGATAGAAATATGATACACGAAAAAAACGCTGGATTTGAGGGGTGAAGCAGTTGACAGGTCAACTAGTTCAGTTTGGACGCCACCGCCAACGAAGAAGTTATGCAAGGATTAGCGAAGTGCTTGAATTACCAAACTTAATTGAAATTCAAACCGCTTCCTATCAATGGTTTCTTGATGAGGGGTTACGTGAAATGTTCCGAGACATTTCGCCGATTGAAGATTTTACAGGGAACCTCGTTTTAGAGTTTATTGATTATAACTTAGGTGAGCCGAAGTATCCTGTAGATGAATCAAAAGAGCGCGATGTTACTTACGCTGCTCCGCTTCGTGTGAAAGTGCGTCTGATCAATAAAGAGACGGGCGAAGTAAAAGAGCAGGAAGTATTTATGGGAGATTTCCCGTTAATGACAGATACGGGAACCTTTGTGATCAACGGGGCAGAGCGTGTAATTGTATCACAGCTCGTTCGTTCACCAAGTGTTTACTATAGTGAGAAAATCGACAAAAACGGTAAAAAAGGTTTTACCGCTACTGTCATTCCAAACCGCGGTGCTTGGCTGGAGTTCGAAACAGATGCTAAGGACGTAGTTTATGTGCGTATTGACCGCACAAGAAAAATCCCTATTACCGTATTGCTTCGTGCTTTAGGGTTTGGGTCTGATCAAGAAATCATTGATTTGCTTGGAGAAGACGAGTATCTTCGCAACACGCTAGATAAAGATAATACAGAAGGAACGGAAAAAGCCCTTCTCGAAATCTATGAGCGTCTTCGTCCGGGAGAGCCTCCAACAGTAGATAATGCAAAAAGTTTATTAGATTCTAGGTTCTTTGATCCTAAACGCTATGACTTAGCTAATGTTGGACGCTACAAAATCAATAAAAAGCTTCATATAAAGAATCGTCTCTTTAACCAGAAACTAGCTGAAACACTTGTTGATGCTGAAACTGGTGAAGTGATCGCCGAAGAAGGTACGCTTCTTGACCGTAGAACGCTAGATAAGATTATCCCTGCTCTTGAGAGTGGTGTAGGCTTTAAAACCGTAACACCAGCAGGAGGAGTGGCTGAAGATCAAGATATTGCTCTTCAATCTATCAAAATCTATGCGCCTGATGATCAAGAAGGTGAAAGAATCATTAATGTTATCGGAAACGGACTTGTTGATAAAGAAATTAAAAACATCACGGTTTCTGACATTATTGCTTCTATCAACTACTTCTTCAACTTATTGCATCAAGTAGGTACAACAGATGATATTGACCATCTTGGAAACCGTCGTCTGCGTTCAGTTGGTGAGCTTCTTCAAAACCAATTTAGAATCGGACTTTCCAGAATGGAACGTGTTGTGCGTGAGCGTATGTCGATCCAAGACACAAATGCGATCACACCACAGGCGTTGATCAATATTCGTCCTGTTATCGCCTCTATTAAAGAGTTCTTCGGAAGCTCTCAGCTTTCACAGTTCATGGATCAAACGAACCCGCTTGCAGAATTAACGCACAAACGTCGTCTATCTGCACTAGGGCCAGGTGGTCTTACACGTGAACGTGCAGGCTTTGAAGTTCGTGACGTTCACTATTCTCACTATGGTCGTATGTGTCCGATTGAGACGCCAGAGGGTCCGAACATCGGTTTGATCAACTCACTTTCTTCTTATGCAAAAGTGAACCAATATGGATTTATCGAAACACCATACCGTCGGGTTGATCCTGAAACAGGTCGTGTAACGAGCCGTATTGATTACTTAACTGCTGATGAAGAAGATTTATACGTAGTTGCACAGGCGAACTCTATCTTAGGAGATAACGGAGAGTTCATGAACGAAGACGTAATCGCACGTTTCCGTGGTGATAACACTGTTGTTAAACGCGAACGCATCGATTATATGGATGTATCGCCGAAACAGGTAGTATCTGCTGCGACAGCATGTATTCCGTTCTTAGAGAATGATGACTCCAACCGTGCCCTAATGGGAGCGAACATGCAACGTCAGGCTGTACCTTTACTTGTTCCTGAATCACCGATCGTTGGTACAGGAATGGAGCACGTTTCAGCAAAAGACTCTGGAGCTGCAGTGATCTGTAAGCACGAAGGAATTGTTGAACGCGTTACAGCAAAACAAGTTCAAGTACGCCGCATTAAAGAAGTAGATGGCAAGGAAGTTTCAGGCGACCTTGACACCTACAATATGCTTAAGTTTATTCGTTCCAACCAAGGAACGTGTTATAACCAGCGTCCGATCGTAAGCACAGGTAACCGCGTGACGAAAGGGGAAATCTTAGCGGATGGCCCTTCAATGGAAGTCGGTGAACTTGCTTTAGGCCGTAACGTTCTTGTTGCCTTCATGACATGGGAAGGTTACAACTACGAGGATGCTGTTATCATGAGTGAGCGTCTCGTGAAAGACGACGTTTATACTTCGATCCATATTGAAGAATATGAGTCAGAAGCGCGTGATACAAAACTTGGACCGGAAGAAATCACTCGTGATATTCCAAACGTCGGAGAAGATGCATTACGCAACCTGGACGAACGCGGAATCATTCGTGTTGGTGCAGAAGTTAAAGATGGAGATATCTTAGTTGGTAAAGTAACGCCTAAAGGTGTAACTGAATTAACAGCTGAAGAACGTCTATTACATGCGATCTTCGGTGAAAAAGCTCGTGAAGTCCGCGATACATCATTGCGTGTACCTCACGGTGGAGATGGAATCATCCTTGACGTTAAAGTGTTTAACCGTGAAGATGGCGATGAACTACCTCCGGGTGTGAATCAGCTCGTTCGTGCATACATCGTGCAAAAACGTAAGATTCATGAAGGAGATAAGATGGCCGGCCGTCACGGAAACAAAGGTGTAATTTCTAAAATTATGCCTGAAGAAGATATGCCTTATCTTCCAGATGGAACACCAGTTGACATCATGTTAAACCCGTTAGGGGTACCTTCCCGTATGAACATCGGTCAGGTATTGGAGCTTCACCTTGGAATGGCTGCTCGTCAGCTAGGCATTCATGTTGCTACACCGGTATTCGATGGAGCGCGTGAAGAAGATGTTTGGTCTACGATCGAAGAAGCTGGAATGGCTCGCGATGGTAAAACGGTACTTTATGATGGACGTACAGGTGCTGCGTTTGATAACCGTGTGTCAGTTGGGGTTATGTATATGATCAAACTGGCTCACATGGTTGATGACAAGCTGCATGCTCGTTCAACTGGGCCTTACTCACTTGTTACACAACAGCCTCTTGGCGGTAAAGCTCAATTTGGAGGTCAGCGTTTCGGTGAGATGGAAGTATGGGCGCTTGAAGCATATGGCGCGGCATACACACTACAGGAAATTCTTACGGTTAAATCCGATGATGTTGTCGGCCGTGTGAAAACGTATGAAGCCATCGTTAAAGGCGAAAACGTTCCTGAACCAGGTGTTCCAGAATCATTTAAAGTATTGATCAAAGAACTTCAATCTCTTGGAATGGACGTTAAGATCTGTTCTGGAGATGACAAGGAAATTGAAATGAGAGAGCTTGATGATGAAGACGATCAGGCAAGCGAGAAACTAAATCTAAATCTTGAGTCTTACACTTCGAATGACTAAAACAGGATATCAAAAGGGAGGTACGCTCCTTGATAGACGTAAATAATTTTGAATATATGAAAATTGGTCTTGCTTCACCGGACAAAATCCGGTCGTGGTCAAGAGGGGAAGTAAAAAAACCTGAAACAATCAACTACCGTACACTTAAGCCTGAAAAAGACGGCTTGTTCTGTGAAAGAATTTTCGGTCCTACAAAAGACTGGGAATGTCATTGCGGAAAGTATAAGCGCGTCCGTTATAAAGGTGTGGTTTGTGACCGTTGTGGTGTTGAAGTAACAAGAGCTAAAGTTCGACGTGACCGTATGGGTCACATCGAGCTTGCTGCTCCTGTATCTCACATTTGGTACTTCAAAGGCATCCCAAGCCGTATGGGTCTTGTTTTGGATATGTCTCCAAGAGCATTAGAAGAAGTAATCTACTTTGCTTCATACGTTGTTACTGATACAGGAGATACTCCTCTTGAGAAGAAACAACTGCTTTCGGAGAAGGAATACCGCACATACCGTGAAAAGTATGGAAAAGGTTTCACTGCACAAATGGGTGCAGAAGCGATCAAACGTCTTTTAGAAGACATCGATGCTGAAAAAGAAGTTGAGATGTTGAAAGAAGAGCTTAAAACAGCACAAGGCCAACGCCGTACTCGTGCGATTAAGCGTTTAGAAGTACTAGAAGCATTCCGTCATTCAGGCAACCATGCCGATTGGATGATTCTAGAAGTACTTCCGGTTATTCCACCGGAATTGCGTCCGATGGTTCAGCTTGATGGTGGACGTTTTGCCACATCTGACCTTAACGACCTTTACCGTCGTGTTATCAACCGTAACAACCGTCTGAAGCGTCTATTAGACTTAGGTGCTCCAAACATTATCGTTCAAAATGAAAAACGTATGCTTCAAGAAGCAGTCGATGCATTAATCGATAATGGTCGTCGTGGCCGTCCGGTTACTGGACCAGGAAATCGTCCGTTAAAATCACTTTCACACATGCTGAAAGGGAAACAAGGTCGTTTCCGTCAAAACTTGCTAGGTAAACGTGTTGACTACTCTGGACGTTCGGTTATCGTAGTAGGTCCGAACCTAAAGATGTACCAATGTGGTCTTCCTAAAGAGATGGCACTTGAGCTCTTCAAACCATTCGTTATGAAAGAGCTAGTTTCAAAAGGTCTTGCACACAACATCAAGAGTGCAAAACGCAAAGTAGAGCGCGTTCAGCCAGAAGTTTGGGATGTTTTAGAAGAAGTTATTCGTGAACACCCAGTTCTACTAAACCGTGCACCTACACTTCACAGACTTGGTATCCAAGCATTCGAACCAACGCTTGTAGAAGGCCGTGCAATCCGTCTTCACCCGCTCGTATGTACAGCTTACAACGCTGACTTTGACGGTGACCAAATGGCGGTCCACGTTCCTCTATCTGCTGAAGCACAAGCAGAGGCTCGTATCTTAATGCTAGCTGCTCAAAACATCTTGAACCCGAAAGATGGTAAGCCGGTAGTAACACCATCACAGGATATGGTTTTAGGTAACTATTACCTGACTCTAGAACGTGAAGGGGCTATTGGTGAAGGGTCTGTATTTAAAGATATCAACGAAGCGATCATCGCTTATGAAAATGGATTCGTGCACTTGCATTCTCGTATTGCAGTACCGGTATCCAGCTTAAATAAAGAAACTTTCACGGATGAACAGCAATCTAAGCTTCTTATGACGACAGTAGGTAAGTTGTTATTCAACGAGATCCTGCCTCCGTCATTCCCTTACATTAACGAACCGACTACGACGAACCTTCAAGTGGAAACACCTGAAAAGTACTTCTTAGATCCGGCTGCTAATGTAAAAGAGGAAATCCAGAAGCATGAGGAAATTGTTCCATTTAAGAAAGGGATCCTAGGTAAGATTATCGCAGAAGTATTCAAACGCTTTAAGATTACTGAAACGTCTAAGATGCTTGACCGCATGAAGGACTTAGGATTTAAATATTCTACGCGCGCTGGTATCACGATCGGTGTATCCGATATCGTTGTATTACCTGAAAAGCAAGAGATTCTTGCTGTAGCCGAAGAAAAAGTAGTAAACGTTACTAAGCAATTCAGACGTGGTTTGATCACAGAAGAAGAGCGCTATGAGCGTGTAATCAATGTTTGGAGTTTGGCGAAAGACGAAATCCAAAATAAATTGATGGGTACACTTGATAAGCGAAACCCAATCTTCATGATGAGTGACTCCGGTGCCCGTGGTAACGCATCTAACTTTACGCAGCTAGCTGGTATGCGTGGTCTGATGGCCAACCCGGCTGGTAAAATCATCGAACTTCCAATCAAATCAAGTTTCCGTGAAGGCTTAACAGTACTCGAGTACTTTATCTCTACTCACGGAGCGCGTAAAGGTCTTGCCGATACAGCCCTTAAAACAGCTGACTCAGGTTACCTTACTCGTCGTTTGGTTGATGTTGCTCAAGATGTTATCGTACGTGAAGATGACTGTGGAACGGACCGTGGCTTAGAAGTTGCAGCTATTAAAGAAGGCAACGAAGTGATCGAGCCTCTTCATGAGCGTTTGATCGGTCGTACTGCTTATAAAAAGGTATTCCATCCTGAAACAAAAGAACTTATTGCAGACGTTAATCAGCTGATCACTGAAGACATGGCCGCTTATATTGAAGAAGTAGGCGTGAAAGCAGTAACGATTCGTTCTGTATTTACTTGTGACACACGTCACGGAGTTTGTAAGAAATGTTACGGACGCAACCTTGCAACAGGCTCTGACGTTGAAGTTGGGGAAGCTGTTGGAATTATCGCTGCTCAATCCATCGGTGAGCCAGGTACACAGCTTACAATGCGTACCTTCCATACAGGTGGGGTAGCAGGAGATGATATCACACAAGGTCTTCCGCGTATCCAAGAATTGTTTGAAGCGCGTAACCCGAAAGGTCAAGCGGTTATCTCTGAGCTTGAAGGTACGGTTGTTGGCGTGAACGACAATAAAGATAAGCGTGAAGTAGTCGTTCAAGGTGAAATTGAATCTAGATCTTACACGATTCCTTTCGGTGCCCGCATTAAAGCGGTCGAAGGCGACAAGGTAACTGCCGGTCAAGTATTGACGGAAGGTTCGATCGATCCTAAAGAATTAATTAAAGTACGTGGTGCAGAAGGCGTACAAGAATACCTATTGCGTGAGGTACAGAAAGTTTACCGTATGCAAGGGGTAGAAATCGGAGATAAGCACGTTGAGGTTATGGTTCGCCAGATGCTTCGTAAAGTGCGCATCATCGATTCTGGTGATTCTCAAGTACTTCCAGGAGCACTTATGGATATTCATGCGTTTACGGATGTTAACCGTAGTGTACTTCTTGAAGGTGGAACTCCTGCTACAGGTCGTCCAGTGCTTCTTGGTATTACAAAAGCATCTCTTGAGACTGAATCATTCTTATCTGCTGCATCATTCCAAGAGACAACTCGAGTTCTTACAGATGCTGCCATCAAAGGTAAGCGTGACGAATTACTCGGACTTAAGGAAAATGTTATTATTGGTAAGCTGATCCCGGCTGGAACGGGTATGAACCGTTACAGAAACATCGGAATCAACTCTCCAGTAGTTGAAGATGAGAACAACGAAGAGGCAGAACTGCCTACAGAACTTGTTTCTCAAGATTAATAAATGAAATGTTGACATCGGGAGCGCATCGGTGATATGATTACGGATGTGCTCCTAAGATTTGTTACTTTGGAGGATATTCGTATGTCTTATGAAAAAGTGACACAGGCTTCTGAAATTATCGTAGGTACTAAGCAAACAATCAAAGCTTTACAGAACGGCGAAGTCAAAGAACTGGTCGTTGCGGAAGACGCAGATTTTCGAGTAACGAGCAAAGTATTGCAGATTGCCGAAGAGAAGCACGTACCGATCGTAAAGGTTGATTCCATGAAAAAGCTTGGAAAAGCATGCGGTATAGATGTCGGGGCCGCAACTGTTGCGATAAAAGGATAAAATTCATGTTTTTGCGATGGGCATCAATATCGCTCCTCTCGCAAAAACTTTCTTTTGTCCTAAAATGAACCACCTGGCTCGGTGGTATTACGAAAAAAGAGAGGAGGAAATACAAAATGCCTACAATTAACCAATTAGTTCGCAAAGGTCGTGTTTCTAAATCAAAGAAATCTGACTCTCCTGCGTTAAACAAAGGTTACAACAGCTTCAAAAAGTCCCAAACTAACGTTTCATCTCCGCAAAAGCGTGGAGTTTGTACACGTGTTGGTACTATGACTCCAAAGAAGCCGAACTCGGCGCTTCGTAAGTATGCGCGTGTTCGTCTAACTAACGGAATCGAAGTTACAGCTTACATTCCTGGTATTGGCCACAACCTTCAAGAGCACAGTGTTGTTCTTATCCGTGGAGGACGTGTAAAAGACTTACCGGGGGTACGTTACCACATCGTTCGTGGTGCTCTTGATACGGCTGGTGTTAACAACCGTATGCAAGGTCGTTCTAAATACGGAACGAAGCGTCCAAAGGAAGCTAAGAAGTAATATTTTTAAAATAAACTAAACAACTATCAGAAAGGAGGGGACCACATGCCACGTAAAGGACCTGTTGCTCGTCGTGATGTGTTACCTGATCCAATTTACAAGTCTAAGCTTGTAACTCGTCTAATCAATAAAATTATGATTGACGGTAAGAGAGGGGTAGCTCAAACAATCTTGTACAATGCGTTCGAACTTATTAAAGAACGTACGAACCAAGATCCTATGGAAGTGTTTGAACAAGCTCTTAAAAATATCATGCCAGTTCTTGAAGTTCGTGCTCGCCGTGTTGGTGGAGCTAACTACCAAGTACCAGTTGAAGTTCGCCCAGAGCGTCGTACAACACTAGGACTTCGTTACCTAACGAACTACTCTCGTCTACGCGGAGAAAAGACAATGGAAGAACGTCTTGCGTATGAGATCATGGATGCTGCTAATAACACTGGTGCTTCAGTTAAGAAGCGCGAAGATATGCACAAAATGGCAGAAGCAAACAAAGCGTTTGCTCACTACCGCTGGTAAAATCATAGAGACAGTTTTCGGACTGTCTCTAAAACACTATAAAAATTCCTTTTAAAAAGGGAAGGAGAGAAATTCATGGCTAGAGAATTCTCCTTAAAAAATACTCGTAATATCGGTATCATGGCTCACATCGATGCTGGTAAAACAACGACTACTGAACGTGTTCTTTACTATACTGGCCGTATCCACAAAATTGGTGAAACTCATGAAGGAGCTTCACAAATGGACTGGATGGAGCAGGAACAAGAGCGTGGAATCACGATTACTTCCGCTGCTACAACTGCTCAATGGAAAGGTCACCGTGTCAACATCATTGATACACCAGGACACGTAGACTTTACAGTTGAAGTAGAACGTTCATTACGTGTATTAGACGGAGCGGTTGCATTACTTGATGCTCAATCAGGTGTTGAACCACAAACAGAAACAGTTTGGCGTCAAGCGACTACTTACGGGGTACCTCGTGTAGTATTCGTAAACAAAATGGACAAGATCGGTGCGGATTTCTTATACTCCGTTAAAACGATTCATGACCGCCTTGGTGCTAACGCTCACCCGATCCAATTACCGATCGGTGCGGAAGACCAATTTGAAGCAATCATCGACTTAGTTGAAATGAACGCTGTATTCTACGGAAACGACCTTGGTACTGATATCGAAGTTCGTGAAATTCCTGAAGAGCACATGCCGTTGGCTGAAGAATACCGTAACAAGTTAATTGAAGCGGTAGCTGAGCTAGATGAAGAAATGATGATGAAGTACTTAGAAGGCGAAGAAATTACGAAGGAAGAGCTTAAAGCAGGTATCCGTCAAGGAACTTGTAACGTTGAGTTCTACCCAGTAATGTGTGGTTCGGCATTTAAGAACAAAGGTGTTCAGCTTATGCTTGACGCAGTTCTTGATTACCTTCCATCGCCGGTTGATGTACCAGCTATTAAAGGTATTCTTCCAGACTCAGAAGATGAAGTAACTCGTGAATCAAGCGACGAAGCACCATTCTCTGCGCTTGCATTTAAAGTTATGACTGACCCTTATGTTGGTAAGTTAACATTCTTCCGTGTGTACTCAGGTACACTTAACTCTGGATCATACGTACAGAACTCTACTAAAGGAAAGCGCGAGCGTGTTGGACGTATCCTTCAAATGCACGCAAACTCCCGTGAAGAGATCTCTATCGTATACGCTGGAGATATCGCAGCTGCTGTAGGTCTTAAAGACACTACAACTGGTGATACGCTTTGTGATGAAAAGAATCTTGTTATCTTAGAATCCATGGTATTCCCAGAGCCAGTTATCTCACTATCTATCGAGCCGAAGTCTAAAGCAGACCAAGACAAGATGGGTATGGCGCTTGCTAAGCTAGCTGAAGAAGATCCAACATTCCGTACTGAAACAAACGAAGAAACTGGACAAACGATCATCGCAGGTATGGGTGAGCTTCACCTTGACATCCTAGTTGACCGTATGCGCCGTGAATTCAAGGTAGAAGCTAACGTGGGTGCTCCTCAGGTTGCTTACCGTGAAACAATTCGCCAAGCTGCTAAAGTTGAAGGTAAATTCGTTCGTCAGTCTGGTGGTCGTGGACAATATGGTCACGTATGGGTTGAATTCGAGCCAGGTGAAGAAGGATCTGGATTTGTATTTGAAAACAAAATCGTTGGTGGGGCAGTTCCTCGTGAATATATCCCTGCTGTTCAAGCTGGTATTGAAGAATCAATGAAAAACGGTATGCTTGCTGGTTTCCCATTACTTGACCTTAAAGCTCGTATCGTTGATGGTTCTTACCATGATGTTGACTCCAACGAGATGGCGTTTAAGATTGCCGGTTCAATGGCACTTAAGAACGCAAAAGCTAAGTGTGACCCTGCAATTCTAGAGCCGATTATGAAAGTTGAAGTAACGGTTCCTGAAGAGTACATGGGTGATATCATGGGTGACGTAACTTCCCGTCGTGGACGTGTTGAAGGTATGGAAGCTCGTGGTAACGCACAAATCGTTAAAGCGATGGTTCCACTTGCTGAGATGTTCGGTTATGCAACTAGCTTGCGTTCTCGTACACAAGGCCGCGGTACTTACTCAATGCACTTCGATCACTACGAAGAAGTACCTAAGTCAATCTCTGAAGAAATCATCAAAAAATCAACTGGAGCTTAATCTCTTCAGTTGTAAGAAACAACATTTTCATGTAATCTAAAATGGGCAGTACAAACTGTTCGTTTTAAATAAAAAATCTACTATATGTAAACATATTTAAGGAGGAATCTTTCTCATGGGTAAAGAGAAATTTGATCGTTCCAAAACGCATGCTAACATTGGTACTATCGGTCACGTTGACCATGGTAAAACAACTTTAACAGCTGCTATCACTACTGTTCTTGCTAAGAAAAACGGTAAGGGTGTAGCAATGGCTTATGACCAAATCGACGGTGCTCCAGAAGAGCGCGAACGTGGAATCACAATCTCAACTGCACACGTTGAGTATGAAACTGATTCTCGTCACTATGCACACGTAGACTGCCCAGGACATGCTGACTATGTTAAGAACATGATCACTGGTGCAGCACAAATGGATGGTGGGATCCTAGTAGTATCTGCTGCTGACGGCCCAATGCCACAAACTCGTGAGCACATCCTTCTTTCTCGTCAAGTAGGTGTACCTTACCTTGTTGTATTCATGAACAAGTGTGACATGGTAGACGACGAAGAACTTCTTGAGCTAGTAGAAATGGAAGTTCGTGACCTTCTTTCTGAGTATGACTTCCCAGGAGATGATATTCCTGTAATCAAAGGTTCTGCTCTTAAAGCTCTTGAAGGAGACGCTGATTGGGAAGCTAAAATCTACGAGCTTATGGACGCTGTAGATTCTTATATCCCAACTCCTCCACGTGACACTGAAAAGCCATTCATGATGCCAGTTGAGGATGTATTCTCAATCACTGGTCGTGGTACAGTTGCTACTGGACGTGTTGAGCGTGGTGTAGTAAAAGTTGGTGACGTAGTTGAGATCCTTGGTCTTACTGAAGAGCCAAAATCAACAACTGTAACAGGTGTTGAAATGTTCCGTAAGCTTCTTGACTATGCTGAAGCTGGTGACAACATTGGTGCACTTCTTCGTGGGGTTTCTCGTGAAGATGTTGAGCGTGGACAAGTTCTTGCTAAGCCAGGTACTGTTAAAGCTCACACTAAGTTCAAATCAGAAGTTTATGTTCTTTCAAAAGAAGAGGGTGGACGTCACACTCCATTCTTCTCTAACTACCGTCCTCAGTTCTACTTCCGTACAACTGACGTAACTGGTATCATCCAACTTCCTGAAGGCGTAGAAATGGTTATGCCTGGAGATAACGTTGAGATGACTGTAGAACTAATCGCTCCAATCGCTATCGAAGAAGGAACTAAGTTCTCTATTCGTGAAGGTGGACGTACAGTTGGTGCAGGCGTAGTTGCAACAATCACTGAGTAATCTCATTACTCTTTTATAAAAAAAGCACTCTCCTTTTGGAGGGTGTTTTTTTATGTTAAATGATGTGATCTCACACTTCAGGTGAAAACTGATTGGTTACAGGTGGTGAACTCGCTATAATAGGTGGTCAAAACCTATATTGAGGTGAAAAAACATCATTTACAGGTGAAAACTTTATGATTACCGGTGAACGTGTAATAAATATAAAAACACGTATCGTAAAATCCCCAATAGATAACCCTCTCCACCTAGTAAACAAAAACACACGAAATTAACAACACACCAACCATTCAAAGATCTATCTTCTCCAATCATTTAAACCCATTTAAACATGTTTCTTCTATATATAGAAGAAACACATTCGAATATGCAAAAGAAGAAAAAGGAAGTTGAAATCTGCTGATAAAGTCTCTATAATAGAAAAAGTGCGATTAGCAATAAATAAATGCAAATAACACTTGCATTGGGCGTTGCTTTTCTCTATAATAAGTAATGTTGGTCATTCACTGCGATGATCCGGAAGGTTGCTGACACACTAGGCCCCTTTGCCATGGCTGGTGATATCAGGTTGAATTTCCGCGGAGCAATGTCTGTTTATCAAAATAGGCGAATAAAGGAGGGAAAAAAATGGCAAAGCAAAAGATTCGTATCCGTTTAAAGGCGTATGATCACAGAATTCTTGATCAATCAGCTGAAAAAATCGTAGAAACTGCTAAGCGTTCAGGAGCAAAGGTATCTGGTCCTATCCCACTACCTACTGAGAAAGCGATCTACACGATCCTTCGTGCGGTTCATAAGTACAAGGACTCTCGTGAGCAGTTCGAAATGCGTACTCATAAGCGCTTGATCGATATTATCGAGCCAACACCACAAACAGTTGATTCGTTAATGCGTTTGGATCTACCGTCTGGTGTAGACATCGAAATTAAACTATAATTTCACGTTTGCTTATAAATATTTTACTTATTAATAGGAGGTGTGACGAATGACCAAAGGAATCTTAGGTAGAAAAATTGGTATGACTCAAGTTTTCGCAGAAAACGGAGATCTAATTCCAGTTACTGTAGTAGAAGTAACTCCTAACGTTGTTCTTCAAAAGAAATCCGTTGAGAATGATGGCTACGAAGCTATCCAACTTGGATTTGATGATAAAAAAGACTCTCGTTCTAACAAGCCACAAGCAGGACATGCTGCTAAAGCTAGCACGAGCCCTAAGCGCTACGTTAAAGAATTCCGTAATGTTGATGTTGCGGGATACGAAGTTGGTCAGGAAGTCAAAGCTGACATTTTTGCAGAAGGTGACGCTGTAGACGTTACTGGTACATCTAAAGGAAAAGGATTCCAAGGTGTTATCAAGCGTCACGGGCAATCACGCGGGCCAATGAGCCACGGTTCCCGTTACCACCGTCGTCCTGGTTCAATGGGTGCAGTTGACCCTAACCGTGTTTTCAAAGGGAAAGCATTACCTGGACGTACTGGCGGAGATACAGTAACTGTACAAAACTTAGAAGTTGTAAGAGTTGATGCAGAACGTAATCTTCTACTAATCAAAGGTAACGTACCTGGAGCGAAAAAGAGCTACGTTACAATTAACTCTGCTGTTAAAGCAAAGGATGCTAAATAAGGAAGGAGGACAATCTGATGCCAAAAGTAGCATTATTTAAACAAGATGGTACTCAAGCTGGCGATATCGAATTAAACGATTCCGTTTTCGGTATTGAACCAAATAAAAGCGTGCTTTTCGACGCGGTTATTATGCAGCAAGCATCACAGCGCCAAGGAACGCACGATGTAAAGAACCGTTCTGAAGTTGCTGGTGGTGGACGCAAGCCTTGGAAACAGAAAGGTACTGGACGTGCTCGTCAAGGATCTATCCGTTCTCCACAATGGGTTGGCGGTGGAGTGGTTTTCGGACCAACACCAAGAAGCTATTCTTACAAATTACCTAAGAAGGTTCGTCGCTTAGCTATTAAATCAGCGCTATCTTCTAAGGTTCTAGATAACGACTTAATCGTTTTAGAAGGACTTGCATTCGAAGCTCCTAAAACAAAGGAAATGATGCAAGTACTTGCAAATCTATCCGCAGATCGTAAAGCATTAGTTGTAACTGCTGATTACAATGACGCTGTTGCATTGTCTGCACGTAACATCCCTGGCGTAACAGTTGTTACAGCTAACGGCGTTAGTGTTCTTGACGTGTTAAACCACGACAAGCTTCTTATGACTAAAGACGCTGTGGAAAAAGTAGGGGAGGTGCTCGCATAATGGAAGCTCGTGATGTGATTAAGCGCCCCGTTATTACAGAGCGTTCTACTGAAATAATGGCTGACAAAAAATACACGTTCGAAGTTAACCCTCGTGCTACTAAGACTCAAATCAAAGGCGCACTAGAAGAAATCTTTGGCGTGAAAATTCAATCTGTTAACACTGCTAACTACAAAGGTAAGTTTAAACGTGTAGGCCGTCATACTGGTTACACTTCTAAACGTAAAAAAGCTGTAGTTACATTAACTCCAGAAAGCAAAGAACTCGACTTTTTTGAAGGAGTTTAAAAAGAACTCGTAAAGGAGGGAAATTACAATGGGTATCAAAAAGTTTAAACCGACAACTAACGGTCGTCGTAACATGTCTCAGCTTGACTTTGCTGAAATTACAACTGACCAACCAGAAAAATCCTTGCTTGCTCCTCTTAGCAAAAAAGCTGGGCGTAACAACCAAGGTAAACTAACTGTTCGTCACCAAGGTGGAGGACACAAGCGTAAGTATCGTATCATCGATTTCAAACGTAACAAAGACGGAATACCAGGTCGCGTTGCTACAATCGAGTACGATCCAAACCGTACGGCTAACATCGCGCTAATCCACTATGCAGATGGTGAGAAGCGTTATATCTTAGCTCCAAAAGGAATTAAAGTAGGGCAAGAAATCATGTCCGGTACTGAAGCTGATATTAAAGTAGGTAACTCACTTCCATTAGCTAACATTCCTGTAGGTTCTACAATTCACAACATCGAACTTAAGCCTGGTAAAGGTGGACAATTGGCTCGTTCAGCTGGTGCTGAAGCTCAACTTCTTGGTAAAGAAGAAAAGTATGCGCTAGTTCGTCTAGGTTCTGGTGAAGTTCGTATGATCCTTCTTACTTGCCGCGCAACAATCGGTCAAGTTGGAAACTTAGAGCATGAACTTGTAAACGTTGGTAAAGCAGGTCGTTCTCGTTGGAAGGGTATCCGCCCAACAGTTCGTGGTTCTGTAATGAACCCTAACGATCACCCACACGGTGGTGGTGAAGGACGCGCTCCAATCGGACGTAAATCACCAATGTCTCCATGGGGTAAACCAACTCTTGGATATAAAACTCGTAAGAAAAATAGCCAAACTGACAAGTACATTGTACGTCGTCGCAAAAAATAATGTGATTGTACTACGGTTCAATCGAGCCGTAGCGCAAACACAAAGGGAGGTTCTCAAATGGGTCGCAGTTTGAAAAAAGGGCCTTTTGTAGATGACCACTTGATGAAAAAGGTCGAGGCACTTAATGAATCTAACGACAAGAAAGTAGTTAAAACTTGGTCTCGTCGTTCTACGATTTTCCCTGACTTCATCGGTCACACAATCGCTGTTTATGATGGTCGTAAGCACGTGCCGGTTTATTGTACAGAAGATATGGTCGGTCACAAGTTAGGTGAGTTTGCACCTACTCGTACTTACAAAGGCCATGCAGCTGATGATAAGAAAACAAGACGTTAATTGAGGGGAGGTACACAAAATGGAAGCAAAAGCAATTGCTAAACAAGTGCGTATTGCTCCTCGTAAAGCTCGCATCGTAATCGACTTGATTCGAGGCAAGCAAGTAGGTGAGGCACTTGCGATTCTACGTTTGACGCCTAAAGCAGCTTCTCCTGTAATTGAAAAGGTGCTTAAGTCTGCTATCGCAAACGCAGAACACAACTATGAAATGGAACCGAACAACTTGGTGATTAAGCAAGCGTTCGTTGATGAAGGTATTACTCTTAAGCGTTTCCGTCCTCGTGCGATGGGTCGCGCAAGCCGTATCAACAAACGTACTAGCCACATCACAATCGTTGTTTCTGAAAAGAAGGAGGGTTAAGACGTGGGTCAAAAAGTAAATCCAATAGGTCTACGTATTGGCGTCATCCGTGACTGGGATTCAAAATGGTACGCTGAAAAGGATTACGCTAATCTTTTACATGAAGACCTTAAGATCCGTTCTTATATTGAAAAGCGTTTAAAAGACGCTGCTGTATCAGGTGTTGAAATCGAACGTGCAGCTAACCGTGTGAATATCACAATCAAAACTGCTAAACCAGGAATGGTTATCGGTAAAGGTGGATCTGAAGTTGAAGCACTTCGTAAAGCCCTTAACGACATCACTGGTAAAAGAGTTCACGTAAACATCTTTGAAATCAAACAAGCTGACGTTGATGCTAAGCTAGTTGCTGAAAACATCGCTCGTCAACTTGAAAACCGTGTATCTTTCCGTCGTGCTATGAAGCAGGCGATCCAACGTGCAATGCGTATGGGTGCGAAAGGTATCAAAACACAAGTGTCAGGCCGTCTTGGCGGAGCTGATATCGCTCGTGCTGAACATTATAGTGAAGGTACAGTTCCTCTTCACACACTTCGTGCAGACATCGATTACGGTACTGCTGAAGCAGACACAACTTACGGTAAGCTTGGAGTTAAAATCTGGATTTATCGTGGTGAGGTCCTTCCAACAAGAGGAACGAAAAAAGAGGAAGGAGGCAAATAATTATGTTATTGCCAAAACGTGTTAAATATCGTCGTGAACACCGCGGTAAAATGCGTGGGAACGCAAAAGGCGGTACTGAAGTTCATTTCGGAGAATTCGGTTTGCAAGCTCTTGAAGCTAGCTGGATTACTAACCGTCAGATCGAAGCAGCTCGTATTGCGATGACTCGTTATATGAAGCGTGGCGGTAAAGTTTGGATTAAAATTTTCCCGTCTAAGCCTTACACTGCAAAGCCTCTAGAAGTCCGAATGGGATCTGGTAAAGGTGCTCCTGAAGGATGGGTAGCTGTAGTTAAGCCAGGAAAAGTTATGTTTGAAATCGCAGGTGTCTCTGAAGAAGTGGCACGCGAAGCGTTGCGTCTTGCAGCACACAAACTTCCTGTAAAATGTAAGTTTGTTAAACGCGAAGAAGTGGGTGGTGACACAAATGAAGGCTAATGATATTCGTAACCTGACCACTGCAGAAGTTGAACAAAAAGCAAAAGCACTTAAAGAAGAGCTTTTTAACCTTCGTTTCCAACTAGCGACAGGTCAACTTGAAAACCCGGCCCGCATTCGTGAAGTTCGTAAAGCAATTGCCCGTGCAAAAACGGTTTTACGTGAAAGAGAGCTTGGGATTACTAACGGTTAAATCTTGAGAGGAGGTTCGCACAATGAGTGAACGTAACCAGCGCAAGGTGTACACTGGTCGTGTTGTTTCTGACAAGATGGACAAAACGATTACAGTGCTTGTAGAAACTTACAAGACTCACACTTTATATAACAAGCGCGTTAAATACTCTAAAAAGTTAAAAGCGCATGATGAAAACAACACTGCTAAAATTGGCGATATCGTAAAGGTTATGGAAACGCGTCCGCTTTCTAAAGACAAGCGATTCCGTCTAGTTGAAGTAGTACAAGAAGCAGTAATTATTTAATAAATTGTTCGGATTATACTCATATCCGAAAGGAGGTCCATTCGCATGATTCAACAAGAATCCCGTTTAAGAGTAGCTGATAACTCCGGTGCGAAAGAGTTACTTTGCATTAAAGTTCTTGGTGGTTCTGGTCGTAAGTACGCTAACGTTGGTGACATTATCGTTTGTTCGGTTAAGTCCGCAACACCAGGTGGCGTTGTTAAGAAAGGTGACGTTGTTAAAGCGGTAGTGGTACGTTCTAAGCGTGGTATGCGCCGTAACGACGGATCTTACATCCGCTTTGATGAGAACGCGGCTGTAATCGTTAAGGATGATAAAGGTCCTCGAGGAACTCGTATCTTCGGACCAGTAGCACGTGAACTTCGTGACAAGCAATTTATGAAAATCGTATCTCTTGCTCCAGAAGTTCTTTAATATATTTACTAGCAAGGCGTTTATTGTCTTGTAAGGAGGTGCAACATCACAATGCCATTGCATGTGAAAAAAGGCGATAAAGTACAAGTTATTTCCGGCAAGGATAAAGGTAAACAAGGTGTGATCCTTGAAGCTTATCCGAAGCTAAACAGAGTGCTTGTTGAAGGCGTGAACGTTGTTAAGAAACACGCAAAACCTTCTCAAGCTAATCCACAAGGTGGAATCCTTAGCCAAGAAGCACCAATTCATGCTTCTAACGTAATGCCTCTTGACCCTAAAACTGGTGCTCCTACTCGTGTAGGCTACAATGTAGTTGATGGGAAAAAAGTTCGTGTGGCCAAAAAATCTGGTGAAACCCTAGATAAATAAGTCTCAGAGTGAAAGGAGGACACATAATGAACCGTCTACAAGAGCGATATAAAGCAGAGATCTTACCATCTCTAATGGAAAAGTTTAATTACACTTCAGTAATGCAAGCACCAAAGATTGAAAAAATCGTTATCAACATGGGTGTTGGTGAAGCAGTATCCAACTCTAAAGTGTTAGATACAGCAGTAGAGGAACTTACAGCAATCGCTGGTCAAAAGCCTGTGATCACGCGTGCTAAGAAATCTATCGCTGGATTCAAACTTCGTGAAGGTATGCCGATCGGATCAAAAGTTACACTTCGCGGAGAGCGCATGTATGACTTCCTTGATAAGTTAATCAGCGTTTCCCTTCCACGTGTACGTGACTTCCGCGGGGTTTCCAAGAAGTCTTTCGACGGCCGCGGTAACTACACGCTTGGAGTTAAAGAGCAATTGATCTTCCCAGAGATCGACTATGATAAAGTAAACAAAGTTCGCGGAATGGACATCGTTATCGTAACGACTGCGAACACTGACGAAGAAGCACGTGAGCTTCTTACACAAGTCGGAATGCCATTCCAAAAATAACCTTTAGCCAAAGGAGGTTTACCCGTGGCAAAGAAATCCATGATTGCTAAGCAACAACGCAAGCAAAAGTTCGGAGTGCAAGAATATACGCGCTGTGAACGTTGCGGGCGTCCTCATTCAGTAATCCGCAAGTTCAAACTGTGCCGTATTTGTTTCAGAGAACTTGCTTACAAAGGTCAAATTCCTGGCGTTAAAAAAGCCAGCTGGTAATACCCTGAAAAAAGGGAAGGAGGTAACTAGTAATGGTTATGACAGATCCAATTGCAGATATGCTTACTCGTATCCGCAACGCAAACACTGTTCGTCACGATAAATTGGAGCTTCCTGCTTCTAATATGAAAAAAGAAATCGCAGAAATCCTAAAGCGTGAAGGTTTTGTTCGCGATGTGGAATATGTAGAGGATAGCAAACAAGGAATGATTCGTATCTTCCTTAAGTACGGTTCTAACAATGAGCGTGTAATCTCAGGTCTTAAGCGTATCTCTAAGCCTGGTCTACGTGTTTATGCAAAATCAACTGATCTTCCACGTGTACTTGGAGGACTTGGTATTGCGATCGTATCTACTTCTAAAGGCATTATGACTGATAAAGAAGCTCGCCAATCACAAATGGGTGGCGAAGTACTAGCGTACGTTTGGTAATAAATAGCGAATGGAGGTGTCAACATGTCTCGCGTAGGTAACAAACCGATTGAAGTTCCAGGTGGCGTTACGATCGATGTTGCAACTGACAACACGGTTTCTGTAAAAGGCCCTAAAGGTGAACTTTCTCGCAAATTCAATGCTGACATTAAGATTAATGTTCAAGATAACGAAATTACTGTGGAACGCCCGAGCGACCACAAAGAGCACCGTGCATTGCATGGTACAACTCGCAGCGTACTAAACAACATGGTTATCGGTGTAACTAACGGTTATGAAAGAGCTCTAGAAATTATCGGGGTTGGATATCGTGCTTCCAAAGCTGGTAACAAGCTTGTACTTAACGTAGGTTACTCTCATCCTGTTGAAATCGTTCCTGAGCAAGGGATCGACATCGAAGTACCTTCTAACACGAAGGTAATCGTTAAGGGTATTGACAAGCAACGTGTTGGTGAAGTTGCTGCAAACATCCGTTCAGTTCGTTCACCTGAACCTTACAAAGGTAAAGGTATTCGTTACGAAGGTGAATTCGTTCGCCGTAAAGAAGGTAAAACTGGTAAATAAAGCCGTTAGGTAGCGGAAAGGAGTGCAAAGGATGATCACGAAAGCAGATAAGAATGTCGCTCGTAAGAAAAGACATGCTCGTGTTCGCCGCGTTGTAAGCGGAACAGCACAACGTCCTCGTTTGAACGTATTCCGTTCTACAAAGCACATCTATGCTCAATTGATCGATGATCAAGCAGGTGTAACAATTGTATCTGCATCTTCCCTTGATAAAGGTGTAAGTGTAGAAAACGGTGGAAACGTAGATGCTGCTAAAGCGATTGGTCAAGAAATCGCTAAGCGCGCAGTTGAAAAAGGAATCAAATCGGTAGTATTTGACCGAGGCGGATATTTATATCACGGACGTATTAAAGCATTAGCAGACGCAGCTCGTGAAGCTGGGTTAGAATTTTAATCGAAGGAGGGAACCTGATGCGTATCGACCCTAACAAACTTGAACTTGAAGAACGCGTCGTTACCGTTAACCGTGTAGCTAAGGTAGTAAAAGGTGGACGTCGTTTCCGCTTTGCTGCAGTAGTTGTAGTTGGTGACAAAAACGGTCACGTTGGATTCGGTACTGGTAAAGCCCAAGAGGTACCAGAAGCGATCCGTAAGGCGATTGAAGATGCTAAGAAGAACTTAGTAACTGTACCGATCGTAAAAACAACAATTCCTCACCAAGTAATTGGACGCTTTGGAGCAGGTAACGTACTTCTTAAGCCTGCATCTGAAGGTACTGGGGTAATTGCTGGTGGACCTGTACGTGCAGTATTGGAGCTTGCTGGTGTAGGTGACATCCTTTCTAAGTCACTTGGATCTAACAACCCAATCAACATGGTTCGTGCAACTATCGAAGGTTTGAAAAATTTAAAGCGTGCTGAAGACGTTGCGAAACTTCGCGGTAAATCAGTACAAGAGCTTTTAGGTTAAGGAGGGAACTTTAGATGGCTAAGAAATTAGAAATCACCCTCACTCGTAGTGTTATCGGCCGTCCTGAAAACCAACGTATCGTTGTTAAGACACTTGGTTTGCGCAAAATGCACCAGACGGTTGTACACGAAGATAACGCGGCTATCCGCGGTATGGTTAACAAGGTGTCTCACCTTTTAACAGTGAAAGAATTAGAAGCTTAATAGTATAAATAAATCATGAGGAGGTGCTCAGATGAAACTTCATGAGTTGAAGCCATCAGAAGGATCCCGTAAAGTTCGCAACCGTTTAGGTCGCGGTATCGGATCAGGCAATGGTAAAACAAGTGGTCGTGGTCATAAAGGTCAGAACTCTCGTTCAGGCGGTGGTGTTAGACCTGGATTCGAAGGTGGACAAAATCCACTAGCACGTCGTTTACCGAAACGCGGATTCACAAACCCTACTCGTAAAGAGTATGCAGTTGTAAATCTTGAGAAGCTAGTTCGTTTTGAAGAGGGCACAGTAGTTACTCCGGAACTTCTTATCGAAACAGGAGTAGTTAGCAGTCTTAAAAACGGAATCAAAGTTCTAGGAAATGGCAAGTTAGAAGCTAAGCTTACAGTTAAGGCGCACAAATTCTCTGTTTCTGCTAAAGAAGCAATTGAAGCAGCGGGCGGAACTACTGAGGTGATCTAATGTTCCAGACAATCTCCAACATTATGCGTGTGGGTGATCTGAGAAACAAGATATTGTTTACACTTGCTATGCTGGTAGTGTTCCGTCTAGGAACATTTATCCCAGTACCAGGCGTAAATCGCGATGTACTGAAATTCAGTACAGGCGACAGTGCTAACATTTTTGGTTTTTTGAATACGTTTGGCGGTGGAGCTTTACAGAACTTCTCCATTTTCGCTATGGGTATCATGCCGTATATTACAGCATCGATCATCGTGCAGCTTCTGCAGATGGACGTTGTTCCTAAATTTACGGAGTGGAGTAAGCAAGGTGAAGTTGGGCGTAAGAAATTAGCTCAGTTCACTCGTTATGGAACTATTGTTCTTGGTTTTATCCAGGCAATCGGTATGTCTATCGGTTTTAACAATCTTTTCCCAGGACTTATTCAAAACCCTAGTATGTCTACGTATCTTTTTATCGCGTTAGTTTTAACTGCAGGTACTGCATTCTTAATGTGGTTAGGTGAGCAGATTACCCTTAAGGGGATTGGAAACGGAATTTCAGTTCTGATTTTTGCGGGGATTGCCGCAGCTATTCCTACAGCAGTTAACCAGCTTTTCACAACGCAATTTGAAGGTGGTAACGATCAGTTATTCATGCATATTGTAACGATTGTACTGCTTGCTCTTGCGATTATACTCATTATTATGGGTGTTATCTTTATTCAACAAGGTGTTCGGAAAATCCCGATTCAGTATGCAAAGCGAGTCGTTGGAACAAAGCCTGTTGGCGGCCAGTCAACTCATCTTCCGATTAAAGTTAATGCAGCAGGTGTTATCCCGGTTATCTTCGCGATTTCCTTGATCATCACGCCAAGAACTGTTGCCGGCTTCTTCGGACAGAATGATGTTACGACTTGGATTATCAACACGTTTGACTACACGAAACCAGTCGGAATGATTATATATGCGCTCCTTATTATTGGATTCTCGTATTTCTATACGTTCATCCAAGTTAATCCGGAGCAAATGGCGGAAAACTTAAAGAAGCAGGGTGGATACATTCCTGGCATTCGTCCAGGAGCTAACACTCAAACTTATATAACAAGAATTCTGTATCGATTAACATTTGTTGGATCTCTATTCCTGGCTGCAATTGCAGTCCTGCCAGTTGTCTTTACAGCAATTCCAGGTTTGAACCTTCCGCCAGCCATTCAAATTGGTGGAACAAGCTTGCTGATTGTTGTAGGTGTGGCACTAGACACCATGAAGCAAATTGAGAGTCAGCTGATCAAGCGACACTACAAAGGCTTCATAAAATAAGAGCACGGGAAGATTCATCTTCCCACACGCTCTTAAAAAAAGACGATTGTGATTTATGGAGGGATTAGATGTATCTAGTCTTAATGGGATTGCCCGGAGCAGGTAAGGGTACTCAAGCAGAAAGAATTGTTGAGAAATACGGAATACCTCATATCTCTACTGGAGATATGTTCCGAGCAGCAATTAAAGAGGAGACTCCTCTTGGACTTGAGGCAAAATCGTACATGGATGCGGGTAACCTCGTTCCTGACGAAGTTACAATCGGTATCGTACGTGACCGACTTTCTAAAAAGGACTGCGAAAAAGGATTTTTACTTGATGGATTCCCTCGGACAGTTGCCCAAGCGGAAGCATTAGAAGAAATCACAAAAGAGCTAGGAAGAACGATTGATTATGTGTTAAACATTTCAGTAGATTCTGATCAGCTTATGCAGCGATTAACAGGTCGTCGGATTTGCCAAACATGCGGAAGCACGTATCATGTAATATTCAACCCGCCAAAGGTTGAAGGAGTATGTGATAAAGACGGCGGTACGCTTATCCAACGTCAAGATGATAATGAAGAGACCGTTCGAAACCGTTTAAATGTAAACATGAAGCAGGCTAAACCACTGCTTGATTTTTATGGTGAAAAAGGTTACCTGAAAAACATAAATGGTGATCAGGATATCGACAAAGTCTTTCAAGACATTGACCAACTTATTGGGGGATTGGCGAAATGATAATCTGCAAAACACCGCGAGAGATTGAAATCATGCGGGAGGCAGGTCGCATTGTTGCCTTAACTCATCAAGAGTTAAAAAAACACATTAAGCCTGGCATAACTACTAAGGAACTGGATAAAATTGCTGATACGTTTATCCGCAGCCAAGGTGCAATTCCTTCATTTAAAAACTATAATGGTTTTAGTGGAAGCATCTGTGCTTCTGTAAATGAAGAACTTGTGCACGGAATACCAGGTAAACGCGTACTCAACCATGGCGACATTATCTCTATAGATATTGGGGCGAAGTACAAAGGATACCACGGTGACTCCGCTTGGACGTATGGAGTTGGCGAGATTTCAGATGAAGCTCAAAAACTTCTGGATGTAACCGAAGAGTCTTTATATAAAGGACTTGAAAAAGCAAAAGCCGGTGCCCGGTTAACTGACATTTCTCATGAGATACAAAAGTATGCTGAGAGTGAAGGGTTTTCTGTTGTTCGCGAATATGTCGGACACGGAATTGGCCAGGACTTACATGAGGACCCGCAAATTCCTCATTATGGACCGCCTGGTAAAGGGCCGGTGCTGAAAAAGGGCATGGTTCTAGCAATAGAGCCTATGATTAATGCGGGAACTCGCTATGTTCGAACATTATCCGATAACTGGACGGTTGTCACAACGGATGGCAAATGGTGTGCTCACTTTGAACACACAGTTGTCATTACGGAAGAAGGCTTTGAAATCTTAACAAAGATCTAAGTGAAGGTGATGAGATGGTAAGCGAATCTGATTCGGTACCGAGCATAGGTCAACTAGTTCGGATACTAAAAGGAAGAGACGCAGATCGGTTAGGTGTGATTGTCGGTATTCTCGATGGACGCTTCGTCCTCGTAGCAGATGGTGACAAGAGAAAGTTTGATCGAGCCAAGCGCAAGAACCTAAACCACTTAGAGCTGCTGGATTTTACTTCTCCGGAAGTTGTTAAAAGCATTCTTGAAACAGGTCGTGTAACCAATGGCAAATTGCGTTATGCAGTAGCGAAGTTTTCCGACGAGAAAGTCATTGCTCTGAAGAAGGGAGATCAAGTCGATGGCTAAAGATGATGTTATTGAGGTCGAAGGTACAGTAATTGAACCTCTTCCGAACGCCATGTTTCGTGTTGAACTAGAAAACGGACACAAAGTTCTAGCGCACGTTTCTGGAAAGATTCGTATGCACTACATTCGAATTCTTCCAGGGGATAAAGTAACCGTAGAATTGTCTCCGTATGACTTATCACGTGGTCGTATAACGTATCGTTTTAAATAATCAATGTACTCCGTGACATAAGGAGGTTATAAACAATGAAGGTAAGACCATCAGTCAAGCCAATATGTGAAAAATGTAAAGTGATTCGCCGCAGAGGCACTGTAATGGTGATCTGTGAAAATCCGAAACATAAACAAAAACAAGGTTAATATACAGGAGGTGCAAAAATTATGGCACGTGTTGCAGGTGTAGATATTCCTCGTGATAAGCGAGTAGTAATCTCTTTAACATACATCTTCGGTATCGGTAAAACAAAAGCACAGCAAATTCTTGCTGGAGCTGGAGTTTCTGAAGATACACGCGTTCGTGATCTTACTGAAGATGAATTAAATAAAATCCGCGAAGTCATCGATGGACATAAAGTGGAAGGTGACCTTCGTCGTGAAGTATCACTAAACATCAAGCGTCTAATCGAGATCGGAGCATATCGTGGTGTTCGTCATCGTCGTGGATTACCAGTACGTGGTCAAAACACGAAGAACAACTCCCGTACTCGTAAAGGACCTCGTCGTACAGTAGCGAATAAGAAAAAGTAAGTAAAGGAGGTAAACTCTAAATGGCAAAAGCACGTAAGACTAATACACGTAAACGTCGTGTCAAAAAGAATGTTGAAGTCGGCGTAGCACATATCCGTTCTACGTTCAACAACACGATCATTACGATCACTGACACGCACGGGAACGCAATCTCTTGGGCGACTGCTGGTCACCTAGGATTTAAAGGTTCTCGTAAGTCTACTCCGTTCGCAGCACAAATGGCAGCTGAAACAGCTGGTAAAACTGCAATGGAACATGGTATGAAAACGTTGGAAGTATCCGTTAAAGGACCTGGTGCTGGACGTGAAGCAGCAATCCGTGCCCTTCAAGCGGTAGGCTTAGAAGTAACAGCTATTCGTGACGTTACTCCTGTACCTCACAACGGTTGCCGCCCGCCAAAACGCCGTCGCGTGTAACAATATACACGGTATATATTTCTATAACTTGTCTATAATGGTTATAGTGAAAGTTTTGGTAAATGATAAGTCGGAATGCCTATGGGGAATTTCGGCTGGAAATCTCCAGCCGAGATTCGACGTTTGAAGGAGGGTTCAGTTGAATGATCGAAATCGAAAAGCCAAGAATTGAGACGGTTGAAATCAGCGACGATGCCACATACGGAAAGTTTGTTGTTGAACCACTTGAACGTGGATACGGGACTACACTAGGCAACTCCTTGCGTCGTATCTTGTTGTCCTCACTACCTGGTGCAGCAGTTACATCTATTCAGATCAATGGCGTATTGCATGAGTTCTCTACAGTTGAAGGTGTAGTTGAAGATGTTACAACCATCATCTTAAACCTAAAGAAACTTGCAATGAAGATTTACTCTGATGAAGAGAAGACACTTGAAATCGATGTACAAGGTGACGGTGTTGTAACAGCTGGAGACATTACGCACGACAGCGATGTTGAAGTCCTTAACCCGGATCTTCATATCGCAACACTAGCAAAAGGAGCTCATTTCCAAATGAAGCTTCATGCGAAACGTGGTCGTGGTTATGTACAGGCAGAAGGCAATAAACGCGAAGACCTGCCGATCGGAGTAATTCCTGTTGATTCTATTTACACGCCAATTTCGCGTGTGAACTATCAAGTGGAAAACACTCGTGTAGGACAAGTAACAAACTATGATAAGCTAACGCTTGATGTATGGACAGATGGGAGCATTCGTCCAGAGGAAGCAGTTTCTCTTGGTGCGAAGATCATTAGCGAACATTTAAACATTTTTGTTGGCTTAACAGATCAAGCTCAGAACGCTGAGATTATGGTAGAAAAAGAAGAAGATCAAAAAGAAAAAGTACTTGAGATGACGATCGAAGAACTTGATCTTTCTGTTCGTTCTTATAACTGCCTAAAGCGTGCTGGCATTAATACAGTTCAAGAACTTGCGAATAAGTCTGAAGAAGACATGATGAAAGTACGCAACCTTGGAAAGAAATCTCTTGAAGAAGTTCAAGAGAAACTTGAAGAGCTAGGTCTTTCATTACGCGCTGACGATTAATTCGTAATACGCGCTTTTTCAAGACGAGAGAGAAACGCGCAGAGGAGGGAATACAAGCATGGGATACCAAAAGTTAGGTCGTGTATCTGCGGTTCGTAAAGCAATGCTTCGTGATTTAGCTACTGATTTAATCATCAACGAGCGTATTGAAACTACAGAAGCACGTGCAAAAGAAGTTCGTAAATTTGCTGAGAAAATGATTACGCTTGGTAAGCGTGGAGACCTTCATGCTCGCCGTCAAGCTGCATCGTTCCTTCGTAACGAAGTAGCAGACGCTGAGTCTGGACAAAGATCTCTACAAAAGCTTTTCAGTGATCTTGCACCTCGCTATGCAGAGCGTAACGGTGGTTACACTCGCATCGCAAAAATCGGCCCTCGCCGTGGTGATGGTGCACCAATGGTTATCATTGAATTAGTTTAATAAAACGTATGAAAGGGCGGGATCAAGTCTTCAATGACAATCTTGCCCTTTTTTATTTTATCGAAAATTCGAGTAGATTTTCGAAAGGTTGATTTGCGCTCCAGGTGCTCGCTTTCCGCGGGGCAGGCGGTGAGCCCCTTGCCGCTTTGCGCCCTTAAGGGTCTCACCTGACCGCTTGTCCCGCAGGAGTCTCGCACCTTGCGCTCCGATCAACTAGTCAATGAAGCTCGAACTTTTTGAAAACAACTTGTTATTAAAGACTAATATCGAGCAGAGAGCAGCTTAGAATGAGCAGCAGTTAAGAGGAGGATGTCACATGGAAAACATCATTACCGTTAAAGATGTGACCTTTATTTATCCGGGAGAAGAGACACCTACCCTTAAAGGTGTAACGCTAGACGTGCATAAAGGGGAATGGCTTTCGATCGTGGGCCATAACGGCTCTGGGAAGTCCACGTTGGCAAAAATGCTCAACGGACTGTTGTTGCCTAGTGAAGGTGCTGTATATGTCTCACAGTACACGACAGGCCATCCTGACGACATTTGGGAAGTGAGAAGACTTGTAGGGATGGTCTTTCAGAATCCTGATAACCAGTTCGTAGGCACGAGCGTACAAGATGATATTGCGTTTGGACTTGAGAATTTCGGCGTTCCGCGTGAAGAGATGGTTAAGCGCATCAATGAAAGTGTAGCAAGAGTGGGAATGGAAGCTTTCTTAAACCAGGAACCTCATCAATTATCCGGTGGTCAGAAGCAAAGAGTTGCGATCGCTGGGATATTGGCGCAGAAACCTTCTGTTATCGTATTGGATGAGGCGACATCGATGCTTGATCCGATCGGTCGGATTGAGGTCATCGATACCGTGCGCGAACTGAATAAAAAAGAAGGCATCACTGTCATTTCCATCACTCATGATTTAGAGGAAGCGCTAAGTGCAGACAGAGTTGTTGTCATGAAAATGGGAGAGAAGGCAGCTGAGGGCATACCTGAAGACATTTTTCAGCAGCGTGAACTGTTGAAATCGGCCGGTCTGGATTTACCGTTTTCACTAAAGTTAAGTGAGGCTCTTCGCCAACAAGGTGTGGAGCTTGATAAAAGCTATTTAACGCAGGAAGAGCTGGTGAATGCATTATGGAAATTAGCATAAACCGTCTAGAGCATAGATACATGGAGGGTACTCCGTTCGAGAGACGGGCTTTGCACGATATTAACCTCGATATCGCGGATGGTACATTCCTTGCTTTAATCGGGCATACCGGCTCTGGAAAGTCTACACTTATCCAGCATCTTAATGGACTGTTGAAGCCTTCTGCAGGCTCGATAAAGATGGGCAGTACGGAACTCAAAGCTGGCGGTAAGAAGCAAGATTTAAAATCCCTTCGAAAAAAAGCCGGGATTGTTTTTCAGTATCCTGAACATCAGCTTTTTGAGGAAACGGTAGAAAAAGATATCATGTTCGGTCCGCGGAATTTTGGTGTGTCTGAGGAAACAGCTAGACTCACAGCTGCTAAAGTGATCGAGAGGGTAGGACTTCCAGAGAGTGTCCTGAGTAAGTCTCCCTTTGACTTAAGCGGCGGTCAGATGCGCCGTGTGGCGATTGCGGGCGTCCTTGCTATGAATCCCGAAGTGCTGATCTTGGACGAGCCTACAGCTGGACTAGATCCAGCTGGACGTGTTGAGATTATGGAGTTGTTCAATTCCCTGCATGAAAGAAACAACCTCACTACCATACTTGTTACTCACAGTATGGAGGACGCGTCGAAATACGCGGATGAGATTGCTGTTATGCATAAAGGGGAACTGTATCTGCATGGTAAGCCGACTGATATCTTTAGTGAGCGAGAAGCATTAAAGAGAGTGGGATTAGATGTGCCAGAGACCGTTCAATTTTTACAAAAGTGGAATGAGAAGTCTGGACATAATCTTGCTTTAACGAAGTTTACAGTAGAAGAGCTGGCAGAACAAGTTAGTCAGAGTCTGAAGAGGAGGGGGAACTAATATGCTGCAGAATGTCATTATCGGGCAGTATTACCCAGCTTCCTCTCCACTTCATAGAATGGATTCTCGTTCGAAGCTTATTGCTGCCTTCTTTTATTTGTTTATTGTCTTTCTGGCAAACAACTGGGTGACTTATGGTGTACTGATCGCTTTTACGATTGTAACGATCAGTTTGTCAAAAGTTCCATTT
This sequence comes from Fictibacillus tiangongensis, assembly GCF_048083785.1. Classification (GTDB taxonomy): domain Bacteria; phylum Bacillota; class Bacilli; order Bacillales; family Fictibacillaceae; genus Fictibacillus. Next base: position 160,453 of record NZ_CP182294.1, read on the forward strand.
CGTTTTTTATATAAAGGATTAAAACCGATCCTTTTACTCGTCGTGTTTACGATGCTTTTGCATATCTTCTTAACAAAAGAAGGCGATCTGCTTTATAAAGCGGGCTTTCTTGAAATTTACGAAGGCGGAGTGATTCAAGGGATATTCATCGCACTAAGGCTTTTGCTGCTTGTTATGATGACGTCACTTTTGACTTTAACAACAACACCGATCGATATTACAGACGGGTTGGAGCACCTATTAGGGCCATTAAAAAAGTGGAGACTTCCTGTCCATGAGTTCGCGTTAATGATGTCGATCTCACTCAGATTTATTCCAACACTTCTACAAGAGACGGAAAAGATCATGAAAGCACAGATGGCACGTGGTGCTGATTTCACGAGCGGACCGATCAAAGAACGAGCAAAGGCTTTTGTACCGCTCTTGGTTCCGTTATTCGTGTCATCGTTTAAGCGGGCAGAAGAACTCGCTCTTGCGATGGAAGCGAGAGGGTACCGAGGTGGTGAAGGCAGAACGCGTCTTCGTGCGCTAGAGTGGCATCAGCGTGATACGTTTGCTCTCATTTTATTAGCACTGCTTACGCTTTCGCTATTCTTATTACGTAGTTAAAAGGAGATTGAACATGGCTCGTATGAAAGTAACCGTAGCCTATGACGGTACTGAGTTTGCCGGATACCAAATACAGCCTAGCGGCAGAACGGTGCAAGGAACGATTCAGACCGTCCTGCGAAAGATGCACAAAGGAGAACCTGTAGGCATCTATGCCTCAGGACGAACGGATGCGGGTGTTCATGCGATCGGCCAAGTGTTTCATTTTGATACTCCTATGGAGATTCCTTCTGATGCTTGGGGAAAGGCATTGAATGCGATGCTTCCTAATGATATTCTAATAAAAGACATTGAGATGGTCAGCGATTCGTTTCATTCTCGATTTTCTGCAACAGCTAAAGAGTATCACTATAAAATTTTAAGAAGTAAGCAACCAGATGTGTTCCAAAGAAATCATATGTTTCATTTTCCCTATCCATTAAACGTAGAGGATATGAAGCAAGCTGCGTCGTTATTTTTAGGTACACATGACTTTACCTCTTTTTCATCAGCAAAGTCCGAAGTGGAAGATAAAATTCGTACGATCTTTGCTTTAGATGTTGAAGAACAGGGGGATGTCCTAACGCTCAAGGTAAGAGGCAGCGGGTTTTTATATAACATGGTCCGCATTCTTGTTGGTACACTTTTAGAAGTTGGTCAAGGGAAGCTCAAACCGGAAGAGATCTCTGCGATTATAAAAAGCAAGGACCGTGCGTTCGCTGGAAAAACAGCTCCGGCAAACGGACTCTATCTCTTTCGTGTAGATTATGCAGATAAAACGGAATAATATTTAGGATACGCTTGACATCGTTGTTTATATATTATAAGATATTATTTGGTATTTCTACAGATATCGTCCACATGCCCCGTGTAGATATCTCGGGAAATGTTCACATGAATATAATGAAATTTGATTGAAGATACAGGAGGGAAAACACATGCGTACGACTTTCATGGCGAAAGCTTCTGAAGTAGAACGTAAATGGTTTGTGATCGACGCTGAAGGCAAAACACTTGGACGTCTATCCAGTGAAGTTGCATCTATCCTTCGCGGTAAGCATAAGCCTATTTATACACCACACGTTGACACTGGTGATCACGTAATCATCATCAACGCTGAGAAGATTGAATTAACAGGTAAGAAATTAACAGACAAAATTTACTACCGCCACACTGGTCACCCAGGTGGACTGCGTACGAGAACTGCATTAGAAATGCGTACAACTCGTCCAGTTCAAATGCTTGAACTAGCAATCAAAGGTATGCTTCCAAAGAACAGCCTTGGTCGCCAAATGTTCAAAAAGCTTCACGTTTACGCTGGAGCTGAGCACAACAACCAAGCACAAAAACCTGTAAACTACGAGTTACGCGGATAAAAAGGAGGGTATTTACGTGGCACAAGTACAATATTATGGCACTGGACGTCGTAAGCACTCCGTAGCGCGTGTACGATTAGTTCCTGGTGAAGGCCGTATCGTAATTAACGGACGTGACATTGACGAATTTTTCGGATTAGAAACTTTAAAGCTTATCGTTAAGCAACCACTTAACACAACTGAAACAACTGACAAGTATGACGTATTAGTTACTGTTCATGGCGGTGGATACACTGGACAAGCAGGAGCTATCCGTCACGGTATCTCTCGTGCGCTTCTAGAAGCAGATCCTGAGTACCGCGGTTCTCTTAAAGCAGCTGGATTCCTTACTCGTGACGCTCGTATGAAAGAGCGTAAGAAGTACGGACTTAAAGGCGCTCGTCGTGCACCTCAGTTCTCAAAACGTTAATTCTTATTACGTTTATCAAAACCCTGTTCTCTTTTTTAGAGAGCGGGGTTTTTTTGTTTGTGATGAATTTCGTCTGATTCGGAAGATTGGTTCTAATTTTGGAACGATTAAGCCTGCATCGAGGAAAATTGAGTCTTAATCCAAATAATTAAGTCTAAATTAGAAAAATTAAGTCGAAACCAGAAAAATTAAGTCTAACGGCTGATCCTCTTTTGTTTCTGCAAATATCTCCGCCGCAAGCAGTAAAGAGTTATTCCCATCTTTTATGTAGTGTCGTGAATCCATCTCTGGAGAAAATATAGATATGGAAAAACACAACATGATGAAAGGGGAGGCAACAATGGCAATTGTATTAAACAACTTTAAAGAAAAGCAGCGTTTCAAAAAAGAAACGTTCGAGCGGAAAGTACTTCGGGACTTATCCCTTGCTACTATAAAAAAAGAATTTCAGCGTTTGTTTCAACCATTTTTTCAATACTCGCTTCTTTATCAAAATGACATTGAAGATGCATGCATCGACTTGGCGATCGATTCTTATCTTTTAGGAGCAGGCTATAGCCGGTTTGCGTATCACGGGGAAACGTTAGAAAAGATTAAGGAGAGGGCTTATGCCAAACAGAAGGCAATCGCAGACGGTCTTTTTGAATATTGGCAGTTCTGGTGCTGGGGAACAGAGATGATGATGGAATCTCTTCATCTTTGCTGTGAGGCATTCGTTCATATTTGGTGGATGGAAGGCTATAAAAACGGTGAAAAACGCTACCGCATGAAGCTGCAATAATCAGTTATAAATTTCTTCTTGTCCCATATACATAATGTTATATGGCTTGTATAGGGGGACGAAACATGAAGAAGTGGGTGAAGGGAGCCGCATTTGCACTTGGATGCGCAGTCCTTATCTTTATTTTCACCTATCATTTTTTAGATGATGATTCGTGGCGCTCGTGGAACATGCCGCTCTCTGGAAAGATTATCGTAATTGACCCAGGTCATGGCGGAGCTGACGGTGGTGCGGTTGGTGATGGAGAAGTTCTGGAAAAAGAGATCGCGTTAAACATTTCCGTATTGCTTCGCGATTATCTGCAAGAAGCGGGAGCACTCGTCATCATGACACGAGAGACAGACACAGATCTCGCAAACGAGGGAACAAAAAAACTGCGTCATCGCAAATATGAAGATTTAAAAGAACGAAAACGAATTATTAACGAAAATCATGCGGACTTATTTATTTCGATTCATCTCAATTCTTTGCCTTCATCCCGATGGAGAGGCGCTCAAGTCTTTTATCATCCCGGAAAAGAAGATGGAGAAGCTGTATCTAAATTCATTCAAGACGAAATCAAACGAAATTTAAACAATACGAACCGATTCGCAAAATCACTAGAAGGTCTATACTTGCTGAGAACGGCAGAGGTACCAGGGGCTTTAGTCGAAGTTGGCTTCCTGTCCAATCCATCAGAACGCGAACTGTTAAAAACAGAGTCGTACCAAAAAAGTATAGCGGCATCGATCTATCAAGGGATGCTGCGCTTTTATACAAATGAAACCCCACCAGCATCTCCTCTTGATTAGAGGGGGTGTTTTTTTAGCAGATATTATCTTACAAGGTATTATGGACTTTTATGGACGGACCTACTAAAGACATCATTGACAAGGGGATTGGAGTGTAAGGTGCGAGACTCCTGGGGGATCAGCGGGACAGGAGAGACTCCTAAAAGCGCAAAGCGCTAGGAGGCTCTCCGCACGCCCCCCGGAAAGCGAGCATCTGAAACGGAAATCAACTACTTTCAAGGTTTACTTACAGACCATTCTAATTAAAATCATATTTACACATCTAAAAAACCGCTTACATGATTGTCAGTGGGGGTTGTGATATACTGAAGAGGAATTTTACAGGTAAAGGATGTGTCTATGTGCTTACAGAAGAAAAAGTCATCGAGCTGTTAGGTCCTATTCAAGACCCTTATTTACATAAAAGCATGGTCGACTCAGGAAGTATCCGTGAGTTGAAAATAAAAGAAGGATATGTGGGGCTGAAGATCGGCTTAGCACATACAGGAACACCAGAACAAATGCAGCTGCAGCAGCAGATCGTTCAAGTACTGAAAAATGCTGGAGTGGAATCTGTCGGACTTCGTTTTGAAAAAAGAGACGACATTACAGCTGTGGACCCGAGTGAAGCGGGAGCGCAGAGTGCGCCAACTACTCTTCTTTCCGAAAACAGCAAGACACAATTTATCGCGATCGCTAGTGGTAAAGGCGGCGTTGGGAAATCAACGGTATCTGTAAATTTAGCCGTTGCTCTTGCAAGGCTTGGGAAAAAGGTCGGATTGATCGATGCTGATATTTACGGATTCAGTGTTCCAGATATGATGGGAATTACAGAGCGTCCAAAAGTAAAAGGCGACCGAATCTTTCCGGTTGAACGTTTTGATGTAAAAGTAATCTCCATGGCATTTTTCGTTGAAGATAACGCACCTGTTATCTGGCGCGGACCGATGCTCGGAAAGATGCTCATGAATTTCTTCAGCGAAGTAGAATGGGGAGATCTAGACTATGTTCTTCTAGACTTACCACCTGGTACAGGTGACGTAGCACTTGATGTTCACAAGATGCTTCCGAAGTGTAAAGAAGTAATCGTAACAACACCTCATGCTACAGCAGCTTTCGTTGCAGCACGTGCAGGAACGATGGCGATTAAGACAAACCATGAAGTTCTTGGAATCGTGGAGAATATGTCATACTTCCAAAGCGGGTCTACAGGTGAGAAGGAATATGTATTCGGTAAAGACGGCGGAAAACGTTTAGCAGAAGAGTTAAATGTACCGTTGCTTGGCCAAATTCCGCTTGGTCAGCCCGAGATAAAAGAAGATGATTTTGCGCCGAGTGTGTATGAACAAACACATCCGATCGGGGAACATTATATTCAGATGGCAAAGAAAATCATCGATAAAACAAACTAAAGAAAAAAGCCTTCCGAGTATCGGAAGGCTTTTATTGCGGGCTCGTTGATTCTTCTTCTTGCTGTTGTCCACCGCCGGATGAAGCTTCTTTTCCTTTGTTAGATATGGACTGATCGATTTCTTCATGAGCGACTTTTTTCAGCATTTCTTGGATCTGGGCTTGTACGATTGGACTCTCAAACGTTTCAAGCATGACTTTTTTCATTTCTTTTCTAACAGGCTGTGTATCAACGAGAGATAATAATTTTTCTGCCATTTGCGGATTTTGCATGATTTTCATCACTTCTGCTTGATATTGTGGGTCTTTCATAAGATCCTTCATCAGCTTCTCGTGTTCTTTTCGCATACTTTTTGCAAAAGCTACGGAGAACTTCGGATCTTTAAAAAGAGTCTGCCAAAACTTTTGTCCTTTTTCAGAAAGAAGCTGCTTTTCAATCGTCTGTTTGATGACTTCTTGATCAATGAGTATATCTTGTTGAATTTCCTTATCAGATAACACTTCTTTGATGGCTTTTTTTCCTTCATCTGTCTTTAACAGATCGACAAGCATCTTTTTTGTTGCTTCATAATCGACCTGAGAACTGCCTTGGGCTTCTTGAGCACAGCCCGAAAGAACAGCAAGAGAGATACAAAAGAGGAAAATGTATATTTTTTTCATTGTAATTCCTCCTCCTTTCAAGTTGAGCTCGATACTTATAGGATTGATTTTTAGCACGTATTTATACTGGTTATTTAAAGGAAAACTGGCAATTTAAAAAAGACATTGGTACAATCGTTACGGAGCATGTTAGAGGGGGAAAACAGGCGTGAAAATTAGAAATTGGATCTTTTTATTCTTTACCACATTGTTAATTGGGATTGTTAGTGCAATCACAGTTGGTCTTATATTAAAGTTTCCTGAAGACAGCAGCGCTTTAGAAGTTCTTCTATATATTTTTGGATTGATCGGTTTCGGCGCGTTGTTCAGTGTTTTTAGTCAGATGGGCTTTTTTGCTTATTTAACCGTTCACCGCTTTGGTCTGGGTATCTTTAAAAGTCATCGCCTTTGGAATGGTGTACAACTTGTATTGATTGCAGTCGTACTATTCGATCTGTTCTATTTACGATATACATCCTTTCACAAAGAAGGAGACAGCCTCGTTAATTACATTCTTATTCCGCTTGCGATTTTAGCTTACGGATTGATCATTGCCTATGTAAAAGTAAAGCAAACAACGAGTGTAGCATTTATACCAACGCTTTTCTTCATCACAGTCGTTACTATTTTAGAATGGGTGCCGGTGCTGAAAGAAAACAATACCCTTTCGCTTTGGATGGGATTTGTTCCGATCATGCTTTGTAATACGTATCAAATTTTAATGCTGCATCGACTGTTGCAATCCAATCAATCTAAATCATCTAAACAAACAAAGCCCACTGCCTTATAAGGCAGGGGCTTTTTATTAATTAGTTAACCTCTTTGCTATTGGCCTCTGTATTCGCGATCATTTCACTTACACTTACAAATTTAAATCCATCATCACGCAGTTTATCGATAATTGTAGGAAGTGCTTTGTGCGTTTGCTTTACAGAATCAGATGCATGAAGCAAAATAATGTCTCCAGCTTTCGTCTCATCGGTAGCCGTTGTCACAATACGATCTACGCCAGGGTTTTTCCAATCTTTCGTGTCGATGCTCCAATGAACTACCGTATGGTTGAGATCTTCAGAGATGTTCAAGACACGCTCATCAAAGTTTCCGTTCGGCGGGCGAATAAGGGAAGTCATTTTTCCAGATACCTTTTTAATCTTTTCCTGAGCTAAAAGGATATCCCTTTTGATCTGCTTGTCTTCCCAATCCGTATAACTTTTGTATTGATAACCAAGACTGGCTACTTCATGACCATCCTTTACGATGCGTTCAACGATTTCAGGATGACGTTCAGCCCAAGCGGCTGATAAGAAAAACGTGCAATTTTTTACGCCTTTATCCTTTAAGACGTCCAAGATCGGCGTAACTCGCTTATCGCCCCAACTGATATCAAATGTAAGAGATACTTTATTCCCTTGGTCTTCTCCCTTATAAATCGCTCGGGGTCCATCTTTAGATGAAAATACAGATAGTTGCTGCTGTCCTACAAAAGCAAGTGAAGCAGCAAAGAATGCTGCAAATACAACAATCATGTATTGTTTCACTTTCTTACCGTTAATAACAAAGAAAAATTTCATAATACCATCTACCCCCTGTCCATCTTCCTTACAAAATATCTATGATGAAAGGGACAAGATATACCGAAAATTTAGATAATCCCATAAAATAATAACTCCTACTATTCATGGCCATAATGGTAAAAGAAAAAACTTAGCGGGGTGTCGTCCATTGTCTTTGGTAGGTATGTTATTGAATCATCAAGAACTTCATGAGTTTGAGTATGTATTAAAAAAAGAGATGGAGGAACTTAAGTTTGATCTTGAAGACCATAAGATCGATGCTATAGTGAAATCTGTTTTAGAAGAGAGGTATCAGATCATTTATCGTTTATTCTGTAGGTTCGCTAAGCCGTCTGATTGCAGAAGGTATTTAAGGCGAAAACAAAGGAATTAACTTTTTTTAAAAAAACTATTGACCATATTATTGAGAAGATGGTATATTACTTCTTGTCGCTTTTACAGCGGCTGAAACAAACGAAATAAACAAATTAAGAATCACTAAAAAAAGCTGTTGACATCAACTAGCCAACGGTGGTATCTTATAAAAGTCGCCAAAACGAGCGGCTAACAAAAACGAAACAAAAAGTTCTTTGAAAACTGAACAAAAGAAATAGGTAAGGAATTAAGAATTAATTCCGTCAGTTTTAAAACTAGAGCAAGACAAACACTTTTATGGAGAGTTTGATCCTGGCTCAGGATGAACGCTGGCGGCGTGCCTAATACATGCAAGTTGAGCGAATGATGAGGAGCTTGCTCCTCTGATTTAGCGGCGGACGGGTGAGTAACACGTGGGTAATCTGCCTGTAAGACGGGGATAACTCCGGGAAACCGGGGCTAATACCGGATAACAAGAGAAGAAGCATTTCTTCTTTTTGAAAGTTGGCCTCTCGCTGACACTTACAGATGAGCCCGCGGCGCATTAGCTAGTTGGTGAGGTAACGGCTCACCAAGGCGACGATGCGTAGCCGACCTGAGAGGGTGATCGGCCACACTGGGACTGAGACACGGCCCAGACTCCTACGGGAGGCAGCAGTAGGGAATCTTCGGCAATGGGCGAAAGCCTGACCGAGCAACGCCGCGTGAGCGATGAAGGCCTTCGGGTCGTAAAGCTCTGTTGTTAGAGAAGAACAAGTACGAGAGTAACTGCTCGTACCTTGACGGTACCTAACCAGAAAGCCACGGCTAACTACGTGCCAGCAGCCGCGGTAATACGTAGGTGGCAAGCGTTATCCGGAATTATTGGGCGTAAAGCGCGCGCAGGCGGTCTCTTAAGTCTGATGTGAAAGCCCACGGCTCAACCGTGGAGGGTCATTGGAAACTGGGAGACTTGAGTGCAGGAGAGAAAAGTGGAATTCCACGTGTAGCGGTGAAATGCGTAGAGATGTGGAGGAACACCAGTGGCGAAGGCGGCTTTTTGGCCTGTAACTGACGCTGAGGCGCGAAAGCGTGGGGAGCAAACAGGATTAGATACCCTGGTAGTCCACGCCGTAAACGATGAGTGCTAGGTGTTGGGGGGTTCCACCCTCAGTGCTGAAGTTAACACATTAAGCACTCCGCCTGGGGAGTACGACCGCAAGGTTGAAACTCAAAGGAATTGACGGGGGCCCGCACAAGCAGTGGAGCATGTGGTTTAATTCGAAGCAACGCGAAGAACCTTACCAGGTCTTGACATCCTTTGACCACTCTAGAGATAGAGCTTTCCCCTTCGGGGGACAAAGTGACAGGTGGTGCATGGTTGTCGTCAGCTCGTGTCGTGAGATGTTGGGTTAAGTCCCGCAACGAGCGCAACCCTTGACCTTAGTTGCCAGCATTCAGTTGGGCACTCTAAGGTGACTGCCGGTGACAAACCGGAGGAAGGTGGGGACGACGTCAAATCATCATGCCCCTTATGACCTGGGCTACACACGTGCTACAATGGATGATACAAAGGGTTGCGAAGCCGCGAGGCCAAGCCAATCCCAAAAAGTCATTCTCAGTTCGGATTGTAGGCTGCAACTCGCCTACATGAAGCCGGAATTGCTAGTAATCGCGGATCAGCATGCCGCGGTGAATACGTTCCCGGGCCTTGTACACACCGCCCGTCACACCACGAGAGTTTGTAACACCCGAAGTCGGTGGGGTAACCCTTTTGGGAGCCAGCCGCCGAAGGTGGGACAGATGATTGGGGTGAAGTCGTAACAAGGTAGCCGTATCGGAAGGTGCGGCTGGATCACCTCCTTTCTATGGAGATTATGAAACACCTTCGAGTGTTTCGTAAGTACGCCTATTCTTCTTTTGTTCAGTTTTGAAGGAACTTATGTTCTTTCAAGATGTTCTTTGAAAACTAGATATCGACATCCAAACAATATGCAAGGCAGATAGATTTATCTAATCTGCGCCAAGCAAGAATCTTTGATGTGCAAACATCATATAAGGTTAAGCTAGAAAGGGCGCACGGTGGATGCCTTGGCACTAGGAGCCGAAGAAGGACGGGACGAACACCGATATGCCTCGGGGAGCTGTAAGTAAGCATTGATCCGGGGATTTCCGAATGGGGGAACCCACCATCCGTAATGGGATGGTATCCATATCTGAATACATAGGGTATGAGAAGGCAGACCCGGGGAACTGAAACATCTAAGTACCCGGAGGAAGAGAAAGCAAATGCGATTTCCTGAGTAGCGGCGAGCGAAACGGAATCAGCCCAAACCAGAGAGCTTGCTCTCTGGGGTTGTAGGACACTCTATACGGAGTTACAAAGGAACGAAGTAGGTGAAGTGGTCTGGAAAGGCCAGCCGAAGAAGGTAACAGCCCTGTAGCTGAAACTTCGTTCCCTCCTGAGTGGATCCTGAGTACGGCGGGACACGTGAAACCCCGTCGGAATCCGGGAGGACCATCTCCCAAGGCTAAATACTCCCTAGTGACCGATAGTGAACCAGTACCGTGAGGGAAAGGTGAAAAGCACCCCGGAAGGGGAGTGAAACAGATCCTGAAACCGTGTGCCTACAAGTAGTCGGAGCCCATTAACGGGTGACGGCGTGCCTTTTGTAGAATGAACCGGCGAGTTACGATCCCGTGCAAGGTTAAGTTGATAAGACGGAGCCGCAGCGAAAGCGAGTCTGAATAGGGCGACATAGTACGTGGTCGTAGACCCGAAACCGTGTGATCTACCCATGTCCAGGGTGAAGTTCAGGTAACACTGAATGGAGGCCCGAACCCACGCACGTTGAAAAGTGCGGGGATGAGGTGTGGGTAGGGGTGAAATGCCAATCGAACACGGAGATAGCTGGTTCTCCCCGAAATAGCTTTAGGGCTAGCCTCGCGGCAAGATTCCTGGAGGTAGAGCACTGATTGGACTAGGGGCCCCCACAGGGTTACCGAATTCAGTCAAACTCCGAATGCCAGAGAATTATCCGCGGGAGTCAGACTGCGAGTGATAAGATCCGTAGTCAAAAGGGAAACAGCCCAGACCATCAGCTAAGGTCCCAAAGTATACGTTAAGTGGCAAAGGATGTGGAGTTGCCCAGACAACCAGGATGTTGGCTTAGAAGCAGCCACCATTTAAAGAGTGCGTAATAGCTCACTGGTCGAGTGACTCTGCGCCGAAAATGTAACGGGGCTAAACGTATCACCGAAGCTATGGCTTGTACCGTATGGTACAGGGGTAGGGGAGCGTTCGAAGTGCAGCGAAGTCAGACCGGAAGGACTGGTGGAGCGCTTTGAAGTGAGAATGCCGGTATGAGTAGCGAAAGACAAGTGAGAATCTTGTCCATCGAAAGCCTAAGGTTTCCTGAGGAAGGCTCGTCCGCTCAGGGTTAGTCGGGGCCTAAGCCGAGGCTGAAAAGCGTAGGCGATGGATAACAGGTTGATATTCCTGTACCACCTCCTTTCCGTTTGAACAATGGGGGGACGCAGTAAGGTAGGGTGAGCGCACTGATGGAATAGTGCGTCTAAGCAGTTAGGCTGTTGGGTAGGCAAATCCGCCCAACATTAAGGCTGAGCTGTGATGGCGAGGGAAATTTTAGTACCGAAGTCCCTGATCCTACACTGCCAAGAAAAGCCTCTAGTGAGGAAAGAGGTGCCCGTACCGCAAACCGACACAGGTAGGCGAGGAGAGAATCCTAAGATGATCGGGAGAACTCTCGTTAAGGAACTCGGCAAAATGACCCCGTAACTTCGGGAGAAGGGGTGCTCTGATAGGGTTTATCGCCCGAGAGAGCCGCAGTGAATAGATCCAAGCGACTGTTTAGCAAAAACACAGGTCTCTGCGAAACCGCAAGGTGAAGTATAGGGGCTGACACCTGCCCGGTGCTGGAAGGTTAAGAGGAGGGGTTATCCTTTTAGGAGAAGCTCTGAATTGAAGCCCCAGTAAACGGCGGCCGTAACTATAACGGTCCTAAGGTAGCGAAATTCCTTGTCGGGTAAGTTCCGACCCGCACGAAAGGTGTAACGACTTGGATACTGTCTCAACGAGAGACCCGGTGAAATTATAGTACCTGTGAAGATGCAGGTTACCCGCGACAGGACGGAAAGACCCCATGGAGCTTTACTGCAACTTGATATTGGATTTTGGTACAGCTTGTACAGGATAGGTAGGAGCCTGAGAAGCCGGAGCGCCAGCTTCGGTGGAGGCGTCGGTGGGATACTACCCTGGCTGTATTGAAATTCTAACCTTGGACCGTAATCCGGTTCGGAGACAGTGTCAGGTGGGCAGTTTGACTGGGGCGGTCGCCTCCTAAACAGTAACGGAGGCGCCCAAAGGTTCCCTCAGAATGGTTGGAAATCATTCGCAGAGTGTAAAGGCACAAGGGAGCTTGACTGCGAGACCTACAAGTCGAGCAGGGACGAAAGTCGGGCTTAGTGATCCGGTGGTTCCGCATGGAAGGGCCATCGCTCAACGGATAAAAGCTACCCTGGGGATAACAGGCTTATCTCCCCCAAGAGTCCACATCGACGGGGAGGTTTGGCACCTCGATGTCGGCTCATCGCATCCTGGGGCTGAAGTAGGTCCCAAGGGTTGGGCTGTTCGCCCATTAAAGCGGTACGCGAGCTGGGTTCAGAACGTCGTGAGACAGTTCGGTCCCTATCCGTCGCGGGCGCAGGAAATTTGAGAGGAGCTGTCCTTAGTACGAGAGGACCGGGATGGACACACCGCTGGTGTACCAGTTGTTCCGCCAGGGGCATAGCTGGGTAGCTACGTGTGGATGGGATAAGTGCTGAAAGCATCTAAGCATGAAGCCCCCCTCAAGATGAGATTTCCCATCACGCAAGTGAGTAAGACCCCTTAGAGATGATGAGGTTGATAGGTCTGGTGTGGAAGCGTGGTGACACGTGGAGCTGACAGATACTAATCGGTCGAGGGCTTATCCTTAAAAAAGCATAACATTTGGAAACGTCGTATCTAGTTTTGAGAGAACATAAAAAATGATGAAAATCATTAAAAAATCTCTTGCAAAATGCTTTAAAATATAATAAAATTTATCTTGTCCCAACAGGATAAATGATTTTGAGAGTGTTACATACGTAACTAGGTCCAGTGATGATGGCGAAGAGGTCACACCCGTTCCCATACCGAACACGGAAGTTAAGCTCTTCAGCGCCGATGGTAGTTGGGGGTTTCCCCCTGTTAGAGTAGGACGTCGCTGGGCTATAATCTCAAAATTTCAACTTAGTTGTGGATTTTCATTACATTATTCCACAGTAGCTCAGTGGTAGAGCTATCGGCTGTTAACCGATCGGTCGCAGGTTCGAGTCCTGCCTGTGGAGCCATTTTTACTTGCTTCCATAGCTCAGCAGGTAGAGTGCTTCCATGGTAAGGAAGAGGTCACCGGTTCGAGCCCGGTTGGAAGCTCCATATCATACTTAAACAAACAGTTATGGCCCGTTGGTCAAGCGGTTAAGACACCGCCCTTTCACGGCGGTAACACGGGTTCGAATCCCGTACGGGTCACCATTTCTTATAAATACTTTTGGAGGATTAGCTCAGCTGGGAGAGCACCTGCCTTACAAGCAGGGGGTCGGCGGTTCGAACCCGTCATCCTCCACCATTTTTTTTGCTTGCCGGTTTAGCTCAATTGGTAGAGCAACTGACTTGTAATCAGTAGGTTGGGGGTTCAAGTCCTCTAGCCGGCACCATGTTTATTTTTTATGTTAGTAGACACAGAGCACATAGAAGTGCTTGAAGAGTAACTCTCTTTTTTTATGTGGAGGGGTAGCGAAGTGGCTAAACGCGGCGGACTGTAAATCCGCTCCCTCCGGGTTCGGCGGTTCGAATCCGTCCCCCTCCACCATCTTATGTTTAACGATTAAATTGTTAGACGATACTAATAGAATATGCGGGTGTAGTTTAGTGGTAAAACAAGAGCCTTCCAAGCTCTGGTCGTGAGTTCGATTCTCATCACCCGCTCCATTTATTTCTTCGGGGCTTTAGCTCAGCTGGGAGAGCGCCTGCCTTGCACGCAGGAGGTCAGCGGTTCGATCCCGCTAAGCTCCACCATATACATAATCATTTCACTTCAGGCGATGCCTGAAGTTTTTTTTGTTGTTTAGAAGACTTTAAAATACTTCTCGTTTGATAGAGATATTAACTTTTTGGCTGCTAGTGTATAGTGTGATCACGTATACATGAGTCAGTTATGAAATAGGGTTAAGGGTATGTGATCCATTTTTATTGTCGAACTATGACGACTCGCCGATATAGGAGCAAAACTCGCCGTATTATAGCCAAAATCCGCCGTATTATTTGCGAAATATCTAGAATTAGTGCTGATATTTCTAGAATTAGCATCGCAAATACCCCGAATGGTATTTGTTTTTAGCGGTCTATTTTTCTACTCATGAAACGGGACCTCCTAAAGATACCCCATTTCAGTACTGATAAATTAAACAGAGTTAAGAAAATCGGAAAGAAGATGGCTCGAAGCCATCTTCTTTTTATCGTTTTTTAACCGAAACCTCATAAATATGTAACAGAAGTCCGAAAGCGCTTTCTTTTTGGTATATCTATGCAACATTTTGTCCAGTTGAACCATGAAATCCCTTAAAGCTACAATAGAGATAGATTTTCAAGTTTTTTGTGTTTTTCATAAGGGAGGAAGAAGAAATGTTGAAAGATATTACAGTAATCGGTGTACCGATGGATTTAGGACAAATGCGCCGCGGTGTGGATATGGGGCCGAGTGCAATTCGATATGCAGGTGTTGTTGAACGCCTTGAAAACCTGGATTATCGTGTAGAAGATTTTGGTGATATAGATATTGCTCGTCCAGAAAAACAAAGTATTGAAAACGAAGGTAATCTAAAAAACTTAAGAGGTGTCATTGAAGCGAGTGAAAAACTTTCACAGACGGTATCAACTGTAATCTCGAATAAGAAGTTTCCACTTGTATTAGGCGGAGACCATAGTATCGCCATTGGTACATTGGCTGGGGTTTCTAAGCACTATGAGAATCTAGGTGTTATTTGGTATGATGCGCATGGAGACCTGAATACAGCGGATACATCTCCGAGCGGGAACATTCATGGAATGCCTCTTGCGGTAAGTATTGGTATTGGTCATGAAAGGCTTACTAACATAAGCGACTACACACCAAAGATCAAACCTGAAAATATTGTGATTATTGGAGCACGTTCATTAGATGAAGGAGAACGTGAACTGATCAAAGAAAAAGGGATTAAAGTATATACGATGCATGAAGTGGATCGTCTAGGCATGGCGAAAGTTATGGAAGAGACGATTGAATACTTAGCACATACAGATGGTGTTCACTTAAGTCTTGATCTAGATGGTCTTGATCCACATGATGCACCTGGTGTTGGAACTCCGGTACTTGGAGGAATCAGCTATAGAGAGAGTCACTTAGCGATGGAAATGCTAGCTGAAGCGGAAGTCATCACTTCAGCGGAATTTGTAGAAGTTAATCCTATACTAGATGAAAAGAACAAAACAGCAACGGTTGCTGTAGCTTTAATGGGTTCTTTATTTGGAGAGAAACTACTATAATAAACGAAGAAAAATAAAAACAGTTGCCTCTTTATAGATGCAACTGTTCTTTTTCATTTATGCGTTGATATTGGTTAAGCAGGTGATCGATCTCTTGTGAGAGTTCAACTACTTCTTGTGCGATTAGTGGAAGATGTTTTGAGAGTTCATTCATTTGCTGTCTGGAGTGTTCGATCTGTTCGATTAATGAATCTCTATGCATACAAACTACCCCTTTCTGCCTCAGCATAATATTTTATATGATTAATATTCCCAGGTCTGATTTATTTAAAACACATTATTTAGAAAAAAATACCTTTTTATTTCGTCAAATTCTGCAACATGATAAAATAAAAAAATATGAAAAGATTTGAAACTTATGAAATGCTGGTACGTAAATAAAATCCGAGTGGTGATAAGATAATGGACGCCTTAATAGCGAATATGGTGACCCAGGTTAAAAAAGGGGACCAAGAAGCGTTTGAAGGCATTGTGGACCTGTTTAAAGATAAAATATACCGGCATTGTTTCCGGATGGTCGGCAATGGACATGAAGCAGAAGATTTAGCACAAGAAACTTTTTTAAGAGCTTACCGTAATATAAGTAAGTACAACAGTGAATACAAATTTTCAACCTGGATCTTTCGTATCGCTACAAATCTTTGTATCGATAGGTTAAGGAAGAAGAAGCCAGATTATTATTTGGATGCAGAAGTACCAGGAACAGATGGGGCTACGATGTATAGCCAGCTTTCTAGTGAAGAGCCTTTACCTGAAGAAGTGGTTACAGAGAATGAAGAGTGGAATGAACTTCAGGCAGAGATCATGAAGCTTCCTGAAAAATACAGGACGGCAATTCTTTTAAAATACGTTGAAGATCTCTCGTTAGAAGAGATCAGCAAGATTATGGACATACCCGTTCCAACAGTAAAAACTCGTATACATCGAGGTCGGGAAGCGTTGAAGAAAGTATTTCAAATGGTTGTAAAAACGAGGTGATAATAATGCATTGTGAAGCTTCCGTATATGATGAACTAATGAATAAAGTACTTGATGGTGATGCAACAAAAGAAGAAGAACAAAACTTTCACAATCATCTAAAAGGTTGTGAGACGTGTAGAGAAGAGTTTGAGCTGCTGACGGTTACACTAAAGGAATTGCAGTTGCAATCCCATATGAAGGCACCAGAGGGGTTTACAGAGGCTGTAATGGCTAAATTGCCTAAAGAGAAGCAACAAGTAAAGTGGATGCGCTGGATGAAGAGCCATCCTGCTCTAACGGCTGCAGCGATCTTTATGTTCTTTATGGCAGCATCTGTGTTCACGAGCTATAATCAACAAGACCTCGCCGTTGTAAAAGGCGAAGGAAACCTGCAGATCAAAAAGAATGAACGAGTAGTTGTCGTTCCTGCTGGGGAAACAATTAAAGGCGATTTAGTGGTAGAGAATGCAGATGTTCGAATAGAAGGCAGAGTCGAAGGTGACGTGACGGTCATAAAAGGCGATCAATATCTTGCTTCGGCTGGGGAAGTAACTGGCCACAGTCAGGAAATTGGTCAAGTGGTCGAATGGGTATGGTATAAGTTGAAATCTTTAGTTAGTACAAATGATGAAGCAATGAATGATACGCAGAAAAAAAGCCGTTCTCACACGGCTTTTTTTCTTGTTCAAGTTTACTAAATAAAAAACATCATCCAACCATCATGAGTAAAACATGTGAAAGTCATGCCAAGTTTTCTTTACATTGAGGTATGCTATAATAAGTAGGTTAAAAAATTATTTTAAGCAGTGTTTAAAGGAATACTACTTTTCATGAGGTTTTACATCTAAAGAACCACTAAATACTTCAACTTGGAAGACAAACTGGGTTGGGAGGGAATTTATGTTACCAATCGCTGATTTTAATATATTCAATTACATTACTCAGATCATAGATATCTTGTTAGTAACCTATGTGATCTATAAGCTCATCATGCTGATTCGCGGTACGAAAGCTGTTCAATTGCTAAAAGGGATAACCGTGATCATCGTGGTGTGGTTTTTAAGTAGCTCGTTTGATCTTAGAACGATGTCATGGCTTATGGATAAAGTCATTACATACGGTCTTCTTGCCATCATCATCATTTTCCAGCCAGAGTTAAGACGAGCACTAGAGCAGCTTGGACGTGGAAAGTTCTTTTCTCGTACAGGACTGCCTGAAGAAGAAGAGACAGAAAAAGCCATTGCCGCGATCTGTAAGTCGACGAACTATATGTCTAAGCGACGAATAGGAGCGATCATGTCGATCGAACGAGAAACGGGATTGAGTGAATACGTGGAAACAGGCATACCGATCAAAGCGCATCTAACTTCCGAATTGTTGACAAATATTTTTGTGCCGAACACGCCTTTACATGATGGGGCAGTCATCATTAAACAAAGTCAGATCTATGCCGCTGGTTGCTATTTACCATTGACGGAAAGTCCGTTTGTTTCAAAAGAGCTTGGAACACGACATAGAGCTGCACTAGGGATCAGTGAAGTAACAGATGCCATAACGGTTATCGTTTCTGAGGAAACAGGTACGATTTCACTTACGAAAAACGGAGAGATCTATCGTAACCTGGACGATGAGTCTTTAAGAAATTTGTTAAACGCAGAATTGATTATTGCCAACAAGTCCACTTCCTCAACTCGCTGGAATTGGAGGGGAAAGAAAAATGGACAAACTCCTTAGTAGTTCATGGTTTGTGAAAATTATTGCTTTCCTCCTAGCCCTCATGATGTATACGATCGTAACGATGGAGACGCAGGAAGAAGCAGCGAACAATTCAATATTCTCTAAAATGTATACCGAAAGTGAGACGATCGAGAACGTACAGATCAAACCATACTTTGATGACAACCAATTCGTACTTACCGATATGCCATCATCAGTTGATCTTACTTTAACAGGATCCAGCCGTTTGATTACAAAAGCGACAAAAGTAGATAAAGAATTCGAAGTCTATATTGACCTCACGAATATGAAACCTGGGAACAAGCGTGTAAAGGTTCAAGTTCAAGGTCTGCCTGAGGGTGTAAAGGCTAAGATTAATCCAGATTATGTAGATGTTATTCTTCATAAAAAAGTAACAAAAGAAATGAACGTGAACGTGGACCTGAAGAACAAAAGAAAAATGCCTGAAGGATATACAGCAGGTGAAGTTGAGTTCTCACCGAGAACGGTTGATGTGACGGGTGCCGAAGGGATGATCGATCAGATCTCATTCATCACAGGATTTGTTGATGTAACGGATGCAGATGAAACGATTCAAACAAAAGTTCCACTGCGTGCATACAATCAGCAAGGGGATTTAATCGATGTTCAGATCAACCCAGGAGTAGCTGAAGTATCCGTGCCGATCAAGAAGCCAAAGAAAACGGTACCGATCTCTATCGAAACGAAAGGGAAATTAGATGAGGGACTTTCTCTTCAATCGATCACATCGAATCCGAGTGAGATCACATTAACGGGTACAACAACTTCTCTAGAAAAAATTGATTCTTTTAAAGAGATAACGATAGATTTAAGTGAGATCAAAAAAGATACAACACTTACTGTTGATGTTCCTGTACCCGAGGGAATCGACGACGTTTCTATAAAAGAAGTAACGGTAGATGTTAACGTTGAAGAAACGGGTACTGAGACGGAAACAGAAGCAGATGCCGAGCCGGAAGCAGAACCAGAAGCCGATCAAGAGTCGACAAAAACGTTTAGTGATATTCCATTAACACTGCTCGGAAATGACGCTGACAAACAAGCAACATTTCTAGATCCAGCAGATGGAGTAGTCGATGTAACGGTAAGAGGAAAAAAGAGTGTGCTTAACGCTCTTAAAAAGTCAGATCTGCAAGGAATCGTAGATGTGAGTTCACTCGATCAAGGAACACATAAAGTGAAGATAGATTGGAAAAATCCAGGGGATGTTGAACTGACAGGTACAGTTCAAGAAGCCAGTGTGGAAATTCAAACAGAGACTAGCAGTCAATAGTTGAAGGAGAGAGCAATAATGGGTAAATATTTTGGTACCGACGGAGTTAGAGGAGTAGCAAATACAGAACTTACGCCTGAACTAGCATTTAAATTAGGGCGCTTTGGAGGATATGTTCTTACAAAAAATACAGAAAGACCTAAAATCTTAATCGGGCGTGACACACGTATTTCGGGGCAGATGCTAGAGGGTGCTCTTGTAGCGGGGCTTCTATCCATCGGTGCGGAAGTAATGCGTTTAGGCGTAATCTCTACTCCTGGAGTTGCTTTCTTAACAAAAGCCTTAGGTGCACAAGCGGGTGTTATGATTTCAGCTTCGCATAACCCGGTAGCAGATAACGGTATTAAATTCTTTGGAGCAGATGGCTTCAAATTGTTAGATGAGCAAGAAGCAGAAATCGAAGCACTTTTGGATAATGAACAAGATGAACTTCCTCGTCCTGTAGGCGGAGACTTAGGGTCTGTCAGCGATTATTTTGAAGGCGGCCAAAAGTATATGCATTATCTGAAACAAACGGTTCCTGGAGATTTTTCTGGTCTTCATATCGCTTTAGATTGTGCGCACGGAGCGACATCGTCACATGCTCCACATCTATTTGCTGATCTTGAAGCAGACATCTCTACGATGGGTACAAGTCCGAACGGTCTAAACATCAATGAAGGTGTAGGAAGTACACATCCTGAGAAGCTTGCTGAACTTGTTAAAGAAAAAGGCTGCGACATGGGGCTTGCATTTGATGGTGACGGAGACCGTTTGATCGCGATCGATGAAAAAGGAAACATCGTCGATGGAGACCAAATCATGTTCATCTGTGCAAAGCACCTGAAAGAGCAAGGACGTTTGAAGCAGGATACAGTCGTTTCAACAGTAATGAGTAACTTAGGTTTCTATAAAGCTGTAGAAGCAAACGAGATGAAATCTGCACAAACAGCTGTAGGTGACCGTTATGTAATGGAAGAGATGCGTAAGAACGACTTTAACCTTGGTGGAGAACAGTCTGGTCATATCATCTTCTTAGACTACACGACAACAGGAGACGGGCTTCTATCTGGCATACAGCTTGCTTCGATCTTAAAAGCAACTGGAAAGCCACTATCCGAGCTTGCAGGTGAGATGGCAAAATTCCCGCAGCTTCTTATCAATGTAAAAGTAGCGGATAAGTCTAAGTTGAACGGAAACGATGCGATCAAGGCTGCGATCGATAACGTAGAAACAGAGCTTGAAGGAAACGGCCGAGTGCTTGTTCGCCCTTCTGGAACGGAGCCACTCGTGCGTGTAATGGTTGAAGCTCCAACAGAAGAACTCTGCCAAGAGCATGCAGATAAAATCGTAGAAGTAGTAAAGGCTGAGCTCGTTTAAATTAAAAAGAAACTGTCCCTCATAAAATAAAAAAGGGCACGAAACATATGCATATGCGGCTCACAGAAAGAGCTGTGTATGCATATTTTTGTAATATGGAACATTATGTTTCAATTTTTTCTCAAAATGGGAAAGAATAATAATTGACGGTTTTGAAAAACCCGTGTATGATTATTTTTGTTTACTTCAAATAAAAGGAAGGAGTTTACAGTTAATCATTCATCCAAAGCGCCTGAACTGCTGACCGGCTAAAGAGCAGTTGACGAGGAAGAGGTTCATCGATATTTCGGCGGATGCCTCTCGGAACATCACTTCCGTAAGCTTTTGTTCAAACCAGGTAAGGTGACTTCCTGTACAAAGACGAAAGCAAGTGAAAAAAATAAAAATAGAGAACATAGGTGGGGTTGTGAGCCCCGCTCACGGCCCCCTTATGAAAGCCGTCAGCAGAGTGTGATGGCTTTAAGGAGGACGCTTATTTATGTGTGGAATCGTTGGATATATTGGGAATAATGACGCGAAGGAAATCCTTTTACGCGGATTAGAAAAATTAGAATACCGCGGATATGACTCAGCTGGTATCGCTGTACTTAATGAAGACGGAGTTCATGTGTTCAAAGAAAAAGGACGTATTGCAAATCTTCGTGAAAACGTAGATCTTGGAGTAGAAGCATCCGTTGGTATCGGACATACACGCTGGGCAACACACGGAGTTCCGAGCAGAGTTAACTCTCATCCACACCAAAGTTCAAC
This sequence comes from Fictibacillus tiangongensis, assembly GCF_048083785.1. Taxonomy (GTDB): domain Bacteria; phylum Bacillota; class Bacilli; order Bacillales; family Fictibacillaceae; genus Fictibacillus. The sequence goes on from NZ_CP182294.1 coordinate 182,060, forward strand.
AGAACGCTTTACACTCGTACACAACGGTGTAATCGAGAACTATGAACTGGTGAAGAAACAATACATCTCAGGTGTTGATTTGTTGTCTGAAACAGATACAGAAGTTATCGTTCAGCTAGTAGAATACTTTGTGAACGAAGGCATGGAAGTGGAAGAAGCATTCCGCCGTACGCTTTCTGAGTTAAAAGGTTCTTATGCGATCGGACTAATCGACAACCAAAACCCTGAAACCATCTATGTTGGTAAGAACAAAAGCCCGTTATTGGTTGGTAAAGGTGAAGGCTTTAACGTTATTGCAAGTGATGCAATGGCTATGCTTTCTCAAACCGATCAATACGTTGAATTAATGGATAAAGAAATTGTAATCGTGACAAGTGAGAGCTATACGATCAAAACTCTTGACGGTACAGTTGTTGAGCGCGCACCTTATACAGCTGAATTAGATGCAAGCGACATCGAAAAAGGCACGTATCCTCATTTCATGTTAAAAGAAATCGATGAGCAGCCTTTCGTAATGCGTAACATCATCAATCAATACCAAAATGAAAATGGCGATCTTAAGCTGGATGATGATATCCGTGGTGCGATGAAAGACGCGGACCGTGTCTACATCATCGCTTGCGGAACGAGCTACCATGCAGGTCTTGTTGGAAAACAGCTGATCGAGAACATCGCGAACATCCCTGTTGAAGCACACATCGCGAGTGAGTTTGTTTACAACATGCCGCTTTTATCACAAAAGCCGTTGTTCATCTTCATCTCACAATCTGGTGAGACTGCAGACAGCCGTGCCGTATTGGTTGAAGTGAAGAGACTTGGACACAAAGCGTTAACGATCACGAACGTTCCAGGATCTACACTTTCTCGTGAAGCAAACTATACACTTAACTTGTATGCAGGTCCTGAGATCGCAGTAGCATCAACGAAAGCATACACAGCTCAAATTGCAGTACTGGCAATCCTAGCAGTTGACTCAGCTCGTGCAAAAGGCATCGAGTTAGACTTCAACCCGCTGCAAGAGCTTGCGATTGTTGCAAACGCGATGGAAGTATTATGTGACCAAAAAGAAGAGATGGAGAAGATCGCTCGTGAGTTCTTAGCTGTAACTCGTAACGCATTCTTCATCGGGCGTGCTGCTGACTTTTACGTATGTTTAGAAGCTGCACTAAAATTAAAAGAAATCTCTTACATCCAAGCAGAAGGTTTTGCTGGAGGAGAATTGAAGCATGGTACGATCGCATTGATTGAAGACGGTACACCAGTTATCGCTCTTGCAACTCAAGAGCATGTTAACTTAAGCATCCGTGGTAACGTGAAAGAAGTAGCGGCACGTGGCGCTTACACATGTGTGATCTCTATGGATGGTCTGCAAGAAGAAGGCGACCGCGTCGTTCTTCCGAAGATCCATCCATACTTGACGCCGTTAGTATCTGTACTTCCAATGCAGCTGATTTCTTACTACGCAGCGCTTCACCGCGACTGTGACGTAGATAAGCCGCGTAACCTTGCGAAGTCAGTAACAGTAGAATAGATCAGTATTCATATTATTTAAGTATCGAGGCAACTCAGGTGTGAAATTTATAACCCCACTCATTGGAGAGTGGGGTTTATTTTTTATAACTCACTCTTTTAATGGGACTTATTAATAATCGTTGAAAGGAACTGAGTAGATTTCTCACGAATTAAGAGATATATCAGATGTTTTATTTTATATAACAATAAATTGTTAAACTGAGTAGACTCATTAAAAGGGACTTAATTAAGTATTGAAAAATAATGCACTTCATGATGGTATTAGCATGTAAAGAACTGTATTGTCTAATAAATCATGCAGTAGAAACTCCTTTTTAACCTTTGTTGTGCCTAAGAAATTAGCAGTGAAAAGCAAATATATTTGAAGTAGCTCACAATTTAAGAACAGTCACTTTAAAAGAAGCAATGGACAGGGCTAGGAGTAAAAATTGGTTAAGTAGTCCAGAATGTTCTGTAACTGACTCTATAGGGATGAGGGACAAATGACTGAGCTTCCTACAGCTAAGTATTATCCCAATCTAGATAAATACTTAAAAAAAACAGGAAAAAATAGAGCTTTTGCAGCAATGATTATAGGCGTTGATAAAATTTGTTGGTACACTGTTATGGTTCAGAAGAGAAAAAATACATAAGGAAACAAACTCTAGATGGAATTTAATAAATAGCAGGAAAAAATAGGTTATCAACATTAATGTATAGGAACAAATCCTGAAGCTGATAGGAATTGGTAAAATTGTATAATTTGGAAAAAGTTGAATGGTTTAACCCCTTTAGATATAGTAGTCTAAAGGGGTGTTTTAATGTTCTTGCTATTATGAACACTAAAGATTTATACGAGCGCATTGAAAGATAATAAGATACAAGCATGAATGATCAGGTTTGAAGATGTACAATTCTCTTTAAAATGAATATTAATACTTTTGTAATTCGAAAATTTTTTTGTCAATGGAAAAACAGTTGTTATTTAAAAGAAAAGTTAAAGTATTGGAGAAAATCTTGCAAATGATTCAAATTAAAATGTATCCAGCTAAAAATGGAGATTGTTTTTTAATTTCTGCTGGGGATAAAGTAAAAAAGCATATATTAATAGATTGTGGATACGTAGAAACTTACGAAAAGTATTTAAAAAAAGATTTACTTAAAATAGCTCAACGTAAAGAGAAAATTAATCTGATGGTTGTTACACATATAGACGCTGATCATATTTCAGGTGCTATAAAATTTATAGAAGATAACAATAGAGAACGATACATTCACATTGATGAAGTTTGGTTTAATGCATATCGACATTTACAAATTCCTAAAAAAAGTGAAGTTAAATTAGATGATGCAGAGTTAGCTATATTAGATAGAGAAATAGCACTAGGAAAATCATTTTTTAGAAGAGTTAATGAGGTAGGGGTAGCTAAAAAAGAAATAAGTGCCAAACAAGGTTCGACTTTAGGGGCATTATTATTACAGGGTAACTATAATTGGAATAGTATGTTTGGTGGAAAAGCAGTAATGACAAAGGGTAACCAGATTATAAATATTTCTAATTTTAAGATTAGTATATTATCCCCTAATGAAGATAAGTTAAAAAAACTTAAAGAGCAATGGATCAAAGAATTAAAAAAGAAAAAATGGAATTTTAATATAAATGAAAATGAGTTGTTCGATGATGCGTATGAGTTTATGCAACTAATGATAGAAGAAAAATTAAGTATAGAAAATAAAGAAATATCTAAAAATAGTCAAGGAGATTCAATTGACGCACTGGAAGACTACATTGATAAGGTTTATTCTATTGATGAAAGTGCTAATAATGGATCTTCAATTGCTATATTAATAGAGTTTAAGGAAAGGAAACTTCTACTTTTGGGTGATGCACATCCTGATATCATTTTAAATAGATTAAAAGAAATTGGGGAAGTCAGTTTTGATTTAGTAAAGATTGCACATCATGGAAGTTATAAAAATACAACTAATGAATTAGTGGAAATGTTAAATTCTACAAAATATATTTTTTCAACTAATGGTGCTAAACATCATCATCCTGATGCTCCTACTATAATAAAATTACTAGCAGCAAATTCAACGTGTAACAAGCAATTGTATTTTAATTATAAAACAAAAATTTCAAGTATGTTTGTAAACAATAGTTTGCAAGAGAAGTATAATTATGAAATTGTTGAGGGAAATGGTGAAGAACCATTAGTAATTGAACTCTTGGAGGAATGAATATTGACTTTTAAAAACAGATTTTCTATACCGAAAATAAAATGTAAAGAAGATATTTCATCATGTTTTTTAGTTTCAGAGGATAAAGTTATTACCGCTGTGCATTCAATAAAAGAATACTTAGAAGATAATACGAATTTAATAGAGATTATTTTTAAACAAAAGAGCGGTAGTAATGTTAGTAGATTTGCAACTCCTATTTTTCCGGAAAAAGGAAATTTAAATCAGTATGAAATAATTGCACTACAACTTAATGAGCCTATTAAAAAAGTAAATTGTTTAGAATGTATTGTATATACATTTGATAATGTTGAAGACGTTTTTACATATGGCTATCCCGCAGTTCGACAAAATGATGGGACTTTAATTGAAGCTAATATTATCGGGGATTTTGGTAACGGATATTTAGACGTAAAAGTTAAAGATCCAATCAAAGACTATCAAGGCTGTTCTGGAGGACCACTTATATATAAAAATTTTGTTGTAGGAGTAATGTTAGCACAAATTTCTGAGGATGGTATTGCAAGTCGTATTGATGTTGTAAGCTTTGACGAATATGAAGATTACTTTAAAGAAATCGGGTTAGAGTTATTTTCAAAAGCCTCTGACATTTACCAATTTGATGAGTATTTAATGGGTTGTACTAACCCTAAAATTTCTTTGAATTTTTTTAACTATGAAGAAAAAGAGTTTGAAAAGAACTTTTTGAAAATGTTAAGTTCTCAAAGTACCATTTATCTGCAAGGTAAAACTAAAGAGGAAGTAATGGGCTATGCATTATATATTATAAAAAATAAGGCTCGACATTTGATTCCAAGGGTATTAATAGTGGGTGGATTAGAAAGGTGGAATGAGTTAAAAGGTTATTGTGAAGATAAAATTTTGATTCCAAACTTTAATGCCACCGAAATTACAATAGTCCCCAACAATACTAATATTATCTTATATGGTCAAGAAGATTTTGTGGGAAACAAAGAGCCTTTAAAACTGGATAAGCGCACTTTAGATAATATGCGTGATAAATTAAATGGAGAAATTGATGACTTAACCAGGGCTCATCAGATAGTTGGTCAATGTAACGGACTATATTCCATTTTTAAAAGAAAAGTATTTGATGGGAAAAGTGGAAAACCTCAATGGGAAGAGAACAAGGACTTAAACTTAATACCTGCACTATTGGCAGGTTCATGGAAAAACAATACTAAAGATAATATGTTTATAGAAAGTCTAACTAATAAAAATTATAAACAATATTTAGAGTCTATCCAAAATGTTACTAACGGTGAAGATCCATTTATTTTGAACTATAATACTGGCTACGAAGAGATATTTAAATTGGCAAATGTTGAAGAAAGTTGGGAGATTTTATTCTCGAAAATCACTCCAGAGAATTTACAAGTATTTAGGAAGTTGATTTTAGAAGTCTTAAATGAAGTTCCTGCTAAATATGACTTACCAGTAGAAGACCATTATCGATCTAGTTTACTGACTAAAGAAAATTTAGAGTACTCCAGCACCTTGAAGAAAGGAATAATTAGGTCTTTAATATTCATCTCTTTAAATGAAAACGATCGCAAATCAGAAAAACAGCGATTTGTAGATCAGATAATAGAGCAACTGTTTACACAAATTAAAGAATCTAAACATTGGTTTGCATTAGCTGAATATTTACCGTTACTTGCGGAAGCTTCACCATCGAATTTTGTTAATTACATTGAAAAAGAAGTCGGTAATTCTCAATCTGGGATCTGGGGCTTATTTGAGAATACCACAGATGGATTGTGGGGAAGAAATTATTATACACATGTATTATGGGCACTTGAAAAATTACTATGTTTAGAAAGTATGGCTCCTAGAGCTATAAAAATCTTAATTAAACTAGCCGAAAGAAACATAAACTATAAAATATCAAATAGTCCTATGTCTTCATTAACTCAAGCTTTATCAGGTTGGCTACACCAAATAAATGTAAGTATTGAGGAAAAAAGTGAATTAGTTGAATACATCGTTGAAAACAGTTCGATCGGGTGGGAACTCTTAAAGCATATTCTACCAGATAGAAATAACAATACTACGATTTTTAATATGGATTACTTTAAATATAGACCCTATGAATTTAAATACAAACTAGAATATAATGATCAGTTATTTCAAACCTATAACACATACACTTCTATAGCAATAAATAATACTGATAACGACTTTGATAAATGGGGATTAATATTTGATAAATGTTTATTTATAGAATTAGACTTATATGATTTGGTAAAAGAAAGATTAAGTCAATCGCTTTTTAATAATAATTCAGATGAACAAAAATATGTACTTAAAGAAAAAATAAGAGACATTATATATAGACATAGATACTTTAAAGATTCTGAATGGGCTTTAAGTGAAGAAAAAGTTTGGAAAATACAGGAACTATTTAATTTGATTACATTCGAATGTGACACATATAATTGTCTGTCCTTATTCACAAATGAAAAGTTAGTTAGTTTAAATCCAACTCCATATAACAGTAATGAAAGAACAGACTGGAATAAAGAAAGACAAATGCTAAGAAAAGAACGCGTAAAAGTTTTAAAATCAATTTTTGATAATCCAGATGTTTCTATTTGGAGTTTAGTTAAACTTCTAAAAGTGTACGATACGACACAACGTTGTCAGCATGCTGTTGGAGAGATTATAGCTAGTGAGATCGATGAGTATAATTTGAATTTAACTTTTGTAAATGAAGCACTAGAGAATTCAGCCGAAGCACTACTTATATCTTATATTGAAACAGTTTATAGTCGAAGTGGACTTAAAGTAATAGAACAAGTATTGGAATTTTTAAAAGATAATGATGAACTAATTATTTCTGTATTAAAAGTCGTGCGTATAGATGAAAAATTTTTAAAAATATTAAATTCACTATCTAATGATTTAGAGATTGAATATTGGAGAAAGTTTGTTATTCACTGGGATATAGTTGATAATCCAGTAAAAGAAAGAGTATGGTCAAAACTTGTAGAATATAAAAATTTAAATGCTCTTTTAAATTTATTAGATTTATACTTTAAAACAAATTTAGAAAAAAATCTCATAGTACTAGAAGAAATATTATCAAGTCAAGATGTTTTCAATATAAATAGTCAAAACAGCTACTCAATTATTGAGGTATTTAAAAATATTTACAGCGAGTATAATCCGAATATTGAAAAAAAGCTTTATTTGAGAATTTGCCGTTTGGAATGGGCTTACTTTAGTTTATTAATTGATCAATTGCCTCCAAAGTATTTAATGAAGGAACTTAAAACGGATCCCATATTTATGGCATCATTAATTCAAGCTGCCTACAAATCTTCTAATGATGACAATGATATTGATGAGGTGAAAAAAGAGTTAGGAAAACAGGCATGGAATATCTTATTTAAGTTGAAATTTTGTCCATGCGTTGAAGATAATAACGATATATCAGAAGAGAAATTAGAGGCATGGATTAAAATATTTTTAGAAGAAATTGATAAAAATAATCAGGGTAAAATAGGAAGACGTATTCTAGGTGAATGCTTCGCATATTCACCAAAAAATAACGAAGCATTTTACCCACACAGAGCTGTATGCACAATGTTTGAAAAATATTACACAGAAGAAATAGGTAAAGGATTTGTATTAGGAATTTTTAATAGTAGGGGTACTTATTGGGGGACTAGTGGAAGAGAAGAGGAACGTTTAGCAACTAAGTATGAAAATTATGCAAGAAAAATTAGAATTAAATTCCCTAAAGTTTCTTCAGAATTATTAAAGATATCGGAGGATTATAAGAGACAAGCTTTTCAAGAGAGGGAGCGTGCTTCTTATGACTTATAAGGGGGATGTTCTAACATTTAAATTAAAGAATGAAATAGGACATGGTGGTAATGGAACTGTATATAAAATTTCCTGTATTCCTATTAATACTGAAGAGTTAGTAGTGAAAATTTTAAAGCCTGTATATGGTGAGAATCCGTATCCACGAAAAAAGTATAGTCGATTCAAATCAGAGGTTATTGTTGCAAGTAAACTTACAGATATAAGTGATCGTTTTATTCCTATTAAGGATTACTACTTACCTACGAAGCCTAATAGAAGCAACCGACCATGGTTTGTTATGCCCAAGGCTGAATCTCTAAAAAATAATTTATTTAAGAAAACAATACCTTTTATAGAAAAAATACATGTAATGTTAGATATTGTGTTAGCAGTAAAAGATTTACATGATAATGATTTTGTGCATAGAGATATAAAGTTAGATAATATTTTATTTTACAATAACAAAGTGGTATTGTGTGATTTTGGACTCGTTAGACATCCTTCGTTAGAAAGGTTAACAGGGGATACTGAAAGGGTTGGACCATGGAATACAATTGCACCTGAAATGAAAAGAGCAGCTGCAAAATTTTTTATTCCTAAGCAAGCAGATATTTATTCATTAGGTAAACTGTTTTGGATTATACTTACTGAGGATGAACTGTGCTTTGATGGGCAATACTCCCATTCCGATGTAATATCCCTTGATAATTATTATAAAGATATTCCTTTACGAAGATTGCATATCCTATTAGAAGATATGACTAAAAATGAATATACTAAAAGACCAAATATTGATGGAGTTTTATCAGCAATTAATAAATGGCTGCACATGATAAAAGATGATATTTTAATAAAGAAGGAAGAGAAAATTGAACTTTATGAAAAAATTGAGAGAAAGTATATTCAAACAGAAAGAGTATATTCAGATTTTGAGAGTATCTATAATATACTGAATGAATTAATGGAAATGCATCTATTTGCTATTAAGCAAATAAATGATACGATTAAAATATTTGATATAAAGAAATCAAAAGTTCATAAATGTATAGAGGTACGAACAGAGCGTGATATTTATATTTTTAAACCTCAAAAATTATATCTGTTAGTTGAAAAAAATAAATGGTTAATTGATATTACTAATATTGAAGATAGAGAGTTGTCGAAAGCCGGTATTCATAATACACGAGGAGACAAAAAAGAATTTTTAGAACAATTGTTTAGCAAAGCGCTTGATAAAAGTTTGTCTCCTAATCCTAAGATTCTTGCAGAAGAATTAGGTGTAGAAATAATAGATGATATTTAATAAATAGTCATCTTTTTTTAAAACTTCTCCACTTAAAAATTAAGAACATGTAAATTGAATTTAAGGTTTCTTCTACCATGAAATCAAAGTTTGTACTATGTTTTTAATCAATAATTGTTCCACACCACAACCTCTTGTAGTGATACGAGAGGTTTTTTGACTGTTTAGGAATACATCTATGTTTTCCAAAGCGGTTAGTTATTTTCCGTCCATATGTTCTGCACATGTTTAGATGTAAGGCTAGCCCCCTCGTGTTTAAAAGTTGAACGGTCTAGAATGCAAATTTTCACTTTCACTTTCTGACTGACCGCTCGTCCCATAGGAGTCGGCACCTCTGCGCAACAATCAACTTGCATAAGAAATACCAAAAGTAACGGTTCAGTCATTTAAAATTGTAAGAAAATCCTTTATTCTGTATAATTGAGAATGGATTTCAATTAGTTGTATTTCAATTATACAGAAAAGGAGGTCTATACGTGTTAGCTCGTTTTTTTGCTTATTATAGACCGTATAAATGGTTGTTCATACTTGATTTTTCATGTGCCATTCTAGTTGGAATTTTGGAATTGGCCTTTCCGTTAGCTGTAAACCAAGTGATCGATAGACTTCTTCCTGATGGAAACTGGGAAGTTATCTCTTTAGCTTGTCTAGGTTTGTTGCTTGTTTACCTTTTAAATACGTTTCTTCATTTTGTTGTTACGTATTGGGGACACAAGCTGGGGATCAATATTGAAACAGATATGCGTCAGCAGCTATTCACTCATATGCAGAAACTCTCGTTCGGCTATTATGATAACAATAAGACCGGTCATAGTATTTCTCGTCTTACGAAAGACTTGGAAGAGATCGGAGAAGTTGCTCACCACGGGCCAGAAGATGTGTTTGTGGCCGTTATGACATTGATTGGATCGTTCGGACTCATGTTAACGATCAATTGGAAGCTCGCTGTTTTGTCTTTTATCGTTATTCCTTTATTGATTATTCTTGCTATTTATTTTAATAAAAAAATGACGATTACGTTTAGAAAAATGTTTCAGGATGTAGCGGAGATCAATGCAAGAGTAGAAGACAGCATCGGTGGAATACGTGTTGTTCAGGCTTTTGCGAACGAAAAATATGAACAGGAAAAGTTTAAAGAAAACAATAAGAATTATCGTCTCACAAAGCTTCAATCCTATAAGATCATGGCTCAAAACGTTATGTCAAACTATGTATTAATGAGATTAGTGACCCTTTTTACCTTATTGTTTGGAACATACTTTGTTATTTCAGGTGAATTAACGTATGGACAGTTTGTTGCTTTTATTTTGCTATCGAACATATTGATTGGACCGATTCAAAAAATAAACGCTGTTATTGAAAGCTATCCTAAAGGAATTGCCGGTTTTAAGCGGTTCGTTGAAATCATGGACACAGCTCCCGACATAGCAGATTCAGAAGATGCGATAGAGGTTGATTTAAAAGGGGCGATTCGTTATCAGGGTGTGACGTTTGGTTATGAAGGTCACCGATCAGTTCTGAATAACATCGATCTTTCCATTCGCTCTGGTGAGACTGTCGCGTTTGTCGGTCCATCAGGTGCAGGTAAGACAACGCTATGCAGTCTGCTGCCTCGTTTTTATGATGTTCAAAGTGGATCAATCACAATTGACGGTATCAACATACAAGAGATGAAGCTAGAATCATTACGAAAACAGATCGGTATCGTGCAGCAAGATGTTTTCCTATTTTCAGGTACGATCAAAGAAAATATTGCATACGGTGACTTAGACGCGACCGATGCTGAAATTATGGATGCGGCGAAGAGAGCTCGATTGGATGACTTTATTAAAGATCAGCCTGACGGACTTGAGGCAGTGATCGGCGAAAGAGGAGTCAAGCTTTCGGGAGGCCAAAAACAGAGACTAGCCATTGCTCGTATGTTCTTGAAAACCCGCCGATCTTGATTCTGGACGAAGCTACATCTGCATTAGATACGGAAACTGAAGTCGCGATTCAAAAAGCATTAGAAGAATTAACAGAAGGACGAACGACACTCGTTATTGCACATCGACTTGCAACGATAAAAAATGCGGATCGAATAATGGTAGTGACGAATGAAGGAATTGCAGAACAAGGCAATCACCACGATCTGTTAGCATCAAAAGGAATCTATAGCCGTTTACATGCAGCGCAATTTGGATGAGTTGATCACTCCTTTCATACGAGTCCCCCTTTTCACATAGAGAAGGGGGATCTTTTACGTTAAGAAATTATAACTCCTATAAAAGGAATAAAAGAGATGCTTGAGGAAGAATAACGAAAGAAAAAGATATGACCATGTGGTGCACAACACGGTTTATGATGAAATAGCAGGCGGTGAATGAGACATGTATCGAGTAAGTGAGTTTTCAGAAATGACAGGATTGAGCAAAGAAACCCTTAGATATTATGCAGAAGTGAAGTTATTAGAGCCTGTTTATGTCGATCCTAAGAATAAGTATCGATACTACGATAATGGGTCTTACTTAATTGCCATGATCTTAGCTCGTTTGAGAACCTTCAACTTCACCATCCAAGAGATGCTCTCAGTTATTGAAGATGAATCCTTCGAGAATCTAGAGCACATCTTAAACGAAAAAAAGAGAAATATTCAACAAAAGATAGATGAACTACACGGCACGATAGTTGAGATCGAACAATTTTTATTATGGGGAAAGGAAGAGGATGAAAAATGCTAACGTGGAAAGAAGAGAGAACGATACCAGTAAACATTGAAAGAGTTTGGGTGCTTTTTTCTGATGAGAATATTCAAAGGATCATGCCGAACGTTGTAGAGCATACACCGATTGAGAAGAAAGAGGGTGTGGTGGGTTCTACGTACAAGCAGTCCTATAAAGAAGGACGCAGGGTAGAAACATATATCGTAGAAACGTTGGCATACGAAGATACTGTTAATCGTAAGCATCTAGAAATCGGTTTTAGCTTGGCAAAAGCATTTAAGATTCAAACAGCGTTCACTCTTATTAAAACGGATGAAAATACGACCCAATTTATTTATGAAGGGTCAAATAAAGGCATCAACTTTTTAGGAAAAGTGATGTTAAAAATCGCTGGAGACAAAAACAACAATAAAGTCGTTCATGATTTTATGGAGACCGTTGAAAGAGAAAGCCTATCAAATGCGGCAGTGTAAAAACTCTCTGTTTCATCTATGTATAACTTGATGTTTTATTTTCCATCCTAAAAGGTAGATATAATAGAGCCAAACTTTAAGGAGTGGATGACATGGATAAAGAGCAGATGAAAAACAAAGTATTTGAAGTAGTAGACAAAAAACAGACGGGCGTGCTGGCAACAGTGAAGAAGAACAAGCCACATTCTCGATACATGACCTTCTTCCACGACGAGCTTACTTTTTATACACCAACAAGTATAGAGACTCATAAAGCCGACGAAATTCAAGATAACCCGAATGTTCACGTACTTGTCGGCTATGATGGTGAAGGATATAATGATCCTTATCTTGAAATTGAAGGTACAGCTACAATTCGAGATGATCAAGGGTTAAAGGAAAAGTTTTGGAACGATCAAATGAAACACTATTTCGAAGGTCCGAATGATCCTAACTATATCTTGCTTGAAATCAAACCAAGCTTAATCCGGCTTATGAATGACGGTGAACACGAACCACAAACATTAGAATTATAAAAATAAAGGCCTCTCTTTTGAATAAAAGAGGGGCCTTTGTACGTCTAAATTCTTTAAAGGATAGTATTTGTAATAAAAAGGAAAATATAATATCTTAAAAAGTAAGAATATTCTATGAATAAAAGGGGGATTACTTTTGAAAAAATGGGGTGCATTTTTTATTGCAGGAGTTCTACTAACGGGCTGTTCTGAGAAAGAATCTGAAAAGGAATCGAAGTTCACGATTAAAGATGCGATCAAAAAAGATCATGTGGTCATACAGAACTTATCTGACAAAGAACATGAAATCATGACAGGTGCGACAAAAACAGAGTATTTGGTTCCTATGTTTGCTTTTTTGGATGATGTAAAAGCCAATAAGGAGAGCAAACTGCAAATAACGATTTTTCCAAAAAGCGGTAAGCCGACAACAAGCGAGCTGCACTTTTTAAATAAAGATAAGACTGTTTTTAAGAATAAAAACAAAACATATGCAATGCCAACAGGTGACATTGAATGTGTAAGTATTTTAGATTCAAACAGACATATAGCTTTAGATGGATGTAAAGGAGATTTGAATAATGTTTTTGTCATTCCATTTGGATCAAGAGATTTTAATCTTGCTAAGGCAGAATATAAAAGCAAAAAATAGGGGGATATTATGCCGTTCATTTTAAGAGATAGTTTGCTTTCTTTGATTCTATCTATGTTTGGGATCATTCTCCTTGGTTCCATTCCTTTCATGTTTACTAACATGTCCTTCGATACGAATGGTTATTTGAATGGAATTGGTGAATTGTTTAAGGCACTGATGCATCCAGGAGAGATTATGTATTTTACGGAAAGCGGTAAGTACTCACTTTTCCCCAGCATGTGGAATATTTATGGATATTCATTAACACTTTTGTTTTCTGCGTTTTTCATTGCACTTATCGTAGCGATTGTTTTGGCTATCACCATCTTTATGCTGCCATCACGCTTAAAAGATAAGATACGTGTGTTTTCATTTGTATTTGAATCTTTACCCGATGTATTGATTGCAATAGGCATACAGTTTTTTATTGTATGGTTTTTTAAAAAGACGAATATTCTTTTATTTCAGATTGTGTCACTGCATGATCAGAAAACGTATGCCGTCCCTATTTTTTGTTTAACTATCGTTCCATTGTTCATGATTTTACGTATATTGCTTCTTAACATGGAAGATGAATTTCAAAAAGATTATATTGATACAGCGAAAAGTAAAGGCATAGGAGAATTCCGTATTCTTTGGCGGCATGTTCTTCCCAACACGCTACTCAGTGTTTTTCATCAATCACGTAATATACTTTGGTTCATGCTATCAAATCTATTGATGGTTGAATTTTTGTTTAATGTATACGGAATTACAACTCTAGTCAGACAAATGGGAAGTCCTGAAATATTCACGATCTCCATGTTGTTATTGTTTATACCCATGTTTCTGTTTTTTACAGGTCTTAGAATCTTGACGTATAAGTGGGTGGGCAAAAAATGATAAAAGCGATTTGGAAGCAACCATTCTTTTTGATCGGTTTTTTGTTTGTCTTTTCATTGCTTACTTTTAGCATGTACCACTATTATGTTATGGATAACGAAATTTATGAAAATCAAATCATCTACGAAGGTATCACACCGGTTGATAAAGCGCCTTTTGCTCCATCAAGTGAATATTGGTTCGGCAGTGACAGGATGGGAGCAGACTTATTTTATCAAATCATATCTGGTGCAAAACATACATTAGGTATTGCCTTTTTAGCTAGTTTCCTTCGGATGATCCTTTCCTATATTGGAGGCATTTTGTTATTGAGTGCGGGTCGAATTCTACCAGTGGTTAAAGGTTTAGGACAATCCTTTTATTATATCCCTTCAGCTTTGCTCATTGCTCTGATTCTAGGGCCAGTCATTATTTCAGATCAGTTTACATACTGGGACAAGGTATATTTTGAACTCTTTTTAATCGTGCTGATTGCTGTACCGAACACAGCCATTTTAATCAAGGAAGAAATTAACCTCATCCAGCAGGAAGACTTCATTACGAGTGCAAAACTGATGGGTGGGAGCAGATTGCGAATTCTAATTAAGCATGTTATGCCACACCTATGGCCGAAGCTTCTTCTTATGTATGTTCAGCAAGTCATTGCGGTGTTACTTTTGCTAGCGCATCTTGGTATATTAGGAATCTTCTTTGGAGGGACGATTTTTCGGGAATACGGGATGGAGTTTGAAATACCTGTATCAGTTTCGAACGAATGGTCCGGACTATTAGGAGGATATTATTATCAGCTAAGACTTGCACCATGGCTAGTGATTTTTCCAGTACTCAGTTTTGCAACCGTAATTATGGCGTTTAACTTTATGGCTGAAGGTATTAAGCGTGCGAGTGTTCAAACATTTGTGAGGAAAAAGGAAAAAAAGAAAGATTCTAGTAAACTACAACTTACTACAAAGGATGCCTCGTTTACCTTTATAAATAAGAAAAAGATCAGTTAAATAAAAAAGCAAGAGCACAGACTCTTGCTTCTTAATAAACTACTATCTCCACGACGCACCGATGATGATGAGAAGGATAAATAGCACGACAATTAAAGCGAAAGCGCCGCCTCCTCCGCCGTAGCCGCCATATCCGTAACCGCTGCATGGGGTGTAGCAACCATATCCGTAACCTGGATAGCCCCAGTTACGTTGTTGTTTCTGTCTTTTTCCAAACATGCTGTAAGTCCTCCTTCTTTCTTGTGCCTTATGCTTTCATCTTAGTGTATGTCCCAGAAGAAGGAGTGACATGGACAAAATCCTAATGAAATTGAAAAAGTTTCATGGAATGATAGGAGGACATGCTAATGAGTGAAGTGATCATGAAATTTAGCAGTTTAGTAAATTGGCTTCAGGAACTAAAACGTATGCCTGAAGAATATTGGCTCGAGCCTATTCAAGAAGGTAAGTGGTCTACAGGTGAAATCATCGCACATATTAAAGCATGGGATGTATTCGTTTGGGATGAAAGGTTTTCTTATTTTCTGAAGAAATCTAACACACCACCTAAATTGGGGGATGTAGAAAAAATAAATAAAAATGCCTCTTATGAAGCAAAATCGGGTATCACCAAGAATGCTATGATTGATGAAGTAATTGAATGTAGACTCGACTTATCTAGAAAGCTCCTAGAACTGCCGAATGCGATTTGGGAAGAGAAAATTCAGATGGGAGATTCCTGGATTACATTATGTGAATATATCAAGGGAATGGTTGGACACGACGATCATCATAAACAGCAGATTGAGAAATTCCTCTTGTACAAAGGGATAGAGCTCTACAAACAAGAAGTGTAGACAAGTAGGAAATAAAGTCGAATTTCCCCGGAAATTATCTTAGGAAATAATGGAAACCTTACAAAGAGCTTCTATCAAGACAGAAGTTCTTTTTTTCGTTAACATAAAAGAAAAAAGAATGAAAGAGGACTTATGGATACAGTAACTCACACCTTGTTTGGTTTAACATTGTATGGCGCTGCGAATAAAATGAATATGGACAAGTCGCACAAGAGGGCTTTGTTGTTTACTACAGTGGTTGGCAGTCAGATTCCTGATATTGATGTGGTCGTAAATCTTACGGAAACGGGTCGCATCATGCAGCAGATGTGGCATAGAGGATTAACACATTCTTTTTTCCTCGTTCCTGTTTGGGGCATTATCATCTATCTTCTTAGCAGGCTTTTATTTAAGGTGAAAGATCGAAGGCTTTTCTACTGGGCGCTCTTAGCCGTTTTTATTCATAATACGAGTGATCTCTTTAACACGTGGGGAACAGGATATCTCGAGCCTTTCTCAAGCTATCGAGTCACATTTGGTACGATTCCCATTGTTGATTTTGTATATTGGTTCTTGATGCTCGCTGGTTTTATTGTTTCAAGAAAAAAAGAACCATCAGATCGTTTTAAAGTTTTCCGCGTGGTATGGATCTTGATAGTTGCACATGTTGCCGTTCAGTCGCTACAAGGTTATGTCATCTATAACGAAGCAAAAGAAAAGTATGATGAGGTAGCATTAGCGGCAGGCTTTGTTCCTACCCAGTTTCAAGTGATCGGTAAAAAAGATAGCGAAGTAGAGATTGTAAAAGATAGTCTTTTTATTGAGCCTGAGGTAGAGCATGTGTTGGTTTCTAGCGATGAAGCTGATCTAGAGCCGCTTTTTGAAGAGAATCCAAAAGCAAAAACACTTTATGATTGGTCTCCGTTCGTTGTTGTAGTTGAAGAAGAGGAGAAACTAGGGATCTATGATCCGCGGTTTTATCGTAATGGAGAATCCTTTTTGTATGAGTTCATAGAAAAGTAACCCGCTAAATTTAGCGGGTTACTTTTTTGATTACGGTGTAGTAGTTGTTCCAGATGTTCCAGCGCCTGATCCTGTTCCCGTACCTTGACCACCGTCTGCAGGCGGTGGTTCAGTCGGTGGTGGCTCAGTTGGTGGCGGTTCTGTTGTCGGAGGAGGTTCCGTTGGTGGTGGATCTGGTACTGTCGGTGGATCCTCTGGTTCAGGTTTTGTATCAGGATCATCCGGGTTGTCATCTTGTGGTGGAGGAGGATCAGCCTCATCCTCTGGCTTTGTTGAAGGAGGCTCTGTTTGTTTTTCGTCTTCGTTCTTTTTCTCTTCCTCTTTAACCTTATCTGAATCTTTCTTTTTATCATCCTGCACTTCTTTATCTTCTTTTTTGTTTGTCTTCGTCCGTTCGTTCTTAGCAGGTTTCTTTGTTTTAACCGGAGCAGTCATCTCTTTAAGCGATGTCCCTTTTACGATGAGCTCTTTCGTCACATTAGAACCGTTTTCATCTTTCGTTACATAGCCAGTATCTTTATTGACGTATACTTCCTCAACAGATTTTGGCTTAGAAAATCCAGCAGTCTTTTTATCTTTTGACACTTCAGAGACGATAGACTTGAAAATGTATTTCGCGATTCTTTGGTCTTCAGGTGTTAGGTAGCTCTCAGCTGTTGTTTTGTCATAACCTGTCCATACAGCGGCTGTGTAATTTGTTGTATAACCTGCGAACCAAGAATCACTAGAGCCCTTCTCAATATGGTCAAGACCATCTGGCATGTTCGTCGTTCCTGTTTTTCCTGCAACCTCTAACCCGGGGATAGCGGCTAGCGTTCCTGTTCCGCGTTTAACAACATCTTTAAGCATATCTGTAATCATATACGCCGTGTAATCATGCATGGCTGCAACAGGTTTGGATTCATACTTCGTTTCATAGCCATCCGGATATTTTACACTGCGAAGCGTGGTCGGTTTATGATAGACACCTTGATTTCCGAATGCCGTGTAAGCCCCTGCTAGTTCAAGCGGGGATGGCCCTTTACCAAATCCTCCAATGGCATAGGCAGGATGAGCGTTCTTAATAGGAATACCTAACTGTTTGGCAAAGCTTACAGCATCTTCTGAGCCAACTTCCATAAAGGTTTTAATCGCAGGAATGTTGTAGGAATGAACGAGTGCTTCTCTCATGGAAACATCTCCATGAAATTCATCATCCCAGTTTCCAGCTTCCCAACCGTCGATCTCTAACTCTTCATCTTTAATCTGTTTATACGTAGACCATTTAAATTTTTCTATGGCTGGACCATAATCTAAGATTGGTTTGATGGTCGAACCGGGCTGGCGTGTTATATCAGTCGCATAGTTAAAACCTTTCTCAATGTTTTGCTCACCGCTTGTTCGGTTCCCGCCTAATGCTCGAATCACACCAGTCTTTGTATCCAGCAGTGCGACACCGGCCTTGAATTTGTCATTTGGATAGTTCACATATTCTTCAGTAGATAGCACTTTTTCGGTATGAGCTTGAGCTTTTGGATCAAGTGTTGTGTAAATTTTTAATCCGCCTTCATAAATCGCTCTCTCAGAAAGTCCTTTTTCTTTTAATTCCTTAATTACTTGCTGAATAAAAGCATCATACTTTAATCGCTTCGTTTTTTCTTTTGAGAGAGATTTCGTTACGGAAGTACGGAGAGCTTCTTCCTTTTGCTGTTTAGTAATTGCACCATTCTTGTACATGAGCTGCAGTACGGTGTTTCGTCTTTCTTCTGCCACTTTAGGGTGAAGGAAAGGGTCATAACTGCTCGGCCTTTGAGGCAGACCAGCTAAAAGAGCCGCTTCTGCGGGCGATAGATCTTTTAAAGGCTTATTAAAATAAGTTTTTGAAGCAGTGGCAACACCATATGCTCCGCTGCCAAAGTAGATTTTGTTTAAGTACATCTCCAGAATTTGATTCTTTGTGTACTTTTGTTCTAATTGAATTGCAAGATAAGCTTCTTGCACTTTTCGTTCCAGTGTTTTGTCTGACGATAGAACGGAGTTTTTTACAACCTGCTGAGTGATCGTACTTGCCCCTTCAGCACCGAATCCATCTTGTACGTTTGCAACCGCGGCTCCTACTATACGCTTCACATCGATTCCCATGTGCTCTTTAAATCGAACGTCTTCTGTAGAGATAAATGCTTGTTGAACGAGTTCTGGAACGTCATCAATCTTGATATATTCTCGTCGTTCAGAGCCTGTTACATACGTGATGAACTCATCGTTCATATCGTAGATCATCGATGATTGAGGATCTTTCAAGTCGTCAGCTGTAAGTTTCGGAGTTCCATTCACGTATGCATAGATCATGGCCCCTCCAAATGTCACGCTGGATAAGAAAAGAATGAGAGTAATAATAGCTGTTCGCCGAATCCAAAGTGATCGTTTTCTTTTCTGACGAAGTACAGACCTTTTCGCCATAGCACTCTTCCTTTCTCTAAGTTACTACTCCTGATTTACCCAATACTTGTAAATATAAAACAGTTTATAAAGAGACTGGATGGGGGAAAGTTAAACTAGAGGAGTGATTCTATGAAAACACAGACAAAAGAAAGAGCTCAGATTATTTACTCCATGTTGGAAGATATTCATCAAAACAAATGCTTAAGTGAAGAACAGCTCAATAAATTAACAGAAGTTGCTCAACTATTAAAAGAAGATGTTGAGATCGGAGAGAAAACTTCTGGTGTACTAGATGATATGACTGAATTTGGCGAGAAGGCTCTTCAATTGTCATCAGAACAACAATTAAACGATTATTTAAAGCAAGAAGATCAAAAAGTTGAAGAGTATTATGATCATTTTAAGATGTTATTTAATGAAGAAAGATCATAAATGTATGAAAAGCTGATATCTAGAGGGGTTTTTCTCTCGGGATATCAGTTTTTTATTCGGAGAAAAGGAATTCTGATTTTGTCGAACGATTATGTTGGTCATACATTTCTTTTTTTTATAAAATTTAATAAAACGACCAGTCGTTTTAAAAAAAGATTGAGGAGTGATTGTAGTGTTAGTCATTAAACGATTTAGTGAGTTAACCTTTAATGAAGCGATTTCGTTATGGAACGAATCGTGGAAGCATTATTTCTCTGATATGACCATGGATCTTAATCGATTCATACAAAAGATTGCAGGTGAAGGAATTTCATTAGAAAAGTCGGTCGTGGCTGTTTACGATGGCAAGTTGGCAGGGTTTGTACTGAACAGTTTTCGAACGATTAACGGCAAACGATACGTATGGAACGGTGGGACCGCGATCGCTCCAGATTTTAGAGGAATGGGTGTTGGCAAGAAACTCATATCCGTCTGCATAAACATATATGCAGAAGAGAAGGTTGAAATTGCAAGACTTGAAGCGGTAAAAGAAAATGAAGCTGCTATTCAACTATATAAGAGCATGGGTTATGAGACGTTTGAAGAACTGACGTATCTTCAGCATGAAGGAGTCATTACTGCTTGGAACAGAGCAAGTTCAGAAATACAGATCAAAGAAGTATCTCAATTTGATATACAACGATTGTCCTTTTTTAAACCTAGTACCGCATGGCAGACGCAATTTCAGAGTGTAAGAGACTGTACATGTGTGGTAGGAATGAAAGACGAAATTCCACTCGGATATGCTGTTTATAAAAAAGTTTATAATGAAACAGGAAAGCTATCCACAATTCTACTCTATCAATGTGTAACCGACGAACAGAATGAATTCCAAGAGGAGGCGGTGAGAGAATTAGTAAAAACCGTATTCACTCCAGCCGAGGAATCTGTAAAAAGGATAACGATCAACATACCTAAAAAAGAGGATTATCTAAACCAACTGTTGCGCGAAACAGGATTTACAACGTATGTTGAACAAGTTCATATGGAACGGGTAATCGAACAGACTAACGAGTCTCGCCCGGTGAAAACTTTTTCCGAAATAGACTGAAAACTCTGTTATACTTATAGAAGACGTGTCATAAATGGAGGAAGCATCATGCCTAAAGTTTCAGATGAGTATAAAGAAGAGAAACGCAACCACATTCTTGAGAGCGCCTTAAAATGCTTTAGTGAAAAGGGATACCAAGCTACGATTATAGACGACATCGTTAAAGATTCAAACATCAGTAAAGGTGCCATCTATAACTATTTTGCTAGTAAAGAAGAAATCTATCTTCAGCTTTTAAAGAAACGAACAGATGAATTTTTTCAAGATATGGAACAAGAGAACGCTTCTCTTACAAGTGCTAGTAAAAAGCTTGAAAATCTATTCAAACGTTGGAAAAAACAAGAGTTAAAAGAAGATGATCAGCAGACGATGCGTGTATATATTGAATTCTGGCTCTATGGATCAAGACAAGATGATCTACGATCTATTCTTGCAGCTCGATATAATCGTTTTATCGATTATATCGTGAAGATTATTAAAGAAGGTCAGGAATCGGGAGAAATCAAAAAAGAGTTAGATCCGCAAAACATTTCACGAATCTTTTGGGCTCTTCGTGATGGTAATGTGCTTCATTATTCTTTTTTAGGAGAAGAAGAGCAATACCGGATTGCCTGGGATACCATCGAAGAAATGTTTTTAAGTTATGTAATTACGAAATAAAGAGGAGACACCATTATTTTTGGTGTCTTTTTTATTTGTGTTAGTAGAATGTTTGTTAGTGAGGGTATATGAATATTTGTACATGTCGAAATAAGTCGACTCGCGGATATATAAGCAAAACTCGCGGGATTATAATCAAAACTCTCGGATATACATTCGAATTTTAAGGGATTATCATAAAAATTTCTCATATTAACTATGAAAATACCCTGTGCGGTATGCCTTATCGATGGCTATTTTTAACTAAAACAATCCTTGTCCCGCCCTAGACATATTTACTGGCTAGTTTTGTCTAAGAAGTTCCACTTTTGTTGGGAATTATCGACCAAATGGTCCTTTCGAGATGATATAAAAAAGAGTAGACTTAGAAGTAACATATTTGTAATGTAACTTTTCATAAGTAAATTCGACTACATAAATACATAGAGATAGGGGGCCATCCGAAGTGAAGGACACGTTCGACCGATTGTACGATGAATATCATACGGCGTTATTTCAATTTATCTTCTATATGGTACGAAATCGCGAATCGGCAGAAGATCTTGTGCAAGAAGTATATATCCGGGTATTGAACGCTTACGAAAGTTTCGAAGGCAAGAGTTCAGAGAAAACATGGTTGTATTCCATTGCCAGGCACGTGGCCATTGACTGGCTTAGAAAACAATCCAGACGCAACAAACGGTTCCTATTCTTTGATATAAAAGAAAGTGAAAGTGTATTGCGTGATGGAGATCCCCTTCCAGAAGAATTAGTTGCAAAAAAAGAGTCTTACCGAGATTTATATACAATGATGAAACGTTGTTCACTCGATCAGCAGCAAGTGCTTGTACTTCGGTACATTCAATCATTATCGATCTCAGAAACTGCGCAAATACTAAGTTGGACCGAAAGTAAAGTAAAGACCACCCAGCACCGGGCTATAAAAGAATTGCGCAAATGGCTGGATCAGCAACCGGGCCTGGAGGAGGAATTGAAAGATGGAACCAATTAAGTGGAATGATGAAAAAATTGAAGAGCATCTTAAGCATTTGCCCCCAATAAGAGACCGTCGATCTAAGCAGGATCTTTTCTTAAAGGTTCAGGCAAATATTAATTATAAGGATAATAAAGGTAAACGCCTTCCTTCATGGAGTATACCGGCACTCGCTACTGCTTGCGCGCTTGTTATATTTGGTGTCTTCGCTCCAGATCTTGTGAAGAACGGGATACAGATGGAGAACTCCAAAGTTGCTGAGCAATCGGATAAGAGGGAAGAAAAACCGTTAGATGACTCAGCGGATAAAGATCAAAACTCTGCTGGGATCATGAAAGCTGAGCCATCTGCTGCGTATCATACGCCTTATCTTGAAAAGAACTTGAAAGCGATGAACAAAGATTGGGTGACTGTAGGTTATTTAGATGATCAAGCACAGCTTGTCATACCTGTTAGTTTCTTAACTGACCAAGACTTTTACGTTAATAAAGTGAATAAAGAACTTAAAGCATTCAATCCTAACGATGTTGGATTAGCGGATAGTCCGCTAGAGAAAGCGAAAATTACCGAGGAAGAAGAGACGGTGATTGTTGATCTGCCAGCTGGATCTATTGATGGAGCCGAAGAACCTCTGCTTCAGGC
This sequence comes from Fictibacillus tiangongensis, assembly GCF_048083785.1. Taxonomy (GTDB): domain Bacteria; phylum Bacillota; class Bacilli; order Bacillales; family Fictibacillaceae; genus Fictibacillus. The sequence continues at coordinate 205,186 of NZ_CP182294.1, forward strand.
TTTGATCACGATGACTTTTGCTAACGAGAATCAGAAGGCGAAAGTCGAACTGCGTATGGATGGTGACAAAGGCTACGAATTTCAGCGTTATGGAACAGTATCTGAGTGGGATCTTAAAGTTCCTGGTGCTCCTCATTTTCGTTATGACGCTCCATCAACAGATGCATTTATCGTAAGTCTTTATGCAACGGGGATAGACACGAGATCGATGCCAAAGGAGTTTGAAGATGCTCTTGAGATGATGGATGATGACCAAGAGCGTGGCCTTAAACCGCTGTTGCCTAAAAACACAGTACTAGGTGTAAAAGTACTAAACAAGGATGACGTAGAGATTACCTTTCCTGATTCTATAAAATTATCAGCTGATGATACAGAAGATCTGATGATGATCGACGCTATTCTATTAACAGCTGAAAGCTACGGGTTTGAGTCTGTAAAGTTTAACAATACGAAAATTGATTCAATCGGTCCTTATAAGCTTAGTGAAGAGATTGAAGGAGTGACTGGAGCAAACTTCTATCAATAGTAAGAATAATGAATGTCGAAAAAGGCTGCAATTTGCAGTCTTTTTTCTATGGAACGAGAGTAACTTTCGTTGTGTAATAATCGACTAATAGAGTGAAAGAGTTCATTAAAGAGAGGATGTTAAACATGAAACGTTTACTCGTCGCAGTAGTTTCATTAGGACTCGCAGCTCTATTGATCTTAGGCGGTGTATCCGCAGCAAAAGCATCTCCATCTTATGATCAAGAAGTGACAGAAACGGCTAAACTCTATATTGGAACTCCATTTAAATGGGGCGGCACAACACCAAAAGGATTTGATTCATCAGGGTTTACCACATATATATTCAAAACAACAGTAGTGAACAAAAGTTTGCCGAGAACGTCCGCTGATCAATATAAAGGCGGAACACCCGTTGCAAAAGGAAAAGAGAAATTAGGAGACCTCGTATTTTTCAAAACAAACGGCAAGAGTGTTTCCTTTGTAGGTATCTATATGGGGAATAAAGAGTTTATCGCAGCTACTTCAAAAGGTGTACGAATACAGTCATTAGACGCTAAATATTGGAGTAATTCATATGTTGGCGCGAAAAGGTATTTGCCTTAAAGCAAAAGAAATAAGAACTGTCCTCCGGCAACTGAGGGCAGTTTTTTGTTGGAAAACTTCTATTTTTGTTGATTTGGTAAAATATTAAAAATATTACTTGTTTTCCCTTAACCATCATACTACAATAGCCAAGTATTGTAATTATGTGGAAGCCTTTGTTGTGCAAAAGGCCTCAAGGGGTGGAGGAAGAGAAATGTTGAAGCTGACCTGGTTTTCTTTGAAAAATCGTTCTGCGATCGTCATCATGTGTTTGCTGATTTCTGCATTAGGGGTGTATGCTGGACAGCGTTTACCGATGGAGTTTTTACCGAGTATTGATAATCCCATGGTTACCGTGACAACGTTAGCCGATGGTATGGATTCTGAAACAATGACTGACACCATTACTGAACCAATGGAGCAAGATCTACGAAACATTAAAGGGGTAGACTCCGTTACATCTGTTTCGGGACAGGGTATTTCAAAGATTGATCTGACGTTTGATATGGACTCAGATATGAAGGAAGCAGCTGCTGAAGTCGAGCGAAAAACAAACAACTTCCCGCTTCCTGAAGGAATAAATAAGCCATACGTTATTCAATTGAATACATCTATGATTCCTATAATGGACCTTACTTTAAATAAAGACGGTGCGTTTACTACTGAAGATTATAAAAAGATTGATGAAGAAGTCATTCCACAACTTGAGAGTGTGGAAGGAGTCTCTGATGTAGCGCTATATGGAAAAGCTACTAGAGAAATAACAATGCAACTTAACAATAACAAGCTACTTGAGAAAAAAGTAGCTGCACCTCAAATTATGGCTGCGCTTCAAGGAAAAGACGTATCCCTTCCTGCGGGGGATGTAACGCTTGAAGAAAAGACGAATACGCTTCGAGTCATAGGTGAAATGAAAGACTTGAACGAATGGAGAAACATCATGGTTGCTCCAGGTGTTTTATTAAAAGATGTGGCAGACCTAAAGGATGAACAAAAATTAGAATCTTTCACCCATGTAGATGGAAAAGATGCTATGTATATGTCTGTTACAAAAGAGGCGAGTGCGAACGCTGTACAGATCGGCGATGATGTTCGAGAAAAAATGAAAGAAATCAATAAACAGTATGGTGACACGTTTCAGCTAAACGTGTTCTATGCAACATCAGATTCTGTGTATGACTCTGTAATGAGTATGGCAAAAGAAGTAGCTCTCGGAGCATTGTTTGCGTCCGTTGTCATCCTGCTTTTCCTGCGCCATTTCAAATCAACGATAATCGCGGTAATTAGTATTCCTCTTTCAATATGCCTAACGCTCTTTTTGCTTCATCAATCAGGCATTACCTTGAATGTGCTTACTCTGGGTGGATTGGCGGTTGCAGTAGGGAGATTGGTAGATGACAGTATCGTAGTCATTGAAAACATCTTTCGCCGCCTACAAACGGGCGAACGTTCAAAAGAACTAATTGTAGATTCAGTTCGGGAAGTTGCCAAGGCGATAACCTCTTCAACTATTACAACGATTGCTGTCTTTTTACCAGTCGGTTTAGTTGAAGGTGCGCTTGGAGTATTCTTCTTACCATTCGCTTTAACGATGGTGTATTCCTTGCTCGCATCGTTACTTGTAGCTTTAACAGTTGTTCCGTTAATGAGTTACAAAATGCTCAGAAACGTTAAAGAACATACACCAAAACCACCAAAGCGCTATTTAAACATCTTAAGCTGGTCGTTAAATCATAAGTGGATCGTAAGCGGAATTTGTGTACTTTTATTTGCTGGTTCTATTGCTTTGTATGTCGTCATGCCCGCAGGATCCATGGCATCTGCTGATGAAAGTATGGTAAATATAAGTATTGAGTACCCTGAAGACACATCATTAGAAACAGTAAAAGCAGGAACATATAAACTAGAAGAACATATTAATAGTGCCGATGACGTGGCGGCAAGCTACTCACAGGTTGGAGTTTCCAGTGAGATGGCCCAATGGGGAGCTGCCCAAGGAAACAACGTTGCGACACTTGTTGCTAAGATGGAAAAAGGAACAGATACAGAGGAGTTTGTAGAAGAAATAAAAGGGCTAGAAAAGGAATATGCACCAGCTACCATCTCGGCCGGCATGGCAAGTATGATGGGTGGAAGCTCAGATGCGATTACTTTAAATATTACTGCGGAAAAACAAGCAGATCTAGCACCAATGGCAGAAAAACTTACAACAGAACTGCAGGATGTAAAGGGACTGGAAAACGTCCAATCCAACAATGAAGATTTGAAGAATGAGTGGGTTTTACAGGTTGATCAAAGCAAGGCACAGGCTGCTGGACTAACGCCAGCTGAGGTGGCACAGCAAGTAAGAGGATTGACTGGCAAGAGTCCAGTTGGTCAGATTACGCTAGACGATATTAAGCTGCCTGTGATGATGAGCTATGATTTAAGTAATATAAAAGACCGCGTTGATCTATTAGAGACGACGATACTTTCACCAATAAAAGGGGCGGTTGCTTTAAAAGATGTAGCCGGCTTAGAATTAAAGCCAGCCAAGTCACAGATCTTCCGCAAAGATGGGAAAGAATATCTACAGGTAAAAGGAATAATCACAGATAAAAACGTAAAAAAAGTAAATGCTGATGTGGCTGCAATTTTAAAAGATATTGAAAAACCTGTGGGTGTTTCAATCGCTCTAGGTGGCGTAGGTGAAGAAATGAATGAGCAGTTTATGGATCTATTCTTAACAATGGGTGCTGCCATCCTAATCGTTTATCTAATCATGGTAATCACATTCGGTCAGGCACGCGCGCCGTTTGCTATCCTGTTCTCGCTGCCATTCGCTGCTGTAGGGGCTGTATTAGCTTTAGTCATCACACGAATCCCAGTAGACATATCCTCATTGATTGGTGCACTCATGCTGATTGGAATCGTAGTAACCAATGCGATAGTGTTTATCGATCGAGTCCAACAGCAGCGTGAAAAGGGATTAGATGTCAGAGAATCAATACTCGAAGCCGGTGCTACTCGTCTTCGCCCTATTTTAATGACAGCTGTTGCAACAATCTGTGCGATGCTTCCATTAATGTTTGGTGGGGAAAGCGGCAGCCTTGTTTCTAAGAGTTTAGCGATTGTTGTAATAGGCGGACTCTCGGTATCGACTTTACTTACATTAGTCGTTGTGCCGGTTATTTACGAGATGCTTGCAAATATCGGAAATTTGTTTAAGCGCAGAAAGAAAAAACAGGCTGAGCAAGCTGCCTAAAGAAATACTGCCTAAGTGCTGGTAAAGCACTTAGGCAGTATTTGGTTTATTGAAGTTTTAACCACTTTTGAAGCGATTAAAAGTGTGAACATCTGGGTCATACTGTTAACGATAAAAATGAGGTGGTACAGATGACCATTATTAAACTTGGTTTTGTAGCGATGAGCATGGAACTGAAAAATGCTTCTCCGTCCAAAACAATGACCTATAAACAATTCAGCCAGCTGCAGAATAGAGAAGCGGGATTGAGGAAGCTTGAGCGTATATCGCATGCCAATATAACCAATACGCTAAGAGTATTAAAGCATGCGGCGGCTAACGATGTACGTTTTTATCGAATGACCTCAAGGATCATTCCGCTAGCCAATCACAGTGAGCTCTTAGACTGGGATTATATCAGTCCAATAAGTGATGCGCTCCACGAAATGGGGCAATATGCGAAACTGCATAAGATGAGACTAGACTTTCATCCTGACCATTTTGTATTGATCAATTCACCGAAAAAAGAGATACTTAAAAACTCTCTTAAGACGCTGCAGCTGCACTACAAATTATTAAAAAACATGGGAATCAATACAGAACATCGATGTGTGATGCATGTAGGTGGAAACTATAAAGAAACCGATGTAGCACTGGAGCGATTCGTGCAGAATTGGGGAAGCGTTCCGTTATCCATCCAAAAGATGATCATGCTTGAGAACGATGATACATCTTTTACAATGGCGGATGCTCTGTACCTTTGTGAAAAGTTGCAGATTCCCCTTGTATTCGATTATCACCATCACCTTTCATACCATCATGACGAGAACTGGATACAGCACTGGCCACGAGTAGTAGAGTCGTGGAAAAAATCACCGTTGCCATTAAAGATGCATATCTCAAGTCCTAAGAGCGAGAAACAATTTAGGAATCATGCAGACTATGTGGATGTTAATATGTTTTTTGATTTTTTAAAAGAAGTAAAAGGTACTGTGGATGAAATCGATTGTATGATTGAATCCAAGAAAAAAGATTTAGCACTTTTTCAGCTTATGAGGGAAATAAAAGAGAGGAACGACGTTGAGATTATAGACGGAGCTTCTTTTCGTCTTAAGTAAACCTTTGCTACGGCAGAGGTTTTTTTATTTTCCGGGAAATTTGTCGAAAAATTCGTAAACTTAATCGTTGACGAATGAAAAGATGTATAACTATAATAAAAATACTTAGTAAACATAAATGTATAAAAAGTATAAAATAATAGTATTTAGGAGGAACAAACAATGAAAAAAGTAATCATGATAACAGGAGCTTCAAAAGGTTTAGGTAAAGCGCTTTCGCTATATTTTGCCCGGGAAGGTTATAACTTGGCGATATGCGCAAGAAACGGAGTTGCACTTCAAAGTGTAAAGAAAGAAGCGATCCAGCTTGGAGCAGACGTTCTAGCGATAGAAGCAGATATGTCAAAGTCAAAAGATGTAGAGCGATTTGTAGCTCTGACAGAAGAGCACTTTGGAGTAATAGATGTTTTAATTAACAATGCATCCATCATCGGTCCTAGCCCAATTCCTTATTTGCTTGATTATCCAGAACAGGATTTTGAAGAAGTTCTTCGCGTAAATACGATTGGACCATTTTTAGTAACAAGAAGAGTGTTACCGATCATGCTTCAAAAACAACATGGAAGCATCATTAATATTACATCAGAAGCGGGTGCAACCGGTTATGCAGGTTGGGGAGCATATGGCATCTCAAAATTTGCACTTGAAGGGTTGACCGAAACGTGGGCAGACGAAGTAAGTGAATCTGGAGTACGTGTGAACATGGTTGATCCAGGTGAGATGGATACAGAAATGCATGCACGTGCTGTACCAGACTGTGATTATGAGCTTGCAAAGCCTGAAGATCTGACGGCTGTTTTTGGATATTTGGCATCAGAAGCATCTTCCCTCATTACTGGCAAGCGATTTGAAGCACAGACGTTTCAGCTTGAGGGGAGTGAGTTCTAATGGAAACAGCGATGAAGTTTGAGGTTCCAGATGAACTAAACGCAAAAGAACCACCAGAACGAAGAGGATTACGCAGAGATTATGTAAAGATGATGGTGCTCGACAAAAACACAGGAAAGACAAATCATACACAATTCTATCAACTAGATAGGTACTTGAAAAAAGGTGACTTGCTTGTACTTAACGCGAGCCGAACAGTTCCAGCCGTTTTAAAGAGTCGAATAGAAGCAGATGGTACTGAGGCAGAGATCCGACTGGCTCACAGAAAGAATGAATCGACATGGGAAGCACTGCCTGTTAGCGGAACTGTTAAGGAGGGTGATGTCATCCGTTTTTCGCCGACATTAACGGCTACTATTATCGAACAGTCAGAAGATACACCTTTTGTATCATTAGCATTTAATCTATGCTGCTCTTCGCTGTATAACCAAATCTATGATCTAGGAGAGCCTGTCAGGTACGAATACATTCAGAAGCCTTGGAATCTGGATTACTATCAAACGGTTTTCGCAACTATTCCAGGTTCTGTAGAGATGCCCTCTGCTGGAAGAGCGTTCAGTTGGGAGCTTCTGTTCCGGCTTCAGAAAAAAGGCGTTAGGATCGCTTATATTACGCTTCATACGGGTCTGAGTTATTTGCTGGATGATAAGTGGCACAAAGGACCGGATAAGAACTTTGAAAATTATCATTTATCTAAAGAAACCGCTGATCTCATTTCTGAAACGAAAAACAATGGAGGTCGCGTGATCGCAGTTGGTACAACAGTTGTAAGGACGCTAGAGACAGTGGCACAGCATAACGGAAGAGTCCAGGCAGCTAGTGGATGGACGAATCTATACATTACTGAAAATACGAAACTTGCCGTATGCGATGGGTTGATTACAGGGATGCACGAACCGGAGGCGAGTCACCTGCAACTGCTTTCTGCATTCGTAGACCGATCCAAGTTATATAAAGCTTACAATGATGCGATTCAAAAGCGCTACCTCTGGCACGAGTTTGGCGATATGAATCTAATTCTGTAAATGGATGAATAAGATGCTGCATCATATCGGGTTGTATGTAAGTGATATGAAAACGTCTTGTGAATTCTATGAAAAGATTCTTCCTATTAAAAAGAAAGAAAGTTTCATGTGGAACGATACAGAGCTCGTATTTTTAGTAGGAGAAGGATTTCAGCTTGAATTGATGACTAATTCAGGAAGTCATGCGGCAAGCAGTCATTTTGCATTCAGCGTGACTTCTGTGACAAAAAAAATAAAGGAACTATCTCGTAAGGAAATCTTCATAGAAGAAGGACCGTATGACCTTCCGAATGGTTGGAGAACTGTTTTTTATAATGGTCCAGACGGAGAAGAGATTGAATTTATTCAAACGACTAAACCTAGTATCTCTAGTTCTTTCTTTATCCCGAAAAAGATTAGAAGATAATATATAGAATGAATGAACGGAGTAATCATATGATTAAAGGACTATATGAAGCACATTTACCGGTAAGTAATCTTAAAACCTCTATAGAATTTTATAAGAAACTAGATTTAGAGATCGCTTATCAACAGGAAAATTTAGTGTTTTTCTGGATTGATAAAGGAAGAAGTTGGTTGGGATTATGGGAAACGGAAAAGGTTAAAACACCCTATCACCCATCGTTACGGCATATCGCTTTTCAAATTGATAGAGATAATATGTTAAGCATTAAAGAATGGTTAAAAGAAAGAGATATAGAAGTCTCTACTAATTTTGGATTTCCGCCTGAAAAGCAACCTTTAGTGTTGCCTAATAACCCGCAAGCTCACGCAGCCGTTTATTTTACAGATCCAGATGGAAATAGCATCGAATTAATTGCTCCTTTAAGACTGGATGTCAAAGAAGAATATAATATGATCACATTAGATGAATGGAATAAAACAAAATAAAGAATTTCTACTACAAAGACGCACACTAATAAAGTGAGAAGCAAAGTTAAGGGCTATATTCTAACTATGAAAAGCTCTCATTAAAAACGGAGCATCTGGAACTTCAAGCTCTCTATAAGCCTTAAACAGATTTGTTTGGTCGTAGGCTATAGATTTAAATTCAATCTTAAGGTCCTTTTCATCAGTGATAGAGATGATGGCATATCGAGCTTCGGCAACTTTATTACATCCTAGTGCACCAGGATTCACTAAATGAGTTTGATTTATCTTATAGTTATGAAGGATATGATGGTGCCCGAATCCTATAAAATCATAGGTAAGTGATTCTTTAAAAAGACCTTTCATCGCTTTAGAATCCGGTTCACTAATAATTGGCATAAAAGGATCTTCAACTATTGGAGATTCTTTTTTTCCTTTCTTGAAGGGATAGTGCGTGAAGAGAAAACGAAAACCCTTTTCTTCGACTATTAGCTCTCGGGGAAGTGTACTCAATATTTGAGCATAAGTATCTGTAAGCTGGTCAGCAATCCATTGATGATGTTGCTTTGCGTGTCTGTGACTCTTTGGGTGAGGCAGACCATATTTTAACGCCAAGATCGATTCATCATGATTTCCCGTAACCATCATAATAGATGACAGGTTACATAACCGTTCAAGCACCTCGTTTGTAAACGGACCGATTCCAATCATGTCACCGCCGCTAATAAAACGAGAGATTCCCATACGTGTAGCGTCATCAATAACAGTTTGAAGTGCATCCAAATTACCATGAATATCCGTAAAATAAGCAAAAAGAGGTTTCAATATATCTCCACCTTTAACAAATTATTTTTTATAATAAATTTAAGCATCTTCTTTTCAATGTGACTTAGGAGGTTAAAGAAATGAGAAAGAAGTTAGATTTTATTTTTGAATTACTCTTTTTTCTGATTGCCCTATTAAGTATGTTGTACTTTATCCATATAGATGAGTGGAAGAGTATTTATTTCTTAACATTCCTAATCGTAGCTGTTGGTTCTGTCTTGAGATTATCTAAAAAAATTAAAGACGGTTATAGATAGGAATTGAACGAAATAAAACATAGTCCCTCACAAGTTATTTATACTAAATTAATAAAGCTGCTTCTTTGCAAAAGACTAGGAGGTTAAGTAAATGAGGGTGAAGCTTGGTTTTATTTTAGATTGTATAATTATTTTAGCGACTTTGATAAGCATTTTTTACTTAATCTTCATAGGTGAGTGGAACAGCATATTTTTTATTTCATGTTTAATCCTAGGGTTCAGCTCTATTATTAGAATATCAAAAGAAGTAAAAGAAGGATTTAAATGAATTATTACAAACACAAAAAAAGCCCCTCACGAGGGGGCTATAATTAATTTAAAAAACGCAGCAGATCACCATAGATGATTCGATCTGACTGATCGAGTTCCTCTTTTGCCTGTTCGATATAAGGCTTACATTTTTCCTCTTCTACAGGTGCCCCGAAAGGTTTTACATAACACGTCTCATTTGTATAAATATAGTCGTCTGTTACGAACGAGCCGTTACGGAGAACGGTTAATTCATGATGTTCTTTTGAAAATAGATCCGTTCCAAAATGAACGTCATCCTTTGATTCAATTCCAAGCAAGTGTAGCAGCGTAGGCTTTAGATCAATCTGTCCACCGACCGTATCAATCTGCTTGCCTTTTTTTCCTGGAACGTGAATGAATAAGGGTACTTGCTGCAGTTCTACTTGATTGTAAGCTGTGAGCGTAGCTTTGCTCAATACATCGGCCATCGCTTCTTGATGCCGTTCTGATATCCCGTAATGGTCTCCATAAACGACTACCACCGAATTCTCATATAATCCAGAGCTCTTCAGTTCTTCAAAAAACTGGCGCAATGCTTCGTCCGCGTACCGAACAGTTGTAAAATAGCGGCTAACCGTTCCATCTTCTACAGGGTAGGGCTCAATCCACTGTTCTTTTTCATTGATCAAATAAGGATGATGGTTCGTCAAGGTAATAAATCGAGCATAAAAAGGCTGAGGCAGCTTCTTTAAATATGGCATGGATTGTTCAAAGAAAGGTATATCTTTAAGTCCATAGTTTATCGAGTTTTCATCCGTAACCTTATAGTATTCCTCACTATAAAACTTGTCATAGCCCATTGTCTTATAAATAACATCCCGGTTCCAAAAGCTTTTATTGTTGCCGTGAAAAACTGCTGAATAATAGCCGTCTGATTTTAAAATTTCAGGCATCGCGTTGTATTCGTTCAATGGATGGGTTTGAAAAACAGCACCCCTTGGCAGTGGATATAAGGAATTATCGATCAAAAATTCAGAATCGGATGTCTTTCCCTGACCTGTTTGATGATAGAAGTTATTAAAATAATAGCTAGATTTAGCAAGTTCGTTTAAGAATGGTGTCACTTCTTCACCGTTAATTTCGTAATTCAGTACAAAATTTTGAGTAGATTCGAGAGAGATCATGATTAAGTTTTTTCCCTTTGCAATTCCATAGAGCTCAGGGTTATTAACGGTTTCTTTTTTCACATTCTGGAGAATTTCCTCTGCATCCATATTGCTTGCTAGTGCTTTTTGCATAGAAGACTTTGATTGGAGCATGATGTCGTACAGATGGTAATTGAATGTCCCTAAGCTCTTCACAAGAATTTCTCTATCAAATGTACGAGTTAAAAGCTGAGGCCGGTTTATTTCTGCAAGGATTAAATGAATAGATAAAATAGCTATACCGCATAAGAATAATTTTCTCCGGTCCACTGGTTTTAATAGATAATCAGACTTCCATCTCGTCTGTTTTAATAGATAAGCTAACAGAAACAGATCAACAAAAAAGAAAATGTCTGTGAAATAGATCAGTTCATAAACACTGTTCCCGATATCACCAACATTCTTTGTTTGAAACAATACCGGAATCGTAAGGAAATCGGTAAAGAATCGATAATAGACGACGTTCGCATATAAGATAAAGCTATAAATAAAGGAAAGCCATAAGATGATTCGTCTTCTTTTAGCAGGTGGAGCAAGGTTAGCTAAACAAAAATAGAGTACGAGAAAGCTTAAAGGATTTAAAAATAATAAAATTTCTTGCAGGAAATGATCGATAGGCAGCGTAAATGAAACTTTATAAACAATATATGTTTTCAACCAAAGCAAAGAAATAGCCAGGAAGATTGCTGCGTGTTTTGTTTTAGTGTTCATAGGATAACCCTCCTGTATTAAAACGGAAATCTTTACCATTGTAGGCTATTTCACGAAAGATTAAAAGTGATAGAGTACCTTTTTTTAAGTAGAGGGTAAATAGGAGAAATCATGACATCACCACAAGGCTTACATCATATCGAAATGAACGTACAAAATCTAAGGAAAACGAAGGTGTTTTATGAATGGCTGCTGCCGGAGTTAGGCTTTTCTCTTTTTCAAGAGTGGGAAAAAGGTTTTAGCTACAAAATGGAATCTTCGTATCTTGTTTTTGTACAAACAGAAGAATTATATAATGATATACCTTTTCACCGAAAGCGTTCAGGACTTAATCACCTGGCCTTTTGGGCTAAATCACGTGCGCAAATAGAGTACCTTCGTGTACAATTGAAGAAGAAAAATATTTCCTTTTTGTATGAGGATAAGTTTCCTTTTGCAGGTGGAAAAAATCATTATGCTTTATTCTTTGAAGATCCAGATCGATTAAAAATTGAAATCGTTGCGCCGAGGTGAATGAAGATATGATAGAACAAGAACAAGAACAAGAACAAGAAAAAGAAACAAAGCAAAAAAATGAATGGGTAAGCTGGCTAAAGGCGATCGGCTTCGCTTTAGTCTTTGTATTCATCACAAAAGCCTATTTCTTTGCTCCATATATGGTAGAAGGTGCATCTATGTCACCTACTCTTCATGATCAAGAAAAGCTGTATGTTAATAAAATTGTTTATGCGTTTTCCGAGCCACAAAAAGGCGATATCGTCATCATTAAAGGTGACGATAAGCGGTATGTAAAACGAGTGATAGGTTTAGAAGGGGACATCATTCAAATGAAGAGTGACGACCTCTATGTTAATAATAAAAAAGTGAAGGAATCTTATCTGCAGGAAAACAAATCGGAAGCGAAAAGCTTAGGGGTGTATCTAACAGAAGACTTTGGACCACTTAAAGTCCCAAAAGGAAAAGTTTTCGTAATGGGTGATAACCGTCTGAACAGTATGGATTCACGAAACGGACTAGGTTTGATCGAAACGAAAGCAATTGAGGGTCGTTCAGAAGTCGTCATCTATCCATTTTCAGAAATGCGTGCAACCCAATAACAAAAGTGCAGCCCGGCTGCGCTTTTTATTTTTTAAAAGGAGTATGTGAGATGAACCGATGCAAGTGGAGTGAAGAAAGTGAGATGCTGCAACAGTATCATGATAACGAATGGGGTCAGTATGTAGCGGGAGACAATGCATTGTTCGAGTGTTTAACACTAGAACTATTTCAATCTGGGTTAAGCTGGAAGACCATTCTTCACAAAAGAGAGAACTTTAGAAATGCGTTTTCACAGTTTGAGATAGAAAAGGTCATGCAGTTTGGTGAAAAAGAGATTGAAGGGTTACTAGAGTATGCTGGGATCGTCAGACATAGAAAAAAGATTGAAGCGACGATTGAAAACGCAAAGAGAGTCCACGAAATTGTAAAGAAGTTTGGCAGTTTCGAAGAATTCTTAAAACAACTGCCACATGAAACAACGGAAAAGCAGAAAGTGTTGAGAAAGACATTCAAGCACGTGGGATTAACCACGGCTGAGAGCTTTTTAGAAGCTACAGGGAGGATACAAGCCTCACACAGTGAGCAATGCTTTAAGGCATCGAAATAGAGTCATTTCCTATTTGTCCTGCATAAGCTAAAGCGGGAGGTATGATGATGCCTTATGAGATCTATATTTCAACAACACGAAAAAGACTAGCCCTCGTAAAAGATGGGAAAGTAATCAAACGCTATCCAATAGGTGTCGGGAAAATGTTAACACCAACACCTACCGGAACCTATACGATAATTAATAAAGCACCGAATCCAGGCGGGCCGTTTGGAGTCATGTGGTTGGGACTCTCACGTCCGCATTACGGAATACATGGCACAGATACACCATCATCCATCGGAAAAAACGTATCCAAAGGATGTGTGCGAATGCACAATAATCATGTTTTAGAATTATCTAAGCTGGTGCCTATTGGGACGAAGGTGGTTATTAGGGCATGAAAAAAACCCCAGTACTGGGGTTTTTTATTTTTGTATCAAATATTTAATTTGAAACTTCTAATAGTGGGACTGTCGTCAAACACTATACCAGATTTGTTTCTAATGGTGGGACTGTCATCAAATGATAAATTAAATTTATTTCTAATAGTAGGACTGTCATCAAATGCTAAAATTGAATTACTTCTAATAGTTGGGGAATCATCGAATGCAAATTTAAATGATTTTCTTATTGTGGGAGAATCATCAAAAGCAATCTTTACCTTATTTATTTTTGGCGAATCATCAAAAGTCAGAGTTGAACTCACATTAGATGAGAGTAGCAAACCCATTGCTAGTGCTAATACCACTAGTTTTTTCATTATTTTTCCTCCTAATTATTAAACAATATTTTTCCTTGCGTTATTCGCAATTCGATAATAATTACTAGCTCTTTTATATAAAGATTGGTCAAAATAAACGTCAGCTAATAGTTCAGAGTATTTTGCAACATATTCCCAATTACTTCTGTTTTCAAAAAAACTTATGACATCTTTACTTATTAAGGTTTCAAAGTTCTCATCGTAATTTCCGCTAATCTGATATTGAAGGACTCTTAGATGGTAGTAAACCTCTAAATCGTTATTTGAATATTCATATCCTTCTTCAAGATATTCTTCAGCACGTTTATAATCTTTTAGTTTTAAATATTCTGTAGCAAGTAAAAATAAGGTTAATGCTTTTCTTTTTTGTGTCTGACTATTTCTATATTCTAAACTCTTCTTAAAATAATCTATTGCTTTTAGATGTTCATTTTTACAAGATGTTACATACCCTAAATTGTGATATATTACTCCGCTCATAAAATCGTCTTTAAAGGATTTAGAATACTTTAGTGCATTATTTAAGTGGTACTCTGCTAAATCATAATTTTTTGCTCGTCTATAGCTAATTGCTAATAGGACCTGGCAATCAGCGCTTCTACTATAGTTATATTCTTTATCAAAAATTGAAATTGCCTTAAAAGCATAAGTTGTTACAGAGTTTATTCTCATTAAAAAATTATAGGTAAGTGCCAATAAGTAATATAATATAGCAACCTCTGTTTCTATAATATTTAAACTCTTGCTTAGTTCACCTTCTGCTAATTTAAGGAATTGAAGCGCGTCATTGTATTTTTCACTATAATTATAATACATACCTTGCAGTAGGAAATAATTAAAGATTTGATCAGGAGTTAGTTGGTCAAAAACCTTTTTGACTTTTTCAAGTTCTAAGTTTGCTTTGTCTAATTCGGGTAAATCTTTAACCATATAGTACTTAGCTAGATAAAGGTTAAAAGTTATCATTATCTCTGGATGTGTAACATGGTCAATTTTATTTTCAACTTGAGGGAAAAACTCTATTGCTTCCTCAAACTGCCGATTTACCATCATCATATTCCACTCATTCAACATCTCAAGGATTTTACTTTCGTCCACTTCCTCCGGCGAAATACCTAGACGTTCACAAAGCAGGTTAATTACTTCTTCGCTTGATTTGGCGTCCCCTTTCTCAATCTTGCTCAAGTAGGAAACAGAACAAATTCCCTGTGCCAGCTCTTCCTGGGTTAGGCCTTTGGTTTTTCTATAATATCTTATTCGTTGACCGACCATAAAATCCCCCTTTCAGAACTTGGGAAAATTGTCATGCAAGACCCCCACTAAACAAGTATCTATCCTACCATTTTTCCCAATACAGAATAAATGGAATGTCTGATAAGATAAATATAACAGAAAATACAAAGTTTTTGCTAGAAATTGATAATTTTGAAAAGAACGTTTTACATAAATCCTATGTCAGCACGGAGCCGGCGTCAAATTTGAAGGGAGAGAGTACTATGGCTAAAATGTATCAATTATCATCACGAACTGCAGAGAAGAATCAATCGCTGTATGTCTCACGTGATCCTGAAGTGGCCGGAAATATAGTAAGAAATGAGGAAGGCGCTTTTGCCTACTCCGAAGTATTCATGGACAAACAGAAGAATTACTGGTTCTCCAAAAAGGTAGATGACCAGTCAAGAGACCACAAGCTCTTCATCTTTGACCATAAAAACGGCTGCTTGAAATCTCAGGTTATTAAAGGACAACCCAATTTTTACGAATTCGAATCGAGTGTTGTAGTCGCTTGTGAGGGTGATGGTTCAAAAGGCTCAGTCTTAATTTTTTCTAAAGACGGCCCAGAACTAGTAAAAGAATGGAAAGTGAATGGGTTCCTTTGGGAAGTAGAGATGAACCAAGATGTCCTCTACATTTCTTCCTATATTGTTGAGGAAGATCAGGCGGTTCTTTACATCATTCGTAACGGTAAGAAAAAGCGTATTAATTTGGGCAGCAACATGGCTCCTACTGATATTTTATGTCATGAAGATCTTGTATACGTTTCAGGTGCTCCCGTTCTAAACGGCGATCCAAAGAAGATCATGGTGTTGAATGACAAAGACAAAGTGGTTACAGAATACAAGCTATCCATTTCCCCACGTGCTCTATATCAAGTAGACAATCAGCTTTTAGTCTACGAATTGGATCTTGCAACGGGAAAGAGCGAACGAATCGTATACATTGATATGAAGACTGGTGAACAAAAGGAGCATGATATCCCTCATTCAAAGATCGTAGAATGTACCGATGATTCTCTGTCTTTATTAGAGCAAAACAGTAAAACGCTTTACACGTGGGATCATTGCAAATGTTGCATCGTGAACACACAAAAAGTAGCTGAGCAAACTAAAGTCATATAATTGTAGAAAAGTCCTGTGGTTATTTCGCAGGACTTTTTTTTCATGTCCAGAAAATAGCTGTAAAGGGGGAATGGGTATGAAATGGGAAGGTGCTAGTTGTATTTGTGTGAATGATGGAAAGTTATTGATGGTTTTACAAGGAACAGCAGATGAGGAGAAGAAGTGGAGTATTCCTTCCGGAGGCAGAGAGAGTAATGAGAGTCTTGAGGAATGCGGCATGCGAGAAGTATGGGAAGAAACGGGTTATGTCGTAAAAGTTACTAAGAAACTACATATAAAAGAAGGAATCTCACAGAACATCCATTTTAAAGTTCATTATTTTTTAACAGATCTAGTGAGTGGTTCTTCTGTTATTCAAGATCCGGATGGTTTAATACACGATATTAGGTGGGTATCCTTGAAAGAGTTAGAAGTACTTCCCTTATGCTTTCCAGAAGACCGAGAATTTTTACAAAGCTATCTGGCACCGTCTGAAAAGATAATCTAGTGTTTGTTCTTATTTTTATAAGGGAACTCTAATGGAGGAGGAAGACCGTGAAACTGATATTCGCTGAAAAGGAAGACCTTACCCGTTTGTTGGAATGGTGTAGTGACGCTCCGGAATATCATAAGAAACTTTCTCAATATTTAGAGGATCGTGATGATACAACCGTTTTGATTGCAGAAGAAGAGCATGAAATTATAGCCATTGCATTATTAAAGGTACAGGAAACTGAAAAGAAGGGTTACATCTGGATTTATTCAAAGAATAAAGATTTGCAGAGTCATCCTGATCTCATGCAATTTTCACTAAAGTGGTTAAGAAAACAAGGTGCAAAAGAATATACCGTTATCTAAAACGATCATTATATAAAGGATGGATCATTCTATGGAAGAAACAAGTGTCTATGGTTGGAAGTGGCATCGTCATGAGTGTCACGAAGAAACAATTCATGACTTAATTGCAGATACGAAAGGTTGCAAAAATTGGCTGAGTAATATTAAAGAAGATAAAGTCAATTATTTAAGAATTGAAAAAGACAGTGACGGTGATCAGATTGTTCGTGGATCTCTCACGTATAAACAAGATCCGAAGAATCAATCTGATTTTGAGGTATTTCATTTTTATATTCGGCCAAAATCGCTAATAACGGTGGGGTTAGATCTCTCACGTATCCAAGGAGACAACCGTGAAGCGTGTGATCATTTGATTTTAGAAGAAAAAACACCTGTGGAAGGCTTTATCATCCTGCTCGGTGAATTGGTCAATTATTTCTTGGATGGAATTGATGCATTAGAAGTGAAGCTTAAAGAACTTCAAAGGGATGTTCAAAGAAATAATCATACGAATTTATTAAACAGCATCTATGATCGACGCATTGAGTTGATCAACTGGAGCGATTTAACACTCCCCGTGCATGAAACGCAGATGGCTATTAAGGAAGCTTTTCTAGATGAAATTACGGAAACACGTGCATATAAGCGAATTGAAACTAGGATCGACCGAACAACTTCGCTTCTATCTCATTACAGACAAGACATTGATACTTTGTTAAACCTTGAAGAAGTTCTTTCTTCTCATCGTGGAAATGAAATTATGAAAACACTTACTGTATTTACCGTTATTTTCACTCCTGGCATGGTTCTAGGAGCAGTCTGGGGTATGAATTTCAAGAATATGCCGGAGCTTGATTGGAAATTTGGTTACCTTTACGCAATGATTTCTATCGTTGTCTCCACATTAGGTATATATATTTGGCTAAGAATGAAAGGTTGGACGGGAGATTTATTAAGAGGAAAGAAAAGCAGAAAACATTTTGACTAAATAAACTGAAAATATGAACGATATATAAAAGGAAACAGGCGGATTTTGTCGAACGGTATCAATTGATAAAACGCTTGTTTTTTTATGGCGAATATTACTAGATTTCATTTTGATTTCAACCATAAAAGAAACGAAACAATCAACGAAGAGATATGAAGATTAAATGACTAACGGGAGCGGAATTAAATGAAAAAACTTAGCCTAATTCTTGTTTTTTCACTGGTTATGCTTGTGAACACACAGTTTGTTCAAGCGACGGGGGAGAACACACCAGATATTAAAAGCGAAAGCGCTGTAATGATTGATGCGAAAACAGGAGATATTTTATATCAAAAAAACAGCTCGGAACAAATGTATCCAGCTAGTATTACGAAGATCATTACAGGGATTCTGGCTATAGAATCAGGCAAGTTAGATGATTCTGTCGTCGTGAGCAGTGACGCTGTTAGAGCCGAGGGGACACGTGTCTACTTGATGGAAGGCGAGCAAGTACCTTTGAAAAAGCTTGTTCAAGGCCTTTTGATCAACTCTGGTAATGATGCAGCTGTTGCGATTGCAGAATACGTGGCAGGGGATGTCGATTCATTCGCAGACCAAATGAACGAGTTTGCAAAAAAAGTGGGAGCAGAAAACACTCATTTTGTTAATCCGAACGGACTTTTTGATGAGGAACACTATACAACAGCCGAAGATATGGCAAAGATTACTCAATACGCGATGAAGAATGAAGAATTTCGTGAGATCGTATCAACAAAGGAATTACCTTGGGTAGGAGAAGGCTGGGAGACGACGTTAAGAAATCACCATCAGCTTTTGTGGGATTATCAGGGTACGATTGGTGTAAAGAACGGATATGTTGATGAATCCAAGCATACTTTAGTTACAGCTGTTTCTAGAGATAATCTTGATGTTATCATCGTTACACTTAAGGCTCCTACTAGTCGAGCGGCATATTGGGACACGATGGCACTTGGGGATTATGGATTTGCGAACTTTGAAAGACAAACATTATCTGCTGGTACAAAGATAGAAGCGTTAAACGGAAAGACTTATCCGCTAAAAGAAGATTTGGCTGTTACCTTGCCAAAAGGAGAAGAACCCGTTCAAGAAGTGAGTTCAGATGGAGAGCTTCAACTTAAAGACTCTTCGGGACATGTGTTACTCTCACATACATTATTTAAGGAGAAGGAAGAGGAAAAAGAAGCTTCCGCAACGGTCGATAGTAAATCAGTTGAAACAGTAGATTCGACGTTCATGCAATCTGTTGTGAAGGCAGGAATCTTCTTATACAGTGGACTGCTGCTCTTACTCGCATTCCTAGTGATCTTAAGAATGAGAAGTCAAAAACACAAACATAAAAAAATGAGACAAGTTGCTCGCAGTTATGTGAAATAAAACCGCCAATAGGCGGTTTTTTGTTTGTTAAAAAATAGAGTGAGCTATGCAAACATGTTTTAAATTCCAACATCCTATAGGATAAAAAGCTTTTATAGTATATAATTACATTAAATTACAAAATTCGACAATTGGAGTTTCGTTCATGATACGTAATATACAGTTAGCTCAGCTATTTATTGTGGGGAGTGCCTTCATACAGGCTCTCCATCATTTTTTTATAGAACCATTAGAAAGTTTCTACACCTTTCTTTTTTTATTTTTAATTGGTTTTCTTCCTGCATGGGGAGTCAACCGTATACAAGAACAATACACAAAATTGGCTTTTGTTATGTGCAGCATCTATGTCGTTTCCATTTCCTACTTTTTCGTTACATATCCGATCGTGCAGGCTGCTTACTTCTTTTTGCCTGTATCTGCTCTTCTTCTAAATGATAAGCGGCTTTATTATGTTTCAAGTATAGGTGGATTAACATCCTATCTCTTGCTATCGAACGAACCAATGAAAGATTATTTAGCATTTGTCTCCATTTATATGATTTTCTGTTCACTACTGTTCATGGCGCAGCGAATTGTTTATCAATCTGTTGCAGAAAAAGAAGCGATTCAGCAAGGTGTGAAAGCATTTTCGTTAGCAGTTGAAGCGAAAGACGTTTATACACAAGGGCATTCAAAGAGAGTGGCACTTTATGCCATGATTCTTGCTAAACATGGCCAATTCAAAAATGTAGAATGGGAAGAGCTTGAGTTGACAGCTCTCATTCATGATATCGGAAAGATCTCAACACCAGATGCTGTACTGTTAAAGAACGGAAAACTAACTCAAGAAGAGTACGAAATTATGAAAAAGCATCCTGTTGATGGAATGATTTTAGCAAAATCTTTCGGATATTCGGACCGAGTTCTAACAGGTATTCTGCATCATCATGAAAGATTTGATGGTCTGGGTTATCCACATGGTTTAAAAGGAAGAGATATACCGATTTATTCTCGTATCTTAGCAATCGCTGATTCTTTTGATGCGATGACCAGTAATCGTGCATATCGTCAAGGAATGACGCCTTGGGAAGCAAAGAAAGAGATCGAGAACCATTCAGGAAAAATGTATGATCCATTTATCGTAGAAGTGTTTGTTCGTGCTTATTACGACATGCTTTTAATCTGTGAAGACAATTCGGAAAATATTTTGATGAGTAACTCCGCGCATCAGGAGATTGCTTCTGGATTAAACGAAGGAAAAAACGGCTGAGACGAAGAAGATAATACAGGTAATTATTATACATAGCAGGAGGAAAGAAAAGATGAATGCGACAGCTTCCTTAACAGAGACGTTACTCGAAGAATTGTATGTTGTGGTTCGTACGACCAATCAATTATTAAAAAAAGCAGAACCTTCTGTTTACGATTTTCGACCTGTTGAAAACATGCGTTCTTTTTTAGAACTAGCCAATCATTTGGTTCAGATTCCTCATATCGACTTAGCGATTTTACAGGAAAAATCAGAGCAAGAAATTCGTCAGCTTGAAAAGAAGTTATCAGCAGAAAATATTACAGAATTAATTCATGTATTAGAAGAAGGGTATCATCTAGCAAAATCTTATTTTTTATCTCTTTCCGAAGAAGATTTTCTTAAGAAAGAAACCAAGGCGTTTTATGCAGAAAAAGGTGCTACGCAAGCAAGATGGCTAGTGGAAATTGTGACGCATAGCTATCATCACCGTGGACAGCTGTTTACTTATCTAAAACAGACCAATCATGATGTGAATATGTTTGATCTTTATTAAAGTAAAGGATAGAGCTCTAAAGGGAGTTCTATCCTTTTTTTTTGTGTGGTTAAATTACTGAAATCAAACATTTGATTAATGATATTGCTTTTCTTTCTGCCAAATATTTTCACTTTGATTCGACTTCTACACTCTTTTCCTGTAATATGTATGGTTCAATTTAAAAGATGTAGTTAGTCGAATTAGCTAGCAGGAAAAATAGAGTCTTTATTGAATCTTTTATGAGATAAACATTTTGTCATTTAAATACATCCAAGAGGTGATGTTTCATGTATACCGTCTTTTCTACGTTCGATGTTCCAAATGAAAAAGCAGACGAAGTTATAAATATATATAAGAACCGTTCTAGATCAGTAGATAACGCCGATGGTTTTGTTGATTTTTTATTGCTTCAGAACGATAAGCGGGCGGGTGAGCTGACCGTTCAACTTATTTTTACGTCAAAAGACGCTTATCTAAAGTGGGTAAGAAGTGAGGAAATTAAGAAGATTCATGATCTTGAAAAGAAATATCCTGATCAAGAATTAGCTGCTGTCATACCCACTGTAAAGCAATATAAGGTGGTCGCCAAATGACGGAATTTAACATAAATGTTATGGTAGAAAAAGTAACAGAAAAAATTTACCAAAAAGATCCTTCTCTTGTCGAAAGATATGGTGACAAGGGAAGAGCGAAGTGTATAGAAGATAACCATCATCATTTTAAGCACTTAGAGACAGCATATGAACTCGATAATAGCACGTTCTTTATCGATTATGCGATCTGGTTAGATGGTATCTTACAAAAGTTTGGAATGAGTACACAGCTCCTAATGGATAACTTTGATTTTATAATAGAAGTTTTATTAGAAGAACAGGAAAAGCAAACGTTTGAAAATACCCGTGTTGGTATTTATATTCAATATTTAAAACAAGCAAATGATGTTCTATGCAGTAAAGTGGAATCACACTAGAAAAAGGAGAGGTCCCATCCATGGCTATTTCAGAAGCTGAAAAATTGGCGCGTCTGTTCTTAGAAGGAAATCATGCTGAGGCATTGCGTTTCATCAAACAGCAGCCAGACCAAAATCGAATGGTTTTGTTTCGAGACCTGTTTACTCCTGCAATGTATATGATTGGAGACCTATGGGAGAATAATGAGATTTCCGTCGCTGATGAACATCTAGCAACAGGTGTTTGTGACTTTGTTCTTTCTAGGCTGTTTCAAGTATCAGCAGATGAAACAACTAATAAAAAGAAAGCTATGTTTTTATGTCTGCAGGGAGAACAGCATTATCTCGGAATTAAGATGATCAATAGTCTTTTTGATGAAAAAGGCTGGGAAACAAAATATTATGGAGCAAGTCTTCCGTTAGAATATGCATTGAAATCAGCGCTGCAATGGAAGCCTGAAATTATCGGGTTATCCGTTTCCATCGTTTATAATCTACCGGTGCTAAAAAATTATGTGCGTGCACTCGCAGCATTGCCGAATAAACCTGATATTTTAGTAGGCGGAAGGCTAACTGAAAAATACGATCTTGAACCATATGTGAATAAGCAAGGAATCATTATCAAAAATCTCCAACAGGTAGAAAAGTGGCTGGATGAATATACCGAAGAGAGGATTAACGCCTACAAATGAGCAGTGTCCTACCCGTACCATACGTAAAGATAGATAAACAAGGAGTTATTCTTAATAGATCCGCAAAAGCCATTGAGTTGTTGGACTTGCAGACTGAAACGATTCGGGACTGCTTTGACGAAGAAAGTCATAACAAATTAATGAAATATATGATGCCTTTTGAAGGAGATAAAACGTTTGAAGCAAATATAAAGGCGAGGAATCATCCTTTCTTGCTTTGTGATATCTCTGTTTGTTGGGAAGGGGAATTTGCTCACGTTGTTTTTATCCCGATCGGAAAGCATGTTCAAGGGCTTGAAGATAAGCTTTTAGAGCTTAGGCTGCGACTATCTTCTACAGATTTTGAACTGTTTGAGAAGAAGGAAGCGTTAGAAGATGCGATGAAACGGCTTGATGAATTGTCTGGACCGTTCATCCCGATCTCTGAAAAGATGGCGTTTGTTCCTCTGTTTGGAGATGTGAACGAGAGCAAGATGATTACCGTTACAGGGAACGCTCTTAAAGCGGCGTACGAAGGGCAATTTGAAGAAATCTTCTTTGATCTCTCTGCTACAGGAGAAATTGATGAAGGTGGCGTTCAGAAGTTAAGCGAACTGTTCCGCATGCTTCAATATATGAACGGAAAACCCGTAATAATTATCGGCGTAAAGCCGAAGCATGCTAGGCAGCTGACTGCACTAGACGTGGATTGGCCCGTCTATTTTGAAACTTCATTAAAAGATGTATTGATCGAGCATCTTCAAATAGGGAAAGCACCTCAAGCGTGATGAGGTGCTTTTTGTTTTACCATCGTTTTTTCTTGCGATGCAGGGAAGCAAAAATGATTGGTGCAAGAGCGGCGCCACCGATCAATCCGAACAGGTGCCCCATCACGTTGATCCTTGCATTCATAAAAGTGGTTACTAGACTGATTCCTAACACAACAAGAAGAATCTGTGTGTTGGCTTGGTCGATATATTGGCGGTGGTTATAAAGCATATAAACGTAGATCCCGAACAATCCAAAGATAGCTCCTGAGGCACCAATATGTGCGTAAGAGAGTGGCAGCAAGAGTAACGTAGCAATATTTGCGATCAAACCAGCACCAAGGTACCCGATAATAAATCTTAGTTTCCCAAGAATTCCTTCGAGTGCAGGACCGAACAAGACAAGCGAGAACGAGTTGAAGATCAGATGACCTGCAGCCTCATGTGTAACAATGGGGGTGAATAAACGCCAGTACTCTCCAGCGGTGATGTAATAATTAGACCCGACCATAAAATGATACAAAGAGGTAGAAAAAGGGGTAAAATTAATAAGAAGGAACACGATAATGTGTGCAGCAACTAAAAAAGTAACGATAGGATAACGCCTAATAAAGGTCTGAAAGCTTTCATCTCTTATAAACATGGAATAGTATCACCCTTTTTATATAATGTGTAGGCTGTTTTTCGTTGAATGGAGTTAACGCCTGCCCGACGAAAAGCGATGCAACTCACGCAAAACCAACTTGATGCAAGTTTTTAAAAACAGCCCGAATTGTAAACATAACATTCATCTTCCTTAAGTTTACCATGTGTTGGTAGATAGGGCGAAAGATATAGCTGTAAAGGAGCTTTTAATAATGATTGTAGGAACCGGCATCGATATGATCGAGCTAAAACGAATTAAACAGGTTGTTACTCACCAGCCTCGATTTCCGGAGCGGGTGTTAACACCGTTCGAACAAAAAAGATTTTCTTCTTTAAACGGCAACAGAAGATTTGAATACCTTGCAGGGCGTTTTGCCGCAAAAGAAGCAATGGCAAAAGCGCTCGGTGTTGGAATCGGCGCTGAACTTTCATGGCAGGACATGGAGATTAAATCAGATGAAAAGGGTAAGCCGTTTCTTACTTCCCCTTATCCATATTTATGCCATCTTTCTATCTCTCATACGAAAGAATACGCGATCGCACAAGTGGTTTTAGAAAGCTCGTCAAGCTAGTCTGCATATTGTCCAGGGTTGTCTCATATATTGTAATGCGGTAGAAGGGGTAGTCCTTTGCAAGGTGCAGAGAGTTGGTCCCCCTTCAATGTCGAAATTACTTTGGGACAAAGGGGATGGCAAAAAATGAAGAAAACACTGTCAATAATGTTGACGGCGTTCATGATCGTGTTGGTTCTGTCAGCTTGTGGTGCACAAAGCCAGAACGATGTTTTGGATTCGTTAGAAGAAAGAATGGAATCCATGACAGGTTACAAAGCGGAAGCCAAGATGACATTGAGCACAGGAGAAAAGCCACTGACTTATGATTTAGAAATTTGGCATAAGAAGCCGGATTTTTACCGAGTCAGCTTAAGAAATGCTGAAAAAGATCAAAGCCAGATGATACTGCGTAACAAAGATGGAGTTTTCGTTCTTACGCCAGCTCTAAATAAAAGTTTCCGTTTCCAAAGTGACTGGCCAGAAAACAACAGCCAAGTTTATTTGTTCCAATCTCTCATCTCGGACATTTTAAATGATACGGACAGAGGGTTTAAATCAAAAGAAAAAAGCTATGTCTTCCATACAAAAACAAATTATCAGAACAAAAATCTATATCAGCAAGAGATCACATTAAACAAAGATCTTGATCCTCAACAAGTCCGAATTATGGATCAAGACCAAAAAGAGCTTGTCAGACTTGATTTCTCAAAGGTTAAGTTCAATGCAAAATTTGATAAGAACTCTTTCGATATGGAGTCGAACATGAGCAGTGCTCAATTTGAGGTTCCTACGTTCTCAGGTGCTGGAGAAGAGTTCGAAGTGCTGTATCCGACTTATACAGCAAACTTAAACATCGTAAATGAAAGAGAAGTAGCACAAGGTGCAGATGACTCCAAAGTAGTATTGAACTATGCGGACGAAGATAAATCATTTACATTGATGCAGCAGAAGAACACAGCTGTAGAAACAGCTTCGCGCCTAACGATGTCGAGTGGAGAACCAGTAGATCTGGGCTTTACCGTTGGGGCGATGACGGATCAATCGATCACATGGAATTTTAACGGTGTAGATTATTTGCTCGTCTCCAACAATCTCGGTCAGGATGAGTTGATGGCGATTGCACGCTCGGTGAACGGAGAGGCGATTAAATAATTTCTACATTATATATAGGGATTGATAGAGCAGGCTGGCGAAGACGCTAGCCTGTTTTGTTTTGAAAGCGGGTATGTTGGATTTATCACCTGCGTAAATTGTCGAGAATTGTAGACTTGTGGATAAAATGGCAAAACTTTTTGATTGAGAACGAAAACTCGTGGATAAACTCTTAAAACTTTTGGATTGCACACACATATTTATGGATTGAAGCGATAGGATGCTTACATAAATGACGGTAAGAGGGTAAAATAGAAGGCAGTAATCTAAACCGGGGAGGCCAACATCATGGATAAACATCATTATTATCGAGACACTTGGGCGGAAATAGACCTAGATAAGATCAGTCAAAATATAAAATCTTTTAAGAGACATCTCCCTGAACAAAAAATTATGGCTGTCGTAAAAGCGAACGGCTACGGTCATGGAGCACTACAAGTGGCGGAAGAGGCTGTGAGATCAGGAGCTGAGTGGCTAGCTGTTGCGATGCTCGATGAAGCATTAGCTTTGCGTAAACAAGGAATCACGGCACCGATTTTAGTTATGAACCGTGTACGTCCGGAATATGCTAATCTTGCGGCAGAAAATGAAATAAGCCTTACAGTCTTTCAACAAGAATGGCTGATTGAGGCACAATCGTATGTAAAAGAAACAAAACATCAAATAAAGATTCACCTGAAGATCGACACCGGTATGGGGCGGGTTGGATTTAGAGAAGAAAGTGAGCTGCAAGAAGTAGCGGACTTCATCAAACAATCTTCTCTCTTTGAAGCAGAAGGAGTGTTTACTCATTTTGCAACGGCCGATGAATGGGAATCAGAGCTTTTTGAACAACAGAGAAAGAGGTTTATTAAATATATAGACTCGCTGCGATCATGGGGATTAAATCCAACGCTCATTCACAGCGCCAACAGCGCAGCAGCTCTCAGAAAGGTTGAAGGACCTTTCAATCTTGTTAGACTCGGAATCAGTATGTATGGTTTAGCACCATCTAGCGAATTAAAACAAGACTTGCCTTTTTCCCTAGAAGAGGCGTTCAGCCTTCACTCCCGAATCATTCATGTTAAAAAATTGATGCCTGGAGATACTGTAAGTTATGGAGCTACTTATACAGCAACAAAAGAAGAGTGGGTAGGCACACTGCCGATCGGATATGCAGACGGATGGCAGAGAAGATTATCCCCAGGAGCCTCGGTGCTTATAAAGGGAGAGCGGATGCCAATCATCGGCAGGATCTGTATGGATCAATGCATGGTAAGACTTCCAAAGAGATTAGATGTTGGTGAAGTTGCCACTTTAATAGGAAGTCAGGAAGCGGAAAGAATAGAAATGGATGAGATCGCCCGTATCGCAGAAACGATAAATTATGAAATTCCGTGTCTCATTTCTGCTCGAGTGCCGAGAGTTTATACGAAAAAGGGTCGAATTTTAGAAAATATGAATGTAATTCTAAATTTTTAGCAGAATATTAGAAGGACTATTGAAAATTTTGTAGAATAAATACTTTGAAATCGCTTTGCAAATGGATTATTGAAGTGATAAGATTAAATGTGGTTAAAAGGAATTTGATCGTAGTATAGCTTTGCGCTGGAGGTGTATGTTGTGTCCGAATTGAACACAAAACGAATAGTGATTAGTCTTCCTCAGAAATTACTAAGTGAGGTAGATCGTGTCATAAAAAAAGAGAATTTGGACCGCAGCGAATTTATCCATCAAGCTACTGAGATGTTTCTTCGTGAGCGGAAGAATAAGCGTCAGTTTCGTGATGAGATGAAACAGGGTTACATGGAAATGGCTAAGATCAATCTAACGATTGCTTCAGAAGCATTTATGTTAGAGGAGGAAGCCGATCATACCTTGGACCGCTTAGTTAGCGGGGTGTAGTCCTTGATAGTCAAACGCGGAGACGTTTACTTTGCAGATCTTTCACCGGTAGTTGGATCAGAACAGGGTGGGATTCGGCCTGTACTGATCATTCAGAATGATATCGGGAACCGTTTTAGCCCTACTGTTATCGTAGCAGCAATCACAGCTCAAATACAGAAAGCAAAACTTCCAACACATGTTGAAATAGATTCGAAAAAATACGGCTTTGAACGGGATTCAGTTATTTTGCTTGAACAGATCAGAACGATCGACAAGCAAAGATTAACAGATAAAATAACACAACTGGATGAAGACATGATGCGCAGGGTAGACGACGCATTGCAGATCAGTACTGGTCTGGTTGATTTTTAATTTTATAACATCATTTAGGAAACTGTCTGACGGGGATGTCTGGCGGTTTTTTATTTTATCATCAGACTAATAAGGAATACTGGAAGAACAGGTACTGTTTACCTAGTACGCTTTAAGGATTCATTAGAGGTTTTCGGGTTTGAAGTATGGAATTGAGTAGAAGTGACTTTTTCAGTTTTAAGTTGCATATTGGTTCATCCTGCCACATAACAAGTAACCCACCCCTTATAAAGGTAACAAGTATACGAATACTATTTAAATATTTTGTAAAAAAATACATGTTTAACATTTTGAAACTTGGGTTATATATCCAAAGTTAGTAAAAGAGTAAACATTGCAGAATATATTCAGAAGTGAAATAATAGAAATTGAGACTATATGTAGTGGGGGTGCAAGATAAATTGGACAACTTGATTGTACAGATGATTAATGAAAATCAAGAAACCCTAAAAAATAATTGGCTTAAAGAAGTTAAGCTTTTTAAAGAAAAAGAACTTGTTGGAACTACTTTAAAGTTTAGTGAAGAAACGGACCAACAGTTTTTTTCTATGTTAATAAAGCACATTAATTTTCATGATATTTCTAAAGACGGAACACTTGATGATTTTTTTGATCAAGTTCTTCATACAGGTTTACCATTAAGTTATTTAACGCAAGGACTTCAAGCGGCACGCCGCGTTGTTCTAAATCTCTTAGTAGAGACGGAAAACGACAAAGAGAAGGTAGCAGCTGTTTACCGAGAGATTGATCGCTGGTTAGACCCGATTCTTAATCGAGTTGTCGAAAACTCCTCTCAAATATGGGAAAGAACAGTCTCCGTTCAAAAGACGGCATTATTAGAGCTTTCTGCTCCACTGATTCCAGTTTTCAAAAATATCAGTGTAATGCCTCTTATCGGATCGATCGATACGGAACGTGCAAAGCTGATTATGGAAAACCTTTTAAACGGTGTGATTAAATATCGCTCGGAAGTGGTGCTGATCGATATTACGGGGGTACCTGTCGTTGATACGATGGTTGCTCATCATATTATTCAAGCAGCAGATGCTGTGCGTTTATTAGGTTCTACGTGTATCCTAGTAGGAATACGCCCTGAAATTGCACAGACGATCGTAAGTTTAGGAATCGATCTTAGTTTGTTCCCAACGAAGAGTACGCTTCAAAAGGGTATGGAAAACGCTCTGGAAATTACAAATCAGCAGTTAATTAGCAATAAATAGGGAGTGAGAGTAAAAAAATGAGAATTCCTATTTTAAAATTGCACGAATATTTATTGATCACCATTCAAGTTGAAATGGATGATCAGACAGCTCTTCAATTTCAAGAAGACTTGCTTAATAAAATTCACGATACAGGTGCGAAAGGAGTGGTTATTGACCTTACGTCAGTAGACATGATCGACTCCTTTATAGCTAAAGTTCTTGGAGATGTAGTAAGGATGTCAAAATTAATGGGAGCTCAAGTTGTATTAACAGGAATACAACCAGCAGTTGCTATTACTCTAATTGACCTTGGAATTTCAATGAGGGAAGTTTCGACAGCACTTGACTTAGAACAGGGGCTTGATAAATTGCGTCTGGAACTGGAGGGATGATTATGGACATCCAATCCTGTGTGGAAGTACGCAACGAGTGGGACATCGTAAGTGCCCGTCAACTCGGAAGAAACATGGCTAAAGAGCTCGGTTTCGGAAACGTTGACCAAGCAAGAATAACAACAGCCATATCTGAACTCGCCCGTAACATCTATCTATACGCAGGACGAGGAAAGATTTGCATCGAACCAATCGATCAATTAGGAAGAAAAGGACTGCGAATCGTAGCCTTAGATAATGGTCCTGGAATTCGAGAGATCCGAAAAGTTATGGAAGATGGCTATACTACTTCTGGCGGATTAGGAGCTGGATTACCAGGTGTGAAGCGATTAATGGATGAATTCTCAATCGAGTCCACTGTAGATGTGGGGACTGAGATATCAGCTACTAAATGGCTTCGTTAGGAGGAGAGCTCTTGACTGCAAAAGACGCACTAACGGAACGTTATCAAGATTTATTATCGGTCTATCTAAAAGCCAAAACAGAGACGACCCTCTATAAAGGACAGCAATTCAGCAGAAAGTTATTAGAACAGCAGATCTCACCAGAAGATCTTGTCAGTTTGCACATCCAAGTGATGGATGAGCTGTTTCCAGATATGTCTGAAGAAATGAGAGATTCTTTTGACTTTCTGCTCGAAGCGATGATCGGCTACGGTTTTGCTTATCGTGAGCATCAAAGTTTGCGTGATAAGCAACAACAGCTTGAATCAGAGATTGAAGTTGCCGCAAGTATGCAGCAGACGCTGCTGCTAAGTGATGTGCCAGAGTTTGATCAGCTGGACATCGGTGTAGTGAGTGTTCCTGCTAAAAAAATGAACGGTGATTATTATAATTTTGTTAAGAGCGGCAACAGTTTAAGTGTCGCTGTAGCAGATATCATCGGTAAAGGCATACCCGCTGCACTATGTATGTCTATGATTAAATATGCGATGGACAGTTTACCTGAAGAACAGATGAAGCCTCATCTGCTTTTAGAGAACTTAAACCGCGTTGTTGAACAAAATGTTCATAGCAACATGTTCATCACGATGTTTCATGGGGTTTATGAACCGGAAAGTCATAAGTTTTACTATGCGGGTGCTGGTCATGAACCAGGCTTTTTCTATCACGCAAAGGAAGACGAGTTTCAAGACTTGATCGCAAAAGGTCTGGTTCTCGGTGTATCCAGAACAACCACCTACCATCCATACGAAAAGATGATAGAAGTGGGAGACATGGTTATCCTTCTTTCAGACGGAGTAACCGAGTGCAGGACAAGCAAAGGTTTCATCGAAAGAGAAGAAGTTGTTGCTCTTATTCGAAAGTATATGGATCTGCCCTCACAAAAGATTGTTGAAAATGTATTTCAGGAGCTTGATCGCCTTCAAGGCTTTGAGCTAAGAGATGATTTTACTTTAATTATTTTAAAACGACTGGTTTAAACAGTATTTGATTAGGGTAAAGGTACCTTATATGGTTCCATACAAAGCCTGGGGGGAAATAAAATGAATTTGCAAATTAATCAAGATCAAATAAATGAAACATACGAGTTAAACCTTACAGGAGAAGTGGATGCTTATACCGCTCCTAAGTTAAAAGAAGTGATGCTTCCATTAACAGAGAAAGAAGGAAACATCGTAATCGTAGATCTTTCCGGAATTGAATATATGGATAGCACAGGGCTAGGTATTTTCGTAGGAGCTTTAAAATCTTCTAAAGCAAATCATAGCTCTTTAAAATTAAGAGGCATGACAGAACGCGTTAAACGCATTTTTGAAATTACTGGATTAACGGAAGTAATGGATATTGAAAGTGGAGTAAAGGGGGAGGCGCTATGAGAACAGCGTCCGACTATATTGAAATGAAGGTCCCTGCAAAACCTGATTATGTAGGTGTCGTCAGGTTAACGATCTCTGGCCTGGCCAACCGCATGGGTTTTGCGTTTGATGAAATTGAAGATATCAAAATTGCAGTATCAGAAGCTGTAACGAACGTTGTTAATCATGCCTATTCCGATACTGAAGATAAAGGCCAAGTTCGTATTGGCTGTAATATATATGACGACCGCATGGAAATTACGGTTGTCGATCAAGGAAAAAGCTTTGATGTCGAATCTATCTCTAAAAATCTTGGCCCTGTAGATGGTAAATCAGTTGATCAACTGCATGAGGGAGGTTTAGGCCTCTTTCTGATAGACACATTAATGGACAAGGTAGAAATAAGCAGTGAAGCCGGTGTCGTTGTAATGATGACGAAGTATCTTCACAGAGATGAGGTGGAGGAACATGTCGACAGAATCTCACCAGCGCCTTCACAGTAAAGAACAAGTCTATGCTTGGATCGATGAACTGCAGCAAGACCCAAAGAACGAAGAGATTCAGACGAACCTCGTGTTGCAGTATCAAGACTTAGTTCATTCACTAGCTCGGAAGTTTTCTAAAGGCAAAAGCATTCATGACGATTTAGTACAAGTCGGTATGATTGGATTGCTTGCGGCTTTTAGAAGGTACGACAAAACGTTTGGAAGATCATTTGAATCTTTCGCTGTTCCGACCATCGTCGGAGAGATTAAACGTTTTATCCGTGATAAAACATGGAGTGTTCACGTACCTCGTCGAATTAAGGAACTTGGACCAAGAATCAAGAAAGCCGTTGAAGAACTAACTACGCGTTTACAAAGATCACCGAAAATTTTTGAAATCGCAGAGCACCTAGAAGTTTCTGAAGAGGAAGTTCTAGAAACGATGGAGATGGGCAAAAGTTATCAAGCTCTATCTGTAGATAGTTCCATTGAAGCGGATCAAGAAGGAAGCACAGTTACATTACTCGATCTAGTCGGTTCCAACGATGTTGGTTTTGATCAGATTGACAAAAGAATGCTTTTGGAAAAAGCCTTTGCTGTTCTTTCTGAACGCGAACGCGAAATTCTTCAATGTACGTACTTTGAGAATTTAAGCCAAAAGGAAACGGGAGAACGCCTAGATATCTCTCAAATGCATGTGTCCCGACTTCAGCGAAGAGCACTTGAAAAGCTTAAAGAAGCGTTGCGCGTATCACCTTCGGAGGCTCTTAAATGATCGAACACTATCAGTTTAGCAAGGCATCTGTTTCCTCTTATCAAAAACCGAAAAAGGGAAATGATCTTTGCGGAGATAGTTTTTATGTAAAAGAAACGGAAGATTATTTGATTTGTGCAGTAGCAGATGGTCTAGGAAGTGGTAAGATGGCGAAAGAAGCTTCTGGGGCCGCTACTGATATTATCGATCAAAATCATCATGAAACTGTAGAGGGGTTAATGCATCTTTGTAATGAAGGGCTAAGACATACTCGTGGTGCCGTGATTGCCATTGTTAAAGTCGATTATCATAATCATACCGCTACTTATTCAGGAGTTGGTAACATCCGTTTTATGATCTCTGCTGAAAGACAAAGAGCCATACACCCTTTGCCGAAAGTTGGTTTTCTCGCTGGAAAGCCTGAAAAATTCAAAGTACAAGACTTTAAGTTCGAAAAAGAGTTAACACTGATGCTTTATTCGGATGGGATGGACATTCATACACAGAGCCGTTCGTTGTTAACGAAAATGATATCACCAAAAGAATCTGTCCTCTATATCAGTGAATTGCCTCAAGATATTAATGACGATGCAACCTGTCTCGTCGGACAAATAAATTTGATTTCGTAAAACATCACCTTCATTAGTTTGCAGGGTGGTGTTTTTTGTTTAATAATTAGCTCGTTTCTATAGGATTGGGCTATTATCCACTTCTTTGAAAATTGAAGTGAAAGATGCGAGACTCCTACGGGACGAGCGGTCAGGTGGAGACTTCTAACGGCGCATAGCGGCAGGAGACTCACCGTTCGCCCCGTGGAAAGCGAGCGTCTGAAACGGAAATCAACTACTCACCTGACTTGCAATTTTTACGCCACCACTTCCTTGGTTTATAATAGTACTAATTGATTGAAAAAGGAGTGTTCTTATTGGGACAACCTATTAGTGAACAAGCATTGAAAACAATGGAATCCGAATTGAACGTAAAAGGAAAACAAATTAACCAGGTTATCGCTCTACTAGAAGAAGGAAACACGGTCCCGTTTATTGCGCGTTATCGAAAAGAATTAACGGGTGGTTTAGATGAAGTACAGATCAAAGACATTATGGACCGATGGACATATTTGCAAAACCTAGCTTCACGTAAAGAAGAAATCCTTCGTTTAATAGAAGAACAAGGAAAATTGACTGAAGAATTAACGGCAGCAATTGCAAAAGCACAAAAGCTACAAGATCTTGAAGATATTTATCGTCCATACAAACAAAAGAGAAGAACGAAAGCAACTGTTGCGAAAGAAAAAGGACTCGAACCACTTGCTTTATGGGTGTTAGAGCAAAGAAATGATGATCCATTAACGGAAGCGACAACATACATAAACGAAGAAAAAGAAGTGCATTCTGCTGAAGATGCATTGACTGGAGCGAAAGACATTATCGCTGAACTGCTTTCAGATGATGCAGATATGCGAAAATGGATTAGGGAAGACACGTTTTCAAAAGGCGAGATCAAAACTGATGGAAAGAATGCGGAATTAGATGAGAAAAAAGTGTTTGAAATGTACTATGAATACCAAGAGCCCATCCGTAAGATTGTTCCACATCGTGTTTTAGCTGTGAATCGCGGAGAAAAAGAAAACATTTTAAGAGTAGGTATCGCTGCTCCTTCAGAACTGATCGTGTCAAAGATGGAGAGAAAAGTAGTGAAACGTTCGACCTCACCTGCTGCACCTATTATCTCAGAAGCGATTGAGGATGCTTATAAACGATTGATCGCGCCTTCTATCGAACGAGAAATTCGCGCAGCTTTAACCGAACAAGCAGAAGAGCGTGCGATTCACATTTTTTCTGAAAATGTAAGAAGTCTTCTATTACAAGCGCCACTAAAAGGGAAAGTTGTTTTAGGAGTTGACCCTGCTTATAGAACGGGTTGCAAACTAGGAGTTGTAGATGAAACAGGTAAAGTGCTTCATATCCAGACAATCTACCCTACACCGCCGCGATCAGAAGTCGAAAAATCGGCAGCGGTTGTAAAAAAACTGATCGATCAGTATGATATCGAAATCGCAGCGATCGGAAATGGGACAGCATCACGCGAAACCGAACAATTTATCGCACAAACGTTAAAAGATCTCGAAAAATCTGTAGCATATGTAATCGTTAATGAAGCGGGAGCGAGTGTGTATTCAGCTTCTACAGTCGCTCGAGAGGAGTTTCCTGACCTTCAAGTTGAAGAAAGAAGCGCGGTATCGATTGCCCGAAGACTTCAAGATCCGTTGGCGGAGCTCGTGAAAATCGATCCGAAGTCTATTGGAGTAGGTCAGTATCAGCATGATGTTTCTCAAAAAAGACTTGGTGAAGAAATTTCTTTTGTTGTTGAAACTGCAGTTAACCAAGTAGGAGTTAACGTGAATACAGCATCATCGTCTCTTCTTCAATATGTATCCGGGTTGTCCAAAACCGTTGCACAGAACATTATTGTTAAACGAAACGAGGTAGGAAAGTTCAAAAACAGAACAGAACTGAAGAAAATTCCTCGTCTTGGTGCAAAAACGTATGAGCAATGTATCGGATTTTTACGTGTAGTTGACGGAGATCAACCACTTGATCAGACCGGTATTCATCCAGAAAGCTATCCGGCAACGAAAGCTTTATTAAAAGAACTTGGATTCAAGCCTGCTGATATCGGTTCAGACGCTCTTGCGGAAAAGTTAAAATCACTTTCACTCGAAGCGACATCTGAGAAATTAGATATCGGCGTTCCAACATTAAAGGATATTATTGAAGGGCTTATGAAACCTGGGCGTGATCCGCGTGATGCTTTTTCAGGGCCAGTCCTTAAAACAGATGTTCTTAAGATGGAGGACTTGTCACAAGGAATGGAACTTCAAGGAACCGTTCGAAATGTTGTAGATTTTGGTGCGTTTGTAGATATTGGTGTTAAACAGGATGGGCTGGTCCATATTTCGAAGCTTACGGATCGATTCGTAAAGAATCCGATGGATGTCGTTAGCGTAGGGCAAGTCGTGACTGTATGGGTAGATTCAGTAGATGTATCCAAGCAACGAATCGCTCTAACCATGATCGCACCTAAGTAAGGAATAAAAGATTAAAGCACTTCTCCAGTGGATTATTCTTCACTGGAGGAGTGTTTTTTGTTATAAAAGAACCAGCATTGATTAAGTAAGCGGATTTGGTAACGGTCTTTTTGATAATAAGCACGACGGAGCTGTCTTTTAAACCATGTTGGCATATAGAGAACCTCCTTGAACTTCCCAATCCGTTATTTGTGTATTAGTCTATGTATAGGAGCTTGTTAATGTGAACTAGAAATGTAAGGAGCTTGACCATGACGAATGAAGAATTGCAGAAGTTAACGGAGGAGATCTCGATTCAGTTCTTCAATAAAACGTTTCGCCATCAAGCGAGATTCAATAGAAGGCTGCGAACAACAGGTGGACGTTATCTGTTGCGATCTCATGATATAGAAATGAACCCTCATCTTTATGAAGCATTTGGTATGGAAGAATTGATCGGTGTCATTAAGCATGAGCTCGTGCACTATCATATGCATATCGAGGGCAGAGGGTATAAACATGGTGACGATGACTTTAAATATTGGCTTCATAAAGTAGGTGGGTCTCGCTTCTGTCAATCCATCCCGGAAAAAAGAAGAACAGAGAGCTATAAATACGCTTATTTATGTACGGACTGTATGCAGTCATATAAGAGAAAAAGGCAAATTGATACGAAAAGATATGTGTGCGGAAAGTGCAGAGGGAAATTAAAACAGGTTTCTTTAAAATAGGGTGTTGACTTCGAATATAGGTATGTGGTAATTTAATAAAGTCGCTGTTAGACATACCTATTACATAGCTTTTAAAAGCAGGTATCGTTAAGCGCATGCGGCTCAGAAAAAACTCCTAAAACTAGTTGACATCTGAAGCAAAAACAATTATGATATTAATTGTCCTTAAAAGACATTCCACAGTAGCTCAGTGGTAGAGCTATCGGCTGTTAACCGATCGGTCGTAGGTTCGAGTCCTACCTGTGGAGCCATACAGAGAAGTACCCAAGTGGCTCAAGGGGCGCCCCTGCTAAGGGTGTAGATCGCTAACGCGGTGCGAGGGTTCGAATCCCTTCTTCTCTGCCATGTGGCCCGTTGGTCAAGCGGTTAAGACACCGCCCTTTCACGGCGGTAACACGGGTTCGAATCCCGTACGGGTCACCATATATTTTCATAAAAGTAATACCTATAGATTGATGGACTCGTGGTGTAGTGGTTAACATGCCTGCCTGTCACGCAGGAGATCGCCGGTTCGACCCCGGTCGGGTCCGCCATTATTTCTAAGGTGTTGGGCTATAGCCAAGCGGTAAGGCATCGCACTTTGACTGCGACATGCGTTGGTTCGAATCCAGCTAGCCCAGCCATTTTTTCTTTTTAAGATAAGTGTTTAAACACTTCGAGTGAGAGCCATTAGCTCAGTTGGTAGAGCATCTGACTTTTAATCAGAGGGTCGAAGGTTCGAATCCTTCATGGCTCACCATTTTCAAATTAATATGCGGGTGTGGCGGAATTGGCAGACGCGCTAGACTTAGGATCTAGTGTCTTTGACGTGGGGGTTCGAGTCCCTTCACCCGCACCATATTAATTTTTCTCAAATAAGTTGCAGTGCTCATGCGCTGGCATCCTAGCCGCGCGGTCGTGGCGGAATGGCAGACGCGCTAGCTTGAGGGGCTAGTGGGGGTATCCCCGTGGAGGTTCGAGTCCTCTCGACCGCACCAACTTTAATTCATAACATAGAATACATTTAAAATATGCGCCCTTAGCTCAGCTGGATAGAGTGTTTGACTACGAATCAAAAGGTCGGGAGTTCGAATCTCTCAGGGCGCGCCATATTTACTTACGGGAAGTGGCTCAGCTTGGTAGAGCACCTGGTTTGGGACCAGGGGGTCGCAGGTTCAAATCCTGTCTTCCCGACCATACTTATGCGGGTGTAGTTTAGTGGTAAAACAAGAGCCTTCCAAGCTCTGGTCGTGAGTTCGATTCTCATCACCCGCTCCATTATTTTTTACGGGCCTATAGCTCAGCTGGTTAGAGCGCACGCCTGATAAGCGTGAGGTCGATGGTTCGAGTCCATTTAGGCCCACCATATGATCGTAAAAATGATCAAAAAAAGAAATTCAAAAAAGTGCTTGACTTTATAACTTCCATTCGGTAAGATAATAAAGCTGTCTCGGAAAAAGACAAGCCAAACAGTTCTTTGAAAACTGAACAAAAGAAATAGGTAAGGAATTAAGAATTAATTCCGTCAGTTTTAAAACTAGAGCAAGACAAACACTTTTATGGAGAGTTTGATCCTGGCTCAGGATGAACGCTGGCGGCGTGCCTAATACATGCAAGTCGAGCGAATGATGAGGAGCTTGCTCCTCTGATTTAGCGGCGGACGGGTGAGTAACACGTGGGTAATCTGCCTGTAAGACGGGGATAACTCCGGGAAACCGGGGCTAATACCGGATAACAAGAGAAGAAGCATTTCTTCT
This sequence comes from Fictibacillus tiangongensis, assembly GCF_048083785.1. Lineage (GTDB taxonomy): Bacteria > Bacillota > Bacilli > Bacillales > Fictibacillaceae > Fictibacillus. The sequence continues at coordinate 243,523 of NZ_CP182294.1, forward strand.
TTTTGAAAGTCGGCCTCTCGCTGACACTTACAGATGAGCCCGCGGCGCATTAGCTAGTTGGTGAGGTAACGGCTCACCAAGGCGACGATGCGTAGCCGACCTGAGAGGGTGATCGGCCACACTGGGACTGAGACACGGCCCAGACTCCTACGGGAGGCAGCAGTAGGGAATCTTCGGCAATGGGCGAAAGCCTGACCGAGCAACGCCGCGTGAGCGATGAAGGCCTTCGGGTCGTAAAGCTCTGTTGTTAGAGAAGAACAAGTACGAGAGTAACTGCTCGTACCTTGACGGTACCTAACCAGAAAGCCACGGCTAACTACGTGCCAGCAGCCGCGGTAATACGTAGGTGGCAAGCGTTATCCGGAATTATTGGGCGTAAAGCGCGCGCAGGCGGTCTCTTAAGTCTGATGTGAAAGCCCACGGCTCAACCGTGGAGGGTCATTGGAAACTGGGAGACTTGAGTGCAGGAGAGAAAAGTGGAATTCCACGTGTAGCGGTGAAATGCGTAGAGATGTGGAGGAACACCAGTGGCGAAGGCGGCTTTTTGGCCTGTAACTGACGCTGAGGCGCGAAAGCGTGGGGAGCAAACAGGATTAGATACCCTGGTAGTCCACGCCGTAAACGATGAGTGCTAGGTGTTGGGGGGTTCCACCCTCAGTGCTGAAGTTAACACATTAAGCACTCCGCCTGGGGAGTACGACCGCAAGGTTGAAACTCAAAGGAATTGACGGGGGCCCGCACAAGCAGTGGAGCATGTGGTTTAATTCGAAGCAACGCGAAGAACCTTACCAGGTCTTGACATCCTTTGACCACTCTAGAGATAGAGCTTTCCCCTTCGGGGGACAAAGTGACAGGTGGTGCATGGTTGTCGTCAGCTCGTGTCGTGAGATGTTGGGTTAAGTCCCGCAACGAGCGCAACCCTTGACCTTAGTTGCCAGCATTCAGTTGGGCACTCTAAGGTGACTGCCGGTGACAAACCGGAGGAAGGTGGGGACGACGTCAAATCATCATGCCCCTTATGACCTGGGCTACACACGTGCTACAATGGATGATACAAAGGGTTGCGAAGCCGCGAGGCCAAGCCAATCCCAAAAAGTCATTCTCAGTTCGGATTGTAGGCTGCAACTCGCCTACATGAAGCCGGAATTGCTAGTAATCGCGGATCAGCATGCCGCGGTGAATACGTTCCCGGGCCTTGTACACACCGCCCGTCACACCACGAGAGTTTGTAACACCCGAAGTCGGTGGGGTAACCCTTTTGGGAGCCAGCCGCCGAAGGTGGGACAGATGATTGGGGTGAAGTCGTAACAAGGTAGCCGTATCGGAAGGTGCGGCTGGATCACCTCCTTTCTATGGAGATTATGAAACACCTTCGTGTGTTTCGTAAGTACGCCTATTCTTCTTTTGTTCAGTTTTGAGAGAACTAACTCTCAAAACATGTTCTTTGAAAACTAGATATCGACATCCAAACAATATGCAAGGCAGATAGATTTATCTAATCTGCGCCAAGCAAGAATCTTTGATGTGTAAACATCATATAAGGTTAAGCTAGAAAGGGCGCACGGTGGATGCCTTGGCACTAGGAGCCGAAGAAGGACGGGACGAACACCGATATGCCTCGGGGAGCTGTAAGTAAGCATTGATCCGGGGATTTCCGAATGGGGGAACCCACCATCCGTAATGGGATGGTATCCATATCTGAATACATAGGGTATGAGAAGGCAGACCCGGGGAACTGAAACATCTAAGTACCCGGAGGAAGAGAAAGCAAATGCGATTTCCTGAGTAGCGGCGAGCGAAACGGAATCAGCCCAAACCAGAGAGCTTGCTCTCTGGGGTTGTAGGACACTCTATACGGAGTTACAAAGGAACGAAGTAGGTGAAGTGGTCTGGAAAGGCCAGCCGAAGAAGGTAACAGCCCTGTAGCTGAAACTTCGTTCCCTCCTGAGTGGATCCTGAGTACGGCGGGACACGTGAAACCCCGTCGGAATCCGGGAGGACCATCTCCCAAGGCTAAATACTCCCTAGTGACCGATAGTGAACCAGTACCGTGAGGGAAAGGTGAAAAGCACCCCGGAAGGGGAGTGAAACAGATCCTGAAACCGTGTGCCTACAAGTAGTCGGAGCCCATTAACGGGTGACGGCGTGCCTTTTGTAGAATGAACCGGCGAGTTACGATCCCGTGCAAGGTTAAGTTGATAAGACGGAGCCGCAGCGAAAGCGAGTCTGAATAGGGCGACATAGTACGTGGTCGTAGACCCGAAACCGTGTGATCTACCCATGTCCAGGGTGAAGTTCAGGTAACACTGAATGGAGGCCCGAACCCACGCACGTTGAAAAGTGCGGGGATGAGGTGTGGGTAGGGGTGAAATGCCAATCGAACACGGAGATAGCTGGTTCTCCCCGAAATAGCTTTAGGGCTAGCCTCGCGGCAAGATTCCTGGAGGTAGAGCACTGATTGGACTAGGGGCCCCCACAGGGTTACCGAATTCAGTCAAACTCCGAATGCCAGAGAATTATCCGCGGGAGTCAGACTGCGAGTGATAAGATCCGTAGTCAAAAGGGAAACAGCCCAGACCATCAGCTAAGGTCCCAAAGTATACGTTAAGTGGCAAAGGATGTGGAGTTGCCCAGACAACCAGGATGTTGGCTTAGAAGCAGCCACCATTTAAAGAGTGCGTAATAGCTCACTGGTCGAGTGACTCTGCGCCGAAAATGTAACGGGGCTAAACGTATCACCGAAGCTATGGCTTGTACCGTATGGTACAGGGGTAGGGGAGCGTTCGAAGTGCAGCGAAGTCAGACCGGAAGGACTGGTGGAGCGCTTTGAAGTGAGAATGCCGGTATGAGTAGCGAAAGACAAGTGAGAATCTTGTCCATCGAAAGCCTAAGGTTTCCTGAGGAAGGCTCGTCCGCTCAGGGTTAGTCGGGGCCTAAGCCGAGGCTGAAAAGCGTAGGCGATGGATAACAGGTTGATATTCCTGTACCACCTCCTTTCCGTTTGAACAATGGGGGGACGCAGTAAGGTAGGGTGAGCGCACTGATGGAATAGTGCGTCTAAGCAGTTAGGCTGTTGGGTAGGCAAATCCGCCCAACATTAAGGCTGAGCTGTGATGGCGAGGGAAATTTTAGTACCGAAGTCCCTGATCCTACACTGCCAAGAAAAGCCTCTAGTGAGGAAAGAGGTGCCCGTACCGCAAACCGACACAGGTAGGCGAGGAGAGAATCCTAAGATGATCGGGAGAACTCTCGTTAAGGAACTCGGCAAAATGACCCCGTAACTTCGGGAGAAGGGGTGCTCTGATAGGGTTTATCGCCCGAGAGAGCCGCAGTGAATAGATCCAAGCGACTGTTTAGCAAAAACACAGGTCTCTGCGAAACCGCAAGGTGAAGTATAGGGGCTGACACCTGCCCGGTGCTGGAAGGTTAAGAGGAGGGGTTATCCCTTTTGGGAGAAGCTCTGAATTGAAGCCCCAGTAAACGGCGGCCGTAACTATAACGGTCCTAAGGTAGCGAAATTCCTTGTCGGGTAAGTTCCGACCCGCACGAAAGGTGTAACGACTTGGATACTGTCTCAACGAGAGACCCGGTGAAATTATAGTACCTGTGAAGATGCAGGTTACCCGCGACAGGACGGAAAGACCCCATGGAGCTTTACTGCAACTTGATATTGGATTTTGGTACAGCTTGTACAGGATAGGTAGGAGCCTGAGAAGCCGGAGCGCCAGCTTCGGTGGAGGCGTCGGTGGGATACTACCCTGGCTGTATTGAAATTCTAACCTTGGACCGTAATCCGGTTCGGAGACAGTGTCAGGTGGGCAGTTTGACTGGGGCGGTCGCCTCCTAAACAGTAACGGAGGCGCCCAAAGGTTCCCTCAGAATGGTTGGAAATCATTCGCAGAGTGTAAAGGCACAAGGGAGCTTGACTGCGAGACCTACAAGTCGAGCAGGGACGAAAGTCGGGCTTAGTGATCCGGTGGTTCCGCATGGAAGGGCCATCGCTCAACGGATAAAAGCTACCCTGGGGATAACAGGCTTATCTCCCCCAAGAGTCCACATCGACGGGGAGGTTTGGCACCTCGATGTCGGCTCATCGCATCCTGGGGCTGAAGTAGGTCCCAAGGGTTGGGCTGTTCGCCCATTAAAGCGGTACGCGAGCTGGGTTCAGAACGTCGTGAGACAGTTCGGTCCCTATCCGTCGCGGGCGCAGGAAATTTGAGAGGAGCTGTCCTTAGTACGAGAGGACCGGGATGGACACACCGCTGGTGTACCAGTTGTTCCGCCAGGGGCATAGCTGGGTAGCTACGTGTGGACGGGATAAGTGCTGAAAGCATCTAAGCATGAAGCCCCCCTCAAGATGAGATTTCCCATCACGCAAGTGAGTAAGACCCCTTAGAGATGATGAGGTTGATAGGTCTGGTGTGGAAGCGTGGTGACACGTGGAGCTGACAGATACTAATCGGTCGAGGGCTTATCCTTAAAAAAGCATAACGTTTGGAAACGTCGTATCTAGTTTTGAGAGAACATACTCTCTACAATTTAGAATCATGGTGAAAGTCATGGTTAGGTCTAGTGATGATGGCAAAGAGGTCACACCCGTTCCCATACCGAACACGGAAGTTAAGCTCTTTAGCGCCGATGGTAGTTGGGGGTTTCCCCCTGTTAGAGTAGGACGTCGCTAGGCAATGAGGAAGATGGATGAGAATCCATCTTCTTTTTTTGTGTTTTAAAAAAGATGATAAGGGGGTTTGGCGACTGCCAAACTTTCTATAAGGGGTGATTGGGGGATGAAGAGCTCGGGGTATAGAGCTTAGATCGGGCAGGGAGCGGTTGTCGAGAATTAGCGAAATGCCTTTATTTTTGATTTTCGACTTAATTGAGGTTCGTTTCGACTTAATTCACTCTCATTTTGACTTAATTTTGTGCATTCAGACTTAATTAGACCAGGGGTATACCCCACTCCGTATGTTTTGAAGATCAGTTTCAGCCTCGAAACTCACCTACACCTCTCAAAATAGAAAGAAGATGGCCAGAGCCATCTTCCAACACGCGATATTCTTCAGCAGAAGCTCCAAAAATCCATTCAAAAGCAACACCAGCAGCTGCTTTAACCCTCTTTGAAGCCAAAAACTCATCCAAACGGCCCTGATCTTCCCTCCTAAGCCCCAAATAAGATCTCCTCATCCACCCAAAGCCACATAATTTCACGGTAATCCTTCATATATTCACGGATAAACCACATAATTTCACGGATAAAAATTTTTATCGAATTTTCGACAACGACAGCGAATAGCTAAAACTTAAAACGACGACAGTAACTAACTAACAGACATCACAAGCACCTAACCAAATTTACTCTACACACTACCAAAAAACAAACAAACCCCAACCCCATATCTCCAACCAATTTTGTGCTAAACTAAAAGATAAAAAACAATGGGGAGGCCATATATCATGAAGAATGTTCATTTTGATACATCCAGCGTGCATGCAAGTGGTCATAATAGTGTTAAGTCGGTAAGTAAGATCAATCCGATCTATCAGACGTCAGCTTTTTCTTTTACCGATCTAGATGACTTAGAGGATTATTTTAGAGGAAAGAACGATTATTTATATACACGTATGAACAACCCCAACCAGAACGATTTTGCGAGTGGTGTGGCGAATCTTGAACAAGCACCTGCGGGAGTCGTGACTTCATCGGGTATGTCAGCCATTCTAGTGGGTATCTTGGCAGTGGCGCAAGTCGGTGATCATATTCTAGCATGCGATGATCTGTATGGCGGCACCTATCAGCTTCTTTCTGATGACCTCAAAAGCTTTGGAATCGAAACCACATTTGTTTCATTCAAGGACCTAGATGAGGTTAAACGAAACATCCGTAACAATACAAAGCTCATTTATTCAGAATCCATAACGAATCCTTTATTGCGTGTGGAGGATCTTGAGGGACTTGTTGCCCTTGCAAAAGAACATAATCTTACGACGATGATCGATAATACATTTGCTACACCTTATGTACTTCAGCCGTACACAAAAGGTGTCGATCTCGTTGTTCATAGTGCGACGAAATATTTAAACGGACATAGCGACGTGACAGCAGGTGTTGTAGTTGGGAAAGAGGAATTAATCGCAAAGGCTCAAGCGAAAATGATTCATCTCGGTTGTAATCTAGGACCGTTTGATGCGTGGTTAGCATCCAGAGGATTGAAAACGTTAAGCGTGCGTATGGAGCGTCACATATCTAACGCCACTGAATTAGCGAACCAGCTTAAACTGACTGATGGAATTAAAACCGTCTACTATCCAGAATACGTGAGTGAAAACGGAAATTCATCAATTGTTACGATCGAACTCGACGAGAAAAGCAACGTGCATACGTTCTTTAAATCATTGGCTTGGGTACACATCGTTCCAACACTTGCTGGTGTAGAGACGACGGTCTCATATCCACTCGGAACTTCACACCGTTCATTACCATCTGAGACATGCGAAAAATTGGGGATTAATAAGAATGTGATCCGAATTTCGGTAGGGATTGAAAATATTGAGGATATTGTAATTGTTTTTAAAGATGCTGCCAAAAGAGCCCTGTTACAATAGGGCTTTTGGGCTTTTTACTGTAATAAAAACGAATTGTTTCTTTTTGTCGAAATGTGATATGATACCTGAGTGAAAGCGCTTCATCATAGACATCAAGGGAGGCATAAAAATGAAGCCAAAACAAGAATTACATCGTGGGCTCGAAGAACGACATATCACACTTATGTCACTCGGGGCCGCTATTGGAGTGGGCTTATTTTTAGGTTCAGCTTCAGCAATTGAAATGGCGGGACCAGCAATTTTATTAGCATATGCATTAGGCGGATCTGTAATGTTCATCATTATGAGAGCGTTAGGTGAGATGGCGATTCATCAACCCGTTGCCGGATCTTTCAGCCGCTATGCTAAAAACTATATTGGACCACTTGCCGGTTATTTAACAGGCTGGAACTATTGGTTCTTATGGATCGTAACATGTATGGCTGAGATAACAGCTGTAGGTATTTATATGAAGATGTGGTACCCAGATGTACCTGTTTGGATTTGGGCACTATCAGCACTTGTGATCATGGCGAGCATCAACTTGCTTGCGATCAAAGCATATGGAGAGTTTGAATTCTGGTTTGCACTTATTAAGATCGTTGCCATCGTATTGATGATTATAACTGGTTTAGGCATGATACTATTTGGTTTTGGTAACGGTGGAGTAGCAACAGGAATCAGTAACCTTTGGGAAAATGGCGGTTTCGCACCAAACGGCATACAGGGAATCCTCATGTCTATGCAGATGGTTATGTTTGCATTCCTAGGAATCGAGATGATCGGTGTTACAGCAGGTGAGGTTAAGAATCCTGAAAAATCTTTAGCAAGAGCTGTAAACTCTGTATTCTGGCGTATCCTAATTTTCTACGTAGGGGCATTATTCGTTATCATGTCCATCTACCCGTGGGATCAGATCGGAACGCAAGGAAGTCCGTTCGTTCTTACATTTGAAAAAATCGGTATCGGACAAGCTGCTGGTATCATTAACTTTGTTGTTTTAACTGCGGCATTATCAAGCTGTAACAGTGGAATTTTCAGTACAGGACGTATGCTTTTCAACCTGGCTGAGCAAAAACAAGCACCGGCTAAACTTCATAAAGTAAGTAAAACGGGTGTACCATCTGTAGCTGTATTAGTTTCAGCTGGAGCACTTCTTATTGGAGTCGTGTTAAACTATCTTGTTCCTGAAAAAGTTTTCGTATGGGTAACAAGTATCTCAACATTCGGAGCGATATGGACATGGTCGATTATACTTCTGTCACAGCTTAAGTTCCGCAGAAGCTTAAGTGAAGAAGAAAAGAAAACATTGAAATTTAAAGTTCCGTTCTTTCCGTATGGTTCATATATCGCATTAGCTATTCTAATCTTTGTTGTAGGACTCATGGCATACTTCCCAGATACACGTATCGCCTTGATCGTAGGCCCTTGTTGGTTGATCTTACTAACAGCGATCTACTATTTAAAAGGGTTCAACAAACGCCCTGAAAATAACAATAAAGTGGCATAAAATAGAGGGCACAGGAAATAAATAAAATTTCTTGTGCCTAATATTTTTTAAACACTTGCATCATACTAAGATACATGATATATTAATAAATGTCCGAAACAAGTTGTTATCTAAACCAGAAAAAACAACATTTTATAACGTCGCGGGGTGGAGCAGTCTGGTAGCTCGTCGGGCTCATAACCCGAAGGTCGCAGGTTCAAATCCTGTCCCCGCAACCAATTAATTTTCATGAACTACGTCGAGTAAACGACTAGACATGAAATATCGGAAGTGCCCATCGGGTGCAACCAATTAATTTTCATGAACTACATCATCAATTACATACAAGCTGGACCCGTGGTGTAGTGGTTAACATGCCTGCCTGTCACGCAGGAGATCGCCGGTTCGACCCCGGTCGGGTCCGCCACTTTTAAAAACGAAACAAGGTTTCGTGTTTTTTTATGTCTAAAAGTAAGTTAAACTAATATACAACTGTCACCTTAGGAGTTTTTATTATAATCCTAAGGCTTTTTTATAAATTTTTATTTGGCTATGGCTATATGACTTGTGTTTTACTATTTTTCTTCATTGATTTGTTGATTTGAGTGAAAGGTGCGAGACTCCTGCGGGACGAGTGGGACAGGTGAGACCCTTAAAGGCGCAAAGCGGCAAGGGGCTCACCGCCCGCCCCGCGGAAAGCGAAGCACCTGTAACGGATATCAACCACTTCCAAACAACAAAGTAAAGACCAGAGAGGAGCACATCCATGATTAAAGATGAATTTGAATGGATTAACAGCATCACGCCTCGGCACTTTTTTCAACAAGAGGTGGTTCAAGGCATTGGTGATGATGCTGCTCTTTGGTCGGTGAACGAAGAGATGAATCAAATCGTTTGTGTGGATACCATGGTAGAAGGTGTTCATTTTACGAGGGATACATTATCACCTTATCAAACGGGCTTTAAAGCACTGGCTGTGAACGTCAGTGATATTGCCGCTATGGGTGGTATTCCACAGTTCTATCTCGTTTCGATTGCGATTCCACCTGAATGGTCGGAGGATGAGCTGCAGGAGATCTATCGAGGCATGGGGGATCTTGCAGAGAAATACAAAATGGATCTTATGGGCGGCGATACCGTTTCTACAAAAGGGCCGTTAGTATTATCGGTGACGGTTATTGGAAAAGTAGAAAAAGGAAGATCTTTATTAAGAAGTAACGCTAGACCTGGAGACTCCGTATTTTTAACAGGAACAACGGGAGAATCAGCGGCAGGGCTCAACATTCTGCTTGAAAAAACAAGACACGCTGAATTTACTTCAAACGAAGAAAAATGGACAAAAGAGCATCAGATGCCCATTCCTCATATCCAGCAAGGAAGAATTTTCGCAGGAAGTGGTTTTCGAATATCCTTGAACGATGTCAGTGACGGAGTGGCGAGCGAATTGAATGAGATCGCTGAAGCAAGTAACGTTTCCATTCATATAGAAAGAAAAAGTTTACCCGTAAGTGAGTCCTTAAGAGATTTACCAGAGGCTGACGTGATCAACCATCAGTTGTTTGGTGGAGAGGACTATGTGCTGGTTGGAACGGCATCAGAAGAAGATTTTAAAGTGCTGTCAGATACATTCAAACAACATGAGCTGCCGCTTTATGAAATTGGTAAGGTTGGAGAAGCTGGTAAGGCTGAGGTCTATCTTCACAAACAGGACGAGAAGCCTGAACTTCTCATGAAAAAAGGATTTAATCATTTTAGGGAAAGGTAAGGGGAAGTCATGAGTACTTATCAATACGAAACAAAGTCAGCGGAAGAAACGATGTCTTTTGCCGAAAAGCTGGGCTCTATTCTTCAAAAAGGAGATGTACTCACACTGGCTGGAGATCTTGGAGCTGGAAAGACGACTTTTACAAAAGGGCTCGCAAAAGGACTCGGAGTGACCCGTACAGTGAACTCTCCTACTTTTACCATCATTAAAGAATATAGTGGCCGATTACCGCTTTATCATATGGACGTGTACCGGTTAGAAGACTCTGATGAAGATTTAGGCTTTGAAGAGTACTTTTCAGGTGAAGGCGTCTGTGTGGTCGAGTGGGCCGTATTTATAGAAGACTATTTACCAGAGGAAAGACTTGAACTCGTTATCTCACATAAAGGCGACGATGAGCGCGAGATTCAATTAAAACCTCTCGGAAGCAGATACGAAGAACGCGTTAAGGAGATTATGTAATGAAAGTTCTTGCAATAGATACATCCAATCTTGTGATGGGGATCTCTGTATTGGATGAAGGAAAAGTGCTCGGTGAGTATATTACAAACTTAAAAAAGAATCATTCGATACGGGTGATGCCTGCGATTGAAGAAGTATTAAAAGAGACTGGTTTAAAGCCTATAGAACTCGATCGCATTGTGGTTGCGAAAGGGCCAGGATCATACACAGGTGTTAGAATCGGTGTAACAATCGCAAAGACACTTGCGTGGACGCTGAAAAAAGAACTCGTTGGGATCTCAAGCTTGGAAGTACTTGCTCAGAGCGGGAAATACTTTGAGGGCTATACCGTTCCGTTGTTCGATGCGCGCCGCACGCAGCTCTTTACGGGGCTTTACGGAAGAAATGATTCAGATGAGTATCAAAATCTTTGGGAAGACCAAATCATCTTATTAAAAGATTGGTTGGAAAAACTTCAAACGCTAGATAAAAAGATATTATTTGTAGGCAGCGATTTGCCTCTGCACCAAGAGACGATTCAGAACATGTTAGGCGACCAGGCTGTTTTTGGACAAGTATCTGATCACAATCCGCGTCCAAGCGAACTCGGACGTATCGGTATGACAAGCGAACCGGTTGATATCCATTCGTTTACACCAAGCTATCTTCAGTTGGCAGAAGCAGAAGTGAACTGGCTGAAGTCACAAGGGAAGTAGGGTGGATCTGATGGGAGAGCCTTATACATTCAGACTGGCAAAAGTAAGCGATATAGATGATATCCTTGGGATCGAGCAAGCGTCGTTTGCCGTTCCATGGTCAAGAGAAGCTTTTTACAGAGAGATTGTTGAGAACCAATTCGCTCATTACCTCGTCATCGAAGACTCCTTTCAGCCGGTCGGTTATTGCGGCATCTGGCTCGTTATGGATGAGGCACATGTTACGAACATCGCCATTCTTCCTTCTTATAGAGGGAGAAAGCTAGGGGAGATGCTCATGAGAGAAGCGATCAAGCTCGCGAAGATGCACGGCGCTGTATCGATGACGCTAGAGGCACGTGTAAGTAATCATGTTGCACAGAATTTATATAAAAAACTAGGATTTGAAGCAGGCGGTATCCGGAAAAACTATTATAGCGATAATGGTGAAGATGCTTTAGTAATGTGGGTGGAATTATGATAAAAGATGAATTGATATTAGCGATAGAAACAAGCTGTGATGAGACTGCAGTAGCGATTGTGAAGAACGGTACAGAACTGCTGGCAAACGTTGTCGCATCACAGATCGAGAGTCATAAGCGTTTTGGCGGAGTTGTCCCTGAGGTGGCGTCACGCCATCATGTTGAAGAAATTACAGTCGTTATAGAAGAAGCGCTGAATCAAGCGGAATTAGAGCCAGAAGATCTTACAGCAGTTGCGGTAACCGAAGGACCAGGACTTGTCGGAGCGCTATTAATCGGTGTTAATGCAGCTAAAGCATTCGCCTTTGCACACAGTCTGCCGCTCGTTCCTGTGCATCATATCGCGGGGCACATCTACGCAAACAGACTTGTAAAAGAAATGACGTTTCCACTGTTATCTCTTATCGTCTCAGGCGGGCATACAGAGCTTGTACTGATGGAGGAGCACGGCACGTTCAAGGTGATCGGTGAAACAAGAGACGACGCAGCAGGGGAAGCGTACGATAAAGTCGCGCGAACGCTCAACATGCCATACCCAGGCGGTCCTCATATCGATAAGCTGGCACAAGAGGGAGAAGCAAACATCGACCTGCCTCGCGCTTGGCTAGAGCCGAACTCGCTTGATTTCAGCTTCAGCGGCTTGAAGTCGGCTGTTATCAACACGGTTCATAATGCAACACAGCGTGGAGAAGTGATCAAGCCTGAAGATTTAGCAGCAAGTTTCCAAGCGAGTGTTGTGGATGTACTTGTGGAAAAAACATACCGTGCCGCAGAGCAATATAACGTAAAGCAAGTCCTCTTAGCCGGTGGAGTAGCGGCGAACAAAGGACTTCGTCACATGCTAGAAAACCGTTTTAATGGAACAAAGTACGATCTCGTCATTCCTCCGCTTCACTTATGCACAGATAATGCAGCCATGATTGGAGCCGCAGGAAGTGTGGCGTACCAAAAAGGAACACGTGGAGATATGGCATTAAACGGTGTACCAGGGTTAGATTTAGAAGCGCAATAATGTAAAAGCTCTTTTCCTTTTATGAGGAGAAGAGCTTTTTTTGATATCGACGTAATTCGACACAAAAACCCTTCATTTTTGTGGAAAAGTTATACACAGGTTTGTGGATAATGTGGACAATAGTTTTGAAACATTTGAAATAAAGGGTTTGTATTATACACAATTCACATCATGTATACACATGTTCGTGTGGATAAAGTGGATAAGTCTTCGGAAAGTGCTAAATCCACAGGTTGATCTGTGGATAAGAATGATTATTCGAAATTTTCACTTGGGTGTTTTTTAAAGTATATGAAGATACTTGTGTGTAACTTAGGGGAAGAAGGGAGTAAGTGATGTCGAAACGTGCGCAGCGAATGAAATGGTGTGTGGAGAAGTGCAAAAGTAAAACGAAAAAAGCTGACATCCCTACAATAAAGTAAGGATATCAGCTTTCAACTTAAGCGTTCTGTAGTTCTTCCCATTCTTCCATCAGCGTTTCCATCTCTTCGTTCAAAGCATCAAGCTGAGATTGGAATTCTTGCGTCTTTTCGTAATCCTGAAAGACTTCAGGTTTACAGAGTTCAGCTTCGGCCGAAGTGATTTTCGTTTCGAGTCCTTCAAGCAGACCCTCAATCTCCTCGATACGGCGCTGTCTTTTACGGTCGAGCTTCTTCGCTTCTTTATCAATCGAGTTCTTCGCACCGTTTCCTTGGTTGGAAGAAGGAGTGTTAACCGCGTTCTCCGCTTTCTGGCGCGCAGCGATTTCTTCACGTGCTTTCATCTCGTTTTTCTTTTCCGTGTAATAGTCGTAGTCACCTAGATACTCGGTCACGCCGGTTGGTGCGAGTTCAACGACCTTTGTGGCGATACGGTTGATGAAATACCGGTCATGCGATACGAAAAGAATCGTACCAGGATAGTGGATCAGAGCTTGTTCTAGGATTTCTTTGCTGTCGAGATCCAGATGGTTCGTCGGCTCGTCCAGCAGAAGAAGGTTTCCTTTTTCCATCATAAGCTTCGCCAGAGCAAGTCGAGCCTTCTGACCACCGCTCAGCTCGGTTACAAGCTTTAGTACATCATCACCGCTAAACAGAAACTGGCCAAGGATCGAGCGGATCTCTTTTTCCGTTTTTTCCGGATAATCATCCCACAGCTCGTTCAGTAGGGTCTTGCGTGAATGAAGATCTGCTTGTTCTTGATCATAGTGAGAGATCATAAGTCCACTGCCATAGCGTATATCGCCCGATATGAGCGGCAGCTGCTTACGTATCACTTTTAATAAAGTTGATTTCCCGATTCCGTTCGGTCCGACGATCGCGACGCTGTCCTGGCGGTTAACCGCTACCGATACGTTCTTAAATAACGGTTCACCGTCTTCATATCCTGTGCTCACGTTCTCAAGCTTCAGCACATCGTTCCCACTTTGTCTTTCAATCTCAAAAGAAAAACTAGCAGACTTTTCTGCGCCAGCGGGACGCTCTTTCAATTCCATCTTCTCTAACTGTTTGCGACGGCTCTGCGCACGTTTCGTAGTTGAAGCACGCACGATGTTACGCTGGATAAAATCTTCTAACTTCGCAACCTGCTCTTGCTGCTTCTCAAACTCTTTCATCTCTTGAGCGAAACGCTCCGCTTTTTGCTCGAGATAGCTAGAATAGTTACCTGTGAAACGGTAAGAACGTTTTCTAGAAACTTCATAAACGGTCGTTACGATCTTATCGAGGAAATACCGGTCATGGGAGACGATCAAGATGCCGCCGGGATAACTCTGTAAATATTGCTCGAGCCACGTGAGGGTTTTGATGTCTAAGTGGTTCGTCGGCTCATCGAGAATGAGTAGATCTGGTTTAGTTAATAGGAGCTTTGCGAGTGCGAGTCTCGTTTTTTGCCCACCACTTAATGTGTTGATCTTCGTATCGCGATCAAAATCGGCAAATTGAAAACCATGAAGAACCGTACGAATCTCTGCTTCATACTGATAGCCGCCTTCGTCTTTAAACGTAACTTGAAGTGCATCATAGTCTTTTAAGAGACGCTCATACTCCGCTTCATTCGCAATCACTTCCGGATCGCCCATACGCGCTTCCATCTCACGCAGCTTTTTCTCTTTTTTACGAAGGTCTTCAAACACCGAGAGCATCTCGTTCCAGATCGACTCATCAGAGTCCAGCCCCGCATCTTGTGCAAGATAGCCAGTCTTCACGTCTTTTGGAATCATGACATGACCAGAATCGTAGGAATACTCACCGGTAATCACGCGAAGCAGCGTAGATTTACCCGCACCGTTCCGCCCAACAAGAGCGATCCGCTCACCCTTTTGAACCTCTAGTTTTATATTCGATAAAATAACGTCCGCGCCAAACGACTTCGTAACGTCCTGAACTTGTAAAATAATCATTGTAATTTCACCTCTATGGAAAACGGGTGGTTTTATTAAATGGCTACTAAAATGATTGGAATTATTGCTTCATTGTAAAGTTGATTGGAGCGCAAGGTGCGAGACTCCTGCGGGACAGGTGGGCAGGTGAGACACTTATACGTGAAACGTACGAATGTGGCTCACCGCCTGCCCCGCGGAAAGCGAAGCACCTGGAGCGGAAATCAACTACTTTCAACAATCATGTATCAGCCTTAATACAAATAACCCTGTCTAACTAGTAGTTTAGCGTAGTTTGGAGATTCGCGCCAACAAAGGGAATGTTCAACATTTTGCAATAATTACAAGTAAAATGTTAACGACAATAAAAGCGGTTTCGTGTATATTCATCATGAGGAGGGGTTTTATGACAGAGTTTACCCATTTTAACGAAGAAGGCCGTGCGCGCATGGTTGATATTTCGGAAAAAGAAACATCTCACCGAACAGCCGTCGCGGTAAGCGGGGTAACGGTTTCTGAAGAAGTCTTCCTTAAGATCAAAGAAAACGGATTTAAAAAAGGGGACGTTCTAGCCGTCGCGCAGATCGCTGGGATCATGGCTGCCAAAAAAACCTCTGACTGGATTCCGATGTGTCACCCGTTATCACTGACTGGCGTTGATCTGTCTTTTTCATGGGATGAATTAGCGGACAGCATGTATAAACTAAACATCCAAGTTGAAGTGAAAACAAAGGGCAGCACTGGTGTTGAGATGGAGGCGTTAACAGCGGCTTCTGCAGCAGCGTTAACCGTCTATGATATGTGTAAAGCAGCGGATAAAGGAATGGTGATCGGACCTACATATCTCCAGTCGAAAACAGGAGGCAAGAATGGGGACTTTCTACGTTCTTCAAGCCCTGACAAAATATGATACAATAGGAATAGATAAGCTTTCTAAACTTGGAGGGCTCCAAATATGAACCAAGACCAGTTAAAAATACCACACGCAACAGCAAAACGGCTGCCCTTGTATTATCGTTTTTTGAAAAACTTATCATCTTCCGGTAAACAAAGGGTGTCTTCTGCTGAACTAAGCGAAGCCGTTAAAGTAGATTCTGCAACGATCCGCAGAGATTTTTCCTACTTTGGCGCATTAGGCAAAAAAGGTTATGGCTACAATGTTAATTATCTGCTGTCGTTCTTCGCGAAAACGTTGAACCAGGATGAGACAACAACCGTAGCGTTAATCGGAGTAGGTAACTTAGGCACGGCCTTTTTACATTACAATTTCACAAAAAATAACAATACCAAAATAGAAGTCGCATTCGATGTAGACCGAGCTAAAATCGGCAGCGAAATTGCCGGAGTTCCGATCTATCACACAGAAGACATCGAGCAAGAACTGAAGAACAGAGGCATCGATGTTGCGATCCTGACCGTTCCAGTAGGAGCCGCTCAACCGATCGCCGATCAACTCGAGCGCGCAGGTGTAACAGGCATCTTAAATTTCACACCCGCACGATTGACCGTCTCACCCGAGATTCGTGTTCATCACATCGATTTAGCTGTTGAATTGCAATCGCTTGTTTATTTTATGAAAAACTACTCTTAAAACAAGGAGGTAATCGTTATGTTAGGACCAGGAAGTATCGCGGTAATCGGACTTGCAGCTCTTGTTATGTTTGGACCGAAAAAGCTGCCTGAGCTAGGTAAAGCAGCAGGTAAAACGCTTCGCGAGTTCAAGAATGCAACAAAAGGCATGATGGACGAAGAAGATGACAAAAAGGAAAGCGAACAACTGAAGAAGTAAGGATGTTTGTCTATGACCTCTGAAAAAAATATGTCGCTATACGGTCACATTGGCGAATTACGAAAGCGCATCATGTGGGCGATTCTAGCCTTCTTCATATTCTTGATCGCTGGATTTTTCTTAGCTAAGCCCGTGATCGTATATCTGCAAAGTGATCCAATTGCAAAGAACATTCAGATGAACGCTTTTCATCTAACCGATCCACTGAACGTGTACATGACGTTTGCCTTCTTCATCGGCCTCGTCCTATCCGCACCAGTGGTGTTGTACCAACTCTGGGCATTCATCAGCCCGGGGCTTTATGAGAACGAACGAAAAGTTACGCTCATGTACATCCCGATCGCATTCGTGCTTTTCTTAACGGGACTCGCATTTTCGTACTTTATTCTGTTTCCGTTCGTTGTGAGCTTTATGGGAAATGTCGCCGTGGCACTCAGTGTAGAAGGCGAATACGGAATTCAGGAATACTTCTCATTCCTATTCAACATCACACTGCCGTTCGGCCTGTTGTTCCAGTTCCCAGTCTTGATCATGTTTCTGACGCGACTTGGAATCGTAACACCTGATTTCTTGAAGAGCATTCGCAAGGTAGCCTACTTTGGGATTTTAGTAGTAGCGGGATTGATTACACCGCCAGAGCTGCTGTCTCACTTGATGGTTACGTTCCCGCTTATCCTGTTATACGAAATCAGCATCATCATTTCGAAGACAGCTTATAAAAAACGCATGAAAGCCGAAGTCGAAGCACTCGTCAAAGAACGCGAAGCCCAGGCGGAAGCTATGTATCATGATTAAAAAGAGGATGACTCCACGTGGAGAATCCTCTTTTTGGTGTGGTTGGAGTGAAGTTGGGGTGTGGGAGAGTGGGAGCGGACAGTAAAAATGGGGAAGTGGACAGTAAATGTGCAAAAGTGGACAGTATTTCATCGAAAGTGGACAGTATTTTCTTAAAAGTCGACAGTAAGCATCGTTTGAGGTGGCTTGCGGGCTATTTAGCTGCCACCAAAAGTAATGAACAGCGTCCGTTTTGGCGCTGGTGATGATAATCTGTCGGATTCGTAGATTAATCTGTCCGATTGGTCGTATAATCTGTCCAATCTCCAACATAATCTATCCAATCTCCCATATAATCTGTCCATTTCAGCCACTAATCTGTCCAATCCCATCTTCGCCACTGGCCAACCTTACAAAGCACCACCCTAAATCCTACACAAACAAAAAACTGCCTCCATCAAGAAGCAGTTCCCCCATATTATTTCTTCTTTTTTCTTTTCAAGTGGTTGTTTAATGCGAAATAGCGGATGGCATTGGCGTAGTCGAAGGTTGCTACGACCATCGTGATGATGGTCCAGAAGCTTGTCATGCCGTACTCGCTTGCGTAATGAACGGCTAAGTACGTAAAGACGACCCCGATCCCTAAATATAAAAATGCCATAAACAGTGGTGATGTCTTCATAATAGTCCTCCAATAATCAATTGCGCTGTTTCTAGCTGTTGTTCCATTTCTTTGATTTTATCGGCAAATAATACTTGAACGATCAAAACGAGCGTGTTCATGGCAACGTGTGCCGCGATCGGTACGATAAGACGTTGAGTTCGCACATACAGAAAAGCGAACGTGAAGCCCATTGCCGTGTAGATTAATAAGTGTGTGAAGTCCGCATGAACAGCAGCAAAGATTAAAGAACTGATCAAAGCAGAGATAAAGAAATTAAAGCGTTTATGAAGAGAGCCGAAAATAATCTTTCGGAAGATGATCTCTTCTAGTATTGGCCCAACGATGGCCGTCACAATCATAAAATATTTAACGTTTTTAACGATTTCAACAAGTTGCTTCGTGTTTTCCGATCCAGGTTGAATGCCAAAAACATTCATCTCGATCATGCTCGCGATAATTTGAGCGGCGTACGCCATGAAAATACCGATGATCGACCATAGAACGGCAGATCCTTTTGAGACGCGCTTAGAATTCCGGTGGCGTTCTCTCATTTCAGGGATCAGCATGTAAAGGATAATAACAAGAGCCGCGATAAAGCTGAACGTTCCCCACATTCCAAAAAGTTGATTTCTAGGAACACCAAGTTCATTTAACAGTGGAACCCCAATGTAACCTGAGAATTGCATTACAATATATATGAAGATGATCCACCAATATTTTTTCTTCAAATTACCTTCTCCTTTACGTACAGCCCTAAAAATAATTACGTTTCATACCTCTTTATATGCTTACCCATTTTAACATAGAATAGGCAGGGCTCGCGAGGATATCGAATTTGAGGGTAATTCGATTTATATTTAGATTTCTCACTTGCAAAATTTTTTAGTTTTATTTATTATTAGAAATGGAGTTAGCACTCACTAACAAAGAGTGCTAATAAGAAATCTTTTAACTATTTAAGGAGGGTGTTTCACTTGTTAAAGCCACTAGGTGACCGTATTATTATTGAGCTTGTAGAAGGTGAAGAAAAAACTGCAAGCGGCATTGTATTGCCAGATTCAGCAAAAGAAAAGCCTCAAGAAGGAAAAGTTGTTGCTGTAGGTACGGGCCGTGTAACGGATAACGGCGAGCGTATCTCTTTAGAAGTTTCTGAAGGCAACACGATTATTTTCTCAAAATACGCTGGTACAGAAGTTAAGTACCAAGGTAAAGAATTCTTGATTCTTCGTGAGTCTGACGTATTAGCGATCGTAGGCTAATCGTTAGGTAACTGGGAAGCTTCAATGTTTTGAAGCTACATAAATAAAGCATATGTAAGTCACTAACTTTTAAAATTAATGGGAGGGTTTTTACATGGCTAAAGATATTAAATTTAGTGAAGACGCACGTCGCTCAATGCTTCGTGGTGTTGATGCACTAGCGAACGCTGTAAAAGTAACACTTGGACCAAAAGGACGTAACGTTGTGCTTGAGAAGAAATTCGGTTCTCCTCTAATCACAAACGACGGTGTTACAATCGCAAAAGAAATCGAGCTTGAAGATGCATTCGAAAACATGGGTGCTAAGCTTGTAGCTGAAGTTGCGAGCAAAACGAACGACGTAGCAGGAGACGGAACGACAACTGCAACGGTTCTTGCTCAAGCGATGATTCGTGAAGGACTAAAGAACGTAACAAGCGGAGCAAACCCAATGGTACTTCGTAAAGGGATCGAAAAAGCAACGGCTGCGGCTGTTCAAGAATTAAAAGCGATCTCTAAACCAATCGAAGGCAAAGAGTCTATCGCACAAGTTGCGGCGATCTCTGCAGCTGACGAAGAAGTAGGACAATTGATTGCTGAAGCGATGGAGCGCGTTGGAAACGACGGCGTTATCACGATTGAAGAATCAAAAGGATTCACTACAGAGCTTGAAGTGGTTGAAGGTATGCAGTTCGACCGCGGATACGCATCTCCATATATGGTAACTAACTCTGACAAGATGGAAGCAGAGCTTGAGAACCCGTACATCCTTATCACAGATAAGAAGATTACGAACATCCAAGAAATCCTTCCAGTACTTGAGCAAGTGGTTCAACAAGGAAAATCTCTATTGTTGATTGCTGAAGACGTTGAAGGTGAAGCACTTGCTACATTAGTAGTTAACAAGCTTCGCGGAACATTCAATGCAGTAGCTGTAAAAGCTCCTGGATTCGGTGACCGCCGTAAAGCAATGCTAGAAGACATCGCAGTACTAACTGGCGGTGAAGTAATTACGGAAGAGCTAGGTCTTGATCTTAAGACTGCGAACATCACGCAGCTTGGTACAGCTTCTAAAGTTGTGGTTACAAAAGAAAACACAACAATCGTTGAAGGTGCAGGAGACTCTGCTAAAATCGCAGCTCGTGTTAACCAAATCAAAGCACAACTCGAAGAAACAACTTCTGAGTTTGATAAAGAAAAATTACAAGAGCGCTTAGCGAAATTAGCTGGTGGAGTAGCGGTAATCAAAGTTGGTGCAGCTACAGAAACTGAGCTAAAAGAGCGTAAACTTCGTATTGAAGATGCACTTAACTCAACGCGTGCAGCGGTTGAAGAGGGTATCGTATCCGGTGGTGGTACAGCTCTAGTTAACGTGCTAAAAGCAATCGCTCAAGTAGAAGCGACAGGCGACGAGCTAACAGGTGTGAAACTAGTACTTCGTGCACTAGAAGAGCCAGTTCGTCAAATCGCACACAACGCAGGTCTTGAAGGATCTGTAGTGGTTGAGCGTCTGAAGAACGAAGAAATCGGAATCGGCTTCAACGCGGCAACTGGCGAGTGGGTAAACATGTTCGAATCTGGAATCGTTGACCCAACAAAAGTTACACGTTCAGCTCTACAAAACGCAGCATCCGTATCTGCAATGTTCCTAACAACAGAAGCAGTAATCGCGGATAAGCCAGAAGAAAACGCTGGCGGCGGAATGCCAGACATGGCCGGCATGGGCATGGGCGGAATGGGCGGAATGATGTAATTAAACTAAAGAAACCCTTGTATTATCAAGGATTTCCGAAGTTTTAAGTCGCTGATTTTTAACGAAAAATCACATTTCAATCACATTTCATTTAGAAATCTTATAATTGAGGATGTTTCCAAAAGTCTCGTTGACTTTATGTGAAGCATCCTCTTTCATTTTTTCAGTGACGTGAGTATAAATTTTAAGTGTTGTTTTCATATCATCATGGCCGACTCTTTTCATTATGGTTGTAATGTCTACTCCAGCTGAAGCAAGCATGCTGATATGTGTGTGCCTGAAAATGTGGGGTGTAGCATGTTTTTTAATGGATGTCTTTGCAAGAAGTCTCTCCATTCGAACTAAAACATTTTTAGGTGCTATCGGATAGCCATTTTCACGAGAAAAAATAAAATTTCCGTCATGAAAGTCTTCAGTATTTTTTCTAGCATCGTTTTGCAGCCGGATTTGTTTCATCCTATGAGCTTTTAACAGGTCCATGATCCGATCAGGTAAATCGAATTTTCGTATAGATCCTTTGGTCTTAGGAGGAGTTAAATCGTATTTCCTCATATTATTTGTTTCATTAGTAAGTGTTTTCGTTACACGAACTTCATTTTTATTAAAAGTAATATCCGTCCATTTTAACGCGCACATTTCTCCAGAACGCATTCCAGAGAAGGGAAGTAAGTAAAATATTTCACGATCCAGATAAAGTCCGAATTCTTCCACCGCATCAAGGAACTGAGAGATTTCATCTGTTTCTAAGAATTTTTCTTCTATACTTTGATTTTCAATTTCCTCAACAGTAATTCGCTTTTTTGGAATAACTGCGTGTAGGGTAGGACTTTCTTTAATTAATTTTTCTTTTACGGCATACTTAAAAATCATTCCTGCAGTAACATGCACACCTTCTATTGTTGTTCTGGCATATTCTTGTGCAGCTAAATCTGTTAATATTTTTTGGTACATTTTTGTTGAAACTTTATCTATGTTTACCATAGCAATGTAACGATTAATAATTTTTATTTCCTTTTCTCTGATACGTACAGTACTTCGCTTTACACCCGTTAATGTATAGACACTTAACCATTCTAAGGACAATTTATCAAAAGTGATGTTTTTGACCCTTTTTTCATCAATTCCATTATCCTCTAAGTTTTTTAGGGCCTCCTCTACTTTTTTAGCAGCTTCTTTTTTACTTTTTGCACGCCTGGAAATTTGTTTTCGTTTCCCGGTGACAGGATCTCGAGGTCCATCAGCTACACACATCCACTTTTTCCCTTTAATAAGCTCTCTGCAATACATAGTTCTTGGCTCCTTTCTGATTAATTAATCTTCTTCTTATTTGGTTTAGTCTTTCGGTACAAAGTTCTGCAGAAACTTTAAAGTCTTTCTGCCAATAATCAATTATGTTAGGATCGTTTAAGTCATATTCGTGGAGCATGTGATAAGGGATTGCTGCGTACCGGGTGAAATTTCTCGCATCGTACTCTTGAAGTTCTCTAAACGCAGCAGGCATAATTTTCACTTGATAACCAGCATGCCTTAATATATGACACCATTCATGATAAAACTGTTCGCGCTGTAATGGTGGTACAATTCTTGAATCGACAGTGATACTTTTGAAATTCCCGTTTTCATATGAAGTCGAGGGAATAGGCTTTTTAAAGTAAAATATGTTATAAATCAAAGCGATGCGCTCCTCGGATAAATCATTTGGTGTAAGGATTCTCATGCGCTTGTATTTTTGTGTAATCCACGATTCTAAAGGGGTTGGGAAATAGATTTTACTCATGATGCACCTCTTAATCAAACGTATGTTCGTATGTTGGTTGAAAAGAAAAGCCCTAAAATTTAGGGCTTATTTATTATTTTAACTTAATTTGTTCGTATTCGCCGCCAGACCAACCAGCACCGCTAGATACCTCTAAGTTATATTCTTTTGCTTCAGCTGGTAATTCAAATACTACCTTACCTGTTTTAGAAAGGTTAGGGTTAATATCTTGTAAGAAGAATGTTTCCCCTGCCTCATTCGCGTACATATCAAGCTCAACGTCAGGATCATATTCAGTATCATCTGCAGTCTTGATCTTAAACATTGTAGTATCTGCCATTCGGGCCTTTTTATCGTTATTCTTTACTGTAAGTTCTACTATTGCAAATTTACCTTCTGTAGTTTTGTCGCCAAGAACACTAGAAATTTTGTTTGTTTCAGTTACGCCTTTTACTATGTAGGAAAGGTTACCAACTTTAACCTCTTGGCCAACTGTAAATTGTTTCGGTTTTTTCTCTTCACTTTTCTTTTCACTTTTCTTTTCTTCTTTTTTAGCTGGTTCTGTTGAGGCAACTTCGGATTTAGGTTCACTTGAAGCAGTGCTTGTTCCAGTATCTTCTTCGCCACCAGTAGCAGCTGCAACTACAATAATTGCAATTACCCAAACCCACCATTTCTTATAGAATGGCTTTTTCACTTTCTCTTTCCCCATGTTAAACGACCCCTTTTGCATTTATTATGTATAAATGGGCAAAAAACCCAACAATACCTGAAATAAAAACACTCCATAGAGTGCTAGTTAAAAATACGGTATTCACTATGTAAAGTTTCGTTATTCAATTATCCTTTTTAAAATTCTTATTATATTGTTTAGCCATAAGCCTCAAACTCTCAATATGTTTTCTTACAGCCTCAATATCTTCTTCACTTAATCCTTCTAAATCAAAGAAGAATAGGTTTTCGTTTTCGATTTCTTTTTTCTCATTTTTTTGTGTTAAATCCTCTCTACCTAATAGGTAGTCAGTAGAAACTTCGAAATAATCAGCTATTTTCTGAAGAGTGTCGTAATCTGGTTGGCGACTTCCTTGCTCATAATTAGCTAGTTTTCCTCTTGAAAAACCCAATCGATCTGCTAGTTCGTACTGGCTTAAACCTTTATTTTTTCTTAGATTGGATAACCGTTCTCCTAACATATAATTCACTCTCCTGTTTCTATTATAAGAAACAGATAGTTTCTAATCTACAATAGAAACAAAAAGTTTCTAAAAAGTGTTGACAGAAACAAAACGTTTCTTTATTATGAAAATATAAACAGAAACAAAATGTTTCTAAAAGGTGGTGGAAATTATGGAACGCAAACTACTTATTAAGTTGAGAGGTGAATTACCAAGACCTCTTGTTGCTAACGAAATTGGGATTACTCCTCAAATGTTAGGAGCGATTGAAAGAGGAGATCGTACTCCTTCTCTGTTACTAGCAAAAAAAATAGCTGATTATTACAAAGTCTCAGTTGATTATATTTTTTTTAATGAAAACAGAAACAAATCGGGTCTTAAAGAGAAGCCAAAAAAATCACATTCTGCTTAATTATTTTTCCACAACTGCATAGAAAGAGGTGAAACCATGAACCAGAAAAATATCCAAACTGTAGCAGATCTTGAAAGGCAAGCCGCCGCGGGAACGACGGCTATTAAAGAAAATAAGTTAACCGTTTTTTATGAGCAAGATGTTGCTCGTGAAGTATTAAAGATTCTTGCTGAAAATAAAACACCAATTTTTGCGGTGAAAGATATTTTCAATCAAGTAACTGAATGGGTTGAAACACAAAAAGTTACTTACTAAATTCTAATAGAAATTCTTGACCTTCGATTGTAAGACGAGTGTTAGAAATACTTAAAGTAACTTCACCAAACGCATTCATTTTAGCTTTGATACCAACAAGATAGCGTTTATTTAACGCACTGGAAATTACATCAAACATTTCAACATCCGGTAAAGAATTAGCCCAATCTGTATGATTGCGGGGATCCTGTTGAATTGCTTTTAAAAGTTTAAACATTTTCTCATTAAATTCTTGGGTAACAGACATTCATTAACACCTCCTTCCAATTGTTTTATCGGAAGAAGGATAAGACTTTTCCACAACTGCATAGAGCACCGAACGAGCGGGAAGGTGCCACGATCCGAAAGGGGAGCCCAGCCTTTAAATACCTAAAAACGGTCACCTCCAAGACGTCGATGCTGCATGCAGTTGTGGCAGCGAAAAAATTTTACTCATTGAATGGTAAATTACAACTCAAATTACTTAATCAAGGAGGTGTACTCAATGTTCAAATTCGATTTTGACGAAGCGATGATTGAACAAATTTCTCAAAAGATTGCTGATCGTGCTTATGAAAAATTAGTTGAAAGATTTGATCGGACTAACAATCTTCCATATTTGTTAACAAGAACTGAAGCTAAAGAATTGTTGCGTTGCGGTGAAACAAAAATGTCTGAACTATTTGCTCGACCTGATTTTCCTATTAATACTGAATTCGGTAAGCGTGTTCCCACAAAATTGCTTTTTAAATGGATTGAACAGAACACTCGCTGGGTTAAACAAAACACAAATTACTTTGATAGGGAGGTAGTTTAAATGAATGAACTACAAAAACTGTTTGATTTTCGTGGGCAGCAATTAAGAGTTGTTGAACAAAATAACGAACCTTGGTTTGTAGCAAAAGATGTTTGTGACATTTTAGAAATCAAAAACAATAGAGATGCCCTTTCAAAACTAGATGAAGAAGAAAAGGGAGTAGCTTTAACCGACACCCTTGGCGGCAAACAAAAATTATCTATTGTTAACGAGTCAGGTCTTTACGAATTAATCTTCACCAGCCGTAAGTTGGAGGCGAAAGTTTTCAAGAAGTGGGTGAAGCAAGAAGTACTTCCTTCTATTAGAAAGCATGGAGCATACATGACCAATGAAACAAT
The DNA here is from genome assembly GCF_048083785.1 of Fictibacillus tiangongensis. Taxonomy (GTDB): domain Bacteria; phylum Bacillota; class Bacilli; order Bacillales; family Fictibacillaceae; genus Fictibacillus. The sequence continues at coordinate 269,298 of NZ_CP182294.1, forward strand.
TGAAAAGGTAATTACAAGTCCCGACTTTCTTATCCAACTGGCTACCAACCTTAAAGAGGAACAAGAAGCTCGAAGACGTGCTGAAACTAAGTTAGAAAAACAACAACCACTAGTTCGTTTTGCTGAAGCATGCATGGCAACCAATAAATCAATGCTAGTCAGAGAGTTGGCCAAGTTGATTTCAAAAGAAGGTCTACTTATTGGTGAGAAGCGACTCTTCCAAAAGCTTCGTGAATGGAAACTGATCTTCCAGAACAAGAATGAACCTTATCAAAAGTACATCGACAATGAGTTTTTCTCTGTATCGCAAGGTGTTACCACTAACTCCGGTGGATCGCACGCTTACCTAACGATGAGAGTCACACCTAAAGGACAAGCATACATTGTTAACCGGTTGAAAAAAGAGCAGCAAGGATTGGCTATCTGATTTTCATTATAAATCTATTACTTACACAATCTACCATGTGGTAGGTACAAAAGGAGGAACAAATATGAACCAACTTGGCAATGCACTTGCCAGGGCTCGAAATTGGAAAGGACTAACACAAGAACAACTATCATTGAATCTTCCCATGAGTCGTGAAGCATTAAGTAAAGCAGAAACGGGGGCAAGGAAGATCCCAAAAGATCTTCGCCCCATCTTAGCACAAGAACTAGATTATCCCTTCTACTCAATGGCAGTTGCCCTTGAAGATACCGGAGGGGCATGGGTGCCGGAACTAAACGGAGACAAAGTGGATCTGCATCGATCAAGCGTGAGAAGTAAGACGATTGAAGAGCTTCAAGAAGCCATACAAGCAATTAGCGGAGTTTGTTTAGTTAATCATCCAGAGTACATACAAGAGCACGAGAGACACCAATTAAAAAAGGCATTGATGGAAGCGATAGACGCCATTATAGCTTTAACACACTTCGTAGGCATTATCTGTTTGGAATATGGCTTTTCTTGGATCGGTTTATGGAAAGAGCAACGACTTAAGCTCAAAGCAAAAGGATTTGTGAAAGGTAGCTATTGATGAACAAAGCAATTTTACTCAATCAACTGAAGACGGCATTTTTCGAAATTGAAACATTAGATCAACTTGTAATTTTTAAAAAGTACGCTGATTTACTATATGAAGTTTAGGAGGATGAACGATGAGAACAACAGCAAATATTAAGTTATTCCCAGCAGAAATGACAATGGTTCGTGAGGCTGCTAAAACACTAAGTGAAAACCTGACTGGTTGGAATAAGAAGTTATTCGATGGTACTGCACTAAAGAGAGTGATAGAAGCGAAGGAAAACTTATTGATGGATGGTATGGAACTAAAATTTGTTTCACAGGCATTAAACAAGCAAGGTTGGATCTACTTTTACTCTGGTAAGAAGCAAAAGGCAAAGACTTATTTTGAGTTAGCACAATGGATTAAAGAACAAAGAGTTCAATTCCAAGAAGAAAACGGGCCAAAAATAAAAACAGCCATTAGTGCGGACACACTAACAGCTGCTATCGTATAGGACGTTTAACAAATTCATTCTACCATAACTGGTTAATGAACAGCAATAGACTTCGGTCTCTGCTGTCGGACCTAGGAGAGTCTACACCTACCCCTATCTCTCTCTTAGGCCGGACAGTGCAGATCGCACTAGAAAGGCGGGTGAGAAAAGATGCACATGTGGAAAAAAACGGGATCGTGGACTCCAAATGAAACTTACTATTTAGTTAATCATCTGGATGTTCTTTCGAAAAAGTTGGGGTCGATTGATCTGGCTATTGACATTATTGCACATCGACTAAATCGGTCAACAGAGGCTATCAAAAATAAATATCTCTCAGAGAAACAAAAAAACCGCCACCTGGCAGGGTGACAGTTTTAACGGGATGTGTTTTGTAAAAATACTTATTCCCATTATATGCAGTTATCAACAATTTATCAACAAAAGGAGGATAAACAGTGAACACGAAGATTAGGTTAATGCAGCTGAACTTAAAGAATTTTAAAGGTGTTAAACAGTTCACTCTTGATCTACAAGGAGAGAACGCGAAAGTTTACGGTGATAATGCGACTGGTAAAACGACTTTGTTTGATGCATTTATTTGGGTGCTTTTTGATAAAGACAGTCAGAATAAAAAGGATTTTGAGCTAAAGACACTTAGCACGGATGGAAAATCACTCTCGGGGCATGAGCATGAGGTGGAAGCACAATTTAATGTGAATGGACGCAACATTACTTTAAGAAAAGTCTACTCTGAAAAATGGACTAAGAAACGTGGATCGGCACTTTCCGAATTCACCGGACATACTACAGATTATTTCATTGATGGTGTCCCAGTGAAACTAAAAGAATACAAAGGTCAAGTAGACAACATCGTTCAAGAGGATGTATTCAAATTATTGACCTCTCCTGCTTACTTTAGTGAACAGCTGGATTGGAAAGAACGAAGAAAACTTCTATTGACTATCTGTGGTGATATTACAGATCACGATGTTATTGAAAGCAATAAGGTTTTACAACAATTGCCTAATATCCTAAATGGTCTTGATATTGAAAAGCATCGATTGAAAGTAGCTGCGAGACGCACTGAGATTAATAAAGAACTGGATCGTATTCCAATCCGAATAGATGAAGTTCAACGTTCCATGCCAGATACATCTGATCTAAACGAAGAAGAACTTCAGCAAGAACTATCTTTCCTTAAGAATCAGGTTGAAGAAAAAGAAGCTGAAGTATCAAGAATTAAGTCTGGAGGAGAGATCTCCGCCAAAGAGAAAAGGCTTCGTGAAATTGAAGGGGAGCTACAGCAGATTAAGAATCAGCTGCAAGGTAAGACACTTGAAGATATGTCAGTCAAACGCCAGGAACTATCTACAATTCGGTATGAAACTGAAAATGCGGAGCTTCAGATTAAAACAAAACAAAACCGCATTGCCAGCAACAACAAAGCTATTCAAAGCTCAACAGAACTAACAGATCGTCTACGCAAAGAGTGGCATGAGATTAACGACCGTATATTTGAGGCTCATCATTCAGAAGATTGTCCCACATGTGGACAAGCACTACCTAGTGAGCAGGTACAAGAAGCTCACAATAAGGCATTAGAGCAATTTAACCTTGAGAAGGCACAACGGTTAGAAAGGATTGTTTCTCAAGGGAAATTAGAAGCCAGTGTGATTGAGAACATAAAAAATGATAATCAGGTGTTAGAACAAGAGATAAATAAACTAGAGGAACACATAAAGGTTCATCAATCTGAAATAGAACGACTACAAGAAAATGTTCTTAGTTTACAAGCAAATGTAAAGAACGTTGAGGCAGATTCTCTTTACATCCAGAAGAAAAAAGAGGCATTGAATATTGAGGAATCAATACAGAACCTACGAACATCTGTCCAAGAGTCGGTTTATAAGGTGAATCAAGAAATTTCTAACCTTAAAAACGAGTTATCTGCGTTAGAACAGGATCTAGCTAAATTTGCTCAGGTAAAGGTAGCGAACAAACGTATTCAGGAACTTCAAGATGAGGAGAGAAAACTAGCTGTAGAGTTTGAACGTTTGGAACATGAGCTGCACCTAACAGAAGAATTTATTCGAACAAAAGTAAATCTACTGACAGAAAAGATTAATTCGAAATTTAGTCAAGCACGATTCAGATTGTTTAAAAAGAACATCAATGGTGGTCTAGAAGAGACGTGTACCGCGACTTACCAAGGTGTACCTTACGACAAAGGGCTCAATAATGCAGCAAAGATCAATGTTGGTCTGGATATCATCAATACACTTTCTGAGCACTATGGAGTATCTGCTCCAATCTTTGTGGATAACAGCGAGGCAGTCACGAAGCTGATAGATGTAAATTCACAGGTTATTAGTTTAGTAGTTTCAGAGGCTGATAAGAAGCTACGAGTTGAGTATGGACAAATGGAGGAGGCAATTTAATGACTGCTAGACATGGTGGATGCGCAATGTGTAAAAGCAAAGATCAAGAAATTTTGAAAAGTACTACAGTTGGTGCTAATAGTATTTCTTTATGTGACACCTGCAGAAAGGCGGTTAAATAATGAGTAATCAGAATCAACTAGCCATGCTTAAGAAAGATACTGTGGACGTTGTTGCAACAAAGATAAAGCAGTTTCAAGAAAACAAAGAATTACACTTCCCAGCTAACTATTCACCTGATAACGCCATGAAGTCGGCGTGGTTAATCCTACAAAGTACAGTAGACCGAAATAAACAACCTGCATTGTCTGTCTGTACAAAAGATAGTATCGCAAACGCTGTTCTGGACATGGTTGTACAAGGATTGAATCCGGCTAAAAAACAAGGTTACTTCATTGTTTACGGAAATCAACTTACATTCCAGCGTTCATACTTCGGAACGATGGCTGTCACTAAGAGGGTAACCGGCGCAAAGAGCATAGAAGCAGCTGTCATATATGAAGGTGATGAAGTTGATTATGAAATGGTTAACGGTAGAATCACTAATCTTACTCATAAACAAAAATTCGGAAACATTAACAAAGAAAAGATTCTTGGTGCTTATGCAACGATTGTGGTTAATAAGGATGACGTTTACCACGAGATCATGACCATAGATGAACTTAGACAAGCTTGGAGTAAAGCGCAGTTTTGGGGCAAAGATCAAAAGATAGAGAAACAAGGTTCCACACATGATGAATTCAAGCAAGAGATGGCTAAAAAGACCGTAATCAATCGTGCTTGTAAGAAATACTTAAACTCTAGTGATGACGGAAGCTTAATTATGGAGCACATCAACGGTTCAGATGAGCGTACAGACGAAGCGCAGTTAGAAGAAGAAATCAGAAACAATGCAAACTCCGAATACATCGATGCTGAGTATAACGAGATTGTAGAAGATGAACAGGAACCGACTAAAAAAGAAAATCAAGAAACACATGTAAAAGCTGAGCCGGAACCTGCTAAAACAGGCGGACCAGGGTTTTGATTGAGATAAGATCGTTCGGAAGCTCTAGCGCGGGGAACTGCTATTACATTACTGATGGCAGAACCCCACTGCTTCTGGAAGCTGGTATCAAGTTTAAAGAGGTTCAAAGGTCACTAAATTTTCAAGCCTCATCAATTGCAGGCTGCCTTATAAGTCATGAACACGGTGATCACTGTAAAGCCATCAAAGATGTCTTAAAAGGTGGTATCAACTGTTACATGTCACCAGGTACGGCAGGAGCGTTAAATATACAACATCACAGAATACATACAATCGCTCCTAAACAGCCTTTTCGAATTGGGACATGGACTGTACTTCCCTTCGATGTTCAGCATGATGTAGCAGAGCCTTATGGCTTCTTGTTAGCAAATGATTCAGGTGAAAAGGTTTTGTTTGCGACAGATACCTATTACATCCGTTACAAATTTAAGGGGCTAACTCACGTTCTTGTCGAGTGTAACTACTCAATGGACATATTGAACGCAAACATTGCGATGGGCAGGACGCCAGCTGTTATGAAGAAACGATTGATGAGATCACATTTTAGTTTGGAGAACGTAAAAGAATTTTTGAAGGCTAACGATCTTAGCAAGGTTCAAGAAATCTGGTTGCTGCATCTTTCAGATTCAAACAGCAACCAAGATGAATTCAAGAGAGAAATCATGCAACTGACTGGGAAGATGGTCTATGTCCCGTAAATATGAAGTAGAAATACCTCACTTGTACTTAGAGCTCACAAAGGGCTACAGCACACGAGGAACAATGTTTAAAAGATACGTTATGAGTTACATCGATAGAAACTATCCAAGCTATACATTTATCAAAATTGAGGGCATGAAAGCCCTATGTGAACGGAAGGGGCAAAAGGAGTCATGAAGAACGGTAAAAAGCCTAATAGGAAACAACAAGATCATATTAAGTCTATGGGATTGAATCCGGACAACTGGTTGATTAGCAAAAAATTAAACGAAGAAATTCTTTTGGTGCATCGAGAAACAGGAACAAAAAAGGTGATACCAGCTTAACTTAGTTCTTGCTTTAAGGGGGGATACGATGCCCGAAAGTTACCCTTTTCCAACTTATTCAGGGTTATTAGAACCGGAACACTACAACAAAATAGGATCTGCAATATGGCTTTTTCTCTGGTGCGTTAGCTCTACGACAAAAGAAGTTGAAAGAGACGGAGTAAACTGGGGCATCGTTCTTGGAAATAAGCCTATGAAGCTTCCTGAGCTTGCTGAAATATTTGGTGTTAATGAAAAGACAGTTAGACGCTGGTTAGGCGATCTTGAAAAACATGAGTATTTAAAAATAACAAGAGCTCCTTACGGATTAATCCTCTCTGTTAAAAACTCAAAAAAGGACATAAAAAAGAGAATGGACAAAAATGTCCAATCTGAATCAGGAGAGTGGACAGAAATGTCCAATGTCCCGGCGAAAATGTCCAATCACTCGGACAAAAATGTCCAATCTAATAAAGATATATTAAAAGATATATCAAAAGATATAAAAAACGTCGTTGTTGATACGCGCGTAGAAGAAAAGAATGAGCCAAAGAAATATGACAATGTTGATCGTATAGCAGAGTACTACATGGTGATACGCGGGAAACCCGGACAAGCTCCGAAGGTCTCCGATTACCAGAGTATCAGTGCGGTTCTATCGGCAGGGGTTGAAGTAGAAGAGGTTTTGCGCGGTGTAGACCAAGCGTTTGCTGATTATAAACCTCGATACCCAGGAGATGAAATAAGCTCATTCGGTTATTGCAAAAAAGTCATACTCGCCAATTTTTATAGCAACAGAGCAAGAGAGGAGGCTAATCATGAGCAAGCCAAAATTCTCAGGTATCCAGGCGGTACTGGAAGATCTCAGACAAAAAAACGAGAGTCGGTCACAGGCGGACAAGTTGGCAGGATCGGAAGGAGAAAGCCAGAAGCATGAGTGCCTGAAATGCAAGGATAAGAGAATCATAATTTTTCGTGTCCACAAGGATACTAAGTGGATAGAGGATGAAAAAACGCAATCTTCCACACCAGAGAGCATGGTTACAGAAGCAGAGTTTTACTCGGGCAGTGTCTGTCATCCTAAAGACGCTTGGGAATGGCGAGACACATTTTCACAACGATGTGACTGCAGCATAAAAAGAAAAATCCAAAAGATTATGAAATCTAGTGAAATCACTGAAGCATTTAAGAAAATGGCGTTTTCGAACTTTGAGCATGATGGACGGCATGAGCTTATTCAAGAGGCGTACCAATGTGCAATTGATTATTACAGAGATTTTGACAGCATTAAAGGCGATCGCTGTAACAGTATCTCTTTACTCGGTCAGCCTGGCTGCGGCAAAACACATTTATTAACGGCCATTGCAAATAACCTAATTCATAAAAAACAAGTAAGTGTGCTCTATTTTCCCTTCGTTGAGGGTTTCAACGATCTTAAAGACAATTTCGATCTTCTAGAAGAAAAGCTTAGCAACATGAAAAAGGTAGATGTCCTTTTCATCGATGATTTGTTTAAACCAGTTACTGCAGATTCCAAAGAAGGCAGGAGACGTAAGCCGCGAGCTACGGAGTGGCAAATTGAGCAAATATACGCTGTTATCAATTTTAGGTATCTCAATCATAAGCCAATGCTCATTTCCTCTGAACTGAACGTGGACGAGCTGATCGATATTGATGAAGCACTAGGGACACGAATCTATCAGATGAGCAAAGAGTATACGGTTGTCATTGAGGGGGATAGAAAACTTTTAAACTACCGATTAGCATAGGGGGATTAAGATATGGGGTCTTATGTAGGAAATGGAATGTACTTTTTCCCAGCTGAAACGGATCAGGAAAAGATTAAAGCAGCTGAAGAAAAACATGCTGCATGGTACGCATCTTTTATGGCGGAAACAGAAGGGATTAGTGAGCCAGCATGACAGAGGTCAACGCTTATATGAACGGTTATCAGCCTGAAGGTGACACGAAGTTCCTTGTAGCGGCACTTGAAACTCATAGAACTGCTTTAGCGGATTCAAGACTTGAAGCGGAGACAGCTAAAGAATTCCTATACCAACATATCCAGGCGAATAAGGGGCTGGAGAAGAAGGTTGAACATTGGAAGAAAGAGTATCTCCACATGAAAGCTCTTTACGATTCTTTAGATCAGCGAAAATCTGATCAGTTTTTTCAGCTTCGTGATGCCAACCAAAAGGCGGAGAGGTTGGAGAAGGTTTTAAATGAAGCTTACTCTACAATCCAATTAACTGAAAAAGATGTTTCGGGAGATTGTGATATTGAAGTTGAAACAGCTTTAAATACGATTCAAAACTTAATTATTGATTACTGGAACGTTGATCCTGCACTAGAAACGGAAGGTGACAAAGATTAAAAGTCTATTTGTTGCTTATGTAACCGATAAAGGTGGTTTTGGTAATATCACCATTCCGGATGCCCAAGAACCGAAAAATCAATTTGAAATCAATATCATCCAAAATGCTATCGGAAAAAAATACGATTGTCATGCAGTAGTAATCAACTGGAAGGCGGTGAAGGGGTGAATAGAGCAGAACGTAAAAGAGCAACCAGACCACATCAGCCAACCACAAACTGGAGAAAACATGCTTCACCTAATAGCTTTAAAGAACACCGGCACAAAGGTTGGTTTGGAGAGATGGATCGCGTATACAGTGAAGTTGAATCCTATGTAGTTATGATACGGACTGTAGAAACCGAATGGGGACTCGTAGAGCATGCAGCTATACGAAATGCTGAGAATAATGACATTCCATGGGCTGAAAAGCAAAGAATAAAAAATGAGATCTTCGGATCTGAACGTATAGCTATCGAAGTTTTCCCTAAAGAGTCAGAGCTTATTGATGTGGCAAACATGTATCACATATGGGTGCTACCAAAAGGGATGCAACTGCCGTTTAAAATCGATTGAAAGTGAGGCGGAAGGTATGAAGGTTTTCAAAATGAATGATTGTGATTGGGTTGCTGCAGAAACAGAAGAACAAGCAAAAAGTTTTTATGCAAATCAAACCGGGTTCGATTTGCAAGAAGAGATTAATCCTGATTTTGAGGGTGAAGTTAGTCTTAATGACACAATGTTTATTGGTGTCAATGAGCTTCCTGAAGAAGAGCTATTAATGCCTCAAGAAACCACAAAGTACGGTAATGAATTATATGTGAGCCGATCTTTTCACTGGGTTATTGAGAAAGACAAGATTACAGAACCTTGTATCATTTCTTCTACAGAATTTTAAAAGTGGGGTGAAACAAATGGTCTGTCCAGTTTGTAACCGACCGTTGAAGAGCAAGAAGAGCATAGAAAAAGGTATCGGTCCTGTCTGTGAAAAGAAGCAACAGGAAAATGAAAATCAAACAGCGCTTGAATTGAAGGTGAAGGAATAATGTCACAAGGAAATCGCGGTATGGCTTTTGAAATGCTTCTAAATTTGATCAATCAGATGTATGCAAATCAAAAGGTAGCATTGATTAATAAACGTCCTACGCCAGTAAAAGTGCTTAAGAGCAAAGGTACAAAGGTGCTGAACGGATTTTATGAGGCTCCTAGTACAGTGGATTATGACGGAGTGTATAAAGGTCATGCAATCGCTTTCGAAGCAAAGTCAGTTGGTATCGATCGATTTGATCTAAAGAATCTCCACCAGCACCAAGTTGATTATCTGGATAAGGTGGAGAACATGGGTGGCATTAGTTTCGTCCTCATTGAATTTAGGACAACAAAACAAATCTTCTTTGTTCCATACTCTACGATAAAGCACTACGTTTATCACGCTTCTGTGGGTGGACGAAAGAGCATTCCTTTAGAAGATCTAGATGTGTATGCATACGAGGTTAAGAGAACAAAGCGCAGCACACTCGATTACCTGGAATGGGTGGACAAGCTGATTGGCGAGGTAGCTGTGTAATGCAGAAAGCTAAATGCATAGATGATGGCGGTGCCTTAAATCTGGCGATCGGTGACGAGTATTTCGTCACTCCTTCAGATGATGGATATTACCTTTATTGTTATAGGTTTCCGAACAGCAAAAATGCCTATTTCGGAGTTTACCCATCGAGACTATTCAAACTTTCAGAAGCTGCACCAGTAATCGAAAAAGGAAAGTGGTATACCGGTGAGCTTGTGTACTCCCAAAACTACAAGCTAGAGTACAAACGGTATTTTCTCAGGTTGAATCAAAAAACACACGTTTATTTCTACGAAGGTATTGATAAATCTGGATTTCAGGGTTGCTTTCCTCTCGAGTGGTTTAAGGATATTCGAGAGGCTGCGGAATCGGACATGACCGGACAAGAAATGCAGGAAATTGTACATGAACTGAAAGAAAACGAACCAATTCAGGAAATTATCGTACAGGAACCTGATCATTTCGAACAGATGAGTTTATTTTAAAGGCGGAGATTAGCTTGAAAGACTACAGCAAGATCAGACTATACGATCTTAATACACTTTGTCGCCGTGGCGATGAAGAAGCACTCAAAGAATGGCAGCGGCGTTGGATTACGCCGTGGCCGTCTATGGGTGGGAAGATAAAGGTGAAGAAATGAAATTGATCACTGGGGATCAATATGAACTGTTGGTTCTCTTATGCCCTATATTGCGAAATAACCATCAAAAAAGCTCCCTTATTAGAGAGCCCTTTCAAATTACAACAATCGCATCTGAATTAATAAATGTCTATTTCATTTGTATCAATATCAATAATACTATGGTCAACTTTCAACAACTCAGCTATACGTTTCCTTAAATCATTATCAACATCTACGAAAGAACCTATGATATTAGAGCTTTTCAGTAGTTTTTCAATTCGTTCTTTTTCAGATAAATCCTTTATTTTTATAGATACATCTGAAACCATAAAATAATCATCTTCAAAAGAATGATCAATTAGAATTTCAATCAAGTTTATCCCCCCCTTATTTTAATTATAGCAAATAAAGGGATAAACAAAATTAGTCGTGGCGCAATTCCAAGATGAAAGGAAAGGGTGAAATAAATGGAAAATGAGCATCAGTTAAATAAATTGGTTGCTGAAAAGGTTATGGAGTGGGAGTTTGACAGCAATAATGAATCTTGGATTACAGAATTCGGAACTCTAAACTTTATTGATGAAGTAGACAGTGAGTGGAATCCTTCTACTGATATTGAAGATGCTTGGTGGGTAACAGAGAAGTTCTTCAGAGTAGAAATTGAGACAGGTAAGGGCGCAATTGAACATCTCGTCACAATCAGAGATGAAGCAGGTTGGACTATTGCGTATCACTATGGGGAAACCGTTACATTAGCAATTTGTTATGCAGCCTTAAAGGCACGTGGTGTTCAAATAGAGACACTAAAAAGCACCAATTGAGCGGAACCTGTTTAACAAAAATAACCCGAGGGTGGTTCTTATGAGTGAAAAACCAAGCGGTAAATTAAGCAACGTTGAATTTGAAATGATGGTGGACGAGATGATCAGAACTCTTCCGTATACGATCAAATACCATGTTGAACTTTCTAAGCTATACAAGAGCAGGTACGATTCACTAATGGCTGCAGGGTTCTCTGATAAAGAAGCATTGGAAATCGTGAAAGCAAGAGGTATAGAGTAATTAAATATGCTGGTGGGGTAGATGTTGAAACAAGGTAAACTAAGGGGGTATTGCTTTGCGATTAAATGATTTAGAAATTAATCCTTCTACCCAGAAACTAGAAATTGATATAATGGAAAAAACTTCATCTTTTATGATTGTTGTATCGAACGGCAAAGCGAGAATGACTGAGCTGCCGATACATGGTGAGACAAAGATAATCACACATCAGGGAAAGGTGAAGCGCGTTAAATGGGATGAGGGGGAAGATTTTTGAAGGATAACAACAGAATTAAATTGAAAGATAACTTTAAGGAGAAGCTCTTTAAAAATGCTTATGCAGTAATTATTCTTGCTGTAGGAATAAGTATTATATTATTAAGGGCAAACAATGGTAGTCTAAATAACCACCCATTTTTGGGTATTAGGTTGGACAGTGATCTGGTTAATCTCTATGGTTTTCTTTTAATTATCTTAATAATAACAATTCCTGGGACCATAATTCTTACTTACTTTCATGAGTTAATCCATCGGTCTATTGCAAGGAAATTGGGATATATAGCTAATTTTGAGGTGGTAATAAATTGGAAAAAACTAAAAATAAAAGAGGCTGTATGTCATTTTGGTAAAGAAGAAACAATACAAAGAAATAAGTTTGTTTTAATATTAATGGGGCCATTAATTACATTTTTTTCATTAAGTTTTATAATATTTTTTATAGAGAACTTTTTATTAAGTGTATCAGCGATGTTTTTAATCGCTCTAAAGTTAATTGGTTGTTCTGGAGATTTATTAATGTTTATACAAGCAATGAAAAAAACATCAAGAGAAGATAGTCTTAAATACGATGGTAATAAAAGTTTTACAATCATAAAAGGATAGTTCTACCAGCCATCTGGAGGACACTAATCAAGAGCAGGATACCGCCTGCCCTGATTGGTGTCTTTTTTTACGTTCTTATAGGGGTATAAGGGGTCATCATCATAGTTTTCGCATCCTTTCCCTGGTATTGAGGTGTGTAATAGCAACTTTTCGACAAAATAGGGGGAATTAACGTGAATCATTTAATATTGGAATATAAACGCTCCTTAAGAGAAGTTAGAAAAGGAAAATTAGAAAAAACGAAGTTCGAGGAAGATTTAGAGAGAGAACTAGCTAAACCATCTTGTTATGACCGTCAATTAAAAACTGCTATGATTCTAAAATCACAGGATGAACGAAGAATGATGACTGAAATGGAGAACGATATACAATTTATTATCGAGTGGTTGGAAAACGGCCGCCGACCAGATAGTAAAAGAGGTGCGGATCGAAAAGATGTTTATGTGATGGATCCGGCTGCTATAGAAGTGTTACCGATTCAAGAAGGATATAAATTAATCGCCAAAGAACTGCCTTCGTTTGAAAAAGAGATTATTGAGGATGCTCTTTGTACACTAACAAACAGAGAACGTGATGTATTTATGATGATTAAAGTTGAAGGGTTAACTTTTGAATATACTGCTGAGTTAATCGGAGTGAAGAAAAGTACCGTTCAAACACATTTAGAGCGTGCTGAAAGAAAAATAGACAAAAGAAAAAATGAGAGCCTTTTTCTAGTTTCGTGAAAAAGGCTCTTTTTTGTCGTACAAATGATGTATATATGAGAGAGTCAAAAAACTATATCTTCTTTCCGATATTTACATAGGGGGTGTAGAACATGGATTTAGGTATTGGTGATACACTAAATAAAATCGGTTTTCATCTGATTAAATTAGTTGTTATCTGGGCAGTATCGTATATGGCTATATACGCTATTCTTAGAATTTTAAAAGTGCCGCATATTATAGCTAACTTTTTATCTGGTTTAGGTATGTTAGTTGTAGTGTACTATACATTGATCAATAACTTCTTTTATGACAATAATCTAAGCACTCTCTTTTGAGGGTACACTTTACTTAAGGTAAATATCTCCTTTTATGTTAAAGTTAAACTAAGAAAGGGGATTGATTATGCAATTAGAAGTAAGTATCCTTTATTTTGATAAAGGATTTGTTAATGAAGATCAGATAAAAAATCATGTAAGACATTATGTAAAACTGGCTGAACAAGGACTTAAACTTGTAAATGAAAATAAGTATAAAGAAGCGTTACACTGTCTAAAAGAGATTAGAAAGACAATGAAAGAAGAATATAAATATTATTCTAAATCAAAAGTTCAATTATTAATGTGGAGAACTCCACTTTATAATAATTACTATAGCTTCATTCATGAAGCCTTTGTTAATCAAGAAGTTCCTAATGCTTATAGAACATTAGTAAGTAATCTATGCAATATCCAGAGTTACGCAAGTTTTTATTTCAGTGATATTTAATTAAGGCATCCCACAGGGGTGCTTTTTCTTTTGCGCCAAAACAAACAAATACTCATGGGGGTGGGTGATTATGTAATGGCTAGAGCGAGAAGTCCAAGTCGTGATAAAGCATTTGAACTGTGGAAAGAAAGTGACGGTAAGCGGTTATTAAAAGATATTGCTGCTGAACTAAATGTTACTGACACCCAAGTTCGAAAGTGGAAGAATCAAGACAAATGGAATGAACAATTGAAAGGTAACGTTACCAATGAGAAAAGGAACGTTACTAATAAAAGCAATACTAATAATCAGCAAAATAAGTCTAATGAAAAAGTTACTGAATTTGAAGAAGTTCCATTGAATGAAAATGGTGAACTTACTGATAAACAGTGGCTTTTTAGTATGTATTATATTCGTTCATTGAATGCTACAAATGCATATAAAAAAGTGTATGAATGTAGTTATCAAACAGCAATGACGAACGGTAGCAGGTTGCTAAGTAATGCTAAGGTTAGAGAAACGATTAGTGAGTTGAAAAGGCAAAGACTAGAAAGTTTGGATTTAGATCAATACGATGTTCTAGAGAAGTATAAAGCCATCGCCTTCTCTGACATTACAGACTTTATAGACTTCACTCAAGTCGAATCAGAAGCAACTGAAACAATGGTTGAATTTAACACAGATGGTTCAAAGAAATCCGAGAAAACAGAAACTGTTCCGTATACTTACACAAAATTTGCTATGCATCATTCAGGAGAGATTGACGGCACTTTGATCACTGAGCTGGCCAAAGGGAAAGACGGAATGTTTAAATTGAAACTAGCTGATAAAATGGCAGCGTTAGCTTTCCTGGCTAAATACACCGATCTCCTTTCCGAAAATGATCGTAAGAAGTTACAAAACGAAAAGATCAAGATGGACATCCAGAAGACGAAAGCCGAAATCGATAACATGAACGATGATGAGGATGATTCTCCAATAGAAATCGTCATAAAGAGAAAAGGTGAGCGGTCATGATTGAGAAAGAAGTGAACCCTCACTTTGAAGATTTCCTCTTTGATTGGAGTACTAAGACTCAGTTTCTTGTTGGGGGATATGGAAGCTCGAAAAGCTACCATGTTGCATTAAAAATCATACTCAAGCTGTTATCAGAAAAGCGGAAGGCGTTAGTCGTACGTGAGGTTTATGAAACTCATAAGGATAGTACCTTCTCTCTTTTCACCGAGATTGTTGAAGATTTAGGATTGCTTGACGATACGGGTAAAAAGAAAGTAGCCAAAGGAAAAATTAGGCCCAAAGAAAGTCCGTATGAGTTAAGGTTTTCGAACGGATCTAAGATCATCTTTAAAGGGATGGACAAGCCAGCCAAACTGAAATCTATTAATAACATTTCTCTAATCTGGTTAGAAGAGTGTTCAGAGATTAAATATGTTGGTTTTAAAGAGCTTCTAGGACGTTTGAGACATCCAACGTTACAGCTGCACATGATTCTTTCTACGAATCCAATTGGTGAAGACAACTGGACCTTTAAACACTTCTTTAAGGATGAATTGAACAATCGTCTTGTTTTAGATGATTCAGAGTTATATGAAAAGCGAACAGTGGTTGTAAACGATACTTACTACCATCACTCTACAGCTGACGATAACCTTTTCCTTCCAGAGAGTTATATTGCTCAGCTTGATGAACTGAAAGAATATGATCCAGACCTTTACCGTATTGCCCGGAAAGGTCGTTTTGGCGTTAACGGGGTTAAAGTGCTTCCTCAGTTTGAGGTGTGGGAACATGATGATGTAATGGATGCTATCAATCGTTTAGCACATCCAATTAAACGCGTTGGAATGGATTTTGGTTTTGAAGAATCCTATAACGCGGTTGTAAGGCTTGCTATTGATCGTGACAAAAAGTACCTCTATATCTACTGGGAGTACTACAAGAACAAGATGACCGATGACAAGACGGCCAAAGAGTTGAATGAGTTCAAAGTTTCAAAAGAATTAATCAAAGCAGACTCAGCTGAACCAAAAACAATCGAGTTTTTTAAACAAAACGGTTTCAACATGAGAGGCGCTAAGAAGTTTCAAGGTTCACGGCTGCAGTATACGAAAAAGGTCAAACGCTTTAAGAAAATCATTTGCTCTAAACAATGTACCAACACGATATACGAGTTGAAGCCATTGACTTACAAGAAAAACAAGCAGGATGAGATCATACCTGATGAGTTCAACCTGGATCCGCATACAATGAGTGCCATCTGGTATGCACTTGATGATTACGAGGTTTCTGACTTGAAAGGTCCGTTAGATCGTTACAAACGTCTTATGAATGTGAGGTAGGGGAGGTGAGGAAGTGAAGACAATAGATAAAGCAAAGAGCATGCGTAATGACTTCATGATCGGTAACGGTAAAGGTCATGCTAAGGATGCTCTTGTGAGACAACAACCAGGATTAAGAAGGAGGCTAACTCACCAGCAGCTATCCAACCTTTATGCTGACAATCGAATCATTCAAAATATCATTGACATTCCTGCTGAAGACATGACGCGCAGCTGGTTCACGTTGAAGATGAAGGATGAAACTCTTAAGAACAATATTATGAGTAAATTGAGGGATTTGAAAGCGAAAGAGGCTTTTCAAAAGATTCGTTCATACGAGCGTTTACGTGGAGATGGATTCATTTCATTAGGTGTTACTCAATCTACAGCCTTTAAATTGTCGGACAAGCTGGATGAAACGAAATTAAAGCGCTTGGATTATATTCATGCCTTTTCTGGAATGAAGGTTGAAGACTTCATATTAAACGAGGACATGTTCAGCTTGAACTACGGTCAGGTTGAAATGTTTAAGTTAAACCGCAGATCTAGAATCGGTGAACAGATCGCGGGTGTTTCACAAGATAACGTTCATGCTTCCAGAGTAATCCACGATCAGACACGGAGGCTTGAAGATGAGTATAGAGGGCAGCCGTTGCTAGAACCTTTATACGATATCATCACTATTTTAGATACGTCTCTTTGGTCAGTAGGTCAAATGCTTTATGATTTCGCCTTTAAGGTGTACAAATCAGATGGCATAGAGAACATGACCAGTGAAGAAAAATCAGAGCTCGGTATGCTCATGGACTACATGTTTAGAACTGAGGCATTAGCAATTATAGGCCCTACTGAAGAACTTAAGAAAGAAGGCACCCCTATCGGTGGCATTAAAGAACTTCTTGATTACGTGTGGGAGATGTTGGCTGGTGCCGCAAGAATGCCTAAGTCAGTTATTAAAGGGCAAGAAGCCGGCACGATCACAGGTGCTCAATATGATGTAATGAACTACTATTCTCGTATTGCTGCACAACAAGAAAACGAGATGCGGCCACATTTAGAACGTTTGATTAGATTGTTGTTGTGGTCCTCAGATGAATTAGGCGGCAGCATCGATCCAACAAAAGTTGAATGGGAACTTAAATTCAACCCGTTATGGGAAGTTGATTCAAAAACGGATGCTGAAATCCGTAAGATTGTAGCTGAGACTGATAACACATACATCACAAACGGCGTACTAACGTCCGATGAGGTAAGAGAAACTCGATTCGGTAACTCAGGTCTAACCAACGTTCTTAAGTTCACTGGTGATGATGCAGAAATCGAGAAAATGGCTCTTGAGGTTTATCGAGCGTATAAAGGTCGTGGGAAAGATGCCTAAAATCGCCCCTCCTACACGTTTCCCTGATGCTGTGGCACTCTCGTATTACCGAGGCATGAAACGTTTAATTTCGGCATTGAAGAAGCTCTCTCTTGAGGTGTTCGATGAACAGATAAAGCCTGAGGTTGAAAACTATAAAAAAAGGTATGATGACTCCACATTTATTGAAGATGGACCCTTAGACATCATTCAAAGGGCTATTGACATAATTAAAGGCTTATCACTTGGTATCTTTACTTCTAGTGAGGTTCAGTCGATCGCAAGCACATTTGTGAATGGTGTGAACGTCTTTAATATCTCGAATGTGAAAAAACAAGGTGCTATCAAAGGTATCGATCCTACAGCATACGAACCTTGGCTTCAGGAGTATATGAGAGCTTCTGTTAAAGAGAATGTCGGCTATATTAGCAAGCTACGTGATGATTACCTCATAGACATTGAAAGAATTGTTTTGCAAGGTGTTAAAAGAGGTCATAGTACTAAACAAATTCGAGATGAATTGATCAAGCGCATTGGACTCTCTTTAAGTCGTGCTGAATTTATTGCTGTTGATCAAACGGGAACAATCTTAGGACAAATGACAGCAAAGAGACATCAGCAAATGGGAGTTTCGAAGTTTACTTGGGTAACTTCCAAAGATGAACGAGTGAGGAAGACTCATAAAGAGCTAGATAATAAAGTTTTTTCTTATTCAGATCCACCTACAGTAGGTAAACGTAAAGTGTTGCCTGGTGAAGATTATCGTTGCCGGTGTGTTTCTAGACCGCTATTTGATTAGAGGAGGAAATAACGTGTCCAAAAACAAAGTAACTGCAGAACAAATCGAAGGCATTATGCAAGCCTCTGAATTCGAAGTTTTTCATCGAGTATTTGATAAGCAATGTCTAGTGGTCGCAAAGCTTCCGAACGGTTTCACCGTTGTTGGAGAATCAGCTTGTGTGGATCCTGACAATTATGTTGAGGAAATTGGTGAAAAAATTGCTAAAGATCGAATCAAGAATCGGATATGGGAGCTTGAGGGATACGCTTTGCAAAATTTTTATTATAATTCACAAACAGCTTTAGCTGAAGAGAGGGAATCTCATGGACCGAAAAGATAGCAAGAATCTTGAACGTATAGCTGATGCTCTTGAAGGTATAGAAAAACATCTAAAACGGAATCGTTCTACACCATTATCTCCAACCATTAATATTGGAGAATCCGTAACTAAAAGTGTGAAAAAGGAATTAGACAAACAATTTAATAATTTAAATGAGTTCTACCGAGAAGGTTAGGGCTATTTTTATGCGTTCAGAAAGGGGGTGATGATGTGTGAAGATGCAACGTTATGACAAAGTCATGATCAATGATTATAGCGAAACAGAAGAAGGCTATTTAACCGTATGCGTACCGATTACAAGACCAGGTGTATTTCCTTATCAAAGATCTGATGGAACGATTCAGATGGAAGCCAAACTGCCTGAGGATATATTTAGCGATCGTACTATTCGTTCAGCTAAGTCCAAACCAGTAACGGACGATCATCCAAACGAACCGGTCAATCTTAAAAACTATAATCGCTATGCAAAAGGGCTGTCCCATACGGATGCAAGAGTGGAGGATTTAAAACTCTATGTATCTATGACCATTACCGATGAAGGGCTTATTCAAAAGATTTATGACGGCAAAAGAGAAATCAGTATCGGCTTTATGTCCGATGTTGTAGCTGAATCTGGAGCTTATAACGGACAATCATATGAATTTGTTCAGAGGAATGTAGAAATTAATCACATTGCCATTGTAGATCAGGGGCGTGCGGGTCCAGAAGTGGCTATCCGTAATGATTCTGACGCATGGCAAATTGAAAATGAAGGAGGGCAAACAACCATGCCTAAATACAAAATTGATGGTAAAGAATTTGAAGTTGATTCAGCTGTTAAATCTTTTCTTGATGCTCAAGAAGCTAGATTAGATGCTGCAAACACAAAGGTAAAAGGGTTTGATGCACTACAAGGACGTTTCGATGCTCAAGAAGTGAAGTTAAAGCAAGCAGAGAAGAATCTTGAAGACGCAAAAAAAGCTCAACTGTCTCAAGATGAATTAGATGCAAAGGTTCAAGAGCGCGTTGAGTTGGTGAAAGGTGCTTCTACATTGCTAGGAGATTCTTATGATTTCACTGGTAAAACAGATCGCGAAGTAAAAGAAGCTGTAATCCAAAAATCGTCTCCTGACTTTAAAGGTGATGGAAAGTCTGATGATTATATTAATGCTTTCTATGATGCTACTGTTGAACGCGTGAAGTCAGATGGTTTTTCTTCAACTGGATCAAACCATATGTTTTCAGGTGATGGCTCTAAGAAAAACAAAGAGCTTGAGGAAAAGAAACAAAAGCGATTAAACATGAAAGAAAATAAATAAGGAGGGAATCACACATGTCCATTACTACTTACGATAAGTACATGCCAGAAGCTGGTGGAAAAGGTAAATTAGCAAACTATCAGGATTACAGTGCAGATACCAAGGCAGCTGCAGAAGTTATCCCATTTGGGTGTCCAGTACAGTTAGATGTTTCTGGAGAAAAAGTAACACCTGTTAAAGCCGCAGGTGCACCTTACGGAATCGCTCTTGCTCAGGAGGTCCATGACTGGGTAACAAATGCAAACGATCTTCTTTATCCGTTGAACGCTCCTGTCGCTGTTGTGCGCAAAGGAGTTATCTGGGTTGAAGTAGCCGAGGATGTAATCACAGGAAAAACAGCTAAAGTTAACCCAGCAAACAACAAGTTCTATCCAGGGGATACAGCTACAGCTGGAACAATCTCGTTCCCATCTGCAACATTCAAATCAAAAGCTTCTGCTGGTTCACTAGCACAAGTAGAAATCAACTTACCATAGGAAAAGGAGTGAAGGATAGTGACAATGCAATATAGAGCTGACGGCATGATCCGTCCAGTAGACTTAGAAGCAATTGATAATAAACTTTTTGAAGCAAAGAAAGAAGAGCTTAAAGCACGATCCATTTTTAATGTGAAAACGGATGTGCATGAAGGTGCTGAAACTTATAGCTATGACGTTATCAAACGTTCTGGTGCTGCTAAGATTCTTGCACCGGGTGCGGATGATATTCCATTGGTAGACGCTGACATGGAGCGACATACGGAGAAAATTTATTCTATTGCTGCAGCTTTCCGTATTTCAGTTCAAGAAGTTCGTCAGGCTACTTTATCTGGACGTCCTGTTGAAGCAACTAAAGCAGAAACAGCTCGTAAAGCAATCGCTGAAAAAGAAAACCGTCTTGTATGGATCGGAGATGCTACACACAATATCCTTGGTGTGACTAATGCTGTCGGTATCCAAGTAATGGCTGTTTCTAACAATGCTGGCGGCACATCTACTAAGTGGAAAGACAAAACAGGAAGAGAGATTGTTGCAGATCTTCGTACTGCTCGTAAGGCGGTTAACAAGCTTCCTGGCCATACAGCAAATACTCTTGTTGTAACACCTGATGCAATGGAAGAGCTTGAAAAAGAGTATAACGAATATACTGGTCAAACGGTTCTTCAATACCTTAAGAGCCAAGGATGGTTTTCTACAGTAGAATTCACTTCTGATCTTGAAAAACGCGGTGTAGGAGCTACTGATAGCTTCCTAGTTTTTGATAACTCTCCAGACGTTGTAGAAATCCTTATTCCAATGGATATTAAGCGTCATCCTGAAGAGTACAAGTTCCCAAATACGAAGGTACCTCTTGAAGAGCGTACAGGTGGAGCGATCGTTCGTTATCCTATGGCAATCGTGAGAGGAGATGGAATCTAATGTTAGTACAGAATAAAGGTAATTACATTTTGCATGCTGCTGGAGTCATGTTGATTCCAGGGGCGAACAAGATCAGTGAAGCTGAATGGAAAGATTTCAGCTCTCATCCTATCATGAAGAAACTTGTTGATGATGGGGATGTCGTTGCACAAGAAAAAGAAAAATCCTTTAAGGATTTAAGTGCAACTAAAGCGATTGAACTGGTAAAAGACACACATGATTTTTCGCTTCTAAACGAGTGGAAAGAAGAGGATTCTCGCAAGACCGTTCACGAAGCGATTGATGCTCAACTTGCTTTTTTGAACGGCGAAAATGAAGACGAATAGAGGCTGATATCAATGGATGATGCAACTCTTCGAATTCGGATAAAAAGCATGGGTAAAGAGTTAAACAAACTCACTGATGATCAACTGGATATGTACATTGAGGACGCTTCTCTAGAGGTGTCCTCTTTAAATGTGAAACCAGAGCAAGTAGAACGATTAACGCGCTATCTTGCTGCTCATCTTGCCACGGTAAGTATTAGAAAGGTAGTTAAAGAGAAGGTAGATTCATTGGAGAGGACTTATGCCTCTTCAGGTGAATCTGTGGGCTTGGATACTACACCTTTTGGCCAAGAGTTTCAAAGGATTCTAAATTCCTTACGTGGGCGAAAAACACTTAATTTGACGGTGCTGTAATATGGCACGTAAACGAGTGAAAATCGTCACTAAAAGGGATGTCATTCCTGATCTGATCAATGCGTTAGAAGACCTAAATAAATACTCAGTAGAAATTGGTATTTTCGCTTCAGACGATTCGTTTTATGCGATGATAGCCAACGTCCATGAGTTCGGAATCACAATAAGAGCGAAAGGAAAAGCTCTGACGATACCAACTGCAGAGGCAAAGGGTAGGAAAGCTTCTGAAATACCTGGTTTATTTCAGCCGAAGGGGAAGAATATTTTAGCTGTTCAAGACGGTGATAATCTAATTACAATGTTCATCCTTGTAAAGAGTGTAACGATCCCAGAACGTTCTTTTGTTCGTTCTACTTTTGATGAGAAAAATGACGACTGGGTTAAATTTGTTAATGGTCAGCTTCAGCAAATCGTTGATTTAAAGATTTCAGCAAAGACGCTTTATGATCGTTTAGGAGCTCTTATTGCAGCTGATATTCAAGACAAGATCATAACTTTAAAGTCTCCTGCAAATGCTCAAATTACCATCGACAACAAGGGTTCTTCTAATCCTTTAATTGATAATGGCGCAGCTGGAGGATTGCTGTCTCGAGTAACATGGAGAGTGGTGAAACAAGTATGAGTTTTGAATCACTTGAGTTTAAAGAAATGATCGCCGATTATGGAATTACACTTACTTACCATCCACCTTCTGCACAAAAAGGATGGAAAGAAAACGGAGATCCTATTGAAGGGGCTGCGGTAGATCCTGTTCAAATAATTGGAGTTATTCTACCTCTATCTGATGATGAGCTTCGTTATGTAGAGCAAGGGACGTATACTTCGAAGGATAGAAAGATCATCACGACTTCAGAATTGAAGTTTGGTCAAACAGTTGTCCATAAGGACATACCTTATACAGTCCAGAACTTGAAGGATTACACGGACTACTCTGATGTTTATATCTATTATGCAAGGTGGGCTGGCAATGAAAATAGAAGCATTTAAAGAAATCATTGCTCAGATTAAAAAAGATACAAGTATTCAGATCGTTAAAGGCAACACCAAGAATGAAACGCCACCTAAACCTTACGGGATCTACAATATTACCTCTCCTTTTATTAACGGGAGAGGACAGGGGATTTACACACGTTATTCGGAAAATGATACAAATTACGAAAAGAGAACAGAGCAATATAAGTTCACTGTTTCTTTTTCTTTCTTTGCTGAAGATAACGAAACCACGATCGACCGCGCAATGAAGGTCCGTCAGTGGTTTTTATTTTTGGGTAAGGAATTTATTACTGAGCGAAATCTGGCGGTTGTAAGGGTTGAGAACATCGCAAACCGTACAACGTTTATAGTTGATGACTATGAATATAAGCATGGTTTTGACGTTCAGTTTCGTGCAACTGAAGAACAAATAAGAGAGTTAACAGAAACAATAGAAACCATCATTTAAAGGAGGAATGAACATGCCATTACAAGATGTAACTGTAACTATTGATGTGGCATATCCAGCACCAAGAATCGGTTTGGGCAGACCTGTAATTTTGGCTCAACGAACCGGTGCGGGAACGTATAAAGAATACGCCACTTTAGAAGCACTAACTGTTGATTTTGCTTCAGGCACAGAAGCTTACAAAAAAGCAGAGGTAATATTCAAACAACCTAACAGACCTGATGCAGTTGCCGTAGCAACATATGAAACCGATATAGGTGCTGCACTAACACAATATTATAATCGTCCTTGGCATTTTGCTTTAGTTGCTGGAGATACTTCGGCCGATCAAGTAGCTGCAACAGGTTTCTTTGAGGACAAAGATTTTAAATTTCTTGCGGTTCAAGTAAAAGATGACGCTGGGCGTGAAGCTGTAAAGGGGAAGAAAAGAACACTCGTTTTCGATCACAATGTGGCAGGAGAGCACTTGGATGCTGCAGCTATAGGAAATCTAGGTTCACTTTCAGTAGGATCGATCACATGGAAGTTTAAGCAAGTTGTTGGCGTTACTCCTCGATATGTAACTGATACTGAAATTAGTGCCATCGATGAAGATTCAGCTATTGCTTATGTTGTAAAAGCAGGTAGGCCGCAATTGTCCGAAGGTTGGTTATCTGATGGACAATATATTGATATTGTCCACGGTAAAGATTGGATCAAAGTAGACATGGAGAATGAAGTCCAAAATGTTCTAGCTCAGGCAGAAAAATTACCGTATGACGCAAGAGGTATAAACGCTATTGAAGCAGCGGTAACCACTACTCTACTACGTGGTTTTAATAACGGTATTATTGCTGCAAAAGAAGACAAGACCCCAGATTTTACAATCTCAGCTTTAACACGTGAACAATCAGACATACAAGATCGATCTACACGTGTTTACAGAGGACTAAATTTTGAATTTGGACAAGCAGGTGCGATTCATGAAGGAAGAGTCACTGGCTCAATTAGAGTTTAAGGAGGGAACACAGGATGGAAACTTATGATCCTAAAGATGTAACTTTGACCGTAGACGGACGTTTTATTACCGGCTTTGCAGAAGGGTCAATGGTAGAATGTGAAAAGGATGAAGACAATTTTTCTGCGAAAGTAGATGCTCAAGGGAAGGTAAGTGTTGCTATCAGCAACAATCCTCTCGGAACGATGACTGTTACCCTGGAACAAACTTCTCCAGACGTAAAGTACTTAAATGCAATAGCGAATTCCAAAAAGGTTGTTCCTGTGTGGTTAAAGGGTCCAACAGAAAAAGCTGGAGGAACTCAGGCGATGATTAAGAAACCAGCTGGAATAAATTTTGGTGATGAAACAGAAGATCGCGAGTTTAAATTTACAGTGTTTGATTATACATCACAATAAAAATGTAGGGCAGGGAGGTTCCTGTCCTTTTTCTTTTGAGGTGAAAAATTATGAGAAACGCACATAAAAGGGAGATGTTGAAAATGGCAAGAAAAAGCGGAACTACAGAAACAGTTACGGTAGAAGGAATTGATTATACGTTACAACATCCAGGTGTTCGTGCTGGTGTTCAATTGCGAGATCGTTCAAAAGATATGAATGGAAACATGATTGAAGAAAAGCTTTATACAGAGCTAATGAAGCATGTCATTGTTGAACCCAAAGTGAATTGGGAAACAGTCGAAGAAATTGGAAATACAGCTTTTTCTGAGCTCATGAAAGAGGCCTCTACCTTTCTTATGGGCTAAACCTTTACCAAAGGCTTTTTATGAAAAAGCAGCCCGTGATAACTGGATCATGTGGGGTTTGGTGTACGGAGAAGACACAAATATAACATATACAGAAGCATTGAGGATGGATATACACGAATTAGGTGAAGCCAACGCTGCCTATCGCATTTATAAACAGCTTAAGAAAAAGGCAATGAAAACGAAAAAAGGGGGTGGATAATAGTGGCTGGCGAACACTTGCGTGATACCTCAATCCTCGTTGATGTAATGACGGATGTTGATCCATTAAAAGAGATTAACCGTCAAATGAGACAGGTTACCCAGAATGCAAAAATTATGGGTAATTCTTATGATGCTTTATCAGATGCTTCAAAGATCATGCTTAAAGAAATGAAATATGGTTGGAACACTCAACGAGATAGTATGATCAAGTATCGAAACGACCTTATAGCCGCTGAATATGAATATTATAATTTAGCACGTGGGACGGCATTTTTTAGTGATTCTGTTGACGATTTGATCAAAAGTATTAGGACTGTTGGAAAAGCCCATAAAAAAGCTACGGATAGCATGATTGACGACAGTATTAAAACACGAGCTGAAATTTACAGACAGATTGGCACCATTCAGAACATGACTCCACTTGCTGAAAAAGTGGCTGAAGGATATAAGAAGCACAATCCATTACTGACAATTAATAACGCGGGCTTAAAACTTGTGGGTACTTTACAAAGGGTCGCAAACAATGCAAATCCTGCAGCCTTAGCATTAGAAAGATTAGGTGCTAACGCAAGTACTAAAGAACTTAATGAAGAAATTCAAAAGATTAATCGTGGGCTAGGTGCTATGCCAACTGTAGCAATTGGCGCAGCAATTGCCGGAGGTGTTCTTTATACAGCCTTATATAAAGCTGCTCATGGACCTAATGTACAAGAGGTTTTCAAAAAGCAACAGGATGCTTTAAAAGAGTACTCGGATACTGTAAAAACACGTACCAGAGAGATTATGGATACATGGGGACTGTTTGAAAAGGTCCAGCTGGAGAAGTTAAATCCTAAAAATCTTATCAAAAACCTTCAGGGGCAAGTTAACACTTTAAGGGATTGGAGCAATAACCTTAAGACATTAGCTGCTAGAGGAGTAGATGAAGGTTTAATAGCTGAACTTAGAAAAATGGGTCCTGCCTCAGCCTCAGAGGTTTCAGCAATGGTCAAGTCTTCTGATGTTGGATTAGCTGAATGGGTGTCCTTATGGAGAGAGAAAAGCGCGCTTGCAAAAACGGCAGCTCTTACAGAACTTGAGAAGTTAAAAGCTGAAACTGATAAAAAAGTTCAGGATCTCCAGAAGACTTTAAAACCACTCGGTATTGCAACTGAAGAAATGAAAGGTTCACTAGCAAAAGCATTCCAACCAATGGTTGAAGTCTTCTCTATGATCATGACACCAATCATTAAATTTATCACATATATTTCAAACCTAATTGTTAAGTTTAATGAAGCGCATCCTGTGATGGCAAAAGTACTCCAGGGAATAGTCATGCTAGTTCCTATACTAACCTTACTGTTATTGCCTTTAGGATTAGGGATAGGTTTAATAAATGGATATAGGGCTGCTTTATTCTTTCTCATGAAGATGATTGGACCCGTAATGACTTTCATGGCATCAATGAGTGCAACGGTTTGGTTGGTCGCAGCTGCATTTATCATTATCCCAACTGTTTTGGTCCTTATGTACAAGAAATTCGAGTGGTTCCGTAATGGTGTGAACGCTGTTTTTTCAGTAATACTATCGGTGATTCGAGCAGTTATAAGTGTCGTAGTAGGTTTTATTCGTCAAAAGATGACTGAACTTCAAGCTTGGTGGCAAACGAATGGAACAATGATTCTTCAAGCAGCCACAAACGTTTGGAATGTAATAAAAACGGTTATTGGCGGGGTACTCCTTGCAATATGGTCTGTAATGAAGTTTGTATGGCCATTTGTGTTAGCGTTGATTATCTCGGTTTGGAACAACGTAAAAGGTGTAATTAACGGCGCAATCATGGTGATTACAGGGATAATTCAGTTCTTTGCTGCTTTATTCACTGGTAACTGGACGGCACTTTGGGCAGCCGTTAAGCAGATCATCACAGGTGCGTTTTTGTTTATTTGGAATTGGATTAACCTTATCTTAATCGGTAGATTCCTAGCTTTATTTAGAGTTTTTGGGACAGCAGGAAGTGCAATATTCCGTATGGCGTTTAATGGCATAAGAGCTTTAACGATAGCCATCTGGACAGGTATAAGAACCTTTTTCGTCGGTCTCTTTAATTGGTTAAAAAGTGCTGCTACAAGTGCTACCAGTGTTACAAGGAGTGTCTTTACATCAGCATGGAATATCATTAAGAGTATTACTCAAGGGTTAGGCAACTTTATTAAAACCATTTGGAATACGATTAAATCGGCTGTTACTGCCGCAGCTCAGGGAATATGGAACGCGGTTAAAGCATCTTTTAACGGGATGATGAACGCTGTCAAAACAATCATGAACACAATTTTCACTACGATCAAATCGATTTGGGACAAAGTCATGGGCTTCTTCAGAGGAGTCGATTTAAAACAGATCGGTAAAGACATAATGAACGGATTGTTAAGTGGTATTACAAGTATGGCTGATGTTGTTTGGAAAAAAGTAAAAGGAATCGCAGATAACATTAAAAAAACTTTTGCTAAAGTTTTAGATATCAACTCCCCTTCTAGAGAAATGTTCAACATGGGACGTTTTACAATGCAAGGTGCTGCATTAGGTATGGAAAAGGAACAGGACTTCATACGAAAGGTTACGTATGAATCAGCTCAAATACCAATGGAATACACTCCAGAAACTTCAGCAACAACATATGATAATAGCTCGAATAGATCTATAACATTTGCTCCAGTGATTTCTGTTCAAGGTTCGCAAGGATCAAATTCTAGTATCAAGCAACAAATCGATGAGGCTATTGAAGAAATGTTTGATAAACTCAGTGATCTTTATGACATGGAGGTGATCGGTTAATGGCTAAGTTAGGTAACATATCCCTCCATATAGAAAAAGAAGGTGAGTCTCATAAGGTAGAGGCTACCATGTATGCTGTTGAAAAAGGTGAATCTTTTACTGATCATGTTGCGAAACGACCATCTGAATTCTCGATCTCTGGCTATATACTGTCGGACTCTTGGGAGAATTCCATGGCTCAATTAAAGAGCATGATGGAAAAAGGCGAGATCACAAAATATGTAGGGAAAATGATAGCGCAAGACGTTATCATAACCGATATTTCAGGTGATCATGATTCTACTGTGGCAAACGGCGCAGCGATAAAGATATCACTACGAAGGATTCGTATAACGAAAACTGCATGGGTAAAGGCAAGCCCTAAATCAAAAACAACAAGAAAACCTGTTTCAAATACAGGTAAAAAGAAACCGGTAGCTAAAACACCACGAAAATCGTCTGCGGTTTATCATGTGATTAGGAAAGGACAAACGTATTGGTATTTGTTCAAGAAATATGGGACCTCCATTCAGCAACTGAGAAGCTGGAACAAATGGCCGGATACTAAAATTCCAATCGGAGGGAAAGCGAGGGTGAAATAGTGGAGTATATAGATGTCAATAAAGAGGAACTTCCAGAGCGATTTGATATTGATTTGGCAGATGAAACTTTCACTCTCCAGTTTTCTTATAATGAAACAGGAGATTTTTTTTCAGTTGATCTATACCGTCCCGACAACTTTGATAATGATATTCCACTTATACTAGGTGAAAAGTTAACATTAAATCAACCACTTTGGAGTGATTTTTCAAGTTTGGACCTTCCAGCACCTAGTATTGTCCCCATGGATTTAGCAAAGTCAGAGGGACGTCTCACTTGGGATAACTTTGGTAGCTCAGTATTTCTTTATATTGTGGATGAGGTCGATACAAATGAATAACTTTAGACGAATTATTAAGATAAGTGTCGGTGAGGCATCCTTTACGAATGAGGAGCTTGAGATCAGATTTGAAGCCCCTTTTGATGATGATATACAGCCAAATCAAAGCAAAGTGCAAATATACAATTTATCTAAAAGTACTTTATCTCGTTTAAGAAAAGGACAAAATGCCACAATCCAAGCTGGTTATGAAGGGGACATAGGGGTATTATCATCAGGTGTTGTAAGTAAAATTGTAACCAAATGGGAAGGGCTTGATAAAATAACAAGCATCTACTTTATTGAGGGTGAAGACTTCACCAGAATTAAGGTTACAAATAGCACAACGAATAAAAAAGGTAGCCTGTCGATCGGTTTTAAAGAGGGCTCTGACGGATTAACAATCATTAAGCGTCTGGTTAGCGTACTAGGAATAAAATTAGGTGCACCTATCACTTTGAAAAAGAATGTGATCTATAAAAAAGGTTATATTGTTACGCAGCTTATCATGAATAATTTAGAAGAAGTGGTAAGGGATTGCGGATCTATTATGTATCATAGACGGGGTAAACTAGTTATTCGACCTGTTGATATTGGAACAGATGAAAAGTTTACTTTAGAAGAAAATACCGGTCTTATCGGATCTCCTTCAGAGTTTGAAATTACCGATAAGAAGGGTTCAGAAGATAAAGCTGTAAGAGGGTACACAGTAAAGTGTCTTCTCCAGCATAGAATTTCAACTTGTAGTGTCTTAAAGATAAAGTCGAAATCAGCTAATGGACAATATCGGGCATTTAAGGGGAAGCATATTGCTGACGCTGATGATTTTTATACCGAATTCGAATGCGTATAGAGGGGATTTATTATGAGTGCAGATACTAACTTTGCAGATTCAATGATTCGTAATATAAAAATATCACTTCACACCTTCGTTCCTGCGCGAGTTGTAAAGTACTATAGCTCTACAAAAGAGGCTGATCTTGAAATTTTATTTACTCAGGTGATCAAGGGTGGGAGGTCTGTAAAGTATCCAATGATATTAAAAGCACCTGTGTTAAAACACGTCGGAATTGTAGAGCCTGATGATGTTGTATTTTGTGGTGTAAGTGAACGAGCACTAGACAACCTACAAAAGATCCCTTCTGATCCACCATTCAGACGTACTCATGATATAAGAGATTGTGTGGTCATTGGTATCTGGGAAGGGGTTTAAATGTGAAAAGTATAATGATAGATGCTTACGGAGACCTTGTTTTTGAACAAGGTTCTTTTTTAATGGTTAAAGACGACGAGGAACTGGCTCAGTCCGTGCGAATTGTTCTCCAAACGGCATTAGAAGAATGGTTTCTAAATGAAGGTTTTGGGTTAAATCGAGAAACCTTCCTAACCAAAACATTCAATGAAACTGAAGCTAGGGATAGCATTATAGACGCATTGTCTGTTGAAGACAGGATCTCTTCAGTAGAAGATATCAAGTTTAGTAAGGTAGGAAGGAGTTTATTAATCAATTTGGTCTTAATTAAAAATGATAATACAAGTTTACTTATTGAGGGGGTGAACGTAGGTGCTTGATAGATTCGGCTTTAGACGAAAAAATTACGCTGAACTTCAAACGGAAATGGAAGAAAGAGCTAAAACTCTTTTTGGAGAAGATGCGAACCTTTCTGAAAGAAGTCCACTCGGTATATTTATTCGTTTGTTCTCTTGGTTCATTTCAAAAACATGGGAGCTTGCGGAAAAGGTATATAATTCAGCATTCATTACAAAGGCAGAAGGTATCCAGTTAGATCGTTTAACAGCTTTTTTTAACACCTCACGAAATCCTGAACAGTTCGCAATCGTGGACCTTTCTTTTTCCGGAGTTCCGAATTCAATCCTTTTAGAGGGGACACGATTTGAAACGGAAAGTGGAATTGACTATGCACTAACTGAAAATGTGACTCTAGACTTGAATGGACTAGGGAATGGCAGTGCTGTCTGTTTGACAGCTGGTATCGTTGGTAATGTTCCTTCCGGATCTATTATTGTTCAGTCTGAACCAAGTGCGGATATATATGATGTGACTAATCCTTTGGCTTCTCAGGGTGGTAGGGATGAGGAAACGGATGCAGAACTTTTGGCACGCCTTAAAAGCTCTGGAGCAAATGTAGGAAGTGGCACACCAGATGCAATCGTATCTTCCGTCCTTGGAATAGCTGGTGTCCGAGCTGCCAACATCTCTGTAAATAATGCAAATACAACAGTAAATGGTCAGCCTCCTCATAGTAATGCAGTTTATGTTTTAGGCGGAGAAGGTCAGATCATTGCAGACACTCTTTTTAATCACTATGTAGGTCTTCAATTCTTCGGTACTGACTCGTATGTTGTCAAAGATATTTCTGGTAATAGCCATACAATAAGTTTTACCCCGGCCACTCAGATTACTATATTTTCAAATGTCACCTTAACTACAGACAATACTTTTACAACTACTGGTGTAACAGAAGTGAAAGATTCCATTGTGAGAATTATAGGTGGTGCATCGAGTGATGGGACCCTTTATGTCGGCTTGAACATGGGTGAAGATGTGATTTACTCTAAAATATTGGCTGCTGTAATGGGTATTCAAGGTGTAGTGGATGCGACTGTTACAATCGGTATGAGTGCTGGAGCACAAGGTACTAGTAATCTGGCGATTAATACGAGCGAGGTTGCACAGATTGATGCGGATAATATCTTGGTGACTGTATGAGTGTATACACAGATATGATCCGGAAATTACCTGATTTATTTATGAAAAAGAGTGATTCCAATGTTGGAAAAATAATTTTGTTGTTTTCTGAGCAAATTGACACGTTGAATGTAACATTTTCAAAGGTGGAAAGTTGGAGAGATATCGATCTAGCTGAAGGATCAACACTAGATTTGATCGGGGAAAATTTAGGGCAAAGAAGAGGACAGGCAACGGATGAAATAATGCGTGTACTAATAAAGGCACGTATCGCACGAAATTCAAGTGATGGAACTTTTAATAGTGTGATCTACGCCTTAGCACGATCGATAAATGCAGACCCAACCAAAATCAAAATAAGGGCTTTATATGATGAGAACGACCCAGCAGCTGTAGTAATTGAAGGGGTACCACTCGCAGAATTAAACAAAGTGGGTATGACAGCCGTACAGTTTGGATATATCGCTCAAAAAGTCGTAGCTTCAGGAATACGGGTGGCTTCTATCGATCTGCGCGGTACTTTTGGATTCTCTTCACAACCGAACATTTTAGAAACAAATAATCAAACAGGATTCGCTCCATTAGATCAGAGCCGAGGCGGGACATTAGGATCAACGTTCGAACCAGACCAAACATTACAATTACCAATATAAAAGGAGGGTTGATGGATGCCATTTAGCAAACCATTACCGGAATGGAATAACCTTGGAACAAAACCGCCTCAAAGTAAGATAGACACTGGATGGTTACCAGATGACAGACCACCAGCAGATTGGTGGAACTGGTTTCATTATACAACCCATCAGGCCTTATTAGAGGTACAACAAAGCGCTATTCATACGGACCGTGCCGGACAAACAATCGCACAGTTGGTGTCGGGTAAAGTACCTGTAGCTCAATTGCCAGACGGGACTACTGCTGCTAAAGGGATTGTCCAACTTTCAAGTGCTACTAACAGTAATAGCGCATCATTAGCTGCTACACCTCTTGCTGTAAAAACAGCGTACGATCTAGCTAACGGGAAGTACTCCAAGCCATCAAACGGAATTCCAAAAGTGGATCTAGATACAGGCGTGCAAAACTCGTTAAATAAAGCAGATAGCGCACTTCAAAATGTCCCTTCTGCTTCTACAATAGCAGCTGGTATTGTTCAATTGAACGACGCAACAAACAGCACAAGTACATCGCAGGCAGCAACTCCAAATGCGGTAAAGAAAGCCTATGATAAAGCTGAAGAAAAGGAAACACCACTAGGAGCTCAGACGAAGGCGAATGCAGCAGAAACCAATGCGATTAATTTCGCTAAAAACTTTGGACTAGGAGATGTTGCAAAAGATATTAGCAACACCGATCTAAACAATCTAGACCTTAGTGGGGATTATAAAGGCCATACATTAGCAAACTGCCCTATCGCTACAGGAGGCAGTTATTTTTATTTTATAAAAAACCATAAACACGATAACGGTCACAGAAGTCAGACTGCTATACGGTATGGGGCAGCTGCTACTACAGGACAGATTTTTCAACGTTTACAGATCAATGGTCTGTGGCAGCCGTGGAAACAATTAGCTACTACAGATGCTGTACAGATATACAGACTGACAAATGATGATGGTGTGACGTTGGGCTTTGGAGGAGACCTAAATACACTTACTTCACCCGGCTTTTATTACATTAATTCTAACGCTACTAATAGACCCTTTAATACGGGTGGTCAAACAGGATTGACAGGGCTTTGTGAGGTTCATAGGCTAACATCTGCAAATGGATATTTTCAGACAGTTACTTCTTCCAGTAGAAAGGCACAAAGATACTATAATTCAGGAGCTTGGGGTCCGTGGTTAGAGATTCCACTTCTTTCAGCTAATGGAATCTTAACTCTCCCTAATCAGCCTTACTTTTTTGCATCTACCTCAGTTGATCAATCTATTTCAAGTGGCGTAGACACAAAAATAACTCTTGGTTCAAAACTTGGAGATACTCATGGTGAGTTCATTAATGGAATTTTCACTCCAAAAGAATCTGGTGTTTACTTACTCTCTGTTTTAGTTCAATGGACAACGGTAAACAACGGAATAACTACATTTAAGTTGTTTAATGGTGGGAGTTCGTCTTTAAATATGCCACTTGGTAGTAATGGTAAGATCGCCGCATTCTCTAGACCTATCGGTCTTACAGGTGGAACACCTTTTGAACTATATCTACATCAAGACTCAGGATCTGCAGTAATGCTCGATACTATGACTGTTTACCTAACTAAAATTTCATAAGCAAAGTACTGGGGGTTACCTAAAATGGAATTACCAAAAATAATTAATTTCATATATCCATCTCTTGTAAACGGTACTGATTACTCCATACAAGATGACGGAAATGGCCAATTTATATCGTCCTGGAATTCCGAATTACAAATTCCCACAGACGAGGAACTTGAAGTGGTTTGGGATCAAATAAAAGACTTACCTGTTACTCCTCTTAAGACTCTTGAAGAGTTAACAATGGAGAATGAACAATTAAAGCTAGAGGTCGCAACGGCAAAAGAAGATAACATTTCGAACATGATGGCGATAACAGAAATTTATGAATTAATGTTGGGCGGTGGATTGTAATGGCAACCATCTATTTTAAGTTGATCAAAGCAGGTATGAAGACGATTGATGACGTACCTCAAATTCATCGCGCTGAAGTACAGGAGATGTTAGATCATGAATCTTCTACAGAGATTTAAGCTAATCATTTATCTCCTTCGAAAGGAGGTGAATGTGGATATGGTAACTGTATATGTAACATTAATTGTTCGAGGATATAAAACCTATAGTCAAGTGCCAGCAACATTACAGCCACAAGTGAAGGCTGAACTTGAAGCTCTGGAACTTGGAGAACTAGCACAATAACAACGCCGTTGAGGGCGTATTTTTTATGCCCTCTTTTTTGAGATATGTAGTATTTACAACATCCAGCACCTATAGAGGTGTATTTTTTATGGGGTAAAGGAGGTCAGAAATGGAGGCGGCAACGATGGAAGAAAGCAAACAAATATTGATTGCGATTACGGAGCTACAAACCAATGTAAAGAACATGAATACGAAAATGGATGAGATAAGCAAAATTTCTACACTTGCTCTCCAAACGGAGCAAAGCGCGAAAAGTGCTCACAATCGTATTGAAGATCTGAAAAACGATACTGCCAAAGCATTAACTGAATTAAAGAAAGATTACGATGATAAGATCGCTGCAGAATGTAAAGCCAGGGAGAAAATGGATGGACATATCACCTGGTTATGGAGAGCGATCGGTGCTGGTCTCATAGCGTTTGGATTTTGGTTGTTACAGCAAAATTGGGGAGGTTAACAGGATGAAAATTGATTTCGGCAATTTACGGGTTCAAGATATTAGGAATACAATCCGCGTTAGTAAAACTGTTTTAACAGCATATAGAGCGATCGAAGACATAACATCAATTGCTTTACACCATAGCTTAACTGAAGAAGGTGATGCACACGCATTTGCTAATTACCACATCGGAAAGCTTGGTTGGGCTCGTATGGGCTATGCTTTCGTTATCTTAAAGGATGGAACTATCCAATGGGCAGCAGATCTAGCTGTAAAAACACCGCATGTGGGTAACAGTAACCGTAGAACATTAGGAATTTGTATGGTTGGAGATTTTCGTTTTGAACCACCTACTGCAGCTCAGCTGAAAAGTTTCTACGGATTAATTGAAGTGCTGTTCAGAGTTCTTCCAAACGTAAACGAAGCACAAGATGTATGGGGGCATCAAGAATATCCTGATTATCTTTGGAAACAATGTCCTGCACTTGATATGGACTCATTACGTGGTCAAATTGCATCTAAGCAGTATGGTGAGGTTCAACACAACTTTAATAATGATAACAAACGTCTTATCGTATTACCGAAAAATGCAGGTCCACGAAAAACCATCTATGAACCAGTGAAAGTGGTTGTCGAACAACCTAATGAAATTGAAACTAGAAGTTTATTAAAGTACGGTTCCAGAGGCTCTGATGTTAAGAGCCTGCAACTGAAATTAAACGCTGTGGGTTCATATGGATTAGTAGCAGACGGAATCTTTGGCAAAAAGACTGAGTTGGCTGTAATGCATTTTCAGAATCTTAAGGGCTTAGTTGCTGACGGGATAGCTGGACCAAAAACTTTTGCAAAGCTAACCGGAGAAAAATTAAAGCCTGCAAAGAAACCAACACCACTATCTTCATCCAAAGCAATTGTTCCTTACCCAGGTTATTTGATCAAAAAAGGTTCGAGAGATAAAGAGAATATTAAAAGAATTCAACGTGCCGTGGGTGTAGAAACCGACGGTATTTTTGCGGCAATAACTGAAGCAGCTGTAAAAGCATATCAGAAACGAAAAGGTCTTAAACCTGACGGGATTGTTGGAACAGCAACCTGGAACACATTATTTTAGAGGAGGAATAACTTATGATCAACTGGAAAATTCGATTTAAAAACACGGTATGGTTAACAGCGTTCGTTTCTCAGCTACTAATCATCTTGCAATTAATTGCT
Organism: Fictibacillus tiangongensis; assembly: GCF_048083785.1. GTDB lineage: Bacteria > Bacillota > Bacilli > Bacillales > Fictibacillaceae > Fictibacillus. The sequence continues at coordinate 305,687 of NZ_CP182294.1, forward strand.
GTTGGACTAAACGGCGCAGGGATAACGGATTTTGTACTAACTGAAGAAATTAGAGGCTGGGTGTTGGCAGTGTCCAACGCTATTTTTATTGCCTTATCCATGCTCGGAATCGTTCAGGATCCTACAGTAGAGGGCATAGGTGATAGTCAACGTTCGTTGATGAGGAAAGAACCTTTAAAAGAAGAATTAGATGAACGATAGTAAAAAGAACCCCTGACAGTCTGGGCAGGTGTAAAAGAGTTCTTTTGGTATCATTATGTACGTTTAAGTTTAAAAATATTCAAAAGCTCTTCCTACAAGGAGGGGCTTTTTTTATGTCTTTTTATACAAGTCATTCATGTTTTTATATGCACGTTTTTGCATCTGTTCAAAGTCATATACTTCCTGCCAATGATAGGGACAATAATATCCAGCGATCTTATCTGGATGCTGCCAATCATAGACAGCAGCGACGCGATCAATTCCCTTCCCAACCTCCTCCATGCAGAAATGACAATAGTATCCCTTTTCCCGAACCACTTTAATACACATATGAGCACACCCCAAACATCGGATAATACCAATATTATATACGAATATATGTTCGATTTAATACTAGATTTAAGAACAAATGTTCGTTATAATATGAACAAAGGGAGGATGTCAGTATGAAAAAGTTCTTACTAAGATGCCAATTGGACCGTAAACCAGTGGAGATTATGTATTTATCTAACTCTGGCCAAATCAGTCAAAGAATCATTTCAATAAAAGAAATCAATGAAACAACAATTAGAGCATACTGTCATTTAAGAAAGACCCTTAGAGTATTTAAGTTAGAAAACGTTCTATCTATTAATTATAAAAAAGCTATAGGATATTGGAGGGAAGACACCATTGCGTGACATATCAGCAAAACAACGTAGGGCTCTCGAAGTTATTAACGAATTTATTGAAGTGAATGAGCGGCCGCCTACAGTTAGGGAGATAGGCGATATAATGGGGCTTCGATCTACAAGCACAGTTCAGGCATATTTATGTCGATTAAAAGATAGAGGTTTAATTACTTGGGAAGAACGTAAACCAAGGACATTGAAATTAATAAAGATTTAGAACCCACCTTATTCGGTGGGTTCTTTTTTTATCCATATTTCTTCTACACTTAAATCCATAACCTCAGCGATCCTCATTGCTACAGGGAGAGTAGGAATTGATTTACCTTTTAAAATCAATGAAAATGCAGCGTTACTCACTTGAGCCTTTTTTGCTATAAATCCCTTTTTAAGACCACGCTTTTTTATTATCTCATCTAATATACAGACAATCTCCATATGCATCACCTTCGTACATAATTCCATAAAAAAAACTCTTGTCCTTTTTTTATTTTTTTTAAATGGACAAGATAAGTTTTTCATACTTAGGCGTATACCTATATTAGCTACTAAAATCACCGCCAACACTAGAATACTAATTTAGTAACCTGTCCTGATTATTCCTTCAACCCTTTGCAATGTTTTTTAAGCTTCTCGATTGCTTAACTTATTCTCTCTGAAGAATACCTAAAACGGTGGTGCTGCACTTGAACAAAAATAGAATGATTGGAGTTGTTGCTCATGTTATTCGAAATCGCCTCTTCCCTTCTCTTTGGATCAATGGCAATTTACGCGAAAACAAAAGGATCTGGAGGAAGCATTGGAATGAATGAAGGGCAAAAAATTCAACGTATCTTTTCAAACACAGGTTTAAACGTAAAGGAGGGGGATAAGATCCTAACTGCTCATCTGGTGCGGAACAAAAAAAGAAAGTGGGGTCGTGAATTGGTTTTCAGAATCCCACTCGGGCGTTCATTTGAGGATTATCAAAGCAAAATCAATTCCATTCAAGATGGTTTGAACACAAAGAAAAGAACGCAATCGTTAGATTTTCTGGCACTTAAAAAGGGAGATTTTAAAAACATATTTAAGAAAGAAAAGGCTGTTCAAAAGGAAGTTGAAATGTCTTATGACGGGATGCTAAAAGTTAAAATCTACAATCAGCACATGCCGAGTAAAAAGCCTTATGCAGAAATTAATTCCAAAGACGACTGGAAAGTTCCAATTGGAGTAACAAGAACGGAAACAATTTTCCATGACTTTGATAGTGTTTATAACATGTTAGTGGGCGGGGCTGTGGGAGGAGGTAAATCAGCATTCTTAGTTATGGCTATCTGTCATTTGCTAAAAACAAAATCTGAAGACGTTCAGTTAACGCTGATTGACTTAAAAGGTGGTGTGGAATTTAACCGATTTAAAGATTGTAAACAGGTAGTAAGCTATGCAGAAGAAGTTGCACAAGCAAAGGAAGCTCTTGAAAACGTCTTAAATGAAATGAAGATCACATTAGAATTATTGAAAGCAAGAAAGGCAAGAAATGTCATTGAAGCAGGAATACAACACAGACATTTTATTGTTGTAGATGAGATTGGAGAACTAGCCAGTCATAAAGAAATAAACAAAGAAACAAAAAAGTTAAAAGAAGAATGTGAGTATTTACTTTCTAATATCTGTCGCCTTGGCCGGGCTATGGGAATCCGTGTCATTGTGGCAACACAGCATCCTACTGCTGATGTTGTACCGATTCAAGTAAAACGTAACTGTGATGCCAGGGTGTGTTACAAGGTTGATACTGTTAGCGCATCTATGGTCGTCTTAGATAGCGCAGGTGCTGATCAGCTGCCAATCAATCCAGGAAGGGCAATTTATAAAAAAGGTGCTGAAAAGGTTATCTTGCAAACCCCTTGGTTGTCGGATACTGAAGCTGATCAAATCATTGAACCTAATTTAAACTCTGAATCAAAGGAGTGTGTGGAAGAAGATGAACAACCGCCAAGAAATGATTTTGATCTCTTTGAAGACACACCACTTTCTTAATCGGGATCAGATTATGAAACTTCATGATCTAAAATCAGTTCGCAATACAAATCGTGTACTTTCAAAAATGAAACTCTACCTTTCAACGGTTAAGGATGGATTTGATACTATTTACTGCTTGTCAAAAGAAGGGCGTGAAATGGTGGGGTGTGAACGAATAAGAAAAAGAACATCCCAGGTTAATCATTTCATTATGAGGAACCAGTTTTACATTTTTGCCCATTGCCCCAACGAATGGAAGATCGAACAGAAGATTGGTGGTCAAATTATCTGTGATGCAGCATTTAAACAAAGTGGTAAGTGGCACTTTCTAGAAGTGGATAATAACGCAACCATGACGGCAAACAAGAAGAAAATTGAAAAGTATAAGAAGTTGCATGAAAGTAAGATGTTCCAAAATCACAAAGAATATGGATACTTCCCGTTGCTATTATGGGTGACAACAAACGATTATCGACAAAAGAAACTGTTGGAACTGTGCCGAGGGATCCCGTGCAACGTGTTCATGATTGACGATATTAAATAGGGGAGTTGTTCATCATGTTCGGTAAAAAGAAGATTGAAAGAGTAGGAACAATCTCAGAATTCATGCAAAGCAATCAAGATACTCAGAAACTGAAAATGCAGGATTACAGCAAGTATAAAGCAGTTGCTACTGGCACACTGGTTCCGCTCATTTTTGCACCAAAAGCATTTGCAGCGGAATCCATTAATCAATGCGGCCAGGTGTTAGCGGTTTCATCGCCAGCGGCAGCTGTACCAGTTAATGCAGTGACAGATAAGGTTATGGGAGATGTTATAAGCGCATTTGCTCATTTGTTTGATCCTCTCATCGATCTAATGATCGCAATTTCCTTCCCGGTTGCTTCAGCTATGATTGTATGGAAAATATTCTGCGGGTTCTTTAAGGATCAAGGTGAAATTTGGGAGGGTATAGGTAAAGTATCGATCGTTTACTTACTGGTGCAGATGTCGCCAATATTCATAAAAATATTAAAGAGCTTAGGGACATTGGCAGTTGGAATATAATCAATAACAGCAGATTATACCTCTCCAAATAACTGGAGGTGGTAGTAAAGTTACATTTATATAAAATTTTTAGATATTTTTTACAAATTTCTCTAATATTCGTTTATACTGTTTCTATAAGAAACAGTATAAACGAATACGTAACATTTAAAACAATATGAAAATATACGAAAGTTTTAAGTGGTTTTAACAACATTGTTTTAGGATATTCAATAAGAAAGTTATTAAAGGGAAGAGAGGTGTGAGTGTAATGGCTATGTTAAGTGATCGCGATTTGCATAAGTTGGTTAAAGAACAACAAATTGTGAATCCTTTTATTTTAGAACACTGTCAAGGAGCCACCATTAATCTAACTCTCGATCCTTTTGTAAAAAAATATGTTTCTAGTGAACCAATTGTACTAGGTAAGGAAGTTACGGAAGATCTCTATAAAAGCTTTGATATAACAAAGCAGGACTTTATAGTCCAACCTAAAGAGTCAGTATTGATTCAAACCCATGAATATGTTCAAATTCCTGAGAATACGACTGCAAGAATATATGAAAGATATAGCGTAAAGTCACTGGGATTAATGATTTCCCCATCACATTATATGAATCCAGGGTATCGCGGAAAAATATCATTGTTATTAATAAATCATTCTTCGGTTCCTGTACAATTAGTTGCGGGAATTAAGATTTGTCAGTTAGCTTTATTTACGTTGTCTTCAGAACCATTGACACCATACGAGAAGCAAGATGCAAAATACATGGACTCTATGAGTGTGAGTATTTCAAAATTACACTTAGATTCTGAGATTCAGGACTACTTAAAAGAACGAGGCGTAAAACAGGTATCTAATGAAATGGCTAAGGATTTAGGTGAACATCTAATGTCTCATGTGCGAAAAGCTGCTAAGGAACTTGCTGACATCGGTCGGGATTATATTTTAAAAGGGAAATTACCGAATGAGTAGTCTTCGCGATATTGTTCGCAGACATATAGAAGCAGAGACATTATCAGGTTTATCCGATTTTGAAGAGGGACAACAACATCAGATCTTGGAGATGTTGCGACGCGAGGGACAAATCGATCGAAAAGTACAAGATATACTTGATATTTATCTGAAGGAAATCGAAGAAAGTTCTCCTCGTAGTAGGACTAGAAAAACAAAATTAGCTATTTATGCTTGTTTGAATGTTTTGTTAACTATTCTAATTGGATATACTGTCAACCAAGAGTATTGGATTATGATATGGTTATTAGCTGCAGTTAATATCATAATTAACATCTATTTTATTTTTTATAACGAGGAATAAAGAAAGTTATCTTGTGCTAAGATGACTTTCTTTTTTTATGAAATAATTTGAAAAAATCTTTATAGTTACAAAAATTTTATATCATCAATAAGGTGATTTTTAATGTAAAAAGGTAGTATAATAGTTTTAATCAAGGGGGATGGCAATAGATACAAAGGAGCTTGGTAGTATGGATGGTAGGGTAATACTTAATTTTGATGAATCTGGAAACATGGGTAAACGAGGTAGATATTTTACAATTGCATGTGTGGAGTCTCAGCAAACGAAACCTTTAATAAATGTAATGTCAAAAGCAGCCTTGAAAACTAAAAAAACTTTCCAAGCTTTTAAGGACAGAGATGAGATAAAGGCAGCTGATGCATACCCATGTATTAAGGACTATTTTCTTAGAAAAATTGCTAGTAAAGAACTATCAATTCGATACATAGTTGCAGACTTACTACATGTCAAAAAAGAACTAATTGATGACGAAAATCTGTTGTACAATTTTTTATTGAAATTTCTGATTGTACCTATTGCGAAGAGACCTGATGTGACACATCTCATAATTAACTTGGATAAAAGAAGTATTAAAGTTAAATCTACCAATTCCTTTCAAGACTATATAAAACTTCAATTAAATTATGAGTACAACTGTAATGTTAAAGTGGATGTTCACTATGTTGAATCCCAAAATTCGTTTTGTATTCAAGCAGCAGATTATGTTGCGAACGCAATCAATTCTTATTATGAATACCAAAACAATTCTTATTACAATCTTGTTAAGGAAAAAGTTGTACAAAGGGAGTTGTTTCCGAGAAGAGTTTTTGGTCAAGAAAAGGTCGTAAATATTGGCATATAAATTATGTATACAATATGTAACATAATTGTTTACAAACGACGTATATATTTGATATATTCTTATTAGATTAAGTGTTCGCGCGAGTAAACCCATCGATAACGTGTGATTTTATAGGACACATAAACTGCCTGTGTGGTAGTCGTTACAATGGTTTCGCGCAACCATCCATAAAATAATTCTACAAGATCGGGTATAATTGGTCTTGTTTTTTTCATACTAATAAATAAGATAGAGTAAACCCTTTATAATGTGTGACAGTTAAAATCACATAAGCGGTCTTATAGGCAGCCGTTATATTGGTATCTATCATTAGTTTCGGGCCCTTATATGGGTCCTTTTTATTTTTATATAAAAAATCACAAACTCACAATAAAATCACAAAAGTCACATTTGGTGATGAAAAAACGTGAAAAAAGCTTAGGGAGAATTTAATTATTCCATTGAACTAATAGGGAAATTGAAGGTAAGCGAAAGTACGCGGTTTTTGAATGATAGATGGGCGGAATGATGTAATAACACGCACACAAAACCCAAGTAATAGGGTTTGTGAGTTTTAAAAAAGTAGAATGCTTGCCTAGCATTCTGCTTAAATAAAGCATTATCAGGAGCTTCTTATAAGTTGATTAAACTTATGAGAAGCTTTTTTTATTTTGCTTCATCTAAAATCTAAATAAAGGCTTGGAGACATTTTTGAAGCGATAAATGCATCGATGGCAACAGATGTTCATATTTTATCGAGCCATATATATGAACCAGCATGATCTACAGCAATGTAGATGTGCACCTCATTAACAGCAAGAATGGGCAAGGTAATTTAACCATCTATGTATCCCTCTCATATAAACAAACAATTTTTTAATAACTTCCAGTAATTTCGCTCCACTAAAAAGGTTTATTTTTCCATATTTAAGGGGTATAAGTACATACTGAGTTCTATAGATTTTATACTGCACTTGGAATTGGGGTAGGATTAAAATTTGGGCTTGAAGAAAAAAAAAGACAAGGGAACTTAAGTAATTGGAGGATTTAGCATTGGTACCAACAAATAAAGCGGATTTTATGAAGACATTAAGTTTTGGATTAATATTCTATGCCATCTTTATGGGGATAGGTGGCACGTTTTTATTTGCTTCTATCATTTTTGGAGAAGGTCCCCAAAATACTCTTTCTAAAGCGAAAGGACCACTGACTATTATGATGCTAATGGTATATGGTTCCTGTACAATCGCTTTATTTATTCGTGCATTTCTTAAAAAAAGAGGATGGATATAAATAAAACGTTGTTGCCATTGGAACAGTATGAAAAGTAATAAATTTCAAAAGTTGCTTATGATTTATGGAAGAAACCAAATTCAAACGCAAACCAGCAAGTTATTCGATTACATTGCTGCTCCCTATCCTTAGGGTAATACCTTAGAAAAATTCAATTTTTTCTTTAATAGAAATCGGAGACGTAATCTACCCTGGCTATCAATTACCTCAAGAAGCTGACATGAGGGAAAAGGTTGAGCTTTAAATAAAAAACTGAGAAGGAATCATGAAAATGAAAATATTACCAAATAAAAATAAAGACAAACTAGCAATAATCTTTATACTTGTTTTACTTTTAGTAGGATGTACGAATGCAAAAGAAAATAGTTCCAAAAAAGAGAAGCTTGATAAATCCAAACCTCTGCCCATTGGCACAGTCGTAAAGTTAAAGCAGATGAAGAAAAGCGTCATGATTTATGGCTATAATCAAATTCAAGTAAGTACAGGGAAACAATATGATTACATTGCAGTTCCATACCCAGAAGGTAATATTTCTCCCGATTACAATGTGTTTTTTAATCGTAACTTTATTGAGAAGGTTATGTACGGAGGTTATGATTCAGAAGAAGGAAAAAAGCTGCGTAAGAAGGTTGAAAGCAACATGAAAGAAAATTAAGGAGAAATTCGGGAGCATAGATAGACGGAATTTTAATCTTAGAATCTACACATCAATTAAAGCTTAGCCAACTTTCTTACTAGGCGTTCTGAATTGGTTTAGAAAAATACTTACTTTTCATAAATTATACACAATGGAAGTCATTCTCTAAGAGAAGGGCTTCCATTATGTAGTTTGTAGTTAACTATTTTTCAACCTTCTCCCCAAATGCCTCAGGAATCATCGTAAACCCTTCAATCACAGTATCTTCCTCAACTTCAATCATAAGATACCGTTTACCACTAAGCTGCACTTGTTTCACGTACCTTAAGTCTTGAGGACTGATCGAAATTTTTGCTACCTTTGTATCGATCTTAATCGACTTCGAGTTGTATTTCGGTACAACACTGCTCGCTTTGATCTCATACTTATCGTCATCAATCACTTTTTGAAAAGCCGATTCTACCTTTTCCACGCTGATATCTTCCACACCACTCGCTTTTAAAACTCGCTCAACGTCCTTAGAATCTAAGCGTGGATGTTCTTCCTCTTCGTTCTCTTCAATCATTCGGTTGATTTCTTCGTACACATTGGAGAGGGTGGATGTGTTTAATTGATCTTGTGTTACGTCTTTAATAATTTCTTCAAACACAATCTTATCGTCTTTTGCTGTCATGATTTCTTCGCCATTTAAAACGTCCACGATGAATTCATAATCAGGTTCATGAACTTTACCTGCTGAGTACAGGATGTGGTTCACATCTGCTGCATTATCACTGAAACAAGGGAAGAGGAATCCTCCAATCGGCGCGTTCAGGTTAATAACAGAATCGACAACGAAATTGTACTTGAACTCTTTTTCCACATAATCAAAGAGCAGTTCTTTCTTCGGTTCTTGTGTATTGTTTATGCTGCACAAAATAAAGGGGAAGGAGTAGACGGCATCACGTTCACTAATCTCAGCCTCATCATTCTTGCGCTTCGTCGGCTTATAGTATTCTCCCTTAATAAAGGTGATCACGATATCCTTTTCGTACTGACGGTTTAAGAGCATTTTTCCTACCATTTGAAGCATGCGTTCTTTCCAGTCTTCTGTATCGCTGGCAAGTAGGCCTTGATGCAGAATAAGCTGGCTATTGTTTTCAGCATTTCTATTAAACTTTAATTCAAATAACTTTTCATCGATATTTCCACCAAGCAATTTTTTAAAGCTATTAAAGAACAGCTCTTGTTGTTCAGCATCTAGCATCTCAAAAGGCTGACTTACGTGATGGTAGATCTCGCTGGATTCTTTCGTAATATACACATTAAAGATGCTGGAGATCTTCAGGAGATCATTCTCTTTTTTGAACTGTTTTCGTATTTGAGCGATATCTTTTTTGTTCATGCTTGTATACACTCCTAAGTTGTTGCGATTTTAAATCGACACTTTCTATATGTCTAACAGGGAAGTATTCTTTATTTTAACATTCAGAAGGAGTGAAGTGTGAAGGTGAAGTTTTTGTTTGTTCATAGATTGATTGCATTAGTAGTTTAATATCTTTTTTAATTTAACAACGTCAAGTTGCTGCAGGGTATAACCTGTACTCGTATCGTCGGCATACATAATCATTCCACTATCACTGTCTTTTCGTAACCAAAGTAAATAGTTCTCTTTATTACCGTTTGAATCAACTAGAGTCATCTCTAAATTATTTTTTGACACATTTAAAATTCCTGGTATTCTTTCAGCAGACTGTATTGCATCTCTAGCAATTTTAATGGCCTTGTCATTTTTAAAAGTCTTATTCACTTCGCCTGAAACGATAAGCTTCTCTTTTGTATTCTGCATAATGAGGTTTGGAGCAGTCTCTTTACTATCTGAATAAACACCACACCCAGCAACCAAGATGCTAAACGCAATAAAAAACAGTCTAAGTAATGACTTCTTCATTTCACACCCCTTAATATCCATTTTATAGTAAGTCGCTTCATATTCTTAAAAGGTTTCAGGGCACTCAGTAAACATAAAAAACCCCATATCGCATAGCGGTTAAGCCGATACGATACAGGGTCTCTGTAACTAAAGAATTCTTTTCTTAATACGTGCTACAAGTGGAACCACGACAAGTCCCGCAAATCCAACTTGCAGAATGTTTCCTGGAATAGATCCAAACGGTACGATCCAATTGCTGTAAAGCACAACTTCAGCAAAATAATAACCTACCACTTTAATCAGCATTGCTACGACAACTGCCAAAGAATAGACGAGTACACGTTTTCCTGGTACTTTTTCTGATATAGCGCCCGCTACATAGCCCATTGCACCAACGATGATGAACGTGAACGGAGCCCAGATCGTCCAACCAGATAGAAAATCAAATAAGCCCATTCCAAAAGCGCCTGCAATAGCACCTGTTCTTCTGCCGAAAACAAAAGCTGCTACGAATAGAGGAATGTTACCTAAGTGGATAAGTCCACCGTTTCCTGCGATCGGAAGCTTGATGTTGATGAACATCGTTGCAACAAGAGTTAGTGCCACGAATAGTGCGCTAATGACTAACATTCTTGTTTTAGTAGATTGTATCGATGAATAAGTAGTATTCATAACATAACCTCTCTCATAAAAAATAAATGATAAAAATGATTGCACTCATTCATTATATATGTCCTTATTCTTTTAGAAAACAGCTATTTTCTGGGTAGGGTGAAGAAATAGAAAAATAAACTGGTGGAATGAGCGAGTTTCTCGAAAGGAAAGAAGGGGAGATCGACACATTTGCCGAAATCTATTTAGTAGAGCATAGACGTATTGATACAGTTTATTGCGAATGCCTATAGTAGAGGAATTAAACGATATGTATCGCATGGCGATATAAGGAATAGATGAAGAGAATGAAGGAGGTCCGATATGCGACGTGATATACAACCGAATGAACGAGCTTTCTCCTCCAAGGAAGTTGCAGAAGAAGTAGGTATCGCAACACCTACTGTTCGAAAGTATGGACAAATATTAGAACGAAACGGATACGAGTTTTTAAAGGATGGAGATCGACGTATTTTCGTTCAATCTGATATCGAATCGCTCATAGCGCTACGCGATACAGACAAGCCATTAGACGATACAGCCAAAGATCTCGTGATTCAACAAAAAGAGAGACTAAAAGAAACGATCCAAACGGACGTAGCGCTGCCCGATACATATGAGAACCTTCCACAAGACCCGAACCAATTACGAGAAGTCTTAATGATGCTAGCGAATGAACTAGCAGCGACACGCGAGATGAATGCGCAGCTAACTAGCGATATGTCAGAGCTTAAAGTAACAGTATCAAGACTTCAGCAAGATCATCATGCGATTAGCGCGAATGTTGGAAACGCCGCTCAGAAAACGAACGCTAAGATTGAGAAGCTGACCAATCAACAGAAAGAACAATATGAAGCATTGCTAGAACAGGAAAAAGAGAAAAGTGAACTTCTGCAGCAGGAAATTCAAAAGCTAAGAGAAGAACAAGTCAAGGAATGGCGTCTGCAGAACGATTTTAATAGGCGACTAGAGATTGTGGTTCAAAGCAGACCCAAAAGCAAATGGGATGCGATACTTTCTTTATTCAGAAAGTAAGTTTGTGTGTATCGGGGGGCGATACGGTTGATGGTAGTGGAATACTTTCATCAGACATATCGTGACCCGATATGCTTCACTCTTAAAGCAACCTTTTCAATAACCCAGCTACCAATCGTCATATTTCTACAATTTCCCGAGAAATATCTACAAAAACCCCCATCATAAATGCCGCAAGGACAGACAAAATAATTTCCTTCCAAATTATGACTGATTCAATCTTACTACCAGATGCTCTAAAAAAAGTAATTGCACATTCAAACATAGTCCTTTATACATAAATACTCTTAAACGTGTTTTATATGAAAACGACTGGGAACACATAAGTTGTGTTTCAAAATTTGTTTTCTCAGGAGGTATCATATGTTTCGCCACCAAAAGGAACTACAGTTTGAAATTAAGGTAGATCGTCCGGATCCACAGCTTGCCAAACAGGTACAAGAAGTGCTGGGTGGGCAGTTTGGAGAAATGACGGTGATGATGCAATATCTTTTTCAAGGCTTTAACTGTCGTGGAGAAGAAAAATATAAAGATATGCTGATGGATATTGGAACAGAAGAAATTGGGCATGTAGAAATGCTTTGTGCCATGATCAGTCAGCTGCTCGACGGTGCTTCGCCAGACGATCAAGCGAAAGCAGCGCAAGATCCTGCGACAGCAGCAATCATGGGTGGAATCAATCCTCAGCATCTGCTCGTAAGTGGACTTGGCGGAATGCCGACGAACTCAAATGGCGTACCTTGGAACGGAGCATATATAGTAGCGAGCGGCAACTTGCTTGCTGATATGCGTTCAAATCTTCACGCAGAAAGTCAAGGACGTCTGCAAGTAGCGCGTTTGTATCATATGACGAGGGATGAGGGTGTAAGAGCTGCTTTCCGAAAGATGCTAGCTCGTGATCGCTATCATCAATATCAATGGATGGCAGCGATTGAAGAACTGGAGCAGAGTAACGGAGTAGTTGTACCAGCTTCATTCCCGCCTGAGGCAGAATTAGAATCGCAGCCAGAAGCGTATAAGTTTTGGAACCTTTCGGAGGGGCAGGAGTCGAAAGAAGGCTTATGGGCTACCGGAAGTGCTCCAGACGGAACAGGAGACTTTGTTTATGAAACAGATCCAGTGCCGCTAGGGAACACTCCTAACCCAAAAATTCCTGTTCCATCTCTGCATCATGACTTGGATGGAAAGAAATTTAAGAACTCAGATCAAGAGTAAAATGAATGATAACGGTGCACTGTTTATGGTGCATCTTTTTTTATTTCCTCCTCTGTATCGAATCTTCTCTTTTTTTGTAAAAAAACAAGGAATATCGTCTGTCTGATGAGAATATTTAAAGGAAAGAAAAAATTAATTAATGTAGAGACAGAAATGTTAGAGGGGAGTCTATCATGAACGCTAGAAATGAAAAGACATTTGAATATCATCCTCATCTTAGAGAGGTTATCGCGAACGTAGAAAAAGTAATGGTAGGTAAGAAAAAGGTTACAGAGTTAACGCTTGTTTCGTTATTAGCAGGAGGACATGTTTTGCTTGAAGACGTACCAGGAGTAGGAAAGACAATGATGGTGCGATCTATCGCAAAATCTCTGGGTCTAACCTTTAACCGCATCCAGTTCACACCTGATCTATTACCGTCTGATATGACGGGGGTATCGATATATAATCAAAAAGATATGAGTTTTGAATTCAGACCGGGTCCTCTTGTAGGAAATATCATTCTTGCTGATGAGATCAACCGTACGTCGCCGAAGACACAATCTGCCCTTCTTGAATCCATGGAAGAAATGAGCATGACGGTTGATGGGCAGACTCACATATTGCCCGATCCATTCTTAGTTATGGCCACCCAAAACCCAATCGAGTACGAAGGAACTTATCCACTTCCAGAAGCTCAGCTTGATCGTTTCTTAATGAAGCTGACGATGGGGTATCCGACTCCTGAGGAAGAGTTTAATGTACTGAACGTGATCGGAAACGAACACCCGATCCACCTCCTTAAACCAGCCATCTCACCAGAAGAGATCTCAGAACTGAAAACAGCCGTGAAGAACATCTATGTATCGGATTCGATAAAGCGATATATCGTCGATCTGATCAACCGTACACGTAACCATAATTCCATTGCGCTAGGCGTTAGTCCGCGTGGATCGCTCGCGCTATTAAAAGCAGCACAGGCTTTTGCATTGCTCATGAACCGTGATTTTGTTATCCCTGATGATGTGAAATACTTAGCACCGTATGTTCTTGTACATCGTGTGCTATTAAAACCTGAAGCTCGCTTTGAAGGGGTCTCAGCCGAAGAAGTGATCAATGAGCTATTGGCTCGCGTGCCTGCACCTATTCATAAGGAACAGCATGCGTAATGAAAGCATTACTCCATAAATTTCGGGAGCGGTATAAAACACCGATCGGGTTTTCAGGGATTATCTTCTTACTGCTAGTTACGTTCTCTTTTGCCATGTTTCAGGGAGGGTTTGTAAGCTGGTTTTTGTTTTACAGCGTACTTCCGCTCGTTCTTTATTCCATTACCATGGCTTTCTATCCGATTCAGCGGTTGAAGGTTGAGCGATTTATCTCTAAAAACAAACTGATGGCAGGCGAAGAAGTAGAAGTCACGATTGTCATCAAACGAAGAAGCAACTTTCCGCTTTTTTATGTTGTATTAGAGGACGTGCTTCCAGAGGTGCTGCTTCGTGAGACGCGATACGAGGGCAATACGCATCAGATCCAGTCTCGAATTCTGCTTTTTCCGTTGTTCCGAAAGCATCTGAAATATTCCTATACGATCAATCCTGCACCGCGCGGGTTGTTTAAATTTGATCAGATTCAAATCAGTACAGGTGATATCTTTGGCTTTGTTTTGAAAAGCACGAGTGTCCCCGTTCAAGATCAGATATTTGTGTATCCGCAATATCAAGATATTGAGCGTTGGGAAGCAGGAAAGATGCTGCAATCCGGTATGAAAAAGGTCGGAAAGCGCTCGTTTACCGACTACACATCAACGGTTAGTGTACGAGATTATGTCGCTGGCGACCGAATGAACTGGCTGCACTGGAAAGCGAGTGCGAGATCGAATAAGCTGCTGACGAAAGTGTTTGAACAGCAAAGGAACGATGATTTTGTAATTGTGCTTGATCATTGTGAAAAGAGTTACGGCACGCAGGATTGGCTGTTTGAACGCGGCGTTTCACTTGCGGCATCCATCGTTCACTATGCGATTTCAAAGGGTGGTTCGATCGGCTATCATCCGCTATCTGGAAAAGAAATCCCGATGAATATTGGGGTTGAACAAGAGTGGCGGATTCTTCACGAACTGGCAAAAGTGAAATCAGACGTGAAGCTGCCATTTGAAGAACGATTGAAACAAGAATACATGGCAGGTTATATGGAAGGAAAGACGGCACTTATTATTTCACCGAACCTTTCTGAATACACGATGAAAACGCTCGAGCTTATCGCATCGAGACAGCAAACGAACGTGATCTTCTTTTACTTAGCGCTTGATTCTAAACTTAAGAGTCAAGAACTCACGTATATCTCTCGAATCAGACAGTTCGGTGTGCCTGTAACACCGATGATTGGTTCTGACTTTAACGAATCGCTGAAGGCAGGTGGCACGTATGCCTCAATCTAATCAGCAACAAGCATCGACGCTACACGTCTTAGTTCTGTACGGCTTAGGCTTTCTTCTTTTATGGGAGTGGTTAAGACCGCTTAAAGAACTTACGACGACGAACGATATCCAAATTTTTGTGATGTACACGCTCTTTTTGTTTATTGTTACGTATTTTCAGCTTCCTCTCTGGATCTCATTTCCGGTGAAATTGGGAGCGATGTTATATGCGCTTTACTCCCTTTACTTTTTTGATGTCTTTTTATCATTTAAATGGGTTCCATTCTTGATTGAAGATATCAAATATAATCTAGGGCTTTTTTTAGACCAGAACTGGAACGAGATGACGTCTCTATCCAGGAGTCTTCTGTTCTTTATTTTACTCTGGCTCGTCAGTTATTTGATGCATTATTGGCTCGTCCAAACGCGGAGAATCTTTCTGTTCTTCTTGATCACGGTCATCTACATTTCCATACTCGATACGTTTACGGTGTATGATGGGAAATTTGCGATCATCCGTACCGTTTTCATCGGACTGATCTTGGTCGGTATCTTACGAATGATGAAGATTATTGAAACGCAAGGCTTCTCACTTTTAAAAGGAAAGTTCCCTGTTCTTTGGGTGGCACCACTTTCTTGTGTTATCGCGTTGTCGTCAGCTTTAGGATATGTGGCACCAAAAGCATCCCCAATTTGGCCAGATCCTGTGCCGTTTCTTCAGAACATGTCAGGAAAAGATGGAGAAGAAGGACTGGGAAAAGGAGCTGGAATCGCAAAGATTGGTTATGGTGAAAACGACAGCCAGCTTGGTGGGCCGTTTGAGTTTGACTATACGCCGATCTTCACCGCTTATGATAATGGGAGGCACTATTGGCGGATAGAAACGAAAGAGTTCTACACCGGTAAAGGGTGGGAGAATAAAATTCCGACTCAGGCAATTGCTTTAGAAGCAGATAATCCTTCAGCCGATACGAATTACACGAGAGTCTGGGAAGATGGATTAGAAATGAAAGACCATAAAGCACGTATTGAAGCGGAGAAAAGAAAAGAATATTCATTTTTAATGATTCCAGGAAAGCTTACCAACGTTAAAGCAGAATCGGATATCAACTATCAGTTAGATGGTGTAAACGGAAAAATTTCTACCTTTCAAGGTGGGAGAGAAGAGAAACTTTCTGAATACGAGATGGACTACCAGTTACCTGTAATAAAAGAAGAGCAATTAAAAGCTTCCAACAATCAATACCCCGTTTATATAACAGAAAATTACCTGCAGCTGCCTGAAACATTGCCGCAGCGGGTAAAAGATCTGGCCCAAGACGTTACAGCAGACCAACCAACGCTCTACGATAAAGTTAAAACGGTTGAAGGGTATTTTGCTAAAAATGCTTATGGCTATAATACGATTGAAGTTGCCGTTCCAAAGGGCGATGAAGATTACGTCGATCAGTTCTTGTTTGAAACGAAAAAAGGGTATTGCGATAACTTCTCAACGTCGATGGTCGTGATGCTGCGTTCTGTTGGCATACCTGCTCGCTGGGTAAAAGGCTTCACTCCTGGAACCTTTGAGGCACTTGGTGATGATGGTCTTCGTGAATATACCGTTACAAACGCAAACGCTCACTCTTGGGTAGAAGTTTATTTTTCAGGTATCGGATGGGTTCCGTTCGAGCCGACGCGCGGATTTGATAATCCATTCGAGCCAGAGAGTGAAGAAACGGATTCCACACCAGCTGCACCTGTTCCGACTCAGCCGGACAAGCCTGAAAAAGACGTAACGAAAGAAGAAAGTCCTTCTTCAGAAGAAAAAACAGGTTCAGATTCAATCCTGAAATCTGTTGGAACGCTAGCTGTCATGCTGTTAATCAGCCTTGTTGTGATCGCTGGGTTCGCTTATCTGTTTCGCAGAAAATGGCTACGTCAGTACACGATCTGGCGCTATAAACACAAAAAGGGCGCAAATAGCTTTGAAGAAGCCTTCGAACGCTTGATGTGGTTATTAAAAATATATGGCATAAAAAGAAGACCTGCCTTTACATTGAGAGAGTATGCTCTGTATGTTGACAGAGAGCTTGATTCAAAGGACATGAGGATTCTCGCTAAAGCTTATGAAGGCGTGCAATTCAGTCCGAAAAAGCAGTCAGATCTGTGGAATGATTTTCATAAAGAATTGTGGGAAAATTTAATTAAAAGAATCCGCCCTTGACCGCTATAACAGGCATTGTTAGAATGTCTTTAAGATTATAGTGTCAGATAATATTCTCCTTCGTATATCCTCGATAATAAGGTTCGAGAGTCTCTACCGGGTTGCCGAAAATGACCTGACTATGAAGGCAGGATTCTTTATAGCTACATTTTAAGGAATTCTGCCTTTGTTTTTGTATGTGGAAAACAAGGGTAGAATTCTTTTTGTTTTATAAAGAAAGTGTAAAGATAGACAAGCTGACGGATACTATAGCTGATAATAATAGATGGGGTGAAGTACATGAGCGTAACGAATGATTTGCACGTAATGAGTGAAATGATCGTTGTGTTAGATTTCGGTGGACAATATAATCAGTTGATTGCACGTCGTATCCGTGACTTAGGAGTATACAGTGAATTACATCCGCACACGACAACTGCGGAAGATATAAAGAAAATGAATCCAAAAGGAATCATCTTCTCTGGTGGACCAAACTCTGTTTATGCGGATGGGGCACCTGCTTGTGATCCTGCTATTTTTGATCTGGATATCCCAGTGCTCGGCATCTGTTATGGTATGCAGTTAATGAGCTACCACTTCGGCGGTAAAGTAGAGCGCGCGAGCCACCGTGAATATGGTAAAGCAGAGATCACAGTAACAAACATGAACAAGCTCTATGAAAATCTTCCAGAACAACAAGTAGTATGGATGAGCCATAGCGACTTAGTTGTTGCACCGCCAGAAGGTTTCGTAACGGACGCTACAAGTCTTTCTTGTCCTGTTGCGGCAATGAGTGATGTATCTCGTAAACTTTACGGCGTACAATTTCACCCAGAAGTTCGTCATTCAGAGTACGGTATCGAGTTTCTTGATAACTTCGTAAAATCCGTTTGTGAATGTGAAGGAAACTGGACGATGGAAAACTGGATTGAAGACGAAATTCAAAAGATCCGTGACGTTGTTGGCGACAAAAAAGTGATCTGCGCAATGTCAGGTGGCGTTGACTCGTCTGTTGTAGCCGTTCTTGTTCATAAAGCGATTGGTGACCAGTTAACATGTATTTTCGTTGATCACGGACTTCTTCGTAAAGATGAAGCTGATCAAGTTATGAAAACATTCAGCGAAGGATTCAACATCAACATCATCAAAGTTGATGCGAAAGACCGTTTCTTAAGCAAGCTTGAAGGTGTATCTGATCCTGAGAAGAAGCGTAAAATTATCGGTAACGAGTTCATCTACGTATTTGATGAAGAAGCGTCAAACCTACAAGGCATCGAGTTCCTTGCACAAGGTACGCTTTACACAGATATCGTAGAGAGCGGTACAGCTACTGCACAAACGATCAAGTCTCACCATAACGTTGGCGGACTTCCTGAAGACATGCAGTTCAAATTGATCGAGCCTCTTAACACACTCTTTAAAGATGAAGTGCGTAAAGTAGGTACAGAGCTTGGAATTCCTGAACACATCGTTTGGCGTCAGCCGTTCCCAGGCCCTGGTCTAGGAATTCGTGTACTTGGAGCGATTACAGAAGAAAAATTAGAAATCGTTCGTGAGTCTGATTTCATTCTTCGCGAAGAGATCGCAAAAGCAGGCTTAGAGCGTGAAGTGTGGCAATATTTCACTGTCCTACCTGACATCCGTAGCGTTGGTGTAATGGGTGACGCTCGTACGTACGACTACACGATCGGTATCCGTGCCGTAACTTCAATCGACGGAATGACTTCTGACTGGGCGCGTATCCCTTGGGACGTACTAGAAAAGATCTCTACTCGTATCGTAAACGAAGTGGATCACATCAACCGCGTAGTGTACGATATTACATCTAAGCCACCAGCAACGATCGAGTGGGAATAGGCTTGTAAGCGAAAACACGAACGATTATCGTAAAATAACATAAAATCATTCGTAAAAACGCTTGACGTACGACAAAGTTCGACCTATACTCAAGTAGTAATTAAAAATTAAATGTATTTCCTACGTATAAATTCGGGGATATGGCCCGAAAGTTTCTACCAGACTGCCGTAAATGGTCTGACTACGAAGGATTTTTGAAACATGGCGCACATGCTCTCTTTGCATAGCCCTCGTTTCATTAACTCTTACGTATTCAGACCCAAGGGCTCGTCCCTTGGGTCTTTTTGTTTGAACAGAGCTGTTTTTGGAAGTAGTTGATTTCTGCTCCAGGTGCTTCGCTTTCCGCGGGGCGGGCGGTGAGCCCCTTGACGCTTTGCGCCCTTAAGGGTCTCACCTGTCCCACTCGTCCCGCAGGAGTCTCGCACCTTACGCTCCAATCAACTAGTCAATGACGAACAGGTCAAACACCTCGAGTCATGAGCGACTTTTAAAGAGAAGCTTTTATACGTAGACAGGGTATAGGGGGATATATAGATGGAAAAGTATTTTGGTTTCAAGGAGTTCAACACTTCTTACAAAAAAGAAGCAACAGCGGGATTAACAACGTTCCTTGCGATGGCTTACATTTTATTCGTTAACCCATCCGTACTAGGCGATGCTGGCATGGATAAAGGTGCCGTGTTCACGGCAACTGCCCTTGCAGCGGCCCTTGGAACACTTTTCATGGGGATCGTAGCGAAGTATCCGATCGCACTTGCTCCAGGTATGGGACTTAACGCATTTTTCGCATATTCAGTAGTCTTAGTCATGGATATTCCGTGGCAAACAGCACTTGCTGGCGTATTAATGTCTGGTATTATTTTTATTTTTATTACCTTATTTAAAATTCGCGAAACAATCATAAACGCAATTCCGGAAGATCTGAAATTTGCTGCAGCGTCCGGTATCGGACTTTTCATCGCATTCATCGGACTGAAGAACGCAGGAATCGTCGCACCAAGCAAAGCAACGCTTGTTTCTCTTGGTGACTTAACACAAGGTCCTACACTTCTTGCCATCTTTGGTTTCATCATTACGATTCTAATGATGATCCGAAACGTTCGTGGAGGAATCTTCTACGGAATGGTAATCACAGCTGTAGTTGGTATCTTTGCTGGCTTGATCAATAAGCCTGATCAAATCGTAGGAGCGATTCCGAGCCTTGCACCAACATTCGGACAAGCGTTCTCTCACTTTGATCAAATTTTCACAGTAGACATGATGATCGTTGTTCTTACGTTCTTTATCGTTGATTTCTTTGATACGGCAGGAACATTGATGGCAGTAGCATCACAAGCCGGAATCATGAAAGACAACAAACTGCCGCGTGCAGGTAAAGCGTTGCTTGCCGATTCATCAGCGATCGCAGTTGGTGCGATCCTTGGAACATCTTCAACAACAGCATACATCGAATCAGCTTCAGGTGTAGCTGCAGGTGGACGTACAGGATTCACGTCAGTTGTAACGGGTGGATTGTTCTTATTAGCTCTTTTCTTCTCGCCATTATTAGTAGTCGTAACACCGTCTGTAACAGCACCAGCACTGATCATCGTCGGCGTGCTCATGGTATCGGTATTAAGCAAGATAAAGTGGGACCGTTTAGAAATCGCAGTACCAGCATTCTTAACGCTGATCGCAATGCCGCTAACATACAGCATCGCAACAGGAATCGCACTAGGCTTCGTTATGTACCCACTAACAATGACAGTAAAAGGACGTTTCAAAGAAGTTCACCCGATCATGTGGGTTCTCTTCATCGTCTTCATCAGCTATTTTTTATTCTTAGTCGAATAGTAAAAAACATTGGTAGGAATGTCCGTTTTTGGGCATTCCTTTTTTGTATGTGCAGGAAAACAAATAAAAAAGATAGCCGATAACTTTAAGGAAGAGAGATGCAAAAAATAAGTTTCTTCATTATAATAGTGTGCAGGATGAAGATTAAGGGAGAAGTGGGAAATGGAAGCAATGTGGACTGTTTGGTTTTTTGTAGTAGGAGCCGTCTTAGCCTCGTTCGGCGGAGTAATAGGCTATCGTCTGCCAAAGGGAATGAAGGTAATAGGTGTAGAACGTTCACAATGTGACCATTGCGAAAGGCAGCTAAAATGGTACGAGCTGTTTCCCATCGTTTCATTTGTAGCTGCGGGCGCAAAGTGTAAAACATGTAAGAAGCGAATCCCCCTTTTATATACGATGGTGGAGCTCACAACTGGTGCTCTCTATAGTTTTTCTTACATAAAATACGGGTTTTCCATTGAACTGTTGCTAGCATGCTCCCTCGTTTTATTATGCGCCATCATTACCGTTTCCGATTTGTTGTACTTCATCATCTCGGACAAAGTACTGATCGTATTTTTCGTGTGGTTTCTAGCGTTACAAGTAATCTTCGAACCTAGAGGCTGGTTAGATGCAGCCGTAGGAAGTCTGCTCGGATTTTTGTTTTTGTTGTTGTTAGCCATTCTCTCAAAAGGCGGGATCGGCGGTGGAGATATTAAGCTGATGGGCGTTTTAGGACTCGTACTCGGTTTTCAAGGAGCTTATCTGACACTGATGGTCGCATCCATAGTCGGGGTATTAGTCGCAATAGTTGGATTAGTAACGAAGAAATATAACCGAAAGACCGCGATCCCGTTCGGACCGTACTTAGCGGTCGGTGCGTTAGTGACGTTTTATTATAGTGAGGAGTTGTTGGGGTTGATTTTTTGACCTCAACTTTTTTTATGTCGAAACTTTGATTTGGATTGAGCGTAAGTTACTTGATGAAAGATACGAAGACCGTGGGAATCCGAATAACGAGTCTTATAGAAATTTAGAGCTTGTTGTGAATCCTGAAAAAATTAGAAGTTTTACGGCTTATAATTCTTATGTGGCGAATTTCAACAAGAAGTATACATACAAAGGGAAAATTCAAATCACGATTAGGAATAAGAAAGATAAGAAGATTTTCCCACATGTTACAAAATCAATCACTATAAAACCTGGTGAAAAGAAAGAAATGAAAAATGCTAACTATGATACCTGGCACCCAAACTACTCGTGGAGATGGTTGGGTGAATTTAAGAAGTAAAGTAAAAAAAACATCCAAACAATATATTTGGATGGTTTTTTCATATTTAAGCCTTTTTTACTGGTAATTAAGGATTAGTTCAAAAGTAGCAAACCCCTTTAAATACAGGTTTTTAGGTTTGGGAATGTAATTTTAGTGGAAAGCATTAATGGTTATATATGTATTTTAGTTATGATTATATTCCTAGTATAGTTATTTTGTAGGGTTGTCGAAAAAAGTCGAAGATTAGAGGAGGATAGTAAGAAGGTTGTGGATAAGTCCTATAAACCTTTATGAGCCAAGGAATTAGAGGGGTTGACGTTTCTGGAAATTTTGTGATAGTTTTGGCATGATTCTATTTTATATTTCATTTTTGTACAATTTTTTCTTTTAATTATTGGAGGTTAAGGAACAATGATCGATGCAAAACGTAAGGCACTAATATTTTTAGTCGTAGCATTTATTTTGGCAGTTGTTACTGCTGGAGTTGTCTTGAACGAAATCAGAAAAGCTCAGCAGAACCTTACAGAAACTACAAAAGTAGCTGCGTTAGAAGGAGATATTAAATCAAATGAAGCAATAACTTCCTCCAAGATTAAATGGGTTGAAATTCCTAAAAATGCAGCCGTCTCGAATTTTATACAATCTCAGGGTGACTTGAAAAATCAAGTTGTTCTAACAGATATGAGTGGTGGGGACATTTTAACTAAAAACGTCTTGCGTTCCAAGATTGATATTTCGAAAGGACATAGGGTCGTTTGGCTCAACCCTACTGAAAATGTCTTAATTGATGAAAATGTTACTGAAGGTGACCGTGTAGATATTATTGTTTCATGGGAAGAAAAAAATGCAATGACAACTAAAAGAGAATTAAGAAGGGTTAGTGTAGTAGAAGTAAATGATGATATCGAAGTTGATAAGAATAAAAAGATTAATGTAATAAAAGTTTCCCTTTCTATAGAGGATGCTGAAAAACTAATTCATTATCAAAATACAGCAAAGCAGATAAGAATTTTAAGAGTAAATGAATTAGAAGAGGATGTTACGCAAGAGAAGAAAGAAGCCGCTCCAGCCGCTAAACCTGCTAAGTCAGCACCACCAGCACCGACTGCTCCAAAAGAGAATCCAGCGCCTCAACCTAAACCAAAAGCAAACTAGTACTTAGAAGGGAAGTAAGAAGTATGGACGTACATAAAGTTTTAATTGTTTCTAAAAATGAAGTATATATAAATACTCTAAAACCAATCATTGAAGAAAATAAACTACAGGTAGATGTAATTGGTGAGTGGAGTGGGACAAACCTGGATATAAATCAGTACTCTATCCTATTTATTGATCACCAATCCCTCAAATCATTTGAATCGTTTAAAAATCAGAATAAGTTAATTGTTATTGGTTTATTAAATGAGAAATCATTTGAACTCGGTCGAAAATGGATGCTCGCAAATGCTACAGATGTAATTATTCTTCCTGAAGAAGAACAGCGGGTTCAAAAAGTACTTGATACTGCAAAAGAAAAAATCAGCTTGCTTCAATCCTTAGATAAACAAGAAAGCAATGGTAAAGCGTATGCTTTCTATAGCAGTAAAGGTGGAAGTGGAAAAACCTTACTTTCAGCAGCGGTTGGACAGGGACTACAAATTTTTGATGACAGCAACGTAGTTGTAATTGACTTAAACGCTCAATTTGGTGGACTTGATACAATACTAGGTATTGATCATAAAAGGTCATACTATGATCTTCAACCAGTAATAGAAGAAATGAATATTAGGCATATAGAAAATATTGCATATAAGGACGAACGTACTGGCAATGTAATAGTATTGGGTCCCCAAGACCTTGCAAAAGCAGAAGAAGTAACGACTGAACTTATCGTGAAATTAATTCGTATTTGTAAAGAGCATTATGATTATGTCCTGCTCGATATTCCATCGTACTTTAATCACGTTACCTATACCGCTTTAGGAGAAGCAGATCATATTTATTACGTACTTACACCAGATAGTATGGGATTAAGAGGATTTAAAAACACGGAAGATTCCTTCGCGCGTTTTCAGCTTGGATTAAGAAATAACGTTTCTATCCTGTTAAATAGAGTCCATGCTAAAAATGAATTATCTAAAAAAGATATAGATGATATGGTTTCAAGACCAATTGTAAGCGAAATTAGAGCGGACTTTTTTAACCTTCAGCCACATGTCAATATTGGAAAACCATTTTTTACAGCAAAGAAAGAAAAGCACTCTTCCAAAGCTCTAAAGGATATTAAAAAATTTGTTACGAGCATGGTAAAGTGAGGTGATATTAAATGGGTTCTTGGATTAAAGATATTACTGCAAAATCACCTTTAATTCCTAATTCTGATTGGGATGTGAATGATAGTCAGTTAGACCAACTTGTAAGACATTATAAAGCTCGAATTATTAAGGAGGCAAACCTCGAATCCATAACGATTCTGCCAGCACAGGAACGAAAGCAAACCATAGAGCGATTAGTTACACAGATGATTCAAGAGGAACGTGTTATTATTCCTCAATATGAAATGGACCAAATTGTTACACAAATTATAAATGAATCTGTAGGGTATGGTCCGTTAGAAGCTTTACTAGAGGATGATTCTATAACAGAAATTATGGTTAATGGTCCGCATGAGGTTTTTATCGAAAGAAAAGGGCGCTTAGAGAAGACGCCGATACGTTTTAAAGATGAAAAGCATATTCGACATATTATAGATCGAATTATTGCTCCACTTGGAAGACGAATTGATGAAAGTTCTCCGATGGTAGATGCAAGGCTTCATGATGGAAGTCGTGTAAATGCAGTTATTCCGCCAGTCAGTCTTGAAGGTTCAGTTATGTCAATTCGTAAGTTTAATAAAATTCCATTTACCCTTCAAGACCTTCAGGGGTTTGAATCCTTTTCTGAAAATATGGGTGAGTTTTTACAGGCAGCTGTTAAAGCAAAGTGTAATATTCTCGTTTCTGGTGGTACAGGAAGTGGTAAGACTACGCTATTAAATGTGTTGTCAGGCTCTATTCCGCAAGGTGAACGAATTATTACTATAGAAGATATGGCAGAATTACGGTTCTATCATGCAAACCTTGTAAAAATGGAAGCGAGGCCTGAAAATATGGAGGGCAAAGGTGAGATAACAATTCGCCAACTAGTACGAAATGCCCTTCGTATGAGACCAGATCGTATCATCGTTGGTGAGGTGCGTGGCTCAGAAGCGATAGATATGCTTCAAGCTATGAATACAGGTCATGAAGGTTCTTTAACTACAGTCCATGCTAATACACCAAAAGACGCATTGGGAAGATTAGAAGCAATGGTTATCATGTCTGGCTTACCACTTACAGTTGATGTTATTAGAAGTTATTTTGTGGGTGCTTTAGATCTAATTGTTCAAACTAATCGTCAAATCGATGGGAAGCGGAAGATTGTTAGTATTGCTGAGATTAAAGAGGAAGATGGAAAAATTAAAGTCCTTGATATCTTTAAATTTTTTCAAGAAGGTGTAGATTCTAAAGGCGAAGTGATTGGATATTTTGCTCCTACAGGGTATATTCCAGAAGCTTATAAACGAATGAAACAATTTGGGATATCTACTATTAAAGAAAACCTATTCAAGGAGGGGGCTAAATGATCCTTGCATGGGTAGCATTAAGTTTAGCAATCTTCTCATTTTTCTTGGCAATTTATTATATTAAAAGAAGCTCTAATAATAAACAGGTAAAAAAGCATGTTGAGAGTTGGTTTGTTAAAGAAAAAAAGAAAGAGCGAAGCAGTTTTATTATAGGAATAGGTGATAAATACGATCATTCTGATCTGGCAGAAGAGCTATCAAAAAAACTTGTTCAAGCTCATATTCCTTTAAAAGCATCTGAGTATGCTGGAATCTGTATTATGCTCTTCTTTATTCTCTGGTTTGTTAACCATTTTATTTTAAGTCTCGTTTTTCCACTTGATGCATCGATTGCTTATTTCATTATTTGGCTGGGATCAAAATTTTTATTAAAATCTCGGCAAAATAAGCGGAGTGAAAACTTTAATAAACAGCTTCCCAATATATGCCGAATGATGAGTAATTCTGTTAAAGCAGGTTTAACTATTCCACAAGGAATTGAAATGATTGCTCAGGAAGTTAAAGCACCTGCAGGGCCTGAATTTAAAAAAATTGACCAGCAGCTTAGTCTTGGGGATGATTTTGAAGAAGTCATGATGAGACTTAGAGATCGATTTGATAGCAAGGAACTTCATATCTTTGTTTCTACTTTACTCATTCAGAGAAAGGTAGGAGGCAATTTAGCCGAAGTTTTGAGTTTAATGGCTCAAACTTTAGAAGAACGAGCTCGAGTAAGCAAAGAAATAGATACTGTTACCGCCGAAGCAAAGTTCATTTCTTATATCTTGCCTGTAATGCCGATTATGATGGCTATGATGATGAACCTATTTATTCCTGGATTTCTTAATCCTCTGTTTACGCCATTTGGGTTAATACTTTTAGCCGTTTTTCTAGGAATGCAGTTTATCGCTTTCTTGCTTATTAAGAAGATTACCAGGATTAGGGTGTAAGCTATGGGTCAAATATTAGGTTTATTCTCAGTATTAATGACATTTTTCATTTTACTATTTATTTTAATCGGTTTTGTATATTTGTATTTATACATTATTAAAAAAGATAACTTAATCAAACACCTGCATTTAAGAGAAAAAAAGAAACGGAAGAAACGTACCTTTAAGGACAGTATGATAAGTCCGCTTTTGAGGGCTGCTAAATATGCTGAGCCTACCGCCAAAAAATATCCATTTTTTGCGAATGAAGAACAGGATGCTCTATTTTTAACAAGAGCTGGAAACCCATTAGATCTTACATTGGGTCAGTTCTATGGAATGCGTTTTGTTCTTGGACTAGGCGCTCTATTCTTTAGTTCTATATATTCCATTTTAGGTATGCCTTTTGCATTATTAGTGTTGCTGGTTTTTCCGATTGCTGGATTTTTAGGGCCGCAGCTTTGGTTGCGGATGAAAGCTAAAGAAAGACAAGAATCAATAAGTGTTTCTATGCCTGATTTTCTTGATACTGTGAGTGTTACGCTTCAAGCAGGTGTTAGTCTGGATGGAGCCTTAAAACAAGTCACTAATCAAATGGATGGCCCTTTGAGTGAAGAGATTGAACGTTTTAACTATGAGATAGATTTAGGTGTAACTAGAAAACTAGCTTATAAGAATTTAATATCTCGCAATTCTTCAAAAGAACTTGAAATGCTTGTTAATTCGCTCATTCAAGGATCAGTACTGGGGGTTCCTGTATCTCAAACATTTCGTATTCAAGCCGATGATTTGAGAGCTATGAGGGGATTCAAGGCAAAGGAAAAAGCAGCAAAAGCAAGTCCTCAAATAACACTTGTAACAACATTTTTTGTGGCACCTGCTGTTTTTTTCTTAATCATAGGGCTATTGCTGTTAAATATTATATACAATCCAGGGGCATTTGGATTAGATAGCTTCTTTTAAAATAAAAATAAAAATAGGGAGAGATTTATATGTTTACAAAATTATATGTCAAAACAGTTAGTGCTTGGGAAAATGTTACAGGGAAGGTTCAAAATGAAAGAGGTGCACAGGCGTTAGAATGGATTGCACTTGGTATGTTAGTGTTAGCGATTATGGCAGCAATAGCTACTGCTTTTAAGGGTGACACGTCAGTAGGTACGGCAGTTAAAAACCAATTAATTAAGTTGATTAATGGGATTGGCGGTTAAACCGAGTCTCTGGGGTGAAATATGAGACAGATAAAAAAATACATTAGAAATGAAAGAGGGTCACAGCTAATAGAATTTTTAGCTGTGTTCCCTATGATTATATTTGCATTGTTATTTATATGGCAAGTTGCTTTAGTAGCCTATGCCGTTGTCGTTTCAGAAGCAGCAGCTAGAGATGGTGCAAGAGTTGCTTCCGTTGAAGGAGATTTTGAAACAGCTGTAGAAAGCTCAGCTTACGGATTAGATCTTCAGAGTGTTTCAAGTTCTACCGGTGATTCCAGTTATGGTAAAAGTGTAACCGTTACAGTAGTAGCAAAAGTTCCAACTGTATCAGTTCCCTTTTTAGGAAAGATTGATTACGACTTAAAAGCTGATGCAACCATGCCAATGGAGGAGGATGAAACTGATGAATAGTAACTACTTGAAAAGTGAAAAAGGAAGTACCCTTTTAGTAGTTATGGGTTTGCTTATGGCAGCGATTTTCATCAGTTTCATCTTTTTTGATTTTTTTACGACATTTGCTGCAAAACGAGTAGGTCAAACTTCTGCTGATGCCGCTGCGCTTGCTGCTGCTGAAGAAGCAAAACAGATCTATGATAAAGAGCTCAAAGAGCAAATTAAAGAACGCTTAGATAAGCTTAAAGAGGAACAAGCAGAAGAAGAAGAAGAAGAAAGCAAAGGAGATGAACCTCAGGAAGATGAGGGCATTTCTACTCCTCTGCCTGAAATAGGTGATGTTCTCTTTGGAAAAGAAATGCCGCCTGGAGTGGAAAAATGGATAAATGGAAGTATTGTAGATCTTGATTCTCTTAATTTAAACGAGGCTTTAAAATATTTATTTGAACAGGATGAGATTAATAAGATTAGTTGTGGGTCTATAGATGATGCTTTCCCGAAAATTGAAGAGGCAGCACGTCATTATGCAAAACTCAATGGTGCAGAAGATGACATCGAAGTAGAATTTCCATATGAAGGTGAATTTAAAGTATATGTGAAAGTAAAGAAAAAGGCAGAATTTGTTACCGTTGATGAAAATATGTTTTCAGGTGATGAGAATATGGTGAGAGCAGAAGCTGCAGTTAATATTGCTACACCAAAAGGGCTTGAAATTAGCTGTGATTAAGGGGGAGACTATATGACCCAGAAACTATCGTTATTTGCTATCATTTTATGTTTATTATTCTCAATGGTAAGTGTGTCCCCTGCCTCAGCCGGGGGTCTTGATTATGATAAAAGTCAGATAAAGCCCACCGAAATGCAAGCCAAAGACACAGGGAGTTTTTGGGATTTTTTACCTTTTGATTTCGGAGATGGTTTAAAGGATACATTAAAGAAAATTGAAAAGTTCTTTAAACCCGTTATCAAAGCTTTAGGTGATGCTATCGATTGGGCAGCGAATGGAATTAAGGGTATTGGAGATTGGTGGAATTCACTTGATGATTGGACAAAAGATCTCATTTATACAATACTTGCTGTTGTAGCGGTGGTTGCCGTTGCTGTTGTAGCGTTTGTACTTCTACCATTTGTAGGTGTAGCGTTGTTGGTAGGTGCTATTATCGGAGCCATTGTTGCAGGTGCTTTCTATTTCTGGAAGTACGGTGGTACTGATGCATTCGGCTGGGGTGTACTTGCTTGGGTGTTTGGTGGAGCAGCCCTAGGTGCTTTAGGAGGATGGTTATACAGCATAGGTGCTGTTGGCGCAATGGCTGGAATTTTACGTACCGGCTTAGCAAGAGGATTAACTGGCATTTTAAACGGTATGCGAACCTTTGGCGGTTGGTTAGGTCAAGGAATGCGCTATGTTGGAAGAGGTATGCGTACTTTTGGTGGATGGTTGGGTCAAGGAATGCGAACCTTTGGAGGTTGGCTAGGTCATGGATTCCGGGCAAGTATAAGGTATCTTCGTTCATTTACCGGATGGATAGGTCAAGGTGCCAGAAGATTTGGTAGCTTTATCGGTAGAAATGCAATGCGATTTGGCCGATGGGCAGGTGTCAAAGGTAGATTAGCTATTACAGCAATAGGCAGGTTTTACGGTGGTTGGGGTGTTTTCTTGAAAGCAGTTGGTATCGGAGCACTGGTTTCCCTTGGGCTCGACCTTATTGACTACTTTGCATTTAATGAACCATTAAATATTGGTGATACTTTACGAAATATGGCTATTAATGGATTGGTTGCAGGGATAGGAGGACCTATTGCAGGAAAGTTAAAAATAGCTTTCACATCAAAAAGTTGGATGAAGCTTACTGGTTGGGGAGGGCTTAGCACTGCTTTGGGGGCAGGTGCTTATGGACTTGGGGAATTCTTAGATGGAAGTTTTACGCCAGAAGATTTAATAGTAGGAGGTATAGGAGGTCTAATTGCATTGCCTGGTTCTACGGCGATTGCGAATGCGCTTAATGATTTTGCTGAGCCGATTACACAGCCAATGGGTAATCTTATTAACTCTGTAACTGCAGATGTATATTATTGGAACGATACCAAATCCCATCCAGATAATAATTTAAAAAATATATATAATAAAGGGTTAGAAAAATTTACTGAATTTCACCAATCTATAATAAATCTATATAAAAGACCATAAAACTAGGAGGGCGTTCTAAATGAAAAAGAAAGGAATTGATTGGTATTTTTGGGGTCCAGGTACTGCAATGGTGGTAATAGTTATGCTCCTTTTTACTCAATCTACAAAATTACCTAATGGTGAATTTATTTTTGCCAGAAATCCTTTTACTTATTTCCTATTGGGCCTAATGATTGTATGTATGATTCTCTTGATTTTCGGTAAGGTGAAAGAGAGCATGGGAGGTAAAATCAACGGTAAGACTGTTTTATATACTGCTATTGCAGTACCGATTGTAACTGTAGCAGTTTATTTTATTAATAACTAGAAATGGTCGGAATTAAGAAGGATGTGACATCATGGAATTACATCAACCTGCAGGATTTTGGAGGCGACTTGGTGCTATCCTAGTAGACGCGGGAGTAGGAGCAACCATTGGGTTCTTTATTGGTCCCATCTTTGACGATGAAACTTTATCCAGAATCGCAATTTGGTTATATGTAATGGCATATTACATCCTTGTTCCTGTTTATTGGAATGGCTACACGGTTGGAAAGCGTGTTACTGGTGTAAGAATTGTGCGAGTTGATGGTGAGAAACTTGGGTTTAAAAATACTATTCTTCGGATGCCCGTTACCCAAATTCTATATACAATTAGTTTTTTAACTTTGTATCTTGTAACAATCTTTATGATCATCTTTAGAGAAGATAAGAGAGCCATACATGATTTTGTTGCTGGAACTTATGTAACAACTGAGAAGCCATAAGAGCATTATAAGGAGGCATATATGAAAAGGTTCCTTTCGCTAGGAATAGTAATATTATCTTTACTTCTAATAACAGCTTGTTCCGATTCGGCTGCTACTAAAGATCAGGAGACTACTAAAGCAAAAGAGAAAAAAGAAAACGAAGCTAAATTTCCAAAAGCTGCAGAAAAACCAGAAGAAATGATGCTTGAAGGCCCGGGCAAACTCGCCAATGCTGATTTTTCAGAGCAAGCAATGAAAGAAGCGTTTAAGAAAATTCCTAACAAGTTAACTACAGAGGAAGCTTATGATGCTGTAATTCATTACTTAGCAGAAGATTATAAGGAAGACTATGAGTACTATAAGAATTTAAATACAACAATAGAAGTCCCAGGAAGTGATAAGCCAGGTGATGGTAAGACTCTGAATGTAAGTATTCTTCTTGATTCAAGTGGAAGTATGGCTGTAAAAATTGGTGGTAAAACCAAAATGGAGATTGCGAAGGAAGCTGTTCGTAATTATGCAAGTAAGTTGCCGCAAGGTTCTAATGTAATGTTGCGCGTTTACGGTCAAAAGGGAAGTAATGCTGACAGTGACAAAAAAGTTTCGTGTGAAAGCACTGAGGTTGTTTATGAACTGAATACATACAACGAAGGCGATTTTCAAAAAAGCTTAGATCAATTTAATCCGACAGGATGGACGCCGATTGCTGGTGCAATTAAAGCTGCACAAAATGATCTTGCGGGGCAAAATAATGCGGAAAATATAATATATGTCGTTAGTGATGGAGTAGAAACGTGTGATGGAGATCCAGTTGCTGCAGCAAAATTAATTGCTGAATCTCCTCAAAAAGCTCAAGTTAATGTTATTGGATTCGATGTAGATGGTAAAGGACAAAAATCACTGGAAGATATTGCTCGAGCAGGAGGAGGCAAGTATCAATCTGTTAACTCTGCTGCAGATTTTGATAGCTACTTACTAAAAGAAAAAAATAGATTGTGGCTAGAGTGGCAACAATGGGGTAGTGACAACTTTATAGAAGCTCAAAACATCGCCAGTGACAAGTTTATGGAAGTTCAAAATAGACATAGTGATGTTTTTAATAAAATTGTTGAAGAAAAACGCCGTTTGAATAAAGGAGTAAGAGTATTAAGTGAACTTAAGAAAGTTGAAAATGGTTTTGAAGTAGAAAAGCATATTAACAATCGATATAACACACTTGTAGATTATGACGATGACACATTTAAAACGCTACAAAATGAAATAGAAGATAACCGTGATGCATTACAGGAAGCAACTGAGAACAAACGTGATGAGGAACAAAGTAATCTGGATTGATTTAAAGAAAGAGATGGGGATTCCATCTCTTTCTTTTTGAATAAGTTTCAAACTGAACTTCACCTAAACAATATGAACTATTAATCAGGAGGACCTGAATATGTTGAATAGTGAAAAGAAATGGCGACGTTTCTATATGATGATGTACATCTTTATTTATGGTATTTATGTTCCTTATAATCTTTTCATGTGGTTAGGTGGAAATGAAGGGTTTCTGTATGCGATGTTAGGTATCGCTTTAGGTCTACCTATGATGAAGAAAAATCATTTGAACAGCATTCGTGAAAAGGAACAAAATATATAGATAGGTGATCACCATCAAAAATCAGAAACATTTACAAAGATACCCCGTATTAATTAAAGACCTATAGGATTTGCATAAGAGATGGAAATTCCATCTCTTTCTTTTTTACCATACAAGGAGCTATGTATTTTTATGAACAATAAAACGTGGAACGTTCTCCTCATTGTTGCATTAGGAATGATGCTTTTATCAGGAATAGGAGTTTATGTTATAGATCAACATCTACTGCCGTTGCCCTCAGAACAGAAGGATATCCTTACAATCTTTCTTGCTGTACTTTTCGGAATAGGATGATTGTACTTAGTTATCTATCGAGCAAGAATGGCCACTGAAAATAAATTTACTTTAAAAACATTACTATATCTACTGGTCTTTTTATTGATTATCTCAATCTTTTTATACCGGTAATCTTTATAGGAGGGGTGTTGTGGAAAAAATATTTTGGTATTCCTTTTTTGTTTTGTGTATAGACGTTATTCTCATATTTGTTTTTTTAGTAGAGAATACACCGAGTGGATTATTTATTCCTAATAAAACAGGTATCTATTACCCTATAACCATAGTAGCAATAATTTGCCTATATCTTATGGTGTATTCAAAGGTAAGAAGTAATAATATAGAGCTTTCAAAAGGAAGAGCGATGATTTGTGCAGCTATAATCCTTCCTTTAATAATGATAGCGGTTCATTACATCAATAACCGGTAAAAGGGTACTCAATGATTGCTAAACGGAAAGGTTAAATCAAAAGCCCTAAATTAAATCCTAGTTTTGTTGATGAATTTTAACATTAAAATAACGAAAGGAGAAACACCAATGAAAAACAATATTACCAGTTTTCTTCTGATGCTTATGGTTCTGGTACTTACCGCCTGCACATCAGACCAAAAACCTTCTGCTAAACCTGAACAAGAAGCTAAAAAAGACAAGTATACAACGCTTGCGGAAGAAGCGAACAATGAGGAAACATTAGAGAAACTAGAACTTCTTCCATACGCAGAAGAAGTGGAAGTGACGTTATCTAGCCCTAAGTACAAAGAGTTTGCGGCAAACTCGACTGTACTTATTAAAGGTAAAGCGAAAAAGTATAACAGTTTCAAGTCAGACCATGTATGGATAAAAGTGAGAAGTGATGAAGAAGGGCCGAATGGTCGAGAGTTCAGCTATTACGCTCCTTTAAAGGAAGGCAAGTTTGAACAAAAAGTACAGTTGTTTAATGGGAAGGGAAATTATTCTGTCAAAGTGAGTGTACCGAGCGATTCGGCTGAAGAATACTATTACGATATTGCCTCATTTGATGTAGAGAACGTAAACCCTAAGATCAAGAGAGATATTGCTTATACAAAGAACGCATTTCAATACGATTTAAAGTTAAAAAATTCCATAAATGGGTATATGGAAAGAGAAGGTTCTTTCGAGCTAACGGGTGACGTTGCTGATTCCAGTGTGGAGCAGCTTATGGTTGAGCTTAAGAAAGAAAGTGATTCTACTAAAATTATGGTTCAGGTTGAGGATGGAAAGTTTGCACAAAAAATCCCTCTTTATTATGGCGCGGGTGTTCATGAGGTACAGATCATGACGCCTAAAGAAGGATCGGCCGACTTTTTTACGGATGCGGCTCACTTATTTGTAAAGAATTTATCTAGTGAATCGTTTGAACCTGTGAAGTATTCCTCTGCTTATGAGGAAAAAGGCTTCAAACTTGAGTCGCCGGAAGTAGGCGGTGAAAAAGCGGATCTGACTTACAAGATTAAAGGAAGAATTGATCCTAAAGGTGAGGATGCGAACAAGACAAATGTCGTTTTCGTTCAGACAGAGAAAGACGAACTAAAAGCGATGTACGCAATTCCAGTTGAGAACAATAAGTTTGAGGGAGAGTTTTTCCTCCGTTTTGGACCAGGGAAGTACGATGTGTCCATAATGGCACCAGATTTTCAAAAAACGAACGGATATATGCAGTACTTTGTTGGTGTAGCAAATTTCACGGTTGAGAATACGAACACGAGTGATCAACGATTCACCTTACCATCTAGAGGTATTCAGTCGGATGCTCCTGAGATTAAGAAATTAGCAGCGCAACTAACAAAAAATAAAAAAACTGAAAAAGAAAAAGCACTAGCAGTATACGAGTATGTCGCAAAAAACGTGAGCTATGACGTAAACAAGCTAAACAATCGAACGTTTGAGTTTGATGACAGTGCGCTAAAAACGTTGGACGAAAAAGAAGGCGTTTGTCAGGACTTTGCGTATTTAGCGATCGCTCTATTACGTGCAAGTGGTATGGAAGCGCAGATGGTAACAGGGTTTGCTGGGCAGAATCATGCGTGGGTGGAGACGAAGGTCGACGGACGCTGGTTAACGATGGACCCAACATGGGGTTCAGGTTACCTACAGAACAACAAGTTCGTGCCAAAGTTCACGATGGAATACTTTGATCCAAAACCAACAGAGTTTCAGAAAACACATACGAAAAAAGAGATAGAGTTTTAATTTGAAAAAATGAGGTGCGGTATGTCCAAAAAAGAAAAACGATGGAGACGAGTTTATGTTCTTCTATATCTATTAATCTACGGACTTGTCGCACCTTTAAGTTTGATTCTCTTTTTCATAGGAGAAGAATCATTTCCGTTCTTTATTATTCCAGTGGTCCTGGCACTCCCAGCTATGAAGCAAAATCATATACAGAAGATAAGAGAAAAAGAAGGGCTGAGTAAATTGTGATTAAGAAAAAGGAGAGAAAAATGAATCGTTCAACTAGTGTAACGTCGTCTCTATTTCTATTATTTGTTCTTCTGCTAACCGCATGCTCATCCGAAAAATCAGCATCGGACACAGAACCAAAGAAAAAAGAACCGAAAAAAGAGACGGTTGAAAAAGCGCCTACTGATCCTGAGGAGATGGTGAAACAGGGTGCAGGTAAGTATAACGAAAAGGTAAAGGATCTTGAAGGTGATGCTCTTGAGCAAGAAATTAACAAAATCACAAAGAACTATCCTAAAGGTATGAAGAGTGAGGAAGCCTATAACCGAATCGTTGCTGGGTTCGCAGCCAATCATCAGCCGGGGTTTCAGGAGTTAGAGGACTTTGACATTTCGTTTGAAGAAGTAGAGGCGTATGAAAAATATAAAGAAGAAAGTGAAAACGGAGAGGAAAAGAAGGAAGGTCCTCTTAATGTTGCCATTCTTTTAGATGCAAGCGGTAGTATGGCAGGTAAGGTTTCGGGAACGGATAAGATGACGGCGGCAAAAGAAGCGTTGAAGAAGTTTGCAGGTGGATTGCCTGAGGACGCGAACGTCATGCTGCGCGTTTATGGACATAAAGGAAGCAACGATGATAAAGACAAGAAGGTTTCTTGTGAAAGTACGGAAGTTATGTACCCTTTAGGCGCATATAATGAAGGAACTTTCCAACAATCTCTCTCTAAATTTAAGCCAACTGGTTGGACACCGCTCGCAGCTTCTATTGAAGCAGCTGAAAAGGACCTTCAAGGGAAAGAAGGAAATAACGTCATTTACATCGTGAGTGATGGAATAGAGACATGTGACGGAAATCCTGTAGAAGCGGCGAAAAAGTTACACGAGTCGAACATCAAGGAGAAGTCAACATCATCGGATTTGATGTAGATAACGAAGGTCAGCAACAGCTAAAAGCAGTAGCAGAAGCGGGTGGAGGCGAATTCCAATCGGTTTCCTCTCAAAAAGAGTTGTTTGATGAAGTAGATTCTAACTGGTCGAAAGCGATGCACAATACACGAATAAATTGGGATTCTTCTATGGATATTAATGATATCAACTGGAGTAGTTCAAACAAGTTTATGGACCTCGGTAAAATTTACACAGACTCAGTTATTGATAGCATAAGAGATGAGCAGTCTCGATTCCAAGACGTAAAGATGAATCTGAGAGATCAGGCAAAACTTAAAGATGAAGAAATAAATAAGTTGGATGAACTGATACGGGAAAGAAATGAAAAACTCATGGAATATGCGAAAGAAAAACACGAGACTAAGAAGGAAGCTCTAACAGTAGAAAGAGATCGTGCTGTAAAGGTGATCCAAGATTATGCGGAGGAAGCTAGAACACAATAATATAATTTAGTGTTAGCCCGATATTCTTATCGGGCCTTTTACTATGTTTAACAACCACACAATTAGAGAAAAATGAATGGAGAGAAAGGCGGGACTCATACATGAGCTATGAAGATTTAGCATTACATACAGATAAGTATCAAATTAATATGATGTACGCCCATTGGAAAAACGGAACGCACAACCACATTCGCGTATTTGAAGCGTTCTTTCGAAAGAATCCGTTTAAAAGCGGTTATGCCGTATTCGCGGGACTTGAGCGGATCATTCGTTATTTGGAGCATCTTCATTTTACAGAGGAAGATATCGAATACTTAAGAACACAAGAAGAACATTATGAGGAACCTTTCTTGGAGGAGTTAAAGAACTTTAATTTTTCGGGAGAGTTATTCTCTGTAAAAGAAGGAACGGTCGTTTTTCCGAATGAGCCGCTAATTCGTATCAAATGTCGTGTGTTTGAAGCACACTTGTTAGAGACAGCGCTTCTTAATTTCATGAACTACCAGACCTTGATCGCAACGAAAGCAGCCCGCATTCGCTATGTCACTCCTGATGATCAATTGATGGAGTTTGGAACGCGCCGCGCTCAAGAAGCCGATGCCGCAATATGGGGTGCGCGTGCCGCATACATTGCAGGCTTTGATGCAACGTCAAATATGCGCGCCGGAAAACTATTTGGCATTCCGACAAAAGGAACGCATGCGCACGCGTGGGTTCAGGATCATGATTCAGAAGAAGAAGCGTTCGAACGATTTGTTGAAGCACTTCCCAATCAAAGCGTCCTGCTTGTAGATACGTATAATACATTAAAAAGTGGAATTCCTAACGCGATAGAAGTTGGGTTAAAGATGAAAGCAGCAGGTAAATCACTTAAAGGAATTCGTCTTGATAGCGGTGATCTCGCGTACCTATCTATTCAAGCTCGTAAAATGTTAGACAAAGCGGGCCTCACCGATGTCGAAATCGTAGCAAGTAACGACTTGGATGACGATGTGATCTCGGATCTAAAAGCACAAGGTGCAAAAATCACTTCCTGGGGAGTTGGTACGCAACTTATTACGGCATCTGATCAACCTGCACTCGGAGGCGTTTATAAGGTTGTCGCTAAATGGGAGGACGGAGAATTTGTACCCACGATTAAAATTTCATCTAATGTAGAGAAGATCACAACACCTGGATATAAAAAGGTCTACCGGATTATTAATTCAAAAGGAAAAGCGGAAGCGGATTACATAGCGATGGATGATGAGGTGCTTCCTGAAAAAGATTTAAAACTTTTTGATCCGGTGCACACATGCAAAAGCAAAGTAGTTTCTTCTTTTACTGCCGAAGAATTGCTGCAGCCTGTATATATAGAAGGAAAGCTAATATATGAACTTCCGAATCTAGAAGAAATTCGGCGCTATCATCAAGAACAGCTTGGTTTATTTTGGCCTCAGCACTTAAGAAGATTGAATCCCCAAGAGTATTTTGTCGATCTATCTGTTCGAGTATGGAAGACAAAAAACGATCTTTTAGAGAAGTATTCTTTATAGCGAGCAAACCTCTTTTCGACATGAAAAGAGGTTTTTTAATAAAATCTTTAAAAAAGCGTTGACGGTCGGCTGTATCGCTGATATAGTAATAAACGTTGTTGCTTTTCTTACATAACGTTCGACAAAAACAAACATAAACTTTTAAAAAAGTTGTTGCTTC
Organism: Fictibacillus tiangongensis; assembly: GCF_048083785.1. GTDB lineage: Bacteria > Bacillota > Bacilli > Bacillales > Fictibacillaceae > Fictibacillus. The sequence goes on from NZ_CP182294.1 coordinate 344,480, forward strand.
GAAAGAAGATATGTGATAAGATAGTTTTTGTCGCTGCTTTAAGAGAGTAACGCGATAAAGAAAAAAGTTCTTTGAAAACTGAACAAAAGAAATAGGTAAGGAATTAAGAATTAATTCCGTCAGTTTTAAAACTAGAGCAAGACAAACACTTTTATGGAGAGTTTGATCCTGGCTCAGGATGAACGCTGGCGGCGTGCCTAATACATGCAAGTCGAGCGAATGATGAGGAGCTTGCTCCTCTGATTTAGCGGCGGACGGGTGAGTAACACGTGGGTAATCTGCCTGTAAGACGGGGATAACTCCGGGAAACCGGGGCTAATACCGGATAACAAGAGAAGAAGCATTTCTTCTTTTTGAAAGTCGGCCTCTCGCTGACACTTACAGATGAGCCCGCGGCGCATTAGCTAGTTGGTGAGGTAACGGCTCACCAAGGCGACGATGCGTAGCCGACCTGAGAGGGTGATCGGCCACACTGGGACTGAGACACGGCCCAGACTCCTACGGGAGGCAGCAGTAGGGAATCTTCGGCAATGGGCGAAAGCCTGACCGAGCAACGCCGCGTGAGCGATGAAGGCCTTCGGGTCGTAAAGCTCTGTTGTTAGAGAAGAACAAGTACGAGAGTAACTGCTCGTACCTTGACGGTACCTAACCAGAAAGCCACGGCTAACTACGTGCCAGCAGCCGCGGTAATACGTAGGTGGCAAGCGTTATCCGGAATTATTGGGCGTAAAGCGCGCGCAGGCGGTCTCTTAAGTCTGATGTGAAAGCCCACGGCTCAACCGTGGAGGGTCATTGGAAACTGGGAGACTTGAGTGCAGGAGAGAAAAGTGGAATTCCACGTGTAGCGGTGAAATGCGTAGAGATGTGGAGGAACACCAGTGGCGAAGGCGGCTTTTTGGCCTGTAACTGACGCTGAGGCGCGAAAGCGTGGGGAGCAAACAGGATTAGATACCCTGGTAGTCCACGCCGTAAACGATGAGTGCTAGGTGTTGGGGGGTTCCACCCTCAGTGCTGAAGTTAACACATTAAGCACTCCGCCTGGGGAGTACGACCGCAAGGTTGAAACTCAAAGGAATTGACGGGGGCCCGCACAAGCAGTGGAGCATGTGGTTTAATTCGAAGCAACGCGAAGAACCTTACCAGGTCTTGACATCCTTTGACCACTCTAGAGATAGAGCTTTCCCCTTCGGGGGACAAAGTGACAGGTGGTGCATGGTTGTCGTCAGCTCGTGTCGTGAGATGTTGGGTTAAGTCCCGCAACGAGCGCAACCCTTGACCTTAGTTGCCAGCATTCAGTTGGGCACTCTAAGGTGACTGCCGGTGACAAACCGGAGGAAGGTGGGGACGACGTCAAATCATCATGCCCCTTATGACCTGGGCTACACACGTGCTACAATGGATGATACAAAGGGTTGCGAAGCCGCGAGGCCAAGCCAATCCCAAAAAGTCATTCTCAGTTCGGATTGTAGGCTGCAACTCGCCTACATGAAGCCGGAATTGCTAGTAATCGCGGATCAGCATGCCGCGGTGAATACGTTCCCGGGCCTTGTACACACCGCCCGTCACACCACGAGAGTTTGTAACACCCGAAGTCGGTGGGGTAACCCTTTTGGGAGCCAGCCGCCGAAGGTGGGACAGATGATTGGGGTGAAGTCGTAACAAGGTAGCCGTATCGGAAGGTGCGGCTGGATCACCTCCTTTCTATGGAGATTATGAAACACCTTCGAGTGTTTCGTAAGTACACCTATTCTTCTTTTGTTCAGTTTTGAAGGAACTTAACTTCCTTTAGGGGCCTATAGCTCAGCTGGTTAGAGCGCACGCCTGATAAGCGTGAGGTCGATGGTTCGAGTCCATTTAGGCCCACCATTTTCATAAAATTTCATTCCCATTATGGGGCTTTAGCTCAGCTGGGAGAGCGCCTGCCTTGCACGCAGGAGGTCAGCGGTTCGATCCCGCTAAGCTCCACCATTGCACATCTTACGATGATGCATTTTTAAATTAATGTTCTTTGAAAACTAGATATCGACATCCAAACAATATGCAAGGCAGATAGATTTATCTAATCTGCGCCAAGCAAGAATCTTTGATGTGCAAACATCATATAAGGTTAAGCTAGAAAGGGCGCACGGTGGATGCCTTGGCACTAGGAGCCGAAGAAGGACGGGACGAACACCGATATGCCTCGGGGAGCTGTAAGTAAGCATTGATCCGGGGATTTCCGAATGGGGGAACCCACCATCCGTAATGGGATGGTATCCATATCTGAATACATAGGGTATGAGAAGGCAGACCCGGGGAACTGAAACATCTAAGTACCCGGAGGAAGAGAAAGCAAATGCGATTTCCTGAGTAGCGGCGAGCGAAACGGAATCAGCCCAAACCAGAGAGCTTGCTCTCTGGGGTTGTAGGACACTCTATACGGAGTTACAAAGGAACGAAGTAGGTGAAGTGGTCTGGAAAGGCCAGCCGAAGAAGGTAACAGCCCTGTAGCTGAAACTTCGTTCCCTCCTGAGTGGATCCTGAGTACGGCGGGACACGTGAAACCCCGTCGGAATCCGGGAGGACCATCTCCCAAGGCTAAATACTCCCTAGTGACCGATAGTGAACCAGTACCGTGAGGGAAAGGTGAAAAGCACCCCGGAAGGGGAGTGAAACAGATCCTGAAACCGTGTGCCTACAAGTAGTCGGAGCCCATTAACGGGTGACGGCGTGCCTTTTGTAGAATGAACCGGCGAGTTACGATCCCGTGCAAGGTTAAGTTGATAAGACGGAGCCGCAGCGAAAGCGAGTCTGAATAGGGCGACATAGTACGTGGTCGTAGACCCGAAACCGTGTGATCTACCCATGTCCAGGGTGAAGTTCAGGTAACACTGAATGGAGGCCCGAACCCACGCACGTTGAAAAGTGCGGGGATGAGGTGTGGGTAGGGGTGAAATGCCAATCGAACACGGAGATAGCTGGTTCTCCCCGAAATAGCTTTAGGGCTAGCCTCGCGGCAAGATTCCTGGAGGTAGAGCACTGATTGGACTAGGGGCCCCCACAGGGTTACCGAATTCAGTCAAACTCCGAATGCCAGAGAATTATCCGCGGGAGTCAGACTGCGAGTGATAAGATCCGTAGTCAAAAGGGAAACAGCCCAGACCATCAGCTAAGGTCCCAAAGTATACGTTAAGTGGCAAAGGATGTGGAGTTGCCCAGACAACCAGGATGTTGGCTTAGAAGCAGCCACCATTTAAAGAGTGCGTAATAGCTCACTGGTCGAGTGACTCTGCGCCGAAAATGTAACGGGGCTAAACGTATCACCGAAGCTATGGCTTGTACCGTATGGTACAGGGGTAGGGGAGCGTTCGAAGTGCAGCGAAGTCAGACCGGAAGGACTGGTGGAGCGCTTTGAAGTGAGAATGCCGGTATGAGTAGCGAAAGACAAGTGAGAATCTTGTCCATCGAAAGCCTAAGGTTTCCTGAGGAAGGCTCGTCCGCTCAGGGTTAGTCGGGGCCTAAGCCGAGGCTGAAAAGCGTAGGCGATGGATAACAGGTTGATATTCCTGTACCACCTCCTTTCCGTTTGAACAATGGGGGGACGCAGTAAGGTAGGGTGAGCGCACTGATGGAATAGTGCGTCTAAGCAGTTAGGCTGTTGGGTAGGCAAATCCGCCCAACGTGAAGGCTGAGCTGTGATGGCGAGGGAAATTTTAGTACCGAAGTCCCTGATCCTACACTGCCAAGAAAAGCCTCTAGTGAGGAAAGAGGTGCCCGTACCGCAAACCGACACAGGTAGGCGAGGAGAGAATCCTAAGATGATCGGGAGAACTCTCGTTAAGGAACTCGGCAAAATGACCCCGTAACTTCGGGAGAAGGGGTGCTCTGATAGGGTTTATCGCCCGAGAGAGCCGCAGTGAATAGATCCAAGCGACTGTTTAGCAAAAACACAGGTCTCTGCGAAACCGCAAGGTGAAGTATAGGGGCTGACACCTGCCCGGTGCTGGAAGGTTAAGAGGAGGGGTTATCCTTACGGAGAAGCTCTGAATTGAAGCCCCAGTAAACGGCGGCCGTAACTATAACGGTCCTAAGGTAGCGAAATTCCTTGTCGGGTAAGTTCCGACCCGCACGAAAGGTGTAACGACTTGGATACTGTCTCAACGAGAGACCCGGTGAAATTATAGTACCTGTGAAGATGCAGGTTACCCGCGACAGGACGGAAAGACCCCATGGAGCTTTACTGCAACTTGATATTGGATTTTGGTACAGCTTGTACAGGATAGGTAGGAGCCTGAGAAGCCGGAGCGCCAGCTTCGGTGGAGGCGTCGGTGGGATACTACCCTGGCTGTATTGAAATTCTAACCTTGGACCGTAATCCGGTTCGGAGACAGTGTCAGGTGGGCAGTTTGACTGGGGCGGTCGCCTCCTAAACAGTAACGGAGGCGCCCAAAGGTTCCCTCAGAATGGTTGGAAATCATTCGCAGAGTGTAAAGGCACAAGGGAGCTTGACTGCGAGACCTACAAGTCGAGCAGGGACGAAAGTCGGGCTTAGTGATCCGGTGGTTCCGCATGGAAGGGCCATCGCTCAACGGATAAAAGCTACCCTGGGGATAACAGGCTTATCTCCCCCAAGAGTCCACATCGACGGGGAGGTTTGGCACCTCGATGTCGGCTCATCGCATCCTGGGGCTGAAGTAGGTCCCAAGGGTTGGGCTGTTCGCCCATTAAAGCGGTACGCGAGCTGGGTTCAGAACGTCGTGAGACAGTTCGGTCCCTATCCGTCGCGGGCGCAGGAAATTTGAGAGGAGCTGTCCTTAGTACGAGAGGACCGGGATGGACACACCGCTGGTGTACCAGTTGTTCCGCCAGGGGCATAGCTGGGTAGCTACGTGTGGACGGGATAAGTGCTGAAAGCATCTAAGCATGAAGCCCCCCTCAAGATGAGATTTCCCATCACGCAAGTGAGTAAGACCCCTTAGAGATGATGAGGTTGATAGGTCTGGTGTGGAAGCGTGGTGACACGTGGAGCTGACAGATACTAATCGGTCGAGGGCTTATCCTTAAAAAGCATAACGTTTGGAAACGTCGTATCTAGTTTTGAGAGAACATACTCTCTACAATTTAGAATCATGGTGAAAGTCATGGTTAGGTCTAGTGATGATGGCAAAGAGGTCACACCCGTTCCCATACCGAACACGGAAGTTAAGCTCTTTAGCGCCGATGGTAGTTGGGGGTTTCCCCCTGTTAGAGTAGGACGTCGCTAGGCAAAGAAGGTGGGACGAACTTTATGTTCGTTCCATCTTTTTTTTGTTTTTTATAAGATTAAAGTTACAAAGGATAATCTAACAATCCAATCAATCTATTTACTCAATAATATTAAAATAGTCTCAATATAGAGCTAAAAAGGCTTGTCGGAATTTAGCGAAATGCCTTTATTTTGTTTTTTAGACTTAATGGAGGTTCATTCCGACTTAATTCGCTCTCATTTCGACTTAATTTTGTGCGTTCAGACTTAATTAGACCACAGTGATACCCCACTCCGTATGTTTCGGAGATCCGTTTCAGCCCACGAACCCCCTCTCACAACCTTCAAAATAGGAAGAAGATGGTCGCAGCCATATTCAATAACACGATATTCTTCAGCAAAAGCAAAAAACCCCATTAAAAATGATTGCTAATACTCGTTATAGCGCGCAAACCGCAAAACCACCACCATCAAAACAAGAAAAAGGAGGTTTGGTGTTCACCAAACTTTCAATATACATACAAGAAGCACCCGCCAAACGTCCTACTAAACTCCCCGAAAAACGACAACTGTTTTTGCATCAATTCTCCAGTTTCCAACTTGTCCAAAAAGTGTTATCCTTAACGAAGTATTTTTCACCTTGGGAGGCTTGCCATCATGTTAGATAATGCGTTCGTCATGGTTGGGATCATTTTATTGATCAATATTGTATATGTATCGTTTTTTACGATCAGGATGATCCTGACGTTGAAAGGACAAAGGTACTTGGCTGCCTTTATTAGTGTGTTCGAGGTTATTATCTATGTGGTCGGCCTCGGGCTTGTTCTTGATAACTTAAATGAGATTCAAAACCTAATTGCATATGCGGTTGGTTATGGAATTGGTGTTTTAGTAGGAATGAAGATTGAAGAAAAGCTTGCACTTGGATATACTACTGTTAACGTAATTACGACAAATCTTGAAGGCGGCTTGCCGAACGAGCTTCGCAACAAAGGCTATGGGGTTACGAACTGGCTTGCAGAAGGTCGTGAAGGGCAGCGTTTGATGATGGAGATCTTAACATCACGTAAATCAGAAATGAACCTATATAATACGGTAAAGGATTTAGATCCGAAGGCGTTTATTATTTCACATGAGCCTAAAGCGTTTCATGGTGGATTTTGGGTTAAGGGTATCAGGAGGTAACAGATGGAGAAGAAACCTTCTAAAAAGAAGTTCGCTGTTGAAGCAGGAGAAACGATCTCGGATTGTCTGGATCGTATGGCCGATGAGGGCTATACACCGGTAAGACGTATGGAAGAGCCCGTTTTCTATGAAGTGAAACGAAACGGCAGAATGGAACCAGAAGTAAAGGAACAAAGAATTGTATTTGAAGGCAAACTCCTTCAATAATGACCAAAACACGAACATTAAATGTAATATACAACTTAATGTTCGATTTTTGTTGACAAAACAAAACAATCATTGCTACAATAAAACCAGAAGAATAAAGCCCTCATATAATTTCGGGGATATGGCCCGTAAGTCTCTACCTGATGACCGTTATTTCATCAGACTATGAGGGAAAGCATCTTTCTGTCTATTTTTATCGGATACGTATGTCCAGTTGGCTGCTTTCTCTCATATTAGGGAGAAGCATACCAACTGGACTTTTTTATATTTTCTGACAATAAGGAGGCTACCATGGCTAAAGTTGGCGTGATCATGGGAAGTGTTTCAGATTGGGAAACAATGAAAGAAGCGTGTGACCTATTAGATGAACTAGAAGTAGCTTACGAGAAGAAGGTGGTTTCGGCACACCGTACACCGGATCTCATGTTTCAATACGCAGAAGAAGCAGAGCATAGAGGGATTGAAGTAATCATTGCTGGAGCGGGCGGGGCAGCCCACTTGCCAGGTATGGTCGCTGCTAAAACAATCCTGCCTGTAATCGGTGTTCCGGTTCAATCCAAAGCGCTTAACGGCATGGATTCACTGCTATCCATCGTTCAGATGCCAAAGGGTGTTCCTGTCGCGACAGTTGCGATCGGGAAGGCTGGTGCAGCAAATGCCGGACTTCTAGCCGCACAGATGGTAGCCGTGCATGATGAAGGAGTCAAACAACGTTTAAAACAACGCCGTGCTACAGCACAACAAATGGCGATCGAAAGTAGTGAGCTTCTTGTTTAAGACGATAAGACCACAGCAAACACTAGGTATACTTGGCGGAGGTCAGCTTGGCCGCATGATGGCATTGAGCGCTCGTGAAATGGGATTGAACGTTGTTGTTTTAGAACCAGGTGAGAATTCACCATGCGGGCAAGTTGCAGATCATCAAATTACAACAGCTTATGATGACCGAGAAGGCATCAAGAAGCTTGCAGAACAAAGCGATGTTGTCACATACGAGTTTGAAAACATAGATGCAGAGAGTGCGAACTGGTTAGAAGAGAACGGAAACTTACCGCAGGGAAGCCGGCTTCTCTCTGTCACTCAGCACCGTTTAAAAGAGAAAGAAACGCTTCAAAAAGCTGGTGTCCCTGTAGCTCCGTACCGCCCTGTGACCAATCTTCGTTCACTCCAACGTGCGGTGGAAGAATTGGGTTACCCTTCTGTATTAAAAACGTGCAGAGGCGGTTACGACGGAAAAGGACAGTTTGTGATCAAGCAAGAAAGTGATCTTGAGATTGCAGCAACACTTTTAGAGAAAGAGACAGATTGTGTGCTGGAAGCTTGGGTTGACTTTGAAAAAGAAATATCCGTAATCATAACGAGAAGTGTGAGCGGTGAGGTTAAATCGTTTCCAATCGCAGAGAATATACACAAAGAGAATATCCTGCATCAAACGATTGCACCAGCACGCATCACGAACACAACAGCGGATCAAGCAAAGCTCCTAGCGGGGTCAATAGCAACGGAATTAGAGCTTGTTGGTACGCTTGCCGTAGAGATGTTCGTCGCAAAAGACGGTACGATCTATGTGAACGAACTAGCGCCACGCCCGCATAACTCGGGGCATTACACAATCGAGGCGTGTGAGACTTCACAGTTCGATCAGCATGTACGTGCCGTATGCAACTGGCCGCTTGGCAATGCAGAATTAATAAAACCAGCCGTGATGATCAACATATTAGGTGAACATCATGAGACTGTGTTACGCGAGATAGGAAATTTAGGAGAAGCGAAACTTCATCTGTACGGAAAGAAAGAAGCGAAAGCGAAACGAAAGATGGGGCATATCACGGTTTTAGGTGATACGATTGAACAGGCACTAGAAAAAGCAGAAAAAGTGACCGCACTATTTTTAAGTGATAACAAAACGGAGGTAACACAATGATTGAACGCTATACACGCCCTGAAATGGGAGCGATCTGGACGGACGAAAACAAATATCAAGCGTGGCTTGAAGTAGAGATCTTAGCTTGTGAAGCTTGGGCAGAACTAGGAGATATTCCGAAAGAAGACGTGAAGAAGCTTCGCGAAAACGCGTCTTTCGATATTAACAGAATCCTAGAGATCGAAGAAGAAACGCGCCATGATGTAGTAGCTTTTACGCGAGCGGTATCTGAAACGCTTGGTGAAGAGCGCAAATGGGTACATTACGGACTAACTTCCACAGATGTTGTAGATACAGCTCTATCGTATCTTCTAAAACAAGCAAACGACATTTTAGCGAAAGATCTAGATCGTTTCGTTGAGATTCTTGCTGAAAAAGCAAAAGAACATAAATATACCGTGATGATGGGTCGTACGCACGGAGTGCATGCTGAGCCAACAACGTTCGGATTGAAACTTGCTCTTTGGTACGAAGAGATGAAACGTAACGTGGAGCGCTTCAAGCAAGCGTCAGACACGGTTCGTTTCGGAAAAATTTCTGGAGCCGTTGGAACGTACGCGAACATCGATCCTTTCGTTGAAAAATATGTGTGTGAAAAGCTTGGACTAGAAGCGGCACCGATCTCAACTCAAACATTACAGCGTGACCGTCACGCGCATTACATGTCAACGTTGGCACTTATCGCAACGAGCATCGAGAAGTTCGCAACAGAAGTACGCGGTCTTCAAAAGAGTGAAACGCGTGAAGTAGAAGAGTTCTTTGCAAAAGGTCAAAAAGGATCATCGGCAATGCCGCATAAACGTAATCCGATCGGATCTGAAAACATGACAGGTCTTGCTCGTGTGATTCGCGGTTACATGATGACAGCTTATGAGAACGTATCCCTATGGCATGAGCGTGATATCTCGCATTCATCTGCTGAGCGTGTGATTCTACCAGATGCAACGATCGCATTGAACTACATGCTGAACCGTTTTGGCAACATCATCAAGAACTTAACCGTGTTCCCAGAAAACATGAAACGCAACATGGAGCGCACGTACGGTTTAATCTACTCACAGCGCGTACTTCTTAAATTGATTGATAAAGGCATGGCACGTGAAGAAGCATACGACACTGTCCAACCAAAAGCGATGCAAGCATGGGAAGAAGGTGTACAGTTCAGAACATTAGTAGAAGCTGAACAAAAAATTACTGAAAAATTAACACCTGAAGAAATCTCTGAATGCTTTGACTACAGTTATCATCTGTCACACGTAGACACAATCTTCGACAGATTAGGGCTTTAAAGGGTTTTATATAAGAAGAATTGCTTTTATAAATGGTTAGTTGTAAATCTTTAACGTTTGCACATCATTGAAAAGTTGATTGTAGAGGAAGGTACGAGACTCCTGGGGGACGAGCGGGGCAGGTGAGACACTCAAAGGCGCATAGCGGCGAGGGGCTCACCGCACGCCCCCCGGAAAGGGAGTACCTGGAGCGGAAATCAACTCTTTCAAGCTACGAAGATTAAACAAGCTTTTTTGAAGTACTTCAACTAAAAAGAGAGTGATCTATTGAGCTCTCTTTCTCTTTGCCTTTTTTAGTAGATTGAATATTGGGAATCTTCATATAACGGAGGGGTCAGAATGGAGAAGTTAGAGCAGCTATACGAAGGAAAAGCAAAACGCATCTACCGCACAACAGACGAGAACATCGTCTGGGTAAGCTACAAAGATTCAGCAACAGCGTTCAACGGCGAGAAAAAAGCCGAGATCGCAGGAAAAGGAAGACTGAACAACGAGATCTCATCTATCCTTTTTGAACTGCTCAAAGAGAAAGGAATTCACTCCCACTTCGTAAAACGAGTATCCGAAACCGAACAACTCGTGAAGAAGGTGACCATCATCCCCTTAGAAGTGGTTGTCCGCAACATCGCTGCTGGATCGTTATCAAAGCGTACCGGGATTCCTGAAGGTCAGATCCTTCCACGCACGATCGTCGAATTTTACTACAAAAACGATGACCTCGGCGATCCGCTTATTACGGAAGAGCATATCGACATCATGAACTTGGCAACGCGAGAGCAACTCAGCCAGATTTCAGAACAAGCGATTCAGATCAACGAAGTGCTCACTTCTTATTTTGTTCAAAAGAACGTAAAGCTCGTCGACTTTAAGCTAGAGTTCGGAACAGATGTTAATGGAAACCTTATGCTCGCTGACGAAATTTCTCCTGATACATGCCGTTTATGGGATGCAGAAACGAACGAGAAACTTGATAAAGATGTATTTCGCCGAGGGTTAGGAAGTTTAACAGATGCTTATGAAAAAATACTACAACGTCTAGGAGGCCTATCATGTACAAAGTAAAGGTGTATGTAACATTAAGAGAGAGTGTATTAGATCCACAAGGTAAGGCAGTTATGAGCTCGCTTCACAAAATGGGACAGTCAGAGGTTGAAGATGTACGTATTGGTAAGTATCTGGAGTTAACGCTTCAAAAAGGCGACTACGATCTTGATGAGAAAATCGTGAACATGTGCTCTAAACTTTTATCGAATCCAGTTATTGAAGACTACCGGTATGAGGTGGAGGAGGTTGTCGCACAGTGAAGTTTGCTGTAATCGTTTTTCCAGGATCAAACTGTGACACAGACATGTATCATGCTATAAAAGATGAGCTCGGCGCTGAAGTTGAGTACGTCTGGCACGATGCAACGAACTTAAATCAATTTGACGGTATTTTATTGCCTGGTGGTTTCTCTTATGGAGATTACCTCCGCTCAGGCGCTATCGCACAATTCTCGAACGTGATGACAGAAGTGGTTAAAGCAGCACGTGAAGGAAAACCGGTTCTTGGCGTTTGTAACGGATTTCAGATTTTACTAGAAACAGGACTCCTGCCAGGAGCGATGCGCCGCAATGAATCATTGAAATTCATCTGCCAGCCAGAAGAGCTTGTCGTTGAGAACACATCGACGATCTTCACGACTCAGTATGAAAAAGGAGAAGTAATCTCCGTTCCAGTCGCGCATGGTGAAGGCAACTATTATTGCGATGAAGAGACGCTGCAACAGCTAAAGGCAAACGACCAGATCGTATTCACATATAAAAACAATCCGAACGGATCGGTTGAAAACATTGCCGGAATCACGAACGAAGAAGGCAACGTGCTAGGTATGATGCCGCATCCGGAACGTGCGGTTGATGAGCTTTTAGGAAGCAAGGATGGTCTTAAATTATTTCAATCTATTGTGAAGAGCTGGAGGGAACGTTATGTCGCTGCAACATGAACCAACAAGTTCACAAATTAAAGAGCAAAAATTATACCGTGAGATGGGTTTAAGTGATTCAGAGTTTGAACTCGTAGAAAAGATTATCGGCAGATTTCCTAACTGGACAGAAACAGGACTGTTCTCTGTTATGTGGAGTGAGCACTGTTCTTATAAAAATTCAAAGCCTGTTCTAAGCAAGTTCCCTACAAAAGGTGAGCGCGTACTTCAAGGTCCTGGTGAAGGTGCTGGGATCGTGGATATCGGTGACGGTCAAGCGGTTGTTTTCAAGATCGAATCTCATAACCACCCTTCAGCGATCGAGCCTTATCAAGGAGCTGCAACAGGTGTCGGTGGAATCATTCGTGACGTTTTCTCAATGGGAGCGCGTCCGATCGCGATGCTGAACTCGCTTCGTTTTGGAGAGTTAGAGTCTCCGCGTGTGAAGTATTTGTTCGAGCAAGTGGTAGCGGGGATCGCAGGCTACGGCAACTGTATCGGAATTCCGACGGTTGGTGGAGAAGTTCAATTCGATCCATCGTACGAAGGCAATCCGCTTGTTAACGCGATGTGTGTCGGTCTGATCGACCATAAAGACATTAAAAAAGGTCAAGCGAAGGGTGCAGGAAACTCTGTCATGTACGTTGGGGCGAAAACAGGCCGTGACGGAATCCACGGTGCAACGTTTGCATCAGAAGAGCTTTCTGAAGCGTCAGAAGAAAAGCGTCCAGCGGTTCAAGTTGGAGATCCTTTTATGGAAAAACTCGTTATGGAAGCGTGCCTCGAGCTCATTCATAACTGTGATGCGCTTGTTGGCATTCAAGATATGGGTGCGGCAGGTCTTACAAGTTCGTCCGCTGAGATGGCAAGTAAAGCGGGCATGGGAATCGAGATGAACCTTGATCTTATTCCACAGCGTGAAACGGGAATGACGGCATACGAGATGATGCTATCAGAATCTCAAGAGCGCATGCTGTTAGTCGTTGAAAAAGGCCGTGAGCATGAAGTGGAAAAGATCTTTGCAAAATGGGATCTAGATTGCGTAACGGTTGGAACGGTTATCGAAGAGCAAGTCCTTCGTCTTACTCACCAAGGTGAGATCGTGGCAGATGTACCAGTAGATGCTCTTGCAGAAGATGCTCCGGTTTATCATAAGCCATCAAAAGAACCTGCTTATTATGGTGAGTTCCAAGCGCAAGCAGACTACTTCCCAGAGATTACTAGCTTCAAATCTACGTTGCTATCTCTTTTGAAGCAGCCAACGATAGCGAGCAAAGAGTGGGTTTACAACCAGTATGACTATATGGTGCGCACGAATACCGTCGTAGCACCTGGATCAGATGCAGCAGTCGTTCGAATCCGCGGAACGAAAAAAGCACTTGCCATGACAACAGACTGTAACTCTCGCTATCTGTATTTAGATCCAGAAGTGGGCGGCATGATCGCTGTTGCCGAAGCAGCTCGTAATCTCGTATGTTCAGGAGCACAGCCTCTTGCGGTGACAGATTGCTTGAACTACGGAAATCCTGAAAAGCCAGAGATCTTCTGGCAGCTAGAGAAATCAGCTGACGGTATGAGTGCGGCATGCAACAAACTCGCAACGCCAGTCATCGGCGGTAACGTATCTCTTTATAACGAAACGAACGGTGTGGCTGTTTACCCGACACCAGTTATCGGTATGGTCGGGCTTATTGAAGACACGAAGCACATCGTAACTCAAAGCTTTAAAGAAGCGGGTGACATCATCTATCTAATTGGTGAAAGCAAAGCGGAATTTGGCGGAAGTGAGCTTCAGAAGATGAAAGAAGGACGAATTTTTGGTAAAGCGCCTCACATCGATCTAGAAGTGGAAGAAACAAGACAGCGTGAGCTTTTAGCAGCGATTCATAAAGGTTTGATCCAATCTGCGCATGACGTTGCGGAAGGCGGACTATCTGTTGCACTTGCTGAGTCTGTGATGGACGGAAAAGTAGGAGCGAGCGTGACGTTAACAGATGAGCCGATCGGAAGTCTTTTCGGAGAATCTCAATCCCGTTTCTTAGTCACAGTAAAACCTGAACATCAAGATGAGTTCCAACAGCTTGTAAAAGACGCAAAAATCATAGGTTTTGTACGTTCTGAGAGCGGTCTAGCGATCGATAATGAGCAGGGTGAAGAGCTGTTATCCTGCACGCTCCAGGAGATGCAAGACGCCTGGAAAGGAGCAATTCCATGCTTGCTGACATCAAAGGCTTAAACGAAGAATGTGGTGTGTTTGGGATCTGGGGTCACCCGGATGCCGCGCAACTAACGTATTACGGGCTGCACAGCCTGCAGCACCGCGGACAAGAAGGAGCAGGAATCGTTGTAACGGACGGAGAGCGTTTACGCATTCATAAAGGTAGCGGTCTCGTAAACGACGTGTTCAGCAAAGGGGAGCTAGAAGGATTGATCGGACATGGTGCAATCGGCCATGTCCGGTATTCCACAGCAGGAGGCAATGAGCTTGCGAACGTTCAGCCACTCTTGTTCCGTTCACAAACAAGCTCACTTGCTCTTGCTCATAACGGAAATCTTGTAAATGCCAACGCGCTAAAACATCAGCTGGAATCGCAAGGAAGCATCTTTCAAACCACTTCTGATACAGAAGTGCTTGCTCATCTGATCAAGCGCAGCGGTTATTTTACACTTAAAGAAAAAGTACAGAACGCTTTAACGATGCTAAAAGGTGCATATGCGTTCTTAGTCATGACAGAGAACGAGATGATGGTAGCACTCGATCCGAACGGCTTACGCCCATTGTCACTTGGTATGCTTGGTGATGCGTATGTTGTCGCATCTGAAACGTGTGCGTTCGATGTGGTTGGTGCAACGTATGTGCGTGACGTGCAGCCGGGAGAACTTTTGATCATTAATGAAGACGGACTAACGGTCGATACGTTCTCGACTTCTGTTCAGCGCTCCATGTGTTCGATGGAATATATTTATTTCTCACGACCAGACAGCAACATTGAAGGAATCAACGTTCATGCGGCTCGTAAAAGTCTTGGGAAAAAGATGTATGAAGAAGCTCCGATTGAAGCGGATGTTGTAACAGGTGTGCCTGATTCTAGTATCTCAGCTGCGATCGGTTATGCAGAAGCATCCGGTATTCCGTATGAGATTGGTTTGATTAAAAATCGCTATGTCGGACGTACGTTCATCCAGCCTTCTCAAGAGCTTCGTGAACTAGGTGTGAAGATGAAGCTTTCGCCAGTTCGAGGAATCGTAGAAGGAAAGCGAGTCGTTATGGTCGATGATTCAATCGTTCGTGGAACAACGAGCCGCCGAATCGTGAAGATGCTGCGTGCTGCGGGCGCTACAGAAGTTCACGTTCGCATTACAGCACCACCGATCGCACATCCATGCTATTACGGCATCGATACGTCAGAACGTGCAGAACTGATCGCATCTAAGCATTCGGTGGATGAGATTCGTGAAATTATTGGTGCGGATTCCTTATCGTTTATTTCCGTAGAAGGATTAATGGAAGGTATCGGACGTTCGAATGCCGAGCCGAACTGCGGACAATGTTTAGCTTGTTTTACAGGACGATATCCAACAGAAATTTATCCAGATACTGTTTTACCATATGAAAAAGAGCTTGTTTAAAGGGGGAGAAGACGATGGCAGAAGCATATAAGCAAGCAGGCGTGAACATCGAAGCAGGATATGAAGCGGTCGATCGTATCAAGAAACATGCACAAAGAACGAAGCGTCCGGAAGTATTAGCAGGACTTGGAGGATTTGGTGCGATGTTCGATCTATCAGGATTCTCACATAAAGAGCCTGTGCTGATTTCCGGAACAGACGGAGTAGGTACGAAACTGATGCTTGCGTTCATGGCGGATAAGCATGACACGATCGGTGTAGATGCAGTTGCGATGTGTGTGAACGATATCGTAGCGCAAGGCGCTGAGCCGCTTTATTTCCTGGACTATATTGCTTGCGGCACGCTTCACCCTGAAAAGATCGAACAGATCGTTAGTGGGATCGCGGATGGCTGTGAACAAGCAGGTTGTGCGCTCATTGGCGGAGAAACGGCAGAGATGCCTGGCATGTATGACAGTGAAGAGTATGATCTAGCTGGATTTACGGTTGGAATCGCCGAGAAATCGAAGCTGATCAACGGCGCTGCTATCTCCGAGAACGATGTATTGATCGGTCTTGCTTCAAACGGTCTTCATTCCAACGGTTTTTCACTGGTTCGTAAAGTTTTATTAGAAAACGCAGGACTTGATCTGAACCAACACATTGATCGTTTATCTAAACCATTAGGTGAAGAGCTGTTAACACCGACTCGCATCTATGTAAAACCGTTGCTTGAAGTGTTCAATCAGTTTGATGTGAACGGTGTTGCTCATATTACAGGCGGCGGATTCATTGAAAACATTCCACGCATGCTGCCAGAAGGTCTTGCGGCAGAAGTAGATTATGGATCATGGCCGGTTCCTGCGATCTTTGATCTGATCGAAGAAAAAGGAAACCTGACACGGAAAGAGATGTTCACAACGTTTAACATGGGAATTGGAATGGTGCTCTCGGTTTCAGAAGAAAATATGCTACCAATCATCCGCCTTTTAGAAGAAACAGGCGAGAAGCCTTACATCATCGGTCGCGTGAAACAAGGTGAAGGTGTGATCTTTGGTGGAGGAAACATCGAATGAGAAAAATAGCTGTATTTGCTTCTGGAAGCGGAAGTAACTTTCAAGCCATCATAGACGCGGTTGAAGCAGGTGAGCTTCAGGCGGATATCGAGCTTTTAGTATGTGATAAACCGGGGGCGAAAGTGATTGATCGTGCGCGCCACTTCGGGATTCCGACGTATTCGTTCTTGCCAAAAACATTTGCATCAAAAGCTGATTTTGAAAAAGAAATCGTTTCTGAACTTCAATCCTATGGAGTAGAATTTATCGTTCTCGCAGGATATATGAGGCTGGTTGGTGAGGTATTATTAAAAGCGTATGAAGGCTGTATCATCAATATCCACCCTTCGTATCTGCCAGCCTTTCCTGGTAAGGATGCGGTCGGACAAGCTCTGAAAGCGAACGTTGCCGAAACAGGTGTAACGGTTCATTATGTAGATAGTGGAATGGATACAGGGCCGATCATCGAACAAGTTCGCATTCCTGTATTGCCTGGCGATACTGAGCAAACCCTGCAGCAGCGCATCCAAAAAGCAGAACACAAATTGTACCCAGCTATCATCAACAAACTATTACAAAAAGACACCGTAGGGGGCCTCTTACATTGACGATCAAACGTGCACTCATAAGCGTTTCAAATAAAGAAGGATTACTTCATTTTGCAGAAAAACTAGCTCATCACGGCGTAGAGATCATCTCTACAGGCGGAACAAAAAAAGCGCTGCAAGACGCAGGAATTCCTGTGATCGGTATCTCTGAAGTAACTGGTTTTCCAGAGATCATGGACGGACGTGTCAAAACGCTTCACCCAAAAATTCATGGCGGTTTACTCGCTGTTCGAGATAATGAGACACATCAAACAGCCATGCAAGAAAATGAGATCTCTCCGATCGATCTTGTTGTTGTAAACCTTTATCCGTTCAAAGAGACGATTGCAAAAGAAGGCACAACATTCGCTGACGCGATCGAAAATATCGATATCGGCGGACCGAGTATGCTGCGTTCAGCTGCAAAAAATCACGCCTACGTAACGGTCGTTGTCGATCCGGCAGACTATGAGACAGTAGCGGGTGAGCTTGATGGTACAGGAGCTGTAAGTGAAGAGACACGCCGAAGACTTGCTGCGAAGACGTTCCGTCATACAGCGGCTTATGATGCGTTGATTGCTGAGTATTTAACAGCAGCTGTAGAAGAGGAGCACCCGGAATCTTACACGGTAACATATGAAAAGAAACAGGACCTTCGATATGGTGAGAACCCTCATCAAAAAGCCGCGTTTTATTCAACGCCACTGAAGAACACGCTCTCTTTAACAGACGCTGAACAGCTTCACGGAAAAGAGCTTTCATACAACAACATCAACGACGCAGATGCTGCACTCTCAATTGTAAAAGAGTTCGTTGATCCAGCTGTAGTTGCGGTTAAGCACATGAATCCATGTGGCGTTGGAACAGGCTCAACGATCCTTGAAGCGTACACCCGTGCGTTTGAAGCTGACCCTGTATCGATCTTCGGTGGCATCATCGCTGCGAACACAGAAATTGATGAAGAAACGGCTCAAAAGCTGAGTGAGATTTTCCTTGAGATCATCATCGCTCCTTCATTTACAGAGAAAGCGTTAGAGATCCTAACGAAAAAGAAAAACATCCGTTTATTAAAATTAGATTTTACAGAAGGTAAAGGGATAGCTAAAAAAATCACAACCGTTTCTGGCGGAATGCTCGTTCAAGAAGAAGACGTTTTCGGGTTGGATGACGCGAACGTGACGATTCCAACAAAGCGCCAGCCGACTGAGCAAGAGTGGAAAGATTTGAAACTTGCTTGGAAAGTGGTAAAACACGTGAAATCAAATGCGATCGTCTTAGCGAAAGACGAAATGACAGTAGGTGTTGGCGCGGGTCAGATGAACCGCGTTGGCGCAGCGAAAATCGCGATCGAGCAAGCGGGGAAACGTGCACAAGGCTCTGCTCTAGGGTCAGATGCATTCTTCCCGATGGATGACACCGTAGAAGCAGCGGCACGCGCTGGCGTTACAGCGATCATACAGCCAGGCGGATCGATAAAGGATGAAGACTCGATCAAAAAAGCAGATGAGCACGGGATCACGATGGTGTTCACAGGCGTAAGACACTTTAAGCATTAATCCTTTTAGCTGTTTTCGAATACATTGTTAGTTCCTGAAAGTAGTTGATTTCCGCTCCAGGTTGCACGCTTTCCATGGGGCGAACGGTGAGCCTCCTGCCGCTTTGCGCCCTTAGGAGTCTCCACCTGACCGCTCGTCCCATAGGAGTCGGCAACCTTCCGCTCCAATCAACTTGCATAAGAAGTACAAAAAGAAAAAATCTAAAAGACAATCACTTAGCCTTATCTTCAGATGTTTTATCAAGAAGCCTTTTAAATTATTGAATTAGTTCAAACAGTCTTTAGCATCAGTTCGTGACTTAAAAACTAAAGTGCCAACAGCCTTTAGTATTACCTATAAACTCCACTGATTAAGTTGATCGGAGTGCAAGGTGCGAGACTTCTGCGGGACAGGTGGGCGGGTGAGACACTTATACGTGAAACGTACGAATGTGGCTCACCGCCTGCCCCGCGGAAAGCGAGCACCTGGAACGGAGATCAACTACTATCAAGGCCATCATGAAAACAACGTTTATCATTTTATAAAGGAGGTAGCAACCATGAACGTTCTTGTAATCGGCAAAGGTGGACGTGAACATGCGCTCGTGTGGAAATTCAGCAACAGCCCGAGCGTCACAAAAGTGTTTGCTGCACCAGGAAACCCAGGCATGGCACAACAAGCAACATGCGTTTCCATCAAAGAAACCAACATCGACGAGCTTGTCACTTTTGCAAAAGCAAACGAAATCGGTTTAACATTCGTTGGACCTGAAGTGCCTCTGCTAGAAGGCATCGTAGATCGTTTTAAAGAAGAAGGCCTTGTTATCTTCGGTCCATCTAAAGCAGCAGCAGAGATCGAAGGCTCAAAATCATTCGCGAAGAATCTCATGAAAAAGTACGACATTCCAACAGCTGCTTCTGAAACGTTTACGAATCATGATGAGGCTCTAGCATATGTTCGAGAAAAAGGAGTACCGATCGTGTTAAAAGCGGACGGACTTGCCGCAGGTAAAGGTGTCATTGTGGCCATGACTTTAGAAGAAGCGGAAGACGGCCTACACGAGTTGATGGTGGACAAACGCTTCGGTTCTGCGAGTGAAACGGTTGTTGTTGAAGAATTCCTAGAAGGGGAAGAATTTTCGTTAATGTCATTCGTACATGACGAGATTTTCCTTCCGATGGAAATTGCTCAAGACCATAAACGTGCGTATGACGGGGATAAAGGTCCGAACACAGGTGGGATGGGGGCATATTCACCCGTTCCCCAGATTTCCGACGCAGACATCCAAAAAGCGATAAAAGAGATCGTTCAGCCAACCGTTTCTGCGATGAAACAAGAAGGCACTCCTTTTACAGGAATTCTATATGCGGGCCTAATCTTAACGAAGAATGGTCCGAAAGTGATCGAGTTTAACGCACGCTTCGGTGACCCTGAAACACAAGTGATTCTGCCTCGACTAGAAAACGATCTAGCTGATCTGCTTTTATCCCTTTTAAACGGCAAAAAGCCGGAACTTCATTGGTCAGAAGAATCCGTACTTGGTGTTGTTCTTGCATCTGATGGTTATCCTGTTTCTTCTTCAGAAGCTGAAGTAATAACGGGGATTGAAGACATTCAAGGTGGTTCTAACGTGTTTCACGCGGGTACAAAAAGAGAAGGTGAATCTCTTTTAACGGATGGTGGCCGAGTGTTATTGGTAGCCACTAAAGGACGTTCATTAAGTGAAGCACGGGAAAACGTATATAAAGAAATGAAGAAAATCACGTGCGAAGGCTCATTCTATCGCAAAGATATCGGGTTTCGAGCTATTTCGCACGTCTCTTCTTAATAAATACAAATGAGATGGCGATGATTCCGCCGATAAGCAAGATATAAAGAAAAGCAGTATCCATTAAGTATTCGTAACTCATATGGCTTACCTCCTATATTGAAATTGAGGGCTGACGGGCAATGGTTGATCAAAACCTTGTTCGTCAGCCTTCATTAATTGGATTCGGATGAGATGTAGATGATTCGGTGTTCGGAGCTGCGGTCGGCATGAGTTTTGGAGGCTGTATGATGGACAACGGTTTCCACCGACGCAACAACTGCATCCCGATGAAGATGACAAAACCTGCTATCACGTACGTTACATAAGGAGCAGCGCTTTCTCCTCCATCCGCCACTTCAAATAATCGTCCTCCGATTGAATTTCCTATCGCTTCCCCAATCCCTGTAAAAACACTAGCTAATCCAAAGAACATGCCAAGAAACCGGGCAGCCGCAAGCTGAGAGATAGACGTATCCAACGTTGGCATGATCAGCATCTCACCCGTAATAAAGATAATTCCGGTAAAAACAAAGAAAAATAAAGTGTTCGCAAAATATAAACTTCCGAGAGCAGATCCGATACAGATCGCCCCTATACCAACAGATGTCAGGGGATGAATATTTCGGATAATATTTTTTGTAATGAGCGTTTGAGCTAATATGACCGTGATGCTGTTGATGGTCCAGATGATGCTGACGTCTTTTCCGTTGGACAGAACATTTTCAGCTCGAAGCGGGAGCACGAGTGCAAACTGTACGTAAAGCGCCCAAACAAAGATTGTCGCGATCACAAAAACGAGGAAGGGAATGTTTTTTAACCCTTGTCGATATTCACTCCACTTAACTTCTCGGCAGTTTTCGTCTCCACAGCCTGCAGGCAAGAAGAACTAGCTGATCACGCTTGCTCCTAAATAAATAACACCAGCGGTTATGAAGATTAGTTTTGAACTTCCTGTAAATAAAGCGAAAACGGTCAATCCAGCAATGGCCATTCCAATATTGGCAAAGATTCCACGCAATGAAAAAGCAGTAGATCTCATTTCTGCTTTTACGAGTGATGAAATAAATGCTTTTGTGGACGGTGCATTAAGCCCAAGACCAAGCCCGCTGATCGCAGCAGTTAATAAAACAAGTGAATAAGTTGAAAAATAAGCGAAACCTATCAGCCCGCCAGCCCGTATTAAAGCACCAAGTGCGATGATAAAACGTCTGCCTGTACGGTCAGCGAATACGCCTCCGACCACACTTCCGACTTGCATGAAGATCGAGATAACAGCGAGAGTAAATCCAATCTGTGCCGCTGTTAGTCCGGTTTCCACTTTTAAGAGGATAGGAAGGACAGGCAAGACTAGATACGAGCCAAGATGTGTAATAAAGACAACGACCAATAAACTAAATAGAGGTCTGTTGCCTTTTAGTAAAGAATGAGTGGGCATAGTGCTGCCTCCTTCTTATTATGAAGGGTTGAACGGCGAACCTTCTTTCGCGATATTACCAAGATCCATGTCGTTCATTTCTTTGCTTTTGTGAAGAAGGTCAGTCACTGGGCAGTAGCGGACGATTCCTTCTGCTACTTTCATCGCAGCCATTAAGATCATAAGAATGTATGACTCTTTGTAAGGCTTTCTTGTCAGCTTTGCTGTATAAACAGAAAGCAGTGTTAGACCTGCAATAATTCGAATCATGCTATTAACTAAACCAATATTTTGTCTCATTGTGATACTCCTTTCAATTTTCACCAATTTGCTTGATGAATATGGTATTCTTGAAAAAACGAAATTTTCAGAGAGAAGACAGGTGATCCAACATGAACCAACACATTGCTTTTTGGACAAAAGCGCAAATGCGCAAACAAGTGGCCGTAATTCAAGGTGAATTGGCACCGTCGCTTGTCTTAACAAACGCTACATATTTAAACACAGCTCTTAAAAAATGGGTAAAAGCAAACATCTGGATCCTTCAAGACCGCATCGTCTATGTAGGCGAAAAGATGCCTGACCATACAACAGGGACGGAAATCACTGATCTAGAAGGTAAGTTTGTTGTGCCGGGATATATTGAACCTCACTGTCATCCGTTTCAACTTTATAATCCCCAGTCGCTCTCGCGATATGCATTGCAGCGTGGAACGTCCGTATTTTTAGCCGACAACTTTATGCTGCTTTTTGAAATGAATATTTCGAAAGCGCTTTCTTTTATGGAGGACGTGAACGATCTGCCTTCTAATTTCTTTTGGTGGTGCCGTTATGACGCACAAACTGAACTCTTAGAAGAAGAGAATTATTTTTCGGAAAAAAGTGTGAGGCAGCTGCTTGAGAGCCCGTATGTTCTTCAAGGCGGCGAGTTAACGAGCTGGCCGCGCGTGCTTCATGGTGATGATACGCTGTTGCATTGGATGCTCAAGACGAAGAAAGCGGGTAAGAAGATCGAGGGACATCTGCCAGGGGCTTCTGAAAAGACCTTAACTGCAATGACGTTGCTCGGTGTGGACTGCGATCATGAAGCGATGACAGGGACAGAGGTGATGGACCGATTGAATGCTGGTCTGCAAGTTTCGCTTCGTTATTCTTCGATTCGTCCAGATCTGCCGAAGTTGTTGCGCCAGATGAAAGAAGAAGGCATCACGAACTATGAAAGAATCTTTATGACGACTGACGGATCCACACCTGCTTTTTATGAGGAAGGTGTTACCGATAAGATGCTGCAGATCGCACTTGAAGCAGGGCTCGACCCAGTGGATGCGTATATGATGGTCTCTTATAACGTAGCTAGATATTATGGCCTAGATCACCTCTTCGGCATGGTTGCGGCAGGGCGAGTCGCACATTTGAATATTTTAGATGACGTAACAAATCCTCTGCCTGAATCTGTTTTGGCAAAAGGAAAATGGATGAAGCGTGACGGCAAGGATGTTAGTGACGATCGTGATTTTCAATTTGATTGGGAAGGTCATGGTATCAAACAAAGAGAGATTAAATGGGACCTCCAAGACGAAGATTTTCAGTTTTCTGGTCTCGTTGGAATAGAAATGTACAATAGTGTCATCACACGGCCATATAATGTATCGATCAATCCTTTTTCTGAAGAGATTAACGGAGAATCAGACGAGTGTTTCTTAATGCTGATCGATAAAGAAGGAAAGTGGAGAATCAATACGGTCGTAAAGGGTTTTGCGAAAAATCTGTATGGCTTTGCGAGCTCGTATTCCAATACGGGAGATCTTTTGATCATCGGAAAAAGCAAAAAGGATATGGCTGTAGCTTTCGAACGCTTAAAAGAGGTGGGTGGAGGCATCGTTCTTGCGGAGAGAGGCGAGATCGTAGCTGAGATAAAACTTCCATTAGCGGGAGGAATGTCGAATCTTAGTATAGAAGAACTAGTGGTAGAAGAGAAAAGATTAACGAATGCGTTAAGAGAAAGAGGCTATCAATACGAAGATCCGATCTATTCTCTATTGTTTTTCTCTTCCACACACTTGCCATACATCCGCATTACGCAAAGAGGCATTTACGATGTTAAAAAGAAAGGGTTACTCTTTCCTTCGATTATGCGTTAATATAGAAAAGGATTGGGCAAAATAATACGATACAAAGGTAGTGAGCCCAATGAAAAAGTGGTACATCATCTTGATGGCGATGATCACGGTATTAACGCTGTCTGCATGTAAAGACGCAAGAGATAAAGTATTAGAAGACGGTAAGGTAGATAAAGCTGAAGCGACGGATTCGAAAAAAGAGGAGTTTACTTCTGTTTATCCACTCACTGGCATGGGAACGAATGAAGAGGTAGACCATCGCGCAGTTTCGGTCATGGTGAACAACCACCCGAAAGCACGCCCGCAATCTGGACTTCATAAAGCTGATATTGTTTACGAAGTATTAGCTGAGGGAGAACTTACTCGCTTTTTGGCGATCTTCCAAAGTGAGATGCCTGAAGTAGTAGGACCGGTTCGAAGTGCGAGAGATTATTACATCGAACTCTCACGGGGCTACGATGCTTTATTCGTGGCACACGGATTCAGTCCTGAAGCGAAAGAGATTCTCGATAGCGGAACGATCGATCACTTGAACGGAATGGATTACGATGGCATTCTTTTCAATCGAGCTGATTTTAGAAAAGCGCCTCACAACTCTTACATCACCTATGAAAATATTGAAAAAGGGATGGAGAAGATCGGCGCCGATGAGTCAGATGATCTCGATATGCTTGCGTTCTTAACTTCTAAAAGTGCTAAAGCAATAGAAGGTGCGCCCGCAAACGAGATTCAGATCACTTATCCAGGCGGAGAAACAGTAGGTTACACGTACTCTGCTAAAAAGAAGACGTACGCTAGAAGCAGCAACAATGAACCAACGATAGATCGGGAGACCGAAACACCCATTACGGTAAGCAATGTATTCATTGTTGAAGCGGCGCACCGGGTAATCGATGATGCTGGCAGACGAGAGATCAACTTAACGTCAGGCGGAGATGCGATTCTGATTCAGAAGGGTGTCGCGCAAAACATTTCGTGGAAAAACGAAAACGGAAGAATCGTTCCGGACGGTGGAGCGTTTGTTCCAGGGAAGACATGGATTAACATTGTACCGAGTGGAATGACTGATTCGGTTAAGATGCAATAAAAAGGAGTGCATGTTTCATGCAAATTGATAAATTACGAGGAAAAGCACTAGATCAGCTTTTTGAATCGGTTTTATCGCTGAAGGATATGGAAGAATGCTATCGATTCTTTGATGACCTTTGTACGATGAACGAGATTCAATCTTTGGCGCAGCGACTTGAAGTAGCGCGCATGCTTCGTGAAGGAAAAACCTATCACAAGATCGAAAGCGAAACAGGTGCGAGCACCGCAACGATCTCACGTGTAAAACGTTGCCTAAACTTTGGGAATGACGCGTATGCAATGGTGCTCGACCGCGTTCATGAAGAGGAAGAAGCAAAATAAAGAACCGAAAACCTGCCTGAGAGGTAGGTTTTTTGTATTTTGTGAGGGTAGTGTATGTAGTCCGAGTAGTTTTTGGGCTGTCGATAGATGTCGAGGATTGTAGACTCGTGGATAAACTGTAAAAACTTTTGGATTCAACGCTAAAACTCGTGGATTGAGCACCCAAACTTGTGGATTAAGAGCAAAAACTTTAGGGTTGGAGCTCAGCACGGTTTTTTTCTACCCTGTAAAATCCTAAAATGTAAGCTTGGCGGCAGCCGAGCACCCATATAAACTCAAAATATTGACAGAAATCACACTACAATTTATAGTTGTATGTACAAACAACATTAACGATTGCAAAAGAGGTGCTAAAATGCCCGAAAAGTATCTAGAAAACTGCTTATATTTTACCGTAAACAAGCTTTCTCGTGTTATTTCCAAAATGGCCGAGGAATCGTTTAGACCAACAGGAATTACGCCTACTCATGGTTTTATGATGATGCTTGTGAACGACAAACCTGGAATCTCTCAATCGGAATTGGCGGAAGAACTTCACATGACACCAAGTACGATCACAAGATTCGTGGACAAGCTTGTTGTAAAAGGACTTGCAGAGCGTAAAGTGCAAGGCAAGATGTCGCACATCCATCCGACACAAGCAGGAACGGAGATTCAAACAGATCTCGAAAAAGCTTGGAAAGATCTTTACCGAACATACTCGGATCTATTAGGAGAAGAAGAAGGAAAAGCACTCACAAAAGCAACTCATCTAGCAGCAGGGCAGCTCGAGTCATAAGAGCTCTCTTCTTTACCGTTTAAGTTGTTTGTACAAGCAAATGTCGTTTTATTAGTATAAGGCTACTTTTCTGCAGTATTTGTTGCTTTTAAATCTTTATATCCTCGTCATTGCAAGTTGATTGTAACGCAAGGTTGCCGACTCCTACGGGACGAGCGGTCAGGTGGAGACTCCTAAAGGCGCGTAGCGGCAGGAGGCTCACCGTACGCCCCGTGGAAAGCGAGCGACCTGGAGTGTAAATCAATTACTTACACAAGCTTTAATGCAAACGAAAACAGCCTAAAAAAGGAGACTCACCAATGAAAAAAACACTCGTCATTATCGCACATCCTAATCTACAGAACTCTACAGTAAATAAAAGATGGGCTGAGGAAATAGAAAAACAGGATCTTGTTACTGTTCGAAAACTTTATGATCTGTATCCTGACGGAAAAGTGAACGTTGAAGAAGAACAGCGTATGCTGTTGCAGCACGATCGAATCGTTCTTCAATTTCCTTTCTACTGGTACAGCTCACCTTCCCTTTTAAAAGAATGGCAAGATAGAGTGCTAGCGTTTGGTTGGGCATATGGTCCAGGTGGCGATGCGCTTCACGGGAAAGAGTTAGTACTGGCGATTTCAACGGGCGGGCCAGACTTCTCTTATAAAGCGGGTGGCCACAACCACTATACGATCAGTGAACTGCTTCGTCCGTTCCAAGCAACTTCTAACTTGATTGGAACTCGTTACATCTCGCCGTTCGTATTCCATAGCGCGATTCGTGCGTCAGAGGAAGCGATTGAACAAAGCGCGCAGAACTATATCTCATACGTTTTGAACCCTGAAATTTAATGAAATTCATTCTTCATCAAGCTCATCTGGACTTGATCGCGGCAGTTTCCGCGAATCCATTCTGCCTGCCTGACAACGCCTTCTGCTTGGAAGCCTAGTCGGCGGGCGAGCTTGATGCTTTTTTCATTTTGAACCGCAGCACGAAGCTCCACGCGATTCAGCATCAACGTGTAATAGGCATACATAAGCATTCCTTTTACCGCGCGCTGTGCAATACCATGACCTTCAAATCCTGATCCTACCCAATAACCAAGCATACCCGACTGGTTGTGCCACTTAATATCATATAGAGCAACAGAGCCTGCTACTTGTCCGCGATACCATATAAAAAGAACAACGTCTGTTTGTTCTTTCATCTTTTTGTTCACCGTTTTTATAAACTGCCGCATCTCACCGCTTGATTGGGTGTAATCCACCCAGCTGATCCAAGGTCCAAGATGATGACGTGATTTTTCTAATAATCTATAGATGCTGTCGGATTCTTTAACGTCTGCTTGTTTTAGCATGATTTCTTCGTCGATATGCCACATAAGCATAGCTATTCCTCCCAAAAAGCAGTATGAACTTCACAATCTTTCCACATGATGAATCATAGAGTGAGAACCTTATTTTTGTTATAATGCAGAAGTACAGAACTGGCTTGTAAAAAAGCAAGCACGGGTGTTTTTAAATATGAAAGGAAGAACACAATGTTTGATTATCGAAAATGGAAGCATGTGTTTAAGCTAGACCCAGATAAAGAGATCAGTGACAGTGACCTGGAAAAGATCTGTGAGAGCGGAACGGACGCTGTTGTGGTTGGGGGATCTAGTGGTGTTACATTGGATAACACGTTAGACCTTATGTCACGAATCCGCAGATATGCAGTTCCTTGCGTGCTTGAAGTATCTAATATCGAATCACTTACACCAGGATTCGATTTTTACTATATTCCTACCGTATTAAATGCAAAGGACGCTACCTTCATTACGGGGCTCCATACAGAAGCATTGAAAGAATTTGGTGACATCATGAACTGGGACGAGATTCTAACTGAAGGATATTGCATCTTAAATCCAGATTGTGAGGCGGCAAAACGGTCGAGTGCTAACACAGAACTCTCGGCGGATGATGTTGTAGCATATGCCCGCTTGGCCGAAAAAATGTTTAAGCTTCCGATCTTTTATTTGGAATACAGCGGCACATATGGTGATGTTGATATTGTTCGTCAAGTTAAGGGCGTACTTGAAAACACGACTCTCTATTATGGAGGCGGCATTCATTCGGCTGAACAAGCAAAAGAGATGGCAGAGTTCGCGGATACAGTTGTTGTTGGGAACGTTATATATGACAATTTAAATGCTGCGATTGAAACAGTTGAAGCGGTTAAAGGTAAAAGTTGATAAAATCTCAAAAATGAGTGAGAATAAAAATAAGAATATATGTTCGGGCGGTGAATGAAGAATGAGTATGCATCAAATGATTGAAAAATTATTATCAGGACTGAATCCTGAGCAGAAAGCGGCAGTAAAACATACAGACGGGCCTTTGTTATTGATGGCTGGTGCGGGAAGCGGTAAGACGAGAGTGTTAACTCACCGTATCGCTTATTTAATGATGGAAAAAGAAGTGGCACCATGGAACATCCTTGCGATCACGTTTACAAATAAAGCAGCACGAGAGATGAAGGAAAGGGTCGCAAAGATTACAGGGCCAGTAGCAGAAGAGATCTGGATTTCTACGTTCCACTCCATGTGTGTACGCATCTTACGTCGTGATATTGATCGAATCGGCATCAACCGTAACTTTACAATCTTAGATGCGACAGATCAATTGTCTGTTGTAAAAGCCGTATTGAAAGATCTGAACTACGATCCTAAAAAATATGAACCTCGCGGAATTTTAAGTGCGATATCGTCTTTAAAGAACGAATTAAAAACAGCAGCAGATTTTGCAAAAGTGGCGAACGGGCACTTTGAAGGTGTTGTTCAAGAGGTTTATGAAGGCTATGAAAAGCGACTGCGCAAGAATCAGGCGTTAGATTTTGATGATCTGATCATGACGACGATCCAGCTTTTCGCAAAAGTACCTGAAGTGCTTGAGTTTTATCAACGCAAGTTTCAATATATTCATGTTGATGAGTATCAAGATACGAACAGGGCGCAGTATATGCTAGTGAAGATGCTGGCTGATCGATTCCGCAACCTTTGTGTTGTAGGGGACTCAGATCAGTCTATTTATGGCTGGCGTGGCGCGGATATCGCGAACATTCTATCGTTTGAAAAAGACTATAACGATGCTGAAGTTATCCTATTAGAGCAAAACTATCGTTCTACGAAAAAGATTCTTCAAGCAGCAAATAAAGTCATCGAAAACAACATGAACCGTAAGCCAAAGAATCTTTGGACAGATAATACGGATGGCGCAAGCATCACGTACTATCAAGGTGATGATGAGCAAGGTGAGAGCTATTACGTAACCGGTAAGATCCGTGAAGCTGTATCCTCAGGCAAACGTTCGTATAATGACATCGCGATTCTTTATCGTACGAATGCGCAATCACGTGTTATTGAGGAAGTTTTGATCAAATCAAACATTCCGTACAATATCGTTGGCGGCACGAAGTTCTATGACAGAAAAGAGATCAAAGACATCCTAGCGTATCTTCGCTTGATTTCGAATCCAGACGATGACATTTCACTGCAGCGTATCGTAAATGTACCGAAACGCGGGATCGGTGCGTCTTCTATGGATAAAGTGGCACAGTATGCAGCAAACAATGATCTCTCCATGTATCGAGCGCTTCAAGAAGTGGAACAGATCGGTCTTAGCGCGCGTGCAACGAACGCTTTAAGAGAGTTCTCTGAGTTTGTTACAAACTGGACGCGTCAGCAGGAATTTCTTTCTGTGACTGAACTAACAGAAGAAGTGCTTAGCAAGACGGGCTATCGTGATGCGTTAAAAGCTGAGAAAACGATCGAAGCACAAAGCCGTTTAGAGAATATCGACGAGTTTATTTCTGTTACGCAAGACTTTGAAAAGAAACAAGATGATAAATCATTGATCGCGTTCTTAACTGATCTTGCACTTGTTGCAGATATTGATAAGCTCGATGAAGATGCAGCGGATGATAAGCCGAAAGAATCTGTCGTTCTAATGACGCTTCACTCTGCAAAAGGTCTGGAGTTTCCGATGGTCTTTTTAATGGGTCTTGAAGAAGGGGTATTCCCGCATAGCCGTGCTCTTTTTGAAGAGAATGAGATGGAAGAAGAACGTCGTCTCGCATATGTTGGAATCACACGTGCGGAAGAAGAGTTATTCTTAACAAATGCTAGAATGCGCACCCTTTATGGACGTACGACGACAAATCCGGAATCTCGTTTTATCGCTGAGATCCCTGAAGATCTTATCGAGACAGAAGTAAAAGAAAAACCATCTGTTCCCTGGGGAGCAAGTGCTCGCTCAGGTGGAGGATCAACGCCATCGTTTATGTCACCGAAAAAGAAAATGGTTACACCTGTCTATCAATCTTCTGGTGGGGAGAAACTGGAGTGGAGAGTAGGCGACAAAGTCAAACACCGTAAGTGGGAAACAGGAACCGTTGTAAGTATGCGTGGTTCAGGAGATTCAATGGAACTCGACATCGCGTTTCCACAGCCTGTAGGTGTGAAAAGACTGCTTGCCAAATTTGCCCCGATTGAAAAAGCGTAAGAAAAGAAGGAGTGGAACGGGTTGAACGAAGAACAAGCGAAGGAACGCATCCTGGAACTCCGGGAAATGCTAGAAAAATATAATTACGAATATCACGTACTAGACAAGCCGTCTGTACCTGATGCTGAATATGATCAGCTTATGAAAGAGCTGATCGAACTTGAAAACAATCATCCAGAACTTCATGACGAGCACTCGCCTACCTCACGTGTAGGCGGTGCTGTTTTGGACTTTTTTGAAAAAGTGGAACATACCGTACCGATGCTAAGTCTCGGCAATGCCTTCAATGATCAAGATCTGCGAGATTTTGACCGCCGTGTGAGAGATGGGGTAGGTTCGAACGTATCATATGTTGCCGAACTCAAGATTGACGGTCTAGCCGTATCCCTCACGTATCAAGATGGTCGTTTCGTTCGTGGAGCTACACGCGGAGACGGCACAATTGGTGAGGATATAACGAATAATTTAAAAACGATACGTTCTATTCCTTTTAAGTTAAAAGAAGATGTGATGCTCGAAGTACGAGGCGAGGCGTTCATGCCGAAAAAATCTTTCCAAAAGCTTAACGCACATCGAGAAGAAGAAGGACAAGAGCTCTTTGCGAATCCGCGGAATGCAGCAGCGGGTTCTTTACGTCAGCTCGATCCAAAGATCGCGGCGAGCCGTAACCTCGATATCTTTGTTTATGGTTTAGGAAAGCTTGAGGGCCATTCAGTTGATTCCCACGACGAAAGCTTAACGTACTTAAACCACTTAGGTTTCAAAACGAATCCAGAGTGGAAGAAATGCGCAAACATCGAAGAAGTCATTGAATATGTGAACAGCTGGCAGGAGAAGCGACCAGACCTTCCGTATGAGATCGATGGGATCGTAATCAAGGTGAACTCTCTTTATCAGCAAGAGGAACTAGAATTCACGGCGAAAAACCCGCGTTGGGCGATCGCGTACAAGTTTCCTGCTGAAGAAGTGGTAACAAAGCTAGAGGGCATCGAGTTGAATGTTGGACGTACGGGGGTCGTTACACCAACTGCCTTGTTACAGCCTGTTTTAGTAGCTGGAACAACGGTAAAGCGTGCATCGTTACATAATGAAGACTTGATCCGTGAAAAAGACATCAAGCTCGGCGATTATGTGGTTGTAAAAAAAGCCGGTGACATCATCCCGGAAGTCGTGAATGTGATTACGGAGCGCCGAACTGGTGATGAGATCGATTTTAATATGCCGACCGAATGTCCAGAGTGTGACAGCAAGCTAGAGCGTTTGGACGGAGAAGTAGCACTGCGTTGTTTGAATCCGCAATGCCCGGCACAGATTCGAGAAGGATTCATCCACTTTGTATCTCGAAACGCCATGAACATTGATGGACTTGGTGAAAAAGTAGTTGCACAGCTGTTTAAGGAAAAATTAATACAAAACTTTGCAGATTTGTTTAAGCTAGAGCGCGAGAAACTGTTAGAATTAGAGCGTATGGGTGAGAAGTCGGTAGATAATCTGCTTGCAGCGATCGAGAAGTCGAAAGGAAATTCTTTAGAACGTCTTCTGTTTGGGCTTGGTATTCGTCATGTTGGGGCGAAAGCGGCAAAAACGATCGCACAGCGCTTTGAAACGATGGAAGGTTTGATGAATGCTTCTAAAGAAGAGCTATTAGCTGTTGAAGAGATCGGTGAAAAGATGGCCGACTCGATCCTTCTTTATTTTTCAAAACCCGAAGTGCACGAGCTCGTAGCAGAATTGAAGGCTCTTGGCATGAACATGGAATACAAAGGTCCAAAGCTTGTAAAAGTGGAAGATCTGGATACTCCGTTTGCTGGGAAAACAGTTGTGTTAACAGGCAAACTTTCCATTCTGACTCGTAATGATGCAAAAGAAAAATTGGAGCGCTTAGGAGCGAAAGTGACTGGAAGCGTGAGCAAGAATACAGATATGCTGATCGCAGGAGAAGATGCCGGATCTAAGCTTGATAAAGCGAAGACCCTTGGTATTGAGGTTTGGGATGAGCAGAAATTGGTGGACGAGCTTAACAAATAAGATTGGCGAGAGCTAACCAACAATACTAGAGGAGTGTCCGTAATGATGAAACGGGTTGGGCTCCTTTTCTTAAGTACTTTACTGCTTTTGACCGGCTGCTGGGGTGGCGAAGAGCTGGAAAAAGAAGAAAAGATCGTGCAAGAAAAGGGCAAAAAAGATGAAAAAGCGATTATTACAGGGGAGATTAACACTGGTGAAAAGTACTATCGAAGTATTTTTCCGTTCGAACCAGGTGGTGCCCGTGGTGTGATCCGTTATGGTGTTGATAACCGGCTTGATATCAACGAGTTCGAGATGGGCTTAATGCGCATCGCTCAAGACACATTCAGTACAGACAAGTACTTTTTCCAAGAAGGACAGATTTTGAATGAGCCAACGGTTACGAACTGGCTGAAAAGAGCAGACGAAGAACCAGGAAAAAGCAAGAGCAAGCTTGATCAAACAGGATTGAACCCTAAGCTTGGTGTAAAAGTAGACGAAGGTGATCCAGGGTTTAAAGATAAGATGCTAGAAGCAAACAAGAACAACCCTAAATATCTTTCTTATGTTTTGGAACATAACTATCTTGTTCAAAGCGGTGATGGAAAAGTAAAGCTTGGCGGTGTGGTAGTCGGGTTATCTTTTAACTCCACGTACTACTATGACGTTAACCAAAAAGGCTTGATCTATCCTGGTGAAGTGAAGCTTGAGCGGGAAAAAGTGAAACAAGAAGCACAGAAAATAGCTGGACAAGTGGCAAGCCGCTTACGTACAGACCCAAAACTTAAAGATGTGCCGATTGTATTTGCTCTATATCAAGAAGAAGAGCGTGATTCTGTAACACCAGGAAACTTCTTTGCCTCAGGGGTAGTGAAAAAAGGAAGCAATTCAGTAGGTTCATGGGAAGACGTAGATGAAGATTATGTGCTGTTCCCATCTGACGCAGCTTCAAAAAAGAAGAGAAGTGACTACGAAAAGTTCACTACTTTTAAATCAAAGGTTCAGGAGTATTTCCCTAACTATATCGGAGTGATCGGGAAAGGCTACTATAAAGACGGTAACCTTGAGCGATTGACGATTGAGATTCCGGTTCAGTTCCGAGGTAAAGCAGAGATCATCTCCTTTACTCAATTTGTCGCAACATCCGCACTAGGAGAGTTACCGAACGTACCGATAGAAGTATACATCGGTTCAGCCGTTGATCAGCCTGAGGCGCTTATCGTGAAGGATGAAACAACACAGGAAGAACCGTTTGTGCATATTTATCGTAAATAAGGATGTTTTGAAAGCCCGCTACCGTTATGGTTAGTGGGCTTTTGTTGTACAAGGTGAGAAGTTCCTGGGAATGCAGTTCGCACTATGGTTAGCGATTTTAGGTACGTGTTTTTATGTTTGTTACGCGTTCACCGCTAAATGGCCTGTTTCCACCTGAAAGTGCTTCGTTTTCACCTGAAAAGTGGTTGTGAGCACCGCTAATATACATGTGACCACCTGAGATTGCACCGCGACCACCTGCAGACAGCTCTGTGCGGTACAAAACGGAACTAAAATGAACAAAGTGAGCCACTTACAGTGACATTTTTATAGATCATGGAAAAATATACTTTAAAAACGAACAAAACTCATATTTATTCGTATAACACCTAAATCTTCTAATCTAATCAAGAAAAAATTCACTAATCATTCACTACAAAGAAAAAAGATACAAAAATGCACGACATCCCTTGAAAATAAAGAATTCTGACTATTATCAGTTTGTTTGAACAAACCGCTATGTTCATGTAGAATGAACGTGGGAAACCGAATAATGAAAACGCTTTAATAGGAGGGGAATTTATTATGACACGTGAATACCGTCATGAACCATTTATGGATTTTTCAGTTCCTGCAAACAAGGAAGCTTACGAAGCAGGGTTAAAAGTAATTAACTCAAAGCTAGGTACAGAGTTTCCGCTTGTTATCGGCAGTGAAAAGATCACGACAGACGAAAAAATTGTTTCTATAAATCCAGCTAACAAAGAAGAAGTGATTGGATCTGTTTCCAAAGCGACTCAAGATCACGCTGAACAAGCGATGCAAGCTGCATTAACAGCTTTTGAATCTTGGAAAAAGTGGGATCCTGAACACCGCGCGAACATCTTGTTCCGTGCAGCAGCGATCATCCGCCGCCGTAAATATGAATTCTCCGCTATGCTTACAAAAGAAGCAGGTAAGCCATGGAAAGAAGCTGACGCTGATACAGCTGAAGCGATCGACTTTTTAGAATACTATGCACGCCAAGCGATCAAGCTTAAAGCTGGACAACCAGTTGTAAGCCGTGACGGCGAAATTAATAAATTTAGCTATATCCCACTTGGAGTAGGTATCGTTATCTCTCCATTCAACTTCCCGTTTGCGATCATGGCAGGTACTGCAGCAGCGGCGTTCGTTACGGGTAACACAGTATTGTTAAAGCCTGCGAACTCAACGCCAATTATTGCAGCAATGTTCGTACAAGTAATGGAAGAAGCAGGACTTCCTGCAGGCGTACTTAACTACGTTCCTGGCAGTGGTGCAGAGATCGGTGACTACTTAGTAGACCACCCGAAAACTCGCTTCGTATCGTTCACGGGTTCTCGTGAAGTTGGTTGCCGTATTTATGAGCGCGCAGCAAAAGTACACCCTGGCCAAATCTGGCTGAAGCGCGTAATCGCTGAAATGGGCGGAAAAGACACAGTTGTTGTTGACCGTGATGCTGACCTTGAATTAGCAGCTAGCTCAATCGTTTACTCTGCGTTCGGATTCTCAGGACAAAAATGTTCTGCTGGATCTCGTGCAGTTATCCACCAAGACGTTTACGACGAAGTTTTAGAAAAAGCAGTAGCTCTTACGAAAACGTTAACGATGGGTAACCCTGAAGAAGTTGGCACATACATGGGACCAGTAATCGACCAAGCTTCTTTCAACAAAATCATGAAATACATCGAGATCGGAAAAGAAGAAGGCCGTCTGATGACTGGTGGAGAAGGCGACGACTCTAAAGGTTACTTCATCCAGCCTACAATCTTTGCTGATGTAGATGAAAAAGCTCGCTTGATGCAAGAAGAGATTTTCGGACCAGTTGTAGCGGTATGTAAAGCGCGTGACTTCGATCACATGATGGAAATCGCAAACAACACTGAGTACGGTCTAACAGGTGCACTTCTTTCTAACAACCGTGAGCACATTGAGCGCGCACGTGAAGAGTTCCACGTAGGTAACTTCTACATCAACCGTGGTTGTACAGGCGCAATCGTTGGATACCAGCCGTTCGGCGGATTCAACATGTCTGGTACTGACTCAAAAGCTGGTGGCCCAGACTACCTAACACTTCACATGCAAGCAAAAACAACTTCAGAAACACTTTAGTTTTTAAAATCGATCCCTTTCTCGCCTGAGAAAGGGGTTTTTTATGTGGTTTTTTCATTTATAAGTCTTCATCAGAATTTATAAGTCTTGAAAAATTTTTATAAGTCTTCAAATTTTTTTATAAGTCCTCAAAAAAATTTATAAGTCTTCGCACAATCTGCAAACAAAATGGATTGTACACTCCTCTTCAGGAGAAGTTAATCGTATAACGATATGGAAGCAGGTGTGAAGATGTCAAATGATAAAGAGCCAAAGAAGAAGAATGTTCCTGAAGTCGATCTGGATGAAACGCTGCCTCATCAGATCAGTTCTCCTGATTTTAAAGGTACAGGGATGAAGATGGAAGCGCCGTTTGTAAACGAGCATGGTGTCGTAATCGGAGATAGTTTTTACGATTCAAAGAATTCACCACTGAACAACTGGAGTACAGATACAGATCCAGAAGTGATGGCAGGAGAAGAGTGGGTGCATCCGACGAATGATATCGGCTGGAACACAAATATAAACCGCGACCTGATCGAAAAGAAAGCACCGCCAAAAGAAGGTATGCTTCGCCATCCAACGAAAGATTCGAGCTACGGAAAAGATTAAGACATCTGGCTTTCCTCACCGGATGTTTTTCTTTTGTGCTTGGAGCTGACTATAGTAAGATGAGAGTAAAGATGAGGGAGGTAACAAACATGGCATATTTCGCAGCAATTTTACATATGGAAAAACCAGAGCTCAATCAAGAGTTCCGTCAGGCTCACCTAGATTACCTAGCAGAGCTTGTGGCACAAGATAAAGTTCATCTGAAAGGACCATTCTTAGACGGAGCAGGCGGTATGGTCGTTTATAAAGCTGAATCGTTAGATGAAGCGAAACGATTAGCAGAAGAAGATCCTTACGTAAAAGAAGGCGTGCGCCGTTTAGAGCTTCATGAGTGGGGAATCTAGAGCATTTAGTATCAATAACGGAAGAATCTACGTAAAAGTAGATTCTTTTTCTATTTTAAGGGCTGTTTATGGGGCGTAAATGAGGGCTTTAGGTGGTAGAGATGCATTCTCAGGTGGTCACACTCGTCACAGCGGTGCCAACAGCACTTTTTCAGGTGGTAACTCAACACTCTCAGGTGAAAACAACCCATTCACCGGTGAACGCGTAATAAATTATAAAAACACGTACCGTAAAACGGACTCACATCCCGCAAACAACCCACAATCCAGCTAAAACCCCATAAAAATAACTCAATTTCGTGAATGTTCCGTCCTCAAGTTGCTTATACAGCAAGCTTTTTGTTATCATCAGAATAATACTTTTCGTATAGAAAGTCTTGGAGGTGGCATGCTTGTCTCGAATTTCGAAAGATCAAGTGAAGCACGTGGCGCATTTAGCCAGGTTAGCGGTTACGGAGGAAGAAGCCGAATTGCTGACTGAACAATTAGATAAGATCATCGGGTTTGCTGAAGAACTGAACGAACTCGATACAGATAACGTGGAGCCGACTACTCACGTTCTGGAACTGAAGAATATCCTTCGCAAAGACGAAGTGAGAAATTCTGTATCAGTGGATGAGGCGATGAAAAATGCGCCTTCAGAAAGAGATGGCCAGTTTAAAGTTCCGAACATTTTGGAGTAGGAGGAAAGACCACGTATGTCGATTTTAGATAAAAAGATCTCAGAACTGCATCAGTTATTACATACAAAAGAATTGAGTGTAACTGACATTGTGGATGCGACGTTTGACCGCATTCATCAAGTAGATGGTAAAGTAAAGGCGTTTTTAACCCTTAATGAAGAATACAGCCGAATCAAGGCTAAACAATTAGATGAGAAGCTCGTTTCCGGTGCTGACAGAGGACTGCTCTTTGGTATGCCGATCGGAATCAAGGATAACATCGTAACAAAAGGGATTCGTACAACTTGTGCGTCTCGCATTTTAGAAAACTTTGAACCGATCTATGATGCGACCGTTGTGGAACGATTGAACCAAGCGGACACGATCACGATCGGAAAATTGAACATGGATGAATTTGCGATGGGCTCATCAAACGAGAACTCCGGATTCCATCCAACACATAACCCGTGGGACCTCTCTTGTGTACCAGGAGGTTCATCCGGTGCGTCAGCGGCATCCGTATCAGCGGGAGAAGTTCTTTTCTCACTAGGCTCTGATACAGGTGGCTCGATCCGTCAGCCAGCTGCTTTCTGTGGTGTTGTTGGCTTGAAGCCGACGTACGGACTGGTTTCTCGATACGGCTTAGTCGCGTTCGCGTCATCATTGGATCAAATTGGTCCTGTAACGCGTAACGTCGAAGACAACGCATACTTGCTGCAAGCAATCGCAGGAAACGATCCAATGGATTCTACCTCTGCAAAAGTGGACATCCCAGATTACCTGGCTTCTTTTACAGGTGAAGTAAAAGGACTTAAGATTGCGGTTCCAAAAGAATACCTCGGTGAAGGTGTAGAACCTGGCGTAAAAGAACGCGTGATGGAAGCTCTAAAAATACTTGAAGGACTTGGAGCAACATGGGAGGAAGTATCTCTGCCGCATTCTCGTTATGCGCTAGCAACCTACTACTTGCTGTCATCATCTGAAGCATCTGCTAACCTTTCACGCTTTGATGGCGTTCGTTACGGATTGCGTTCAGATAACAGCGAGAACTTGATCGAGATGTACAAGCAATCTAGAAGCGAAGGGTTTGGTGAGGAAGTAAAACGCCGCATCATGCTTGGAACGTTCGCGTTAAGCTCTGGATACTACGATGCATATTATAAAAAAGCACAAAAAGTTCGTACGCTGATTAAAGAAGACTTTACGAATATTTTTGAAAAATACGATGTGATCATCGGACCAACAACTCCATCTGCATCGTTTAAATGTGGATCGATGACGAAAGATCCATTAACGATGTACATGAACGATATCTTAACGATTCCGGTTAACTTAGCTGGTGTGCCGGCGATCTCTGTACCTTGTGGATTCTCAGATGGACTGCCGATCGGACTTCAGATCATCGGTAAGCATTTTGACGAGAGCACGATTTATCGCGTAGCACATGCGTTTGAACAAGCAACAGATCATCACACAGAAAAGCCGAAGCTGTAGGGGGTGCAGAAAATGAGCGAATTTGAAACGATAATTGGATTAGAAGTACACGTTGAATTAAAAACGAACACTAAGATTTTCTGCGGCTGTTCTACAAACTTTGGTGCACCGCCAAACACGAATGTGTGTCCGATCTGCTTAGGACATCCTGGCGTGTTGCCTGTTGTGAACCATCAAGCTGTAGATTTTGCGATGCGTGCAGCACTTGCGCTTAACTGCGAAATTAATAGAGAAACAAAATTTGACCGCAAGAACTACTTTTATCCAGACAATCCGAAAGCCTATCAAGTGTCACAATTTGATAAGCCGATCGGTGAACACGGCTGGATCGAAATCGAAGTTGGCGGAAACAAAAAGAAAATCGGTATCACGCGTATCCATATGGAAGAGGATGCAGGTAAGCTGACGCATACGGCAGACGGATCACTTGTCGATTTAAACCGTCAAGGAACGCCGCTTGTTGAGATCGTGTCTGAGCCGGATATTCGTACGCCGGAAGAAGCTTACGCGTATTTAGAGAAGCTAAAAGCGATCATTCAATATACAGGTGTATCTGACTGTAAGATGGAAGAAGGTTCGTTGCGCTGTGACGCGAACATTTCGATTCGTCCGGTTGGTCAAGAGAAGTTCGGAACAAAGGCAGAGCTTAAGAACTTAAACTCGTTTGCTTTCGTTCAAAAAGGATTAGAGCATGAAGAGAAGCGTCAGCGTGAAGTGGTTTCAGCTGGAGGAGAGATCCTTCAAGAGACTCGCCGCTATGATGAAGCGACGAAAACGACGATCCTGATGCGTGTAAAAGAAGGATCTGACGACTATCGTTACTTCCCGGAGCCTGACCTCGTATCCATTTTTATCGATGAAGAGTGGATGGATCGTGTGAAAGCGGACATTCCAGAGCTACCGGATGCTCGTCAAAAGCGTTATGTAGGTGACTTCGGATTACCTGAATATGATGCAAAAGTATTAACGATGACAAAAGAGATGGCTGATTTCTTTGAAGCTACGATTACAGCTGGCGCAGATGCGAAGCAAGCTTCCAACTGGATCATGGGTGAAGTGAGTGCTTATTTAAACAACGAAAATAAAGAGCTCGATCAGACGGCTCTAACAGCTGAAGGTCTTGCTGGCATGATCAAGCTGATCGCTGACGGAACGATCTCTAACAAGATTGCGAAGACGGTCTTCAAAGAGTTGATCGAGAACGGTGGAGACGCAGAGAAAATCGTAAAAGAAAAAGGTCTCGTGCAGATCTCAGACGAAGGAGCAATCCGCGAAATCGTCGTGAAGATCCTTGATGCGAACGAGCAATCTGTTGCGGATTATAAAGACGGAAAAGAAAAAGCAGTCGGATTCCTTGTTGGACAAGTGATGAAAGAAACAAAAGGAAAAGCAAATCCTCCACTTGTAAACAAGCTGATTGTGGAAGAACTTCAAAAGAGATAAGAATTGTAATTAAAGGGTAAGGCGACCAAGTTTAAATGTGGTTGCTTTACCCTTTTCTTGTTTTTTGGAGTGCGTAATTCAAACGGTGGGGCATCGTAATGCAGTGCAGTTCTAAAACAAATCTACTTTGGAATTACTGTATTTCATTTTCATCTTTGACATGTTGATTGTAGAGAAGGGTGCGAGACTCCTGGGGGATCAGTGGGACAGGTGAGACTCTTAACAGCGCAGAGCGCTAAGAGGCTCACCGCACACCCCCCGGAAAGCGAGCATCCCGGAGCGGAGATCAACACTTTCAAAACTAAACTCCCAAACAATCCTGAATCAAATAAGCAATCTGCTTACATGCTGGATGGTTATTCAGGTTTAGGATCAACCCTTTTACGATGGCAGGGCTGAGACTCCGCTCAATCATCTGCTGTTTCAGAAGGGTTAATGATTCTTCTAGCGTTGAATCATCCACTTCCTCTATCTTTTGTTCCACCATTTCTAACAGTTGTTCTCTTGTTACATGAACATGAAAAGGCTCATTAATCGTATGGTAAAGCTCTTCTGTGATAAACGTCGTCTCTGAATGGTTAGCGAGCAGTGCTGTTTTCTCTGCAAGTGAGCGACTCAATGTATGAAGATCCAGTGGAACGTCAAAGAACAGGATCAGGTGTGAATACGTATGAATGAAGCCCTTTACACAATAAATCAAATCATAACGAGTCTGTGAGATTTCTTCCCTATAAATGCGGTCTAACATACCTAAAATGATGTTATCGATGAGTTTATCGTATTGATGAATCTTTGAGATAAGCTCTTCGTTCAAGGTTTTGGACTGCTCTTTAATAAAGATCTTGGCGAAATCAGAATGCTTTTGAAAAGAATGAAACGCAGCTTGATAGAATTCGTATAAGAGGTTAGCATCCGTTTCGTGATTTTTGACTACTTGGTCAATATCTGAGATGAGACTCTGCATAAAGTGGTCGATCAGACCGTTGATCAGTTCGTCTTTTGATTTAAAAGATAAATAGAATGCACCTTTGGAGATGCCGGCGTGTTCTGTTATCTGTTGTACAGATGTGGCGTCAAACCCTTGCTGTGCAAAAAGTTCTAAGGCACTTTCCATAATTAATTGTTTCTTACTCATTTTATCGCTC
The DNA here is from genome assembly GCF_048083785.1 of Fictibacillus tiangongensis. Classification (GTDB taxonomy): domain Bacteria; phylum Bacillota; class Bacilli; order Bacillales; family Fictibacillaceae; genus Fictibacillus. Next base: position 386,183 of record NZ_CP182294.1, read on the forward strand.
CTAAGTAATTCGTTGACAAATGACCAATCAGTCATTAGTATAAGTAATTGAGTTGGATAAGTCAATTAGGGGTTGGTGGATGAATGAAAGGTTTAGTTAATTTTGTCTTAATGAATAAATTGGCTGTATGGCTGCTTACCATTATTATAACAGTCTCAGGTATTTATTCAGGAACACGCATGAATATGGAAACGATTCCTGATGTTTCAATTCCATACTTGATGGTGATGGACGTTTACCCTGGAGCTACTCCAGAGAAAGTAATGGAAGATGTGTCGATGCCGATCGAAAAAGCGGTAGAAGGGCTTGAAGACGTTAAAGCCGTTTATTCGAATTCTTACTCAAACATGTCTAATCTCCAAGTGGAGTACGAATACGGAATAGACATGGACGAGGCAAAGCGTGAGCTCCAATCTGCACTGGATGCAGTTGAATTGCCAGAAACGGCTGAGGAGCCGACTGTGACAGCGATCAGCATGAACATGATGCCAGTTGCTGCACTAAGTGTAAGTAGTACGAAAGAGGATATCGTTGAATTAACTTCAACGGTTGAAGAGATTATTCTTCCTAAGATCGAGAAGATCGATGGTGTTGCATCCGCTAAGATTACGGGTCAGCATATCGAAGAGGTAGATCTCACATATAAAAAAGATAAGCTGAAACAGTATGATCTAACAGAAGATAAAGTAAAAGAAATGATTCAAGCAAGCAACATGGCTGTTTCATTAGGACTGTATGAGTTTGAAAAAGGGGAAGAAGCAGTTGCCGTTGATGGGAAGTTCATGACTTCGGATGAACTTAAGAACATGATGATTCCGGTAACACCATCTGCAACAAACCCAACACCATTTGTAAAGCTTAGTGATATTGCTGATATCAAAACGGTAGGGAAAGTGGAATCCGTCTCTCGAACAAACGGAGATGAAGCGATCGCGATCCAAATCGTAAAAGAGCAGCAATCTAACACGGTTGATGTCGTGAATGGTGTAAAAGAGCTGATTAAAGAAGAAAAATCAAAAGTTGATGGTCTTGTTATTGATGTGTCACTTGACCAAGGAAAGCCGATAGAAGATTCAGTAGCAACCATGATTGAAAAAGCATTATTTGGCGGATTGATTGCCGTTTTAATCATCCTTTTATTCCTGCGAGATTTTAAATCGACGATCATTTCAATCATCTCTATCCCGGTTTCAATCTTCATGGCGTTATTGGTGCTCAACTGGATGGATATCACGTTGAACATCATGACACTAGGTGCGATTACGGTTGCGATCGGTCGTGTAATCGATGACTCAATTGTTGTCGTAGAAAATATATATCGACGTTTGCATTTGAAAGAAGAAAAACTGAACGGACGTGCGTTGATAAGAGAAGCGACGATCGAGATGTTCAAGCCGATCCTTTCTTCCACACTCGTAACGGTTGCGGTGTTCGCTCCGCTTATCTTTGTGGGTGGTATGGTAGGCGAGCTGTTCGCTCCGTTCGCGTTAACGATGACATTTGCGCTTGGAGCATCTCTCATTGTTGCCATAACAATCGTTCCAGCATTATCACACTTTTTGTTTAAAAAGAAGCTGTATAGCGAAAAGACAGAAAGCAGCCATAAGGAAACTGGTAAATTAGCAAAATGGTATAAAGGGATTCTTAATAAATCTCTTAATCATAAAATTATCACTTCGATCTTGGCCGTCCTTTTACTTGCAGGTAGTTTAGCTTTAACGCCTATCATCGGTTTCAGCTTCATGGGCAGTGAAGAAGACAAAGTTATGTATTTAACATACACACCGAAAGCTGGAGAGCTTAAAGAAGAAACATTGAAAAACGTTGAAGCATTAGAAGAAAAGATGCTAAAACGCGATTATATTGATATCGTTCAAATTTCTGTTTCAGATAACGCAGATCCAATGATGGCTATGGCTGGTGGCGGAGAAGGCGGTGCGCTCATGTACCTCATCTTTGATCCGGAAATGGAGAACTTCCCAGAAGTGCGAGATGAAATAGAAGACTATGTCGCGGACCTTGGCCAATCAGGCGAATGGAAGAGTCAGAACTTCGCTGCACCAACTGGAGCTGAAAATGAAGTCAGCTATACGTTCTACAGTGAAGATCTGAATAAACTCAATAAAGCGGTGAAGATGGCAGAAGAAGCGATGAAGAAGAACGATCAGTTAGAGGATGTTACTTCAAGCGCGAAGGATGCGTTCGTGGAGCATACGTTTAACGTTGATCAAAATGACATTCTAAAATACGGACTAACAACAGGTCAGATCGTGATGATGCTCAATCCGATGAAAGCGGATGATGTCTTAACGACGATCGAAAAAGACGGAGATACACTAGATGTTATCGTTCAGCAGGAGCAAACGAAACAACCTAAGTCCGTAGATGATATTTTAGCAAGACAGGTACCTACAGCTCTAGGCACGACAATGCCGTTATCTGAGCTCGTTACAGTTGAAAAAGGAACAACACTTAATACCCTTGCTCGAAGCAAAGGAGAGTATTATGCTACCGTTTCAGGTAAGGCAGTTGGCGATGATATGTCCAAGGCAACTTCTGAAGTTCAAAAAGACATCGACAAATTGGATATGCCAAAAGGAGTTACGGTTGGAGTTGCAGGTGTTCAGGCAGATATGACCGAAACCTTTACACAGCTTGGAGCGGCAATGCTTGCAGCGATCGCGATTGTGTATTTCATACTCGTCGTCACATTCCGTGAAGGTGTCGCACCATTTGCGATCCTGTTCTCACTTCCTTTTGCTGTGATTGGTTCGTTTGTAGGTCTATTGATCGCAGGTGAAACCATCTCCGTATCGGTTATGATGGGGCTGTTGATGTTGATCGGTATCGTTGTAACGAATGCTATCGTACTCGTAGACCGAATCATTCATATGGAACGTGAAGGAATGAGTATGCGTGATGCGATCTTAGAAGCTGGTGCTACACGTCTTCGTCCGATCCTGATGACAGCTATTGCAACGATCGGAGCATTGATTCCGTTGGCAGTCGGCTCAGGTGGTGGCGGACTGATTTCTAAAGGTCTTGGCGTTACCGTAATCGGCGGATTAGCAAGTTCTACACTATTGACACTTATCATCGTGCCGATCGTGTATGAAGTGCTTTCCAAAATCTTTAAAAAGAATCGTAAAGAAGTAGAAGAGAATTAATAAAAAAGCCCTGCATGGTGATGTTGAGTCACTTGCAGGGCTTTATTATTTGGCTGTTTTCTTACCCTTTGTTGCTTTTGGAAGTAGTTGATTTCCGTTCCAGATGCTCTTCTTTCCGCGGGGCAGGCGGTGAGCCACATTTGAACGTTTCACATTTAAGTGTCTCACCTGTCTAGTTGCAGTGGCTAGCCCCTAGAGGTCAAAAGTTAAATGGTTAAGAAGGCAAAGTGCGCCTTGAAACCCATCCACCTTTTGCTTGTCGGGGCTGAACGAGCCACCTCTACTTTGAGGACTGCCTATTTATCCCGCAGGAGTCTCCCATCTTACACTTCAATCAACAGTCAAAGAAGTAAATACTAAAAATGAAAAAGCAACAATCTTTTAGAAAACAGTCGTTTATTTAAAGCGGATCACTTATTGTATCAACTACTTCCGCATCCACTGCCGCAACTGCTTCCACAGCTGCTCCCGCTATCGCTGTTGCAGCTGCTGTCATTTCCGCCATTGTCGTCACGATGGTTGCCACACCCACTTCCGCAAGCGGTTGTATTTCCAGAATTATAGTTCGATGCAGGATTTAACTTTGCCATATACATATCATATTCATCAAAATGATGGTAGGAATAATAAAGCATCGCGCCCGCTAAGATCGGTGCGCTATCTATTGAATTCGGTGATAGTTTTAATCCCTTGTAAGGATCTTTATCATTAGATATTCGATTTAAATCTACTTTAATCTTTGTTAGTAAAGCATGAACGGTTTCTTTATCAGCATTCGGTCTAAAATATCGGTTTCCAAGTTCTTCTGTTGAAAGTGTTTGAAGTTCATGTAAAAGACCTTCATGTAATGGATTTTGAAAAAAGGTCCCCCAAGCGATAGGTGTAAAATCCGTAAATGTAAAAAGTTTTGCGTATAAAAGATCAAACCAAGCTCTCCCATGTGGGTCGGGTTCTACAACATCATTCGGAGCATGATGAATGTGTTCACCGCATAGTTCAGCAGAAAACTTTTCGTACTCCTTCGTATACATCAGCATCTCGTGCCAGATGTCATCCACTTTTTTACTGAACATCGGTACATTATTTAAGAGTGAACACATGATAAAGAAACGTTGGAGCTCATAAAATACAACCTCAAAGTAGGCGTCTGTTGCCTTAGGGTGTTCAGAAAGATATCTGCGCTTTATTTTTTCTTTGAACTCACGAGGGAGAGCTTTCTCCATGTTCCTTACACATTTTTGTAAATGTAAATCTTCACGAATCCCCAAGTTCGGTAGCAATTCTGTTTTGTCTGCCACCTTTTGATAATTCGGTTTAGTCGTGTATTTAATAACGAGGGGAGCAATTACAGCAATGGCAAAAAATAATAAAAATAGTTCAAACATTGATGGTGCCTCCTTTTACGTCTCCTACCAAAAAGCTATATTCTATTTCTCTACTTTAATGATAATATAAGATGAAAATATTGTAAAAAAGTGGGTGTGTTTTTGACGATTTTATTGTTGGCTGGAATTGTTTTTACGTTAATTCTCATAATGAAACAAAGAGACTTCGCTTCTGTAGGTATGGTAAGAAATATATCTCATAAATTGAAGGGGCATTCCTTAAGTACAAATTATTGGCAAGCGGGTATAGCTCTATTTGCTGCGAACGCTGGATTATTCGTACTAGCTTTTCTGATTCTTTTTCTTTTGCCTTACGGTACTATGGCAGGATTGTTAATATGTATACCGCTCAGTCTTTTTACGTGGGTAATATTTTCTGAAGTGTGGAGAGGATCATGGAAGGATAAAGTGAAGATGGCGTTCATCGGGACCTCTTTTTTTCTTCTTTTTTTAGGATGGATTTTTTGGTATTATGCAACGCTTGAACCCGCTTATCCAGGAGACGATCTCTTCATGGCATGGATTGGTGTCATCATTGCGTCTATTTTTACTATAGGTGCGATGAGTGTGAGTATGTTTGTGATTTTGAGAAAATTATAAGAGTGGAATATAAAAATAAGCAAGAGTAGACCAGCAGGTCTACTCTTGCTTATTTGTTATAGCTAATAATTCGTTGCTGGTTTTCAATTTCAAAATCTTTAATTTGTATCATATCGGCCGATACATAATGATCGTTTCCTACGTGTACGAGTTGAGGTGGATATAATGGTTTTGGTGGTAATATTACCGGTTCTTTTTGATGTCTACGCTTTTCAGGATCAGGTACGGGAATAGAAGATAATAATGACTGTGTATAAGGATGGATCGGATTGTGATACAGCTCCTCTTTCGGTGCCATCTCTATTAAATGGCCTAAATACATAACGGCAACTCGATCACTCATATAATGGACGACACTCAAGTCATGTGAGATAAAAAGACAAGTTAGATTCATTTCTGTTTGAAGATCTTTTAGCAGGTTCAAGACTTGAGCTTGAACGGAGACGTCCAGTGCGGAGACAGGTTCGTCTGCAATTACAAACTTTGGATCTACTATAAGCGCACGAGCAATGCCAATTCGTTGGCGCTGACCACCAGAAAACTCATGTATTCTTTTTTTATAAGAAGTTCTTGGCAAACCTACCTTTTCTAACATCTTCATTGCTTTTTCAGTTCGTTCACTCTTCGTTCCCATCTTTTGAATATATAAGGGTTCTTCTAAAATATCACCAACGGTCATACGAGGACTCAAGGATTCATAAGGGTTTTGAAAAATCATTTGAATTTCTTTTTGATAAGTTCGTAACTTACTACCTTTCAATCCTGTTATCTCTTTTCCTTCAAACCAAATTTGTCCGTGGTTGGGCTGGTACAATCGCATGATTGTTCGTCCGAGTGTTGTTTTGCCTGAACCTGACTCTCCCACAATTCCAAGTGTTTCTCCCTTATAGATATTTAAGGAAACACCATCGACGGCTTTATGAACACCAGAACTATCAGTAAAATATTTTGATAGATTCTGTGCTCTAATCAGTAAGTTATCCAATAGTAGTTACCATCCTTTTCTCGTCATAGAAACGAACATAATGCAATGGCTCTATTTCAACAAGTGATGAAGGAGCTTGGAAAGAACTACTTTCATATGTGTATGTTTCCGGTGCAAATTGTCGACCTTCATAATCTTTCTCAAACGTATAGTCCTGTATACTCTTTAAACGTTCTTGTTCCATTTCTGGACGAGGGATACTTGTGATAAGTGCTTTTGTATAAGGATGAACAGGGTTTTGGAAAATGGTATAAACATCTGCAGACTCTACGATATGACCACCTAACATGACATAAACCCAATCAGCATATTCAGCAACGATTCCGAAATCATGCGTGATTAGAAGAACAGATGCGTCCATATCTGATTTGTAGTAATCAATTAGATCAAGCACCTGTCTTTGAATCGTCACATCAAGAGAAGTGGTTGGTTCATCTGCAATAATAAGCTTTGGTTTGCATGAGACTGCCATTGCAATGAGGATGCGTTGCTTCATACCGCCTGAAAGCTGTTCAGGATATTGGTGATATACTTGTTCTGGATTTTTAAAACCGACCTTATCTAACAGATCGAGTGCTACTGACTTACGCTCATTTTTGGTTATAATGTTATGATGTTTCAGACCTTCCGTGATCTGTACGCCTACTTTCATGCCAGGATTGAGCGAAGCGATAGCGTCCTGAAAAATCATTGAGATCTCGTTTCCTCTTATCTTTCTCATCTGTTTTTCGGAAAGTTTTAGTAAGTCTATGCCATTAAAGGTAATGGATCCTCTTTCGGCTATCCCATTAACTGGTAATAGATTAAGAACAGACAAGGATGTCATGCTTTTTCCTGAACCAGATTCTCCGATTAATGCAACGGTTTGCCCTTTTTCTATTTGAAGGCTGACATCATTGACAGCAATACTCTTGTTTTTTTTCTTGTTAAAAGAAACGTGTAAATTTTTTATCTGTAAAACATGCTGATTCATTTCGTACGCCTCCTTCTAGAGTTTTTGAGTTTCTTCTACACTATTTTGAATGCCTTGAATAATTAAGTTTAACGCGAGTATCGTAACAGCAAAACAAGAAAGGGGGATCAATATTACCCATGGCGCTGCCTGAAGTTTGGTGAACGACATACCGATTATCCCTGCCCATTCACCAGCTATTGGGATGTCTTGAAGCACGACATTCATCGGATCGCCTAAGACGAGTGTTTCAGCACCACCAATAAATATGGAAAGAACACCTAAATGAGCCAATAGAATTAATACTTGAATCATCTGTTGTGCAAAAATAAGGATAAGACGTGTTGATAACTCAGGGAGTACATGTTTGTAATATACATAGGGTTTTCGAGCTCCAATTGCAAACGTGTTATTTATATAGTCTTTGTCTAGAATGCCTCTGATCTCCCGAGAAAATGTTGAGATTAAGGGAGGTACACCAATCCCAATTAATACGAGGCATTGAAGAAATATCAGCTCATATGAACTTTTCCCATCTATGCCAGCCTTGATCAATAAAGCGTTCATAAATATGTAAGCTAAGATGGTAGTAGGAATAGTGAGCGTTGCTGAAATGAGGTCATCCAAAAATGCATAATTTGCTCTTGGATTTATTAGTGTGATTCCTACTGAAACTACTATTCGTAGGAACGCAATGACAAAAGCAATTAATATGGTATATTTCGCTCCATCGATAATTTGATAAAAAAGTTGTTTTCCATATAAATCTGTACCGAATGGGGGAACTTCAGATGGAGAATAGGGTATATGATCGATGATTTTTCCTTCATCGTCATACATAAAATCCATGAGTTTTAAAGCTTCAGATTTTTCTACTTGTAAAATATCAGTCCAAAAAAAACTAAAGACAAGGATGCTCGAGATAAACGTCAGACCAATAATTAATTGTGGCTGTTTAGCTAATTTTAAAATCATGCTGCGTATTTCTCCTTTAATTGTTTATTTACTGATGCGTTGTAGTTATCAGCAATCTCAAACAAAATGGAAAATGGAACTGCGATAAATAATGCGGTTACCAAGAAAGCAGCTCCCCGCGTAATCATTAATAAGCTCATAATTCCATTGAGGTTATAAACATATTCGACAATAAATAGGTTCGAAAGCATAAATACAAAAATAGTTTTTGCATACTGTAATAAACTCGTCAAAATGTTTCTGAACACGTGCTTTAATGTTATGTAGAAGCGGCTCAATCCCATTGCTCTCGCTACTGTTACATATGGCTTATGTTGCTCTTCTCTCATTAATAGAAGTGTGATCTTAAACAATTGAATCGTTGGAACGATTGAAAGTACCAAAATAGGCAGCAAATAAATGGGATTGTTATAATCGTTATAAAAAGGTATCAGAAGACCTGTTCTTTTATAAAGAGCTACTATACTTACTTGCAATAGTACGACAATAAATAGATCAGGTAGTGATTCAAATAGGGTCAAGAGACCATATATAATTCGTTGTAGAAATCTAGGCAGCATAGTAGTAATAAACGTTAAAGTGAGTGAAACAAGCAGACCGATAAGAAGGGCAGTAAAGAAGATTGTCATGGAGTAAAAAAACTGACTGTATATTTCAGGAAAGATGTTTCTTGTTACGGTCAAGCCTTTTAATGTATACACGTAAACTTGCTCTGATAGCTGTGTATTAATGCCAAACAAAACAGCTGGTAGAATGCTGATGATCAAAATACCTAGAATAGTAGACCTTAATCGCTTGAGATAACTGTTAATCGAAAAATACATGTTTACACCTCAATTCAATAAATTCACCGAAACTAGAAATAATTGTAAACTAAATGTCATAATTTTGAAATAACTTATTTGTAAAAGGATTTTTAATCGCAAATTAATTAAGCGCTAAAAAAGACGGAAATGAAATCCGTCTTTTTATTGTAAAAGTAAGTGAAACGGTAGATATAAAGAATTAAATTAGAATCCAAGATACTTTAGAATGCTGTATCATCAGTATCTAGAAAGTCATTTATTAACCAATGTAGCCCCTCATCAATAAATGTTTCAGAAGGATTTGAGTGAGGTGTATGTTCAAGAACCCAATATATATCAGGGTATTCAGCTAATACGTGAAGAATCTCCTTAATTGGATAATGCTTTCCGTCATCTTCATGTGAGGGGTGGATTGGAATCCATATGTATTTGTCATTCACAAATTCAATGTTATGAAGATGAACAACTTTAATATGACCTTTCCACTTTCGAATCATCTCAAGAGCATTTTCATCTGCAGCTAATAGATAATCACCAATATCTATGCATAGCTTCAGTCCGTACTTTTTCCATGATTCCACAGGAAAAGCATCTAGATACTCTATTCCTTTCGGGGATCGATCCAATCCAAGTTTTGGTTCACAGACGATCGGCAAGTTGTATGTATGCTGCAGTTCGGACAATCGTTTCAGACCCTGCTCAATTAAGGTATCCGGATTACGGGTGCTTCCTTGAAAATAAGGAAAATGAACAAGGATATACTGTGCGCCTAACTTAACGAGACGCTGAATTTCCTTTTCGAACAGTGTCCATGCTTGTTCAGGTGCATATTGAAACTTCTCTAACAAATCATATTTACTTCCATTTCTATAGATGGGAGAGTGGATGCCAAAGGTTTTGTTGCTTTTTTTAAGAAATGCTAGAAACCTTTGAAAGGCATCTTCATTTTCGAACTCTCCAATCTCAATATGTGTGATCTGCTCTTGATCTCGAAACAGATCGTTGAATTTTGTTTCATCAGACATGATGGTACTGCCAGAAATGCCGATTGTATGTATCATCTTAACCTCCTAGATTAAATAAAAAAAACAGGAAATGAGATCCTGTCTTTTAAGATCCGCCACCACCACTGCTGCCACCGCCAGAATGGTGATTATGTTGGGAAGCGTTCCAGGCTGCTGCATTATTGATCTTGTTCTGATCACTAACATGCTCTTCAAGCTCGTATTTGTAGTTATACCTTTTGTACTTTAGCCTTGTTCTCCAGTTTACGATTGCGGCTAATAAAGTAACCGCGGCAATCGGTCCTAAAATGTATAGCCAAAACATAGAAGCACCTCCTTATAATAGTGTTGTTACTCGTTGCCGTATGTTGTTATTCCTTATATATGCGAATCAAGAAAGAGATGAAGCTTGTTTATACTCAATGTTGCTATAAATGTATAATTCTATAAAATGGTAAAGAAATCCTTTAGGGGGTCTGTCCCGGGGTCAGACCCCGGGACAGACCCCCTACAATTTGGACACAATTTTAACACATACTGGCAGATAACTGCTTTGCAATTTAAGACAGGTATCACTATAATATAAGAGGAATCGACAGAAGCAGTCCGGAAGTGGGCTGTTTTTTGCAGTTATACAACAAACAAATTTAGGTTAAAACTTTTAAAAGAAGTCAAACAATGAAGGTGAAAGATATGAAACGAGCTCGACTAATATATAATCCAAGTTCTGGAAGAGAAACGGTAAAAAAGCAGCTTCCTTATATTCTAGACAGACTTGAAAATGCAGGCTATGAAACGTCTTGTCATGCAACAACACCGGAAGAAGGTTGCGCGACTCGCGCTGCACGTGCAGCAGGGGAAAGAGGCTTCGACCTCGTTATCGCAGCCGGTGGAGATGGAACGATCTATGAAGTTGTTAATGGATTAGCAGGACTTGAAGATCGCCCTATGCTAGGAATTATTCCAGCGGGAACAACGAATGACTTTGCACGTGCAGTAGGTGTGCCGCGTACGATTGAAGGAGCTTGCGACGTTCTATGCGGTGGTGTACATATGCCTGTTGATATCGGTAAAGTAAATGACAGGTTCTTCATCAACATCGCAGGTGGCGGTCGTATCACAGAGCTAACGTATGAAGTGCCAAGCAAGCTGAAGACGATGATCGGACAGCTGGCTTATTTCCTAAAAGGAATCGAGATGCTGCCATCAATTCGTCCTACATTTGTGGAGATCGAGTTCGATGATAAAGAAAAATACGAAGGCGAGATCATGCTCTTCCTAGTCGCTAACACAAATTCTGTTGGAGGCTTTGAGAAGCTTGCTCCATCATCAGAGTTTCATGACGGTCTTTTTGACGTAATCATCTTGAAGAAAACAAACCTTGCAGAGTTTGTACGTATTGCATCACTTGCAATCCGCGGCGAACACATCCATGATGATCATGTGATCTATAAGAAGGCAAAGCGTGTAAAAGTAACGCCACGCGAAAAGATGCAGATCAACTTAGATGGGGAGCTTGGCGGAATCCTGCCAGGTGAGTTCGAAAACTTACACCATCATTTTGAACTGCTTGTACCAAAAGAGCGACTTAAACCATAAACCAATCATTCTAAGAACACTTTAAGCAAATTTGCTTGGTGTTCTTTTTTAATTTTTTATCCTTGTAAGCATTTGGTGTCCACTAACAGTTATGCTACAATCAGAAAAGCATAAGTGACAAAAAGGGACGATGACAATGACAAAGGCTGATTTGCCTGTTCATAAGAATGAAAGTTATGAAGTAGATATAGTTGATTTAACCCATGAGGGAGCAGGAGTTGCTCGTGTAAATGGGTTTACTTTGTTTGTGCCGAATACATTGCCTGGCGAGCGTGCGAAAATTAAGGTTATTGGTGTGAAAAAAGGATTCGGTTTTGGCCGTTTAGAAGAGCTGATCGAAGAAAGTCCTGATCGTGTCGATCCTCCTTGTCCGATCTATAAATGGTGTGGAGGCTGTCAGCTTCAGCATCTATCTTATGAAGGACAGCTGGAATATAAACGCAAGTTAGTAGAAGACGTGCTAACGAGAATCGGAAAGTTAGAATACGTACCAGTACTCTCGACACTTGGCATGGGAGAAGAGCCGTGGCGGTATCGCAACAAAGCGCAAGTGCCGGTTGGTGAACGAAACGGCCGTATCATCACAGGTTTTTACCAAAAGCGCAGCCATGAAATCGTAGAGATGGATAGCTGCATCATTACAGGTGACACGAACGACGACGCGGTACAAGCTGTGAAAGAAATTGTGAATCAGTACAACATCAGTGCCTATAATGAAGAAAAACATAAAGGCATCCTGCGTCATATCATTGCACGATACGGTAAAACAACAGGCGATTTGATGATCGTACTCGTAACGAACGGTCAAGAACTGCCGCAGCGTAAGAAGATAGTAGAAGATATTCGAAACGCACTGCCTGAGATCAAATCGATCGTGCAAAATGTGAACTCAAAACGTACGAATGTGATTTTTGGTGAAGAAACGCGAGTACTGTGGGGTGCTGAATATATTTACGATTTTATCGGCGACATCAAGTTTGCCATCTCAGCTCGTTCGTTTTATCAGATCAATCCGGACCAGACGAAAGTGCTTTATGATCAAGCGTTACAATATGCGGAACTTAATGGGGATGAGACGGTCATCGATGCGTATTGCGGAATCGGGACGATTTCATTGTTTCTCGCTCAAAAAGCAAAAAAAGTGTACGGTGTAGAAATTGTACCAGAAGCGATTGAAGATGCGCGCCGCAATGCGGAGTTAAATAACATTCATAACGCTGAGTTTGCTGTTGGTAAATCAGAAGACGTGATACCAGAGTGGAAGAAGCAAGGCATCACGCCAGATGTGATCGTCGTCGATCCACCACGTAAAGGCTGTGACGAGGAGTTATTAAAAACTATCATCGAAATGAAACCGAAGCGCGTTGTCTATGTGAGCTGTAATCCAGCCACACTCGCACGTGATCTGCGAATTTTAGAAGATGGCGGATTCAAAACAGTAGAAGTTCAGCCTGTTGATATGTTTCCTCAGACGACGCATGTTGAAGCAGTTGCGAAACTTGAACGTATTTAACGTAAAGAGCCTTATTCCTTGTTGAATGAGGCTCTTCATTTTCCATAAATTATAAATTGTACAGAGATTGAAATTCAGTTAGCAATCATGATATAAGTGTAAAAGATAATTATTTTACCGGGATTTTGAAGTTGCATTATAGTGAGAGGATTTGAGCACCAATGATAGATAATTTTTGGCGTGAATTACCGCGTCCGTTTTTTGTACTTGCCCCAATGGAGGATGTGACAGATGTTGTTTTTCGTCATGTCGTAAGTAAGGCTGGACGACCGGATGTGTTTTTTACGGAGTTTACAAACTCAGATAGCTATTGCCATCCAGAAGGATTAAAAAGTGTTCGTGGTCGTTTAACGTTTACAGAAGATGAACAGCCGATGGTGGCACATATATGGGGTGATAACCCTGAATACTTCCGACAAATGAGTATTGGCATGAAAGAGATGGGCTTTAAAGGGATCGATATTAACATGGGCTGTCCTGTACCGAATGTCGCGCAAAGAGGAAAAGGAAGTGGCCTTATTCTGCGTCCAGACGTAGCGGCCGAATTGATTCAAGCGGCTAAAGCTGGCGGGCTTCCTGTTAGCGTGAAAACACGACTTGGTTTTAAAGAGATCGGTGAGTGGGAAGCATGGCTTACGCATATTTTAGAGCAGGATATTGCAAACCTTTCTATTCATCTACGTACTAGAGAGGAAATGAGTCTTGTAGACGCTCATTGGGAGCTTATTCCTGAGATTAAAAAGCTGCGTGACCGAATCGCACCAGATACGCTGTTAACGATTAATGGAGATATTCCAGACCGTCAAGTGGGGCTGGAGCTTGCTGAAAAGTATGGTATTGATGGTGTCATGATCGGACGTGGAATCTTTAAAAATCCTTTTGCTTTTGAAAAAGAGCCAAAAGAGCACAGCAGCAAGGAGTATCTTGATCTTTTAAGACTGCAGCTTGATCTTCAAGATCAGTACGCCGAAGAAGTGCCGCGTTCTATCACAGGACTTCATCGCTTTTTCAAAATCTATGTAAAAGGATTCCCTGGAGCGGCTGAATTACGAAATCAGTTGATGAGCACAAAATCCACGGATGAAGTGAGAGCGATTTTAGATAAATTAGAACTGTAAAAGAATAGGCAACTTATAGTGAAAAACAGTATGAAGCCTTCAAGGTTTTGTACTGTTTTTTTACGTTCGAATTATGGGGGAATTCAGCAAAGTAAAGCTTATAATGACTAGTTCCAAGTAGAAATAACTCCACAAGTCTATAAAAGGAAGATGACAGCTTTTGTAGAACTATAGATACATTCATTGAAAAAGCAAGGAGGAGTTACTTTATGAAATTACTGCTCACATCGGGAGGCGTAAATAACAAAAGCATACATGACGCGTTGGTTGATATGCTGGACAAGCCGATTGCTGACTGCAACGCGCTGTGTATACCTACCGCAATGTACGGACATCCATGGGTCGGGCCAGGCGTGAAAGCCTGGGAATTCATCAGTGGGAAAGAAGCAAATCCTATGGTTAATCTAGGTTGGAAGTCAGTTGGTGTGCTTGAGTTAACAGCGCTGCCAAGCATTGATAAAGAACGCTGGGTGCCACTCGTACAGGAGGCGGACGTCTTATTAGTTTCAGGCGGGGATGCTCTCTACCTATACCATTGGATGCAACAATCAGGACTGGCAGAGCTTTTACCGTCGCTTCGCGCAGTGTATGTGGGATTGAGTGCAGGAAGCATGGTGATGGCACCTAAAATTGGAGAATTCTTTATTGGCTGGACGCCACCGGGCGGTGAAGATCAAGCACTTGGCTTTGTCGATTTTTCAATATTCCCACATGTTGATCATGAGATGCTGCCGGGAAACACTATGACAGCTGCAGAGCGGTGGGCCGCTGACATGCAGGGGCCAGCGTATGCCATTAATGATGATACCGCCATCAAAGTGATCGATGGAGAGGTCGAAGTGATCTCCGAAGGACATTGGAAGCTGTTTACGCATTAATCCTGCGTTATTATAAAAGAAGTTTGCATATAGTTCCTAAGTCATATAGCTCATCAACGAAATATGCAAGAACTAGATTAGAAATTTAAAGAATTTTAAGAAGGAGAAAGCAGAGTAGAATCCATCTTTCTTCTTTTTTGTGGATTAAGATAAGTAAAAGATTCTTTTATAAACACGTAGAATACAGAATTTACTTAGTAGATTTCACCTATACACGAGTAAGTAAAATAGCTATTAAATATATTTTTGTAAAATTAAGATAATTCTTATTGTTCATTCGTAACCTTTTCTACTCCTATATAATGAATAGTAGCCAATTAATGGGAGGGATTATGTTAATGATGAAAAAAGTTATTGGACCTGTAATGCTGTCGTCAGCTCTATTGTTAAGCTCTATTCCAGTTAATGTATTAGCTCAACCTGTGGATTCGAGTGAGATTAGAGGTGTACAGGCAGCTAAAGAATGGAATGAAAAAGCTAGTGTGTCTTTTTTTGTGAAAGAACGATCTGCAGAAAAATTTTCTTCAAGCACCGCAGCTAATGCTTTAAGCTATTTAAAGAAAAATCAAGATAAAACGGGTATTAAAAGTCCGGAGAAAAACTTAAAAGCCAAAGGTGTAGAACGTGATGAACTTGGAATGACTCATGTTCGGTTTACACAATCAGTCAACGGCGTTCCTGTAGAAGGTTCTGAAGTAATTGCCCATTTTAATAAAAATCATGAGATCGTTTCTGTGAATGGAAGAACGAATCAAATGATTGTCGATCAACTCGTAGATACACAAGCTGCCATCAGTAAACAAGATGCCCTTCGAGCTGCCTTATCGTCGGTTAATGCCCCTCAAGAGCTAACGTATGAACCAACATCAGAGCTAGTTATCTATCCTTTTGAAAAGAAAAATTATACCGCTTATAAAATCAACGTTAACTTCATGGGTGAAGAACCTGGGAACTGGTTTGTATTTGTAGATGCTAAGACAGGAAAAGTCATCGATCAGTATAATGGACTCATGCATGCTGAGGAACATAAGACACAAACAGGATCTGGACTTGGCGTTCATGGTGAACATAGAAAACTACATATTACCCGAGTGAAGGAGCCGAAATCTGGAACAAGGTTTGCTTTAGCGGATTACTCTCATGAGAATCTTGAAGGAATCTTTACGTATGATGCTACAAGTGATTGGGACTCTAGTAATGACAAGATTTATACGGGGAAATTTGCATCCTTTAAGAGTGACTATGATCGAGCGGCCGTTGATGCACATTATAATTCTGAAAAGGTTTATGAGTATTATTTGAATGAGCATGGACGGAATTCTTTGGATGGAGAGGGCATGGCGATTAATTCATATGTACACATGGGAGTCGATTACAATAATGCATTCTGGAATGGAAGCTATATGGCTTATGGAGATGGTGACGGTGAATTTTTCATTCCATTATCCGCAGGGCTTGATGTTGCGGCCCATGAAATGACACATGGGGTGATTACGCATACAGCGAATCTAGCTTAC
Source organism: Fictibacillus tiangongensis (assembly GCF_048083785.1). Lineage (GTDB taxonomy): Bacteria > Bacillota > Bacilli > Bacillales > Fictibacillaceae > Fictibacillus. Next base: position 402,682 of record NZ_CP182294.1, read on the forward strand.
CGTAATCAATCAGGAGCACTTAATGAATCATTCGCTGACGTTTTTGGTGCACTCGTTGATGATAGTGATTGGGAGATGGGTGAGGACATCATGGCACCAGCAGCAAAAGCAGATGGTGTAACAAGATTGCGTAGCTTAAGCGACCCGAACAGTGTTGTGGTCAGCAACCCGCAAAGAGCAGCATACGGCAGTGGCGTCTATCCAGCTCATATGGATGAATATTATAACATGCCGCTTTCAGTAGATAATGGTGGTGTACATGTGAACTCTTCTATTACGAATCATGCTGCGTATCTTATTGGTCAGGAACTTGGCAGAGAAAAATTGGGTAAAATTTATTACCGTGCTCTATCGGTCTACTTAACATCAAATTCTAATTTTAGCGAAGCTCGTCAAGCGATCGTACAAGCTGCAACAGATCTTTATGGATCAGGAAGTTCGGAAGTAACAGCAGTAAACGAAGGCTTTGATGCGGTTGGTATTTATTGATATACCGTGAATTTAAGTAATTGGAAATAAACCCTCAGGAATTTTATCCTGGGGGTTTATTCAAGTAAAGAGAACGCGTCTGATATTATCTAAATATTCAAATGATTACAACTTTTATAAATACATTGTATTAAGCCGGAATACTCACTATAATACTATTTAATAGAAAGACAATTGTCTTTTCCAGGCGGATTATAACGTAATGCTTCATTTGTCCCTTGGTTTAAGGCGTATCTTGCTACAGGTTTATTCAGATAAACAGCTTTACAATTCTAACTAGATTGGTGATGACATCTATGAAACGTATACTGAAAAAGTGGAATCAGTTAAGTCTTGTTAAACAGATCTTTATCGGATTAATTGTAGGTATTATCTTAGCTTTAGCGATTCCGCAAGCAGCAAAACCTGTTGTTATTTTTGGAACTTTATTTGTAGGTGCACTAAAAGCAATCGCACCTGTTTTGGTATTATTCTTGGTTATGTCGGCGATCGCTCAACATAAGGCGGGCCATCAGACGAACATGAAATCAATTATTGGCCTCTATCTTTTAGGTACATTCTTAGCAGGATTGGTAGCAGTTGTTGCTAGCTTTATTTTCCCAGTTGGCCTTACTCTTGGAGAGGGAGCAGAAGGTGTGACCCCTCCTGGTGGTGTTGTCGAAGTACTCAAAACGTTGCTGATGAATGTTGTTGATAATCCATTCAACGCTCTGGTTAACGCGAACTATATCGGTATCTTGGCTTGGGCAGTGCTATTAGGACTTGCCTTAAGAAGTGCACAGGAAACAACAAAAACGATGATCTCAAACGTTTCAGACGCAGTAGCTAAACTTGTGACATGGGTCATTAAGTTTGCGCCGCTAGGAATCATGGGACTAGTTGTTGAATCGATTACATCAAACGGTATTGAATCATTATTGGGATATGGTAAGTTGCTAGGACTTTTAATTGGTTGTATGGTATTTGTTGCTTTGGTTGTGAATCCACTTATTGTTTTCGCAGCAATTAGACAAAATCCTTATCCGCTTGTTTTCAAATGCTTGAAAGAAAGCGGAATAACAGCATTCTTTACACGTAGCTCCGCTTCTAATATTCCTGTTAACATGAAGTTATGTGAGAAGCTTGGTTTGGACAAGGATAACTACTCTGTGTCCATCCCATTAGGAGCGACGATCAACATGGCAGGTGCTGCGGTTACGATTTCTGTTTTAACACTTGCGGCGGTTCATACACTAAATATTCAGGTTGATCTAGGAACTGCTATTCTTCTAAGTGTTCTATCCGCTGTATGTGCGTGCGGCGCTTCGGGAGTTGCTGGTGGATCGTTATTATTGATTCCTCTAGCGTGTAGTCTGTTCGGTATCCCAGGTGATGTGGCTATGCAAGTAGTTGGGGTCGGCTTTATCATCGGTGTTTTACAAGATTCTTTCGAAACAGCACTAAATTCTTCAACAGACGTACTCTTTACAGCAGCAGCTGAGTACAAAGAGTGGCGTAAAGATGGAAAAGAAATTAACATTCAAAAAGCAGCATAATAGATGGCACCTGAGACGTTGTTTAGCGTTGAGGGTGCTTTTTTGTTGCCGTATTTTCTCGTTTAAAGGAATTACGATCATGTGTATGGAATGACATAAGTGGCTTTATTATAAAAAATCAGGAGGTTACCAATGGGCAGATTAGTGCATTTTGAAATTCATGTGGATGATATGGAGCGGGCAATGAAGTTTTACGGTGAGGTGTTTGGCTGGTCATTTCAAGACTGGAGTGAATATGCCGGTATGCCTTATTACGGTGCAGTGACTGGGGACGACAAAGTGATGGGAATCAATGGGGCACTCATGCAACGTCAAAGCCCTCCGCCTGAACCGAATCAAGCATTAAACGGATATGCTTGTACGATGGGTGTTGAAAGCTATGATGAATCAGAAGCGAAGATATTGGAGCAAGGCGGAAAAGTGGCGATGCCGAAGTACGCACTGCCAGGTATGGCTTGGCAAGGATACTACATAGATACAGAAGGCAATATCTTCGGCATTCATCAGCCTGATGAGAACGCGAAATAAATATTATAATTTTAGTATATTAAGTATGGCAATCTATCCTCTATAGATAGGTTGTCTTTTTATTTTTTTAAAATATCAAAATAATTAAAAATTTACCATTAAATAGTATTTAATGGTAATATATTGCTAGTAAATAATTGGGGGATAGCAATATGAAAGCTTCAGATAAAAAGCAAATAATAAAGTATATAGAAAAAAATCAAGGTGTATTAAAAGGAAGGGTTATTGAAGAATTCTCATACTTAGGGGTTAGCCTTGTAGAATCTTTTATCCATAATTCTAAGGAAATTATTAAAAAGGAACACAAAGAAGGTACAAAACTATATATCAAGAAGAGAGGATGCTTAGGCTGTCTTGCAATTTTAGCTATAATTTTTGTTATTGGTTCATGCGTCGCAACTGGTAATGACGAAGAAAAAGAAGTTGTTACTCCTATAACAGAGGAAAAAGATGAGAAAGAAAAAGCTGAAGAAGATAATAGAAAAGCAGAGGAACAGGCAGCTAAAGAAAAGCAGGAACAAGCCAAAAAAGAACAAGAAGAGCAGGAAAGAAGAGAAAAGCAAGAAGAAGATAAACGAGAAAGAGAAGCTTTGGCTAAAAAAGAACAAGAAGAACGGGAAAGACTTGAGCAAGAAACTAAAAAGGAAGAAGAAAAAGAGGCAGCCTCAGTTAATTATTCTATTGATAAGGATTGCAGTGACTTTTCACGTGAAGGAGAAGCAACCCAATTTATGAATGCATCAGTTGCAGCTGGCTATGGTGATCATCGACTAGACCGTGATGGCGATGGCAAAGCATGTGATGATTAATTAACAATAAAATGACTAAAATGGACACCCTCAATCTTCTAGAGGGTGTTTTTCAATTTTAAAAAACCATTAACTAACTAAAGAGAGATTGTAAATCAATAAATATACCTCTTAATTAAAAAAGTACAGACGATGTTAAGAAAGTGCTAATGATAGCGCTTTCAAAACTTCTTTTTTCGTAGCTATAATTACCTTGTAAGTACTTTTTAAAGGGGGAACTAATGATGAAGAAAAGTAAATTTCTATCTCTGATGCTGGCTGTTGTCATGCTTATGCTTGTTGCAGCTGGTTGCAGTGACAGCAATAGCGAGGTAAGCGTGGGGATCGTCTTACCTACGAAAGATGAGCCTAGATGGGTGCAGGACGAGCAAAGATTTAAGGATGCTTTAAAAGGAACGGATTATACGACTGAGATCCTATTCAGCCAAGGATCTTCTGCGAAGGAAAAAGAAAACGTTGAAACATTGATCAACAAAGGAATCGATGTTCTCATCATCTGTCCGCAAGATGGCGATGCAGCAGCTGCAGCAGTAGAAGCAGCGAAAAAGGATGACATCACGGTTATCGCGTATGACCGTTTGATCACGAATACAGACGCAGTTGATTATTACGTAACGTTTGACAGCTTAGCAGTTGGTGCTGCGCAAGGTCAATACTTGATCGATAACGCTAAAGGGTCGAACACACCGCTTTACCTATATGCTGGAGCGGCTTCTGATAATAACGCATTTTTATTCTTTGAAGGAGCTTGGAAAGTTCTTCAACCTAAGATTGCTGACGGTACATTTAAGATCGCTAACTCTAGTGAAGCTGAAGCTTTAAAAGACAAAGCTGAACTTTCTCGCGATGAGCTGAGCAAGATTATCGGCCAAGTTACAACGAACTGGGATGCAAACGAAGCGAAGAACAAAGCGCAAACACATTTGACGGCTGCTAAGGCAGACTTAAAAGGTGATGTTGCGATTCTAGCTCCAAACGATGGAACAGCTCGTTCGATCGCAGATGTATTTGGATCAGACAGCGCGGTTTCTAGCTACCTCGTAACAGGTCAGGATGCAGAGAAAGCTTCCATTCAATATGTCATTGATGGCAAGCAATCGATGACTGTATTTAAGGATGTTCGTACACTTGTTAAGGATGCAATGGGAATGGCGATTGAGATCCTTGATGAGAAGAAGCCAGAAACAACAGGTTCCTATGACAATGGAAACGTTGAAGTAAAAGCAAAACAAACGAACGTAATCGTTGTGAACAAAGACAACGTGAAGAAAGAACTTATTGATTCTGATTATTATAAAGCCGACGATTTTACAGGGCTTGAATAAGAAAATAGCAGGACGAGAAATAGTGATAGATTCTACGTCTATCACTATTTTTCACAATGAAGTCAGTGGAGTGGCTAATTGGAGGGATCAGTATGAGCGGATATATTTTGGAGATGAACGAGATCTCCAAATCGTTTACCGGAGTGAAAGCGCTCAGCAATGTAAATTTTAAAGTAAGAAAAGGTGAGATACACTGCTTGATCGGAGAGAACGGAGCAGGGAAATCGACGCTTATGAAAGTGCTCAGTGGTGTCTATCCTTATGGAACGTATGAAGGAGACATCGTGTTTGAAGGAAGTGTTCAGCAGTTCAATAAGATCAGTGACAGTGTTCAAACCGGTATCGTTATCATCTATCAGGAGCTAGCTTTGTTTCCGGATCTCACGGTTTATGAAAATATTTTTGTCGGTAACGAGGTCAAACGTGGAAATTTAGTGGATTGGAACCAGACGATTGTCGAAGCAAAGAAAATGCTAAAGCGAGTGGGGCTCGAAGTGAATCCTGAAACACTCGTGAAGGATTTAAGTGTAGGAAAACAGCAGTTGGTTGAAATTGCTAAAGCGTTAAGTAAGGACGTTAAGCTGCTTATTTTAGATGAACCGACCGCCGCACTGAATGAAGATGACAGTGAGAATTTGTTAAAACTTCTAGGTGAGCTGAAGAAACAGGGCATCACGAGTATTATGATCTCCCACAAACTAAAGGAAGTCATCTCCATTGCCGACCAAGCGACGGTGCTGCGTGATGGGAAAACAATCTGTACGCTCGATGGTTACAACGGTGAAATCTCCGAAAACATGATCATCAAAAATATGGTCGGACGGGATATTGATGATATTTACCCGAAAAGACCCCATAAGAAGATCGGTGAAACGATACTAGAACTGAACAACTGGTCTGCTTATAGTACCGAGCTTGCTAGATATGTCTTGAAGGATATCGATTTTCATGTAAAAAAAGGAGAAATCGTTGGGATCGCCGGACTTATGGGCTCTGGACGAACCGAGCTTGCACTGAGTGTATTTGGCAATCCGAAAAATTATAAACTAGAAGGTCAGCTTAAAGTCTCAGGAGTCGAAAAAACGTTCAAACATACGAGTGACGCGATTAAGTCAGGCATCGCATATGTCACAGAAGACCGAAAAGGTGATGGGCTGTTCCTCATTCAAGATATTAAGAACAACATAACGGCTGCAAATCTTAACGAAGTCGCTCATAAGGGCATCATCAACGAGAATGAGGAGGTAAAAAGAGCAACAGAATACAAGCGCTCGATGTATATTAAAGCTTCCTCTCTAGAGCAAACGGTCGGTAACTTGAGTGGAGGAAACCAGCAGAAGGTATCGCTCGGAAAGTGGCTGTTCGTTGGGCCAAAGCTATTAATTTTGGATGAACCAACACGCGGTATTGATGTTGGTGCCAAGTTTGAGATCTATACGATTATGAACAAATTAATCAGCGAGGGCATGAGTATTATCATGATTTCTTCTGAACTTGGTGAAGTACTCGGGATGAGTGATCGTGTTTACGTTATGGCTGAAGGAAGAATGAAAGGTGAGCTGCCGATTGAAGAAGCCAATCAAGAAAACATCATGCAGCTTGCAACGCAATAGGGGGTTAACACAATGGAATTTATCAATGAAGCAAGAACGTTAGTGAAAGAGAATATCCGTGATTATGGGATGTATATCGCGTTGTTTGTGATTATGCTTACCTTCTCCATCATGACGGATGGGCTGTTCATGTCATCTCGTAATATTAGTAATCTGTTAGATTCTACTGGTTATATCGCTGTACTAGCAGTCGGCATGACACTCGTCATCGTTATTCGTCATATCGATCTATCTGTAGGGTTCGCAGCAGGATTTCTTGGTGCGATCGCGGCCATCCTTTTAACAAAGATGGGATTGCCAGTTTATGTGACGATTCCAGTGATCCTTGTGCTTGGAATTGTTATTGGTCTGTTTAACGGTTTGTTAATCGCAAAATACGCGATCCCTTCGTTCGTAGCTACGCTTGCGGGGATGTTGATCTTCCGCGGTGCGCTATTACAAGTAACGGAGAAAACAGGAACGATTATTATTAAAGACGATGCGTTCAACGCGATCGGAAACGGATTTATTCCATCCCTTATGATCGTAAACGGTCTGCATCTTTTATCTCTTATTCTAGGTCTACTATCTATCTTATTTTATATTTATAGCGAGATCTCTACGCGCCGCAACAAGATTAAATATCAGTTCGATGTTGTATCCAAAGGGATCTTTACGTTTAAACTCATTTTTGTTTCAGCGATCATCGCCTATGTAACTTGGATTCTAGCAGGTTATAACGGTTTTTCTTGGACGGTTGTCATTATGCTTCTTGTCGTTGTAGCGTATCATTTCTTAACGACAAAAACGGTACTTGGCCGTCACATTTACGCGGTAGGAAGTAACCCAGAAGCTGCACATCTCAGCGGAATCAATGTAAATAAGATTACGTACATGGTGTTTGGATCAATGGGGATGCTTGCTGCACTATCAGGAATTCTTTTTACTTCACGTCTTCAATCGGCTACGACAACAGCAGGAACGCTATTCGAGCTTGATGCCATCGCAGCTGCTTATGTGGGCGGTGTTTCTTCAGCGGGTGGTGTTGGAAAAGTAACGGGTGCTATCATCGGTGCCATTGTTATGGCTTCTTTATCAAGCGGGATGAACCTTCTTGGTGTTGGGGTTTCCATGCAGTACATGATTAGAGGTGGCGTGTTGGTCGCAGCAGTATTGTTTGATGTGATAACGCGTAAAAAGAGAGGATAACCGAATTCGCAGTTTTGTTAAAAGTGGAGACATCGTTTTAAAAGATGTCTTCACTTTTTTTACTCATAGATACCTCGCAATATACCTTTAATTGGTAAATCGGTAAGCGTTCGTATCAAGTTTCTTATGATAAAATAAGAGTAGTAAATTATCGGAAAAAAAGGGGATACTTCACTTGCGTAAAGCTGGCTTAATTCTTTTGGTTTTTATATGTATCTTCCTAAGTTATTTCACATTTATAACCGCACAAAAAGCGTTTCAAACGGACTGGAAACTGCCCGCAGCTTCTACTCAGAAAGAAGATGCTTTTCGTATTGTTCTTATCACACAAGAATTGGATACTCCTTTTTGGGATAAGGTTGGAAAAGGTGCGGAACAACAGGCTCAAAAAAGTGGAGCGAGCCTTGAAGTATGGGGAAGCTACGCCAAGAACCAAGATGATTTTTTGAAGAAGCTCGAGGTTGCTATTCAGTCAAAAGTAGATGGCATCATCGTTCAAGGACTTGATACAGATCGATTTAAAGAATTGACGAAAGTAAAAGCCGCCTTTTATGGCATTCCTATCGTTACGGTTGGAAATGACGTACCTAAAGCAGAAAGTCTTCGGAAAACTTATGTTGGGTCAAATCAGTACTTAGCAGGAATGATGATCGCCAAACTCATGTTGTCTGACATGGGACAAGAAGGGCAAGTGATTTTATTAAGTGATAGTCAAAAAGAATACTATCAGGAAGAGCGGCTTTCAGGCATTAAAGAGGTGCTTCGAAGCTTTCCGAACATAAAGACGATTTATGCAGAAACACCTGATACGAGAGAGCAAGTTATTGCAAAAACAAGAGACCTTTTGAATCTGTATCCCGATGCTGATGGATTTATTGCCGTGAACGCCAATACCGCAGGAGCTATGATTCAGGAGATTGGCAGACGTGGACAGGTAGAGCCTTATTTTATTTATTCTTTTGATGATGGATCAGAATCGATGACCTTGCTTAACCAAAAAAAGTTGGATGGTGTGATTGAGCAGTCACCTGAGATGATGGGAAGAAAAAGCGTAGATGTCTTGATGCAATGGCTGAAGAACGAAACCGTTCCTCTTGATGCGGATGGTTATTCCAGTGAAATTCGAATGATAAAGGCGATGGACGAGAGATGAACAGAATACAGAAAAAAATATGGATGCTTGCATCAGTCGTTCTGATTATCATGGCCATTATTTGGATAGCGCTTACATTCTATAATCAGAAAACGCAAAATCAATACAATGACATCTTACAACGTTATTTAAGCATGAATGAAGTGACGAGCACGAGTCAAAAAGTGGTTACAGACCTTAATAACTACTTGCTTGAACCATCAGAGAACCATTTGGATAACCTTGATAAAAGCAAAGATAAACTTAATATGGCAAAATTGGAAATCGGAAAACTAAGAAACTCAGAAAATGAATTTGCACTCATGAATTATATGAATCTTATTGATAGTTTGATCGAAACAACAGATCGTTCTCTGATGTTCTATGCGGAATCTGACACCGAGACATCAAACAAAGAATTTACAGAAGCCACGCGTCTTTCCAAATATATATCAGAAATGACGCTTACATTGATCGACACAGAGCTGAAGACTTACGACGTTTTTTATCGAGGCATTATCGATCAGTCTGCTGAATTTAAGAAACTAGGAATCTGGCTGATGCTTCTGATCACACTGCTGTTACTCGTGATTACGTATTGGTTTAGTTTAAGTATCACAAGACCGGTGCAGCAGTTAACACGTGCAGCGAACGAGCTGTCTGCAGGAAAGTTTGACAAAGAGATCAAAGTTGATTCAAATGATGAGATCTCATTTCTTGCTCAAACCTTTAATCGAATGCGCATCAATATCAATAATTTGTTTCAGGAGATACAGCAGAAGGCGCAGCTGGAGCATGAACTGCAGCAAAGCAAGCTTCTGTTGCAAGAGAGTCAGCTTAAGAATCTGCAAAGCCAGATCAACCCGCACTTTTTATTTAATACGCTAAATACCCTATCAAAAAAGGCTTATTTGGAAGGATCAGAAGAAACGAGTGATCTACTTGTAAGTGTGGCTGGTCTTTTAAGGTACAACTTAAAGTGGTTAGACAAATCCGTTACGCTTCAAGATGAAGTGATGGTGATCCAGCAATATATGAACATTCAAAAAGCAAGGTTTACTGATCGGCTGACGTTGCACCTCGAAATTGATCAGTCCTGTTTAGATGTTCAGATTCCTGGCTTAACTCTGCAACCGATTATTGAGAACGCCGTGATCTATGCGGTTGAGCCAAGAGAAGATGGCGGACAGATCTGGCTTCGAATTAAAGATGACGATAACATGGTGAGAATCGAAGTGGAAGACGACGGACCTGGAATACCTGAGAATATCAGGTTACAGATCTTAGACGGAGAACTGGTTGAGACAAACAGTGCTTCAACAGGTATCGGGTTTACGAATGTTGTGAAGCGACTTCGACTTTTTTATGGTCTTGAAAACGTGATGGATATTCAAAGTGATATCGGTGTGGGTACGACGGTGGTAATAAGAATTCCTAAGACGAGGGGGATTGAACAGCATGCTCAAACTCTTGATCGTTGATGACGAGCAGATTGAACGAGAAGGGCTGCAAGTTATTTTGCAGAAGGCATTTCCTAATCTTGAGATTCATCAAGCGAGAAATGGAAAGATAGCTGTACAAGTTGCGGCGGAAGTAAAGCCTGACTTAGTAATGATGGATATTCAGATGCCAGGAATGAACGGACTAGAAGCGATTCAGCAGATTACATCCATGAATCCTTTTATTAAGTTTGTGATGATTACGGCTTTTGATATGTTTGATTATGCTCGTCAGGCGATCAAATTAGGAGTGAAGGATTATTTACTAAAGCCTAGCAGAGTGAGTGAGATTGAGGAGACGGTCGGGAAAGTCTTAATGGAGATTGCAGAAGAGCGCAGATCTCTCAAGGTTTTGGAAAGTACGTTACCACTCGTGGAAACAGATGTTGTCACGCAGCTGTTGTTCGATCATGTACATGATGTCCATTTGGATATGCTCGTTGATATGCTCGATATCTCTTCTACTCATGAACCATTCGTGATGAGTATTCTACTTCCACAAGGTGAAGAAAACCTTTATTCGTTGATCAAAGAAAAGGTCAGGAAATCGGCGAGTGGGTGGGTTGGTGCCTTGTATGGCCGTCAGCTTCCTATTATCGTCTTTCGTAAACCTGGTTCTTCGTTTCGTTCTCAAGCGATTTCCCTGGCAAAAGATATTCTCTCACTGAGAAAAGCAAGGTCTGATGATGGATGGTTTATAGGGATCGGAAATATGTGTCATTCTTTAGATCAAGTTCGGCAGTCCTATCAAGAATCGCTTATTGCGACGATGGATTCCTCCTTGCCTGTTAAATATCGCTTTTATCATGATGTTCCAGTGCTTGGGAGTACAGAGGACAGACCTCAATCCAAACTGCGAGAAAAACAGTTTTTAGATGAGATCAGGTTAGGGAAATGGGATGAAGTTCTTAAAAATGTAATGAGGCTCATCCAACGTTGCGAGAACGAAGGGACAGATCTGCTCCAAACGCAGCAGCGTGTTCTAGAACTGCTCTGGGTCGCTGCAAGAGTAATGAATGAAATGGGAATGGAGACTGAAACACCTTTCTTTTCTTATCAATCTCAAGACTACCGTCAGCTTCGTTCTGAATCTGAACATCTATTCAAACAGATGCGGATTTCATACGAAGAACATTATGAACAGCTTGAAGCCGATACGATTCATCAGATTAAACAATATATCATAGAACATTCTCATGAAGACATCTCTCTTGAGGCGTTAGGAAGAAAAGTAGGTTTAAGTCCGATCTATATTAGTAAGATGTTTAAAGAAAAACTAGGAATCAACTATATTGATTTTCTGACAGAATGCAGGATCGAAAAGGCGAAGAAACTGATGGCAGATCCAGAAAAAAGCTTAAAAGAAATCACATTTGAGGTCGGTTATCACGAACCTAACTATTTCAGCAAAGTGTTCAAAAAAATGGTTACGCTTTCACCTACAGAATATCGCAGGACTGTTCTAGGTAAAAAAGGATGAAGGTACGTAAAGGAGCATCATTCATGAGAAGATTCTTAAATCGTTTATGCTTCGTTCTGTTATTCATAGCTTTGATATGTGCTTCCGGATGCGACAAAGACAGTACGAGTAATAAGACACTTGGAAAAGCGATTCCTTCTAAAAGTGAAAAGACTGACAGCGGGTCAGTAAAAGAGGAAAAGATTAAGATTGGCTTTTCCATGGATACTTTGTTGGAAGAACGGTGGCTAAAAGATAAAGAGCTCTTCAAAAAAGCCGTAGAGAATCTAGGAGCAGAGGTAGAAATTCTCGCTGCTAACGGTGATGACTCTTTGCAGATTGCACAAGCTGAAACACTCATTCAGAACGAGGTCGACCTTCTTGTCGTTGTTCCCCATAACGCTGAAGCTATGGCGGCGATCGTCAAGAAAGCACACTCAGCAGGCATTAAAGTGATGGCATACGACCGTCTAGTCAAAAATGCTGACCTCGACATGTACGTATCTTTCGACAACGAAAAGGTAGGCGAGCTACAAGCCCGAGCAATAACAAAGCTTGTTCCGAATGGAAAGTACGTGTATATAGGAGGAGCTGAAACGGATAACAATGCTCACTTGTTTAAAAAAGGTGTGTTCCGAGTTCTTCAGCCATTAATTAATAAAGGGGTTATCACGGTCGTATACGATCAATGGTCCAAAGACTGGACGCCTGCTAATGCTTTTAAAAATATGGAATCGGCACTGAAAGCGAACAACAATGAAATTCATGCGGTGATCGCAGCGAATGATGCTACTGCCGGAGGCGTCATACAAGCGCTTGAAGCACAAGGACTCGCAGGAAAGATTCCGGTCTCAGGACAAGATGCGGAGCTTGCTGGCGTGCAGAGGATCGTGCGGGGAACTCAAGTGATGACGGTTTATAAACCGATTCAGGCTTTATCAGAAAAAGCGGCAGAATTGGCAGTGAAGATGGCAAAAGGGGAAACGATAAAAACAGAACGAAAGATAAACAACGGTAAAATAGAGGTTCCTTCTGTATTATTATCTCCGATCGCAGTTGATAAGGGGAATATTGACGAAACAATTATTAAAGACGGATTTCATTCTACAATTGATGTGTATCAGAATCAGCAATAAACCAGTCTCCGTGATCACCATATGACGCGGGGCTCTTTTTTTTTGAAGAAATGATTGTGTCATTTCCGATAGGTGCCCATACCATGGTAGTAAAATTTATCTACCAAGGAGCATGTTATGTATAACCATTACAATTATAGAGTGACTCCGAGTGTTGTTGCATTCGCTAAGGGAGATGTGACCGGTGACCGGGTACCAGATGATGTATATCTAACAGGTACGAAGAGTCAGGACAGCCCATTTATTGAGAACGTTACGCTTTTTGTAAAGAACGGAAGAACAGGGGTTCAGACAAGAGTACCTCTTTCTGACAATGCTGGCTACAACCCGACTTTGTTTTTAGGAGATTTTACAGGCAACGGTGTTTCAGACGTGTTGGTCAGCATCAATTCAGGAGGCAGTGGAGGATTCATGTACCATTATGTGTATTCGTTTATAGGGAATACACCCCAAGAGATGTTTAATTTCAACGCTTACAATGCTGCTTATGAATATGATGTGGTCTATGAGGATAACTACAAAGTTCGAGTTGTAAGTAAGCGTAACAGGAAAACGTATATCATTGATATATCTATGCGAGACAAAGAGTATTTAAATGAAATATATGATGTGAACGGAAAGCTGAAGAAACCCATTACAGGCTTTGTGAATCCATTAAGTGGTCTATATCCAATCGATTTTGATTCCGACGGAGTTTACGAGCTTTCTGCTTATCAAAAGATCGCAGGGTTATATAACGCAGATGCTCTAGGATATGTGGTGAACACGCTAGGATGGATGAATAATCGATTTGTTCTTCAGAATCAATACGTAGCGATTTCTGGAACATAATAAAAGAGATCTTGCCTCTTTAAGGCTAGATCTCTTTTTGCTTATGCGTTCATGCTATAGATGGTCCATGATAAGTAGGTAGCAAACGAACTCCAGAGAAGATAAGGGATGAGCAGCCATCCCGAAACTTTTCTTAAACGACCGGCATATATGACTAAAAGTGAAGTCGTTATCGCAATCAATAGTGCATCAATGCTCGCTGCGAATAAATCTTTTTGTGTAAATTGAAAATAACCGAAAGCTTGGTTGAATACATAGTTGATCGCAAAAAGAATCCAAAAGCCAATGTGTTTAAAACCATATTGATTGTAGATAAGAGTTGCGGATAGAGCAATTAAAAAGAACAAAACGGCCCAAATAATACCGATTGTTTGTCCTGACGGAGTCCATGATGGCTTGTTCAGTGCGTCATACCATTCACGGTCGATCGGAAAGAGAAAACTGGAAACATAGAACAGGGCAAAGATAATGATAAAGACGGCAATACTGGATTTTTTCATGCGTTACCTCCTGGGTTGTAGTGGAAATCGTGCGATCAATTGTCTATATTTCTTAGAAGTATACTGTTCCCTTTTTAAATTATCCTTAAAACCATAAGCGTATTTTTTGCATTTGGAAAGAGAGGGTATTATTATAATAGTTACTTTAAAAAAGAAAGTTATGATTAGGGCTATTTCATAGTAAGTAATGTATGTGGTTGATTTCCGTTCCAGAATGCTCGCTTTCCGGGGGGTGACCCCCAGGAGTCTCGCAATCTTGCACTACAATCAACTTTCATAGAAGTTTTAAGAAATAATGATAAAAACACAAACTATTTGAAAACAGTCCAATAAAAATAAGAGGTGGAAGACAAACATGATGAATAAAAAATATGCACCATTGTTTGAATCTTATCGTTTTAAAAACGGCGTTGAACTTAAGAACCGTGTTGTTATGGCACCGATGACGAACTTTTCTTCAAACGAAGACGGAACTGTAACAGATGAAGAAATTCGCTACTACGAGCGCCGTTCTGAAGCTGTTGGAATGGTTATTACAGCTTGTACGAATGTGACGGCTAACGGCAAAGGATTCCCAGGAGAGTTCGCTGGAGATACGGATGACATGATTCCAAGTCTTCGTCGCTTAGCTTCTGCCATAAAAGCAAAAGGATCAAAAGCGATTCTACAAATTTTCCATGGTGGTCGTGAAGTGCCACCTGAACTTGTTCCAAACGGAGATGTTGTGAGTGCGAGCAATATTCCTTCAGGTGAAGGGAAACCTGTGCCACGCGAACTGACTTCAGAAGAAGTATCATCTATCATTCGTGATTTTGGTGAGGCCACTCGACGAGCGATTGAAGCAGGTTTTGACGGTGTTGAGATCCACGGTGCGAACGGCTATCTGATTCAGCAGTTCTTTTCTCCACACGCCAATCGCCGTGAAGACCAATGGGGCGGCTCGTTAGAAAAACGTATGGCGTTTCCTTTAGCTGTTGTAGATTCAGTGAAAAAAGCAGTGGCTGAATATGCGGATGACTCATTCATCGTAGGCTACCGCTTCTCGCCAGAAGAACCTGAAACACCAGGAATTACGATGGCTGATACGTTAGCACTTGTTGATGCTCTTAGTGCAAAAAAATTAGATTATCTTCACGTTTCGGTAATGGATTTCTGGTCTGAACCTAGACGAGGAGTTGAAGATACACGTTCACGCATTGAGATTATTAACGAAAGAGTAGGCGATCGTGTACCTGTTATGGGAGTAGGTTCCATCTATACAGCAGATGATGCGATCAAAGCTTTAGAAACAGGAGTGCCATTCATTGCTTTAGGACGTGAACTCATTATTGATCCAGACTGGGTACAAAAGATCGAACAAGGCACAGAGTCTGAAATCGTAACGAAACTTGATAAAACGAAACAAGATGAACTAGTAGTACCAGATCCGTTGTGGAACGCAATCTTGAACGCACCAGGATGGTTCCCAGGAGTTTAATAGAAGATAAGAAAAAGCAGGAGCTGATCCTGCTTTTTTTGTTTATGAACACAACAAAGTTTACTTTCAACAAGTGTGGGAAGAGATAGAGTAGACATACGACTAGGAGGCTTATTCAATGAGCAAAACGATATTTATAACAGGCGCAGGAAGTGGATTAGGAAAAGGTGCAGCTATCGGACTCGCTAAAAAAGGACATGCCATTATCGCCACAACTGAAACGACGTCACAAAAAACAGCTCTTTTAGAAGAATCAAAGAATCTTGGTCTTGATATAGAGGTGTTCAAACTTGATATAACAAATGAACGAGATCTAGAACAAGTAGAAAAGTATGACTTTGACATATTTGTAGCAAATGCAGCCATCAATGAAGGTGGCCCATTAGCTGAAGTTCCGATGGATCGCGTTCGTGCTTTATTTGAGGTAAACGTATTCGCCACGTTAAAATCGGTTCAGCTGGCAGCGAAAAAATTTGTCGAGAAGCAAAGCGGAAAAATTATATTCTTGAGTTCTATGGCAGGTATATCAGCGACACCATATGTTGGACCATATACGGCAACAAAGCATGCGATTGAAGGAATTGCTCAAACGATGCAGGCTGAACTTCAAGAGTTTGGTGTGAAAGTCGCAACGATTAATCCAGGCGCTTATGCAACTGGCTTCAATGATCGAAGTGCAGAAGAAAAATACAAATGGTATGATCCTGAAAAGAATTTTACAAGAAAGGAAGATATGAACAAGCAAGAAGAGCAGCTGAAGAATCAATATGATCCAGAAGACATGATTGAGAAAATGATTGAAATCATCCCGGCCGAAGAACATTATTTCCGCACTGTTCATCCACAAGAAGTAGAGGAACAGTTAAAGAAAACGGAAAAAGAACGTTGGGAAATGAAAATTTAAAGTAATCAACATCTGATGAGACCCTGATGAAAAGTCAGGGTTTTTTGAGTTTTGTTAAAGAAAATACTATAGTTAAATACATAGATCAACGGGATAGTAGGGATGTTTGAAAATGAAAAAAATAATTGTTATCGGCTCAGGAATTTTAGGAGCGTCTACCGCTTATCATCTAAGTAAATCTGATGCAGAGGTTCTAATAATCGATAGAAAAGATAGAGGACAAGCGACAGATGCAGCAGCAGGCATCGTGTGTCCGTGGTTATCACAGCGCCGTAACAAAGCTTGGTATCAGTTAGCAAAGAGCGGAGCGCGGTATTATCCTGAACTCATTAAGATGCTTGAAGAAGACGGTGAAACGGATACCGGTTACAAACGTGTAGGTACACTGAGCTTACATGCAGATCCTGAAAAACTTGAAAAAATGGCAGAGCGGGCTTTGAAACGTAGAGGTGATGCACCAGAAATTGGCGAGATAACGATTCTTTCTCCAGAAGAAACGAAGAAACGCTTTCCGCCTTTATCCGACGAATTCGGTTCGGTCTTTGTAAGTGGCGGTGCTCGTGTAAACGGAAGAGCGATGCGTGACGCTCTGTTGAATGGTGCTAAGAAAAACGGAGTGAAGATCCTTCAAGGAAATGCGAGCCTGCTTTATGAAGGAAAAGAAGTTTCGGGTGTTTCTCTTAAGGGCCAAAAATTCTTCGCTGATCAAATCATCATAACAGCAGGAGCATGGTCCAATGAAATTTTAAAGCCGCTTGGAATCAACTTTAAAGTAACTCCGCAAAAAGCACAGATCATCCATTTGGATTTGCCAAAAACGGATACAGACGATTGGCCAGTGGTGATGCCGCCTACAAATCAGTACATTCTCACTTTTGATGATCGTGTAGTCGTAGGAGCGACACACGAAGATGAGGCAGGTTTTGATAACCGGGTAACGGCAGGCGGTATTCATGACATACTCTCAAAAGCTTTAGCTGTTGCACCTGGCCTATCAGAAGGATCACTTCTTGAGACGAGAGTAGGCTTCCGTCCGTTCACGCCAGGTTTTTTACCAGTAATCGGACCGCTTCCTAATTTTAACAACATATCGGTCGCGAACGGGCTTGGTGCATCAGGGCTTACAAGTGGACCTTACTTAGGGTCTGAACTTGCGAAACTTGCATTAGGAAAATCTACAGAACTTGATATATCTAACTATGATGTATCTGAAGCTCTTGAATAATCGCAATGAAAAAAGACAACTTCCACTCAAGTGAGTTGTCTTTTTATATGGTACTCCCAATTGGCTTTAAGCTGAAATACACCAGGTACTCATTGACAGCATCGATATCATAGATTTTTTTGTTAATAAAAAATTTAAAGATTAAGTCGTTTGTATCGCTGAGAGATAGTGAGTATCCTGCACTTTCCAGAAGCTCTTCTGTATCATCTTCGTCCAATTCCAAGCCAAGAGCCAGCGCAAGAATCGTATTTTTCTTTGGTCGATAATCTGATTTAGAGCGAATCTTAGAAAAGTGCTTTCGATCTAAGCCGGCTTTCTTATAAACATCTGCGTCGGTCACACCTTTTTCATCAATCAGTTGAAAAAGTTTTTCCTGCAGCGTTGGCTTTTTGTTTTGATGAATAAACGCATCTAACTCAAAACGGAGACTGTTTTCTTCTAAACATTCCTCCATCATTTTAGAAGATTGACAAACTTCTAATTCCATCATGAAATAATCATTCAGGTAGTTTTCTAATTCTAATAAAAGCTTTTGATCAATCATATCCGATCACCTCCTAAATGTCGCTTCGCAGGCGACCAATTACTGGCTCTTTCTAGCTATGATTATAGCATGACAAATGTTAGGAGATGGTTAAGGGTGAACAAAAATGTAACAGAAATCGTATTTTTGCTTGATCGAAGTGGTTCGATGTCAGGGTTGGAGAAGGACACTATTGGAGGGTTTAACTCGTTCGTAAAAAGGCAAGTTAATCGGAAGGGAAAAACACTTCTTTCGACGGTTTTATTTGATGATCAGTATGAAATTCTATGGAATGGTGTACCAGCAGAACAAGTTCAGTTAACGAGCGAGAACTATTATGTCCGCGGAACTACAGCGCTTTTGGATGCTCTAGGCAAAACCATATTGGATGTTGGTTACAGGCTATCACGCACTGAAGAACAGGACAGACCAGGTAAAGTGATCTTTGTTATTACGACAGATGGAATGGAAAACGCGAGTTCTGAATTCACACACGAAAAGTTAAAGAAGCTCATAGAACATCAGCAAGAGAAATACAAATGGGAATTTATTTTTATGGGTGCAAATATTGACGTTATAGCTGAAGCGCAAAATCTCGGTATTAAAGAAGAGGATGCGTTTAGTTTTGATGCTACTCATAATGGAATAGAAAATTTATACTATATGATGAGTGAAGAGATCATACAGCGAAGAAATAAATAACATAACATTTTGACAGTTTCCTTATACAGGAGAGTGTCTTTTTTTATGTCATCATAAACAACATATTGCATATATTGGAAATATATAGTACATTACATATGTAATATACTATAGTGGTAAGTTGGAGGTGAGGTACATTTGCTGCTAAATGCTGATAGTATGAAACCGATTTATGTCCAGATTTCAGAATGGCTAGAGAACGAGATCTTAAACGAATCGATTTCAGCAGATGAAAAGATATATTCGCAATATCAACTAGCTGAGATGTTTAATGTAAATCCAGCTACTGCCGGGAAGGGCATAAACTTGCTGGCTGAAGATAATGTTCTTTATAAGAAAAGGGGATTAGGGATGTTTGTTGCGGCAGATGCAAGAAGGATTATCCTCGGTAAAAGAAAGAGTTCTAAGCTGCATTCACTTGTAACCGAATTAGCGCAAGAAGCCATTCAGTTGCAAGTCGAAGAAGAAGAACTTGTAACGATGATCAGGGATATGCACCAAAGAATTAAGGAGGAGCAATCATGAATGTTGTCGTTTGTAATGAACTGACTAAACAATATGGTCGATCGAAAGCAATCCAAAATATGACCTTTCGGATAGCGGAAAATAAGATTACTGGTTTGATCGGAAGGAACGGAGCAGGAAAAACAACTTTATTAAAAATAATTGCAGGTTATCTTCATCATTCTTCTGGTGACATACAGGTATTTTCTGAAAATCCGTTCAATAATCTAAAGGTTTCGGCCAATACAATCTTCATCGATAACGAGATGAGCTTCTCACAAGGATTAACATTAAAAGAACTGCTTGAAACAGCGGGAAGTTTTTACCCAAATTGGAACCACGACTTAGCTTTAAAATTATTTGATTATTTTTCTTTTAAACCAAGTCAATATCACGGAAATCTCTCAAAGGGAATGAAGAGCACGTTTAATATAATTGTTGGTTTAGCTGCACGCTGCCCACTGACAATCATGGATGAACCGACAAGCGGAATGGATTCTGCGACACGAAAGGACTTTTACCGAGCGTTATTAAAAGAATACATCGCTTATCCAAGAACGATTATTCTTTCTAGCCATCTATTAGATGAGGTAGAAGATCTGTTAGAGGATGTTCTACTTATTAAGTCTGGTGAAAAATGTCTTCACTTATCCATTGATCAATTAAAGGAGTACGCGATTGGCGTGAGAGGGAAGACGTTTAACGTGGAGAAATGGACTGAGAATATGGAACCCATTTCAGTGCAAGATATCGGCGCAAGTATGTCAAACGCAGTCATAAGAAACGATCGTTCAATAAAAGAGTTGGAGGATGCTAGACAGTTAGGATTAGAAGTCACGCCAGTTTCTGCAGAAGATATTTGCAGTTATTTAACAAGTAAAACAAAAGGTGGGATTGATCATGTATTTAGCAGAGGTTAAGGCTTGGGACATCGTAAAGAAACAATATCGCTATAAGCTGAAATCATATTTCGGTGTGTTTACGTCGTTAATCGTGATCCAGCTGCTGGCGATTCTTTTTTCTTTTAATGGTACGGGGATGGGTGGTGGCACCTCCAATTCATTAAGCTACGAATTTTACTATTACACGAGTGATATCATCCTAATTTTTATGATGATTTGGGCGTTCATAACAGCGATCATAATTACAACGAGAGCGTATCGGTATGACGATTTTTCTTTTGTAACCAATCGTGCCATCAGCGTAGTTTCTAACATTCTATTTCTCTTATCTGCTAGTATTTTTGCAGGCATAACGGTTTATCTTTCTACTCATCTGTTTCAGATCTTAGCTTTTTACTTCAAAGATAATTATTCAATCATCGTTGATTCATTAACGGTTACTGAATTCGTCATGGGAATGATTACTTCCATTCTTTATATTTTTCTATTTGCTAGCGCAGGATATCTTGTTGGAATTTTAATTCAGCTGCATAAAGGTTTCTTGTTAATTATTCCTACTATCTTGTTTGGCGGCTTAATTTTGGATGGAATAGGTGGCGATTCTAGGGTTTTTGTAAATGTAACCATGTTTTTTGGAGAAGAAACATCTTTTATTCTGTTTATTTGTAAAATAGTTATCGTTTCGTCGATTTTACTGCTGACTAGCTTAGGGATCTCTAACAGAATGGAGGTAAGAAAATGATTATTATGTCTTTCTTGCCAATTTTGATAGTGTTTATTATCGTCGCTTTTGGAATTGGAATCATGAGATCAAATACTAAAGTAAGCTTAGGAACAAAAAAAATTCGCTGGATCCTCGGGGGATATACCATTATTCTAGCGATTGCTACAGTGATTTCATTAAGCGTTCTTCCAAACTACAAGAGTGATCAAAAAGTTGCTACGGCTGCAGAAATGACTAAAATAGAAGACGCTCAAACGAAAGCGATAGACAATTTGTACTCAGGAAACGTAGTCGATTTAGATAAAGCTTTTTCTGAAAAGAAAAAATGGTCTTTTCCTTTTAATGAAAAGTCATTAGACATTGTTTTAAAAGAGGGGGAAACAGGCATCATGAGTGTTTTCGCTGAGCGAAAAAGCCAAAATGATGGTGAGATTGAGGCTACGTATCATGTAGGAAGATCTTATATTGATGGGGTGGATTTTACAGATAAAGTGCATTCCCCAGAGCTTTTGTTAAACGGACAACAGCTGACCGTAAATAACCCAGACCTAGTGACCGTTAGCTTTTCGAGATTTTCACCAGGCTTTGCATACAGTCAGTTCTCTAAAGGAGGACACGTTACTCAAGAAAATCGCAGCTCTGTGATCGGCCGTGATTTTATTCTATTAAGAGTCCCTAACGATATTGAGATAAATGGTGATATTAGTTGGATAAATGAATAGAGGGGAGCTTGTTACGTTGGAAAACAAAAACATTTTAATCGATACCTACAAAAATGCAAAATACCAAGTAACCGGACACGGAAAAAGAGATGTGTCTGTCCTGTTAGATTCTCTTTCAAATCAAACAGGTCAGGAAGAAAGTGATATGTATGGCAGCGGTCACATCATTGATAGCTTTCAAGAAAAGATGGCTGCTTATTTAGGAAAAGAATCTGCTGTATTTTTCCCGAGTGGGACGATGGCTCAACAGATTGCGATGCGCATTTGGTGTGATGAAAAAGGAATTCGGAAAGTTGCGTATCATCCCTTATGCCACTTGGAAATTCACGAAGAAGATGGTTTGAAAGAACTTCACCACATTGAACCTGTGCTGCTTAGTGACCCTAATAAAATTATTAAACTGGATGATGTAGTCAACATGAAGGAAGACGTTTCTTGTTTATTATTGGAACTTCCTCAGCGAGAGATCGGTGGCCAGCTGCCGAGTTTTGAAGAGTTACAAGCTACTTCTGATTACTGCAGAGAAAAAGGAATAAAACTTCATCTGGATGGAGCAAGACTGTTTGAAATTCTGCCCTTTTATAAAAAGACGGCCGCTGAAGTTTGTGCTCTTTTTGATAGTGTTTATGTTTCTTTCTACAAGGGAATTGGTGGAGTCGCAGGTGCAGTCTTAGCAGGGCCAAAAGACTTTACTGAGAAATCAAAGGTTTGGAAAAGACGTCATGGCGGTGATTTGATCAGTCTTTATCCATATATCATAAGCGCGGATTTCTATTTCGATCAACGAGTTGAAAAAATGGAAGAATATTATGAGGGTGCAAAAGAATTAGCAGCACTCTATAACGCGTGTGAAGGTATACACACACTTCCGATAACGCCTGTTTCAAATATGTTTCATGTTCATATTCAGGCACCAAAACATGAAATGGAACGCATTTTGGCAGACATTTATGGTGAGAGTGGAGTTGGATTAACTGGACATCTTCGCGAGAATGGTGAGAATCGTTGTTTCTTTGAGGTAAGTCTAGGTGACAATTATCTAGAAGTACCTAATAATGATCTGAAAAAGACGTTCACACTGCTGAATAAGAAGTTGAAGACAAGAACTTTAGTATAATTAATAACGTTGTAACTTAGGATAGAACAGCAAAGAACTGCTAAGGTTAGCAGTTCTAGCTTGTTCTGAAACTTAGTTATTCTCTGGATCTGTATCGTCGTTATAAGCACCTGGGGCTTGTTTCGCGTTGAACGTCCAATCCACTTTAAGCTTGTCTCCTTGGAACTGGTTTTGATCTTCGCCATTATCAACAAACTGGAACAATACGAACATTTTTTCTTTCTCACCTGGAGGAATACCATCCGGACGCTGTGTTGTGCCAACAAATTCATCAATTGCGGTAAGATCAGGTTGTTTTTCTTTTAGCTGTGCCAATGTTGTCTCAACAACAGGGACAGTTGCGCTGCTCGTATTGTACATGATGGTTACCTTGATGTGGTTTGCCAGATCATCCGTATTATCTGATTTTGCATCTTCAATGGAATACTTTGTATCTAGTAGTACTTGATAAATGTCTAGAGATCCTTTATTCTCAAACGTAAATTCACGGTACACTTCATCCCCAGGTTTAATGTTATCAATGTTAACCACAGCGTTTGGATTGATGGATAGATCTAACGTACCTGCAGCGAATGTGTTTTTCGTTTCGAACGTGTCACTAAAGTAAGCGAACGTTCCTCCTCCCATCAAAGATAATCCTAGTGCAGCTGTCATAACGCCTTTGCTAATTGTCTTCGTAAACCCCATTCTTCTCAACCTCCATAGATATGTAATCTAAATTTATTAAACTCGTATGTATGATTATATACATAGAGAGCTAACCAAAGTTTATGCTTTTTCCACATCTAATTTTTTTGCTGCTTTTACGATAGAAAAAACAGCTGAACTAAATAATAAGAACCCAGGAATAAATAACAAAAGAGCAGATGCCTCCTTAGATTGAGTCACATTTAAGGCATATCCGATATATGGAACCGTAAATCCCGAGTAACTTCCAATTACATCATTTGCAGGAACCGACCACATATCGGGTCCGTCATTGTTATCCCCTTTTGTGCGATAGGAGATTTGTCCGTTTTTATTTTCAACATCGATGATTCTATGGGTAATCAGCTTATCTTCCATTTGAAACGTGATAATATCGCCATTTTTAAAAGTAGTGGTATCGTCTGCCTGTTTAATAGAGATGATAGATCCTGTTTGAAAGATAGGCTCCATCGATCCGGATAATACCGCTTTAATTTGATAACCAAAAACGGAAGGTTCTGATCCTGAGACACGTGACGATAGGATGATAAAAGCAAGTAAGCAGAGCAACATAATAAAAGAGGTGCTTGCTAGTTTAGTTGTGAATTTCAACAGTTTTTTCGTCATGTTTTGTTTCTCCTTCGTTTTGTATAAGATCATCAGTATTCTTCACCTCTGCGGATCTAACAGGCTCTTCAATCTTTTCCTCGGCATCTTCTAACTTGTTAATACGAGCTTCAATAGAATGGTGTAATTGTTTAATAGAATGTAGGTCCACTGTCGTTTTTAATTTTTTGCTCAATCCGTTTGTCTCATTACAACCTTCATAGACAAATTGGTATGTCTTCGAATCTAGTTTCTTCACCTGCTCTTCATAGTTTAAGAGCTCATTATGTATATCTTCAAAATCACGGAGTAGTGAGTAAAGTGTTTGTTCTAATCCTGTAATTTCCTCAATGGTTTGTTTTAGCTCCTGCAAACTTGCATCATCAGCAGCGTTCGGAAGGGTTTTGTATAGTGAGATTATTCTTGAATAAATGATGTTAGCTTTTTCGTTAAGGCTTTCCACCGTGTCTGGAAAAACAACTGCAGCCGAAAGTTTTACAGGCTTTATTTGAGCTTGGCTTGAAAAGGCTGCTTCGGTTTGACCGGTAATTTGAGCACCACAATAAAAAGATAGAGAGCATAACCCCAATAGAACAGTCCCTTTATAAAGCTTGCCTTTCATATCAGCCCTCCTCGTCTAGTGATTTGACCCTATTATTACAGAATGTGTTCGAGATTGTTATTGGGTTAATTTATCGATAAAATATAGACATTTTTTGTCGAAAATAGCCTCCAAACGCTATGACACCTTGAAAACCCAGTGAAAATTAACCCAATTGACCACTTTTGTAATGTTCTTAATAATTGGAATTATTCCGGAAGCACAATTTGATGAAGAGGTGAATGGGTTGAAAAAGAAAAGACAAAAACGATTGAACAAAAAAGTGGTAATCCCAGCAGTTCTAGCACTGTCCGTTACACTTGGAGGATTTTCATTACCTGGATCCAATGCACATGCAAATCCTTCAACTGTTTTATTCCAAGCTCCTGAAGGGTTGAGTAAAGCTGAAATCGTTAAAGCGTATCTTCAATCACAGGTCGTTTCTGAGGTTGGTGCGAGATCAACATCTTCTATAGGTGAGCAGTTTAAGATCGTTAAAGAGTTTGCTGATAGTAGCACAAATACATACCACGTGCGAACTGTTGAGCAATACAACGGCATTCCGATCTATGGCAGTGGACAAACCGTTGCGTTGGACGCAAACAACAATGTGTATGCGTCATTTGGAAAAGTGACTCAAAAACTAAGTCGATCTATTATTCCTACAGATCCATCCATAGCGAAGGAAGATGCAGAAAGAACGGCTAAAGAGCAAGTAGTTGCTGAGATTGGAGAAGTTAAGCAGTATGACGGTGTAGACACAGAATTAACAATCTATACGCATGAAGGCAGAAACTACTTAACGTACTTGGTTAAAGTTTCGACTTCTGTTCCTGCACCTGGGTTTTATCATTATTTTATAGATGCAACGACGGGTGATATCGTTGATCACTTTAACGCGGTACATGAAGCGGATGCTCCAGCAGTCACACCGGTTACAGGAAGAGGATTAGATTTATTCGGTAAAGTTCAAAACTTTATCGCTGTAAAAGATAGTGCCTCAGGAAAAAGCTATCTGCATGGTGCGGCAATTGGAGGAGGTACAACGACAAACCCTAACATCGTACCGGTTCATACGTATAAAGCGAACCGAATGGGTGAAACACCGTTCATCTTACTATCCGGACTTTTTGGGTTCTCCGGTTTTGAAGTAGAAACAGGCACTTCGTTCTTTGCAGATCCAGCAGCAGTTTCAGCTCATACGAACTCGATCAAAGTAAATACGTACTACCAAAATATCCATAAGCGAAACAGTATTGATGGAAACGGAATGCCGATCATAAGCACGGTTCACATTGGATCTAAATGGAACAACGCAGCATGGAACGGAAAGCAGATGCTTTACGGAGATGGTGACGGTATTCTGTTCAGTTCATTAGCAGGTGCGATGGATGTTGCTGGTCATGAGATGACACATGGAGTAATCTCTAAGACCGCAAACCTTACTTATCAAGGAGAATCTGGTGCGATTAATGAATCCCTAGCTGATATCTTCGGTGCATTGTCTGAAATGCATTCACACGGATTAACTAGTCCATCTGAGTGGGAGTTGGGTGAAGACATTTACACACCAAACGTACCAGGTGATGGCGGACTTCGTTCCATGAGCAATCCTAAAACCAGAAAACTTCCTGCAGCTTACGGATTAAAGGACAATGCATACCCTGATCATTATGAAGATCGTTACCTAGGCGAGCTGGATAAGGGTGGGGTTCATATTAACAGCTCCATCAACAATAAAGCAGCTTATCTCATCTCCGAGGGAGGAGAGCACCACGGAGTTAAAGTTACGGGTATCACTCGTTCAAAAACAGAAAAGATCTACTACCGTGCTTTAACGAACTATCTTGTACCGTCATCCGGATTCAAAGAGATGCGTGCGGCAGCGATCCAATCCGCTCGAGATCTTTATCCAGATCGTAATGGAGCTCCATCTGCCGAAACAAAAGCTGTGATCGCGGCATACGATGCGATTGGAGTTACGGCTCAATAAGTCAGTATGATCCACGAGAGAGTATTCTTTCGTGGATTTTTTATGGAAAAATAGTAGGTATTAGGACTTAAAAACATGACTTTAGAAGGAAAAAAATGATTTTGAAAGAAACTTTTATCATTAAACATTTGTTCATGAGGAGAGACACATATGATTGAGGGAGAAATTATAAAATTTTATCGTAAAAGAAGAGGACTTTCTCAAGAGCAGCTGGGCAAAGATATCTGTACGACAACACATGTTAGTAAAATTGAGCGGGGACAGACGAAGTACTCAACGGAGATTATTGCGTTATTCTCAAAGCGGCTAGAAATTGATATACAGAAGGAGATGCAGTTCTTTCAAGATATGGAGAAGAAACTTCATCAATGGCACAACTCTATTATCATGCAAAGAATGAAAGAAGTAGAGAAGACAAAAAGTGAACTAGATCAATTTCCGATCGTTCAATCCTCAAAACATGCAGCACTTTATCAGCTGGTTCTTGCTCGTTATTATCTTTTGAAAAAAGAGCCACAAAAAGCAGCAGAGGTTTTAAAGCGAATACAAACTGAACACCTGATTCCTTATGAGTACAATATGTATAAGCATGTAAAGGGAATCTACTTCTTGCAGAAGTACAACAATTTTCATGTTGAGAATCGTAGGAAAGCAATCGAGCTCTTGAGTACGATTGATAAGATCTCCTATGGAAATGAAGAATACTGTTATCATTTAGCGATGGCTTATCAATGGGTTGAATCCAAAACGATGGCATATATAAATGCAAAAAAAGCAGTGGACTATTTTAAGAGAAACAATAACTTCTCTAGAGCCATCCAAGCAGAATCAGTCATGCTGCTGCAAATAGAATGTGCAACACCACACGATTTTGAACAAAAAGTTGACCGTTATCTTCAGTTGGTTCAGGATAGTGAAACGTTAAATGAAATTGGTATTATCGGAATGCTTCTGCATAATCTAGGGCTTGAATTTTTCAAAAGAAAAGATTATAAAAATGCTCATATCTATTACCAGAAAGCGTTAAAGATGGCTGATAAAAAAACAGCGATCTATTTGAACAGATTGTATAATTTTTTAGACAACTGTATCGATGGGGAAATTCAGTCTCAAAAGCAGAATTTAAAAAGCGCAGAAGAAGGATTAACAGCAGCCAGAATGTTAAAACACCCTTTATATCTGCATTTGTTTCAACTTCACTTATTTTTAATAAAGGGTGAGACAGAAGCTTATTTCAGTTACTTAGAAAATATAGCTCTGCCATTTTTTCAAGCTCATAATCAATTCAGCAGGATCGAAAAGTTTGGAAAGCAGCTATATCACTATTATGCCGACACGAAGCAGTACGAGAAAGCAGTTGAAATTTCGGCACTTTTTTTAGCTAAAGATTAATAAAAGTCATGCAAGATAGGTCGGATACAAAGTCCCCTGTCTTTTTTTGTTCAAAAAAGTTAGAAAATTTATATTGAAAGTTATTTTCGCGTCAGTTATAATTTCAATTAACGAAAGCGCTTTCGGTAAAGAGGAGATAACAATGGCTACAATTTATGACATTGCAAAAAAGACGGGTTTTTCAACGACAACCGTCTCAAAAGCACTCAATAACTATTCTGATGTGAGTGAAAAAACGAAGCAAAAAATTCTAGCAGCTGTCGAAGAAATGGGATATCTGCCTAATGCGCATGCACAATCGCTTTCTACAAAAAAGTCTTGGACGATTGGTGTGATGTTTTCTGAGTCGAATGAAGTAGGAATGAAACATCCTTTCTTTAGTGCGATAATAGAAAGTTTCAGAAAGAATGCAGAACGAGAGGGATATGATCTGATCTTCGCTTCAAGAAATCTGCGTAATCGGGATATCAGCTATTTGGAACACTTTTCTTACCGTGCTGTTGATGGCATAGTAGTAATCTGTTCTGATCCACAAGATCCGCAAGTACAAGAGATGATAAACAGCACGATTCCTATCGTTGTTATAGATATGAACAAACAGAACTGCAGTCTTGTGTTCTCGGATAATATTGAAGGTGGAAAGCTCGCAGTAAACTACTTGCATTCACTTGGTCATACAAAGATCGCTCATATCGCTGGCGATGCTTTAACGGATGCAGGTGCAGAAAGAATCAAAGGATTTAAAAAAGCGATGAATGAGTTGAACCTGCCGATTCATGATGGCTATCTGATCAACGGTGGATTGTTCTCAATCGGTGAAGGCAAAGCGGCTATGGAAAAACTGTTGATGCTGGATGATGTACCTACAGCGGTATTTGTTGCAGGAGATCATATGGCAATCGGTGCTATTGAAGCCATAAAAGAGAAGGGTCTAAGCGTTCCCGAAGATATCTCTATCATTGGATATGATGATATTGAGATGGCTGCATACATTACGCCGAAGTTAACGACGATTAAGCAAGATACGGATATGATTGGATACCAAGCAGCAAAGTTATTGATGAAACAAATTATTCAGAAGAAAAAACTAATTACATCCAAGCGTATACCAGTTGAACTAATCATTCGGGAATCATGCGCACAAAAAAAATAAAAATTTTTTTAGGATAATTCGAAAGCGGTTTCGAATATTTATTTTGGAACAAAACGAAACCGCTTTCGCTCTATAAATTTTAAAGAAGGAAGGGGTTTGTACATGAAAAGGAAATTAAGTATCTTTTTGGCAGCAATTTTGTTGGTGGGATTATTCGCAGGTTGTTCAAGTGATTCAAAGACTTCAGGTAATGGAAAAAAAGATGTTGATTTAAGAATCTGGTCGTTTACAGATGAATTAAAGAAACCGATCAAAACATTTGAGGAAAAGAACGGCGTAAAAGTGGAGTTAACGATCGTTCCGATCGCTGACTACCCGACAAAGTTAAAGCCTGTACTTGAGAGTGGTGTTGGAGCTCCTGACGTTTTCACGGGCGAGATCGCTTTCTTAAAACAATGGGTAGATGCAGGTTATTGGGAGAACTTATCTGAAAAGCCTTATAACGCAGATGAGCTTTCTGATAAGTATGTACCTTACGTATTTGACCTTGGCAAAGATAAAGATGGCGATGTACGCGCTCTTTCTTGGCAAACAACGCCAGGAGGTATCTATTATAAGCGAAGCATTGCAAAGGAAGTATTAGGAACGGACGATCCAACTCAAGTTGGTGAAATGATGAGCTCTATGGATAAGGTGTTTGAAGTAGCAGATAAGATGAAGTCAAAAGGCTATAGTATGTTTCCAGATGAGGGAGCTATTCGCTGGTTCACACAAGGTGACAATCCACAGCCTTGGGTAAACGACAAAAATGAGCTTCAGCTTACAGAAGAAAAAATGGCGTACATGGATTACTCGAAAAAGCTTCGTGATAATCAATACACAGCTCTAGCACCTGAATGGTCACCATCTTGGTTTGAAGGCATGGATAAGCCAATCAAGGTAAAAGAAGGTGGCAAGGAAAAAGAAACTCAAGTATTTTCATATGTTCTTCCTACATGGGGATTACATAGCGTCCTGAAAACGAACGTTAAGGAATCTGTTGGTGACTGGGCAGTAACGAGCGGTCCGAGCCCTTATTTCTGGGGTGGAACATGGCTTGGGGTTTACAACAAATCGGATAATAAAGAACTTGCTTATAAATTTGTGAAAATGATGACACAAGATGATGAGTTCTTGACATCTTGGAGTAAAGAAACTGGAGATGTTCTTTCATATCTACCTGTAACAGAGACGATTAAAGACGACTTTAGCGACAAGTTTTTGGGTGGACAGAACAATTATCAATTCTTCTTAGATCAATCTACTAAGATCACACCAGGAATCGTGACGAAATACGATCAACAGCTAGATACGCTCTACGGAAATGCTGTTCAGCAATATGTAACAGGTAAGAAATCTAAAAAAGAAGCGATTAAAGAGTTCTATCAAAAAGCACAAAATGCATATCCAGACATAAAAGTACCGAAAAAATAAGTTTTATGGACGGTGGCGGGAAACATTTCCTCGCCACTGGCCTATCTATTGAAAGGGGGAGGAGAGATGAAAAATTTAAACCGTTATGGCTATTTTTTTATTGCTCCATTTTGGCTCGTCTTCTTAGTGTTCAGTATATATCCGGTCGCCCTAACCTTTTATTATAGCTTTACCAATTATACAGGCAGTGGGGAAGCCCAAGTAGTAGGTCTAGCAAACTATAAACGACTCCTTACAGACACTTATTTTGTAGAAGCCTTCTTTAACACATGGAAAATATGGGGTGTGAACTTTGCGCTTCAAATGGGACTTGCTCTTATTCTAGCTATGATCTTTTCAGATATGAGAGTTAAGTTAAAAGGAATCGCATTTTTTCGATCAATCTTTTATCTTCCGAATCTAATTACGATCAGTTCGGTTGCTCTATTATTCGGTATTTTACTAGATTGGCAGCACGGATCATTAAACATGATGTTAATGAAGCTAGGAATCATCTCAGATCCGATCAACTGGCTGAACGAACCAACGAGTGCACAGCTATCTGTCTCATTGATCTTAACGTGGATGTGGTTTGGTCACTCATTTATCGTCGTAATGGCAGGGGTTTCTGGCATATCGAAGGACTACTACGAAGCAGCATTGATCGATGGTGCAAATCGCTGGCAGACGTTTTCAAAGATTACGATTCCGCTCTTAAAGCCTATCCTGCTTTATATCATGATTACCTCGCTCATTGGAGGTCTTCAATTGTTTGATCTACCGATGCTTTTAACAGATGGAATAGGATCACCAGATGGCTCATTGAATACGATGGTGCTCTATTTATACAATCAAGCCTTCAAGTATAACAATTACGGGTACGCTGCTGCAGTAGCATACGGATTATTTGTTATAACGCTCATCTTCTCTGCTTTTATTTTCAAAGGGATGTATGGGAAAGAACGTAAACAACCAAGGCAGGTGTAAAGCATGATAGGAAAAACAGCGGTAGATAATAGCCTTTCAAATTCTGTTGAAAAGAAAAGTGTTATAGAAACAAAACCGAAGCGGAAAATCAGCATACCAAAACTTTTGATCTATGCTTTATTGATCGCTATGGCCATCGTATGCTTCATTCCGTTCTTAATGATGCTTGTTAACGCTACACGCTCAAATGAAGCTATTCTTTCAGGCTTTACTCTAATTCCTGGGAGTGCGTTAGTTGAAAACTATCAAACGATGATGAGCTACATCAATATTTGGGCTGGTTTTAAGAACAGCTTATTCATCTCAGTTCTTGTGACGTTATTGTCGGGTTACTTTTCAGCATTAACGGCTTATGGATTTGCGTTCTACGTGTTTAAGGGCAAGAATGCGATGTTCGTTTTCATGTTAGTGATGATGATGTTCCCAGGCCAGTTAGGGTTAATCGGCTTTTATGAACTATGTAAAAACTTAGGGATATTAGATACGTATATTCCATTGATCATTCCGGCAGCAGCGAGTCCTTTCGTGGTGTTCTTCTTGCGCCAGTACATTTTAACAACGCTGCATCCAAGTTTGATTGAGGCGGCACGGATCGATGGCGCAAGTGAATTTAAAATCTTTCATACGATTGCGATTCCAATCATGATGCCAGCGATCGCGACCATGTCGATCTTTACGTTTATCGGGTCATGGAACAACTACATCATGCCGTTAGTTGTATTATTCTCACCTGAAAAGTTCACACTTCCTGTTTTGATGGGCTTCTTGAAAGGTTCACAAGTAGCTCAAAACTTAGGTTCCATGTATTTAGGGATCGCCATCTCCGTGGTACCGATCATGGTAGCTTTCCTATTTTTATCAAAATATATCGTCAACAGCATTTCAGCAGGATCTATCAAAGAATAGAGGAGAGAAACAGTTATGCATTTTAATAAGTCATTCGTGTTTGGTACAGCAACATCTTCTTATCAAATTGAGGGAGCTCGTCTTGAAGGCGGAAGAACACTTTCAATCTGGGATACGTTCTGTGATACGCCTGGAAAAGTATATCAACAGCATAATGGAAGCGTAGCGTGTGATCATTATTACCGTTTTGAAGAAGATATTCAGCAGATTAAGAAGCTTGGCGTAGAAACGTATCGTTTCTCAGTTTCCTGGCCACGTATTTTTCCTGATAAAGGCGTGTTGAATGCAGAGGGTATGGACTTCTACAAAAAATTGATCCAGCGTTTACGTGAAGAAGGAATCAAACCTGCGATCACGCTTTATCACTGGGATCTTCCACTATGGGCGCATGAGGAAGGCGGATGGGTGAACCGTGAATCAGTAGATTGGTTTATGGATTTAGCAAAGGTCTGCTTTCAAGAGCTTGATGCAGAGGTTGACTCATGGATTACGCATAACGAGCCGTGGTGTGCCGGTTTCTTAGGCTACCATCAAGGCTTTCATGCGCCAGGACATACGAACATGGACGAAGCGGTTAAAGCGGTACACCATATGCTTCTTTCTCACGGAAAAGCAGTCCAATATTTAAAGAATGAGCTTCAATCCAAAACACCGATCGGTATTACGTTAAACCTTTCCCCGATCTATGCAAAAACAGATTCTGTAAACGATCAGCTTGCAGCGAATAATGCTGACGGTTATTCTAATCGCTGGTTCTTAGATCCTGTTTTTAAAGGGCAGTATCCTGTTGATATGATGAACCTGTTCTCTAAATACGTTCATTCGTATGATTTTATTAAAGCAGGAGATATGGAGATCATCTCAACTTCTTGTGATTTCTTTGGCATCAACTATTATAGCCGAGGCATTGTTGAATTCTCTGCTGCGAATGACTTCTTACATAGGGGAGCTCATTCTGATTATGAGAAAACTGGCATTGGCTGGGATATCGCGCCAGAAGAGTTTAAAGACCTGATCAGAAGGCTGAGAAAAGAGTATACAGATCTCCCAATCTATATTACAGAGAATGGTGCAGCGTTTGATGATGTGCTAGAGAACGGTCGCGTTCACGATCATGGCCGTGTCAATTATATCGAAAAGCACCTTCAAGCGGTTTCTGATCTGAATGATGAAGGCATGAATATTGAAGGCTACTACCTTTGGTCTCTCATGGATAACTTTGAGTGGAGCTTCGGTTATGACAAACGATTTGGAATCATCTATGTAGACTTTGATTCTCAAGAGCGAATCTGGAAAGATAGCGCTTACCGTTATGCAGAAATCGTGAAAAACAGAGGAACCAATAACAGCAACAAAGAAAAGGATACTATTTCAGTAAGCTAATTTATTTTTAAGATAATAATAACCATTGAAGTCCTGACCTATGATCGGGGCTTTTTTGTTTGTGTAAAATTTTCCAGGTTGGGGAAGCTAAAAGCGTATAGGAGGGATAGATATGAAGGATAAGAATGAGGAACGAATAGACGAAGAAACAACTGAGGGCTTGAACGAGCTCGTTGAGATCATTAACGCAAAAGGTGACACCGGTGAGCTAAAGGAAATCGTTGAGAACTATGATAACAAAAAGGAACACTCTCCTTTATGTAATGATGATTTTTTCTATGCGGACCTTCGAGCCATTGCGGAAGACGGTGCTAAGGAAGATTGAAGTTTTATAGAACGGGCAGAATCGCAGATGATAGCGAATCTGCCCGTTTATTTGTTTGGAGTGTGTATGAAAGCATGGGTGAGTGAATGAGTTAACTTTGCTTTGCGATGTTGAGGTAGGGGGTATATGGTTAGTGTAGACTTGTCGAGGTATGTCGACTCGCCGATTTATGGGTGAAACTCGCCGGAATAAATCGAAAATTTCTAGGATTATTCCAAAATTTCTCGAATTAGAAGCCTTGATACCCCACATGGTATAAGTAAGAAACAGGTTTTTTTATGTCTTCATAAAATATTTGCAAACTTCTTTTATGAAACATTTATTTGATTACAGATGTGAGATGTTGTATCCATTAATAATTTACCGTGTAACTTGAGACAGCTCTTGTAAATCTTCAATAGCATAATCAGCAATCAATGTAGAAGATTGAGCCTGGTGAATGAGTTGTAAACTTCTCTGCATGCCACTCAGCAAAGCTTCGTTATCAAATAATCTCTGTACGTTTTCCGCGATTTCATCTGCGGAGCGAGCAATTAATGCCCCGCCCTTTTCTTTAAAATACTTAGCGTTTTCTCCTTCTTGACCTGGAACGGGCTTATAAAGGATGAGTGGAACTCTTACAGCAGCAGCTTCAGTAATGGAGATGCCGCCTGGCTTGGTTACTAAGCAATGTGAAATCTTTAAGACTTCATGAAGTTTATCTACGTAACCGAAAAGTCGGAAAGAGCCAGGATATTGCTCCGCTAATGGTGTTAACTTTTCAAACAACGCCTTGTTTTTGCCGCAGATTACAATCACTCGTAAAGAAGGATCGTTTAAAAGACGCTGAGCTAGAACCTTAACATTTTTCAGCACACCTTGAGCACCAGCTAGTATCGTCACTACCCGGTTGCTAGGCGAAATACCGTATTTAGCAAACACGTCCTTTTTATCAATGGCAGAATAGAATTCTGTACGGATCGGAATACCGCTGACTGTAATTCTATCTACATCCACACCGTGTTTAATCAGTCCGATTTTGACTGAAGGAGATGCAACAAAATAATGATCAATTGAAGGATTGATCCAAAAAGGATGAGCGAAATAATCAGTGATTACGGTATAGATGGGGATATTATACCGTGATTTTTTTATAAGAAATGGAGCGGCATGAAGAGGAAAGGTCGTTATCACAAAACGGGGTTGGTGTTCATTGATCAATTCTAAGAATCTTTTTCTTCCTAAATACCGTGAAAATTGTGTAATCGTATTGGCATTCAATTTGTTTGTTCCATAATAGAACCATTTATAAAAAGAAGAACCGTGTGAAAAGCTTTTGATAAATATCGATTGTGTGACTTGGGACATGATGGGGTGAGCTTCCCCAAACAAATCTGATATGACAGGTTGAAATCCTTTGTTTCTTAGTTCTTCAGCGAGGACATTAGCCACTTGAACATGGCCGCTGCCATAGTTAGCTGTAAGGATTAATGCTGTTGGACGTATCATTAGAAAACCTCCCCAGTCTTTTAATAAAAGCATAGCAGGGAAATTTAAACGTAATATGAAGAGGGTTAAAAGGTTTTGTAAAAGAAAAAAATCTTAGTAAGAAATTTCTAGTAATATGGTTGACCCCGTCTGAGATAGGCAATACATACAAATAGAATGAAAAACTAGGAGGTATGTAATGGGAGCAGAACCTATGACACGTTCAGATGCCAATGAAAATCGATATCATTTTAAAACGAGGAATACGATTTCAGGTTACTTGTTTGGCCTTGGTTTTGTTGCTTTTTTTGACGAAGCTGTTTTTCATCAGTTGCTGCATTGGCACCATTTTTATGATAAGTCAACAACGAGCATCGGCTTAGTCTCGGATGGACTTTTTCATGCTTTTAGCTGGTTTGCGACAATTGGAGGTCTATTTCTTTTTGCAGATCTTCGCAGACGAAGTGCACTGTGGCTGACAAGATGGTGGGGTGGCGTACTGCTGGGAGCTGGTATTTTCCAGTTTTTCGACGGTACGATTCAGCACAAGGTTTGGCGTATTCATCAAATTCGCTATGTGGAGAATGTTTATATATATGATTGGGTTTGGAATATTACTGCTCTGATCATGATTATAGCCGGTCTAGTGATTACTCTTCGTACGAATCGAAGGGACAAGGACGCGAACCATGCATGATCACCATCATGTTAGCCATGTAATGAATTCTGAATTCGTAAGTGTTGGTCTCATCTTACTCGTTACCTCCATTTTTTTACTTTATATTAAGATGGTTATAAAAAGTAATAGCGGTAGAAGGACTTGGCCTCTGTATCGAAGCTTATGTATGGCAATAGGTATGTTTTGTGCGGCTGTTTCTATAATAGGACCTTTAGCAGAAAAGGCACATGTTAGTTTCATAGCTCATATGTTCAGTCATTTGTTACTTGGTATGATTGCGCCATTATTTATAGTAATGGCTCATCCTCTTACTCTACTTCTACGTGCTTTATCAGTTTCAAAAGCTAGAAGACTTACTTCTTTATTAAAAATGAGATTTATACATGTTCTTATGAATCCTTTCATAGCGGCCACCCTGAATATAGGAGGGTTATGGCTTTTATATACGACTGACCTTTATATGCTTATGCACCAATATCTTTGGTTGTTCGTGTTTATTCACCTTCATTTATTTATAGCAGGCTATCTTTTTACAGCATCTATTCTATCCATTGAACCGACTGCTCCTAATCATTCTTACTGGTACCGTTCTTTCGTACTGGTCATCGCCTTAGCAGGGCATGGAATTCTATCAAAATATATATACGGTAACCCTCCTGCAGGGGTGCCACTAAAACAAGCTGAAGATGGGAGTATGCTCATGTATTATGGTGGTGATCTTGTAGATCTTGTTCTTATATTTATACTGTGTTTGCAATGGTATAAGGCTGCTCGACCGCGTTCATTTCCAGTACCTCATAAAATGAATCTTTGAATGTATTCGTTGAATGGTACAATAAGAGAGATTCAAAATTTCATAAGATCCGATATTTATGGTGTCTGTTAAGGCTTAATAGGGAATCTGGTGCAAGACCAGAACTGTACCCGCAACTGTAAGTGCTGACGAAATAAGCAAAAACCACTGTCAATCTGACGGGAAGGGCTTAGAGTAGGCTGATGCACGAGTCAGGAGACCTGCCATATTTATAGCGTTGATCTTCTTCGGGAGTTGGGAAGATAGGACGAGGGATATTTAATAGATCTATCATTCTGTTATGTATTCTTACGTACCCGTCTTTTGTGATGGGTATTTTTCTTTGTCACTAACTCCCTCAAAAAAAAAAGAGGAGCTTTCAAGCTTCAGAAAGAGGGAATGGTATGGAAGAGCAGTTATCAGCAAACATCTCGAGAACGATTCAAACAAAGTTGGTATTGCCCCCTGATACGAATCACATGGGCACAATATTTGGTGGTACCGTTTTATCGTACATTGATGAGATTGCAGCGATTGCCGCCATGAAGCACAGCAAGAAAGTGGTTGTCACCGCATCCATTGATAATGTAAACTTCTTATCGTCAGCTAAAGTGGGAGACATCCTCATATTAGAAGGTGTAGTGATCTCAACCGGAAGAACGTCGATGGAAGTTTACGTAAAAGTAGAGTGTCAAAATCTAGAGACGGGACATAGAACGCTGAATACTACATCGATCTTAACGATGGTCGCCATCGATCAAAACGGTAAGCCGTTTCCGGTACCAAGTGTCATTCCTGAGACAGAAGAGGAAGAAGCATTCTTTAAAGAAGCTCCACTAAGGAAAGAACGGCGTTTGTTATATAAAAATGTGAACGGTACAGTTTAAGTTTGAAAAATAAAGGAAGTGAGAATTCCAATGAAAATTAAAAACATCATATTTGTAGCATTGGGGTTCTTTTTCCTTGGTTTAGGCGTGATTGGAATTGTGTTGCCGTTGCTTCCTACAACACCTCTTTTATTACTCGCGTCTTATTTTTTCGTAAAAGGTTCCAAAAAGTTTGAAGTGTGGTTTAAAGGAACCGACATTTATAAAAAACATCTCGATGATTTTGTAAGAAATCGCTCGCTCACTAAAAAGAAAAAGATCATGATCAGTCTGTTTTCAGACTCAATGATTTTAATCACTTTTATCCTTACTGACAGCATGATCGTAAGAGTAATCTTAATTCTTGTTGTGATGTATAAGTATTATTATTTTATCGTAAAAATTAAAACGGCATAGATGTGTGAACATAAAGAGAGCAGCCTAATCAAAGGCTGCTCTCTTTATCTGTCATGAAGTGGCTTTGTACATAGCCACCAGTCGTAGCACTCAATCTCTCCACTTTGTGCTTGTTCTGCACGTTTTTTTGCCTCTTGTATGGTTGTAGGTGCTGGAACGATCAGACGGTCACCGACTAGTTCGTTTGTCGGCCAGTTCGCGGGTGTTGCAGCTTTATTTCGATCTGCTGTCTGCAACGCCTTAACCGCTCTGAGAATCTCGTTGATATTACGACCCACATTCTCTGGATACGTCAGCATAAGACGAATCTTGCCTGTCGGATCTACGATATAAACACTTCTTACTGTTCTTGTTCCCATCGTAGGGTGGATCATTCCGAGTCTAGTAGCAATCCTCCCAAGACTATCTGCAATAATCGGAAAAGTAATTTCTACTTTCAAATTCTGCTGAATCCATTCTATCCACTTTATGTGAGAGTACACTTGTTCTACAGATAATCCGATTAAGTAAGTGTTGAGCTTTGTAAACTCAGGCATGAGCTTTTGAAACGCTACGAACTCTGTTGTACACACGGGTGTAAAGTCACCTGGATGGCTAAAGAGGACAAACCAATGACCTTGATAGCTTGTTGAGAGGACAAGATCCCCAAGGGTTGTATGAACCGTCATCTCCGGAAATTGATCGCCAATAAAAGGCTTTGAATATATTTGTGTAGATTCCATCCCTCTCTTCTCCTATCTTAACTGGTTTCCCATCATCTTGCTCTTTTTCAATAGCTGAGATTCACCTGTTTTTTCCCAATCTTCGACTTGTTCGATTGCTTGTTCAGGTGTGAACCCTTGACCGACAAGAACACCAGATAAGATAAATTCCTGATAGAGATGAGTAAGATTAATGCCTTCTTCGGTCTCTTTTAAAGCTCTTTTGACAAGTGGGTCAATGTACGAAACCCATTGATCCGCTAAGCTCTCTGTTTGTGGCATTCGGTGTTCTTGTTGAAAAGAACGCGGAGAGGATGATGTACTGTTTAAGGTGAATAAATAGTTGTACTTTGCACTGTGTTTAATTTCATCTGTAATGATGTTAAAGAGGATATCTCGATAATACGTATTAGGAAGTCCTTGGCGAATAACGCGATATTTCTCGACAGCAGCAAGTTCCCCAAACAGCGCTTTTACAAGGCCGTCTTTATAGGATTTTGGTTTTTGAAACTCTTCTCCGTTCACTGGTGGAACCTCTTGGCCCGTAAGATCTCTGTATATCATTCTGAAAAGCTTGTTGTGTCTTTTCTCATCATCTCGAATAGATGCGATGATTAACTTTTGTTCGTTCGTTGGTGCTTCAGAAATTAAGTAATCGTAAAATAATTCATCTTCTCTTTCGCCAGCAACAGCTTCCCTGATGAGTTGCAGAGACAGTTGAAGTGCTTGCTGCTGCCCATCACTCTGTTGCTGTCCGCTGTCTTGTTGCTGCTGTTGTGGATTCATATAGCTCATAAGATAACCTCCAAAAATTGATTGTCGCCTTATTCTATGCAGACGCCTAAATTTTGCTTATGTACAAGTTTTTCAACACCACATGTTCTATGAATGAATAGAAATGTGAATATAACTTGTTCAAAATAAGGAGTGTTCATAGTGGATGAGCTCATGTGGCTAGCGATTGGTGTAGCCGCAGTTTTTATAGTGGAAGCAGGTGTCTATTTTTATTGGATCCTATGGGGAAAAGGTTCTCTAAAAATGTATATAAATGATAGCCAAAGACCCCATCAAACTTTCAAAGTGCTGCAAACATTTAAAACATCGACACAAAAAATTGCACTGGTCGAAGTCGGAGAAGAAGTATGGGTTTATAGCAATGGTGAGATCATGTTTGGTACAAAACAGGATGAGAATGAGTATGCAGAAGTGATCGTACATGTTCCGATGGCGGCAGCAAAAGAGGCGAAACGCGTCTTAATCATCGGTGGCGGAGGCGGAATCAGTGTGCGAGAGGTTTTACGTTACGAAGAAGTTGAAGAAATTATTGCAGTCGATATTGATGTAGAGATGATGAATCTTGGAAAAAGCTTCGATCGATTAGTGTCATTTAATGAAGGTGCATTAAACCATCAAAAAGTGAGAACGAAGACTGAAGATGGAAGACGTTTTGTAGAACAAAGCCTGGAAACCTGGGACGTAATCATTGTGGACATACCAGAACCGACTGAAAGATGCCCGAGTCTATCCCGGTTGTTTTCATTAGAGTTTTATCATGAGTTAAAAGAACACTTAAACCCTGGTGGTGTACTATCCATTGCCTGTTCAACCGTCAACTTGATGCCAGAATATATGTGGAGCATTGAAAAGACGTTAAAAGAATGCGGATTCTTCACAATTCCATTTCATAATTTCTCAAACAAGACAGGTGTAGATTGGGGTTATATCCTTGCTTCAACACTTCCTTTAGAGCCGGGGGATATCCAATTAAAAGTTACTACGCCATTCTTAACGGAAGGCAGACTGAGGGATGTGTTGGAACTGCCTTATTACTTGATTAATTCTGGTGATCAAGGCGATGTTCAGACAGATGAGAACACCGTCCTTCTGGATATTGTAAGAAGAGAATTAAATAATTGATATAGATAGCACTTGTGTAACTTTTTAGTGTTTTTCTCGTTATTGAAATTATAAGGTTTATCTTGGAGGCATATTTGAGTACGCCATATAATTTATAGTGTTAGGATTACGATTCAATCGGAAGATGCAGTATTATCGGGAGCAGAATCAGGCTCCTAAGCGTTTAGTATGAGCGGCAAGCACGAAAAAAGCTTGAGTCCTATAGATTTCGGACTCAAGCTTTTTTTCTTTTATATAGAGTAAGAGTTATGCACCTTTTCGTACAAGTTGTTCTTCTTTTGTTGACTGATCGAACAAGTAATTCTTTACAGCGTTTGATGAATGCTTCGCTTTTTTAACGAAGATCGGATTCAATACAACTACCGTTGCAAAGTTAGCCATCAATCCCCAGAAACCTTCATAGATTCCAAGACTTGTACCTGTTGAGTAGACTGTGAAGGTAACCGCGAGTCCTACAATCAGGCCAATAATGGTAGCTTCTCTAGACTGATTTCTCCAGAATAAGCTGATAACGATTGCGGGGAAAATCTGAACCATTCCAGATACACCAAGCAACTGTAGGGAAACGAGTGCTTGTGGAAACACAAGACCGAACAATAAGGCAAGTCCGATAACAACGAAAACCATGCCGCGAGTAATCATCGTTAGTTTCGGTCCTTTTACTTTCGGATTGATGAGGTCACGATAAATGTTGTTTGCAAATAGGTTCGATGCACCGATCGCCATGATGGAGCAGGGAATGAGTGATGCGAGTGCGATAGTAGAGTAC
Source organism: Fictibacillus tiangongensis (assembly GCF_048083785.1). GTDB lineage: Bacteria > Bacillota > Bacilli > Bacillales > Fictibacillaceae > Fictibacillus. Next base: position 444,560 of record NZ_CP182294.1, read on the forward strand.
GCTAATCCCTGACCGATTCCACCATAAGACGTTTGGATCAATGCAAGAAGAGCAAACCTAGGATCCGTCCCATCTGGTAAAACAAGAAAAGCAATGAATCCAAGGAAAACAACAAGAATTAAAACGATATTATAAAGCGGCAGAAACAGTGCGTTTTTTCGAATGGCATCTGCACTTTTTGCTGTGAAAACGCCTGTTGCCGCATGTGCCCACATAAAAAGAGCAAGTGATGATACAAAAGCTGCTGTGATGAACCATGTAACACCTTTTGGCCCAGACTCTGGGATCGTTAAGAGGTGAGGAGCTTCCGTTACGATTTTATCAACCATAGGATTCCAGCCGCCAAAGTGCATGATTGGAAGAGACACGACCATGAATAACATGATTGCCCACACTAGAACATCTTTAATGATTGCTGTATAAGTCGGTCCTTTGATCCCACTGAAAAATGTATACAGTGCAACAAGCAAGAAAGAGGTGATCACGACCACTTTTACATTGATAAAGCCTGTCCCAGCAACCTGAAGCGTATCTTGAATACCACTCAGCTGCAAACAGATATACGGAATCAGCATGAGTACGCCGACGATGGCGATGAGTGAAGATAATAGCTTAGAGTCAAAACGTTCACGAGCATAGTCTGCTAGAGTGGTTAACTTATGCTCATTTGCCACTTTCCATAACTTTGGAAGGAAAAAATAAGAGATAAAATAGGCCAAAACCGAGTAGGGAATCGCGAAGAATGCGAGACTTCCGGCTGTGTAAGCGGTACTCGTTAAACCTAAGAACGTATAAGCTGTGTAAAGGTCGGCACCGACTAGAAACCAGACGAGTAGGCCGCCAAAGCGTCTTCCGCCAACAGACCACTCTTCAACAGAACTTCGGGTAGCTTTGTCCCTGCCGGCAAGAAAGCCGATCAGAACGACCGTTAAGATAATAAAAATCGTGATAGATAGTGCTGTAAGATTACCTTGCTGCATTTAATCCAGGCTCCCTTCTGATTTCTGAAGTTGATAGATTCCTAATGTGCAAAAAGGAGTTAGAACAATCCACAAAAACAACCAAAACTGAAGAAACGGTAGTCCGAAAATGATAGGGTCGATCCTGTTTACGAACGGTAGAACGACCAGTTGTGCGATAAATGGAGCGGAAATCAATACGATCAATAAGAATTTCTTCATGCTGCATGTGTCCCTTCTGTGGTGTTTTTTAGAAATATAATGTTCACAATCATAACAGCTTAGAAAGTGAGGGACAAGAGGAATTATATAAATTTTTAAAATATTTAATATTATTAGATAATGAAAGGGTTTTCAATTTCTGTGAAATTAAATACTGTGTTACCTAAGCAAAAGTAGGAGACATGCATATTATAGAAGTAACCGTATAAAGGGAGGTGGGAAACGATGATTCATTCATGTGTTTGTCACACGTTAAAATGTTTGAAATACGGGCAAGCTGTAGTTCTGTTAATAGGTAACAGGCAGATTCCTTTTATTTTTCAAGGAATCAACGGAAATTGTGTAGTGGGTATAACGAGTGGTAACCAAGTACTTGCTTTAGACTGTAGATGCATAACGGCGGTTATCTGTAGCAGAACGGCTGTAAACATAAATAGATTTTCTAATCCTAATGTTTTTACAATTCCTGATAGCGGAGCTGCAACACCTTATCCATCGACTATTAATGTGTCAGGTTTAAGTGGGACAGTTGCAAATGTGACGGTAACTCTCCGTAACCTCACACATTCATATTTAGCTGATCTTCAAATATTGCTTGTAGGTCCTCAAGAACAGAATGTCATCTTAATGTCTACAGTTGGAGGCTTTAGTCCTGGTGTTGTAAATGCTACGTATACGTTCAGTGATGCTGCAGTAAATTCTATGACAGAAGATGCTATTCCTCCATCAGGCATTTATAAACCAAGTACTACTCTTCCAGTTACAGCATTACCAGGTGCGCCAGGACTTCCTTATGGAACGGTTCTTAGTGTTTTTAATGGAACGAATCCGAATGGTGCATGGCGATTATATGTATATGATCAATTTACTCAAGACCAAGGAGCCATCAATAGGGGCTGGGAGCTGACTATAACAACACGAGAGTCATTATAACTGTAAGACCTCCAAGTAAAGGAGGTTTTCTTTTTTTACTACCAATCATTTCGCTTATGTTTACCTTCTATTTTCTCAGAACCATCTGGCATGCTAAGACCGTGCTGCTTAATGTGGTCTGCATTCTTCACAAAATAGTGATACTTCCAACCCTTTTCATTATGAAACTCTACTAAGAAGATATAAGGATTGTATTGCCGTCCGATGTTTTGTGTAATCTGCCACTTTTCATTAGGAAATTGCTTCTCTAAATATAGGGTGAGCTGGTCTTTTTTTACGGAGACATGATAGTCGATCCAAAAGGGACGTATGATGAAAAATAGTAAAATGAGAGATGTGATGACACTGGCGGTATATAGGCCGATTTTTCGTTTTGTTTTGGGTACAAAAATAGCAACAATGTAAAGTGCGCTGATCAAAGTTAAGGTGAACATGATTTCAATGACTGTGATCGGATGCAAATCCATGAATATGTGCCTCCTCTTCTGAAAATGGAGTTTCATACATAGTTTATTCTATATAGAGAGGCAAATTTCTTCTTACATAGACCCTATTTCTTTGCCAGCTGGACACAAACAGAATGAATCCACAAAAATAACTTCTGAATCCAAAAATTTTCCTGCTGAATCCAAAAGTTTCCCTGTTTAATCCACGAGTTTTGGGCTCCAATCCACATTTTTAGTCTGCCCAACTAAATTTGTCCACTCCGAGTGGACACCAAGTAAAAAAAGCCGCACCCTCTAAAAGGGAGCAGCTTTTTCCAACCTATCATGCAATCTAAAACCACAAATATGGCTTTCCGACCATAAACCAAAGCATGATCATCAACAATCCGAGGTATATCCAAACGGCACGCTGCAATTTCTGAGCTAGCGCCGCTTTATCATGCGCTTCATCATCAAACTTTCGAAGCGTCGGTGAAAAGGCGCGCGCTAAAAAGAACAGCGAGCAGAACAAGATGATTAAAGTCATGAGAATCCAAGGTGTGTCCCACGTCCAAGATCCTTTGAACACAAGCAATAAACCTGACAATACTAAGACGTGACCCGCGTGTTTGGCGAGCCAAACGACAAACCGAAACGTGCCAAGATAAGCCTGCATCTCATCTCCACTAGCGGTTCTCAGTTTTTTGATCAGTGGGAACAGAATAAAGAACGGGCCTACAGAAATGATTACGCTTAAAATATGGATATACAAAAAAATACGATACAAAATATCCATTAAGTTACAGTTTAACCTTTAGCAGGACTGAATTCGTGAACCCATACTTGCATATGAGGAAGCCAAGGCATACCTGGGTGGTACGAAAGAATAGCATTCTTATACTCTTCAACTGTTGCAAAGCCTTCGTCTTGGGCATGTTGGTCGGTTAGGTCACCAAGAGATTGGCGGTAAACATTGTTCACTACGAACGAATGACCTTCTAATTCCATAATCTCCCCAATGTCTGCATAACGTCCGTTACGGCGAGTTGCCGTTTTCTTGCCTTCTAAAACTTTAGCTACATCAGCCGGCATCGTTACAAGTCTTTCTATGGTACACGTTTTTGGCGGTAAATTGTTGTTTTCTTGATTTGTCATATGTAAAAACTCCTTTTTCATTTCTCCAATTCCTAATGTATCACATTTTATTAAGTAGTCTGTCTATTTTTATCGGAAGAAAACGGTAAGATGTGTCTTTGCTATGTTGAGTCAGTACCTTTATAATCAAGAGATGACTCTACCTGAGGGAGGCTAATTTAAGTTTTGATAGAAAAAGCAAAGCAAATGCTGAATTTGCATTACGGTTATTCTTCATTCCGGAATGGACAAGAGCAAGCGATACAATCGGTTTTAGCGGGTGACGATACACTCTGTGTTATGCCTACAGGTGGCGGGAAATCGATCTGTTATCAAATACCTGCCCTTGTTTTTGAAGGAACAACAATTGTTATTTCTCCTTTAATTTCATTAATGAAAGATCAGGTTGATACATTATTGCAGTTAGGTATTTCCGCGGCCTTCATCAATTCTTCACTTACAGCAGCAGAGGCGAGAGAACGAATTGAAAAGGCGAAAAGCGGTGAGTATAAACTTTTATATATTGCACCAGAACGTCTAGAATCCTATGACTTTATGGATCATTTGAGACAGATAGATATTCCACTAATAGCGGTAGATGAAGCGCACTGTATCTCGCAATGGGGACACGACTTCAGACCGAGCTACCAGCGTATTCAAAGAATGATCGGTAATCTGCCGAATCGTCCGGTAGTACTCGCATTAACTGCAACAGCTACACCGCGTGTTCGCCAGGACATCTGCTGGTCACTTGATATTGATGAGAACAAGACGGTATTAACCGGATTTGAACGTGAAAACTTATCTTTTTCTGTGATTAAGGGACAAGACCGTCTTTCTTACTTAAAAGACTTTCTCAAAAAGAACGAGAAAGAAGCGGGGATCATATACGCAGCAACACGTAAAACGGTTGATCAGCTTTATGAAACACTCCAAAAAAGCGGCATCAACGTATCTCGTTATCATGCAGGAATGAATGACAACGAGCGTATGGAACAACAAGAACAATTTCTTCAAGACGAATCATCGGTCATGGTGGCTACTTCTGCGTTTGGGATGGGTATCGATAAATCTAATATCAGATATGTTATCCATTTTCAGCTGCCCAAAAACATGGAAAGTTATTATCAAGAAGCTGGCCGTGCTGGCCGTGATGGACTTCCAAGTGAATGTATCCTGCTATATTCATCACAAGACGTTCAGGTACAGCGTTTTCTGATCGATCAGTCTAGTGAGCAGGACCGTATGGCGCAAGAGCTGGAGAAACTTCAACTCATGGTGGATTATTGCTACACCGAAAGCTGTCTGCAGCAATCGATCGTCCGCTATTTTAGTGATGAAGAAATACCCCCATGCGGCCGGTGCGGCAACTGTACAGATAATCGTGAGAGCATCGATGTGACAAGAGAAGCGCAGATCGTATTGTCATGTATCGTACGAATGGGGCAGAAGCGTTTCGGAAAGACATTGATCGCACAAGTACTGACCGGTTCCAAAAATAAAAAAGTGTTAGAGATGCGATTTAATAAGCTGCCAACTTACGGCATGCTGAAAGATAAAAGCACGAAAGAAATAACAGACCTCATTGAGTTTTTTATCTCACAAGAGATCATCGCCGTTGAACATGGTACGTTCCCAACTCTTTATATAAAAGAAAAAGGGAAAGACATCCTGCTCGGAAAAGAAAAGATCATGCGTAAAGAAGCGGTAGTAACTAAACAAGTTGCTGCAGATGATCCGTTATTTGAAGAGCTTCGAATCGTGCGTAAGACAATAGCAGAACAAGAGAACGTTCCACCGTTCGTTATTTTCGCAGATACGGCGTTAAAAGATATGTGCGTGAAACTGCCTGAGTCAAGAACTGAATTTTTGAGTGTGACGGGTGTAGGTCAGAATAAGCTAGAGAAGTATGGAGAGCGGTTTATCTCTGCTATCTCAAATTATCTAACTGAACACCCTGAGCGAAGAGAAGGTGCGGATCAGAGTACCGTTGCAAAAGAACCTGCCAAAAAGACAACGCCTGATTCCCATCTTGAAACATACACTCTCTATAAAGAAAAGATGGCAGTCGATGAGATCGCTGATCATCGGAGACTAGCTTTAAGTACGGTCGAAAATCATCTTATTCAATGCATGCAAGAAGGAATGGATGTTCAGATGGAGGACGTTATTCCAGAAGAATATATCTCAAAGATTGAAGATGCCATTCAACAAGCCGGCGGAGAAAAGTTAAAGCCGATCAAAGAATTACTTCCTGAAGAAGTAAGTTACTTTATGATTAAAGTTTACTTGCTGCAAAACGAAAATAAGAAACGGGTGACAAGATGAAGAAGAATGTCCGATTAAAAGTAAAACCATCTTATGTGAAGGGGTTAAAAACAGGTTTTCCATTGATTACGGAGGATACTGTACAAAATATAAGCAACGTAAAAGAAGAAGGAACGATTATTGAACTTTTTGACGAAAAGAATGTATTCCTTGGTAAGGGGTATTATGGAAAACAAAATAAAGGCCGCGGGTGGGTGCTCACGCAAAATTCACAAGAACTCATCGATCAAGAATTCTTTGAGAAGAAACTGAAAAAAGCGATCAACCATCGCCAAGATCTATTTAACAATTATGAAACGACAGCATTCCGCGTGTTTAACGGTGAAGGAGACGGAATCGGTGGACTGACGATCGACCACTATAACGGCTACTACGTTCTAACTTGGTATAGTGAAGGTATCTACTCTTTTAAGGATGAAGTGATCACTTCTCTTAAAGAGCTTGTTAAAGTAAAAGGTATCTACGAGAAGAAGCGTTTTGATGTAAAAGGAAAATATATTGATGATGACGATTTTGTTGAAGGTGAACAAGCGCCAAGTCCACTGATCGTGAGAGAGAACGGCATCCACTTTGCAGTATATCTGAATGATGGTGCGATGGTCGGTGTGTTCTTGGATCAGCGTGACGTGCGAAAGACGATCCGTGATCAATATGCGAAAGGGAAAACCGTTCTGAACACATTCTCTTATACTGGCGCGTTTTCAGTTGCGGCTGCTCTTGGTGGTGCTCTGAAAACGACAAGTGTTGACTTAGCGAATAGAAGCCGAAGCAAGACGCAAGAACAATTTAGTGTAAACGGTCTGAACTATGAAGACCACGACATCATTGTTGAAGATGTGTTCAACTATTTTAAATATGCTGTTCGAAAAGAGATGTCATTTGACCTTGTTATTCTAGATCCACCTAGCTTTGCGCGTTCTAAAAAACACACGTTCAGTGCAGGGAAAGATTATCCTGAACTGTTAGCACAAGCGATCAAGATTACAGAAAGAAACGGTGTAATCGTTGCTTCTTCTAACTGCTCAACGTTTGGGATGAAGAAGTTCAAAGAGATGATAGCGTCAGCTTTTAAACAAACAGGCGGAACGTATAACATTTTGGAAGAGTTTAAGCTTCCACAAGATTTTAAAACACACAAAGAGTTCAAAGAGGGTAACTATTTAAAAGTAGTGTTCATTGAAAAATTAAGCTAACCGGCGAAAGGGGATCTTCATGTCGATGAATAACGAACGCCGTATTTTAATCATGACTTCTGTAGCTGCTGAAAAAGAGGCGATCTCAAGAGGAGTTGGTCACACATCTTCGGTTGATGTGGTATTAGCGGGAGTTGGTCCGATCTCAGCAGGGGTCCAAACAACAAAAGCACTTTTAACAAAAGACTACGACCTTGTGATCAATATGGGGATTGCTGGCGGCTTTCAGGAAAAAGCAGATGTTGGAACACTTGTTATTGCGGATGAGATAATTTCAGGAGATCTTGGGGCAGAATCTCCTGAAGGATTCATCACATTAGATGGGCTTGGTTTTGGTGCTTCAACGCGCATAAAAGCAGACAGCGAGCTGGTCATGCACTGCTTAACATCATTAAAGCTCGCAGGAGTAGCTGTTCAACTCGGCAACATTTTAACACTGTCTACAGTGACAGGGACTTCTGAAACCACAAAAATTCTACAGGATCGTGAGCCTGATGCAGTAGCTGAAGCGATGGAAGGCTATGGTGTAGCGTTAGCGGCACAAGAATTTGGAAAGCCAGTGCTTGAGATTCGTTCCATATCAAACCCGATTGGTCCGCGAGATCGTTCTGCTTGGCGTATGAAGGAAGCGTTCGATACACTAGAGAGAGCTAGTAAAGTTATCGCGGAGGTATTGTTATGAGTAAAATGAGTATTGCGTTTTCACCTTGTCCCAATGACACGTTTGTTTTTCATGCATTGGTTCATGGTCTTGTTCCTGGGGCTCCAGAATTTGATGTTACATATGCAGATATTGATATTACAAACGGCTTAGCTGCTGAGTCAGATGAACTTGATATCTTAAAAATCTCCTACGCAGCGCTTCCTTATGTTTTGGATAAATATGCTCTGCTTCCTTGCGGAGGGGCACTCGGTCGTGGATGTGGTCCGTTAGTTCTGGTGAAGGAGCTAGGTGATGTTACGCCAGATATGCTATCAGGAGCAAAGGTGGCTGTTCCGAGTGAGCGCTCTACAGCCTACATGCTTTTCCGTTTATGGGCAGCTCAAAATGTGCCTGGCGGAGTAGGCGAGATCATCGTTATGCCGTTCAATGAGATCATGCCTGCTGTAAAAGAAGGTAAGATTGATGCAGGTCTTGTCATCCATGAAGCACGCTTTACGTATCAAAATTACGGATTGAATCTGTTGGCTGATATGGGTAGCTGGTGGGAAGAAGATACGGGACTGCCCATTCCACTAGGAGCGATCATCGCGCGCCGTTCACTAGATTTAGAGCCTATCGCAGCCTGGATACGTGAATCGGTAGAGTATGCGTGGCGAAAGCCTGAGGCATCAAGAGAGTATGTGATGCAGCACGCGAGCGAACTCTCAGAAGACGTAGCGAAATCTCACATCGATCTGTATGTGAATGATTTTACTGCGGATCTTGGTGACAAGGGCTTTGAGGCCATTACAACTCTATTGAACCGTGCCGGAGAAGAAGGCATCGTGCCGAAGAAGGATTATACGAATCTATTGAAAATTTAAGAATGGACAAATTAATTCTTAGATTGGACAGATTATTATGGACTTTGGACAGATTATCATGGGAATCGGACAGATTACAGGGAACATCGGACAGATTAACTCCTAAATTGGACAGATTGTTTAATGAAACCTGCATAATATAGAATTAACCACTCTCCACACCCGCGCATATCTTATAACGAGAAGAAAAACTGTTATAAGGAGGCGCAATATGTCTAATACAAACGTATTAACACTCATTGGTGCTTTGTTAGCTGGTTATTTTCTACTTGCACTTCCACTAGGCGGTACGTTTTTAGCTGCATTCGGTCCAGCTGTTAAAATTATCGCGATTTTAACTGTTCTTGTATTTGGAGCGGTGTTGATTTATAAAGGGCTCAAAGAAATTTTAAGAAAATAGACATGAAGAAACCCGCTGTAACTTAAGCGGGTTTCCTTGTTTTTATTTAGGTAGTAAACCACGAAGCTCTTCCGTCATCTGATCTAATAGTTCAGGACGTCCGTGAAATTGAGCAGGTGTGTTTTGAAAAAGTTTGATGAACCATTTTTCATCATTCTTAACTGCAATTACTGTATGATGCGTGTTCAATTCTGGAGATAGTTCCTTCTTTCCTACTGGGACCATGCCAGCAATAGCGCGAACCATGACAGCATCATCACTTAAGGAAGAAACGTTCTTCAATTTTGCGTAATAAGGTGGAGTCGGAAAGCTGCTGAAAATGGGCTCGAGATGAGCATGAATCTCTTCAGGACCAAATGCCTGGCTTCCATCATATCCAACCATCTCACCATCTTCGGTAAAATGATCAGCCATAGCACGTGAATTCCGCTCGTTCCACGCGTGTAAGAAGTTAAAATATAGATCTTCAACAGCTTTTGTATGTTCTGTATTCATCACTAAAACCTGTCCTCCATATGTAAGATTGTCTTATGACCATCATAACAAAACAGCCACCATCCTCAAAATAGTGGCTGCGTCAGATACTATTTTTGTTGTTTTGCAGCGGTTAGTTTTTCGATTTCTTGATCGATTTTCTTGTGAATTTTGTCGATCTTTGAAAAATTCATCGCAGCTATATAGATCTTTTCTAAATCATCGTGCTTACTTTTTGCATCTGCTAAATATCCGATCGCTTCTTTCATCTTTTTTGAATAGCGGCCGCTGATTTCTTTTAGATTATCAAAGAATTTTTCATCCGTTCCTTTTTTAATCGTCTTTTCATACATATCTATGATGGAGTCACCTTCACGTTCAGGAAAATACTCATGAGGTGCTGTACTATCAAAAATTGCAAAGCCGAGCTCTCTTACGATCACCATATCCAAACTGTTAGGATCGAACCCACAATGATAAATTTCAACATCATAACCTGAAGCCTCGGCATTTGCTGCCAACTTTTTTAGCAGTGTTGATTTTCCAGATCCAGGTCTTCCCTTAATGAAGAATCTTTTTTCTAGACCTTCTGTTAAGTTTGGAACAAAATCGACTGCACCTTTTGGGGTAGCAGCTCCTAAAAAACGGTGATAAACGTTCGCGGCTTTATTTACTTTTTTCGAAAAAAATTGATGCATCAGTTCATCTGTAAGTTCATTAGCTTTTTCATAATTCATGTTCATAATATAGATTTCTTCCCATTCATCATGAATGAGGAGCGCTTCATGGAAAGTTGCATATGCTTTCTGATAATCAGCAGAAATCGAATCTGTAATCTTTAATATTTCCACTTTTTTGTTTGTGAGTTTTTTAGAATCCCACGCTTCACCTAAATTCACATATTCCTCAATCGCTCCAGGGGCTTTTGGTTCAATAACATGTGGAGAAGTACCATCTACAATTCCGATACCGAGTTCTCTGATGATCACACCATCAATCGAACCGTTGTCTGAAGCGCAATGAATGTATTCGATATCATAGCCTTCAGTGTTCCACTTTTCCCCGACCGCTTTCATAAGTGTCGACTTACCAGTGCCAGGTCCGCCTTTTAAAATATAAAGGCGATCAAGACCACTAAGATTTGATGGAAATAAGTTGTGAAAACCTCTAGCCGTATTGCCGCCAGCATAATAATTTAGAATTTTTCCAGTCAAGGTTCAAAACACTCCTCTTTTTTGTAGTTGTGTTTCTACATGCATGTTATGTAAGGAAGATGGAATAGGTGATAGCCTAAAAAAACACATTAATTATTTAAATTGTTGAAATATGATGAAATAAAAAGAAATTTTACGAATGAGGGAGTATGGTTTAAAAAAAAGGAATAAATCCACCCTAAATCACATAAAATTGATTATTCTGAATATTTAAATAAAATTTAGAATGAGTTAATATGTAATTAACAAAGAAACACTACTTCAAATAAAGGAAGGCGTGATTCCAATGAAATAAGTAAGCGAAGCATATCAAATCACATCCAGTTAGAGATCAGCCAGTGAAAACTGATTTCGAGATGTGTGGGTATGTGGGAACGCGCAAATACACATAACGAAAGAGGATGATTCCAATGACGTATGTGAGCGAAGCATGCTAAGATCGTGTTGCAGATGGAAATAGCCGGTGAAAACTATTTTCGCAGCATGTGGGCGTGTGGGAATTTACCAGAAGTAGAGGAAAAATAAGATCTAATGCAAGGCAATTGATTGAACGAACAATTAATTGAAGTCTAGTTAGGGACAATAACTAGCATTTGTGTATTAGTAAGAAAGGAAAGAACGTTTAAGTGAATAAAGTGAGTTTAAGCTAAAGGCGCTGTTTATGTGATGTATACATATTCAGCGTCTTTGTTTTGTTTATATCCTGAATTTGATTAATCAACTCCATTTTGAGTTTTTATATATACGCCTTAAGTCTTAGAACACATTACTTCTTAAAGCCATGGTTATTTTAGGAAGGTTTCGATAAGGTAATAATAGAAACATAGTATAGATGAACTTTTTTTATTTAAACGAAACTCAGAAACCGTTACATCCGTATGAATAGTAAAGAGTTTATGTCAGGAGTCGATTACAATGAACGGATTTTTAGCTTTTTTTATCCGCATGTTTGTTGCTATCCCAGCTTCAGTAGGAGTATGGCTGGCAAGTATTATTGGGTATGACCAGACCTACCTTTTGTCGTCAGGCATTGCAGTAGCTGGAGGAGCTGCCGCATACACAGCAACAGGACTTCTTCAAAAGCAGAGATTTCTCAGTGAACATCACTTATCTAGAAGAGAGTATAAATACATCAGAAAAAACTTAGACGAAGCAAAACCTAAGATCTATAGACTGCAAAAAGCGATGTTTTCAGTCCGAGACCTGCCAACTTTAAAGCAAAGAGCGGACCTTGTACGTGTAGTTAGAAAGATCCAGAGTTTAACACAAAAAGAACCAAGACGTTTTTATCAAGCAGAACAATTCTATTTTTCTCATTTAGATTCAGCTGTTGAGCTTACCGAGAAATATATGTTTCTATCCTCGCAGCCAAGAAAATCAAAAGAATTAACGCAATCTTTGGTAGAAACGAAAAGAACACTTGATGAACTGATCGATCAGATCGAAAAGGATTTATACCAAGTACTGTCAAATGATATAGATGACCTACATTATGAGATCGATGTAGCCAAGTACTCGATTAATTCCCATAAAGACTCCCAACAATCCATAAAAAAGGCAGGCGATATAAATGAAAGAAAATAATGAACCCCTTAACCATTCAGATGAATCGACAAATCTAATGGATGACTTGTTGGCTAACCCTTTTGGCGAACAGCAAGAAGCAACTGTGCCTTCGAATGAAAACAAACAGGTACGATTAATAGATGTTCTCCCAGAAGAAAATAAAGAAAAAGCGTATCAGCTGGCGAAACAGATCGACCCAACGAACCACCAGACGATGATCACATACGGAGCACCTGCACAGGCAAAACTTCATTCCTTTTCGAATACCATGCTCGATCATGTGAAAAAGAAAGACACAGGGCAAATAGGTGAGATTATTGGAGATTTGATGAGAAAGCTTCAAGATGTCAATCCTGAAGAATTAAAGTCAAACAAACCTACATTGATCGGCCGCATGTTTGGAAAGATATCAGGCTCTGTTCAGGAAGTCCTATCGAAATATCAAAAAACAGGAGCTCAGATTGATCGTATTTCGGTAAAGCTAGACGGCAGCAAAAATGTTCTTATGTCTGATATCGTCATGCTCGAAAAATTGTACGAAAACAATAAAGAGTACTTTCAAGCGCTGAACGTATATATAGCAGCAGGAGAGCTTAAGCTGGATGAGCTGAACCAAGTTACGATTCCTGAGATGAGAAGAGTGGCTGAACAGACAAATGATCAAATGAAGTTTCAAGAAGTAAATGACATGGTCCAGTTTGCTGACCGACTAGATAAGCGTGTTCATGACTTAAAACTAAGTCGCGAGATCACGATCCAGAGTGCGCCACAAATTCGACTTATTCAAAACACAAACCAAGCGCTTGTAGAAAAAATTCAATCGTCCATCATGACGGCTATTCCGTTGTGGAAGAACCAAGTCGCTATTGCACTAACGTTAATCAGACAGCGTAATGCAGTAGAAGCTCAAAAACAAGTTTCCAAAACAACGAACGAGCTTTTACTAAAAAATGCTGAGATGTTAAAAACCAATACGATCGAAACCGCAAAAGAAAACGAACGCGGCTTAATCGATATTGAAACGTTAAAGAAAACGCAAGAAAACCTTCTTTCAACCTTAGAGGAAACACTGCGTATTCAAGAAGAAGGGCGAGTGAAACGACGTCTTGCAGAAGAAGAGTTGGCTACGATGGAAATCGGTTTAAGGCAGAAGCTGCTAGAGATTAAAGGTGAGTAAATAAAAGGTACCTGCTAAAATGCAGGTACCTTTTACTGTAGAATCAACCCCATCATTACCGTGTTCTGATAGGTTCCGTTAATAAAGTTATCTTGCTTCAGCAAACCTTCTTCTTCAAAACCGAACTTTTTATAAAGGTCGATTGCCTTCGTGTTATTCTCGTTTGTTACGAGACTAATCTTTCGAGTAATTTCATTTTGTCTTGCCCACTCTATTAGTTCATTCATCAATGCTTTACCTAATCCTAACCCCGTAAACTTTTTAGAAACAACAATCCCCAATGTTCCAACATGTTTCGTTCTTTCCTTCTGCGAGGAGTTGATGGTTGCGATCGCAATAATCTCTGAATCAATTGTTGCAAGCAGCATGATCGAATTAGGTTCCTTCGAGACAGAGACAATGTAATTACTATAATCCTCTATTTCTCGTTTAAATTCACCAGCTCCGAAGGATAAAAAATCACTTTCACCCCCAACCACATTGTAAAAATTGATGATGTTCACTGCATCATTACTTACAGCTTCGCGAATTTCAACCCTAAGGGTGTTCTTTAACATAACATTTCGCATCATTCCAACTTCTTTCTGTTCATATGTATAAGACAAATATAACCTACCAGTCTATTCATCGTACAAGCTTAATATTCATGTTTTTTTGATTAAATTTATTAACAAAAGTAGTAATGCATCTCCTATATCCTCGCATAGAATATGAGGATTTGTTATTTCAATAAAGAATAGGAGAGAAGGAATGAAAACGAAAAAAGTACTGATTGCATTACTGATGTTTGGTTTCATGTTCTTACTAGTTCAACCAGCAAAGGCAGCAGCTTCATCATTTATCGTCATAAATAAGTCAACAAACCAGCTTGCGTATTTTGAGAATAATAAACTATCAAAGGTATTTAAAGTAGCCACTGGTAAACTACCCTCCTATACGCCAGAAGGTAAATTTAAAATTGTAAACAAGATCACGAATCGGCCTTATTATACAGGAAACATTCCAGGTGGAGATCCGCGGAATCCTTTAGGAAACAGATGGTTAGGCTTAAACGCAAATGGAACATGGGGGACGACGTATGCCATCCATGGAAACAATAATGCAAGTTCCATAGGTAAGTATGTGAGCGCAGGCTGTATCCGTATGTACAACAACGAGGTGCAGTGGTTGTATGCAAGGATTTCGGTTAATACCCCTGTTGTGATCACAACTTCAGGTAAGTCGTTCCCTGCTCTAGCAGCAGCAAATGGATATAAGGTAGCAAACAGTTCGACGGTGCCTGTATTCTCAGTCGTTAATCTTAAAAAGGGTAGCCGTGGTGCCGAAGTCATGGAGCTTCAACGAAGACTTACGAATCTAGGCTACAGTACTAAAGGAGTAGACGGTGTATTCGGAGCCAATACGGATGCCGCTGTTCGCAAGTTCCAAAAAGCTAAGAAGCTCACAGTTGATGGTGTAGTAGGACCGGCGACAAAGAAGGCTTTGGGGATGTTTTAAATAATGACAGATCAGCCTTGAAGGACAAAGGCTGATTTTTTTATATCAAAAATAAAATTCCCGTTGACACTCTCATACATATCCAATAAAATGAGAACGAGATTGATAATCATTTTCAATTAAATTCAATGCTTTAAATACATTTCAAATTATTGTTTTAAAGGAGGGCGAATAAAGTGTCTAGACTGTATGCTGAGCATTTGCAAATCTCATATGGTGAACGAGACATCGTAAAGGATCTTAACATTTCCATTCCAGACGGTAAGATTACGACAATCATTGGACCGAACGGCTGCGGGAAGTCAACGGTTTTAAAAACGTTGTCGCGCATCCTAAATCCTAAATCCGGTGTGGTTTATCTAGATGGTAAAGCCGTCAGCAAAGAATCTACGAAAAAGATTGCTCAAAAAATGGCGATTCTTCCTCAGTCACCAGATTCACCAGAAGGGCTTACGGTCGGTGAACTCGTTTCTTACGGAAGATTTCCTTATCAAAAAGGCTTCGGAAAGCTTACAAAAAAAGATTTTGAAGTGATAGATTGGGCATTAGACGTTACAGGTGTTCTCGAGTTTAAAGATCGTTCAGTAGACGCGCTTTCAGGTGGGCAACGCCAGCGGGTATGGATCGCGATGGCTTTAGCTCAAGAAACGGATATTATCTTGTTGGATGAACCGACTACATATTTGGATCTGTCACACCAGTTGGAAGTTCTAGAGTTGTTAAACCAGTTGAACCGGGATGAGAAGAGAACTATCGTAATGGTCATTCATGATCTGAACCACGCGTCTCGCTTTGCTCACCATATGGTCGCGATGAAAGACGGTTCTATTTTAAAAGAAGGTACGGCGGAAGAGGTAATGACACGTACGGTCCTACGCAATGTATTTCATATTGATGCAGAGATCGGTGTGGATCCGAGGACGAGAAAACCTGTATGTCTAACGTATGATCTGATTAAGAATGTAAAGTTAGTTGAGAACTTGGCGTAGAAATTCGCCTTTCTTTTTTATAACTAAATGAGAATGATTTTTATTGTCAAATATAGGGGGATAACAAGATGAAAAGAACAACAAAACAATTACTATTGAGCTTTATGACACTGCTTTTAGTGTTTGTACTTGCAGCATGCGGAAATAAGTCAGAAGAAGGCGCAAGCTCAGGTGAAAAAGAATCGTCGAAGAAAGAAACGAGAATCTATAAAGATGAAAAAGGGAAAGAGATCAAAGTGCCAGCTGAACCGAAACGTGTTGCAATGATGGCTGCAACGTATGCAGGTAATCTACTAGACTTAGGCATCACACCAGTAGCAGTTAATGAATATCCGAAACAAAATAAATTCTACGGAAACAAATTGGACAAAGCTGAAGTTGTAACAGCTGATTCTTATGAAAAGCTACTAGAATTAGATCCGGACCTTATCATTACGTACTCTGATGACAAAAATATTAAGAAATACGAAGAGATCGCACCGACCGTTACAATGACGTATGACAAGTATGACTATATGGAACAACACGTTGAAATCGGAAAGATGGTTAATAAAGAAAAAGAAGCGAAGGCATGGGTAGAAGAGTGGAAGAAGAAAGCGGCTGAAGCTCGTGAAAAAGTAAAATCAGCAATCGGTGAAGACAAGACGTTCATGGTTATGGAAGCATTCGGAAAAGACATGTATGTATACGGTAAGAACTGGGGCCGCGGTACAGAAGTGATCTACCAAGCGCTCGAGCTTAAAGCTCCTAAGAAGTTAGAAGAAGATGTATTCGGTCCAGGCTGGAAAGCCATTTCTACTGAAGTGATACCAACATACGCTGGAGATTATATCTTTGTAGGAACAGGAACTGGAAATCCTGATAACTCATTCTTGGAGTCAGATGTATGGAAAGAGTTGCCGGCTGTAAAGAACGGTAACGCAATTAAGTTTGATTCAGAGTCATTCTATTTCAATGACCCGATCTCGCTAGAAAAAGAACTAGATATTATCGTTGAAGAGTTAACGAAAAAGAAATAATAAGCACTTTATAAAAAGGGACAAACGCTATGTTCAAAACAAAAACCAAGCTTATAAAAGAGAATAAAGTGTATTCTAGACCAGCGGTAGGAACAGCTATTTTATTGTTTGGGTTCGTACTTCTCTTGTTGAGTATCGTTCTTGCAATATCAGTTGGAGCCGCTAAGATTCAGTTTCTGACAGTTTGGAACGCTGTGATCAACTATGATCCTACCAGGGAAGCTGACCGTATTATTATGAGTCTGCGATTACCGAGAGAGCTTGGTGCAGCAATTGTTGGTGCGGCCTTTGCTGTGAGTGGAGCGATCATGCAAGGGATGACTAGAAACCCGTTAGCAGACCCTGGTCTACTTGGTTTGAACGCGGGAGCAAGCCTTGCTCTTGCTTGTGTGTTTGCTTTTCATACAGAAGCGAACTACCTTACAGTCATGATTCTATCCTTTATAGGTGCAGGAATAGGTGCGATGTTAGTATTCGGACTTGGCTCCATGAGCCGAGGTGGATTGACTCCAATCCGGATTACGTTAGCAGGTGCAGCTGTTTCTGCACTGCTTTCTTCATTAGGAGAAGGCATTGCATTATATTTTAAGCTTTCTCAAGACCTTGCGTTTTGGACAGCAGGTGGTGTGTCAGGCACAAACTGGACCCAGCTGAAAATTATCGTACCTGTCGTATTAGTTGGAATCATTGTAGCTGTTATGTTCTCAAGACAGTTAACCATTTTAAGCTTTGGTGAAGAAGTGGCGAGAGGCCTAGGTCAGCGGACATTATTAACAAAATGTATTCTGATGACTGTCGTGTTGATCCTTGCTGGTGCCGCCGTTTCCCTCGTAGGCGCAATTGCCTTTGTAGGCTTAATGGTTCCTCATATTGTTCGATTTTTAGTGGGAACCGATTATCGCTGGATCATTCCTTGTTCGGCGATCTTTGGAAGTGTGCTGATGGTTTTAGCGGATACATTTGCGAGAACCGTGAACGCTCCGTATGAAACGCCAGTTGGTGCAGTTGTCGCGATGATTGGCGTACCTTTCTTCCTTTACCTTGCAAGAAAAGGAGGACGAAAACTGTCATGATGAATGCGCGTAAGATTAAGAGAGTAAGAGTAACAACAATTGCAGCGATTCTTATGTTGATTGCCGTGTTCATTATAAGTGTAGCAACAGGTTTTGCTTCATTAACTCCTTCAGAATTATTTCGAACCATAATGGGGCAAGGAACACCGAGAGAGAATCTCATTCTTTTTGAGTTCCGTTTACCACGTATCATTGTTGCTATTCTTGCGGGGATGGGGCTCGCTGTATCTGGTGCCATCCTCCAAAGTATCACGAAGAACCCGCTTTCAGACCCTGGTATTTTAGGTATAAATGCTGGTGCTGGTCTGATGGTTGTGGTGTATATTATGTTTTTTACAGTGGAAACAACAAGCTTTTTATATGTACTGCCGTTATTTGCATTATTCGGTGGAATGCTAACAGCGTTTGTGATCTACATCATGTCTTACATAAAAGGCGAAGGTGTTGAACCTACCCGGCTCGTCTTAGTTGGTGTGGGTTTAGCAGCTGCTTTGTATGGAGCAACATTAACACTATCAACGAGATTAGATATGGAAGATTATTCGTTCATGGCGAACTGGATGGCAGGCAGGATTTGGGGCGATGATTGGACGTTTGTCTTATCGTTGCTGCCATGGATCTTGTTGCTTATCCCTTATACGATGTTTAAATCCAATGTATTAAATACGTTGAATTTGCATGAGAACGTATCTGTCGGTGTAGGTGTGAATGTAAGTAGAGAACGAATTTCGTTGATCATGGTCTCGGTAGCGCTTGCATCCGCTTCTGTAGCAGTCAGTGGTGGAATTGCTTTTGTAGGATTGATGGCTCCTCATATCGCACGTTCACTAGTCGGTCCGAGACACCAAGCCTTCCTTCCCGTTGCAGCATTAATCGGAGGCATCTTACTCCTGGCAGCTGACACGATCGGAAGAGTAGTATTAGATCCTAGTGGAATACCAGCTGGAATCATTGTGACCATCATTGGGGCACCGTACTTTATGTATTTATTGGCACGAAAGAATTAAATAATTCTGTGAAGGTGGTTCTTTTCAGAAGGACTGCCTTTTTGCTTATATTCCTTCAACCCTCTATAATGCTAGTTAAATGAGGTGAACGTGATGAGACTAGACCATACCGGAATTGCGGTAAGACGAATAGACGAAGCAATCGAATTTTATACGAATGTACTAGGCGGAAAGCTGACTGAACGATATACGAGTGAAAAGCCTGGAGTGGAGACCCACATTGCCGTAATTGAGCTTGAAAACCAGGTGATTGAACTTCTTGAACCTACAAGTAAAACATCTCCGATCGAGCGGTTCATCCGGCAGAAGGGAAAGGGTGTGCATCACCTGGCTTATGAAGTGGACGATCTTCTTCAAACGATTGATGACTTTGAAGCTAGAGGGTATACCTTTTTAAAAGATACGTATCGAACAAATCCTTTTGGCAGAAGGTTGATTTATATGAACCCTGCGCATTCACAAGGACAGATTATTGAGCTGTGTGATTATCCAGATAAGAAGGAGGAGAGCTGACTTGCTAAAAGTTAGTTCTCTTTTTTTGCCTTTCCAAGCACATGAAATTTCTTTACAATGAATTATAAGAATATTCTGTAAAGGGTGAAGATATGAAGTGGACAGGTGATCTTGCACATTTTCCTTATCCGTTTAAAGGTTCAACGTATCGTTATTCCAACAATTCAATCCCCATGAAACAGCCTTTTTGCATAGAGGTTACCCCGAGTTACAAAAAAGAGATGCTATTAAAGCGAAAACTAATGAGTGATCACCCAGAACGATGTTATCAATCGCTGCCACATTCTATTACAGGGCATTGGGAGATTGTTGAGCTCGTGATCAATCACTTAGTTTCGAAGTACCCACAAGATTTTTCAATCAAGAAAGAGAATAATAGATGGATATTTACCAATAAGTTATTGGATGAAAAGAAGGAATTTATTTTTGGTGAGAAAACCTCTCTTCCATGTGAACCGTTGTTCTTTATTAGTCAGCATGTGCAAGAAGATCTCATATACATGAGACAGCGTGACGATAATCTGTATTTAGATGCAGGACAGCTTTGTTTTCCTGCCAACTGGTCTCTCGCTTTTAACATAGGAATGAAATTTAAAAGCATTCATCATCCTATTCCAGGCTTTAAGGAAGAAGGGCTAGATCAACGAATTCTACAGTTTCTTATGAGGCTTGAAGCAGGAACACCTTGGGAACGTTTGAATTGGTCGCTTATGGCAGGTGATCGACTTGATACATCGCTTGAAACCTTTGATCAGTGGGGACGTCTCCGTAAAAAGGTCACAAGTGAGAACGCAGGTGAGCTTGTCCATATTCGTGTAGAGGTGCAGAAGTTATTCAGACTACCACGTACAAACGGAGTTTTATTTTCTATTCACACACATTTGCTGGCTCTGGAACAACTAGCAACAAAAATAGAATGGCTGCAGCAATTTTACGAAATCCTCTCTGAACTTCCTGCCCATATTATCGAGTACAAAGGAATCTCTACCTATAAAAAAACTGTGTTAGAGTACTTAGAGAAACACCTTCAACAGGTGAAGACGTTATGAGCATTGAGGCAGTCTTCATAGAAGGAAAAAGAAAATATATCTTTTGTTCAGATGAGCATGGATTAAGAGTTTTAAGTAGTGTGTTCGAACACGTAAAGAAAGAGAAGTTGGCTTATGAGTGGTATCCTTTTTCTGCTGAAAAAAGAGAGTGCCTAGAAGAATTTCTAAGTAAGCAAAAGATGGGAACTTTTCTCTATGTGGTGCTGCCTTACTCTGAACTTCATACCGTGCAAAGGATGGCAAAACGTATCGGCTTCTCGAGTGATGAGACTCAATATATTGGTTATGGTGAGAAGTGGATCAGTATATTCTGTTGCCGTTGTCATGAACTGAACAGAGCAGAAGAGCAACAAACTGAATTAACTTGCCATCAATGTGAATTAAAGCTTGAAGTGTCAGACCACTATTCTGAATTTCGCCATGCATTTTTAGGCTATCCAGCTACAGGTTAGGAGGGGGTCTATTTGTCCATTGAACCTACTTTATGTGTACGGGTTATCTCTATAGAAAAGATAACGGAGCAGGTTAAGAAGTTTACGCTGTCCCCAGAAACGGGAAAGAAAGTTCCAATATTTAGTGGAGGTTCGCATATTTCTACTTACCTAAAAACACCGTCAGGACTTATTGTGAGACAGTATTCTTTAGTAAGTCATCCAGATGATACTACGAAATATGAAATTGCTGTTCGATTAAGTGAGGATTCTAAAGGTGGTTCACTCCACTGGCATCAGGGGATGAAAGTCGGAGATCAACTTCAAATCAGTTACCCGAAGAATCATTTTTATCTTAGCTTTAAAGCGAGACATCATGTGTTTTACGCGGCAGGCATCGGGATTACCCCATTCCTTGCAATGATGCAGGACCTTTCCGTGCAGAATCAAACCTTTGAACTTCATTACGCCTCTAAATCTGAGGATAGCTGTGCTTTTTATCCATACATAAAAAAACACTACCCTAGTCAAAGCCGTTTTTACTTTTCCGATCAACAACAACGTTTGCAAACCACCTCCTTAGAAAATCATCCAATCGGAACGCATGTTTATTTTTGTGGACCTGAAGGGTTTATTGAGCAGTTTAGGACAGCAGCAGGAAAGCTAGGATACCCTGAATCTTCCGTACACTATGAGCGATTCCTACTCACTCGAAATAAGGCAATGAAATCATTCAAAGTGATTCTTCAAAATGGGAGTGAACTAATTGTAGAAGAGAAACAGACCCTTCTAGAAGTTTTGTTAGCAAATGATATTTATATTCCGTACTCATGCAGAGTAGGTAGATGTGGTACATGTGAAATTCCAGTCGCTGAAGGAAAGATTGAACATTTTGATGATTTTCTTAGTGCAGAACAAAAGAATGAGCACAATTATATTTTGGCCTGTGTTTCACGTGGATGTTCAGATAAACTAGTATTGAAGATATAATACAGGAAAATAGTGAGGATGTTATGTACGGGAAAAACGGAAAATACACAGATAAAATAAGTTGGTATCACTGGATAATTACAATTGTATTTGTTTTATTTTTTGCCGGTCTGACAGTATTAATTACCAAAGAAACATTATTAGTATTAGAAGACGACATTGTAGTAGGTACTTTGATGCTACTAGTATCTTTAATCCTAACTGGACTTACCATACTTCTAATAGCAGCACCTATTAAACATTCCAAAAACGTGACTAATTGGGAACTCTCATATAATGGCTATGTAACGACAAAAACGAATAAAGAGACTAATAAAGTACATCATTCTGAATTTGTTTTCTCAAGTGCAATTAAATGTTTAATCTCACCATTATCAATAAGTATATATCAAACGAATTCCCTTGATACGAAAACACGCTACCATAAATATGTAACACTGAATATTGTTTATCGAAAAGAAGATGGAGAACTAGATGTATTTCGGTTTGCACATCATAGCGAAGAAGAGATTTACCCGTGGCTTATCAATTTACAGAACCACTATGTTCCAATTGAAATTACCGATTTTGAATTAACAGAGGTTCCAGCAATAGATTTTTTAAATGTGGTAGTAAATGAGGTTGATAGGCGACCTTATATTTTGAAGGATTCTCTAAAAGACTTAGGGTTAAAGCTAGTTACGAATGAGAAACCAAATCTTTATACATTGGCAATTACTAAAAGGCTTATGCAAGCTAATCTATTTGTAGAAAAAAAGCTTGGGAACAAGTTGATATTTTCGGGTCAATTCTTCATGATGGTACTTTTTCTTCTTCTCTTTCACAATCAATATAATAGTGATGAAACATTAACATGGCCAACTAAGGTAACTTTCTACTTCATATTTACCATCTTCTTAACTCTGTATTTATATGGAGTACCACAATTAAAAAAACGATTCTATTTTAAATTTGCGGGGGTTTTTATACTCCAGTGGATATTAGCAATGATGGTAGTGAATTATGGTGTCTTGAATATACCCGAAAAATTTGAAGTGGGATTATTGGTACACATTATTATGTTCACGTTAGCTTCACCTCTTATCAGTATTCTGGCTTATATGATAAGAGATATTAAACCAGCCATCTACCATGAAAAATATAGAAAAGACATTGAAAAGCTCAATCAAAGTTCAACGACCGCAAGCTAATTCTTATTAAAAGTGTTTCACAAGGTGTATAATTTAAAATGTTAATGTAAGGGAAGTCTGACTGAATTTTTTCAGCAGACTTTTTTATTTTATAAATGATAGGAGTTTTTATTTGTGAAGCACCGCAGATTGTTAGTCTACCTTGTTGCACTTGCTGCGTTTCTCGGTCCTTTTTCTCAAACGATCTACGTACCTCTTATTCCTGAGGTGACGAAAGAACTTCATACAACACCTTTCTTGGTTAACTTTTCAATCTCGATCTATACGATTTTCCTGGCTTTGATGCAGATGGTTTATGGACCACTTACGGATTCAATCGGAAGGCGTAAAGTGATGTTATCAGGCATCCTGATCTATTTATTAGCTACGATTGGATGTTATTTTTCTTCATCCATTGAATTTCTTTTAGTGTTTCGTTCACTGCAAGCCATCGGAATTGCATCAGGTTCAGTTGTAGCGGTAACGGTTATTGGTGATCTGTTCGAAGGAAAAGAGCGGATCCAACCTATGGGAACGTTTCAAATGTTGGTATCACTAGGACCAGTTTTAGGTCCTGTAGTTGGTGGTTTTTTAAGTGCTTCATTTGATTTTCATATGATTTTTATTGCATTAATCTGTGTTGGATGTATCATCTTTGCAGGAAATTTCATCTTTCTGAACGAAACAAAACCAAGTACAACAAAAAAACAGAAATTCAGATTTAAAGATTTTCTTACGATTCTGCAAAACCGTATAGGTTACACTGTAATCGGTTTAGGATTTATTCAATACTACGCTCTGTATAACTTCTTAGTATTTTTACCCGCTATTATGAGTGAAAGGTACTCATTGTCTGTAGAACAAAAGGGCCTGGTTTTCCTACCGCTATCACTAGGAATCGTAGTGGGAAGCTTTATTGGGGGAAAAATGAGGAAATATAATGAACGAAAAGTGATTGTATACACTGCCTTTTTAAACGTAATTTCTTTATTTTTATTTATCCTAGTCTCGAACGTGTCGCTCATCTTATTAATTATTGTGATCTCCTTTTTCGGTCTTTTCTTAGGGATGTCACTACCCGTTCAGACAGCTCTTCTTACACAAGAGTTTCAATCCAATCGGGCTACAGCAATCGGTGCGTATAACTTTTTCAGATACATGGGGATGTCGATTGGACCCCTGTTAGGCAGTTTCCTCTATCATCTTGGTAGTTACGGATTAGTATATGGATTTGTAGATGTAATCCTATTTCTTTTTGTTATTTTAATGAGAAATCATTTAATACAAAATAAAAAATCTTTCAATTAGATTTTAGAAGCTATTATTTAGGGTATATTGAATCCATACCGTACTTGCTGTAAGCTAAGATTAAACAAAAGTTAGACAGGATGTATGAGTATGTATCTTACAATAAAAGAAACGGCTGAATATCTATCGTTGCCTGAAGCGGTAGTTGAAAGCTTGGTTCAGCAAAATAAAATCCGTACCATTTTTGACGGTGACCAGCATCTTATTAATAAGCAACAGTTCAATACTCATTTTGAACAGTTAGAAAAATATAAGAAAATGGTTGAAGAGTACTTGAGTGAACCCATTCCAGAAGATTGGGATGCTAAAGACGAAGATTAAAGTAATGATAAATTAGGGTAGATGGGGAGAGTGGAAAAGAGATGCATAGAGATAAAGCGCTGCATTCTTTTTTAATGGAGAAAACATGGCAATTGACGGAAGATTGGTACCAATCAATTGATAAATCAAAGGCCAAAGGGGTATACGCTTCCACAAATCCCAAGACGATTGAAACGCTTAAAAAGCAAAATCACGAATTTCACGAACATTTTTGTGAGGTTTTTGTAACGGAAGAAAGTAAATTTCTAAAAGACTTTGAAAGATGGGTGCTTATGATTGCTCAAGATGATGAGCATTTGAACACACCTGTAACAGTTATCATGCAAGAATTCTTCAACGTACAAAAGCAATATTTAAATCTTATACAAGAATTCGTTAATCTTTATCAAGGTGAATATCCTCAAACGATTATCGATGCTTGGAACGAGATTATCATAGAAACATTTAATAAAATTGTGACATGGTTTGTTGAAGAAAATCAAAAGTATAGTGAAGAAAAATTAATCGCGCAGCAAGAGATGATCAATGAGCTAAGTTCACCTGTCATCGCTCTGAATAATCATATGGGCCTTTTGCCATTGATCGGTGTGATTGATACACAAAGAGCAAAGTATATCGTTGAAAATACGCTCGAGCAGTGTACCGAAAAAGAGATTACACACCTTTTTATAGATCTCTCAGGTGTTTTAATTATTGATACGATGGTGGCTCAGCAGATCTTCTCTCTTATTGAAACACTTGGTCTGATCGGAGTGAAGTCGACCTTGTCTGGCATCCGGCCTGAAATAGCGATGACAGCTATTCAATTAGGTTTATCCTTTGAGAAAGTTTCCATTAAATCGAACCTCGCTCAAGCGATCGGTTCACAACAATAACTTTACAGATTGAACAAAGATCAGGGAAACCTGGTCTTTTATTATTTTCGCATATCAGAATTTGGCCATGCCACCTCCTCATAAACTTTAAAATGTAATTCATTTTCTTAAAAGGGTGTTGAGAATGGATATCTTTCAAGGTTTAACGGGGGAAATTGTTTTACCGGATGATCCGCAATATGACGCTGCACGGCAAGAATGGAACAGAGCGATTCAAAAATTTCCGAGCGTTATTGTCTATTGTTCTGAATATGAAGATGTAAGTCATGCCATTTTGTGGGCACAAAAATATTGTAAGGATATAAGAATTCGATCAGGGGGTCATCATTACGAAGGCTATTCGACTGGTAATGGTGTTTTGGTCATCGACATCAGTCGGTTGAACGATGTCGCCATTAATGAGGAAGAAGGAACAGTTACCGTTCAAGGAGGTATTCAAAATAAAGATCTCTATCAAGCGGTAGGTTCTAGAGGATATCCCTTCCCAGGAGGAACTTGTCCAACTGTAGGCGTAAGTGGTTTTGTGCTTGGTGCAGGATGGGGATTCTCTAGCCGATTATTCGGTTTAGGTTGTGACAGCTTGGTAGAACTGGAGTTAATTAACTACAAAGGTAAAGTTCTTAAAGTAAATGAAAGAGAAAATAGTGATCTGTTCTGGGCATGCAAAGGTGCAGGAGGAGGAAATTTTGGAGTGGTCGTTTCCATGACGTTCAAACTTCCCCCTAAAGTCGATCAAGTGATATTGTTTGAACTTTACAAGCCTAATGCCACAACAAAAGAGCTAGGCAAATTTTTGAGAATATGGCAGAAGTGGCTGGTGAATTTAGATGAACGAATGTGTCTGAATGCTAGCATGTATAATGCTGAGTCTGAAGGACTTGCTATCTTTGGCCGGGGATTTTTTTATGGAACGAAGGAAGAAACGTTGAAACTGTTAGATGTTTATAAAAAAATAAACGGATTTAAAATCAATGCTAAATCTTTAACCTTTTTAGAAGCTGTTAAGGAAGTTCAGTCTACTTATCCGCCATATGAAAAGTTTAAATCTACCGGACGCTTCGTATATAAAGAATACGATAGAGAAGAAGTGGAAGCAATCGTGAATCTTGTGAAAAAGCGTGCGGAAGGTTCCGTGTTTGCAGCACTCACCGTGTATGCAATGGGAGGTAATATTCGAAATGTCGATAAAACAGAGTCTGCTTTTTATTACCGAAAAGCACGTTATATCTTAGGCATCCAGTCTGTATGGGAAGATCCAGCAGTCGCAGAAGAAAATAGAAGATGGGTGGAAAAAAGGTTTAGATACTTGAAGACCATCACTAAAGGGTCATTTGTTAATTTTCCATACAGCGAATTGAAAGACTATGAAAAAGAGTATTTTGGCAGAAATGTGGAGAGGCTTCAACGAATCAATCAAAAATACGATCCTAAAAGAGTGTTTTCTTTTCCGCAATCCATTCGTTGATATAAACTGTAGGTAGAGTGCTGCATGACAAAAGGAGTTTGTTTCATTGAAAATATTCAAAAGTATACTATTTCTGGCAGTTCTTGCATCTATCTTTTATCTGATCACATTGGAATGGAAAAAGAGGAACACACCACTGCCTACTGAATTGCATCCGATCGTGGCAGAGAACCGTGATCTTTTAATACAAAAAGCGTCCGAAAAAGGAATTAATATTGTAATAACCGATGATTTTCGATCCGCAGCAGAACAGGATCGGCTGTATGAACAAGGCCGTTCAAGAGAAGGAACCATTGTGACTCATGTGGAAGGTGGCGAATCTTATCATAACTACGGTCTAGCGATTGATTTTGCTCTTAAGTTAGATGATGGTTCTGTCGTATGGGATCTTGAACGGGATGATAATGGGAATGGACAGTCGGATTGGATGGAAGTGGTTGGAATCGCCAAAGCTTTGGGCTTCGAGTGGGGTGGAGATTGGGCTGGTTTTAAGGACTATCCGCATCTTGAGATGGACTTTGGATTGAGTATTCGGGAGTTGCAGTATGGAGAGCGGCCTCCAGAAAAATAAGAATCCATTAGCTTGTGATTCTTATATGGTGTTTGTCGAAAAGCCTATAAAAAGTTTTGAAGGACCATAAACAAATTTTAATGGCCTATAAAAATTTTTGAAGGTCTATAAAATTACTTGAAGGCTTATAAACTCACTTTTTGGGCCTGGCAACATGTGCAACAACAAAAAAGAAGGGTTTCCCGAGCTGGGAACCCTTCTTTTTTGTTGTTTTTTAAAGCTTAAATGAACTCTTCAGTGAAACGATCTCATTAAACACAATCTTTTCTTCTGATGTATGCTTAGGATCAACATTGAAATAACCATGACGGAAGAACTGGAACTTATCTTGAGGCTTCGCATCCTTCATGTTTGCTTCAATAAATCCTTGTTTTACGATAAGAGAATCTTTGTTTACGTAATCCAAGAATGTCTTTCCTTCGCTATTTTCTTCCTTTTCCATATCTTCATCAGAGATAAGTGGCTCATAAATACGGAACTCTGCAGGTACAGCTTGTGTCGCTTCTACCCAGTGAAGTGTTCCTTTTACTTTACGGCCTGTAAAACCTGAGCCGGATTTCGTCTCCACATCATACGTACAATGTAGTTCAACGACATTACCGTTTTCATCTTTTATGAAATCTTCGCATTTAATGAAGTAAGCATGCTTTAAGCGAACTTCGTTTCCAGGGAAGAGACGGAAGTACTTTTTCGGAGGATCTTCCATAAAATCCTCACGCTCGATATAAATTTCACGCGAGAACGGAATCTGACGTGATCCCATTTCAGGGTTTTCTGGATTGATCTCAGCATCTAACATTTCAACCTGTCCTTCAGGATAATTTGTGATTACCACTTTTAATGGATCAACAATACCCATCGTACGAGGTGCTTTTACCTTAAGATCTTCACGGATGAAGTGCTCAAGCATCGCTGTGTCGGTTACACCAGACCCTTTAGAAACACCAGCTGCTTTTACAAACTCAACGATTGATTCAGGTGTATAGCCTTTACGGCGCAGTCCAGAGATTGTCGGCATGCGTGGATCATCCCATCCATCTACATAGCCTTCGTCTACTAGCTGCTTAAGCTTACGTTTACTCATAACCGTATTCGTTAAGCCTAGGCGGCCGAATTCGATCTGCTGTGGTTGGCTTTCCATCTCACACTCTTCCACAACCCAGTTGTAAAGAGGACGTTGGTCTTCAAATTCTGTTGTACAAAGCGAATGTGTAACGCCTTCGATCGCATCCTCGATCGGATGAGCGAATGCATACATCGGATAGATGCACCACGTATCACCTGTATTGTGATGAGTTGCGTGAGAGACACGATAGATGACAGGGTCACGTAAGTTAATGTTAGGTGAACTCATGTCGATCTTCGCACGAAGTACTTTTTGACCGTTCTCGAACTCGCCTTTACGCATGCGGTCGAATAGATCTAAGTTCTCTTCTACAGAACGGTTGCGATAAGGGCTTTCTTTACCGGGCTCTGTCAACGTTCCGCGATACTCACGAATCTCATCAGCCGTAAGGTCATCCACATATGCTTTTCCTTTTTTAATTAAAAGTACAGCACGCGCATACATTTCCTCAAAGTAATCGGAAGCAAAGCGAAGGTTCTCCCATTCAAACCCAAGCCACTCAACGTCGTTCTTAATCGCATCAACATATTCTTGGTCTTCTTTTAATGGGTTCGTATCATCAAAGCGCAGATTTGTTTCTCCGCCAAACTCATCCGCAAGTCCGAAGTTGATTACGATTGATTTTGCATGTCCAATATGAAGATATCCATTAGGTTCTGGAGGGAAACGAGTAACGACTTTCTTATGCTTTCCGGATTCCAGATCGTTTTGGATGATTGTTTTAATAAAATTAGAAGAACTATTCTCCATCCCGTATCAAGCCTTTCCTTATATGTAAACTAAGATATACTTTACATTATAACAAAAATAAATTTCAACTAAACGTATTCTTTTAGGGATATGGAGATTATTTAACTAAGAAATGGTGGGATCAGCATGAATGTCATTGACTTGCATTGCGATGCATTATTAAAACTATGGGAAACGGACGGCAGGCTTAGTTATGCGGATGCGCCACAGCTTGCTACCAATAAGAAACGGCTGCAAAAGGGAAAAGTGAACGTTCAGTTCTTTGCGATTTTCATAGAGCCCTTTATTCCGAGCGATCAAAAATTTCAAGCCGCTCTTCAGCAAGTGGACTATTTCTATAAAGAAGTTCTTGGTAAAAATCCAGAGATGAAGCATTTGAAGAACTGGAATGACTTTCAAACAATGAAGGATGGAGAGATCGGAGCAGTGCTTACGCTTGAAGGAGTGGATGCGATCGGTGATGATCTTACAAAGTTAAGCATCCTGCATCAACTCGGTGTTCTTTTGATCGGTCTAACATGGAATCACGCGAATCTTGCGGCTGATGGTGCACAAGAACCGCGTGGAGCTGGTCTGACGGTATTCGGAAAAGAAATCGTAGCGTTCAATAATAAAAATAAAATTTTAACCGATGTATCTCATTTATGTGATCGTGCCTTTTGGGATGTGATGGAGATTGCCGATTATCCGCTTGCCAGTCATTCTAATTCACGCGTACTGTGTGATCATCCGCGTAACTTGACGGATGAGATGGCAAAAGAGATGTTTGGTAAAGGTGGAGTCGTGCACGTTGTGTATAACCCGCCATTTACGAAGAATGAGGGGTCAGCTAGTATTAGTGACTTAATCAAGCACATCGACCATTTTTGTGGACTTGGCGGAGTGAAACAGATCGGCCTCGGCTCTGATTTTGACGGCATCTCGCAACTGATTACGGATTTAGAAGATGCATCTATGACTCAAAACTTAATCAATGAGCTATTAAAACATTATTCTGAAGAAGAAGTCCGAGGATTTGCTACTCAGAACTTCATGAATTTTATTTCTAAAATATAGTTTGTAAGGTAAGGCTGCCATTCTCCTGGGATGTCAGCTTTTTTCTATTGAGAAGGATAGTAGTGTTATAGCTGCCAATGAGCGTAATTGCCGTGAACGATCATGAAATTCTATAAGCGAGCATAAATCTTCACGAACGATCATAAAAGTCCGTGACCGAGCATAAAACTTCGGGAACGATCATAAAAGTCCGTGACCGAGCATAAAACTTCGGGAACGATCATAAAAGTCCGTGACCGAGCATAAAACTTCGGGAACGATCATAAAAGTCCATGACCGAGCATAAATCTTCACGAACGATCATAAAAGTCCGTGACCGAGCATAAAACTTCGGGAACGATCATAAAAGTCCATGACCGAGCATAAATCTTCACGAACGATCACAAAACCACGTGAACGATCATAAAACCACACGACCGAGCATAAGTCCTCTTGACCTAGCAAAACTTCCCCAAATACCCTCTTCAAATGCTCTTCTTTTCTCTCATAAACTCTCATAGCTTATATAGATTAACTAGGCGGAAGGAGTCTGTTTATGTATTACAATCATCCAGGTTTTCAAAATGTAGGCATGAGGCAGCAAGATGACCTCACAACGATGAATCGCTTAATAGTATCCGGTGAAGGTTCTGTTTCTGCTGTTCCGGATCGAGCTCTTCTTACAATAGGAGTCATTACAGAAAATCCAAATTTAAGTGTAGCTCAAAAAGAGAATGCTGATAAAACGGCTTCTGTTATACAAGCGATTATGTCATTAGGTATTCCTCAAAGCGATATTCAAACATCTAGTTTTCGAATTGAACCTCAATATAACTATGAAAATGGTCAGCAGCAATTTAGAGCATATCGTGTAGAGCACCAGTTGCAGGTAACGGTAAAAGATATTCGCCAAACAGGGCAGGCTATCGATCAAGCGGTAGCGAACGGAGCTAACTCTGTATCATCCATTCAATTCACCGTTTCAAACCCTGATGTCTTTTATAATCAAGCATTGTCACTAGCTATTCAGAATGCTCAGCAAAAAGCTATCTCTATGGCAAGGGCATTACAAGTTACACTTCGGCCGGTACCGGTCAACGTTCAAGAGGTATCTCAATCCTTACCTCCTAGACCTGTTCCGTTTCAGGCTGTTATGTATGCACAAAGTGCTGAAACACCAATACAGCCAGGCGAGAATAAGATTACAGCCTCTGTGAAAATTCAGTATACGTTTAGTTAGAAAGGACAGGTGTAAATTGACAGTCTGATATGTTGCGCATTATAATTAACCAAATGGTTAAATATAATGCAGAACACTTAAATGATGTATTTTCAGTTTTATCTGACCCGACTCGGCGTACGATTATTGAGCAGCTTTCAAAAGGAGAAAGGAGTGTGCAAGAGTTAGCCCAGCCTTTTGATATGTCGCTGCCTGCGATCTCGAAGCATTTGAAAGTTTTAGAGAATGCAGGCCTTGTCACACACCGAAAAGAGGGGCGCTATCGCTATTACGCGATACAGCCGGACGCAATGGACGGAGCATGTGAATGGATCTCTACTCTTAAAGAGCTATGGACAAAATTTGAAGGTATGTTTTGCTGCAGCAAACAAAAGAAGCAGTGAAGCATATGCTTGGAGAGTGAACAATGGAAACGCAGCAAGAAATAATAAAGGTTGAGAAACTTGTGAAACGATATGGAGATTTTACTGCCGTGGATGGAAGTAAGTTCTCTGTACATAATGGCGAGGTGTTTGGTCTGCTTGGCCCCAACGGAGCAGGGAAGACGACGACGCTTGAGATGTTAGTTGGTCTTCGTAAGCCTGATGAAGGAACGGCAATCGTCGGTGGATTTGATATTACAAAAGAGCTTGATAAAGTAAAAGAAGTCATCGGTGTACAGCTTCAATCTACCACTCTTTTTGAGCTATTGACCGTAGATGAGATCCTTCATCTCTACGGCAGTTTTTACCGCGAACATATTTCGATTCCTGAATTAATTGATGACATGCTTTTAACAGAGAAAAAGAATAGCAGAATAAAAGGTTTGTCTGGTGGTCAAAAGCAGAGACTCGCGATTGCACTTGCACTCGTGCATGATCCGCAGATTATATTCTTGGACGAACCTACGACTGGACTCGATCCACAAGCACGCCGTACATTATGGGATATTATTTTACGCTTGAAGGAACGGGGCAAAACCGTTGTACTGACGACTCATTATATGGATGAGGCACACGTGTTATGCGACCGTATCGCCATTATGGATCAAGGAAAGTTAATTGCGCTAGATACGCCTAGTGAACTCGTAAGAAATCTTCAGTCGGATAGCGCGGTTGAATTTAAGTTTAACGATGATGAAGTAGATATTGCTTTGTCAGAGATTGACGGAGTAAAGCAAGTGGGGAGTCAGAGAGATGTACATGTTCTCTATACAGATGATCTACAGAAAACATTAACGAGTTTAATAGCTATTGCTTCTGAAAAACAGCTGAGGCTTGTAGATCTGCAAACGAGAACGGCAACACTTGAAGATGTGTTTATCCATATGACAGGAAGAAGGTTAAGAGAAGGATGAGATCATACTACCTACTAACACTTGCTCAGCTTCGGATCTTTCTTAGGAACAGACAAGTACTGTTCTGGACCCTCGCATTTCCTATCGTTCTGATGGTCATGTTAGGTTCATTCTTAGGAAACGGTAATGGCGTATCCATTACGGCAGCTGTTGTTGATCAGGATAAGAGTGAACAGTCAAAGAACTTAGTGAAAGAAATGGAAAAAAACGAAGCGGTATCCCTTGAAAAAAGTTCAAACGAAAAAGATGTGTTAGATCAGTTGAAACAAGGTGATTTAACACTAGTTATTACGATCCCAAAAGGCTATGGTGAAAATCTTGCTGCGGGAAACAAAGCAGATCCTTTTAAACTGCCTGTTTATTATAATGAAACGAACATGGCGATGTCCCAAGTCGGACTTCAGCTTGTCGATAATGCAGTTGACACGATCAGTAAAAAATCAGTGAGCTATGAGCCTGTTGTTATAACAGAATCAAAAGGGGTAGAAGCGCTTAACCTTCGTTACATCGACTTTCTAGTACCTGGAATCGTGGCGATGATGATCATGAGTAATAACATGAACGGAGTGGCCGGCCAAATCTCGTCATGGCGTGAACGTGGAATCTTACGACGTATGCAAGGAACAACACTTAAAGCATCTACATTTATTGCAGCGCAAATTACAGCTCGTTTTATGCTGAACGGCTTGCAAGCGATGATTGTACTAGCTGTCGCTTGGGCTGCGTTCGGCATTGAAGTCAGAGGTTCATGGTTAACCGTAATTGCATTTGTCACGCTTGGGACTTTAGCGTTTATGGCGATCGGCTTCATTATCGCAGGTATTGCTAAGACTCCTGAGAGTGCGGGACCGATTGCTGGTTTTCTATCGTTCCCGATGCTGTTTTTAGGTGGGGTGTTCTTTCCGATACGAGACATGCCAGAGTTTTTGCAGCCGTTCGTACAAATTTTACCGATCGCTCACTTAAGCCATGCTCTTCGTGAGACTATGAACGTAGGTGCCTCGTTTTTAGATCTCGGCATGGAGGCCATGATTCTCGGCGGTTGGTTGATTGGAGCGTTTATCGTGGCAAGTTTTACGTTTAAGTGGGAATAGATAAAATAACAGAAAGAGGAGAACGTATTGACTACACAAAATTACAACAATCATGCACGTATGCACCCCATCTATCATTATGTACTTTCTTTGCTCGTCCTTGGAGGTCTTATCGCGAGCATTGTCTATCTGTTTAAAGCAGAAGATAAGTTCCTAGGCGTGATATTAATTGTGATGGCACTCAGTCTGTTAGTGACGTTTGCTTTACTTCGATTATATCCATTGAAAGCTCAAGATCGTGCGATTCGAGCAGAAGAAAACTTACGCTACTACGTATTAACAGGAAAGTTGTTAGATAGAAGACTCACGGCAGGGCAGATCGTAGCCCTTCGATTCGCACCAGATGAAGAACTTCCGCTTTTAGCCGAGAAAGCAGCAGCTGAAAACATGAAACCGAAGGAAATTAAACAAGCGATTACGAACTGGAAAGCAGATCATTATAGAATCTAGCAGAAAAACCTGCAGGAGTTATCCAACTTCTGCAGGTTTTTCTAATTGTTAATCGTATAGGTTAGAGTGAAAATTTGATTTTGAAAGGATGTTAAGAATTGTCTAAGAAAAGAAAACTAGTTTTAGATGAAGATCCAATAATTTATAGAGTGACCGGTTATCTACCACCTATAGTGCTAATAATTGGTTGGATCTTTTTCTTATTATATAGAAGTGAATCAATAGACTATGCAATGAAACAATCTCTTAATTGGGAACCAACACTCACTTCCATGTTTTATTTTCTTCAAATAACTGGGATAGCAATATCAATATTTTTTATTTCAATGCTAATTATGAAGAGCAGGAGAATGCTTTACATGAGTCCAGTTCTATTTCCCACGTTAATTATTACTTTGCTAACTTTACCAAGTCTTCTGCACTCAGCAGTTATTTACGGTTTTATTATGTCTGGAACGAGTGTATTCATAATAATGGTCTTCACGATCTGCCCAATTCTCTTTATCTATCTTTACGTGAAACGATCAGAAGGTATTTGGTTAATGTTTGGCGCAATCATAGGTGGAATCATTATAGTTCTACCTTTTTTGTTAAGTGGTACGTTAGATAGTAATATGCCGGGATATAGACCATATAAAAATCTTCTAGCCTCTAATCTTTTGTTTTATTTTAGTTTTTTAATTGCGTTTTTTGTTTTCTATAAATATGTCGATATAAAAAAGAAAAATAATATTCTTCATACGCAGTGAAACTTTTTTCTTTTCCTATCTCTCTAATAGGTGAAAGGAGGCAAGAACTTGATAAATACAAATATAGTAAAAAAAGCGATTAAAGGAAATGAAGAAGCCTTCGAGCAGCTCATTATCCAAGAGAGTGACAAACTTTACAGAACAGCATTTCTTTATGTTCGTAATAAAGAGGATGCTTTAGATGTTCTACAAGAGGCAGTCTGTAAGGCTTTTGTCGGTATCAATAAATTAAAGGAACCTAAATATTTTAGTACATGGTTAATGAAGATATTGATTCGAACTGCATATGAAGTTCTACAAAAGAAAAAGAGGACGGTTCTAACAGGAGCAGCTTTTATTCAGGAGATTACTGAAAATACGAGTAATCAACCTGAACAAGATTTGGATTTAACATATGCGATATCCCAAATGGATCATCACTATCAAACGGTTATCATCTTGTTTTATTTTCATGATTTATCAATAAAGACCATCGCACAAAAAATGCAGAAACCGGAGGGCACAATAAAGACATATTTACATCGGGCAAAGGTAGAGTTGCGAGGCTTGTTAGGGGGAGTGGGAACATATGGACATAAAATGGGTTGATAAAAAGAAGAATAATGATTCATCACGAACTGAAATATTAAGTGCTATACAAAAAGGTATGAATGAAGGTAGAAGGACTATGCGAAAAGAGAGAGCAAAAGTTAGATTGAAAGTTTCTGCCTGGTTATCTGTCACAGCAGCTTCTGTTGTGCTTGTATCAGGATTTGTCTTTTCGCCAATAAATACAGTATTAGCGGATGTTCCTTTAATCGGAAAACTATATGAAGAATTAGATGTCAAGATTGGTAAAGAACTAGCAGCTAGTAACCTTATAACAGAGATCAATCAAAAAGCGACAAGTAATGGGGTTGATGTGACCGTAACTAGTGCTTATTACGACGGGAATGTAATAGGAGTTACGATAAAAGCGGAAGGTAAAGGTTTATCGGTTGAAGCAATGGATAAAGAACATAGT
Organism: Fictibacillus tiangongensis; assembly: GCF_048083785.1. Taxonomy (GTDB): domain Bacteria; phylum Bacillota; class Bacilli; order Bacillales; family Fictibacillaceae; genus Fictibacillus. The sequence goes on from NZ_CP182294.1 coordinate 481,172, forward strand.
CCTGAATCAGGGTATACGATAGGAGGAGCAGATAAAGATCAACTTGTTGGGATGAGGGGGCCACTTCAGGAGTTGAAAGAAGGTAGTTATGTGGCAGCACTGGAGTTTGAATTGAAAGAAAAAGAGTTACCAAAGAATTATACGCTACCTTTACAGTTTACCCATATAGCAAATAAAAAGGGGGATTGGAACTTTTCGGTTCCAGTGAAACAATTACCTGTTGAAACTGTAAATCTTAATGAAAGTAGTACTTCAGAAGACGAATTATACAATATTAACTTAAATAAATTAATAATTGCTAAAGCTACTTCAACGTTATATTACACATTTGCTTCTATAAAAGAAGACTTGAATCAAGATGTACATTTAGTAGTATTTGATGAGCATGGGAAAAGAGTACCTTTAAGAAGTAATGGTGTAGAAAAAAGCATCAAACACTCAGAAGGCGTTAAGCAATATAGAGAATTACAGTTAGGAAAAATACCCGATGATGTAAACTACTTAATGATATATCCAGAAGTTGTTTCGATGGATAGAGTTAATAGAACAGAACTTTCACCGATAAAAGTACGATTACAATAGAACGAATAAAAGCATGGTGAATAATTCCCCCATGCTTTTAAACCGTCTTTCGCTCGATCAATCGTACTTGAACCTCTTCATGTGCTGCTTCCTGACCGTTCATTGCTTGCTGAAAAAGTTTTTCGCCGACTTCAACAAAAGGGATCTCAAGTGTTGTAATATGCATAACCCTTGAGATAGGTTGATTATCAAAGCTCATGATTGCGAGGTCGTCTGGAACGGCTAGGCCGTTTTCTCTGCAACCTGTCAGGATTCCAGCGGCTACTTGATCGCTTGTGACAAGTAGAGCTGTCGGACGATCTTTCATGTCCAATAGATGCAGTGCTACGTTAACACCATCTTCAACATCAAAACAATTTGTGAAGATGTAACTTGGTTCATAACTTAAGGCCTTGCTTGTTAAGAAATCTTTATAAGCAGCATCTCTCTGGCTGCTGTTAGTACCTGTCTGCCTTCCAATCGTATAGCCGATCTGTTGATGCCCTTTTTTGTATAAATAATGGAGAGCCATGGTAAATGTTTTATAATGATCAATAAATGTAGAGGAGATCTTATTGGTTCTTGAATCTTCACAAAGGACGATAGGTCCATACACGCTGTAACTTTCAATGACGTCCCATGTACAGATCCTCGAACAGATAATCAGTGCATCGATTTGCTTGTCTTCAAGCATCCTCAAAGCTTCCATTTCTTTTGTTTCTTCATAGTTCGTTTGAATAAGAGCAAGCTTATAATTATGATCTAATGCGGCATTCGCGATTCCTTCAATCAATAGACCAAAGTAAGGATGGTTAGAGAAAGGAACAACTACACCGATTAGATGAGTTTTTCCTTTGCTTAAATGAACGGCGTTAATGTTACGGTGATAGTTAAATTTTTTCATAGCAGCTTTTACAGCAGATACTTTTTCCTCGCTAACATATGGATGATTATTGATTACACGAGAGACTGTCGTAACAGAAACACCAGCCAGCTTTGCTATATCTCTAATATTGGTCATGCCTTCACCTTTTCTCTTCAAAAGTTTTTCTTGCTCTGAAACGCGTTTCATACCATACCCTTTGCATATATACAAAAGGAGGTATGTCTTGTGGTGATATTAACCGGCATCGTCAGTCTTATTTTCATGTGTGTCTCTATTCTATACCTTTCATGGTTTACCATTTCAATTCACGAAAAAAGTGTGCTTCCCCAAAAGAAAGAGGATAAAGGAGATCACTTTCACTTTTTATTTGATGTGTATGGTGACTAACTTATGAATTTATTGTAGTAACATCTGTAAACTTGTTCAACTCCATTGCCGAACTCAGTCACAATCAGTTAAACTGTAAAAATATTAACGCTCTACTTTTGGGTAGAATGATGGTAAGTAATATATTGGAGAGTATGCTTAATGGAAATGGAGAAACAAGAAACCTACGATATCATGGCAGTCTGTTTATTAGCAGGCAAAATTATGCTGCAAAGCGGAGCAGAAACGTACCGTGTAGAAGATACGATGATGCGTATCGCTTCTTCTTTTGGTGCTTATCAGTCACATCCCTATGTAACACCAACGGGCATTCTTTTTTCTGTAGAAGGTAACGAGCCAACGAAGACAAAGTTGATTCGGATCGTTGAACGCACAACAGATCTAGAAAAGGTCGCTCAAGTGAATGGTATATCACGTAGGATCAGTGCTGGTGAATTTACGATTGAACAAGCTTATAAAGAGTTGAAAAAGATCGGTGAATCAGGTTCTCCTTACTCTCTATGGATTCACGTTTTAGCAGCAGCTGTCTCTTCAGGCTGTTTCTTAATCATGTTTCAAGGAGAATGGAGAGACTTTTTCCCGGCTTTTATAACAGGTGGACTTGGGTTCTTGTCCTTGCTGTATTTTCACCAGCTTGTCCCGATAAAATTTTTCTCAGAGTTTTCTGCCTCCCTTTTAATTGGATTACAAGCTCTCTTCTTTGTTTCGACAGGGATAGGCGGTGAACTGGACAAAATAATTATTGGGTCCGTTATGCCTTTGGTACCGGGATTGCTGATTACGAATGCTGTTCGTGATTTAATGGCAGGACACCTTATTTCTGGACTGGCTAAAGGCGCAGATGCTTTTTTAACAGCATTTGCGATAGGTGCAGGAATTGCTGTCATCTTTTCATTTTTTTAAGAAGGAGCGTTCACGATGACAATTGTTGAACAGATCATTACGAGTTTTATTGCGTCAGCAGCGTTTGTTATCATTTTTAATGGTCCAAAACGCTCCCTTTTTCACTGTGGTCTAGTAGGGATGATCGGGTGGATCTTCTACTTCTTATTAGAAACAAATGGGGTAGACATGGTGTTAGCTACGGTTATCGCATCGTTTACGATCGCTATCGCCTCACAATACTTTGCCAAAAAGTATAAGACACCCGTTATTATATATAGTGTTGCCGGCATCATTCCTTTAGTACCTGGTGGCATTGCATACAATGCGATGAGAAGCTTCGTCGAGAATGATTATAATCTCGCCATTAATCTAGCTGCAAAAGCCTTTATGATCTCAGGGAGTATAGCTATTGGTCTTGTTTTCTCTGAAGTCATCAACCAAATTATCCGCAAATCAAAGCTTAAGACGATTGTAAACAAAACGCACTAAACATAGGCAGTTTTAAAACCATCTGGTCATCAGGTGGTTTTTTATTGCACAATTTTTCATACTTATATTCTACTATTTTTTTCTGGATTTTTGAGATTCAACTAGGAACTGTACACGACAAAAGATACAAATGTCCATACTGGAAAGAATTTTATCTTGTTTTCTTACCATGTCTAACTTCATAATAAGAAAAAAACGTAAATGATTTTGGCGTTTCTAGTCACAATTTGTAATCATATATGATTTATCATATAATTACAAATAGATAAAATTTTCAGTCAAATACAAGGGGGTAAAGTTTTGAACAGCTTTGAAACGTTTGTAGGAGATGCAGTGGCGATTCTGTGGAGTCAGCCGATGATTTATTTTTGTTTAGGCGTAGGGCTATTATTTTCAATTCTAACGAGATTTTTGCAAGTTCGTCACTTTAAAGAAATGATCAAACTCATGTTTGAAGGAAAAAGCTCTAAAGCAGGGGTTTCTTCATTCCAAGCTTTGGCGATTGCGTTATCTGGCCGAGTAGGAACAGGTAACATTGCAGGAACAGCAACAGCGATCGGCTTTGGGGGACCTGGTGCGGTTTTCTGGATGTGGATGATCGCGTTTATCGGTGCATCGAGTGCTTTTGTTGAATCAGCACTTGCGCAAGTTTATAAAGTAAAACAGGACGGGGAGTACCGTGGTGGTCCTGCTTATTATATTGAAAAGGGCATCGGGTGGAAATGGTACGGAATCATTTTTGCGGTATCCGCTCTAGCTGCTATGGCGCTGCTTATGCCAGGTATCCAATCTAACTCAATTGCTGCGGGACTTGATAATGCTTTTAACATCAATCCGTCCATAACGGGTATTTTCTTAGTTGTCATTTTAGCCGCTATTATTTTTGGTGGTGTTAAAAGGATTGCCAATGTAGCACAGTATGTTGTTCCATTCATGGCAATTGGTTATGTGCTTGTTTCACTAATCATCGTTGCTTTTCATATCCCTCAAATTCCTGAAGTTCTTTCTTTAATTTTCAGAAGCGCGTTCTCTTTTGATTCAGCATTTGGAGGGATTGTAGGTTCAGCGATCATGTGGGGCGTTAAGCGTGGAATCTATTCAAACGAAGCGGGTCAAGGTACTGGGGCTCATCCAGCTGCAGCTGCAGAAGTATCGCATCCTGCCAAACAAGGACTTGTTCAAGCATTCTCTGTATACATTGATACTTGGCTAGTATGTACTGCAACAGCATTCATGATTCTCTTTACAGGCATGTACAATGTTCAAAATGAAGCGGACAAGTCGTTTATTGTCGAGAACATTCCTAACGTAGAAGCGGGTACAGCTTTTACACAAGAGGCGATTGAATCAGTGCTTCCTGGATTCGGTTCAGGGTTTGTAGCAGTTTCGCTATTTTTCTTTGCTTTTACAACAATTATGGCATATTACTATATTGCAGAAACGAATATCGCCTACCTCATGAGAGGCCGTAATAACAAAATCCCAATGTTCTTGCTTAAGATTGTTTTGTTAGGAACAACGTATTACGGGGCTGTGAAAACAGCAGACTTAGCTTGGGCGCTAGGAGATCTTGGTCTAGGAATCATGGTTTGGCTGAACTTAATTGCCATACTCATACTAGCAAAGCCTGCTCTTCGTGTTTTAAAAGATTACGAGGAACAAAAGAAAGCTGGTCTTGATCCTGTTTTCGATTCAACCAAACTTGGCATAAAGAATGCAGAGTATTGGGAAGGCGGATATAAAGAAGCACAAGGTAATAATGAAGAGAAAGTATCATAATAACTGATTTTGAACAGGCTGTTTGTAGCAGCCTGTTTTTTTATGTGGTTTAAATAGGGAGCTTTACAGGAATTCATATTAAAAAGATGTTCTGGTGTTCCATTGATGTTTTTATGAAAGTAGTTCATTCCCGTTCCGAGTGCTCGCTTTCCGCGGGGCAGGCTGTGAGCCACATTTGTACGTTTCACTCTTAAGTGTCTCACCTGGCTAGTTACAGTGGCAAGCCCCTCGAGGTCAAAAGTTTAACGGTCAATAAGGCAAAGTGCGTCTTCATAGCCCATTCAACTTTTGCTTGTCGGGGCTGAACGAGCCACTTCCACTTTGAAGACTGCCCGCCTGTCCTACAGGAGTCTCGCACCTTCCACTCCAATAAACTTCAAGGGAGTCAATGAGCTGAAGGAAAAATCTTTTATAAAAGTACGTAACAAGTCTTTACTAATTCTTTGTTGCTTTTGAAAGTAAGTGATTTCCATGTTTCGTTACACTTTCTTTCCAAGGAGAGTCATTCAAGACCTACCCCAAATTAGCTGTTGTATGGGTACGTAATTTAAGCTTCAATAACGTAGTCATAAAGAATAAGATTAACCAGCTATTAAGAATGTTAAAAAATACAAAACAAGAGTGGAGGCAGACCTTTGATTGAACTACTTAAAAAAGGAAATAAATCGTCCGGCATTGCCGCATTAGGAAACACAGTACTTGCAATTGCTAAAGGAATTGCTGCTGCAGTCAGCGGAAGTGGTGCTATGTTTGCGACAACTCTGCATTCAGCTGCAGATGCACTAAATCAGGCGTTTGTATTTTTCGGAAGTGCTCTTTCTGAGAAGGAACCTACTAAGCGATTTCCTGCAGGTTTTGGCCGCGTGGTGAATCTGTTCGTTTTAGTGGCTGTAATCGTGGTTTCTATCATGGCTTACGAAACGATTTTAAAAGGGTGGAAGCTTATACAAGATCCACAATCTTCAACGAATCTATTATTAAATATATTAATCATGATACTAGCGATCTTAGTTGATGGCTTTATCCTCATAAAGGCGATGAAGGAGATTGTTCACGAGACGAGAAGTGATGCAAAAGGATTCGGGATCGTAAAGGAGTCTTTTAGGAATGTTGCTTTAGCTGCACCCCCAACCCGCTTAGTTTTTTATGAAGACTTAATCGCGACTTCTGGGGCTTTGTTAGCCCTTATATCTATCGTATTAGCAGACCTAACCGGAGCATATATATTAGATGGTATTGGAACATTATTGATCGGAATCCTTCTCGTAGTTGTAGCATTTAAGTTAGGCATCGAAAACACGCGAGGACTGATTGGAGTTGCAGCCCCAAAAGTAGTTGAAGACCGTATTGCGAATGTAATTCTTTCAGACCAGGATGTCGTGGATATTAAAGAACTGCGAATTTTGCAAGAAGGCCGAAGATATCATGTAGAAAGCTATATTGAATTAAAGGAAGGATTTACTCTGGCAGACGCAGATGATATAAAGTATCGGGTGAGAGATAAGCTTTTAGAAGATACAGACATTGGTGATGTTACGATGGGAATATTAGAAACTGACCATGTGAAAACGTGGCCAAAGAAAGCAGAAATTGAAGTGAACGGAAAAGAAGATAATACAGAAAAGCCCCGCTGAACAAATAGGCGGGTTTTCTTTTTACTAAAAAATAGGATAAGAAGTCGAAATAGTTAAATATTTTTAAGAAAAAGGATAAAATACTAATAGATGGTTAAGTTTGTTAAACATCGGTGACGTTCGGGGGATAAATTATGTGGAAAGTATTTTCGTATTTAAAAGCATACCGTGTCGCGATCGGAGTTGCTTTATTTTTAACGTTAACTGAACTTGGGGTTGAACTTCTGCAGCCATTGATTATGGCTAAGATTATTGATGATGGCATCTTGAAGAGCGACTTGAGTGTTATAAAGTACTGGGGAGCTGTCATGTTTGGGCTGGCTCTAGTCGCATTTGCAGCAGGAATTGCGAATTCGTTCTTCTCAGCACATGTTAGTCAGAACTATGGTTTTGATATTAGACGGCGTGTTTTTGAGAAGGTGCAGTCTTTTTCTTTTGTGAATTTCAATAAGTTCCCTGCCTCGTCGTTGATAACACGAATGACAAATGATGTGACGCAACTTCAGAATACAGTATTTATGAGTTTGAGGATCATGCTTCGAGCACCACTATTACTAGCTGGTGGTGTGATTATGTCTTTAATCGTGAACTGGAAACTGGCTTTAGTGCTAGTGGTTATATTACCGTTCTTGTTATTCTTCTTAAAATGGGTACTCCAGACGGCTGGCAGTATGTTTAGAGATGTGCAAGATAAGCTCGATGGTGTGAATCGTGTCATGCGTGAAAATCTGATGGGAATGCGACTGATTAAAGCGTTCTTACGGAGAGATTTTGAGAAGAATCGCTTTGAACAAGCGAGTGGAGAGTTGAAGGAAAAAACAGTCTCCTCTCTTCGTTTGATCGAAGTATCGATTCCTGTCTTATTGTTTGTTATGAATATTGGAATTCTGTTTATTCTTTGGTTCGGCAGCAGACAGGTGAGTATGGGATCAATTGAAGTAGGAGAAGTGGTAGCGATCGTAAACTATTCTTTCCGTATTTCCTCTGTACTAACGATAATATCGTTTATTATTATGGCTTTCTCACGTGCAAAAGCATCTGCACAACGAATTGGAGAAGTGTTAGATACAGAGATAGACCTCGTTGAATCTCCAGATACAGACCACTCTCTGAAGATAGGTAACGGAGCAGTCGAATTTAAAAAAGTTTCTTTTCAATATCCAGGAAGTGATGTTCCGGTTCTAAGAGATCTTTCTTTTTCAGTAAAACCAGGAGAGACGCTAGCGATTCTTGGTTCAACTGGTTCGGGTAAGACCTCACTCTTTCAGCTCGTACCGAGGCTCTATGATGTAACAGAAGGTGAAGTACTAGTTGATGGAAAAAATGTAATGAACTATCCGATCGAAACCTTGCGAAAAGGAATTGGAGTGGTTCCTCAAGAAGCTGTTCTGTTTACCGGATCAATTTCAGAGAATATAGGCTGGGGTAAAGAGGGAGCTACTTCTGATGAGATCATATCTGCAGCAGTTGATGCACAAATTCATGAGACTGTGGAAAAATTACCGAATCAATATGATACTCGAGTCGGCCAGCGTGGTGTAAACCTTTCTGGCGGACAGAAGCAGCGCTTGTCTATTGCAAGAGCACTCGTTCGTAAGCCCAAAATACTCATGCTTGATGATAGTACGAGTGCATTGGATTTAAAAACAGAAGGAAAGCTGTTAAAAGCGTTAAGAACGTATTCTTGTACAACGTTTATTATTACGCAAAAAATTAGTACAGCGATGGAAGCTGATCATATTTTGCTTTTAGACGATGGAGCTGTTAGTGCATGGGGTACTCACGAAGAACTGTTGAATACCTCACCGTTATATGTAAAGATCGTTCAATCACAGTTTGGGGAGGAGGACTTTTTGCATGTCAAAGGATTCAAACAGACCTCATCCACATAATCATTTATTTGGAAAAAAAGTAAAACCGAAAAATTGGGCAAGTACCATTAAACGAATCGGAAGCTACTTTTCTGATCAAAAATTTTTGCTTAGTCTAGTCTTGCTTATGGTCATCGTAAGCTCGGCTTTAAGTTTACTCGGGCCATTTCTGATCGGTATGGCTATAGACTCGTATATTGTAAAAGAAAATATAGAAGGATTAAACAAACTTTTATTAGGTCTTATCTTTGTTTTTGTAGGTCAATCTCTTTCTACTTGGCTGCAAAACTATTGGATGATTGGAATTGCGCAAGATACCGTGTTAAGAATGAGAAACAATCTGTTTAACCAGTTTCATCGATTATCGATTTCCTTTTTTGATAAACGGCAACATGGTGAACTGATGAGCCGTGTGACGAATGATATAGAAAACGTCAGTTCTACGTTGAACAGTTCGTTTATTCAAGTGTTCTCAAGCATACTCACCCTCGTTGGAACAGTGGGTGTCATGATCTATTTAAGTCCGATACTGACGCTGATCTCTTTATCTATCGTGCCACTCATGTTCTTTGGGTTAAAGTGGATTACGAAAAGAACAGGTGCTCGGTTTAAAGAACAACAAAGAAATCTGGGCGAGATCAATGGCTATATTGAAGAGATCACTTCTGGCCAGCGCATCGTAAAATCATTTTCGCAGGAAAAAAGAGTGATGGAAGAATTTATGGCTAAGAATGAACGGTTGAGAGAGTCTGGATATTGGGCGCAGACCTTCTCAGGCTTTATTCCGAAATTAATGAACGTGCTTAACAATGGAAGCTTTGCGTTAATAGCGGGAATCGGCGGCGTACTTGCGTTGAATGGGAAAGTATCGATCGGTGTGATCGTTATATTCGTTGAGTATTCTAGACAATTCACAAGACCGCTCAATGATTTAGCCAACCAATTTAACACGTTATTGTCTGCCGTTGCTGGTGCGGAGAGAGTCTTTGAAATCCTGGATGAATCACAAGAGGAGATGGATGAAGCAGGTGCTACTGAACTGTCTGCTGTAAAAGGTAAAGTAGTGTTCCAAGATGTTTCTTTCTCTTATGAAAAGGATGAAAAAACCGTAAGTGGATTAAATTTTTCGGTGAAAGAAGGAGAGACGGTAGCGTTAGTAGGACCGACTGGTGCAGGTAAGACTACTCTCGTAAATCTGCTTTCCAGGTTTTACGAGAGCGATAGCGGTCAGATCTTAATTGATGGACATGATATTAAAAAAGTGAAAAGGAGCTCGCTTCGAAGTCATATGGGGTTTGTTCTCCAAGATTCTTTTTTGTTTGAAGGTACCATCCTTGAAAATATTCGGTATGGACGGTTGAATGCGACGGATGAGGAAGTAGTGAATGCTGCAAAGCTAGCGAATGCTCATTCTTTCGTTCAGAAGCTGCCTAAAGGATATAAAACGATACTGAACCAAGAAGGAAGCGGCATCAGCCAGGGACAGAAGCAGCTTCTATCTATCGCAAGAGCCATCTTAGCAGATCCGTCACTACTAATCTTAGATGAAGCGACTAGCTCTATTGATACGATTACCGAGATGAAGATACAAGAAGCTTTGCAGCGTCTTATGCAGGGTAGAACGAGCTTTGTGATCGCACATCGATTGAACACGATCCAACAGGCTGATCAAATCTTAGTCCTTCACGATGGTGGTATCCTCGAAAAAGGGACACATGATGAATTGCTCAAGAACAAGAAATTCTATCATTCTCTCTATCATAGTCAGTTAAAGCAAGATGCTTAATCAATGTATGAGATTTGGAAATGAGGCTTTAGTCATAATAAAAGGGCGATTCTTGAAGGAATTGCCCTTTTATTGTCGTATTGATAGAACATAAGACACTAAAGGACTAAGGAGTATAGAATGATCGTTGAGAAGCTGCTTTTACATGTTTTAATTGTTCTTGCGCCCGTATTGAGCTACAGCTTTTTGTTCGAGCATCGAAAAATAGGCAGATCACCATATTTCATAGGCTTACTATATGGATCTGCTGCATCGCTCTGCATGTATTTTGCCTATTACGATTCCTCATTGTACTGGGATCTGAGGTATGTTCCGGTCGTCCTGTCTATTTTTTATGGTGGTCCGATTTCTGGAATCATAACGATTGCTGCTCTTATGCTGACTAGAACAGCTATGGGTGGCGAAACCCTGTTCTTAGCATATATCTCAGCAGTTATTTCCTGTGCCTTACCCTTTCTCATCTATAAGTACTTCTGGAAATCCAGCCCGAAAAAAAGAGTTTATCTTTCAATTATCATAGGCTCTTGGCCTGCGCTTGTTCAGTTAATTATTCTATTGATCTATCTGAACTTTAATCAGTATTTTTTAATGGTTGATCAAAAGTTATTACTATACATATGTGTATTTGGTACCATACAAATCTTAGCTGTTGTTTTTGCAGCTGTATTAAATGAATCTGTTATTGAAAGAAACTTAATGAAGGATGAGATCAGGCGTTCCGAGAAGCAGCATACGCTTGGAGAGCTCGCAGCATCCATCGCACATGAAGTTCGTAATCCATTAACCGTTGTAAAAGGGTTTCTTCAGTTGATGGAGGGAGAAGACGAGCGGCATAAGCATTACTATCCACTCATCTTAAGTGAATTAGGAAGAGCAGAAAATATTATTAGTGATTATCTAAACTTCGCCAAACCTGAATTTAAAAAGATTGAAACATTTCCTCTTCCTTTATTAGTCATGGAATTAAGTATTCTTTTAAATCCTTATGCGTTAAAGGAAGGCATTTCGCTCACACACACTATTGAATCAGATGCTGTTATTACTACGGACCGAAATCAGTTAAAACAAGCATTAATAAATCTTTTAAAGAATGCAGTAGAGGCAACGCCAAAAGAAGGGCGTGTGACAATAAAACTAATTGAAGAGGATGACACTGTTAAAATTATTGTGAGGGATACGGGTAAAGGAATGACAAAAGAACAACTAGCGCGTGTAGGTTCACTTTTCTTTTCTACGAAAGAGCAAGGTACTGGTTTGGGGACGATGGTATCTACTCGAATCATTGAATCAATGGGAGGAAGAGTCGATTATACGAGCAAGTTAGGAAAAGGTACGAAAGTCAGTGTCACGCTGCCCCTCACACATCTTCTTAGTAAAGAAACGGTTTAAAAACCGTAAAAAAGGGGAAAATGCTGAGAAGAGGTGAAGCAGCATGGATAACTTTATGTCTGAACTCTTTAAGTTTTTTGGAGGCTTCCTGAATGTCAGCTTATTGTTAGTTGTCATTATTGTTATATTAATTGTGCGCCAAGCGAGAAAGAAAAAGCCGAAAAATGAAGAAGAAGACTATCTTAATCACAAAGAAAAACATTCAAAAGAATGATGTTCAGAAAGCCTGTAGAATCTACAGGCTTTTTTGGTCATTTGTCGCATTTTATGTTTTATGTTTAAAGTTTATTTTATTTAACTGTTTGGGAAGGTTTTCTATTTTTTTCGTCGAAGTTACATACACACCATATGTGAAGAAGCACACATCAATGAATCTTTTATTGAGTGTGCTTTTTTATATCTTTTAAATTTGCCAATCGTAGAACTCACGTCGTATAATTTTTGTATAATATTTTGTATATAGTTTGTAAAAGTAGAAGGAAGGTATGCATGTATGAGATCAGTAGCTGTAATTGGTGCGGGTCCTGGTGGTCTAACTGCGGGAATGCTATTAGCCAGTAAGGGATATCAAGTGACAGTATACGAAAAACAACCGTTTATCGGTGGGCGTACTTCTGCTTTTCATCAAGATGGTTATACGTTTGATAGGGGTCCAACCTTTTTGAATATGCCTCACATCTTGGAGGAAATGTTTCAGCTTGCCGATCGACGCTTAGAAGATTATATCGAGTTGAAAAGACTTGAACCGATGTATCAGCTGAAATTTAAAGATGCAACGATTGATTCTACCACTGATCAATCTGTCATGTATAAAAATATTGAAGCAGTCTTTCCTGGAAACGGTGAAGGCTATCAACGTTTTATGAAGAAAGAAAAAGAGAAGTTCGAAGCACTCATGCCCATCTTACAAAATAAGCATGATTCCTTGTTGGATTATTTACAGCTTAAATTTATAAAAGCTTTGCCGAAGTTAACGGTGACAGATTCATTACACGATCAACTTTCAAAGTATTTTTCTGATGAAAGACTCCGACTCGCATTTACGTTTCAGGCAAAATATTTGGGGATGTCTCCTTGGGAATGTCCGGGTGCGTTTACGATTCTTTCTTATATGGAACACGCCTACGGGGTTTATCACCCTGTAGGCGGTGTGAACAAAATTACAGAGGCAATGGTTAAAGTGATTAAAGAGTACGGTGGTGAAGTAGTAACTTCATCAGGTGTAAAAGAACTTATTATTGAAAAAGGCAGAGTGAAGGGACTTCTACTCGATTCACGTGAAGAAGTGTTTGCGGATGAAGTAGTAGTTAATGCGGACTTCGCTCATGCAATGGAAAAGTTGATGCCTAAAGGATCTACAAAAAAGTATACGAGCGAAAAACTAATGAAAAAGAGCTATTCTTGTTCTGCATTTATGCTTTACGTCGGTGTGGATAAGAGATACGACCTTCCGCATCATACGATCGTTTTCTCTGAAGATTATCGTAAAAACGTTGAAGAGATTACGAAGAAGAAGATTCTGTCTCAAGATCCTTCCATCTATATTCATAATCCTTCTGTAACAGATCCAACTCTTGCTCCTGAAGGGAAATCAGCGCTTTACATCTTAGCTCCTGTTCCTAACAATTTTAGCTTGATCGATTGGGAGCATCATAAGCATGATTTTAAAAAGCTTGTTCTACAGCAGCTGCAGGAACGAACGGATTTTAAAGATTTGGAACAGCATATCGAAACAGAATATATGTTCACGCCGCTTGATTGGGAAAACGAACTTTCTGTATACAAAGGTGCAACGTTTAACCTTGGCCATCAATTAACCCAGATGATGTACTTTAGGCCACATAATAAACAAAAAGAAATCGAAGGATTATGGCTTGTTGGCGGTGGTACTCATCCGGGAAGCGGTCTTCCTACGATCATGGAGTCTGCCCGTATCACAACAAACATGATGTCAGAGAAACATAGCAAGATGGAGGTACAATCTGTATGAATGCTGGAATTGTTGGCGGAGGTATTGGTGGCTTAATTACAGCACTCTACTTAAGAAAACAAGGTAAAGAAGTTACGATCTACGAGAAAAGTTCCAGACTTGGCGGCAGGCTGAACTTTTTTGAAAAAGAAGGCTACAAAATTGATAGCGGTCCTACAATCGTTCTTCTTCCTGAAATGATTTATGAGATCTTAAGTGAGGTGGGCATTGAGCGCGATGAGCTAGAGCTGATCTTGTGCAGTCCAATGTATAAGTTAAATTATCCAGATGGATCTCATTTTTATAAAACGAGTGACTTGCCTGGACAGCTTAACGAGATTAAGAGAATGTTTCCAGGAGAAGAGCAAGGGTTCTTACGTTACGTAACGGATATGTACGAGCGTTTTCATCAAGGGAAAACGGCATTCTTAGATCGTTCATTTGTAAACCGAAGGGATTTCTGGACCCCGAAAAACCTGCACACACTTACAAAACTAAAAGCTTATCAATCTGTAAAAAAATTAGCAGAAGCGTATTTTAGCCATCCGAGAATGCAGGAAGCTTTTTCGTTTCAAACTCTGTATATCGGAGGATCACCTGAAAACTCCCCGGCCATGTATTCGCTCGTGCCGTTTAGTGAACATGCTCACGGGATCTGGTATGTAAAAGGCGGATATGGAAGTGTTGTAGATTTACTCCAAAGAAAGCTAGTCGAGCAAGGTGTGGAGATCCGTTTGAGCACCCCTGTAGAAGCGCTGTCGTTGCAAAGTAACTCGTGTAACGGGGTTGTGACAAAAGAAGCTACACATCTGCATGACATGGTCATTTATAATGGTGATTTTCCAGGCATCCACCATCTCATTCCAGGACCAAAATCGGTCAAGAAAAACTATGAATCTTCTTCTGGTTGTTTTCTTTTGTACCTTGGTCTAGACAGAATATTTGATGAAGCAGATGTTCATCAGTTCTTTATGACAGAACACTTTGATGAACATATGCAAGAAGTGTTTTTACAAAAGAAGCTGCCTCGTGATCCGGCCATTTACACGTTCTATCCTTCAAAAATCGACCCAACACTCGCACCAGAAGGAAAAAGCGTATTATACGTACTGGTTCCGGTTCCTTCGGGAGACACCGTAGATTGGGAGTCAGAGAAACAAAGTTATGCAGATTTTATTATTGAGTCATTGGAAAAACGAGGATATCCAGGGCTGAAGGATTCTATCGTGTGGAGCGAAATTCGCACACCTAACGATGCACTCACAGACGGGCTTTACCAAGGAGGCAGTTTTGGTATTGCGCCTACTTTAAAACAATCCGGTGTGTTTCGACCACAGATCAAACCTCTTCCATATGAAAATCTGTACGCGGTAGGTGCATCGATCCATCCAGGTGGAGGAGTTCCCATCGTTATGCAGAGTGCAAAACATCTAGCCAAATATCTTGAAAGGGCGTGAAACAGTTGGTAACGGTTCAGGAATCGTATTCTCATTGTGAAGAGATCATTAAAGTTCATTCTAAAACCTTTTATAAAGCATTTTCATACTTACCAGAAGACAAACGACGTGCCGTTTGGGCCGTGTACTCATTTTGCAGAACGGTAGATGATATTGTAGATGAGGGAGATAGCCCCGAGAAAGAGCTAGCTGTCTTTAAGGCAGAGTTCAATCAGTTTCTTAAAGGCGAAATTCCTGCAGCCGAACCAATGTGGATCGCATTGCAGGATGTTTTTCATAACTTCGAGATGGATCATCAAGCTTTTTTAGATATGGTAAAAGGACAAGAAATGGATCTGTATAAGACACATTACGAAACAGTGGAAGAGCTGGAGTACTACTCGTATCACGTTGCCAGTACAGTCGGTTTGATGCTATTACCAATATTAGCTCCTGAACAAAAAGATCAGCTTCGCGAAGGAGCGATCGCACTTGGGATCGGCATGCAGTTTACAAATGTATTACGGGATATCGCGGAAGATTTAGACCGCGACAGAGTTTATGTTCCATTAAAAGTAATGGCTGAACATGGTTATACCGAAGAGGATTTGAAAAATGAAGTGGTGGATGATCGTTTTATCGCGGCATGGGAGAGTATAGCGCTTCGTGCAGAAGTCTTTTATGCAAAATTTAATGAAACATTAGAGCACTATCCGATTGAATCTCGAATGCCTGTCCAACTAGCAGCAATCTATTATCGTGAGATTCTAAACAAAGTACGTAAGCAGCATTATAAAGTGTTTAACGGAAGAGCATTTGTGTCAAGTGCTGAAAAAGGAGCACTGTTGAAGCAGATTGCTGTGAAATAACTTTATACTAGTAAAAGAGCTGATGAACCAGGTGGTGTTGCCTGTGTTGTCAGCTCTTTTTGATATTCTGTGTTTCTGTTTTAGTTGCGTCAAGTTCTCGTGAGAGGGGTATAGAGCAATTTAGTAAGAGTCGAAAATGTCGACTCGCCGATATATCAGTAAAACTCGCCGTATTCCGGCATAATCTCGCCGTATTAATTCAGTAATTTCTAGGGTTATAGGTAAAATTTCAAGTATTAACGGGTCGTATACCCTAGATGGTATTTCCATACAGCGGTTACATGTGCAAAAACAGCACCATGTGTTCTTCATCGTGATACTGATCATCTACTTTAAGGGCTTTTTCTTCATATCCATAGGTTTTGAAACCGAGTGAAGTGTAAAGGTTCTTTGCTTTTTCGTTGTTAGCTTCAACTGTTAAGTTCAGTTTTTCAAGAACAGGTATACGTTTTGCATGTTCAATAACGGCTTTCATCAAAGAGCGACCGACACCTGCTTTACGGTTATTAGCGCTTACGTACATGGCATAAATATTGCCGCGATGCTGCATTTTTAAAGCTTTTTCTTGGACTAACGTTACATTGCCGATCAACTGATTTTGATCAAACATGCCGAACGTATAACTTCCTTCTTCTTGTAATCGGCTCGCTACTTCTTTAAGTGGGTTTTTTCTTCTAATTGCTTCTTCATAGCTTGAAGCGAACGCTTCTGGATTGGATTTTAATGCTTCAAGTCGAAGCTCCCAATAAGCTTTTGCATCTTCAGGTTTTAAGAGACGGACTTCCATGCCATATCCCCCAATGTTTTTAAAAAATAGTGTACCACAAAATGGAAAGAGTATGACAGATGAATTTAAAAACGAGCAAACGCTTCGGGCGTTTGCTCGTTTTCATTGATTTATGATAATTGTTTGGGGACTGACCCCTTCAGCAGTTCACGGGCGACATTGCGGCCGCTCATGATGACCATCGGGGAGCCGCCTCCAGGATGCGTTGTACCTCCAGCAAAGTACAGATTATGGATATCTTTAGAGCGATTAGAAGGGCGGAGGAACGTGTTTTTACGTTCATTTGCTGATATACCATATAAAGCCCCTCGAAAAGCTCCAAATTTAGCTTGTATGTCGTGAGGGGTTATCATCTTCTCGTGAAGGATATGCGGCCGTATTTGAAGACCGAACGACTCTAGCCGATCATATACTAAATGTTTGTATTGCTCATACTCATCTAGGCTTTTAGAAGAAGACGTTCGAACAGGCGGTGCGTTAACCAATATAAAAAGGTTGTCTCCTTCAGGTGAGACGGTTGGATCCGTTACAGATGAATTCGAAATATAGATGGTTGGATCATCGGGAAAATCTCCGTCGAATAACATTTTGAATTCTCGTTTATAGTCATCTGAGAAGTACACTTGATGATGCAGCAGAGTATCTAACCGTTTGTTTAGTCCTACTAAGAGAACAAATGCCGAGATTGAAGGTGAGTAGCTCTCGACTTTTTTATTTTTCATAGAAGGTCTGAAGCGCTCTTCTACGAGTTTAGGGTACGCTTCGAGCAGATCTCCGTTCATTACGACAGCATCGAACACAACTTCATGTCCATTTGAAAGAGTCAGAGATTTTGCTTCAGCGTCTGTCACGTTAATTTTTTTAACTTCTACTCCTGCATGTAAATGTACCCCAAGCTTTTCTGCTAGTCGTACCATGCTTTCGGCGATTTTTACGTTGCCGCCTTTTACGTAATAAACCCCTTGGATCATCTCTAGATAAGCGATTAGAGAGAATGTAGCAGGTGCTTGAAAGGGCGATGAACCTATGTAAGTAGCATACCGGTTAAAGGTTTGCAGCAATAGCGGATGCTTAAAGTATTTATGATGAAAGCTGTCCATGGATTGCAGAGGTCTCACTTTTGTAAAAGCATTAAAAAGTGAGGGAGAAAGATAATCTTTCATACTCGTAAAGGTTCTAGGGAAAAATTCTTTTTCTGCTAGATGATACAAACGTGTCACTTCAGAAAGATAATCGTGATAGCGCTGTGCGGCATAAGGATCAAGTTTTTTTAATTGATTCATCACATGGCCTACATCGGTCGACATCTCAAAAATTTCACCATTGCTGCTAATGTTACGAGTATGCGTATCTAATTTGATCCACTGAAAATAGTCTCTAGGATCCTCACCTGCATCCAGAAACACCTCGTCAAATATTTGAGGCATCGTGATGGTGTTTGGTCCGAAATCAAACGTATGAGATCCTAAAGCTACAGGCATCAATTTACCGCCAAAATGCTCGTTTTTTTCATAGACATGAACCTCACATCCGTTACTAGCAAGTGAGATGCTAGCCGATAATCCGCCAAGGCCGCCTCCGACAATTGCAATTTTTCTCATTGATAAGAACGTCCTTTCCATTCGTAGCCTTTCTTTTTTAGAGCTTTCCACATAGAGGCATTCACTAGTACGACTAACCCTAATGCAGATAACGGCATGGTGAAGGCAAGATAAGCTTTTTGTCCCGTTAACAGGTCGACATATGCCTTTTGAATGACTGTAATGAAGTAAGGAAGCAGCCATAGCAGTTGATCAGTGAATATGCCGTATATGAAAAAGAATAAAGGAGCTATGTAAAATCCGGTATAAAAAAGAGATAAGAAAGCAACGAGAAAGATGGAACGCCCTAATCCAGGAAACAAGTTCTTCGTAAATCCGTTCCAAACTTCTTTATTGGTCGAGTACATATAACAAGAAACATATTTCGTTACATTAGCGAGAACAACTTTATAACGGGCTCGTTTCATGGTTTTGGCTAAGTCTACATCATCAACTAATGAACCCTTAATGCTAGCATGACCGCCAATGGCACGATAATCCTCACTCTTAAACAACATGAACGCACCGTGTGCTGCTGATGATGGAGGCCATTTTGTAAAGTTCGCAAAAAGAAGAGGAAGATGAAAAAGGATAACAAAATGCTGCAGAGGAACAATCAGTTTCTCAAAAAAGAGAGTTACAGGAAACTTTGGAAACCCAGATAATAGACTAGCTTTTCGCTTCTTCAATAATGAGAGTGAAGTCTCAATCGTATGGGGATGAAGCCGAACATCCGTATCGATAAATAAAAGATAATCACCTGTTGCACTTTGACTAAGCTGATGACAGGCATGCACTTTACCTGCCCAGCCTGAAGGAAGTTCCTTCCCATGTAAAACGCTGAAACGGCTATCGTTATCGATGTGTTTCAACAGCGAGTTATATGTATCATCATCTGAATGATCATCTAGGATAGTAAAGGATATTTCATGATACGTCAGTCCTTTTAACGTGCTGACGAGACCAGCTACGTTCTTCTCTTCATTCCGCATCGGTACAAAAACAGCAACCCTCTCCGAATGAGAAGCCCTGAATGAGGGCTTTTTTAGAGAGGGTAAAAAGAGACTATTTAATAAGGTTGCTGCTAAAAAGAGAGTGGCAGCTGTAATAAATAGGAGTACCATGGATATCACCTTTTCCCCGGGCTGTAAGCTATATTGCGATTAAGAGAAAGTGGTTTGTTGTTTATGCGATATAAACTCAACAATATGATACTAGCGATAGTAACACCGATTGCCGCCAGATATAGCTCTGATGTTAATCCTAGTAGAACAAACATGCTCGTGACCATCAAAAACACAGCAATCGTGCGAGAATGCCAATAAGGATGCTGAGATGTTGCAGTTTTCTTCGTAATATTCAAACCTGTAACTAAAGTGATATGAAAGAAGCTAGCCAAAAGAAACCAGCCAACAAAGTTTTGCAAAGGTATTCCATAGTATATCCCTGATCCATCCCAGAACCAGTAACCTTTAACAAGGTAAGCGACAGGATCGATTATCCCATCCATGACAACAGCGATCAGACCACCTGTAACAACATAGAGTGGTATTTTTATAGCTGTTTGACCTTTAAATGGTTTAACGATTCCACCAGCGATCGCGTGAGAGACGGCTAAAATCATCACCCACGCGAATTCGATGGCAACTGGTACGCCTAACCATTGTAAACCGAGCTGATCGCTATAATTATACTGACCAAAAATTAGGCCGGTCTTGACGCCGATACTCTCTGCTACGATACTTCCAAACAGAACGAAAAGAGTAAAGATTGCGCCAAAGTTACCGTACGTTCGATAAAAGTAAAATCCTCCAAGAACACCGCATGCGATTAAAAACACACTGTTTGCCCATTCAAGAGCAGGTGGGAGAATATCAAAAACAAGAAGTATTAATCCTACGCTATACCAAAAGATAAAGAACCGAAAAAGTACTTTATCGATGGTGCCATGCTGCTGTGCTGTTTGCAATATTACCCGATCTCCTTTGAAACATTTTTTAAATCTTCACCTATTAAATCGGCTGTCAGCTGTCCTGATAGAGTTACCATTGGAACGCCGCCGCCAGGGTGTGTAGAGCCGCCAACAAAATAAAGATTTGTAAACTGATTGCTTCTGCTCGGAATCTTAAATCCGCCGTTCATCTTGCGGTCCGTTCGAATACCGTAGATGGAGCCACCGTTCGGTCCGTAAAGTTCTTTTAAAGTGTCAGGAGTAAACGTGTATTCCCATTCAACGTGCTGGCGCAGGTCTTTAGCTCCCATTCGCTCAAGCTTGTTCAACACGAGCTCGCGATAGCTTTCAAGGTTGCTTTCCCACGTTTCTCCCTCTTTAAGAGGAGGCACGTGCGTGAGGACAAACCAGTTATCTTTGCCTTCAGGTGCTTGAGTCGGATCGGTTTTTGAAGAGATTCCTACATAAACTGTAGGATCATCAGCAAGAATACCCGTGTTGAAGATTTGATCAAATTCACTTTCCTGACTTTGAGAGAAGAAGAAGTTGTGATGTGCGAACTCATCATACTTTTTATCAACGCCAAGCAATAAGACGAGACCTGATACAGTAGGTTCGTATTTACTCAGATCTTCCGCAGCCTTTTTAGCTTGCGGATGGTTGGAGAGAAGCGTCTTATAGGCTGGAATGGCTTCTAAGTTAGAAACTACGATATCAGCATACAGCTCTTCGCCGTTCTCAAGTTTTACCCCTTTAGCCGTAGTGCCTTCTGTTAAGATTCCAACTACTTTTTGATTTGTTCGAACATCAACGTTATATTCGTTTAAAACACTTAGGATCGATTCAGCAATCTTGTACATTCCGCCTTCCACATAATAAATGCCAAGGCCGAGCTGCACGTGAATCAACTGAGAAAGAACGGCAGGTGCCTGATATGGGGAGGAACCGATGTACATGATGAAGAAATTAAATAGTTGTTGAAGGTGTTTGTCTTTAATGAACTTTTTCGTTGCTTGGTCCATTGATTTTACAGGATCCATCGCAAGAAGTTCTTTGAAGCTGTGAAGAGTACGCAGATCATTCAATCCAGATAAACTTTTCTTATAGAAACTCTTCATGCTAAGTTCGTACATTTGGCTGCAATAATCCAGATACTTAAAGAATGAAGCAGCATCTTGCGGATTCACTTTATTGATTTCCTTCAGCATCTCTGGGAGGTCGCTCGTCACATCAATCACAGTGCCATCTTCAAAAAAAGTTCTCCATTGTGGCTCGATACGCTGGATGTTTATGTAATCGTGAATGTTCTTTCCAGCCGACTCGAACAGCTGCTCAAGTACCCATGGCATCGTTAAGATGGAAGGACCCGTATCAAAGGTATAGCCTTTTCCAGAACGCTGATTGAGTTTACCGCCAATACGTTCATTCTTTTCGAGTACAGTTACTTCGTGACCATCAGCTGCTAAACGAAGAGCTGCCGATAGGCCTCCAAGTCCGCCGCCTACAACTAACACTTTTTTCTTCATCAAAATCCTCCTCGGTATTGGGATTGAAAGGTTAAGTTTGTTTCTTAGCTGTTGCTGTACGACTGTTCCTCTGTATTGTATAGTTTATGTACAACCATTGTAAAATTATTGAACGCTTTTTCAACATATTCAAAAAGCGACTCTTTATTTTCAGTTCTTGACTGAATACAAAAATTCCTCTTTTTTTAAGAATTGTTTGAAAAAAGAATACAAAGCCAAAGCTGTAACTATAACTTTTTTCTAAAGGAGACAGTCGACATGTTTTCTACACTTTTGTATCTATCGATCATGTGGCTTTGTGGATGGTTCATGCTATGGAATATTCGCACGCTAAGTGCTAAAGGTCCTCATAAACCACATTCTGTTTCAGTAATTATTCCCGCAAGGAATGAGGAAGCAAACTTAAAAAATTTATTGCCGACATTGAGCAGCCAAAGTATAAAGCTTCATGAAGTGATTGTTGTTAACGATGATTCTGAAGATCGAACTGAAGAAGTCGCTCGGGAGTTTGGTGTTACCGTTGTAAAGCCAGAACGTCTTCCAATCGGCTGGTTAGGTAAACCATGGGCATGTTGGAATGGAGCAAAACATGCTACAGGCTCTTTATTGTTATTTTTAGATGCTGATCTAGAAATAGAGAGAGACGGAATTGAACGCTTGTGCGGTGAATGGGAAAGAAGCGGGGGAATGATCAGTGTTCAACCGTTTCATCAAATGAAGAGTGCCGGAGAAAAATTATCTTCGCTATTTAACATAATCGTCATGGCGGCCATGCAATGCTTTACGCTATTCAAAAAGAGACCTGCTGGTGCGTTTGGACCTTGTCTTATGATCGACCGAGAAACGTATACAGAGATAGGTGGTCATGAAGGGATTAGGCATCAAGTTCTTGAACATATGGAAATGGGAAGAGTAGCTATGAATCAAGATGTGAACGTTACTTGTTTCTCCGGATACAAGGCGGTTTATTTCAGAATGTATGCAGAAGGTCTTTCAGCACTGTTTTTCGGATGGTGTAAAAGCTTCGCACTTGGTTCAGCAAAAACGCCTCTCATGCCCTTAGTTCTGACAGTAGCTTGGATTACTGGAGGAATAAGTCTAGCCATTCAGCTTCCTTTCTTATTGGTTCAAGATGTGAACGAAATGGTGATATGGGGGATCTTCTATCTTCTATATGCTATTCAGATTAAGACCTTAATGCAGAGAATTGGAACGAATACATTTCTTTCCGCTTTATCACACCCTGCGCACTTCTTGTTTTTTTCTGTGGTGTACATTTGGTCTTTTATTTTGAGTGTGATCAAAAAAGAAGTAAAGTGGAAAGGTAGAGAAATCTCGGTTTCTGAAAAAGGAGATGTGTAAATGCTGATTGAACTTTCTCCGTTTTGGACGGTAGTGATCAATATACTTGCCTGGCTCATTTTTCATTTAACTGTGGCTTATATCATTCATCGAACTCCTTTTTCTCACTTTACAAAAGAGAGCAGATGGGATTCAGCTTTTGGTTGGGAAAACGATGGAGGATGGTATGAAAAAATAGGAATACGTAAATGGAAAACCATACTGCCTGATGGTGGTGATTTTTATAGGGGAGGATTTGCGAAGAAAACACTAGAAGGAGATTCCCTAGAGTATTTATCTCGTTTTTTAGCGGAAACACGTCGCGCGGAACTAACGCATTGGCTGTCTATGCCTCCAGCTCTATTGTTTTTCTTGTGGAACCCTGTTTGGATCGGCAACATCATGATTTTGTATGCCGTTCTGTTTAATCTACCCTTCATATTAATCCAAAGATATAACAGGTTCAGGCTTATTCGAATATTGGATCTCAAGAATAAGACACTGGAACGAAAGAGGAGGAAAGTTGTTGGATATTTCGAAGGACCTTACGGAAAAGCGGAAAACTGAACACATTAGAATTAGTTTGAACGAAGATGTTGAAGGTAAGAACATTACGACTGGATTTGAAGACTATCGATTCATACCTAACGCATTGCCTGAATTATCATTTGATGAAATTACACTTTCAACCACATTTTTAAACAAAGAGATGCGTACGCCATTTTTAATCTCTTCCATGACAGGTGGAACAGAAACTGCCTATCAAATAAATCAACAGTTAGCGATGGCTGCTCAAAAAAAAGGATGGGCGATCGGCCTCGGATCAATGAGAGCTGCGGTTGAAAACGAGGATCTTGTTTATACGTTTCAGATTCGGAAGTATGCTCCTGATATTCCGATCATCGCAAACATTGGAGCGGTTCAGCTCAATTATGACTTTGGGATCGATCAGTGTAGACAGGCAGTTGAGATGGCAGAAGCAGATATGCTTGTGTTGCACTTAAACACATTACAGGAAGTGTTCCAGCCAGAAGGCGATACGAACTTTTCTCATTTGCTATCTAAGATTGAAAAAATCGCAAATTCTCTCCAAGTACCAGTCGGTGTAAAAGAAGTAGGAATGGGAATTGACGAAAAAACCGCTGACCGCCTTACATCTGCAGGTGTTCAATTCATTGATGTGGCTGGTGCAGGTGGAACGTCATGGATACAAGTAGAGAGCTATCGTTCGAACGACAGCATTCGAAAAGAAGCAGCGGAAGCTTTTCTAGACTGGGGACTGCCGACTGCTGAAAGCATCCTTGCGGTCAGGAAAAATAATTTTTCCACTCCATTGATTGCAAGCGGGGGACTCAAAAACGGTGTTGATGCTGCAAAATCAATTGCTCTAGGTGCTAATCTAGCTGGTTTTGGAAGACTACTACTGCCATCAGCTGTAGAAAATGATGTTGAAGCGCTGCTCATACAGATGGAACGCATCGAATTTGAGATGCGTGCGGCCATGTTTGGAATTGGTGCTGGTCGTATAGAAGAACTCGCACATTCAGATCGACTTATTAAGAAGGTATAAAAAAAGCGCTCCTATAGTCAGGAACGCTTTTTGTTTACATTATTTTAAATCATCAAGTGTCTCTTCCATGTCATCAAACTGGTTTTGAACCTTTTTAGATGGATTTTTCGTTAATGAGCTCACAATGAGAATTGCGATTAAGCTTAAGAAGAATCCAGGGATCATCTCATATACTTGTTCTTTAAGGTCTGGGAACTGTACCCAAGTAAGGACTGTAACAGCACCAACGATGATTCCTGCTAAAGCACCCCACTTCGTCATCTTCTTCCAGAAGAGACTTAACAGAATAAGTGGTCCGAAAGCTGAACCAAATCCTGCCCATGCATAACCTACAAGGCTAAGGATGGTATCACTAGGGTTCAACGACAACAATACAGCGATTACGGCTACAATAAGTACCGCAATACGACCGATCATAACGAGTTCCTTCTGTGAAGCATCTTTCTTTAAGAATTGCTTATAAAAGTCTTCTGTTACAGAAGAGGATGTAACTAACAACTGAGAAGAGATCGTACTCATGATCGCAGCTAGAATGGCTGCTAATAAGAAACCAGTAATTAGCGGGTGGAACAGCAGGTTCGCAAACTCGATAAATACTGTTTCGGGATCAGCAAGTTCTCTTCCTTCTCTAGCGAACCAAGCAACACCAATCAATCCTGTAAGAGAAGCACCGATAAGTGAGATAATCATCCAGCTCATACCGATTCTTCTTGCTGTTTTAATATCTTTTACAGATGTGATCGCCATAAAACGAACGATGATATGTGGTTGTCCAAAGTAACCTAATCCCCAAGCTAAAAACGATATCAACCCAAGAGTGGTCAATCCTTTTGTTGCTTGAAGAAGGGATGGGTCAACCCCGCGAACCGTATCGATAACTGTTTGCGTGTCGCCGATATCAGTAAACGCAACGATTGGAACTAAGATCAATGCGACAAACATGATACAGCCTTGAACAAAATCCGTCCAGCTTACTGCAAGGAATCCCCCAAATAGTGTATAAGCTACAACTACCCCAACCGTAATCAACATACCAGTTAGATAAGTTGTACCGAATGCACTTTCAAACAGCTTACCGCCAGATACAAGTCCAGCAGATGCGTAAAGTGTGAAGAAGATAATGATTACAAGTCCAGAAACGATACGTAGAATTTTTTGTCTATCGTTAAAACGATTTTCAAGGTAATCAGGAATGGTAATGGAATCATCTGCGACTTCTGTATACGTACGAAGACGAGGTGCTACAAGAATGTAGTTCAGATAAGCACCGATAGCGAGTCCAACAGAGATCCAGATTGAGCTGATCCCGTCCGTGAACATCGCACCTGGAATACCCATCATCATCCAACCACTCATGTCTGATGCTCCGGCTGAAAGTGCAGTAACTGCAGGACCTAATCCTCTTCCACCCAACATGTAGTCATTTAGATCAGATGTTTTTTTGTAAGCCCAATATCCGATATAAAGCATACCGGCCATGTAAATAACCAAAGAAATAATAACTCCTGTTTGCATGTAAAAATTTCTCTCCTTTTCTTTTTTCATGAAATGGGTCATGTTAGTTTGCTCAACGGATGACTTGTTTATGAAAAAGTTGGCAGGTTGTTTCTTAGAGCTTTTTATTTGCAAAAAGAGCTTGCGAGGAATAGCAGAAAAAAACTTGAAGTCAAAAGCGCGGTCGATAAACGCATTAAAAACTTGCCGGATTCATTAACCCAGCATCAACTACAAGAAAAAAGCAAAGCCGATGTGTGAATTGAAAATAGGCGGCATCCGTTTTGAGCAAAAAACGTGCCCACTTCTTTTCAGAACATGTTTTACACTATAACAAAAATTCCAAAAAGAATGCAAATCATAACCGAAAGATGCTATTCTGACAGGGTTAAGCTACAATAGAATGCAAAGACATTAGCCTAAGGAATGATATGGTTTTGAGTATTTTATTAGTTGAAAATCTATATAAAACATATGGTGAAAAAACGCTGTTTGACGATATTACTTTTTCAATCAGCGACAAGCAAAGAATCGGGCTCATCGGACCGAATGGCACAGGTAAGTCCTCATTATTAAAAGCAATAGCTGGTTTCGAACCTGCAGAACGAGGAACGCTATCACATGCAAATACCTTTCAGATTGAATATGTGGCACAAGAACCAGAGCTAGATGAAGAGTTATCCGTTTTAGATCAAATTTATTTCGGGGAATCTCTCATCATGAAGACGATGCGTGAATATGAACAAGCCCTCCTCGATCTAGAATCTGATCCGTCGAACGAAAAGAAACTGAAGCGTTTGATGAACAGTCAGCAAAAGATGGATGAAAATGAGGCATGGGAAGCAAACACCATCGCAAAAACGGTGCTCACAAAGCTTGGTCTTCGTGACTTTTCTCGTCAAGTGAAGCATTTAAGCGGTGGGCAAAAGAAGCGTGTGGCGATCGCAAAAGCACTCATTCAACCTGCAGATCTACTGATTTTGGACGAGCCTACAAACCATCTTGATAATGAAACGGTCGAATGGCTAGAAACGTTCTTAGGAAACTATAAAGGCGCCTTATTAATGGTTACCCATGACCGTTATTTCCTAAACCGCGTAACGAACAACATCTTTGAGCTCGATAATGGAAAACTTTACGTTTATGAGGGAAATTACGAAACGTACTTAGAGAAAAAGGCGGAACGTGAAGAAATCGCCCTTCAGAATGAAGATAAGCGACAGAACACACTTCGCCGCGAGTTAGCGTGGTTACGCCGTGGTGCGAAAGCGCGAACTACAAAACAGAAAGCTAGAATTCAACGAGTTGAAACTTTGCAAGAAGAAACAGGTCCTGCAGTGAAAGGCTCTGTTGAGTTTGCGATCGGATCGCAACGACTCGGTAAAAAAGTGATTGAAGTTGAAGGATTGAGCAAAAGTTTAGATGGAAAAGAGCTAGTTAAAGACCTGGATTATTTAATTGTTCCGGGAGAACGACTTGGGATCATCGGGCCGAACGGAAGCGGGAAGACTACTCTGTTAAATATGTTAGCAGGTAGAATGACTCCTGATTCAGGTTCCGTCGAAGTAGGGGAAACGGTTAAGATTGGTTACTACACACAAGATCACGAAGAGCTCGACGGCAACTTGCGCGTAATCGACTATATCAAAGAAACGGCACAGGTCATTACAACAGTAGATGGTCAGTCGATTACGGCTGAACAGATGCTCGAACGATTCCTGTTTCCTCGCTATATGCAGTATACGTATATTCGTAAGTTATCAGGTGGAGAGAAACGCCGCTTGTACATGCTAAAAGTATTAATGGAAGAGCCGAACGTGCTGTTTTTGGATGAGCCGACAAACGATTTGGACATTCAAACGTTAGGGATCTTAGAAGAATATTTAGAAAACTTTCCTGGCGTAGTGCTGACTGTTTCCCATGACCGCTACTTTTTAGACCGTGTCGTCGATCACCTTCTTGCATTCGAAGGAAACGCAGAGGTTGTAAGGTTTCAAGGCAGTTATTCGTACTATATGGAAGAGAAGAAAGAGCGTGATGAACGGACCGCTGCGATGAAGAAAGAGGCTTCGTCTGTAGATGCAACGGAACCTCCTGCACAGCACCGTAAAGAAAAGAAGAAAAAACTGTCGTATAAAGATCAGCAAGATTGGGATACGATTGAAGAACGAATCATGAACCTGGAAGAGAAAAAAGAGCAATATGAAGCAGAAATTGTTGCTGCAGGAAGCGATTTTGGCAAGATCAGCGAGCTTATGGCTGAGCAGAAAAAAGTAGAGAACGAGCTTGAAGCGGCGATGGAACGTTGGGAAGAGCTTTCTCTGTTAGTGGAAGAGCTGAATAGTTGATTGGATGGGCACCTCTTGCTGTTAGCAGGGGGTGTTTTTTTGTGGGAAAGGCGGTTGGCATTATTTGTCGAAAAGCCTATAAATAATTTTGAAGGCCTATAAAATTACTTGAAGGACCTTTAAATTTTTTGAAGGCCCATATATAGAAATTTAGGGCCTATAAAACCAAATTTAGGGCCTATAAAAATAACTATTACTAAAAAAGGATTCTACACCATAGTTAGCGAATCAACTGTTCATGTCCAAGAATAAGAGGAAGTGATAAATTGATTAAAAAAACCAGAACCAAACCGCTTAAACTATTAAAATTTGAAGTTTTATTAGAAAGAATTCTCCCAAATCATACTCAGAAGCAACTGATTGAGACCAACTATAGAAAATACCTAGCAGGCTTTAGAGGAGAGTTAAAGCTAGATTATTACCTTTCTGAACTACTAAAGGATAATTACCACATTTTCCACGATTTACGAATCCCCAGATACGATAACAATCAACTTTATTTCCAACTAGACGCATTAATTCTCCACCCAAGTTTTTGTATCATAATTGAAGTTAAGAACTTAATAGGTAATTTGTATTTTGATCATCAATATGATCAAATTGTGCGTACTAGAGAAGGGATAGATGAAACTTTTCCAGACCCTGTAAATCAAGTTGAAATACAAAAGAAACATTTGTTTAAATGGCTTTGCAGACACAAATTTCCTCTAATACCGATTTATACCCTAGTTGTAATCACGAATCCAAAATCTTATATTCGAATTTCCCCAAAGTACGGATCAAACGCAAAAAAAATAATAAGAGGTAGGACCTTACCTAACAAAATCAAAGAAATTGAAAAGCTAGAAACTGAAGTTATTCTTCAAAAGCGAGATATAAAAAGAATTTCTTCTCTGCTCTTAAAAGAACATACTTCGCATAATCCTGACATTCTAAAATTGTTCAATATTCATCGCAATGAAATTTTAACAGGTGTTTTTTGTCCGAACTGTACTCAGATTGCATTAATTAGAATAAAACGAAACTGGTTGTGTACAAAGTGTTCCAAAACTTATATGGATGCTCATAAAAAAGCAATTATTGATTATGCACTTTTGTTTAGTCCTGTGGTCAAAAACAAAGATCTACGCTCGTTTCTCCACATGCAATCACAATCATCCGTAAAAAAACTCCTCCATAGTATGAAATTGAAGCCGACCGGCTCAAGAAAAGCCGCAACCTATACCATCCCTTTACCAAAATAAACTCCCAAATAAAAAACCCCCATCCAAAGATGAGGGCTAGCAAACTGATTTACTTAAAACACTTTCGTCGTCCAGCTTTCACAGTTCCAGACATCATTTGCCACTTCTTTATAAAATTCAGGTTCATGGGAAATCAACAGCACACTGCCTTTGAAAGCCTTCAAGGCACGCATTAACTCGTCTTTTGCTTCTACGTCTAAATGGTTTGTTGGCTCATCAAGAACAAGAACATTGTTTTCGTGGTTGATTAGTTTACAAAGACGAACCTTTGCCTTTTCTCCACCACTAAGCACTTCAACTTTACTCTCGATGTGTTTAGTCGTTAGACCGCACTTCGCGAGAGCAGCACGAACTTCATGATGTGAAAAACCAGGAAATTCACTCCAGATCTCATCGATACATGTATTATAGTTCGCTGACTTCACTTCTTGCTCGAAGTAACCGATCTCTAGATTTTCACCGCGCTCAACGGAACCTGAAACAGGCGTTATCTCACCAAGGATGCTGCGAAGTAACGTTGTTTTACCGATACCGTTCGCACCGACTAAAGCAATTTTTTGACCGCGTTCCATACGCAGGTTCAATGGTTTAGAAAGTGGCTCGTCATATCCGATAACAAGGTCTTTCGTTTCAAAGATCAGCTTGCTTGGTGTTCGCGCTTCTTTAAAATTGAACTCTGGCTTTGGCTTCTCTTTAGCGAGTTCAATAACATCCATCTTATCGAGTTTCTTTTGTCTGGACATGGCCATGTTTCGAGTGGAAACACGTGCTTTATTACGTGCAACGAAATCCTTCAATCCGGCAATCTCTTGCTGTTGGCGTTTAAATGCTGCTTCCAACTGAGATTTTTTCATCTCATGAACAGATTTGAAGTGGTCGTAATCACCTACATAACGGTTTAACTCTTGATTTTCCATGTGATAGATCAAGTTGATAACGCTGTTTAAGAAAGGAATATCATGCGAGATCAAGATGAACGCATTTTCGTACTCCTGCAGATAACGCTTCAGCCACTCGATATGCTGCTCATCCAGGTAGTTTGTCGGCTCATCCAGTAATAAGATCTCTGGCTTTTCTAATAAAAGCTTAGCAAGCAATACTTTCGTACGCTGTCCACCACTTAGATCATGTACGTCGCGGTCTAAACCGATATCATCAAGACCAAGTCCGCGCGCGATCTCTTCAACTTTTGCATCGATCACGTAAAAGTCGTTGTTCGTTAATGTATCTTGAATGACACCAACATCTTCAAGCATCTTTTCGAGCTCTTCAGGTGTTGCTTCACCCATTTTTTCGTACATGCTGTTCATTTCGTTTTCCATATCAAGCAAGTATTGAAACGCGCTCTTCAACACATCGCGTATCGACATGCCTTTTTGTAGAACCGTGTGCTGATCAAGGTAGCCGACACGCACCTTTTTAGCCCACTCTACTTTACCTTCATCAGGCTTTAATTTACCTGTAATAATATTCATGAATGTTGATTTACCTTCACCATTAGCACCGATCAAGCCGATGTGCTCACCTTTAAGCAGGCGGAAGGAAACATCATTAAATATGGCACGATCGCCAAAACCATGGCTTAAGCCTTGCACCGTTAAAATACTCATCTATATAACACCTTTTCTGTCAGTAATTTGTACCCTCTTGATTATAGTATTGAATGGGGAAGGAACTCAATAGGTGCATACGTAATCTTAAAAAAGAAAAAGCACCCATGGAAGATTTTCCAAGAGTGCCATGATCGTCATCTATTCCTGTTCACCAGTTCGGTTCTTAAATGCTTCTTTTGTTGCAAGGTTCACTGAATCTGTTTCATCGCTTTTTTCAACGAGTCTGTTTTGCAGTGTATTATCAGGAAATCTTCCTGGATGACCTTGTTTTTTATGTTCAAAAGATTTTCCGCGTGCCATGTAATTTTCACTCCTCATCTCTTTACACCATATTGTGTCCAAGAGAAGAGGCGATTATGAAGAGATTAAAAAGGTTTTACCACCATTAAAATAATAAGTAAGACAGCTAAACCGTGCAAAGAATATACGTAAGGATCGAGTTGCTTATCGATCGTCCGATATGAGTCTGGAAGATCATCACCTTCATGAGAACCAAGAATCTCACTCATCTGTTTTTGTTTCTTAGGAATGATGCTAATAACAAGAACTTGTGCTAATACATAAATAACCAATGATGCGATGTACCATACTTCGCTAAACAGTGAAGTATTTAAATAACCCAATAAAAGTCCAGTTGCAAGAAGTGTTAAGCTGCCAATCTTCGGCAATGTTTCAATCTTAGTATTTACTTCGAGTGCATAGCGTGCCTGACTAGCGGTTTTTGCAAATTTTGTAACGACTGGCAAGGCAAAGCTTGCACCTAAGCCGACTATGGCTGCCAAGATATGCAACAATACGAGTGCGCCATAAAGAGTCATCGCATTTCCCCCTTTACATATGTATGAACAAATACCTACCTTCAAGTTATTACTTTATACAGGTAAATAGTCCTTCTTTTTAACAGAGACTTTTATCCTGATTTTAAAAGGAGTTAACTAAATGAAAACAAAACATGAAATCAGGCAAAAAGTTTGGAAAAAGCTGACTGAAGAAAAATTAGGAAGATTCCCGTTTCCATTAACGAATCGAATACCTAATTTTAAAGGGGCAGAGACCGCTGCAAGGTATATAACAGAAATGAAAGAGTAGCTGCGAGTTTATCGAGCATTTTAAATTATGGAAGAGTTTTGCCTCTGTCGCAAATGCCAGAAATTGATTTGATTGTTGTCGGTTCGGTGGCGATTCATCGTGATGGCAGACGACTTGGAAAGGGAGAAGGATACGCTGATAGGGAATATGCGATCATTCGGGAGCTAGGCAATAAAGAGGTGCCAGTGATCACTTCGATTCAAAGTGCACAGCTCGTGGAAGATGAAATCCCTGTTGATGTTTTTGATTTAACAGTTGACTGGATTGCCACGGAAAAAGGGGTGATCGAAACGTGTTCTCCTTATCCTAAGCCAACAGGGATCGTTTGGGATGAAGTGAGTGAGGAAGACATGAACGTCATGCCTGTTTTAAAAGAGATTAAGGAGCTGACAGCAAATAAACGTTAGGACATTGTTGGTACTTTAAAATATTCAAGCGGATTTAACGTGTTGTTAGGAAAAACTTTAAGCTGGCGTAAAACTTCTTCAGCGAATTGAATATAGTTTGAACCTGTTGCTGTGATTACATTTTGGTCAATTACAAGATGTTCTTCACACTTATTGCCCCAGTTCATAACAGACGTATAGCGTGAGTCATCTTCAGTTAGCGAAGCTGTATATTGGATATGGTTCAGAATACCAGCTGCACCTAACAGGGCAGGTCCTCCACAGATGGCGCCAATTAGCTTATCTTTATCAAAAAAAGATCGAATCATTTTGGTAACCATCGAATTTTCCAGAAAAGGAAACGGTGTTCCGCCAGGGATAATCAGAGCAGAATAATCATCTATTGTGATTTCGTTTACCGACAGATCAGGTTTAATTTTAAGATTGCCTGCTGATGTGACTGTATGGATGGAAGAATCAGGAGAGCATGTAACAAGTTCATATTCTGAACCGCTTAAGCACGTATTTAAAATAGCTACTTCAAAATCTGCGAAAGAATCGTAGACCAACAATAGAACTTTTTTCATATGAGTTACCTCCAGTTTCAAATATCATATATCCAAATCTTAGCACCTACTCATAGGAATTTACTACAAAAACAAGCATAAATTATTTTTAAGGTGAATATATCTGTATCACAACTAAATATTTCACCTGTGACTAAAGCATAAACACACTTATGATGGGCTTACTCTTATTAAAAGCTTGTCTTTTTTTGTGTGAGGAGGTGGTAGCCAAAAAACGTTCTACTGGTAATTCCTACTTGACAGATGGGTTTAATTGTATTAATTTAATTTAGTTAACTAAAGGGGGGCTTGTAGGTGACTACTGGTTTAGTTTTATCGAATATTGCTATTATGCTTATTTTATTGGGTGTTTTGTATTACATGCAAAAAAAGCACGTTTCTTTCTCTAAACGTGTTTTTACGGGGCTCGGTCTAGGGATTTTGTTCGGACTGGGACTTCAGTACGGATATGGAGCAGACTCTGAGGTTGCTGCTAAATCGACTGACTGGTTCAATCTAGTCGGTGGCGGTTATGTAACGTTCTTAAAAATGATCGTTGTTCCACTCGTATTTATTTCAATCCTTTCAGCGTTTACGCGTCTGAACTTAAAAGGAAACATCGGAAAACTTAGTGGATTGATCATCGCGATATTAATAGGTACAACTGCAATTGCCGCTGTTGTTGGAATTGCGACTTCAACGGTTTTCGATCTTGAAGCTGTTCAGATCGAGCAAGGAGATGCAGAGACGGCCCGTGGTGAGCAGATGGAAGGTACGTTTGCAGAGGTAAAAGATCTCACGCTTCCGCAACAGGTTCTTTCATTATTACCAGCTAACCCGTTCTTAGATTTCACAGGAGCTCGTCCGACCTCAACAATTGCTGTCGTTATCTTTGCGGCATTCCTGGGCGTAGCTTATTTAGGGGTAAAACGTAAGCAAGAAGAGCATGCAGAGCTTTTTGCTAAGATTGTTGATGCGTTTTATGCGGTTATCATGCGAGTAGTAACGTTGATTCTTCGTCTAACTCCATATGGGGTTCTCGCGCTGATGACCAAAACAGTTGCACTAAGTGATATGGATGCGATCGCAAAGCTAGGCAAGTTCGTTATTGCTTCTTATGTAGCATTGCTGATCATGTTCGGAATTCACTTGTTGCTCTTAACATTTGCAGGTTTGAATCCAATTACTTATATGAAGAAATCATTCCCGGTATTATCCTTTGCTTTCACATCTCGTACGAGTGCCGGTGCACTTCCTTTAAATATTCGTACGCAAAAGAGCATGGGTGTACCTGACGGAATCGCAAACTTCTCAGGTTCATTCGGTCTTTCAATCGGACAAAACGGATGTGCTGGAATTTATCCGGCGATGCTTGCAGTCATGATCGCTCCGACAGTCGGAATCGATCCGTTGTCTCCATCGTTCTTGTTGACGCTGGTCGTAGTTGTAGCGCTAAGTTCGTTTGGTGTAGCAGGTGTTGGAGGCGGAGCGACGTTTGCGGCGATCCTGGTACTTTCCGCAATGGATCTTCCTATCGCTTTAGCAGGTCTATTGATTTCTGTTGAGCCATTGATCGACATGGGTCGTACCGCTGTTAACGTAAGTGGTTCGATGACTTCTGGACTTTTAACAAGTAAGATTCAGAATCAGCTCGATACGAATGTTTATAACGATACTGAAAATCAAGTAGAAGTAAGTGCATAAGAGATAAATATGAACGACCTTGTCTAAAAGAGGCAAGGTCGTTTTTTTATTTGTGAATTTTACATAGTCAGGTGTACGTTGGCGAGATTAAGGGTAAAAAGTAAAAACTGAACTTTTAAAAAGCTCAAGACTGTTTACCAATGGAAGAAGTCTCTTCCAAAATCGTGAACATTCTATGTCAAAACTGTGATAAAGTTGTGAGCTTTATTTGAAGTAATCGTGACATTTGTTGTGGATAGAGTCACATTTATTAGGATTCTGGTACTATGAAAGCAAAGGTTTTTGTCATTTAAATTTTTGCCTATGTTTTACATTGTGATTTAATTCACAATGCTCTATAATCACTCTTGGTTCGTTTTTTATTAGGCAAAAGTAAATGCTTGTAAATAGAGAAAGGAAGGTGGACCTGGTGATGCGACGGTTTAAGCCGTTTTTTACATTCGGGTTATTGATGGCCGTATTTATGCTTAGCGGCTGCAGCGATATGATTGTTTTAGATCCAAAAGGACCTGTAGGAGCAGAACAGAGGGATCTGATCATGTATTCCATCTGGTTTATGTTATTTATCCTAATAGTTGTTTACGCGCTTACTGCTTTTATTGTTTATAAATATCGTGATCGCAAAAATCATAAAGGCTATGATCCTGATAATGAAGGAAGTCATCTTCTTGAAACGATTTGGTGGATCATTCCTATCATCATCGTTATTGCATTAGCGATTCCAACGGTAAAGAGTATCTATTCTCTTGAAGGACCTCCTGAAAAGTCAAAAGATCAAAAGCCATTGGTGATCCATGCAACATCTGTAAACTGGAAATGGGTGTTCTCATATCCAGAGCAAGATATTGAAACAGTTAACTATCTTCATATACCTGAAGATCGACCTGTATTGTTCAAGTTGACTTCTGCCGATTCAATGGCATCGTTCTGGGTACCTCAATTAGGTGGTCAGAAATATGCGATGGCTGGCATGGAGACAGAGCTTTACCTGCAAGCTGACGAGCAAGGGACGTATGAAGGACGTAACTCCAACTTTACTGGTGAAGGATTTACTAATCATACGTTTGATGTGATGGCAATGTCTGATGCAGAGTTCGAAAAATGGGCAAGCGAAACAAAAGCTGATGCTCCGGAGCTTTCGAAGGGGCAGTATGACAAGCTGATGCTTCCTGGTCACGTGAAAGAAATGACTTTCTCTTCAACTCACTTAGATTGGGTAGACCATGCTACAAACGCTGAATACGCGTTAGATGCTCGCGAACGTTTGGGTTATAAAGAGAAGATTCCTCACTCAAGAGCAGCGAAGGAAGAAAAGAAGAAGCGTGAAGAAGAGATGAAGAAGCTAGAAGAATCTGAATCAGAGTCTCATGGGGATTCTCATGCCCATTAACAGAGGAGGCATTTCAATATGAAATGGGATGAATTTTTCGTAACAGGCGACCCGATGATTTATGGTGCTGACGTATCCATCGTACTAACGATGGTGGGTATCCTGTTCTATCTTACTAAATATAAAAAATGGAAATGGTTGTGGGACGAATGGCTTACAACAGTTGACCATAAAAAACTAGGTATCATGTATATCGTTTCTGCTGTATTGATGCTGTTTCGCGGTGGGGTAGATGCCCTCTTAATGCGTACACAGCTAGCGGTTCCAGAGGCTAAGTTCCTCGATTCACAGCATTATAACGAAATCTTTACAACACACGGTACGATCATGATCATCTTCATGGCGATGCCGTTCTTGATTGGTTTGATTAACGTTGTTGTTCCATTACAAATTGGAGCACGTGACGTAGCTTATCCATATTTAAACGCAGTTAGTTTCTGGACGTTCTTTATTGGTGCGATGTTGTTCAACATCTCATTCGTTATTGGTGGATCTCCATCAGCAGGCTGGACGAGTTACATGCCGCTTGCGAGTAACGAGCTCAGTCCAGGACCTGGACAGAACTATTATCTGCTCGGTCTGCAGATCGCAGGTATTGGTACGCTCTTAACGGGTATTAACTTCTTAGTTACGATTCTTAAGATGCGTGCACCGGGAATGACATTGTTCCGTATGCCAATGTTTACTTGGTCATCACTTGTAACAATGGTTATCATTATTTTCGCTTTCCCGATCCTTACTGTTGCACTAGCACTTATGACATTTGACCGTTTATTCGGCAGCCATTTCTTCACTCTTCAAGGAGCAGGAATGGATATGCTTTGGGCGAACCTTTTCTGGCTATGGGGTCACCCTGAGGTATATATCGTAATTCTGCCGGCATTTGGTATGTTCTCAGAGATTATCTCTACGTTCTCTAGAAAAACGCTATTCGGTTACAAAGCCATGATCTGGTCTATGCTTTTAATCGCAGGATACAGTTTCTTGGTTTGGGTCCATCACTTCTTTACGATGGGTTCAGGAGCACTTGTTAACTCTGTATTCTCTATCACAACGATGGCGATCGGTATTCCGACCGGGGTTAAGATCTTTAACTGGTTGTTTACGATGTACAGAGGTAAGATTCAATTTACGACGCCGATGCTTTGGTCACTCGGATTTATCGTGAACTTCGTAATCGGTGGAGTTACAGGTGTCATGCTAGCCATGGCAGCAGCTGATTATCAGTACCACAACACATACTTCCTAGTATCTCACTTCCACTATGTGTTGATCGCGGGTACAGTATTTGCTTGTTTCGCTGGTTTGATCTACTGGTATCCGAAGATGTTTGGTTACAAGCTGAACGAACGTATCGGAAAATGGGTATTCTGGGTATTCACAATCGGATTTAACGTATGTTTCTTCCCACAATACTTCCTTGGTCTAGACGGTATGCCTCGTCGTGTTTACACGTACAGTGAAGAGTCTGGCTGGGGTCCATTGAACATGGTATCTACGATCGGTGGATTCATGATGGGGATCGCATTCTTAATCCTTGTTTACAACATGTACTACAGCTTCCGTTACGCGAAGCGTGAAACAACTGGAGATGCTTGGGATGGCCGTACTTTAGAATGGTCTACACCTACAGCAATGCCTCCATTCTATAACTTTGCTAAGATTCCTGAAGTAACAGGTCTTGATCACTTCTGGAGACAGAAGCAAGCTGGAAAAGTTGAGAAGTTAAAAGTGGAAGATATTAAACCGATTCATATGCCAAGTAACTCTGGTGTTCCATTCATCATGGCATCCTTCTTCTTTGTTGCCGGATTCGGAATGGTGTTCGACTGGATGTGGATGGCGATCGCTGGAATGATTGGTGTGTTTGCAACATTGTTCTATCGTTCATTCGAGTATGATGATGGTTATTATGTAAGTGTTGAAGAAGTAATCGAAACAGAAAAGATATCTAAATAAGGAGGCGTGAAAAAATGGCACATGCAGAAACACACGACCCCAACACGCCTTTAGAGTATCGTTCGGAGACTGGGCGTTTAAATATTCTCGGTTTCTGGATTTTCCTCGGGGCAGAAATTGCGTTGTTCGCGACATTATTTGCAACTTATATGGTTTTAGAACATCGTATCGCTGATGGTCCATCACCTGGTGAGCTGTTTGAAGTAAAGAGTTTGTTAATCCAAACGTTCTTGCTCTTAACAAGTAGTTTTACCTGTGGACTTGCGGTTCATGAGATGCGCCGTCAAAATGTAAAAGGTTTGATCACGTGGATGGCCATCACTTTAGGTCTTGGTCTTGGATTCCTTTACTTCGAGATTGAAGAGTTCTTACACTTCATTCATGAAGGTGCTAATATCGGTACAAGTGCAGCATGGTCAGGGTTCTTCGTTCTTGTTGGTACTCACGGTGCCCACGTAACGTTCGGTATCTTCTGGGTAACGATGGTCTTGATTCAAGTAGCTAAGCGTGGTCTAACACCAGCTACATCTGCAAAAGTTTTCATCACCAGTCTATACTGGCACTTCTTAGACGTAGTGTGGATCTTTATCTTCACAGCCGTTTATCTGATGGGGATGGTGATGCATAATGGCTAATAAAACTGTAGCTAATGAACACCACGGCTTTCCGTGGAAACATTTAATCGGTTTTGTGTTATCCATCGTGCTAACACTATTCGCACTTTGGATTGCGCTTGAAACAGATCTATCGATGACTTGGATTCTAATTATTATTTTCGGTTTTGCAATCCTTCAAGCTGCTCTTCAGCTCTTGATGTTCATGCACGTAACAGAGAACTCAACGAAGGGTAACCTGACGAGCCGGGTACAGATCGGTAACATCCTATTTGCAGCATTCGTTGCGATTGTTATCGTAATCGGTTCTGTATGGGTAATGGCAGCAGGTCACGCGAAGCACGATAAGCACCAGCACTCACCGAACACTGAAAACCACGAAGACCACGGTTCTCATGGCGGCAGTAGTGAGCATGATTCTGATGATCACGGCAGTCATGAATAATAGTTAACATTTTGAAAACCCCTTGCTAGGGATAGCAAGGGGTTTTTTGTTGAAGTTAGGGATTGAAAGTAGTATTCCTTTAGAGATTAAGAAGTTTTGTCTGAAAGAAGCAATTGCAAAGTGATTGAAAGGTACTTTTGAAGAAAAAATGACGGGGTTATAGACTATTATTGCTCTTATTAGTTGATGCAAAGAAACTATATTTTTGCTTTATGCTCGTTCCCGGAGTTTTATGCTCGTTCCTCGACTTTTATGCTCGTTCCCCGAGTTTTATGCTCGTTCCTAGAGTTTTATGCTCGTTCCTCGACTTTTATGCTCGTTCACAGAATTTTATGCTCGCAGCTCACTTTTTGCGAGCTTCGATTTATCTGTTTTGACATTTTTGACATTACAAAGGAGATGGAAGTTGATAAGATCTTCCTTTTCCACTTCCTGTTTGCTTTAAATTCATCGAAGATAATAAACGTGTGGAAACATGCCTTGATGAAACTTGAAGAAAGTCGCAAAACTGTTTGTTAGTAATTTTAGTACCGTATAATAGAGTAAAATCTTCAAGAGTATTAAGTGAAGATTTTTAGATTTATAAGAACATCTAGGACAATGCCAAGTTTTATTCCTCCGAACCACAGGCAAGTAAAAACACTCTGTACAATAAACGCCCTTGATAACTTTTTCTTCAATCCCATACCTTTTGAGAAGATCAGGGTTTTCAGGTACATGATGTCGAACAAGCAATTTGGAGAGTTTAGTGACCTCTTTCTTCGTCAGCTTCTCGTCCGTATACTTCTTATCAATCATCTTAATTTTCTCCTGCAAATAGGGACTATGCGTAATATAATGAAGGACATCTTTATTTGAGGGAGGGGCTTTAATAATGGTTCTTGGATTGCTCATTACAACCAGTGAGCGAACAGGGGTTGGAGGTATTCGGTTCTTTGTCATCCATTCCATAAGGTGAGATTGTTGGCGCTTTACTTGGAAAATAGGATTCCGAAAAGCTTCTTCAGATCCATCATCCTTTACTCTGATGACTTGGTGGAGATGGTCAAAAACCAAAGTTCCGATAATGTATTTCACTTCGAGGTTCAATATATAACGAGGGGAGAGAAGCAGAGTGTCGATTTGAAAATAACTTTCATGCGCTGTAAGCCTCAGGTCATGCATTACAGAAAAGTCCCGGAAAGGTTTTAAAAAGTAGTCATTCGACTGTTCACCAAAATGTCCGGCTAGCCTACCGCTTAATTCATCTTCCATGGTTAAATATTTGGGGTGAAGCTTAATCACTCGTCGTTGCATAACTTCAAGCTTTCTTATCCTAATAGACTTTCCGCGATCTTTAACTAACATAAACGACCTCCTTTTTAAAAACATTCTTTCACCATCCTAGCTTCACCTTCTTTATTTCTACAAAAAAAACAGCCCCGACTAAGGGACTGTTTACAATATATTATCTAACCTGTCCGTCACCAGTCATACGATACTTAATCGTCGTTAGTGCTGGCAGTCCCATTGGACCGCGAGCATGAAGTTTTTGTGTGGATATACCAATCTCTGCTCCAAATCCTAGGGCTGATCCATCCGTAAAGCGCGTAGATGCGTTATGGTAAACAGCAGCAGCATCAACACGATTTAAGAAGGTAACAGCATTTTCTGGATTTTCAGTTACGATCGCTTCGGAATGCTTTGTGCCATAACGTTCAATATGGACAACAGCTTCCTCGACAGAGCTCACCACTTTAACTGCAACAGCTAAACTTAAATACTCTTCAGCCCAATCCTTTTCATTAGCAGGTATTACATCTGGCAATAACTCTGCTGCTTTTTCATCTCCATGCACTTCAATATCGTACTTTTCAAAAAGAGCTGTAACTTGTCCAGCATGATCATTCAGCCATGCTTCATGGAAAATAAACGTCTCTGCGGCATTACAGACAGCCGGTCGATCTGTTTTGGCGTTTTCCATGATGCTGAGGGCTTTATCAATATCAGCAAACTGATCCATATAAATGTGACAATTGCCGACACCGGTCTCTAAGACCGGAACTGTAGCATTCTCGACAACCGTCTTAATGAGATTTCCGCCACCGCGAGGAATTAACACATCAATATGCTCTTTCATCGTAAACAATTGACCCGCTGCTTCGCGATCGGTAGAAGCAATAAATTGTACAGCATCTTCTGGAATTTTTGTTGCTCTTAATGCTTTATGAATCACAGAGACAATCGCTGAGTTTGAATGTATAGCATTCGATCCGCCTTTTAGTACGATGGCGTTTCCGGATTTTAATGCAAGTCCTGTCGCATCTACTGTTACGTTTGGTCGTGCTTCATAAATCATACCGACCACACCTAATGGTACACGGACTTGCTCAACGTTTAATCCATTATCAAGTGTCCAGTCAGACAGAATTTCACCTACAGGAGGATCCTTTAACTCAACAACCTCGCGTAGTCCGTTTGCAAACTCTTTTACGCGGTCTTCTGTTAAGCGCAAACGATCCATTAAAGCTTCAGAGAAATCATTGTTTTCACCATTAACGAGATCCTGTTTGTTTTGTTCTAAAATAAAACCTGTTTCGCTTTCTAACGTATCTGCAATCACCAGTAGTGCTTCGTTTTTATCTTTTTCACTGAGGAGTGCAAGCTTTTTTGAAGCTTCCTGTGCTAACTTTGCTTGGTCTTTCACATCAATATTTTTGGTTGTACTTTTAAAAGTACTCATCCAACGCCTCCTTGTATTTTTAAACCTCACATTTTCGTATATCTATACTAGTGAATAGGTACTGCCAAACGAGTGTGGCAAACTAAATCATTGTTATTAATGGCTTCTTCAGGGCCGACTTCAGCTAGCTCGTCACGCGAGATACCCTTTATCTTTATTAATTGTTTAGAAGAATAATTTGAAACACCAAGACCCACTTCATTTCCGTCTAAATCCTTGATGCGAACAACTGAACCTTTTTTAAAGTGACCACTTACGGAGCGAATGCCTGTAGGATAAAGACTTTTGAGCTCATCAATACCTTGCTTCGCTTTATTTGAGACTACGATCTCACCTTCCGGACCAGAGTGGAAAGCAATCCATTGACGCTTTGTATCAAGATTGAATTCATTCTTACCAGGAACAAAATACGTTCCTCTGGCTTTGCCGATAACGGCTTTGTGAATGATATCTGGTGATGTTGCGTTGCCAAGGAAAGATGAAATTCCAGAAGCCATTGCAATTTTTACAGCATCAATCTTTGAACGCATGCCACCAGTACCTACCGCACTTCCAGGTTCTCCTGCGGATTGCTCGATTTCTGGTGTAATTTCGCTAACTTTTGTTAAAAGTTTTGCATCAGGATTTTTTCGAGGGTCATCCGTGTAAAGTCCATCGATATCAGAAAGAATGATGAGCTGATCGGCATCCACAAGTCCTGCCACTTTTGCGGAAAGCGTGTCATTGTCACCGAACTTAAGTCTTTCTACTGTAACTGTGTCATTTTCATTTACGATGGGTATGATTCCGCGATCTAAAAGGACGTTAATCGTATTTCGAGCGTTATGATACCGATCACGATCGGAAAAATCGCTTCTCGTAAT
Organism: Fictibacillus tiangongensis; assembly: GCF_048083785.1. Classification (GTDB taxonomy): domain Bacteria; phylum Bacillota; class Bacilli; order Bacillales; family Fictibacillaceae; genus Fictibacillus. Next base: position 524,305 of record NZ_CP182294.1, read on the forward strand.
CAAAATTTGTGATGCGGTATAACCGTGAGAGATAAAACGCTCCGAATAAGACTCCATTAACAAGCCTTGCCCGATCGATGCAGCTGCTTGTTTTTCAGCAAGAGAAGTAGGGCGATTCAAACAGCCTAAACGTCTATACCCTGCTGCCACTGCGCCTGAAGACACGAGTAACACCTCGTGGCCATCATCTTTTAATTTAACGACCTCATCAACGAGTCGCTCTAATTTATGTCTGCTAATATCACCAAGTCTGCTCGTTAAAGAACTAGATCCAATTTTAATTACAATGCGTTTGTTTTTTGATTCGTTTATTAACATATCTGTTTAAAATCACTCCTGTTTTGTAAGTTATAACAACTCATTTTCCGGTCAAAATTTCAACGGTAACGAGTATAACATGGTGAGATTTAAACACAACAGGTATTGATGAGATAGTGTAGAAAACAAGCAAATAGTGAAGAAAACAGAAGAAAAGCGGGATAATTAAGTCATAGGAGATGAGGGGATGTGAAGACGTGATATGAAAGTGTATATCAGAAAACTTGAATGAGATAAATTCCCAATAAATGCAAAATCCCCTCTACTAATAGAGGGGATGAAAGTTTAAATTAATATTTTGCTTTTTCCATTTTACGTTTCGCCAAATATGGACGGCCCCATACGATGTATGCTGCATAATGAGCAAAAACAACATTTGCGATGAATACGGTGATGAAGAAACTGTGTACGAATAAGCTTAAGCTATCATTAGCCATGAATAACACAACGTAAGTCCATAAAAGGGCGATGAACGGCGTTTGCCATAAGGCTAACTTACGACTATCATTCCATAAAAATAATGGTGTGGCAGTCGCTACGAATAAGTAAACCATAAAAACATCCATTACTAATCAACCCCTTGAAGTATTGTTTGCGCTTACAATTTTGACGAATTAGCGTCTAAATTGTGAACGATTTGTTACAATTAGTATACCACAATATCAGGAAAATGCTACATGGATTTGTACATTTTTTTGAAAATTCAAGTATTTACCCTAAAAAAAAATAACCCATAGCCTAGATAGGCTAATGGGTTATTTTAACTTAGTTCTTTATAAAGGATAACGCCAAAATCTCTCATTTTTTACCCAAGCCAGCATGGCAGGATCCTTATCAACGCTATCTACTAGCCATTGTGTTTGAGATCGATGTGCTTTGATGCAGTTCATTTTTTCCTCAAAAACATCCGAGATATCTGTCACAACATGTGGAGCTCCTAAGTCTTCCTCAGAATTTTTTGCAAAAGCAACACATAAGAGTTCCGGACGATCCATCTCTGGCATGCTTCCTACTGCACGTACAACTGCTCTCGCAGTAGCTTCATGATCTGGATGTACGCTATATCCTGGATAAAAAGTGATGAGACGTGTTGGTTTTACTTCGTCTATAACGGCCAAGAATTGATCAGCTAAAAATTTTTCATCTTCAAATTCTACCGTTTTATCACGTAATCCAAATTGTCGAAGATCTTGGATACCTACTGCGTCACAGGCATCTTTTAGCTCTTTTTGGCGAATAAGTGGAAGGGATTCACGAGTAGCAAATGGTGGATTTCCCATATTTCTGCCCATCTGACCGAGTGTTAAGCAGATATAAGTAACGGGTAATCCTTTTTTTGTGTGTTGTGCAATCGTCCCTGATACCCCGAACGCTTCATCGTCTGGGTGGGGGAAGATCACGAGTAAATGATCATCCAATTAAATAACCTCCTTATACATCAAATGGGGAAGAGCTCAATTGAAGAGCTACTGCAAGACGGCCTTCCGAATCATGTCCGGCCATCAGTAATCTTCCCTCATTGTCGATTTCCCAATGTGTTAAACCTTCTGCATAAATCCATCCTAGCTCAATTTTTAAACCTACACGGTAGGGGCCGCTCCCCATGATTTTTCCTGATAAGGGTGTTACTTTACCATTTCGAATATATGCGTTGACGGTTAGAACACTCTCGTTATTATGATTGGCATAAGCGCCATTGGTTGTTTCTAAATGTAGATAAAGTTCTTTTCCAATAAGCTGATCCAGTGTTTGCTGGACTTCGTTGGTTTGTATGAGCTGCATATCTTCACACTCCAGTGCAGAATAGATGTACTTATTATAATTCAAATTCTTAAATAACGTGTATGATATGCCTATCATTTTAAAAGCGGATCGTGAATGTCTGTGTAAGTAGTTGATTTCCGCTCCAGGTGCTCGCTTTCCGTGGGGCAGGCGATGAGCCACATTCGTACGTTTTACGTATAAGTGTCTCACCTAGCTAGTTGCAGTGGCTAGCCCCTCGAAGTCAAAAGTTAAATAGACCATTAAGGCAAAGAGCGCCTTACTGTTCCATTCACCTTTTGCTTGTCGGGGCTGGACGAGCCACTTCCACTTTTAAAACTGCCCACCTGTCCCACAGGAGTCTCGCACCCTGCGCTCCAATCAACTTGTCATCGAAGCAAAATAAAAGTATAAATCACTATAAAAATTTGTTTTAAGACTTGAAACTTGAAAGTATTTGGTCGGAGTAGTCACAAAGATTTTTTATAGAACAAAAAAGACCGATCAAAGATGATCAGTCTTCACTATTAATTATTTGTTTAATTTATCACGGTAAGCACCATGCCAAGTTGGTCCTACGTATTGGTTGATTTCAAATCCTGCTGCGATAGCTTCTGTAATGAAATCTTTTGCTGTTAAGATCGCTTCGCGTACTGGCTTTCCTTTAGCAAGTTCAGCTGTAATCGCTGCTGAGAACGTGCAGCCTGCGCCGTGCGTCCATGTTGTTTCAATTCTTTCAGATTCTAAAACTTCAAACTCTTGTCCATCATAAAGAACGTCAACAGCATTTTCGTGCTCTAGTTTTGCGCCGCCTTTAACGATTACATATTTAGCTCCATTCGCTTGAATCTTATGAGCAGCTTCCATCATCTGTTCAACTGTTGTGATCGGTTCCATACCCGCTAATTGTGCAGCTTCGAATAGATTTGGCGTTACAACAGTTGCTTTAGGTACCAAAACATTTTGAAGGGTACTCGCAAGTTCAGGGTGTAGAGGTTCTGCACCTTTACAAACCATAACAGGGTCTACTACAACGTTTTGAAGATCGTGTTTTTCGATGAGATCTGCTGTTATCTGGATAGCTTCCACGGATGCAAGCATGCCAGTCTTTAATGCATCAACACCAATTCCAGAAACAACCGTTTCTAATTGTGCTTTGAATAGATCGTTAGGAAGTAAGAATACTTCATGAAACCAATCACGATGTGGGTCTTGGGCAACCACAACATTTAGAGCAGTCATACCGTAAACGCCTAGCTCTTGAAAAGTTTTTAAATCAGCTTGAATACCAGCTCCACCGCTTGTATCTGATCCTGCAATCGTAAGTGCTTTTTTAGGTGACATCATAAAATCTCCTTTATTCTCGTTTCTCTATATGTAACAGATTATAGCAAAAAATAAGGAGAAAAGAAAAAGTAGCTGATCACGGTAAATTTCACCATATGATCGAAGTGATTGACATATTTGTATATACAGGTTAAATTATTTTTGTAAGATGTATATACAAGTTTGGTTTTTATGAAAACGCTTAGACACATTATAAGGGTGAACAAGTTTTCATTGAATGATAGTTAAGGGTATAGAGAGATATGGCTTTTTTTATCATGTGAAATGGAAACGGTTTCTAGGAGGGAACAGAATGAGCAAAATACGCGAATCAGCTGAACAAATCGTCGAAGCTCTCGGCGGTAAAGAAAATATATCAGCAGCCACTCACTGCGTAACGCGCCTTCGACTTGCTCTTAAAGACGAAGGGAAAGTAGACGAGAAGGCTTTAGAGAATATTGATCTTGTAAAAGGTTCTTTTTCTACAAACGGCCAATTTCAAGTCGTGATTGGGCAAGGAACGGTTGATAAGGTTTATAACGAGTTCATTGATATTACAGGTACAGGGCGGGCGTCAAAAGAAGATATAAAGGATGAGGCGAGTAAGAAGCTGAATCCACTCCAACGAGCGATTAAAGCATTAGCAGATATTTTTATCCCGATTCTTCCTGCGATCGTAACGGCAGGTCTACTGATGGGGATCAATAACATTCTGACTGGCCCAGGCATTTTTTATGATAAGAAATCATTTATTGATGTTCATCAGAACTGGGCTGATCTAGCAGGGATGATCAACTTGATCGCGAATACTGCTTTCGTGTTCTTACCTGGACTGATCGGTTGGTCAGCGGTTAAAAAGTTTGGTGGAAGTCCATTACTAGGTATCGTTCTCGGACTGATGCTTGTCCATCCAGATCTTTTGAACGCATGGGATTACGGAAAGACAAAAGACATTCCAACATGGAACTTATTCGGTCTACCCATTGAAAAGGTAGGTTATCAAGGTCAAGTGTTGCCGGTTCTCATCGCTTCTTACTTTTTAGCGAAAATAGAACTTTTTTTGAAAAAACGCATACCAGATGCCTTACAGCTATTATTGGTAGCTCCAATCACATTATTAGTAACAGGATTTTTAGCGTTTATCGTTATCGGACCAATCACGTTTACGATCGGTAATAGCATTACAGACTTTTTCGTGTCAATCTTTGATAATTTTGCATGGTTAGGCGGGTTGATCTACGGTGGTTTCTACTCCTTGCTCGTTGTTACAGGCATGCATCATACGTTCTTAGCAGTCGATCTGCAGCTTATTTCAAACACAGGTGGTACTTTTCTTTGGCCGATGCTTGCACTATCAAATATTGCACAAGGGTCTGCAGCGCTTGCGATATTTATGGCAACACGTGATGAAAAGCTTAAAGGACTCGCTGGAACGTCAGCATTATCAGCATATCTTGGAATCACTGAGCCTGCGATGTTCGGAGTGAACTTACGCTTCCGTTATCCGTTCATCTTCGCGATGATTGGTTCTGCTATCGCTGGGATCGTGATTACAGTTGCGGGCGTTCGTGCGTCATCCATTGGAGTAGGCGGTATTCCTGGATTCCTTTCCATCTTGCCAGGAAGCTGGGGATCATTCTTTATCGGAATGGGAATCGCACTTGTCGTACCGTTTGTATTAACGTACCTTTATGCAAAAGTAAAAAAATCGAAGTAAGACAATTAAACAAAAACGACCGGAATGGCACTATTTTATTTCCGGTTGTTTTCATTACTCTAACAAATATGGCGGTGAAAGTATGAAGAAGGAACCATGGTGGAAACGATCCGTTGTGTATCAAATCTATCCAAAAAGCTTTAACGATACTACAGGGAATGGAACAGGAGATATTGATGGAATCATAGAGAAGTTAGATTATCTTAAAGACTTAGGAGTAGATGTTCTATGGCTAACTCCGATCTATGACTCTCCTCAACGAGACAACGGATATGACATCCGGGACTATTACAATATCTTTGAAGATTATGGAACGATGGAGGACTTTGATCGTCTGCTTCAAGAGGCACACCAGAGAGATCTGAAGATCATTATGGATATCGTAGTGAACCATACAAGTACAGAGCATGAATGGTTTCAACAATCACGTCTGTCAAAAGATAATCCTTATCGTGATTTTTATATCTGGAAAGATTCTGTTGAAGATGGAGAGCCTTCAAATTGGGTTTCGAAATTTGGTGGATCCGCTTGGAAGCTCGATGAAGAGACCGGTCAATACTATCTCCACTTGTTTGATGTCACACAAGCGGATCTGAACTGGGAGAACACAGAAGTTCGTCAAAAAGTATACGAGATGATGAACTATTGGTTTGAAAAAGGGGTAGATGGCTTCCGTCTGGATGTGATCAACCTGATTTCAAAAAATCAAGAATTCCCTAATGATGATGGCTCTATAGCACCAGGTGATGGCCGGAAATTCTACACAGACGGACCGCGCGTGCACGAATTTATGCAAGAGATGAACAAGGAAGTGTTCTCAAAATATGATGTGCTCACAGTAGGTGAGATGTCATCCACAACGATTGATAATTGCATCAAGTATACGAATCCAGATCGAAATGAATTAAGCATGACTTTCAATTTTCATCACTTAAAAGTCGATTATCCGAAAGGCGAAAAATGGAGCATCGCTGATTTTGATTTTCAAAAATTAAAAGAAATACTTTCGACTTGGCAAGTGGAGATGCATAAGGGTGGTGGATGGAACGCGTTATTCTGGTGCAACCACGATCAACCGCGAATCGTATCACGCTACGGGGATGACGGTGAATACCGTGTACAATCAGCCAAGATGCTTGCGACTACGATTCATTTGATGCAAGGAACACCTTATATCTATCAAGGCGAAGAGTTTGGGATGACAAATCCAAAGTTTACGAAGATCGACCATTACCGTGATGTTGAGTCGTTAAACATGTTCAATCTATTGAAGGAAAAAGGTTATACCGACGAGGAAGTACTAGAGATTCTTAAACATAAATCACGTGATAATTCTCGTACACCAGTTCAATGGAATGATAGTGAAAATGCTGGTTTTACTACAGGGGAACCTTGGATACCGGCTGCGTCAAACTTTAAAGAAATTAATGCTGAGGCAGCCGTAAATAATGAAAATTCTATTTTCTATCATTATCAAAAGCTCAATAGATTGAGAAAAGAACTAGATATAATCACATATGGCGATTATCAATTGATTCTTGAAGATCATCCTGAAATTTTCGCTTATGTCCGAAACGCTGACAATGGGGAAAAACTCCTTGTCGTGAATAATTTTTATGACAAGAGCACAGATTTTACATTGCCAAAATCCATTGATCTTAAAGGTCTATCAAGAGAAGTATTAATCAGTAATTATGAAGATACACCAGAAGACATTTCTTCTTTTTCATTACGACCGTATGAATCTGTCGTTTTTCACTTAAAAAAATAATGCTACACTATGTATGGTGAATAATGATGAGAAAAAATAAATTTCAAGAAATCTATCAGGAAATATCTGCACAAATTCAAGAGGGTGTCATAAAGGCTAATACGCAGCTTCCTTCCGAGCATGATTTAGCAGAACAATACGAAACATCGAGGGAGACTGTCAGAAAGGCACTAAACCTTCTATCGCAAAACGGTTTCATACAGAAAATCCGTGGTAGAGGATCGATCGTTCTCGAGACAAACAAATTTAGCTTTCCTGTTTCGGGGTTAGTAAGTTTTCAAGAGTTGTCAGAGTCTATGGGAAAAAACAGTGTAACGACTGTTCATGAATTTGGTTTGATCGAGCCGGATGAGTTTCTTCAACAGCAGCTCCAGACAGAACATGAAGAGCTTACTTGGAAAGTGATTCGTTCCCGCGAGCTTGACGGAGAGACGATCATTTTGGACAAAGATTATTTTCTGAAAAAGTACGTACCAAAGCTCACGAAAGAAATTGCGGAACAATCTATCTACGCTTATCTAGAGAATGAGTTAGGTCTGAAGATCAGTTTTGCAAAAAAAGAAATTGTCGTTGAAGTTTGTACGGAAGAAGATAAAGAGTTGTTAGATCTAGGTCGGTTTGAGCATATTGTTGTCGTAAAAAACTATGTGTATCTAGAAGATGCGAGCCTTTTTCAATACACAGAATCTCGTCACCGACTCGATCGTTTCCGATTTGTCGATTTTGCAAGACGGGGAAGATGAACATTAAAGCAGTCAAATACACATTAAGAAACGCAGAGGACATGTACATCCTCTGCGTTTTTATTGGTTAAAATCCATTTGGATCATCACCGCTATTCCAATTGCTACCGATTTCACCTTGTCTTACACTAGGGTCTACACTATGGGCATGTTTATCATTTCTTTTCTTTCTTTTGTAATCTATGATAAAAGCTAATACAAAGATACCGATGATGAAAAGTAGCAGCCACCACAAAGCAAATACCCCCTTTTTTATAAGTAAATCCTCAAGCCTAATTCATATCTCCAACATAAGTAAGTTTACATTTTTTCGATTGGCTTTTCTCTTTAATCAATGGAATAATCTCTCGGGGATAGTAATTGTATTCTGATAGCCGATCAATTGGCAGCCACTGGATCTCTAATTGAGTAGAATCTGGAGAAAGCGGCTGAAAGTGTTGTGGAACTTTCTTTAAGAAAGCTTCGAATATATGCTCTACAATATGTATTCGGTCCTCATCTTTTTGATTCTCAACGTGATTTTTGCTGATGAACTCCCGAACCCATAACAATGGACCAACTTCTACTTCTACACCAAGTTCTTCTAAACACTCTCGAATCACTGCGTTTGATAAAGTCTCGTTAAAATCCTGCCCTCCACCAGGTATAACATATTTCGCTTCATCTTTATTTCCTTTTTTTATTGTTAGTACATGATGCTCATGAATGATTAATGCTTTTACTGAACTTCTAATTCTGTTCATATGATCAGCCTCCATACTGTACTTTTCTTTAATTTACCATGTCTGTAATGTTGACAGCTTCTGTAAAGTTAGTTAGTATTATAACAGTTGCTAACACGCTTCAACGCGTAAAAGCGTTTAAGTAAATAAGTGTGAGAAGATGAACGGAGAGATTTACATGAAAAAAGAAATGAAATTACCGGTGGCTCTTGGATTGTTTACAATGATTTTTGCTGTGATGTTCACGAGTCTCGTGTATATAAAAGTTGAACCGCATATTCCTTTGTTAGCCTGCTTAATCTTATTGGGTGCAGTAGGAGCTGTCTTTGGCGCACCTTGGAAGACGATAGAAAAAGGAATATTGAAAGGAATCATAGCAGGATTGCAGCCGATCATGATTCTTTTAACAGTAGGACTTGTTATTGCCAGCTGGATGTTAAGTGGAACAGTTCCAACATTATTATTTTACGGAATGGATATCATTCAGCCTGAATGGTTTGCAGTAAGTGCTCTTATCATTACCGTTATTGTTTCGTCTTTTACAGGAAGTTCTTTTACAACAGTTGGAACAGTAGGGGTAGCATTGATGGGTATCAGTCACGTGCTTGGAGTCAATCCAGCATTGGCTGCAGGAGCCATTGTTTCTGGAGCGTGTTTCGGCGATAAAATGTCCCCATTGTCAGACTCAACAAACTTTGCACCAGGTGTTGTTGGCGTGAATATGTTTGAACATATTCGACATATGATGTGGACTACTGTCCCGGCATTCATCCTGACTGCAATTGCCTTTTTCGTACTTGGTGGAAGTGGAGGCAATGCGAATCTTCAAGAGATCAAAGAGATTCAGTCAGTGCTTTCAAACGAGTTCCCAATTCATCTATTAACTCTCATTTCACCAGTTGTTGTACTAGTTTTGGCGTTTCGTAAACTGCCAATCATACCTATCCTTTTAGCTGGTGTAACGGTGTCAATCATCGTAGGGTTTTTCTTAGTACCAGACCTGACATTGCAAAAAGTTATTAATACTATGCAAAATGGTCTGCAAACGCAGACAGGGAATGAAACAGTAGATACCATCGTTAATAAAGGCGGATTAATGTCCATGATGTGGTCGATCTCACTTGTACTGATCGCATTAGGATTAGGTGGAGTCATCCAAGCGTTAGGAATGTTTGATCTATTGTTTGGAGCTATAAAGAACACTACTCAAAAAGCGAGCAAGCTAATTGCAACTACCTTAGCATCTTCAGTAGGAATCAATTTACTAGCAGGCGAAATGTACCTTTCCATCCTGTTGCCAGGTCAGGCGTTGAAGGACGCTTATATTAAATCTGGGGTTCCATTAAAGAACTTGTCTAGAACGGTAGAAGATGGAGGTACACTTGTAAACCCACTCGTTCCTTGGAGTGTGAGTGGTGCATTCTTTGCATCAACATTAGGTGTATCAGTTATCGAATACATTCCATACGCATTATTCTTATGGCTGTCCCCTATGTTTACATTACTTCTGGCTTACACAGGTTGGAGTATTGGACAAAAAAAAACGAATTCATTAAATAATGATCACACAGCAGCATAATGATATAGAAAACTTTTGAGAAGCATCTCGTTAGATGCTTCTCTTTCTTTTGACAAATATAAGATAAAATATTATCATTATCGATAACAATAATAAAAAGGATGATTCTGTATCATGCAAAGCAAAGCAGATTTTATTTTGCATCCTGTTCGAATGAAGATTATACAACACCTCTCAAAAGGTCCGGCTACTGTAATGGAACTAAAAGAATGGGTATCTGAAGTTCCGCAGGCCACACTATATAGGCATTTAAATCTTCTTAGTAAGAATGAGATCATTTATGTGGTTCAAGAAAAAAAAATACGTGGTGCTGTAGAGCGGACTTATGCTATGAATCAAAACTCAACATATATAACCGCAGAAGAGGCAGCCAATTTGTCTAAAGAAGAGCACATGAAAATGTTTATGACGTTTGTATCTACTGTAACTGGCGAAGTGGAAGCTTACTTTAACGGTAATACGGATCTTAAAACAGATATTTTTGGTTATAATCAGTTGGATCTTTATTTAAATGATGAAGAGTGGGAAGAACTGAGTCAGGGAATGCAAGAACTCATCGGCAAATATGTACCAAACAGACCTGCAAAACATAAAAAGAAGGTTAAACTTGTTCAGATGTTAGTGCCTGAACCTAAGAAGAACAGTTAAAAAGAGGAAACACTGATATATTTTGCAGGATGCATTATAATGTAAATATCAAAAACCAAAACATAAATACCGTTATCAATAATGATAATATTCATTTAATATTAAATTAAAGTTAGGTGATAGAACATGAACATGACTAAATTTTATAGAAATCTATTTGAATTGAACGGCCATCCCGTTGTGGCACGATCATTAAAGAAATTTGCACAATCTAAAGCAAGTAAACCTTTCATCCCTTCATTCGTGAAACTATATAAAATAAACATTAACGAAGCGACAAGGGAGCTTAAAGAATATCATTCTCTTCATGATGTTTTTATTCGTGATCTAAGACCAGATGCTCGCCCTGTTCCATCAGAAGCTCATGCATTTGTTAGTCCTTGTGACGCTGTGTTATCCGTAGTCGATCATCTTACAGAAGAGAGCCGTTTTACTGTAAAAGGACAAGAATATACGATTGCTGAATTGTTAGGTTCTGAATCAGAAGCGAAGAAATACAGCGGGGGACAAGTATTTGTTTTTTATTTAAGTCCAACAGATTATCATCAAGTTCATGTTCCGGTGGATGCTGAAGTTGAATCTGTCTACACGCTAGGAAAAGAAGCAGCTCCAGTCAACGAAATTGGACTGCTTCATGGACTTCGACCTTTAACACGTAATTACAGATTAGTTACTCAAATGAATGCAAGCGGACAACCTCTTGCACATGTTATGGTAGGTGCTTTGAATGTAAATACGATTGAACGCACAAATCATGAGTCGGTTGTAAAAAGAGGAGATTCTTTTGGGTATTTTTCGTTTGGTTCTACTGTTGTTTTGTGTATTCCAAAAGGGGCTTTGAAGTTCACAGGCAAAAAAGGCAAGGTTAAGATGGGTGAGCTTCTTGGTGAATGGATTCCAAAAGAAGTTTAATTATCAAACTAAAAAGCTGTTTCAATTTACTTAGTAGCTCTGATAGCAGTTGATCTCCGCTCCAGGTTGCTCGCTTTCCATGGGGCGACCGGTGAGCCTCCTTGCCTAGTTGCAGTGACTAGCCCCTCGAGGTCAAAAGTTAAACGGTCAAGAAGGCAAAGTGCGCTTTCATAGCCCATTCACCTTTTGCTTGTCGGGGCTGAACGAGTCACTTCCACTTTTCGGTCTGACCGCTCGTCCCATAGGAGTCTCGCACCATGCGCTACAATCAACTTGCATAGGAAGAGAAAAACATAAAAACAACCTTTTGCTAAACTTCTAATTGATAACGGAACGGTTTTAGGATGAGTATATTAATTTAGTAAATAAAACATCACATAAGAAAAAGGATAAAACTTCTCGTCATCGCGAGTTAGTTTTATCCTTCTTCTGTTTCAGTTTTCCCTCACATTAAGCTGCGAGTTCTTTTTTATTTTCCTGAACTTCTTTTTTCAGCATACCAGCAATAAATGCGGTAACGATTGAACCAATCAAAATCGCTAGTACGTATAGTAAAGGATTTCCGTTCACGATTGGAATTACGAACGCGCCTCCATGTGGTGCTGGAAGTCCAATTCCGAATACCATCGATAATGCACCAGCTACAGCGGAACCGATCACAGCGGCTGGGATTACACGACCAGGATCGGCAGCAGCAAATGGAATAGCACCTTCAGTAATAAAGGAAGCTCCCATAATGTAATTTGTCTTACCTGCTTCACGCTCCGCTTTTGTATATTTCTTTTTAAACAATGTTGTTGATAGTGCGAGTCCAAGCGGTGGAACCATGCCGCCAGCCATAATAGCTGCATGAGGTGCAAAGTTACCTGCATCGATCATCGCGATACCGAATGTGAAAGCTGCTTTATTGATTGGTCCACCCATATCGACGGCCATCATTCCGCCTAGGATTAAACCTAAGAATACGAGATTTCCAGTGCCCATGCCTTTTAACCACATCGTTAATGCGTCGTTCAATGCTTTAACTGGTTCAATCACAATGAACATCATGATCAGACCGGTTAGAAGGATGCCGAATAATGGGTAAAGAAGAACAGGTTTGATTCCTTCTAATGACTGAGGTAAGCTGCTAAACAGCTTTTTTAATCCAAGAACTAGATATCCTGCTAAGAAACCAGCAATCAGTCCACCAAGGAAACCTGCTCCGCCTGTTGCGGCCATGAATCCTCCGACCATACCTGGAGCAAATCCTGGACGATCTGCGATACTCATCGCAATAAAACCAGCTAAAACAGGGATCATGAGAGCGAACGCGTTACCGCCGCCAATCGTGCTTAGTGCTTCAGCGATCGGATGATAAGATGGATCTTTCGGATCAGCTGCATTAATCCCGAAAATAAACGAGATCGCAATTAGAATTCCTCCACCAACAACGAAGGGAAGCATGTTGGACACACCGTTCATCAAGTGTTTATAAAACCCAGATCTTCCTGGCGAAGCATTTTTCTTCTCTTCAACATTCGATGTTTCTCCGTTACTCTTATAAACAGGAGCATCTTGATCTAACGCCTGCTGAATGAGCTGTTGAGGCTTTCGGATCCCTTGAGCTACCGGAACTTGAATCACATGTTTACCGTTGAAGCGTTCCAACTCAACTTGTTTATCTGCAGCGACTATAATCGCATGAGCTTCTTCAATATCCTCTTTCGTAAGTGCATTTTTAATTCCGCTCGAACCATTTGTTTCTACTTTTAAGTTAACGTCCATTTCCTTCGCTTTTGCTTTTAGCGCATCAGCTGCCATATACGTATGAGCAATACCTGTAGGGCAAGCTGTAACGGCTAGGATCTTTTGTTTAGAAGAAGAGGTAGGGTTTTCTTCTTTTTCCATCTCTTTTTCTTTTGCGTCGATCGCGTCTAGAATTTCTTTTTCCGTTTCTGCGGATTCAAGACTTTTTCTAAAGTTAGGGTCCATTAAAAAGCTTGAAAGTCTGGAAAGTGTCGCTAAATGATCGTTGTTAGCGCCTTCATATGCGGCGATCATAAAGAAAAGATGTGCATTCTGGCCATCCAAGGATTCATAATCGATGCCATCGGTTGAACGCCCGAAAGCGATGGCAGGCTCGCTAACCGCATTCGTTTTTGCGTGTGGTATGGCTATTCCTTCTCCGATTCCTGTCGTACTTTGGTTTTCTCTTGCTAATATAGCTTCTTTATATGCTTTTTTATCATTCAGTTTTCCAGCTGAATAGAGTTTTTCGATCAGTTCATCTATGACGGCTACTTTAGATTGAGACTGTAAGTTTAATAAGATTGTATCTTTGGTTAATACATCTGTAATTTTCATCTAAATTCCTCCTCATTACCGTATTTCTTCTATAACGATCTGTTTCCGTAAAGATTCTACTTGTTCTAATGTGCAGAGATCTTCTGAAAAAGCAGTAGCACTTCCTGCCGCAATCCCATATTGGAACGCGGTAGAGAAGTCGCGTTCTTGGGTAACCTGAGAAAGAAACCCCGCTACAACAGAATCACCAGCACCTACTGAATTTTTAACGGTTCCAACCGGTACGTTTGATAACAGAACGGTATCTTGGTTGAGAAAGATCGCTCCATCTCCAGCCATCGAAACGATGACATTCTGTACACCGGCTTCCAATAGCTTCTTACCATAAAAAACAGCATCTTCTTTACTGTGCACGGTTGTTTGAAAAAGTTCTCCCAGTTCGTGGTGATTAGGTTTGATTAAAAATGGCTGGTACGAAAGGGTGTTTCGAAGCGCTTCTCCAGCAGCATCAATAACAACATGAACGCCATTGTCCTTACATTTCTTAGCAATCTCGGCATAAAAATTCTCAGAGATTGATGGTGGAATGCTTCCAGCAAGAAGAAGGAAATCACCTTTACTCATGTTATCAATTCTTTGAATTAAATTTTGCTGATTTTCTTTAGAGATAACAGGTCCTTGACCATTGATCTCCGTTTCTTTATGAGACTTGAGCTTTACATTAATTCTTGTAACTTCTGAAACATTTATAAAATCATGCTGAATGTTATCTCGTGTTAAAAAGTCTTTGATAAAAGCCCCTGTAAACCCACCAGTGAAACCAAGTGCAGTACTTTCAATCCCAAGGTGTTTCAGAACGCGTGAAACGTTGATTCCTTTTCCTCCGGGATAAACAAAAGTATCTGACGTACGGTTTAACTGTCCTTCTTTAAAATCCTCCACACGAGCTACATAATCAATGGATGGATTCAGTGTGCAAGTATAAATCATGATGTCACAACCCTTATTTCTGTCTTGTCTTGAAAATCATAGATGACGTCATCATCAATATCGTCCGTTATAATGATCGCCTCACTTAGTTCTGCTGCTTTTGAGAAAGAAGTCTCGTGAAACTTCGTATGATCAGCTAGTATGAATGCTTTTTGTGAAAGCGAGATCGCTAAACTTTTAACTGCTGCCTCTTCGGGATCTGGTGTAGTGAAACCGGCTTCGATGTGAATGCCGTTCATTCCAAGAAATACCTTGTCGAACCGATAGGCACTTAAACTTTTTATCGCACTGCTTCCTACAAGTGCTTTCGTTTTAGATTTAACGAGTCCGCCTATTAAGTACGTTTTAATCTCGTGTTCACTTAACGCTTCAAGGTGTGAGATGGCATTCGTTACAACAGTGATCTCTTTGTTCTTTAGATGAGGAATCATCCTTAGTGTTGTTGTACCTGCATCGAGATAGATGCAATCCCCAGTCTCAACTAAATCACAAGCATATTGTGCAATTTTTTCTTTTTCTAAAGCGTTTCTCTCGGATTTTTCAAAAACGCTCAATTCTTCGCTTTTTTGGTGAGTAAGTGATGCCCCGCCATGTACGCGTTTTAACTTCTTTTCTCTCTGCAACTGACTTAGATCTCTGCGTATCGTTGATTCAGAGGACGCTGTCGCTTCTACGAGTTCTTGTATAGTTACAACTGACTTTTCGCCTAATACTTCAATAATCTTACGATGTCTTTCAGGTGTAAGCATCCTGACACCTCCAAATGTTCTCTATCTTTGACATCATTGTAACGTAAGCCCTTACATTTTTCAATCACAAACAACCAAAAATAATCAAAAACAATCATAACCAAAGTATTCCATTTCCTTTGGTATAATGGGGGTACATAAAAAGCTGAAGGTTGTGAGAAGCGTGAGTAGTATTGAATTACATACAGATTATCCAAAAACGAGGGTGACTTTAGCAGAGGATCTTAGATCATTAGGACTGAAAAAAGGAATGACCGTTATCGTTCACTCTAGCTTTAAGTCACTAGGTTGGGTTGTAGGAGGACCTGTTGCAGTTGTACAAGCGTTAATGGACGTTATTACAGAAGAAGGAACATTAGTTATGCCTACACATACGGCTCATTATTCTGATCCGGCAGGGTGGCTGAATCCACCGGTTCCAAAGGAGTGGTGGCCGACAATCATAGAAGAGATGCCTGCGTTTGATCCAGCTGTAACACCGACATACTTTATGGGAGCGATTGTAGAAGCATTTCGCACGTTTCCGGGTGTTCTAAGAAGCAATCATCCGACAGACTCTTTTGCTGCATGGGGCAAAAATAAAGAAACGATCATAAACAATCATTCAGTGGATTTCGGTTTAGGCGAACAGTCACCTCTTGGAAGAGTTTACGAACTTCAGGGTCATGTTCTTCTGCTAGGTGTAGGCTATGATTCGAATACCTCCATGCACTTAGCCGAACATCGCGTACCGTCACCAATTACAGAACAAAATGCAGGCCCATTTTTTAGCGATGGAAAAAGAGTATGGAAGTCGTTCACTCATATTTCTTATCGAGAAGAATTGTTCGAAGAGATTGGAGAGGTGTACGAGCGAAATAGTTATCCTGTCAGAAAAGGAAAAGTAGGGATGGCTGTTTGTCGATTGATTCCACAGAAAGAACTGGTGGATTTTACGCAGAAATGGCTATGTGAGTATGACCAAAGTAATAAACCGATTGAGCATGCTTAATATTGTGAAAAGAAGGGTATGTTTAGTAGCAAATCCAATGAAATGAGGGAATTGCGATGAGGCGTTCCGTTCCAGCCACAATTATTTCATTCATAGTCGGTATCATTCAGCTAATCTTAATTTTACGTTTTATTTTTCTACTGTTTAATGCAAATGAAGGAGCAGCTTTCGCACAGCTTATATACGGTCTGAGCCAACCGCTTCTTTTACCATTTGCAGCGATTTTTCCAAACATCGAACTCGCCAATGGATTCGTGATCGAATTGTCTACGATTGTTGCAATCATAGTGTATGGGGTAGTCGGCATGCTGCTGAAAAGGCTATTCTCAGTAAGAAAAGCAGATCACGTTCATCGTGAAACAGTTATTAGAGAAGAACCTGTTATCCGAGACGAGGCAACGACTAGAGAAAAGAGAATCATACGAGAAGAAAAAAGATAGAACTAAAAAAGCGTACACCGCTCGTTAGGTGTACGTATTTTTTATGTCATGTTAATTAGAAGAAAAAAGAAGATGAGAAGTAGATCATCTTCTTTTTTGCTCGAGGATTGTTGCCCTTGAATTTTTTTCTTCACTTCATTGCAAGTTGATTGGAGTGGAAGGTGCGAGACTCCTGCGGGACAGGTGGGCAGGTGAGACACTTAGTGGCGCAAAGCGGCAAGTGGCTCACCGCCTGCCCCGCGGAAAGCGAGCAACCTGGAGCGGAAATTAACTACATCCAATCTCAGCATCGAATGTGGTAAAAGCTATTAAAATTCTTTAATATTATGCAATCGTAATAACTTCATATGTAGTAGATAGTTCTACAAAATGTGCCATTCCTGAAATTTCTCCAGCCGCAAGCTCATTTTCTACGTTATAGTGATCAACACATGTCTTGCATGCGAACACTTTAACACCCTTATCTTCTATTTCTTTTAGATGCAGTGAACATAAAGACTGCTCTGTGAGGCAATAAACACCACGATTCATGAAAAAGATCGCAGCTGGAAGGTCAGATTGCTGCTTCAAAACCGTAAAATACGTTTCCATTACGTTTTCTCCAAGAGCAGGATCGTTACCAGTACCAAATGAATCAGTTGTTACAAGAATGATTTTGTTCTGCACGTCAAATCACGCCTCTCTCATATTCTTTTGGCGTTAGCCAATATCTTTGTGTGAATTATACCACGCTTGGTTTAAACAAAGTCAGAGTTTGTTATGCTAGAAAAAGGAGGATGATGGTTATGAATGAATCACTTTTTAACGTTATCGAAAAAGAAGAAGGACGGCGAGCAACCTTTGAAGTCCTTGAATATAAGCAGTTGCCTATAACTAGTGCAGGGTCAAGTTCTTCATACTACGCCAAAGAAACGGGAATATCGTTAAAACAAGTTCGGATCACATTGCGCCAAGGAGCGGTACAAGCTGAAGCGGGAGCTTTGCAGTTTATGAAAGGTGATCTTGGTTTGAAAAGCAATGCTGGTGGAGTGGGAGGGTTCATGAAGAAGATGGCTTCCAATATCTTAACGGAAGAATCTCTGTTTAAACCATTATATGAAGGTACCGGAGAAATTTATTTAGAGCCCTCGTATGGTCATTACTTATTATTAAACTTAAACGACGAAGAAGTTGTTGCAGATCGCGGAATGTTCTATGCGGCAGAACCGTCTGTGCAATTGGGTGTAGCTAGACAAAAACTAACGTCTTCTATAAAAGGAGAGGACGGACTGTTTCAAACGAGATTAAGAGGCTCAGGATTTTGTGTGCTTCAGAGTCCAGTTCCGCTTCAGCAGATCATGAAGATACAGCTTCATGATGAAAAACTGCAAGTGGATGGGAACTTTGCGCTCTTAAGAAAAGGGGATATCGATTTCTCTGTAAAACGAGCATCCTCTTCAATCATCGGATCTGCAACAAGCGGTGAAGGTTACTTGCACGTTTTTGAAGGAACCGGCGAGGTGTGGATCGCGCCTACACTAGGAAGATAAAAGAAATGCTGACAAAAAAGGATGGATATATGCCTTTTCTGTCAGCATTTTTTATAGGTATTAATATACATAAGAAAACGAAATGTTGCACCTACTCTTCAAACTGCCCGTTGTTGTTAACTACATTGGCAGTATTGTTAGCATTACTGTCTTTCTCAACACTATCACTTGAATTAGTCACGACTTGTATAGGTACAGTCGGATTCATAACTTCTCCGCCATTTTTGTTAACGGAAATGGTTAAGATGCCATTCGTATATTGTGCTTTAACATCTTCGTTTCGAAACATGAAAGGCAGTTGGACGAATCGCTCTGTTCGTTTCATTGCCTTTCTTTGTTGAAAGTGCCCCGTCCGTTTATTTTTTGTTGACCGTACTTCTTCGCGTTGTGCTTTAATCTGAAGTCCTTGATTGAGGATTTCAATCTGAAGGTCTTCAGGATTATAGTCTTTTAGATTTGCACGAATCTTGTAGTCGTCTGCTGTTTCTTCTGTATCCACTTCAAACGACATCTGGTCTGCAAATTTCTCGAACTGATTGAGCCCTTTGTTGACGTATTGTTCAAAAGAATTTAGCCAGTCATCCATAGAACGGTTATTAAAAAAAGGCATCATAGGACCTTTGCCTAACATCTTTATACCCCCTAAGCATTGCCGGCATTATTGGAATCGAAAATATCAGGATCTAAAGTATTTGTTGCATTAACTACGTTTGTTGTTTGTATAAAATTCCCTGTGTTTCCTCCGCCAGAGCCGTTGTATCCTTTGCCTGTTGATTTGGGATTGATGACGAGCGTATCACCAAAATTCACAACCCCTTCTGCCGCATTAATATTAATAGGAGCTACAATTAAACAGGGCACTTTTAGCACCTCCCTTTTTCAAGAAAAAATAACGATTGTGACGTCGTCCTTTACAGATAAGTTATGTAGGTAGAAGCCTAATGGTGAATAGAAGCGTTTAGGCACAAAAGATTGGGCGGATGCATAACATGTGAGAAGTACTTGAAAGTGGGGATGAACGTATATGCCAGCAATTGTGGGATCTGTATCAGTAAACTCCATATCGAGCGGCAGCGTTTTTCATGTGGGAGACGTCCAGACCATCTGTCCAGTCAGTTACGCAAAAACGTATGCAGGTGCTGGATCTTTCAATACAGGGGATAATCTTCGTCTGGAGAACGGCTATAATGTTACGTTTACACAAGACCCTGATGTAAATGACAGCAATGCGGCAGCAAATTTTTAAACGACAAGCAAATTCCTTAGGTAGTAGGCATACATCTAACTAAGGAGCTGATTGTATGAATGAAGAGAGCAACTATTACTTGAGTAAGCTTCAACAGATGATCCTCGATCAGAATGATAAGATAAGGGACTTAGAAGATCAGATAAAAGCTTTAAAGAAACAAGTGAGCGACCTGTCGTCCCAACCTCAAAACATTGAATATAAGTTTGATCAATTAAAGATAGAAAAGCTCGAAGGTACCCTGCACATTGGGCTTGGGTCTTCAGATGACAGCAAAGACTTGATCGAACAGTTCAATATTGGTCAGAATACCCTTCAGATGCCAGGAAAGATGGAAAGAAGTACGATCGAAAATCCAAACTACCGAGAGATGATTCAAGTGATGGATGGTTTCTTTGAAAAAGAAGCTCCTGTTTATTTAAAGTCACTTGAAAGCAAAATGAACATTCCGTTAGACGAACCTTATCGAATCTTCATCTTAGAAGATGTACAGCGGCAAGTTCCAGGACGGATCAAACACTATCTCACAAAATATGAACCAAAAGACGAGCGTGGCAGAAGAGATATCATTCAAAAAACAAAAGAGGACATCTATCGTGGTATCGAGACGTTTATCGTACATTTACGAGATTCAAAGTCTACTGGAGGGGATGAGAGTGAAATTTTGCGTAACCAATCATGAGTTGTATGTAGGAGAGATTCACATAATCGGTGTAGGGTTATCGTCAGTCGTATTAATCGGAGACACAGATTGTATCAGTCTAGGATCTGCATTCGACACACCTCCGGAATCTTTAGTCTTAGGTACATCACTTGTTCCTCTATAGAGGTGTATGATGTATCGGACATCTGTCGTTGATTGCATCCTATTAAATTCTCTTGCTAACTCCGGTGTTTTGCAAACAGGAGATACTGACAAGATCAATAGCTTTTCTGCAGCATTAGCGATCCAGAGAGAAAGTACAAAGTTTGGAACGTTCAATGTTCCATACAGCAAATACAAAGTTTTCTCACAGCCCGTATTAGTTCCGGTTTGCCCGGTTTATAAGGTAAAGCAAACGTATCATGCGAACCCATTTATTAGAGTTGGAAAAATAGATATTCTTGGGGTGTCCAGTTCATCAATTCTTCATATTGGATCGGTTAACGATATTAAACTTCAATCTCGAGTGAAGCATGTTCGTAATTTCTTAACGAATCCTAATCCGGAAAGTGAGGAGGAGGAAACATGAATCTTTTTGTTAGTCAGACGATCGTTATTCAACAGATAAGAGTGGATGGCATACAAAACTCATCTGTGCTCCAAATAGGAAGCGCCGGGGTTATACAGCCAATATCGCAATTATTTAACACAGGCGGTTTTACAGGTCCTGCCCCTCAGATTCCGGATCCGGATACTGCTCCTTCTGTTCCTTTAGGGCCGCCTTCATAAGAGGTGATTGAATTGGACACTTGGAAACAAATGATGGACTGGAAAAGGATGGCCGAAGAATATTTTGGTGATCAGTTCTTTACACCGAATCAAAATCAAAGATCGAATAACCATCAGAATAATGAGAGTCCTCTTTGCAACATCTATGACACACCGCAGGAAATTTGCTGTGTATTGGCGCTGCCTGGTTTGAACCGAACAGAGGATGTTGAAGTTATGGTTGACCCGTTCAAGCTGACTGTACAAGGAAAGTTATCACTGACGTTAGATTCCTATCATTTAAGTTCAGAGGAATTTCAACTCGGGGCATTTAATCGGGAGATTCATTTGCCAGAAAAAGTTCTTCAAGAGCCTGTGCAGGCTTTTTATCGAAAAGGGTTATTATTCATTCGCTTATTAAAAGATACACGACCTGGAGCGAATCAGCGAAAGGTAAACTTAAACTGGGTGCAAGAATAGCGAGCGTGGTCTTGACGGCTGGATATGAACTACCTTACAATACAGGAAAACAACGGAAGGAACAGGTGTATACGTCCAATGCGCAATTAATCTGATTTTAGCCATTTACTTGAATAAAAAGTAGAACGCTAGATAGGATTTCTCTGCCCATTTTTAGGACTTCATTACAGGCCTGTTTTTTTGTTGCAAAAAAACGTGTTGTTGCGTGTTTTTTTGTGATACGTATTTTGGCTTGGGCAGACCTCTCTAGTTAATAGGGGAGGTTTTTTTATGCTTTTATTAGAAGCGAAGCATTTAGAAAAATCGTATGATGGAAAATTAATTTTAAAGCAAACAGAACCGCTGCAACTTTTTGCTGGCGACAGAGTAGGTCTTGTTGGTTTGAATGGTACTGGAAAATCAACGTTTCTCAAATTAATCGCAGAAACTGAGGATAGAGATGCAGGGTCCATCCAGCATTACGGAACACTAGCGATCGTAAGTCAGTTTGACCAAGAAGAGCAACGAATTACTTCAAAAAGTGAAGCCGCTTGGAACCTGCAAGGCAAAAAGTATGACAAGATGAGCGGTGGTGAAAGAACGCGTTCGCAAATCGCCGCTGCTCTTGAAAGAGACTCTGATATCCTTATCTTAGATGAACCTACGTCTCATCTTGATGTGGAAGGAATGGATCAACTGGCAGGTGTACTTCAACATTTTAAAGGAGCCCTATTGCTTGTCTCTCATGACCGTGTATTTCTAGATACGATATGTACGAAGATCATCGAAATCGATGACCAGACGTTTACGACATATCCAGGAAACTACTCAGATTATCAGCTTCAAAAAGATCAACAACTCAAAAGCAAACATCTTGAATATGAACAGTATATTAAAGAAAAAGCTAGGTTAGAGAAAACGGCCAAGGAAAAAGCAGCAAAAGCGAGAGACATGAAGAACAAACCAACACGCATGTCTTATAGTGAAGCAAAGCTAGGAAAAGGAAAACTTCAAAATGCAAAGCGTTCACTTGAAAAAAAATCGAAAGTGATTGAAAAAAGGATCGAGATGCTCGATAAAAAAGAAAAGCCAAATAAGCAGCAAAACGTGGAATTTGATATACAACGATTCTCAAGGATACATGGAAAACTAGTCTTAGCTGTTAAAGACCTTCCTTTAGGATTTGACGGAAAACAACTGTTTCAAAATCTTACGTTCTCTATAAAACCGGGGATGAAGATCGTTCTCACAGGCAGGAACGGAACCGGAAAATCTACCTTGCTACAAGAGATCTATAACGGAAATGAAGCGATTGAAAAATCCAATCAGCTTAAAATAGGCTATTTTCATCAGCATCTTAATATTCTAGATCCACAAAAAAGTATTCTTGAGAACGTGATGGAAAATAGTCTGTACGAAGAAACATGGGTAAGAACAATATTGGCAAGAATGTTGTTTAAACGTGAGGATGTTTTTAAACGAGTAGCAGTCTTAAGTGGCGGCGAAAAGATGAAGACTGCTTTAGCCAAACTTTTCTTGAGTGACTACAATGTATTATTGTTAGATGAGCCTTCCAATTACTTGGATTTGTTTACAAGAGAAGCCTTAGAAGAAGTTTTGGTAGCCTATCCTGGTACATTTATCTTGGCTACACATGACAGACGTTTAATGGAAAAGACAGCTACACACATCCTAGAGCTGCAGCCACCTGAAGCATACTGGTTCGAAGGGGGCTATACAGAGTTTAAGAAACAACGAAGCGAAACCCCAAACGACTTGAATCACAATGGTGATGAGTTGCTAAAGCTGCAGTTTGAGATAACGGAACTGATCAGTCAGCTTTCCGTCTGTTCAGATCTCAGCAAAAAAGATGAGCTCGATCGCCGTTATAAAGATGTACTGCATAGAATGAATAAGTTAAGATCATAAAGAAGTAGAGCCGTTCAATGATGAGTGGCTTTACTTCTTTTTTTTATCTACTTTTATCGGCGGTTCTTCTTGATCATCGATCCCTGAATCGTACCCGATCTGATTGAGATCCTTTTCGTCAGCTACCGTACCTCCGGCCATTCCTTCGTTCATCATTCGGTCAACGTCTAAGTATAAATCTTTTTTACCTTCATTTTCTTTATCTTTTTTTGCCATGTTAATCAGCCTTTCTGTTTGAACTAGTATTAGAATGTCCCAATTTGAAACTTATTTGCAGCCAAGCCGTAGAAAATAATAAGTGAAAATCGAATTAATGTAGATTCAAATAAAGTAAATTTAAAGAAATGAGGAGATCGAATGAAAAAAACAATATTGGCTGTTCTTTTGTCATTTAGTGTACTTACAGGGTGTTCAGCGGTGGAAGACGTAACGAACGGAATTAATTATGTACCAGAAGCAACTGAATATATTAACGAAGTGCAACAATTTTCAAAAGAAATTCCTTCGTTAGCGGAGAAAGCTGTATCTGATCAAAATGCACGTGGGGAGTTAGAAAAGGCCCTTGAGGAAATGAATACAACTATTGAAGAATTTAATGAATTATCTCCACCATCTGTATTTGAAGATATTCATAATCAGGTGATGGAACATAATCAAACCTTCCAAGATGGAATAGATAAGTATCAAACGGCAGTAGAGAACGGAGAACTGACCCCTGACTTTTTAGAGAAGAGTGGGTTGCTAGATGATGTCAAAGTATACACTGACTTATTAAACGATATTAAGCAATTAGGCGAGTAATACTTTTTTCTTACTTTTGCCCATTTATTTAAAATTTCATGTTACATTTCGACTAAATTCGGGAATATGACAATGAGATAATTGGTGAGGGTGGGTAAAAGAATGGACGACTATCATATTAAGATTGAAGATTATATGCAGCTTTTGAAGAAAAGATACAAAAAAGGCAGGCTTCAGGCGAAACAATATCGAAAACGATTAGAACTGATTCATCTCTGGCACATGCGAGGCGTGGTTAAAGTGCCAAAGGAATAACTTGAAAATAACCAGTCTTTGACGATAAATGTATAAACACGACTAGTCTTGGCAGGTGCAACATGAATTTAATAAATAATACGTTCAAAAAAGCTAGGCATACAAAATATGATTATTTCTATCATATTGCGTTTGCCGTTCTTTTCTGTTTATACAGTTTCCTTATGCTTTTTTCCAGCAAACTGCTGGGTTTTTTGTTTTTTGTTTATGGCTTACTCTTATTAGGCCATACAGTTTGGAAGGGAATCCGAACACGTTATTCCATACCTTATATCTTGTTCGGACTAACCATACTTTTTTTTAGCAGATTGTTCTGGTTAGAGGCATTTTCCGTATTGCCTGTTTTCTTTTATGAAATTTTTCAGATCGGATTCTTCCTTGGTATCGCCATTGGGATATGTTTACTTTATGGTGTAATGATTAAAGGAGCACCTTTAGCTAACAAACTTCAAACTCACGGTGTTCATAGCTCATACTTTGTTACAGGAAGCCTCTTACTTCCGTATACATGGATCTTCAGCTACGGAGCGGTCATGCAAGGAAACGACAGCAGCCTCATATGGGCAATGCTTATTCTCATCCTATGGGGAGCATTATATTTCGCGCAGCTCGTTACTCATCCTAACAAAGTCATGCTAGCTGCATTATTTGCAGTCAATATCGGTGTAGGATGCTGGGCGATTTACAGATGGATAAACATATTGACGTAAGAAAAGAGAAGCCTTTTGTGGGCTTCTCCTTTTTTAGTTTCTTCTTAATTTTGCAAGCAGATGTAAAATTTCAAAGTACAGCCAGATCAACGTGACCATAAGTCCGAAGGCACCGTACCATTCCATATATTTAGGTGCTCCGCGATCTGCTCCATATTCAATAAAATCAAAATCTAAAACTAAATTAAGTGCAGCGATTACTACGATAAACAGGGAAATTCCAATCCCGATCGGACCTGTACTGTGTAGATAAGGAACACTCATTCCGAAAAAACCTAAGATAAAACTGGTGAGATAAACGAGCATGATTCCCATAGTTGCTGAGAAAACAATCAACCGGAAATTCTGAGTCACTTTTATGATCCTAAACATATATGCGAGTAACAAGGCAAACAACGTTCCGAAAGTTAGAGCGACAGCTTGCAATGTAATGCCATTAAATTGAGCCTCAAAGTTAGCTGATATACCACCTACCGCAAGACCTTCCAGTGCAGCATATACCGGTGCAAGTAGAGGTGCTGTTTTAGGTACAAATGCAACGATTAATGCTGTTACAAGCCCTCCAACCAAACCGATCACGATCAAATGACCGATAGGATTACCTAAGTTGTATTGATACCAAGTAAAAATTGCAGAAGCCATCAAGATAAGCAGAAGAATAAACGTTTTGTTTACTGTTCCGGACAAAGTCATTTTCTTGCTAAAAGACGTCCCTCTGAACTTATCAAAAGTGGAGCCTTTTAAAGCAGGATTCGCACTTCTCATGAAAATTCCTCCTTCTTTTCATACATTAAATACGTACAAACATCATCAAAGTTTCATGCGTTAAAATAATATGTCATTCGTTTATAGCCTGAGTATGCTCGCTTCTAGATATGCAAAGCTACATTCAGCTATTTATGTGCGGCAATTTTGGCAGTTGAAGGAGAAAACAGTTGAAATCATTGTAGAAACTGCAACAAAATAGAAAAAATGAAGTCAGGGACTGCATTCCCTGGCTTTTTTGTACTGAAACATTTCTTTATAAGTCTTCGGAAAAATTTATGCGTCTTCAAACTTTTTTATAAGTCCTCATAAAAATTTATAAGTCTTGAAGTGGCTTTTATAAGTCTTCAGCTTTTTAGAGATCACTATGCAATGACTATATATTCCAACGTTTTCTTTTATGCGTTCAGGGAAGTATATTCTTAAAGACGCAAGGAGGTGGGGTAGATGCTACAAAAAGGTGATGTTGCACCTGATTTCACGTTACCGTCCACATTAAAAAAAGATATCTCATTATCAGATTTTAAAGGAAAGAAAAATGTCCTTGTGGCTTTTTATCCGCTAGATTTCACACCTGGCTGAATTAAGGAAATTACCTCTTGGAAAGAGGATTACAAACGTTTTGAAGAGGCAAATACAGAAGTACTTGCAATCAGTGTTGATCACATTTACTCACATAATGTTTTTGCGGCTGCTCTAGGAACCTTGCCTTACCCACTTTTAGCTGATTGGCACAAAAAAGTAACTAGTAAGTTTGGTGTTCTTAACGAAGAAAATGGAACTGCTGTTCGATCATGTTTTGTTATCGATCAAAAAGGTGTTGTTCAGTTCAGCAACCATACGTTTGATGCGAATGAAAAGCTTCAGTATGAAGAAGTATTTAAAGCTTGTGAATCATGTGGAAAAGGAGATTAGCTGTGGACCAGGAACGTAAGAATCACGAACCCGTTGAAGATCCGACTGCTCACGCAGAACAAGAGATCAACGCTTATTTTTATGATGAGAAACAACAACAAACCGATGGCCATCCAACTGATTATATGAATAGTGAGATGCCAGCTATTAATATTGCTAAACCTGATGATGAAAAATAAGGCTGCTTTTTAGCAGCTTTTTTATTTTGTGGCTTATTTCTCATATCTTTTGAAACCGGCAACACATAAGCAATGTTGTGGTACTATATAAGCAGAAGTATGCTGATATAGGAATAGGAAGGAACAGCTGAATGAATATTTTTTTAACTGGAGCAACTGGTTTTCTAGGTGGTCGCTTAATTCAAAATTTAGCGCGTGAAGGTCATACACTTTATGTGTTAGCGCGAAACTTACAAAAAGCTGAACAGCTTCTTCACAAGACAGCTGATTTAAACGGCGTTATTCATATTATTCAAGGGGATATTACAGCTCCTCACTTAGGTATGACGAAGGAAGCGGAGCAAGAGCTTACAGATAAAATTGATGTATTTTATCATATGGCTGCCCTAGTGAAATTTGACTTAGACCTTAAAGATGAACTTTTTCAAATAAATTATACAGGTACCCAACATGCACTTCATGCTGCAAAGAACATGGGGGTATCGCATTTTTATTATGTAAGCACAGCCTATACACTCGGCAAAGACGAATTTGCTAAAGAAGAATTGCACAGCGTGAACAATGTATTTAACAATCCGTATGAAGAGAGTAAGTGTAAAGCAGAGCACTTATGTATGGAATTCACAGATTGTTTTAACGTAAGTATCTTAAGACCGGCAATCATTATTGGTGATTCTAAAACAGGAGAAGCGGACTCTAAGTTTACGCTGTACGGATTACTTCGAAGCCTTGAAGTCTTTAAGAAAAGGTTTCAGAGAAAAGGAATGGGAGATCGCGTGTTCCACTTATTGTGTGAAGAAGGCAGTACGCAGAATCTTGTTCCTGTCGATTATGTAGCGGATGTTTTATCTGGTGTTTTAAAAAAGGGAAGAGAGACCAAGATCTATCATATTACAAATAACAATCCGCCCCTTAGTGCAGATGTTTTCCAGGTTATGAGGGAAAAAGCGGGACTTGAGCTGTTTAAGCTTGCTCCGTACGATTATGAGCCGTCTCTAAATGAAGAAGAACAGCTTCTCAACAGCGTGATTGATGTTTATAAAAATTACTTGAACAGAAATATTACGTTTGATGACAGCAATACTCAACAAATGCTAGAAGAAATAGAAGCTGCGCCCCTTAAGATGGATATGTCGATGATCAAACGGATCATTGAGGGGTATCAGAACGCTTCTGCCCAAAAATAAAAATATGCATCTATTTACATTTTATGCATATACTGCTATAGTGTAGAAGTAATGTAACTAATCTTAATGAAACCCAAGGAGGTATGTATGATGAGACAACTTAATGGATTGACTTCAGAGAGTGTAATTTATGTACAGCCTATTGGGACAATGAAGAATCGCAAGTAGTTTATTTGCGTATGTAATGTCTTCGCTTAAATTTGTCATTTAACCATGGGCTGTACAACAGTGCCATGGTTTTTTATATGAAGAGGGGTATTTGTGTACCTTTCTTTCGGTAAAGAACCTAAGTATGTATATTAGGTTCTTTTTATTTTGCAAGAAAGACTTTTTACTAAATCATTGTTTCTATGAAGTAATTTTTGTTCCTTTTTCTCCTTTGAAAAGGTGATTGGAGTGTAAGGTGGGAGACTCCTGGGACAGGTGAGACACTTAAGGGCGCATAGCATCGAGGTGGCTCACCGCACGTCCCCCGGAAAGCGAGCACCTGGAACAGAAATCAACCACATTCTAGGACAACATTGTATTAGGAAAAGTTTTATAAAAAATGACAACATTTATTCGGAGGGTATTACATTGAATTTAAAATCATTAGGTTGGAATCAAACATTTGAAGAATCGTTTAAAACATATGAAAATCAAGATCTTGTTCCAGGAAGAATAAGTGTAGAGCACAAAGGGCTCTATAGCGTTCTAACGGAGTATGGTGAATTATTAGGTGAGATCACAGGGAAGATTCGCTTTAATGCAACAGGTCGTCATGATTTCCCAGCAGTTGGAGATTGGGTAGCTGTTCAGGCTATTCCGCAAGAAGGAAAAGCTTACGTCCACGGAATCCTGCCGCGCAAAAGTAAGTTTTCTCGCAAAGCAGCCGGCTTAACAACGGATGAACAGATTGTTGCGACAAACGTAGATACGGTCTTTTTAGTAAATGCTCTAAATCAAGACTTCAACCTTCGCAGACTCGAGCGCTATTTATTAATGGCGTGGGAAAGCGGTGCGACTCCAGTTATCGTTCTAAGCAAGGCGGATCTTTGTGCTGATGTTCAAACCGTATTAGATGAAGTGGAAACTGTTGCGTTTGGAGTTCCGACATTTGCAGTTAGTGCAGAAACAGGTGTTGGTCTTGATGATCTGGCAACTTATATTTCAGAAGGGGAAACTGTTGCTCTATTAGGGTCCTCGGGTGTTGGAAAATCAACGCTTGCAAACAAACTTTTCGGGTCAGAGGTATTGAAAACGAACGTTATTCGTGAAGAAGATGGAAAAGGAAAGCATACGACCACGCATCGTGAACTGCTTGTTCTTGATCGTGGTGGAATCTTAATCGATACTCCGGGAATGAGAGAGCTTCAATTGTGGGAAGGTGACAGCAGCTTAAGCCAGAGTTTCCAGGATGTTGAAGGATATGCGGAACAATGCCGTTTTCGCGATTGTACACATCAAAATGAGCCTGGGTGCAAAGTGCAGGAAGCGATTGAAACAGGTGAGTTAAAGGCAGATCGATATAACAGTTATGTAAAACTTCAGCGTGAATTAGCTTACTTCGCACGCAAAGAAGATCAGAAGTTAGCGAATGCCGAAAGAGCAAAATGGAAAAAGCTCGCTGGTGACCGCACGCGCGTTCATCGTAAATAATTGAAATGGAAGAGGAATGGTTTTATAACCACTCCTCTCTTTTTTTGTCTATTGAAACTGATAGATTAACTTTCAAGTGTTAAAAAGGATTTTCATAGGGAAACATCAAAATAAGAAGAGTGAGGAGGGATGAGATTGGCACAAGTATTTACGATACAAACGCATCAAAGAGATGAGATGTATGAGATTACGAGTACATTGGAGGCTTATCTGGAAGAGCAGCGTGTAAACGATGGTGTGATGTACATATATTGTCCGCATACGACAGCAGGGATAACAATTAACGAGAATGCAGATCCAGATGTTGTACATGATATGCTAATGCGCCTGGATGAGGTGTATCCGTGGGAACACCCTAAGTATCGCCATGCTGAAGGAAACTCTGCTTCACATCTTAAAGCAAGTACCGTTGGTTCTTCGCAAGTCGTATTTATTCAGAACGGCAAGCTCCTCTTAGGAACTTGGCAAGGTGTTTATTTTTGTGAGTTTGATGGTCCACGAACTCGAAAGTATCACATAAAAATTTTAAACAAATAAATTACTTATAAAAGATTCACTGTGTCTGTCAGTGAGTCTTTTTTTATTCCTACTAAAGTTCTAGATAGGCGAACTAGAAAGAAATATGTTGAATAATAGGGAAAACTTTTAAATTTAATATAAAAATTCTATTTTTCCAAAAATTTAGTTGTCTAATCCCTTTTCTTCATGTACTATTTTTTTAAATAGTGGAAATTATCATAATATTCAAAACAAGGGGGATTTTAGGTGGGGATTAAGAGAGGGTTAAAAGTATTAGCGGTTTCTGCATTATCACTAGGACTTTTGGCAGGCTGTAATTCTTCTGGCGGTTCAGAAGGAAGCAATGGAGGGGGCGGAAGCGGCAAAGTAATTAAAATCGCGACGCAAACTCCGCTGTCTGGCGGTAGTGCAACACTAGGGGAATCTATTAAGCTTGGAGCGCAGCTAGCGCTGGAAGAGAATAAGAAGAAGTTTGAAGACTTAGGGTACAAGCTTCAGCTTCAGCCATATGATGATCAAGCAGATCCTAAAAAAGGTGTAGCAAACGCACAGCTGATTGGTTCAGATAAATCAATCCTAGGGGTAGTGGGTCACTTGAATTCAGGCGTCTCCATCCCGTCATCTGAAGTTTATGAAAAGTATAAAGTGCCGATGGTTTCTCCAGCAAATACTGCGACGGAAGTAACAGATCGTGGACTCAAAACAGTTAACCGTATCGTAGCACGTGATGATTTCCAAGGTCCTGCAGGTGCAGACTTTGCAATCAATAAATTAGGAGCGAAGAAAATCTTTGTTATCCAAGATAAAACAGCGTACGGAACAGGTCTTGCAGATGCGTTTAAGAAGGCAGCTGAAGAGGCTGGAGCAGAAATTCTTGGTTACGAAGGAATTACCGTTGGCGAGAAAGACTTTAACGGTGTACTTACACAAGTGTTATCAAAGAAACCTGATTTAGTATTCTTCGGTGGATTATACACAGAAGGTGGCCAGTTGATCAGACAAGCTCGTGACAAAGGAATTAAGATTCCATTCATGGGCGGAGATGGCATGGATTCGTCTACTCTAGTTGAGATCGCTGGCGATTCTGTAAAAGATGTTTATTATACATCTGTAGCAGCTGACGCAAGCAAATCAACTGAAGGCAAAGATTTCTCTTCTAAATACAAAGAGAAGTTCAACAAAAACGTAGAGTCTTATTCAGCTTATGGCTATGATTCTATGAGCGTACTATTAAAAGGACTAGAGGCAGCGATCGAAGGAAGTGACGGAGACCTTCCTGCACGTGAAAAAGTAGCAGAAGAAATCCGAAAGATTCAAGATTTCCAAGGTGTTGTAACAAAAGTCGGGTTTGATGATATCGGTGATAACAAGTTTGCAAAAGTCTACATCTACAAGTTCAGTGAAGCTAAATATCCAGGCGTTCAAGAAGGCGAAATCAGTAAGTAAACTTATGTTTACAAGAGAGGGAATGACCCCAACGGCCATGTCCCTCTTCTTTTTTACATACTCCCCAGACGTGAAAGAGAGGAATATTTATGTTAGCTGAAATTTTACAAAGTCTGCCACAAGTTCTTGTAGATGGAATCGCTCTTGGTGCGATTTACGCCGTTATTGCACTCGGTTATACGATGGTTTATGGAATATTAGAGCTCATTAATTTCGCCCACGGTGAGATTTTTATGACCGGAGCTTTTATCGGTGTTGCGATGCTTATTCTTATGACAGGAATGGGCTGGTTGGCAGCGATGCCTGCCATACTTGCTCTGATTCTTGTTTTGGTTGTTACGTCGATCTTAACCGGTTTCATGGGGGTTGGAATAGAGCGTATGGCTTACAGACCGCTCCGAAATTCACCTAAACTGATCACGTTGATCTCAGCGATCGGTGTATCGTTCTTGCTGCAGGATCTCGTTCGTTTTATTACAGAATACAAAAGAGGCAATTATATCTTAACTGGTCCATCCATGTTTAATGAGCAATTTTCCATTAAATTTTCTAGCATCTCCTCTTCGTTCAGTGATGCATTCTTTAAAACGTCTACATTGATCCTGATTATTGCAGTAGTGATCATGATGATCGGACTGGACTTCTTCGTTAATAAGACGAAGTGGGGTATGGCGATGAGAGCAGTGGCTCAAGATCGTGAAACGGCTTCACTTATGTCGATCAATGTGAATAGAGTGATCTCGCTGACCTTTTTTATCGGATCAGCTCTAGGTGGAGCAACGGGTGTACTGTTTGCTGTGCAATACGGAACGATCGATCCGTATATCGGTTTTATTCTAGGATTGAAAGCATTTACGGCTGCAGTACTCGGAGGCATCGGAAATATCCGTGGTGCTATGGCAGGTGGACTCATGTTAGGAATTCTAGAAATGTTTGCTGCTGCCAATCTCCAGCTTTTAACGGGTGGTATCTTTGGTGCAGAGTATAAAGATGTATTTGCGTTTGCCATTTTAATCGTCGTATTGATATTCAAACCAGAAGGACTGTTTGGCAAAGCAGTTACTGAGAAAGTGTAGGTGAAGAGCGATGAATAAGCTGACAAGTAAATTAAAAGGCAATAAGCTGGCACAAATTATTCTGCTCGTCCTTTATGTCCTGATTACCTCGTTGAGCCTATATCTTGCTCAAGCATCTGTTACAGCTTTTCTGCTGCTGTTGTTCTCGTTATTGCTTCTGTACTATACAGAACTGCCAGACCGTCTAAAATGGTTGATTGCAGGGGTCGTCCTCATTGGAGTAATACCTTTTGTATCAAGCACTGGACCTGGTTATCAATCTTACATGGAAGTGGCTACAGTTGTAGGTATCTATGTAGCGATGGCATTGGGACTTAATATCGTAGTTGGTCTAGCAGGCTTATTAGACCTCGGGTTCGTCGCTTTCTTTGCGATCGGGGCCTACACGTACGGAATCTTTGCAACAGGACAAGCTGCTAACTTTATGCCGTTCGGAACGTTCCCGTTATCGGGCGAGAGCTTTTGGATCTTTATTTTAATCGGATGCTTTGTAGCTGCACTTTTTGGAGTCTTATTAGGTATTCCTGTACTTCGTGTAAAAGGAGACTACTTGGCGATCGTTACGCTTGGTTTCGGTGAGATCATTAGAATTGTTTTCAATAACCTTGATAAGCCGGTGAACATTACGAATGGAGCAATGGGATTAGCGTCAGTTAAGCCTCCAGAGATTTTCGGTTATCAGTTTGTATATCCGAATCAATTCTACTTTATTGTTCTTGCTATCTTGTTTCTAGTCATTCTAGCTGTTAGAAGATTTGAGTTCTCAAAAATCGGCCGGTCTTGGAAAGCGGTAAGAGAAAACGAGATCGCTGCACAATCGATGGGTATCCACCTTGTGCGTACGAAGCTTTTAGCATTCGCAATCGGAGCTTCTTTTTCAGGAATGATGGGGGTTGTCTTTGCAGCGAAACAAACATTCGTCGATCCGACAAGTTTTACGCTACTAGAATCTATCACCATCCTAGTGATGGTTATCTTAGGAGGCATGGGCAGTGTGCCAGGTGTAATCCTTGGTGCAGCAGTCATTACTATTCTAAATCTACAAGTACTGACAGAGATAACAAATTACTTAAATCAATTGAGCCTTGATGGTGTGATCAGCTTTCCAGAAGCACTCGCTCCAGCAAAAATGCAACGCTTTATCTTTGGCGCGATTTTAATCATATTTGCCATCTATCGCCCTCAAGGGTTAATACCATCTAAAAATCCTGTGTTTGATGAAGAGTCTCTTAAAGAGGGATCTAAGAAGCACAGAAAAGAAAAGATTACGGTTGAACCTGACAAAGGGTTTCAGGCATAGGAGGCGGTATAAAGATGTCGATTTTAACAGTTAGTAATCTTACAAAACAGTTTGGCGGACTTGTTGCCGTTAATTCAGTGGATATGGCAGTGGAAAAAGGTTCGATAACTGCTGTAATCGGACCGAACGGAGCTGGCAAGACTACCTTTTTTAACCTGATCACAGGGGTATACCAGCCTGATAATGGGAATGTGCAACTGGGTTCAACTTCTTTAGTTGGGCTGAAGCCACACGAAATTTCCCGGCACGGAATTGCTCGTACGTTCCAAAACATCCGTCTTTTTTCAAACATTACCGTTCTTGAAAATGTAATGGTAGGTTTGCATAAACAGTTGAAAGCGGGAATTGTCGGTACTTTGTTTCAAACAAAAAAAGTAAAAGAAGAAGAACAGCTGGCGAAAGAAGAAGCTTACCATTGGCTAGAATATGTCGGCCTTGCTAAACATCTGAACGAAGATGCGCAGAATCTATCTTATGGAGCTCAGCGCAGGCTTGAAATCGCGCGTGCACTGGCTACAAAACCTAAACTCTTGCTGTTAGATGAACCAGCAGCAGGCATGAATCCGAGAGAAACGCGTGAGTTAACGGAGTTTATCCATCGAATGAGAGAGGACTTGGATGTAACGATCGTTTTGATCGAACACGATATGAAGCTAGTCATGGAGATATCTGAACAGATCTTTGTTTTGGATCATGGCGAAAAGATCGCTGAAGGAAAGCCTGCTGAAATCCGTAATGATGTAAAAGTGATTGAAGCTTATCTTGGAAAAAGTGCTGTAACACCAGCGTAAGGAGGAGAACGATGAGTATTCTGCAATTAAACGATATTAACACATATTACGGTGGTATCCATGCGCTAAAAGGGATCAGCATTTCTGTAGAAAAAGGGGAAATCGTTACATTGATCGGATCGAACGGAGCGGGGAAATCAACGACTTTAAAAACGATCAGCGGACAGGTTCTGCCGAAAACAGGTTCTGTTATCTATGAAGGAAAAGACATCTCGAAACAACCTGCTCATATTACTGCTCAAACAGGTATTGCACACGTTCCTGAAGGAAGAAGGATTTTTCCAAGACTAACGGTAAAAGAAAACTTAGAGATGGGTGCTTTTATTGTAAAAGATAAAAGGGTCATCAAGGAACGTATGGAACAGGTCTTCGACTATTTTCCAAGGTTAAGAGAACGATTTACTCAAAAAGGAGGTACGATGAGTGGCGGTGAGCAGCAGATGCTCGCTATGGGGCGTGCCCTTATGTCAAAGCCGCGTCTATTGTTGCTTGATGAACCTTCTATGGGATTAGCTCCTGTTATCGTAGAACAAATTTTTGATATTATTAGTGACCTTAATAAAGAAGGAATGACGATTCTTCTCGTTGAACAAAACGCGTTTCAGGCTCTTCAGATCGCAAATCGAGGATATGTACTTCAGACTGGAGAAATCGTGATGGCTGGTCAAGGGAATGAGCTCATTACAAATGAGTCTGTTCGAGAGGCTTATCTGGCTTAACTTAAATGAATATATTTTAGTGTTTCTTTGTTGCTTTTGAAAGTAGTTGATTTCCGTTCCAGGTGCTCGCTTTCCGCGGGGCAGGCGGTGAGCCACATTTGTACGTTTCACTCTTAAGTGTCTCACCTGCCCACCTGTCCTACAGGAGTCTCGCACCTTCTACTCCAGTCAACTTGTCAGGGAAGAGAAACAAGATACCGAAAAGCATCAAACTATAATTGTAAGAATTCTGAAGTATATCGTTCATCGGGGTGTTCAGCTTATTAAAGACTGCATACTAAAAAAGTTATTTCTAATATTAACAGGATAGTTTACAGAACAAATGAAATCGGGTTTCTTAGAAGCTCGGTTTTCTTTTTGTGTATATTTCCCCTTTATTATTGGATGAAATTGTTATACCTTTAAAAGGAAGACGAAAGGGGTATGATTCATGATTAAAGTACTCTTTGTATGCTTAGGAAACATATGTCGATCTCCTATGGCGGAGGCGATTTTTCGAGATCTCGTAAAACGAGAAGGATTATCTGAAACTATTTCAATTGATTCTGCTGGAACTGGAAACTGGCATGCGGGCGAACCGCCTCATGAGGGAACTAGAAATATCTTGAAAGAAAACCGAATTTCTTATGAAGGTCAAAAAGCGCGCCAAGTTAAAACCAAAGATTTAACAGATTACGATTATATCATTGGGATGGATGCTGAGAATATCGGTAACATGCATAGGATGGCGGGGCAAACCCAAACAGGTATGATCGCAAGACTGATGGATTTTGTACCTGAGGCTAAAAAAGAGGATGTTCCAGATCCGTACTTTACAGGTAATTTCCAAGAAGTATATGATCTTGTGACAACCGGCTGTGAGAGACTCTTAATAGAAATAAAAAATAGAGAATCGTTATAATCAGGAGGATATCGGATGGGTGAAATTCGTCAATTATCATCAGAACAAGAAGTGCGTGATGCTTTTCCGGTCATGAACCAGCTTCGTACACATCTTTCAGAGGACCTTTTTTATGAACTTTTTCTACAGATGGAGAAAGAAGGCTACACGTTGTTTGCCAATATTCATGAAGGGAAAATTGTGGCTTTGGCAGGTTTCGCTATGCTGACCAATCTTTATGACGGCAAGCATATTTATTTGTACGATCTGATCACTGATTCCAACGAACGATCAAAAGGATATGGTGAGGAACTTCTAGCATTTTTGGAATCTTTTGCTCTTCAAAATAACTGTAACTGTGTTGCGTTAAGTTCGAATGTGAACCGTTTAGACGCTCATCGTTTTTATACAGATAAGATGAATTATGAGATGCCGAGCTATGTGTTTAAAAAGAGATTTTAAGTTAATGTTCGTTAATCGTGAGCGAGCATAAATACTAGCTATCGCTCATAAATCTTCGTGACCGATCATAAATTCCGGCGAACGAGCATTAATCAAAACCATCATCCCGACTAAACGAACAAGAAACCTTATGCAATCAAAATGAATTGCTTAATTATTGTAACAAAGTAAAAAGCTGGCCAAGGAAGATCATATAAATGATCGACCTTAGCCAGCTTTTCTTCTTGAAAAAGATTATGTTTTAGTAAAACTTATTAAGCACGGCTACGCATACTGCGCATGATAAAGCTTACGATAAGTACTACTACAACTGCACCGATAATAGCTGGTACGATTGCAAA
Source organism: Fictibacillus tiangongensis (assembly GCF_048083785.1). Taxonomy (GTDB): domain Bacteria; phylum Bacillota; class Bacilli; order Bacillales; family Fictibacillaceae; genus Fictibacillus. The sequence goes on from NZ_CP182294.1 coordinate 561,816, forward strand.
TCCTGCTACCATTGGTCCCCAATCACCTAATAATAATCCACCTAACCATGCACCAACAAAACCTGCGATGATGTTACCGATGATTCCGCCTGGTACGTCACGCCCTGTTAAAAGACCTGCTAACCAACCGATGATTCCTCCAATTATAAGTGCCCATAATAAACTCATGTAAAATTCCTCCTTTTTTTTTGTAGGTTGTAATATGGAATTATTCTTAAGTTACCCATTATAAAAAATTATAAACTTATCCTGAAAAAAGTTTTTATCACCCTAAGGAAGGGGAAAGATAAAGGGAAATGTATAAAAATAAGTAAGGGGTGAGAGGAACTTTGACGTTATGGCATATACTCAAACATATGAAAGCCAAAGCATTTGGAATTGAATTCATGCACGGTTTTCAAAGAGGAGATGTAACAGGACTTGCAGCACAGCTTGCTTATTATTTTCTGCTTTCGCTGTTCCCTTTTCTTATCTTCTTATTAACGCTTGGCGCCTTTTTTATAGAACCAAAAGAAGCGCTCGACCTGTTAGAGCACTTCGTACCATCAGAGGCGATGGATTCTGTTAGAGAAAATTTACTTGCTGTATTAGAAGGAAGAAGTGGCGGCCTTTTATCAATCGGTATTCTAGCTACGATTTGGTCAGCTTCTAATGCGATCAATGCTGTGATCAAGACTTTAAATGAAGCATATGGAGTTAAAGAATGCCGAAGCTTCATAAAAACAAGGTTATTGGCTATATTCTTAACGTTTGGCGTTATTTTCGCTTTTGTTGTTGCACTCATTTTCCCTGTATTCGGAAAGATGCTTGGGAACGCAGCCTTTTCCTATTTAGGATTGAGTGATGAGTTCTTGCAGATCTGGGGAGTGCTGCGGTGGTTGATTAGTTTCCTCATCATCGCGACTGTTGTATCTGTTCTCTATTATTTAGCTCCATGTAAAAAGCTGAAATATAGTGAGATCTGGTACGGTTCATTAGTTGCTACATTCTTCTGGCAGATCGTATCGTTCGGTTTCGCCTTTTATGTTGACCATTTTGGCAATTATTCTGCTACTTACGGAAGTATTGGAGCGATTATTGTTCTCATGCTTTGGTTTTATCTCACAGGTATCGTCTTATTATCTGGTGGCGTCCTAAATGCCACGTTTCATAAGTTTAAGATTGATTTTGCCAAGAAAAGGGGCTTGTTAAAGGCTGAATCCTAGGAAAAACTATACATACCTTGTCGTTAAGGAGGTATTATTGATATGGGAAAAAGCAACAAACAGACCCACAGCAATAAGAACAATAAAAATGATAGTCAACATAAAACGAGTAAATCCTCGAACAAGAAGAATGACTTTCATTAATCTAAACACGAACAAGTATGGAGCTGTCCTCTTAGCAGGGCGGCTTTTTTGTTTTGTTAAAAAACGGCAGTGAAAAAGTACAGAAGAAGTACATGTTTTGAATGGATTCTGCGAAGTGTGTATAGGTAATGGAGAAAAGTTTGTGTCTTTTACCTGTATCTCCTTAAGAGCTTTGCATGTTACACTAAAAAGGCACTTATGGGAATTTCTTTAAAAAAGGCAGGAGAAAAGGCAGTATGAAAAAAGTTAGATTCATCTTTAGCATTTTAGGTACACTTGTTTTTATCATATATATGGCAGTCCTAATTAAAGCAACTCTTTTTTCATTTAATGAGTATGTATATGGTAGATCCGCTAATCTTGTTTTGTTTGACAGCATAAGACTGATGTGGAGAAGTGAGAATGATTGGCTCATCCTGAAGAATATCATCGGAAATGTGCTCTTGTTCGTACCTTTTGGTTTGTTGCTGCCTTTAATTTACCGAGTGTTTAATTCTTGGCGTGTTATCTTCATTTTTGGTTTTGGTACAAGTTTCATTATTGAGGTTCTTCAATATGAGTATTTCAAACGAATATTCGATATTGATGATATCTTCCTTAATGGTATGGGAGCAATGCTAGGACTATTTTTATACAAGTTTTTAGCGATGATCTTCCGATGGATCGAACGATTATTAAAATAAAGCAAATATATAAAATAAACCGGGCAGCGACTACAGCTGTCCGGTTTTTGTTTTCTTACTTAGTTTCTTTTCCTAGTACACGGTTAACACGCTTTGTCAGCATCTTCATGCCATCTCCACCAGCTTGGTAATGACGAAGCTTACCCTCTGCATCAAAAACATAATAAGCTGGCACATACTCGTTTTCAAACGCGTCAGTTAAAGCATGATCGTTGTCCACGAAGATTGGCTGTGTAATATCATGTTCTGCTGCTACTTCTTTAATTTGTTCGATATCTAAATCTTTTTCTGAACGAGGCATATGAACCGCAATCACGTTCAGTTCGTCTTTATAGTCATCTCGAAATTGATTAATGTTGGGCATCGCATCTTTACATAGTCCACAGCTTACAGACCAAAAGTGAATAAGCGTTGGTTTATTTCCGATCAAGTCACTTTTCGAAACTTCTCCATTGATCCATTGTGTAGCACCGTTAAGTTCTGGCATATCCGAACGTAATCTCATCATAAAAATATCTACTCCTTGTTTTTGAAGATAGTTTAATTTATCTAATTTCTAGTTTAAAGGTTGAACAACTAAAGTCAAAAATCCTGCTTTACTAATATGGTGTAAAATGAAAAATATTATTTCTAAGCTGTTTTGGACTTTATCGCGATCTCATGTTTATTTTTGATAAAAAGAATCGGTAAGCACAGGACAAATAACATACCGCAGATCGCAAACACAAAAGCACCTCCATTAAACCAGCTTATGAAGCTTCCGCCGATCATAGGACCAGACATGCTTCCGATGCTAAAACTGATGCCTGCTAAGATATTTCCTGCAGGAAGATAATATTTAGGAAGCAGGTCACTCATATATGCGATACCAAGAGAGAACATTGATCCTACAAACATTCCTGATAAAAAGAACAAACTGATCAGAAGCCAAAAATTATTCATGCTCCAGTATGTTGCCAGAAACGAGAAGAAACCCGAAACAAAAGAAAAAATTAAGATGGGTTTTCTGCCTAACTTGTCGCTGAGAATGCCGAGTGGCAATTGGAAGATAAGGCTGCCTAATACGAAAGCTGGCAGCAGAACTGCTACCCAATCTAAGCTGATTCCGTTACGAAGTGCAAAAACGGGAAAAGAGCCATGAAGAGTCGCTTCTAAAAAGCCATAACCAAAGGGTGGCAATAATGATACCCAAGCTAATTTCAAAACATCTCTATATCGGTCGATGGCGGTTATAGCAGAAGTTCGAGCAGATTCTGTTTCTGGCCTTTCGTTTCGAATCGTCGTCATTAGAAGAAAAGAAAGAAAACAGAGACCAGCAGCAAGCCAAAAAGGTAGGTTTTCGTTTACTTCCAGCATCTTTGTCATAAGAGGCCCGATTCCAAATCCTGCTCCAAACGCGATCCCATATATAGAGATATTTCTTCCTCTCTTTTTTTCTGGGCTGCTTGTCGTAATCCAAGTTTGCGTAGAGAAATGAAGCATATGGTCACCAATACCGATCAAGAGCCGTAAAACAAACCAAAACCAAAAAACTTTCCAAACAGGAAACATAGCAAAACAGAGTACAACAGCTAAAAGTCCTGCTAATATAAGTGGTTTATAGCCAAATTTTCTAAGAGGCTTCTCAATAAACGGAGAAGCGATCAAGATACCTATATAAAGTGCTGTTGCATGGAAACCGTTTAATGAAGCAGATGTACCGTCCTGTTCAAAGATGACTGCAATTAAAGGAAGCAGCATACCTTGAGCAAAACCTGATATAAAAACAATGCTGATTAAAACTGAAAATTTATACGTAGAAAGCTGCATGAGCATCTCCTTTTCAAAACAAACTAAAACCATTGTACAATGGAAAACATAAAAAGTTGAGTGGAATTTTAGGAAGAGGAGTAAGTAATCTTGGAATTTAAAATGACTGAAAATGGATTTGAAACCGATGTAGAGTATGGAACACTTGAGATTAGCGGAAATGCTGAGTATGGTTATCGGCCATTTCAGCTTCTCGTTTCTTCTATAGCTGTATGCAGTGGTGGAGTTCTTCGGAAAGTATTAGAGCGGATGAGAATTCAGTATGATGACATCACTGTTCAAGCAAAGATCAACAGAGTGGAAAAAGAGGCAAACCGAGTATCGGACATTCACCTTCACTTTTTGATCAAAGGGAAAGAATTATCAGAAGAGAAGATCGAGAAAGCATTAAACGTAACTCGTAAAAACTGTTCCATGGTGCAATCTGTAAAAGACAGTATAAACATCACGGAAAGTTTTGAAATTCAATTGTTAGATGCGTGCTCTGATTCTTAAGAGAATTAGGGTTTTTTATTTTCCAACAAAATCCGGAGAGATCTAAGCAGAGAACATGGATAAATTTTATCGGTTAGAAAAAAATAGGGGAAAGGAGGATGTTATGAAAAAGAGAATTTTTATTATGTTATTTGTCATGCTTTTTGTGTTATCCAATACAGCACTAGCAGCTGAAAAAACAAAGCAACAGCCAGAACAAAAACAAAAACAAGCAGAAAAGATAGAAAAAGCTGCTCCAAAAGCAGATATTAAAATACCGAGTTCGGTTCTTAGCATATCGAAAGAGAACACGTATCCCAACTCAGCTCAAGATCTTCCTTACTTAGAACCGAGTAAGCTTGCGAAAGCTATGCTTAAAACATCGGACGTTCCAATTACAAATCCAGATTTAATTCGTTTATTGAATGAGTCAACGATAAATGGATCGAAAGTAGCTTTTTGGTATCGTGCAAAAATCTACCTAGGTCAGTGGCCATTGTCTTATCAATCAACAGAGACGACTGTGAACTGGGAACACCAACAAATCAATACGAACCGTTTAGATAACAGAGGTGCAAAAGCAGTTGCAAAACTGTCTTACAATCAAACGGCTCATAAAAAAGTAAGTGGTGGTCTTACAGCATCAATTCCAAATAGTGAAGCGGTTCAAAAGATGATGCTCATCACAGCAGCAGAAAAGTCAAAGTTACCTTTATCGTTTCAGACAGCTGTTGGCGCAGGTACAAAGAAATCAAACGTATACCATGTGTCACCAAAACAGGTAGGATATCTAGATAGTTATATCCCAGCGGTTAATGAAAGAGGAAGAGTTACTTACGGAGAAGTGTATATCGTTTTAAAAGGCGGTAAAAGAGAGATCGTGATTCAAAACGTTACACAACAAGGCATTGGAGCTTGGATTCCCGTTCAAGACCATGTATCTTTCAGTTTTCATACAAGCAATATGTAAAAAAGGACAGCTCCTTAATCAGCTGTCCTTTCTTTTTGTTTAACCTATGACGTCCTCGAATGGTTGATTTCCGTTACAGGATGCTCGCTTTCCGGGGGGCGTGCGGTGAGCCTCTTAGCGCTATGCGCTGTTAAGAGTCTCACCTGTCCCGCTCAAGAAAGTAATAGTGCTCCTGCGTCTACGAGCTAATGCTATCGAAGTCAACTTCCTCGTCGCATGCCTTGCAAGAAGCTTCTCAGGTGGTAGGCACGCACCTTTCACTCCAATCTAATTCAAGGAAGAATGCAAAAAAGAGACATTCAGAAGATGCCTCCTTTTACATAGAGTAGCTTAACAATGATCCACCCATTGTTCGCTCCAGTCTTGAATGGCATTGATAATTGTTTTTAAAGAATTACCTTTATCCGTCAGTGAATACTCAATTCGCACAGGTGTCTCTGGGTAAACGTTACGCTTCACAATTCCCACAGACTCCAATTCCTTCATCCGTTCCGTAAGCATGCGATCACTCATTTCGGGAATCTGGGATTTGATGTCTTTGAACCGCTTAGGGCCATCCATCAAAACGCGAATGATGAGTCCTGTCCATTTTTTTCCGATAATATCCATGGCTACTTCGTACTTCGGACACATCGTGCTATAATCCATTATCATTCACCTCAATCTATATGAAAAAACGATGCTTTTTCTACAGTCTATATTTGCCTTCTATTATACGATTTAAACTTACTTTTGTAAAGTTTATAACTTTTTAACGCTTTAAAGCTTCGAGGTGTTATTTTTAAAATCTACTTCTTTATAGTAAGAATGTTTTACAAGTACGTTCGGTCCTAAACATTGAACAGCAGGGCAATGGCAGCTCAGTTCTTTAGCAAGCGCTGATTGATTCCATGCTTCGAAAGCATCCGGTAAGCTCGTGTCTTTTATATTTCCAAGAGCAGGTGCATCTCCAAAGTCTGTCACGATAATATTGCCATCAAATAAGTTGATATTTAAACGTGATCTTCCATCAGGGTCATTACGCACTGTAACATTTTCTTCCCTTTGAAGTCTTCTGATCAAGCTTAAGTCCTCTTCGTCTTCGGAGCAAGCATAGAAGGGAAGAGTTCCAAAGAGCATCCAAGTGTTCTTATCACGAATATCAAGTAAACGATGAATACTTTCACGCATTTCCTTTAGAGAGATTGTTTCCAACGTACTCGCGAAATCGCTCGGGTACATAGGGTGAATCTCGTGACGCTGGCAGCCCATCTCAAGAACATGTTTATGTATCTCTTCCAAGTAGGGCAACGTCTTCTTATTTAACATCGTTTCAGCAGATACCATCACACCAGCTTTTGTTAAAGCTTGTGCGTTTTCAACTAAGCGGGTGAAGTAAGCTTCACGTTGTTCAACAGAAGGCTTCTTTTCCATCATGGCAAAACCTGTATCAGAAAATTCCTCCACCGTTCCCCAGTTATGGGAAATGTGAAGCACATCCAAATACGGAATAATTTTTTCGTAGCGTGCTAAATCTAAAGTTAAATTTGAGTTGATCTGAGTACGTGCACCACGTTCTCGTGCGTATTTTAATAGTGGCACAACGTAGTTATTTACTGATTTTAAGGAAAGCATCGGCTCACCGCCAGTAATACTGAAAGCTCTTAATTGAGGAATCTCATCGAGTCGTTTGATGACAAGGTCGAGCGGAAGAGGTTCAGGATCTTTTGTTTGAAGCGTGTATCCGACAGCACAGTGTGCACAACGCATGTTGCACAATGTGGTTGTCGTTATCTCTATATTGGATAGCTGAAGTTTATTATGTTCACTCATATCTAAATAAGCTTCCCACGGATCATTCTTTGGGGTTATCGCTTTTAATTCGGTTTTTAACACCATCATACATCTCCTTTGCGACCATAAATGGACAGTATCTATCTTAACCGAAGCCTCATTAAAGAAAAAGGATAATATTCTGTTGGCAAAATCGGTTGACCTTGTTAAAGTAGAAGGGATGGAAAGGAGAGATCAACATGGGTAACTCTATTCAGGATAAATCCTCTCAAAAAGAATATATTAAAAATCGTATTGACTTATTAGTTGATGTTTTAGATTCTATAGATGCTGAAACAGCAGGAATTGAAGAGATCGACCGAATCATCGGAATGCTGGATGACTTAGAAGAAAAGTGCAAACAGTTCCGTCACGATTGGGAAGAAAAATAAGCTCGAAAACCGTTTCTTTATTAAAGAAGCGGTTTTTTTTGTTATAATGAACTCATTAATAATTTTGATTACGCTTACAATAGCAAGTCATAAAGGGGTAGTGAAGAGATGGAGAAATTTCAAGAAAGCATGTACAAGCTGATTGTGGAAACATCAACGAAATTGCCAAAAGACGTTCGCCGTGCCATTCTTGCAGCTAAGTTAAAGGAAAACGCCGGAACACGTGCTGCGATGTCTTTAGATACGATTACGGACAATATTTTAAAGGCTGACGAAAATGTTTCACCAATCTGTCAGGATACGGGACTTCCTACTTTTAAGATAAAAGTTCCTGTAGGAGCGAACCAGATTAAGATGAAAAAAGCGATCCGTCAAGCGATTGCGGATGCAACAAAAGATACGAAGCTTCGTCCGAACTCCGTTGATTCAATTACTGGAGACAATAGTGGAGACAACCTAGGAGACGGAACGCCTGTTATTAAGTTCGAGCAATGGGAAGAAGATTACATCGATGCTCGTCTGATCTTAAAAGGCGGCGGATGTGAGAATAAAAACATTCAATATAGTCTTCCTGCTGAATTAGAAGGCTTAGGACGTGCGGGACGTGATCTAGACGGTATCCGTAAATGTATCATGCATTCGGTGTATCAAGCTCAAGGTCAAGGCTGCAGTGCCGGTTTTATCGGTGTTGGAATCGGGGGAGACCGTACATCAGGTTATGAATTAGCGAAAGAGATGCTATTCCGTTCTGTAGATGACGTTAATCCGTACGAAAATCTTCGTAAACTTGAAGAGTATGTGATGGAGAACGCGAATAAGCTTGGGATCGGTACGATGGGCTTTGGCGGTGAAACGACATTACTCGGCTGTAAAGTTGGTGTGATCAATCGTATTCCAGCGAGTTTCTTTGTATCAGTAGCGTATAACTGCTGGGCATACCGTCGTTTAGGTGTAAAACTGAACGCTGAAACGGGAGAAATTCAAGATTGGTTGTATACAGAAGGCGAAGAAGTGGACTTCACTAAAGCCGAAGAGGAAGCAGCGGCAGCTGTTGAACAGCAGGAAGAAAAAACGAGAAGCGTCACACTTGAAGCGCCTATTACAGAAGAGCAAATCCGTGAGCTAAAAGTCGGAGATGTTGTGACGATCAACGGCATGATGCATACAGGTCGAGATGCCATTCATAAACATTTAATGGATAATCCGGCTCCAATCGATCTGAACGGTCAGATCATCTATCACTGCGGACCAGTAATGGCAAAAGACGCTGAAGGAAATTGGGTCGTTAAAGCGGCAGGACCAACGACAAGTATTCGTGAGGAACCTTACCAAGGCGACATCATGAAGAAGTTTGGAATCCGCGCGGTTATTGGTAAAGGTGGAATGGGTCCAAAAACGTTGGCTGCTCTAAAAGAGCACGGCGGTGTTTATTTGAACGCTATCGGCGGTGCTGCACAATATTACGCAGAGTGCATGGAAAAAGTAGAAGGTGTCGACCTGATGGAATTCGGAGTTCCAGAAGCGATGTGGCACATTCGCGTCAATGGCTTTACAGCAGTAGTAACGATGGATTCACACGGAAACAGTCTTCATGAGCATGTGGAGAAGTCATCTTTTCAAAAGTTAGAGCAGTTTAAAGATCCTGTATTTAAATAAAATGATTTGTAGCCACAGTTCTGTTTAGGAACTGTGGTTTTTTTGCGTTTCGATTGTCGAAGTTTGTCTATACCTGTAGACTCGTGGATAAATCGCAAAAACTTTAGGATTGAAGCACAAAATTTGTGGATTGAAGCACAAAACTTTAGGATTCGGCATCAAAACTTTTGGATTGAAGCACAAAACTTTAGGATTGGGCATCAAAACTTGTGGATTCACATTAAAAATTAAGATTCCTGAACACCCACACATTTGATATCACACCATTCCACTCGTTTCCTTTATATCCCTAGCATGGTTTTCTACAATTACAACAAAATAAAGGTATAGGTTGTCGCTTGAAGGAGGAAGTTTAATGAGAATCAATCGGCTCCTGTGCCTAATATTGGTTTCAATCATATTTTTCACACATACACATGTTATTTATGCTCAAAGAGGCGTATCCAATCAAAGACTGGAATGGTACTTTGAGAAAAAAGGGGAAGAGAAGCCTCCTGTTACAGATGCAAGATATATGGAGCTCGTCCACAAATACGATAGCCTTTTTATTGGAGACCCTGCCAAAAAAGATATCTATTTAACCTTTGATAATGGATACGAAAACGGTTATACCGACAATGTTTTGGATGTGTTGAAGAGGAAGAAAGTACCTGCAGCCTTTTTTGTAACCGGACAATTTATGAAGACTCACCCTCACCTAATAAAACGAATGGCTGAAGAAGGGCATATTGTAGGGAATCATTCTTATTACCATCCAGACCTTACCCAAGTATCTGATGCTCGATTAAAAAACGAGCTTGAAAAAGTAAAGATCAGGTATACGGAAATAACGGGAAAAACCGATATGAATTACATTCGGCCTCCAAGAGGAGTGTTTAGCGAAAGAACGATTATGCTTGCTAAACAAGAAGGTTATACACATGTGTTCTGGTCACTTGCCTTTTTAGATTGGGAAACCAATAAACAGCGTGGTTGGCAATATTCATACAACCAGATCATGAAACAGATTCACCCAGGCAGTATCATGCTTTTGCATACAGTTTCTAAAGACAATGCAGATGCACTTGAACGCACAATTGAAGCTCTTCAAAAAAGAGGCTACACATTCAAAAGCTTAGACGACTTACAGCTTAAGAAATCTGTGCCCACACCATTATTATTTAAATCTTAAAAACACTTTTGCATACTTTGCGAAGGTGTTTCTTCTTGTACTAAAAGGATACAAAAAACGCTTAAACCTTTGCTTTTGAGAAGACAATGGTTCAAGCGTTCAAAGATTATTCTAAAACAGATAGCTGTACGTCATCGAGGTATATTTCATGTTTGCCTAGTGGTGATCCTAGACTTTTTCCAAGAAGGAACTTTAATGACAACGTATCTGTTTCAGTAGGGGTTATTTTGTACGTATAGGTAGTTTCTTCAGTTCCGATTTCAATTCTTTCAGCAAAATAACGCTTGTACTGTGCGTTCTCTAACGTTACCTCTATGTTGCGAACGAGCTGTGAGGAAACCGAAAAACGTAGTTCGTAATTCAAACCCTCAACTAACTTTAAATCGCCTTGTTCTAAAAGAACGCTCCATGGCTCATTTCCTTCAGAATCGATGTTGATCTTGGCTTTACCTTCCTCACCTATGATTACAGCGGTAGCATCGTAATGAATGTAGGGGTTCCAAAATGAAAGGCCGGAAAGAAAATCTCCATTCTTCAATGGATTGAGCTCTACATCGTTGTAATCGGGAATATTGGTTAGTTTCTTTAGAAAAATGTCATCTAAGTAAACATCAGCAGGATTGCCGCCTAAGTTAAAGATTAACTGGCTATTGTAATCTGACGTTTCTCCTTCATACGTAAATCTTACTTCGTGCGTACCACTCTTTTTGTTTAGAGTTACTTTAGCTGGTGTTACATAGAACTGCTTGCCGCTCTCATCTAACACACCGATTTCAATGGATCGAGCTCTATCGGCTTTACCTTTAAAAGTTAAAAGGTATTCGTTGCCTTTGATCAATTGGATTCCTTTTTGCACAAGGTATCTATCTGTTTTCTTAGAAGAGTGTCCCTTTAAATCAGCATGAAATTCACGAGTTTTCTCATTAACAACAGCTCTATCTTTCTTGTGTTTGGAAACAAAGTTCCAATACGTTAATCGATTCATCGCACCTTGATCAAATGTTCCATTATAAATGTGGTTACCATAGCGAAGTGGCGGCTTAGAGGCCGATTCATCAATCGGTTCATTTGTAACTTCTTCAACCCGTACGTTACCAATCCAAACGGGAACACTTCCGTTGTTTCCTAGATTGAATTCTAATCGAGCCGCAAGATCTGTATCGGCAAGCATATCGAAGGTAAAGGAATAACTTGAAAGTGCAGTGCCTAATTTAATATTTTCTTCATTTGAGTATTTACCCCAACCACGATCTGCGCCACCGCCTACTTTAACTGTCATTTGTCGATCAGATGCTGCTTTTGCATCAAAGCTAACTTTGTAACGTCCGTTTTTGCCGAGTGAAAGAAGCTGAATCGCTTGTACAGAATGTGAAAATGATCCTGGAACGTGTGGAGTGATCACCGCAAAATTCTTGTTATCGATCATTTCATTTTCTACAGAAGCTTTACCACTAAATTCAGGAAGAGTAACAAGGTTCCAGTAGGATGGATCGAAAGGTGTTTCATTTTGATCGATACGAGTAAAAGGTCTTTCAAAGTTTCCGTCATAAATGAGGTTTCCATCTTCAAGAGGTTGCTTAGCATCTTCAGGCAGTTCAACAGGCTTTGGAGTAGGTTCCACTGGATCTCGGTAATCGCGGTTTTTTAACTCATATACACGAACATAATCAATCTCCATCTGTTGAGGGAACGTAGTCGTTTCATCGGGATCTCCATCAAACCAGCCGCCAACAGCTAGGTTCATGATTAAATAAAAGTTTTGATCGAATGGGGCTGGATACGAGTACTTGATCGGATTATTTGGTCCTTTAGCATACCACTCGTTTTGGGTCTGATACAGTTTACCATCTACATACCATCTGATCTCACCAGGTTCCCATTCGATGGCATATGTGTGCCAAGTATTGATTCCCTCGTTAAAAGGGAATTCAAATTCTTTTCCTGTATAACGATTGTTTGGCCAAGTCTCACCATAATGGAGCGTTCCTGCCACTTTATTTGGTTTACTTCCCCAAGCTTCCATGATATCAATCTCACCTGATGCCGCCCATCCACCATATCGATCTTTTTCGGGTAACATCCAAACCGCTGGCCATAGCCCTTTACCTGTAGGTGATTTTGCACGAACCTCATAACGGCCATACGTTTGACTAAATAGTCCCTTTGTTTTTAGCTTAGCGGATGAATAATCATAGGTACCAGAGTCATCCGTTATGCTCTCTTTTTTAGCACGAATAATTAATTTACCATCTTTAATAAATGAGTTCTCATCTGAGTTCGTATAATATTGTTTTTCATTGTTTCCCCAACCAGGCGTAATAAGATTGCCGTCTTCATCTTTAATCCAGTTACCGATATCATACGTCCACTTTTTTGGGTCAATTTTAGGTTTGTCAAATTCATCGGACCAAGTAAGAGACCATTTCGCATTGCCTTTCTTTTTTTGTACTTTTTTATCCACATCGTCATCTGCAAAGGCAGTCCCACCGCTTGGCATCAGTAATAAAGCAGAGAGAGCAAAAGCATAGATTTTTTTCACTGAGCAAATATCCTCCTTTATTGTAAATAGTGAATCGAAAGCGGTTTCGGAAACACATAAAATTATAAGCGCTATTTACGAAAGCGCTTTCGTTAAAGCTATTATAGAGATTATAAAAATTCAAGACAATCTGACTTTAGTATTATTTTTGTATAAATTTTTTTCCCGATTGAAATTGAAGTTGGTAGAACATGCGAGTTTCGTCTACAATAAGGAAAGCCACTTTTAGCTAAGAAACGAGTGAATCATATTATGAAAAATACGAAACAAAATAATAATCCCATTATGAAGATAGGTGAGACAATTCCGCTTGAAATTAAAAGGTTGGGGATTAATGGCGAAGGAATTGGATTTCACCAACGACAAGTAGTCTTTGTTCCTGGAGGGATTCCAGGTGAAGAAATGTCGGTTATTATTACAAAAGTCTTTCCAAACCGAGCAGAAGCAAAGATAAAGAAAGTATTTAAAAAGTCCAAAGATAGAGTAACACCACCTTGTCCAATCTATGAGACATGTGGCGGATGTCAGATCCAGCATATGTCTTATGCAGCTCAACTAAGAGAAAAACGAGATATCGTTGTGCAGGCTTTTGAGCGATACACAAAGATTCATAGAGATAAATTGAATGTGAGAAAAACAATTGGAATGGACGAGCCTTGGGCATATCGAAATAAGTCTCAATTTCAAGTTGGAAAGTTCGACGATACTGTAATCGCAGGACTTTATAGCTCCAACTCACATAAGTTGATCAATATTGATCACTGTCTTGTACAGCATGAGGATACGAATATTGTCACGAATAAAGTAAAACAGATTATTAGAGATCTGAATCTACCTATATATGACGAAAGAAAACAAACGGGAAGCATACGTACCATTGTAGTTAGAACAGCCTTTCATACGGATGAAATTCAGTTAGTCATCGTAACAGCAACGAATGAGCTGCCGAAAAAAGAAATTTTTGTAGCAGAGATTAAGAAAAGACTGCCTCAAGTGACTTCCTTTATTCAGAACATAAACGAAGAGAAAACGTCGCTTGTATTCGGTGAACAGACGGAGGGTATTTTCGGAAAAGATACGATAACTGAACATCTTGGAGATCTTCGTTTTGAGCTGTCAGCACGTGCGTTTTTCCAGTTGAATCCTGAGCAGACTGTAAACTTATATAACGAAGTAAAAAGGCAGGCCAATCTGACTGGTAAGGAAAAGGTTGTTGATGCTTATTGTGGTTCGGGTACGATCGGCATGTGGCTTGCGAATGGTGCAGATGAAGTAAGAGGGATGGACATCATTAAAGAATCCATCATGGATGCAAGAAAGAATGCTGAGAAACACCAAATTAAAAATGCTTATTATGAGACAGGAAAAGCTGAAAAACTTCTCCCAAAATGGGTAAAAGAAGGCTGGCAACCTGATCTAGTAGTCGTAGATCCACCGAGAACAGGGTGTGATCCTGTTTTCTTAGAAACGATAGTAATAACAAAACCTAAAAAAATGGTTTATGTATCTTGTAATCCTTCAACATTAGCGAAAGATGTCCACATGTTAATAAGTAATGGTTATAAGCTAGAACAGATTACTCCTGTGGATATGTTTCCGCAAACATCACAAGTTGAAGCGGTATGTACATTAGTTCTTAAATAGTCAGTGAAAGGAACGATATGGCATGAAAACGGAAAAAGAAAAGATGATCGATGGAGAAATGTATCGTGCGGATGATCAGCAGCTTGTTAACGAACGTATCCAAGCGAGAAAATTGACCCGAGAGTACAACGCGACAACAGAAGAGGAATGGGATAAAAGGAGTTCCTTGATCAAACAGTTATTCGGTTCAACTGGTCAAAACGTTGGAATAGAACCGAACTTCAAATGTGATTATGGCTATAACATACATGTTGGAGAAAACTTTTATGCAAACTTTGACTGCACCATTTTAGATGTATGTGAAGTTCGGATCGGTGATAACTGCATGTTAGCACCAGGCGTTCATATCTATACAGCTACTCATCCGTTAGATCCTGTTGAAAGAAATTCTGGTGCTGAGTATGGAAAATCAATCGAGATTGGAAATAACGTTTGGCTGGGTGGAGGATCCATTATTAATCCAGGTATAAAAATTGGGGATAATGCGGTAGTCGCTTCAGGGGCGGTAGTGACGAAAGACGTTCCCGCAAATGTAGTTGTTGGGGGAAATCCAGCAAAAATAATAAAAACAATCGAAATGAAATAATATATGTAAAGCTTTAAAAATTCAGAAATATACACACTATCCACATGGTTTTCCACAGAAAATGTGCATAACCACTACTTTTTGCACAAAGTTGCACATAATAACATCCGTTACAGATTTAATTATCCACATTACTAACAGACTTGTGTATAACTTTATCCACAAGGTAAGCGTCGCATTAAGATTTCTATATTAAAAAAAGACCTGCTATCCCAGCAGGTCTTTTTTGCACTTAGCGACGGTTATTTTTCTGACGTCGGTCAGCGGCTTGCGCACGTGCTTGTGCTTCAAGATCGTTTTGATCTGCCAATTCACTTGAGTACTCGACATCAAG
The DNA here is from genome assembly GCF_048083785.1 of Fictibacillus tiangongensis. GTDB lineage: Bacteria > Bacillota > Bacilli > Bacillales > Fictibacillaceae > Fictibacillus. Next base: position 577,235 of record NZ_CP182294.1, read on the forward strand.
TCCTTTGGCTTGAGAAGCTTTAGCATTGTTGTGCAATAGGGACTTTCGGTTACGTTTTTCCACACAAATACCTCCTTAAAGATATACGATGTTTTGAAACGTAAATCAAAAGCATTTGAGGAACTTGTCCTCAACTATAGAATGTGCATTTTTCAGCTAAATATTAGAGGAAGAATCATCCTTTTAGGAATTATCTTCGTTTGTCATCTCTTGTGTCGTCTCTGCTGTTGATTCTGCAGATTTTAATTCCTCTTTATAAAGAATCTCTTGAGTTTTAGTTAGATCGTCATTTCTTTCTTTTGCTTGTTGTTTTTTACTCTCCATGACATTACCTCCTTACAAAAAAATAAACATCACTCCAAATGGAAGTGATGTTTATTAGTATGCGCAGAGTAAGTGTACATGTTACCTGTATTAAGCTTCCTTTAACTGTTCTTCCACAATTTCCAGAGGCTGTGTTTGAGTACGAAGCATGTGCATGAGATAGTTATCTTTTTCAATCTGATAAAGGTTATAAATATCCTGTCCTTGGTTTAACTGATCATAAACATCTTTTCTTGTTTCGTTGGCTAACGTCACATAAGGAATTTTTTCAGCTGCTTTTTGCGAACGAATATTTACCTTGCGAATACGCATAAAGATTGTGTGGATATCTTTCTCATAAAATAATTCAGAAAAGAAAGCTTCTTTTGCTAAAGAATTGTACCCTTTCCCGAAGTAAGGCTGACCAATCCACGTGCCAAGAAAGCCATAACCATCTTGGACATCGAATAAATTAATGGTGCCGATTGGATTATGCCACTCATCCAAAATCGTTCTGGAAATAATGTTTCCTTGGTCTTCTTCCTCGATCGTTTGCTTCGTTAGAAATAGAAATTCTTCAAATGAAGCCGCTTTTTGACGCACAAAAGGGAAGACGTCTGGGTGCACCATTAAATTGTAAAGAACATGACTGTCTGATAAATCACGCTTTTTCAACAATTTAATCCCTCCTAGAGGGCAGAAGTATCCCCCACCCTCGAATTAAGAATAAAAATTAATTCGGGGTGGGAATCGAACCCACTAGGACCAGTCATAGCTGGTGGCGCACCAATTGCCTTCCCTTGCTTCAGTATTTAATTTATGAAAATAATGTTGTATTTGATTCTGGAGCGACCATTAAAATGTTCCGGATTCGCTTAATCCGCATGTTGCTCTATTTGTATAATAAGACATTTTTTCAAAAAAGAAAATAGTTATTTTGTAGATTTTTTGTAAATTATTTCTCCGTCAATCATCGTCATGACAGGGGTAGCAGAAAAGTGGAACGGATGCTCTGTCCAAAGGGATAAATCGGCATCTTTTCCGGGCTCAATACTGCCTACTCGATCATCAATTCCAAGGTTCTTAGCAGGAGCAATAGTGATACCTTCTAGCGCTTTTTTTTCACTCAATCCTTCTCTAACGGCAATTGCCGCACAAACGTTTAAATATTGAATCGGAATGTAAGGGTGATCGGTCGTGATTGAAACTTCAACATTATTTTCCGATAGTATGCGGTACGTTTCCCACGATTTGTTTTTTAATTCGATCTTTGACTTGCGCGTCAGTGTTGGACCTACACTGACCTTTAAATTTAAATCTTTGAACGAGTCCGCAATGAGATGACCTTCTGTACAATGTTCAATACGAAAGTCTAAGTTGAATTCTTCAGCAAAACGTATAGCAGAAAGAATATCATCTGCACGGTGAGCATGAATGCGAACAGGAATCTCTCGGTTTAATGCGGCTGCGATCGGTGCAACACGCAAATTATCTTGGTAAGCAGAATCTTTTGCTTGATAAAAAGCTTCACGCAGCATACCCATAATACCCATCCGAGTGATGGAATCATTATGACGTCCACTATGAATGCGCTTTGGATTTTCACCTAATGCAATCTTAAGACCAGCTGTTTCCTTCATGATCATTTTTCTAATATCGTGTCCATACGTTTTAATGACAGAGGTCGTTCCACCAATAACATTTGCACTTCCAGGCATGATGTGTGCAGTTGTCACTCCAAAACGTACTGCATCCTTAAAGGCGATGTCTAGTGGATGACAGCCATCGATCGCACGAATATGAGGAGTAAGTACCTCGTGAGTCTCATTAGCATCATTTCCAGCCCATCCTGTTCCTTCGTCATATAAACCTAGATGAGTATGAACATCAATGAATCCAGGAAGAAGATGCAGATTTTCAGCTTGGATGATTTCCATATCGGCTGTTGGCTCAATATGCGTTTCGACTGCTATGATCTTGCCGTTTTCAACTAGTACGTCTCCTTGCTGAAGTTCACTGCTCGTAATTGGATACACTTTAGCTTTTTGAATTAATGTTTTCATAATATGTCACCTGATCGTTTATTTTTATTGTCATTGTAACAAATCATGTAAAGCCCCCTTTAATTGTGGGTAGGAGAACGTATAGCCTATGTTTTGCGCTTTTTCTGGAAGTACCTGCTGTCCCTTTAGAATCAACATACTCATTTCGCCAAACATGATCTTAAAAGCTATGGAAGGTGCAGGCAGCCAGTGGGGCCGATGCATAGCGTCACCTGTTGCTTGACCGAATTCTTTCATTGTCACGGGGTGCGGGGAAGTTACATTAACAGGTCCTGAATATTGATCATTCTCTATGGCTTCCGTAATGAGTTTTGCTACGTCTTCCACGTGTACCCACGAAACCCACTGCTTGCCTGAACCAACCGTACCACCTGCAAAAAAGCGATAAGGAAGGCTTAGCTGGGGAAGCACACCTCCGTCTTTACCTAGTACTAGCCCGAATCGTGTGAAAACCGTTCTGATGCTGAGAGATTTTGCTACTGATGCTTTCGTTTCCCATGCTCTAACAACTTCAGCTAGAAAGTCTGTGCCATGTTTGGATGAACTCTCTGTGAACACTTCGGTTTCAGAAGTTCCATAATATCCAATTGCAGAAGCGTTTACCCAAACGGATGGTTTTTGGGGCATCTTCGTAACAAGCTTTAATAATTCTTCTGTTACTTTTAAACGGCTGTTTAAGATCGACTGTTTCTTTTCATCGGTCCATCTGCCATTTATGGATTCTCCAGCAAGGTTAACCACAGCATCGATAGGAGGCAGATCGGGTTCGTTGTTCGACATCCATTGCACAAATTTAACGTTTTTTTCCTGAGATTTTTTATCTTTTCGTGTAAGTATATAGACTTCGTTTCCAAGCGATGTAAGGTGATTCGTTAAATATCCGCCAATGAAGCCTGTTCCTCCAGTAATTAGAATTCTTTTCATGATAATCCACCTCTTTCCATTTTATTTATTTAAAAATTAAGAATATTTGTTATAATTCATCTTGTACTTATTATTTTACACTATTGAGGAGGAAAGAAGGCTTATGGAGCTCCAAAGAAATGTGCAAGCAAAAAAGAAGAATCCCTTTTTGAAAGCGCTGTTATGGATAGGTATTGCTTTAGCAGGGGGTATCGCCTTATCCATCATCGCGCTTCAAAGAGACGAGAAGATCAATGCAATCTGGTTTGTAGTTGCGTCCTTGTGTACGTATGCCATTGCTTATCGCTTTTATGCACGATTTATTGCTACAAAAATCTTCAGCCTTAATAAGAACAATGCAACACCTGCAGAAAGATATGCAGATGGTAAGGATTATGTACCGACAAACAAATGGGTTCTTTATGGACACCATTTTGCAGCAATCGCTGGTGCTGGTCCACTTGTAGGTCCAACATTAGCAGCACAGATGGGATATCTGCCTGGTACCATCTGGATTATTGTCGGAGCAGTTCTTGCGGGTGCTGTACAAGATTTTGTTATTTTAATCATTTCCATGAGACGCAGAGGTAAATCAATCGGTCAGATTGCGAAAGAAGAAATAGGGCCAGTTGGTGGAATGCTAGCGCTTATCGGTGTTTTTGCTATTATGGTTATTTTAATTGCCGTTCTTGCACTAGTAGTTGTTAACGCACTTAAATCAAGTCCATGGGGTACATATACGATTGCCATGACCATTCCCATCGCTCTTTTCATGGGTGTATATATGCGGTATCTTCGCCCGGGGCGAGTAGGGGAAGCATCGATTATTGGTTTTATATTGTTGATTTTTGCTTTAGTCAGCGGCCAATGGGTTGCAGACTCTCCAACACTTGCACCTCTTTTTACATTTGATGGTGAGACTTTAGCCTGGATGTTAATCGTTTATGGTTTTCTTGCTTCCGTTCTTCCTGTTTGGATGCTTCTTGCACCAAGAGACTATCTCAGTACATTCCTAAAAGTAGGGGTAATCGGAATGATGGCACTCGGTATTCTTATCGTCATGCCTGAGATTCAAATGCCTGCTCTAACTAAATTTATTGATGGAACAGGTCCGGTATTCGCAGGAAACCTTTTTCCATTCTTGTTCATTACGATTGCATGTGGAGCCATCTCTGGTTTCCATGCTTTGATCTCATCAGGAACATCGCCTAAATTAATCGCGAACGAACAGCATGCTCCTATGATCGGTTACGCAGGAATGCTAACAGAATCTTTTGTCGCGATCATGGCAATGGTAGCGGCAACGCTTCTAACTCCAGGAATCTATTTTGCGATCAACTCTCCAGGTGCTGCGATCGGAACGGATGTAGCGACAGCTGCTACTACGATATCCTCTTGGGGATTCACGGTATCAGCGGATGAGATCAATGAACTCGCTAAAAATGTAGATGAAGAATCGATCCTTTCTCGAACAGGTGGTGCTCCGTCACTAGCTGTAGGGATCGCACAAATTTTCTCTCAAGTGATCGGCGGACCAAAGTTGATGGCGTTCTGGTACCATTTTGCGATATTATTTGAAGCTGTATTCATATTGACCACCATTGACGCTGGTACACGGGTAGGTAGGTTTATGCTTCAAGATCTTCTTGGACAAATTTATAAACCTTTACGAAAAACAGACTCAATGCCAGCTGTATATTTCACCAGTGCGTTAGTCGTCGCAGGCTGGGGTTATTTCTTAGTCGTCGGTGTAACGGACCCGTTAGGCGGCATCAATACACTATGGCCATTGTTCGGTATCGTTAACCAAATGTTAGCGGCTATCGCCCTTATCGTGGCAACAACTGTTATCTTGAAGATGGGTAAGAAAAAGTTTGTATGGGTGACGTTAGTTCCTCTTGCTTGGCTGATGATCGTAACGTTCTATGCGGCTTGGCAAAAGATTTTCTCTGATGTTCCGAAAATCGGTTTCTTAAAGCAAGCAGAAGTGATGAAGGAAGCAATTGCGAGCGGAAACTTGCCACCAACTGTACCTTCCATGGAAGCTGCTAAACAGCTAGTCTTCAACAATACGTTAAACGCTTATTTAACCGCGATCTTTATGTTGCTTATTCTAGGTGTACTCATTGATGCGATGCGCATCTGGTACAAAGCAGTCAAGAGTGAGAAGCCTTTAGAAACAGTAGAAGAGCCATTTGTGCAAACAAAGCTTGGTGATGTATCGTGACATTTCAAGCCGCTTGGAAATGGGTGAAAGATATCTTTCAGATCCTTTTATATATCGGAAAAGGAATCTCAAATCTGCCTGATTACCAAGCTTATGTGAAACATCTAAAAGAAAATCATCCTGATCGCACACCGCCAACTGAAAAAGAGTTTTTTGCAGAGTTGCTCGAAAATAAATATGGCGCAAATGCAAAACGCTGTTGATAAGCCTTTATAAGTGCAGGTTGCACTTTCACCAAAAAAGCATTCTCTCCTAAACGGGGAGAGTGCTTTTTTTTGTGAAGTGGGTGAGTGCGAGTGTATGAGTTGTGCTTTTTACGGTACGTGTTTTTAATTTTATTACACGTTCACCGGTAAAGTGGGGTTAACCACCTGTGATGTACCGATTTACACCTAAGAATGACGCATAAGCACCCGTGGCTGCGCTTTTTACACCTGAAAATCAGTTCTAACCACCGATGCTCCCTTAAATTTCCGTATTTCAACTAACGGTAAGGTGCTTGTTTCCGTCAACATTCTCATACAGATACTATTCGATAGTTTGAAGGCTGTTCAAACAGCACGAAATCCATAAGATATGGTACACTATGTGGTGAAAGAAGGTGGGTAGATGGCTGTTATAACAAGGATTTCTGCTCAACAAAAAAACGACGAACGATTTAATATTTTTATACAAAAAGGGCCAAAAGAAGAATTTGCATTTAGCGTAGACGCAGATGTTTTAATAAAGTTTTCACTTCAAAAAGGTATGGAGATCGATGAAGAAGAATGGGAATCCATCATTGAAGAAGATCAATATCGAAAAGCATTTAATAAAGCTCTTCACTATTTATCTTTTCGAATGCGAACTGCTCATGAGATCGAGGTATATCTAGAAAAGAAGGAAGTTCCTGAATCCACGATCAAACGAGTTCTGCAAAAACTTTCGGAGTATGATTTTGTGAATGACCAAACCTTTGCAAAATCACTTGTGAGAAGCCGTATGAACACATCATTTAAAGGACCAGGAATGATTCGGCAGGAGCTGAAGAAAAAAGGAATCAGTGAACGTAATACCGAAGAGGCCCTCGATCAGTTCAGTTATGAGGAGCAACTAGAAGCGAGTATTACATTTATTCAAAAACAATTTTCAAGCGGAAAGAAACGTTCTGAGAAAGAACAGAAGCAAAAGATCGCTCAGCAGCTTCAGCAAAAAGGCTATTCGTGGGAAGTGATTGAAATGGCATTTCAAGAAGCGAAGATCAGTCAATCTGCCGAAGATGAAAAAGAAGCCTTGCTGGCGCATGCTCGCAAAGCTCATCAAAAATATAAAAAGTATAGTGGTTTTGAATACGAGTCACGCATGAAGAAATTTCTATACAGCAAAGGCTTCGATTCTGGAGTAATTTCAGAACTCCTTAGCGGTGATGAACTTAACGATCTATAAAGATCTCTGGTCTGTTGTCGTCCTGTTCAACGATCAGGGCAGCAACCTGCTCCGGAGACTTTAATCGAGAGCGATCTGCAATATGATCGGAATCATCCCAGAAAGGTGTATCCATTCCGCCCATATAAACCGCTGTTGGATAGATATCAGTGCCATCCCATTCCTTTACGAGGCTTTCTGTAAATCCTCTAACAGCAAATTTAGAAGCACAATAAACAGATTCATTTACCTTTCCGCGTAATCCGGCTGTGGAAATGATGTTCATTACCTTGCCGAAGCCTTGCTTTTTAAATAGCGGAAATGCAAGCTTAGTCGCAAAAATGGTACCGTAAACATTCGTTTCGAGCATTTCTGTTATATCTGCTTCTGTTAAGTCTTCAAGCGGCTCAAACACACCCATACCTGCATTGTTGATCAAAGCGTGAACGTTCTCACTTTGGAAGATGGATTGAAGCATGGATTCGGTTTTTGCGTAATCCGTAACATCACAAACTATATACGATACTTTGTTTTCGCTGTGAGCGAATGATTGAACAGCTTGCTTTAATCTTTCCTCATTGCGGCCAACGAGATAGACGTTGTACATTTTGTTATATTCGCGGGCTAGTGCGAGTCCTAAGCCAGAACCGCCGCCCGTAATAATGACAGTCTTATTCAAAAGTTATCACTCCTATGTAGTTATTTCTTAAGCATATATAGGGTACAGAAAAGAAAGGAAGTAATCAAATGGAAAAAAGATTCAGCGAGATGACAGAAGTTGAAATTAAAGGCAAAATTGCTTCCCTTCGAGCAAAAGCACAAAAAGCAGAACAAATGGGCATGGTAAGTGAGTATGCCGTTTATGAACGCAAGATCGCGATGGGTAAATGCTACTTGATGGATCCTTCAACGATCGAAAGCGGAAAAGAGTACGGAATTCAAGGAGACCCGGGATCGACGTTTTCTGTACTCTACCTAAATGGTATTTTTGCCTGGGGTTACAAAAATAAACAAAGTGCACTCGAAGCTTTGCCGATTTCTGTGCTTGAGTAATTTTGAAGGCTCTTTTCTTTGTGTTTGCTTCAAAGCTTCTTTGCAGTTGATTGGAGTGTAAGGTGCGAGACTCCTGGGGGATCAGCGGGATAGGTGAGACACCTAAGGTCGCAAGGCGACGAGGTGGCTCACCGCACGCCCCCCGGAAAGCGAGCACCTGAAACGGAGATCAACCACTTTAAGTTTTTTGATTAAAAAAAATAAAGAAGCGGTACAGGACCGCTCCTTTATTCGTCACTATGAACGCTTACGTGTTTGAATTTCAAGCACATAGTTATTTAATGCTTGCTGGGTTTCCCCGTTCACTTGATTGTACGCATGCTTCGAATTGGCACGCGGTGAGTGAAAGGGGTCAGAATATTTACCGTTAAATCGCGTTGATGAGAAGTAGTCTTTCTTGTTCAACTGATTCACCCCCCAGAATGAAATTCATAACCGCAAGAGTTACTGATCATCTCGGTGTTGATTGGATAAAAACATTCGTTCCTGCGGATGGTCACGAATGGATCCATCTGGCCGTTTAGAAGAGAATTCTTCTTTTGATCTCGGCTCACCTGAGAAGGAGATCCGATTAGGGAAGTTTTTTGATTTATTACGCATGTGATTACCTCCTTGTTATCGGTTCTCAACTAGTATGAAACGTGAGAGAACCCTTTATGTGACGGGGATTTCTTTAAAAATTGGATAAGGAGGGAGAATAATGGAAGAGCGTTTTGACAGATTGGCGGAACTACTGCAAAAAAAGAACCCAGCCCTTACAAATCAAGAAGCTAGGGAATGGGTGGAAGGATTATGGGAAGATTTTGAGTCTACTCGAGCGAAAGCGGGATGGGAATATGAAGGACAAGAGGTTACCGAGAAGATGGTAACCCAGCTGATTACTTCTTATGGCCATAAGCTTCACGAGTATTTTTCAAACAATCCTAAATTTCAGCGATTCGTAAAAAAAGACGGGCCTATTCAATAAGCCCGTCTTCTTCCTATTCATTATTGTTGATAAGATCGAGTGGAGAGAACTCCATCTTCTTTTTAAGGCGGTCTTCAGAGTACACCCAGCCTGTGAAAGAAGTAATGATGTTTAAGTTCTCATCTAGCTGCACCATCGCGACAAAAGGGTAGTGCCCTTTACTTCTATACCTGAGGTCAATAAATTGTACGAGATGACCGTGATCGTTTTTCTCGACTTCCCATCTGTGAACAGGAGAAAACGAAAGAAAGGCAGATATATTTTTGTCCTTTTTCGCAGCTTCAATCAATTTTGTTTTTGGAACAGCAAGACGATCGAATGTATCCCAAACCGTTACTTTTCCATTTTTTAAACCGGCTACGAAGAATTCGTGCTTGGATTTTATGGCTAGATGGTACTGTCCCCAACGAATGGTCGGGCTGGCATAGATTTCTTCGGCTTCTGGAATTTTTTTCAGCACGATCTTGTTTACGCGCTGTCTGGATATAATCCGAATGATGTAATAAACAACGAGTATGCTGTACACCGTTAGAAACGTGTATCCGGGATCAACACCTATATACCAGAGTAGCAAGCCTCCGATATGCAAGAAAAAGATAAAGGGATCAAAGATACTGATGACACCAAGCGCGATCCATTTCTTTGAAACGGGGTAAAGTGCCTGTGTGCCGTAAGCGTTAAAAATATCAACGAAAACATGAAGGAAAACGGCAATCGCTGTCCATAATAAAAGCTTTCCGTTATCGGCTTCTGGAACAAATAACGAGATAGCCCCAAATAAGAGCAGTGGCCATATTACGAGTGCTGGCAATGAATGTGTAAGTCCTCTGTGATTGCGGATGTATACCGCATTATTTTTTAGTTTGAGTACGGTGTCGAAGTCGGGTGCTTGGGAACCAATCAAAGTCCCAGCAAGAATTGCTTGGGAGGTTACTGGATCATTTGCAATTGCAGGGTCTAGCATCGCTAAACCACCTAACCCAAGCCCCATCACAATGTGTGTGCCTGTATCCAAGGCGATCACCTCCTATGTAGGAATGGAGTGAAATGAATATGTTAACGGTTTTTATGGAGTATAAAGTAAGTCCAGATTTCATTCAATTGTATGAGTCTCAAATGGATTCTGTCATCAATGAGCTTAAAGCTTGTGGCGCTTCTGATATTCAATGGTACAGAGCGGCAGATCAGCCTTCATTATATGTTGAATGTTTCCAAGTTAACGATCAAGCATCATATGATACGATTAAAAAAAATCGAACTTCTCTTCAGCATCCTGTTTTTTCAATCCTTGACGAATGTGTAACAGGAGGGTTAGAAAAAATCCATTGCTGGGCGTTTGAAAAGCTAAAAACAAAGGAAGATCTGTAAATTGAACACAACAAGTAATAGTATATTTTCCCTCAATGATTCATATGTGAAACAATTTCAAGACCATTTGTTAACTTGGTATAACGAGAACAAACGAACATTGCCTTGGAGAGAAAATCAAGATCCTTACCGTGTCTGGGTCTCTGAGATTATGCTTCAACAAACAAGAGTAGACACGGTCATTCCTTATTTTGAACGATTTACTCAACTGTTCCCAACACTGCAAGACCTTGCTTACGCGGATGAAGAAAAAGTCTTAAAAGCATGGGAGGGTCTAGGTTATTATTCCCGAGTTCGAAACTTACAAACCGCAGTAAAAGAAGTATGCGAATCTTATGGAGGAAAAGTACCGAATACGCCAAAAGAGATTGCTGCATTAAAGGGAGTTGGCCCTTATACAGCAGGAGCAGTCCTTAGTATTGCGTATGGTATTCCAGAGCCAGCAGTTGATGGTAATGTTATGCGTGTTTTATCCAGAATTCTCTTGATCGAAGAAGATATCAGCAAACCAAAAACGCGTGTACTTTTTGAAAAAGCAGTAAGAGAGCTGATCTCACACGAAGATCCATCTTCTTTCAATCAAGCATTAATGGAGCTAGGTGCACTAATATGTACGCCAAAATCACCAGCTTGCTTATTATGTCCGATGCGAGAATTATGCAGAGGATTTGAGAGTGGAAGACAAGCTGAACTTCCTGTAAAGTTAGGAAAAACAAAAATTCGTAAAGCGAAGATGACTGCAGGTATTTTGTTAAATCATGATGGGAAAATCCTCATTCACAAAAGACCATCTGAAGGATTACTTGCTAACATGTGGGAATTTCCGAACACTGAATATGTTGGGGAGCACAAAGATGCAGAGCTTGACGCATTGGTTGGATATGTACAAGAACAGACGAATTTTGGAGCGGTTGTCGAGGAAAAAGCAGGATACATTGAGCATGTGTTTTCTCACTTAAAATGGGAAATCCAAATATGGCAGGGGAAAATTGAAAGTGAAGATGATTTGGAACAGCTGCCTGCTGATTGGAAATGGGTCCGTATAGATGAACTTGAAAATTATCCATTTCCTGTCTCGCATCAAAAAATCATTCGGCTCATAAAGGAGGCGTTAATCGTATGAATTTAGATCTTGAAGGTAAAGTTGTACTTGTTACAGGCGGATCCAAAGGGATCGGTCAAGGTATCGCTCTTGCCTTTTTAGAGGAAGGTGCAAAAGTGGGAATCGTTGGCCGTAACTTGGCTGATCTCGAAGCTGCTCAAAAAGAAGGGATCGAAATTTTCCAGGGTGATGTAACGATTGCTGAGGATCGTGAACGAGTGATAAGTGAGTTTGTTACGAAATTTGGAACAATAGACGTCTTGGTTAACAATGCAGGTGGAAGCAATGGTTCTTCTGTTATGGAGACAAGTATGGAGCAGTTTGAAGAAGCTATGCATTTAAATTTTTTATCGGCAGTCGATCTGAGTAAGAGAGCGGCAGCGATAATGAGCGGGAAATCTGACGGCGGTGCTATTATTAATATTTCGTCTATTTTTGGCCGCGAATCGGGTGGTAAGCCCACGTACAATGCGAGCAAGGCAGCGATGATTTCCTTCACAAAGTCATTTGGTGACGAGATGATCAAAAAGGGTATTCGAGTAAACGGCGTTGCCCCTGGATCGATCTTGCATGAAACAGGAAATTGGAAGAAAAGATTGGAACAAGATCCAGACAAAATCAATTCGTTTGTGGAAGAACATATTTCTGCCGGACGATTCGGGACAGTAGAAGAAGTAGCCAACGTTGTGGTGTTTTTAGCTTCCAAAAAGGCATCATGGGTCGTTGGAAGTACGCTGAACGTAGATGGTGGACAGTCTTATAGTAATTTTTAGTACTGTTTGAATGAAACAAGCCCCTGCTGAGTGCAGAGGCTTTTTTTTTGCACGTCCAGCGGCTGTTAGGTACGCTGGACGTGCACCATACGAGCGTTGAGTCAGACTTCCCTTAAGTACTTACAATCAAAGCTTTATATCAGTCGTACTTAACCTCAGTCCCATGCGTCCAGTCAGCTTCATCTCGTTTCATACCGCCTCTTGCTTCGATCTCTTTAATGATTTCGCGGTGCAGGCTTGTGCCCTCTTCGTTTAAATAAGGAGCAACCTGCTGCAAGGAGTGGTGAAAATAAGCCAGTTCTGCATCTTTCCAATCGGTCTTACTCGTCATACTCAATTCGGTCATATCTCTTCCTACATACATGAGTCGTACCTCCTTTTTTAAGATTTAGTTATTCATTCATTTATCCCCTATATCTCCATGTTTTAATACTGGAAATATCTAATAAAAAAAGTGCTTATAAAAAAGCATGACCCCGGGTAAATTATATTTCGTGGAGGTGAAAAACATGGACAAACAACAAAAACAACAACAACAAGCTCGTCAAAAGCAACAAAACGCTCAACAACAACAAGCTGGTCAATCTTACGGGACTGAATTTGCTAGCGAAACTAACGCTCAAGAAGTTCGCCAACAAAACCAACAGTCTCAACAAGGTAAAAACCAACAACAAAATTAACCTCTATCCAGGAATGCTCCCTAATTACTAGGGAGCATTTTTTGGTTTCTCTTCATTTTTTTCTCTGAAATTCAAACGAAGTACATACGTTTTCTAAACAAGACCGATGGGAATACTAGTGACGAGTGGAATTATTTGAAAAAAGGCGCTTTTATGAAAAAAACAGGGACAAGTACATTTCCAAACTATTCTTAAAACGATATAATAAAGAAGAGAAAAAAAGCGTGTGTAATGAAAGAAAGTAATGATCGGGAATCAAAACATTGAAAAAAATGAAGAACGAGGTTTATTAATGGAGCTGGTGAATTACCGACAATTGGTTAAAGAGGAAGGAGAATTAACAATTCAATAGGTAACATTAGCTTCCGGACTCGGGCAGAAAGGAGAGAGAGATGAGTTTTCCTGCAACCGGAAGTATAATCAATATTCAAAGCTATAAGCATAACGGTTATCTTCATAGAAATTGGGAAGATACGGTTATTTTGAAAGGAACTCCTAGTCAGGTGATTTGCGGTAACGACCGGATTCTTGTTACTGAATCTGACGGGCGTCAATGGCGTACGAGGGAACCGGCCATTTGCTATTTTAACGCGAAGCAATGGTTTAACGTGATCGGAATGTTACGAGAAGACGGGATTTATTATTATTGCAACCTAGGCTCACCATTCATGTGGGACAAGGAAGCCTTGAAGTATATTGATTATGATCTTGATATAAAAGTATTTCCAGACGGAACTTATATCTTATTAGATGAAGATGAATATGAGCTGCACAAAAGAATGATGAGGTATCCGAGTCAGCTTGATACGATTATAAAGAAGAACCTTCAAGAATTAATCTTGATGGTCACACAAAAAAAGGGACCGTTCGAACCTGGATTTGTGGAACAATGGTATGAAAGATATTTAGAATTCCGATAAAAAGGAAAACCTGTTGAAGAGTCAACAGGTTATCCTTTTTTTATCTTTGGTTAACTTGGCGCTTGCCAAGTTTTCTTTTTATGAAGGAAAGAATGGTGAAATTGAAATGGATAGTATTAAACGTTATTTGATTTTCGTAAAACCGTACAAGTGGCAAATTTTCTGGACGATCGTAATTGGCTTAGCTAAATTCGGTATCCCGTTATTAACGCCTCTAATTTTAAAATATGTTGTAGATGACATCATTCAGGTCTCATTGCCGATAGATGAAAAGTTGAACAAACTTTACTGGCTCATGGGTGGGGCAGCACTCATATTTGTTGTGGTTCGTCCACCGATTGAGTATTGGAGACAGTATTATGCCCAATGGGTAGGAACAAAGGTTTTATATGACATTCGTGATAAGATGTTTGACCATATACAGCGCTTGAGCCTGCGTTTTTACTCGAACAACAAATCAGGTGAAGTGATTTCGAGAGTCATCCATGATGTTGAGCAAACAAAAACGTTTGTCATTACTGGTTTAATGAATGTATGGTTAGATATGGCGACGATTATTATTGCCGCTGCCATCATGTTCTCTATGGATTTCTGGCTGACGATCGTTGCCCTATCCATGCTGCCAGTCTACGGTTTCTCAGTAAAATTCTTTTATGCCCGGCTTCGTCAATTAACGAAAGACCGTTCGCAGGCTCTAGCTGAAGTACAAGGCCACCTGCATGAACGCGTTCAAGGTATGTCAGTGATCCGAAGTTTTGCACTAGAAGATCATGAGCAGGTACAGTTTGATAAACGAAACCGCAACTTCTTAGACCGTGCGATGGATCATACAAAATGGAACGCGAAAACATTCTCGGTCGTTAATACCGTAACAGATATTGCACCGCTTCTTGTCATTGGATTTGCTGCCTATCAAGGTATTCAAGGAAACATTACGATCGGTGCGCTAGTTGCATTTGTTGCGTATATGGATAGACTATATAACCCACTGAGACGACTAGTGAATTCATCTACAACACTGACACAATCGATCGCGTCTATGGACCGGATGTTTGAGTTTTTAGATGAGTCTTATGATATTGAAGATTCTCCAAATGCCAAGCCCTTAGAATCCGTAAAAGGGAAGCTTGATTTCGATAATGTATCGTTCACTTATAACGAGGAAGAAGCTGACGTGCTACATAATGTTTCCTTATCGGTCCGAGCAGGTGAAACGATTGCTCTAGTGGGGATGAGCGGAGGCGGCAAATCTTCGTTGATCAGTTTGATTCCTCGCTTTTACGACGTTTCAGAAGGAAGCATCAAGCTGGACGGAACGGATATCCGTGATTTTAAAGTGCGCTCTCTAAGAGACAACATCGGTATGGTTCTTCAAGATAATATTCTTTTTAGTGAATCCGTTCGAGCGAATATACTTATGGGTAATCCAGAGGCTTCTGATGAAGAGATGATTGCGGCTGCAAAAGCAGCTAATGCGCATGAATTTATAATGAGCTTACCTGAAGGTTATGACACGAAGATTGGTGAACGTGGGGTGAAGCTATCTGGCGGTCAGAAGCAGCGTGTGGCTATTTCGCGTGTCTTTTTAAAGAATCCACCGCTTCTTATTCTAGATGAAGCGACTTCCGCACTGGACCTTGAGAGTGAACATTTGATTCAAGAAGCTTTAGAAAAACTTGCAAAAGATCGAACAACGTTCATTGTGGCTCACCGACTTTCCACCATAACTCATGCGGATCGAATCATCGTGATCGATCATGGCAGAATCGTAGAGATCGGTAATCATAAGAAATTAATGGAAAAACAAGGTGCTTATTATGACCTTTTCATGGTTCAACAACTTAATTAAAATCGTCCAAGACCGGCAGAGATGCTGGTCTTTTTTCGTTTTAATGAAGATAGATATCATACGAAAGAACTACAACATAAGACGTGTTTGTCGATTATTCTGAAAATTAAATATTGTCAAATTGTCAGAGTAGTGTCATAATTCTCAACAGAGAAGTAATATTTCTAGGAAATTTGGCAGCTTAGAGAAAGGAGTGAGATCTCATGGGAAATCCAGTTCTAGAAGTGAAGAACTTAAGAACTTCTTTCCTTACAGACGATGGCGCAATCCCTGCTGTGGACGGTGTTGATTTCCACGTTAATCCTGGTGAAGTACTCGGGATCGTAGGAGAATCGGGCTGCGGTAAAAGTGTGACATCACTATCCGTAATGGGACTTGTACCTACACCGCCTGGGAAAATTGAAGGAGAGATTCTCTTTAAAGGTGAAAATCTTGCTTCAGCACCAGAAAGAAGGATGCGGCAAATTAGAGGCAATGAGATCGGGATGATCTTTCAGGAGCCGATGACAAGCTTGAACCCGGTTATCACGATCGGTGAGCAGCTTATTGAATCACTGCGCATACATAGAAAATGGTCCAAAAAAGAAGCGATGGGTAAAGCCATTGAGATGCTTAAGCTTGTAGGACTTCCACGAGCAGAAGAGCTTGTAAAAGAATACCCTCATCAATTATCAGGAGGTATGCGTCAGCGTGTCATGATCGCTATGGCTATGATCTGTGACCCTAAACTTCTGATAGCGGACGAGCCTACCACTGCTTTGGATGTTACGATTCAAGCCCAAATCTTAGACTTGATGAAACGATTAAACAAAGAAACAGACACCGCTATCATGATGATCACACATGATCTTGGTGTGGTAGCAGAGATGTGTGAGCGCGTCGTTGTTATGTACGCTGGAAAAGTGGTCGAAGAAGGTGAAGTGAAAACCATCTTCCAAAATCCGAAACACCCTTATACGGTAGGGTTGATCAGATCCGTACCAGACATGAGGGAGAAGGTCGGCCGTCTGTATTCTATTCCAGGAAACGTACCGAAACCCGGTTCGATCACCACCGGTTGTTCGTTCGCACCGCGTTGTGAGCATGCAGGAACAAGATGTATATCCGAAACTCCTCATCTTAAAACTCAAGAAGGCAGTCATCAAGTCAGATGCTGGCTTTACGAGGACGGGAAAGGAGTGAATCTGCATGAGTCAGACACAGCCATTAGTTAAAGTAGAAAATTTAAAGATGCACTTTCCAATCAAAGGCGGAATACTGAGCAAGACCGTTGGCGAAGTAAAGGCAGTAGACGGAATCTCTTTTCACATAAAAAAAGGAGAGACCCTAGGCCTCGTAGGAGAGAGCGGATGTGGTAAGTCCACGACAGGACGCATGCTCCTTAGACTTTTAGAACCAACAGAAGGAAAGATCTACTTTGAAGGCGAGGATATAACCAAACTATCTTCGAGTGAGATGAGAAAGAAACGCCGCGAAATGCAGATGGTGTTTCAAGATCCCTTTGCTTCCCTTAACCCGCGTCATACGGTTGAGAAAATTTTAGAAGAACCATTAATCGTTCATGGTGTAAAAGATAAAGCGGAACGAAAAAGACGGGTAAAAGAACTGCTTGAAGTTGTAGGACTCTCAAGCTGGCACGCGAAGCGATATCCTCATCAATTTTCTGGAGGACAAAGACAGCGTATCGGAATCGCACGTGCACTTGCCGTGAATCCGAAGCTCATTATTGCGGACGAGCCAGTATCCGCACTGGATGTTTCCATTCAATCTCAAGTACTGAACCTTTTACAAGATCTGCAGAAAGAGTTCGACCTTACGTATTTGTTTATCGCGCATGATCTTGGTGTAGTCCGCCATATCAGTGACCGAGTGGGAGTTATGTATTTGGGTCATATTGTAGAGCTTGCTGATAGTGAAAAGCTTTATGATGATCCGAAACATCCATATACACAAGCTCTTTTATCAGCTGTTCCGATTCCAGATGTAGAGCACCGTAAAGACCGAGTCATCCTGCAAGGAGATGTGCCGAGTCCATCAAATCCTCCTGCTGGTTGTCCATTTCACACACGTTGCCCTGCAGCGATGGATCATTGCGGAACCGTAAAGCCTGTTTTAAAAGAAGTTGCTGAAGGCCACTACGCTGCCTGCCATCTTTACGAATAACGGCAGACACGTACATATAAACAAAGGCATAACTAAAATGAGAACTGGGGGAAAGAAGATGAAGAAAAGTTTATTAACTTTATTTGCTTTAATGCTTGCTTTATCTCTTGCGTTAGCAGGGTGTTCATCAGGCGGGGATAGCAGCAAAGGTGGAGACGACGGTAAAGTCGATCCGAACAATGTCATGATCTACGGTCGTGGCGGAGATTCTGTTGCACTTGATCCAGCTATTGTTACTGATGGTGAGTCTTTTATCGTAACAGAGCAAATCTATGAGCCGCTTGTAAACTATGGAAAAGATAATACAGATATCGTTGAAGGTCTTGCTAAGAAATGGGAAGTTTCTGAAGATGGCTTGACATATACGTTTGAGCTTGAAGAAGGTGTTAAATTCCATGATGGCGAGAAGTTTAACGCTGATGCGGTTATCAAGAACTTTGAGCGTTGGGCTAAGAGTAAAGATGAAGAGAAGTTCTATTACTACAAATCTATGTTTGGTGGTTTCGAAGGTGACGAAGGTCACGTGATCGAAAGCATAAAAGCTGATGGTGAATATAAAGTTGTGTTTAAGCTTAAGCGCCCTCAAGCACCGTTCTTAAAGAACATTGCAATGAGCCCGTTTGCTATCGCAAGTCCTAAATCGTTAGATGGAGACAAGCTAAGCAAAGAGCCAGTTGGAACAGGTCCATTCAAATTCAAGAGCTGGAAGCCAAACGATACGATCGTTCTTGAGAAGAACGCTGACTATTGGGTAAAAGATCTTCCAAAACTTGATGGAGTAACATTTAAAGTAATCAAAGATAACTCTTCTCGTTTAAATGCGTTAACAAAAGGCGAGATCGATCTAATGGATGGTTTGAACCCATCTGATATGAAAAAAGTTCAAGATAACGGCAAACTTCAATTGTTTGAGCGTCCTTCTATGAACGTTGGTTACCTAGGATTTAACGTTGAAAAAGCTCCATTCGACAAGAAAGAAGTTCGTCAGGCGATCAGCCACTTGATCGATAAGCAAGCGATTATCGACAACTTCTTCGAAGGAACTGCAGAGCCGGCTAAAAACCCAATGCCACCTTCAATCAATGGTTATAACGATAGCATTCAAGACCGTGAGTTCGACGAAGCTAAAGCTAAAGAACTTTTAGCAAAAGCGGGTGTACCTGATGGATTCAAGATGGACCTTTGGGCAATGCCTGTAGCACGTCCATACATGCCAAATGGACAAAAAGTTGCTGAAGCAATCCAAGCGAACCTTGCAAAAGTTGGAATCGAAGCTAACATTGTAACGTTTGAGTGGGGTACGTACCTTGAAAAGACACGTAATGGTGAAGCACCGGTATTCATGCTAGGTTGGACTGGTGATAACGGAGATGCTGATAACTTCCTTTACACATTACTTGATAAAGACAACATCGGGTCTAACAACTATTCTCGTTACACGAATGAAGAAGTTCATAAGCTATTACTAGAAGCGCAATCTACTCCGGATGAAGATACGCGTGCTGAACTTTACAAAAAGGCACAAGAGATCATTCATGAAGATGCTCCTTGGGTACCGCTTGTTCACTCTAAACCGCAATTAGCAGGTGCTAGCAAGATTAAAGGATTTGTTCCTCATCCTACAGGTTCACAATCTTTTGGAGATACATCTTTCGAATAAAGTTTGGCGGGGAGTATGGAGCAGATCATCCTGCTCCCCTTTTTTTTGCACCATGAGAAAATATGTTAACTCGCAATCTTTACAGAAAGAGGTGACCAGATGTTTGCCTATACGATCAGACGGTTAGCAACACTAGTCCCGGTACTTTTAGGGATGACATTTATTGTTTTCATGATGATTCGTGCTATACCGGGGAACCCAGCACAGTTAATTTTAGGGCAACAGGCGACACAAGAAGCCATTGAAGGATTAACAAGAAGGCTTGGCTTGGACCAGCCCTGGTACACACAATTTTTTGCTTATATTAAAGGATTAATCACAGGAGATCTAGGTGTTTCTTTAAAGACCAATGTTCCGATCTCCGAGGAAATCTGGCCGTATTTAGCAGCAACAATGGAATTAGCCTTTATTGCAATGATTATTGCAATCGTAGTAGGAGTGAATGCAGGAATCATTTCTGCATGGTTTCAAAATTCGTGGTTTGATTATTCAGCCATGGTACTCGCACTGATCGGTGTATCAATGCCTATTTTCTGGCTGGGGTTGATGGAACAGTATGTGTTCTCCATCCAATTAGACTTATTGCCTACTACAGGGCGAGATAATATTCGTGTTCCGGTTGATCCGATTACACACTTATATCTAATTGATACACTCATTCAGGGTAGGTTCGACCAATTCACTGAAGTAATCCGCCATCTCATTCTGCCAGGTGTTGCACTAGGTACAATCCCTATGGCAATCATCGCAAGGATGACGCGATCTAGTATGCTTGAGGTCATGCGTTCAGATTATATTCGTACAGCTCGTGCAAAAGGAATGAAAATGTTTTGGGTGGTGTACAAGCATTCTTTGAAAAACGCAATGATTCCAGTTGTTACAGTTATCGGATTGCAAACAGGACTTTTACTAGGAGGAGCAATCTTAACTGAAACAATCTTTGGATGGCCTGGGATTGGAACTTATATCTATGATGCAATCTCGTTCCGTGATTACCCTGTCATTCAATCAGGTATCCTTGTTGTCGCTACCATTTTTGTATTAATAAATCTTCTCGTAGATCTGCTGTATGCAGCAATCGATCCGAGAATTAAATTTAAATAAGGAGGAATAAGAGCATGTCAGAACAACTAGCTAAATCAACACCTCCAATAGTTCCGCAGCATGTGCCAGCTCCAGTTGAAGACAAAGTTATTTCTCCTTGGAAAGAAGCATGGAGGAATTTTAAGAAGAACAAAATCGCTCTTGTTGGTCTATCTATCGTTTCGTTTTTTATCATTCTAGCTATATTTGCTGATCTAGTAGCTCCCTACCATTATAGGGATGGAAATTTGGCAGATAAACATATTTCACCTTCTGCTGAACACTGGTTTGGTACCGATGAATTCGGTCGAGATATTTTAAGTAGAATCATCTACGGCGCACGAATTTCCCTATGGGTAGGTTTCTTTTCAGTAGCAGGATCAGTGATCATAGGTTCACTATTAGGTATCATAGCTGGTTATTATGGAAAATGGATTGACGGCATCATATCCCGCATATTTGATATTTTGCTCGCATTTCCAAGTATCCTACTTGCCATTGCAGTAGTATCTGTACTTGGGCCATCATTAAAAAACGCGTTGATCGCGATTGCCATCATTAATATTCCAACGTTCGGAAGGCTATTACGATCCAGGGTACTAAGTGTAAAGGAAGAAGAATATATAACTGCCGCACGAGCTATAGGTATGAGTGATTTCAGGATATTAATCCATCACATCTTGCCGAACAGCTTAGCTCCCATTATCGTTCAAGGAACACTTGCGATAGCGGCAGCTATCATTGAAGCAGCTGCTCTCGGATTCCTAGGAATGGGTGCACAGCCACCAACTCCAGAGTGGGGTAAGATGCTCGCAGATTCAAAAGACTTTATCATTCAAGCGCCATGGACCGTATTATTCCCAGGCTTAGCGATTATGCTCACCGTACTCGGATTCAACCTGATGGGTGACGGTCTGCGTGACGCATTAGATCCACGAATGAAGAGCTAGAGATTAGTTGTAGATGAGGAGGCTTGGCTTTGGCCAGTCTTCTTTTTTTATGTGGTTTTTTCTAGGAGTGGGGTTAGGTTATAGAGTCTTGTTCGATTTGTACCTATTGAGGGTAGATTTAACGAACGTAGAAGGTGGTAGGCTTGGCTGCTCGATTGTAAATTTAAATACCATGCAAACTCATAATTTGATATGTGATTTGATATTAATAGTGCGTAATCTTGAAGAGCTTCAATGTGCGCAGTTTTTGATGAAGTATTACAAGTAGAACAATGCCATTTCCCCCAAGTGTAGTTCATGATGGAGTGAGGACAAGTTGGACAAAAAACTCCTTTTGAGAGCTCATTCTTATTTACTTGGAAAAGCTCACAAATATCTGGATCGTACGAAGAGCTTAACTTGAGGAGAAGTTTTGCTAGTTTTTTAACTTGTTTTTGAGTAATAACCGCATTTGGATATTTCTGTAACAGAGTTTCATACTTTTGCTGTAAACTCGAACTCTTAATCACTTTTTCATTAGCTTCTTGGTAACCTGATGCCGCTTCAATAATTGCAGCAGGATGAGTCATAACGACCAGTGTTTCAATAGGTATTAAATGAAGCTTATGTTGTTCTAATACTCTAGTAAGATGAATTTTTTGGCGAGACACTTGATCGATTGGATTTGGGAATGCCTCTTCTTTTCCAGCGTATGTTCGAATGAATTGAAAGAATTGGTCTTCAAAATAAAGATGACCAGCCATATATTTGATCTCAAGGATTGTAATGAAACTCGGTGTAATAAGAAGAGTATCCATTTGAAAAAAATATTCACCGTCTAATATTCGAAGACCATGTAAGTAAAGTATATCCTTAGGCAGATAACGATAAAAGTATTCGAGCGACTGCTCGCCTTTAAAGCCTGATGAATGATTCCGCAACAAATCCTGAAATTCTTGTTTCTTAAAATGATTGGGTGGAATTCTTTTAACCAATTTAGATAATTTGGTAATAAAAATGGGTGCTTTTCTTTCTTTTTTCAAATGGAACGCCTCCTACTATTTTTGTTAGGATCATGGAACTCCATTTTGCCGCATTCTTACGTTTGGTTCAAAGACCAAGATACCTAATATCACATTGAAAACCAGTTCAATCCACAAATTTCACCTATGAATCCACAAGAAATAGTGTTTAATCCACGAGTTTTATCCTTGAATCCTAAAGTTTTCGTGGTTTATCCACGAGTCTACAATCCTAGACATATTTCGACAGAGGCGTAACGAGCATTACCCAGCCACGATTGGTTTAACCACCACAAACAACAAAAAAACCAGCCCTCAAAATCAAAAAGGGCTGGCTTCCAATTCATAATTTTAATCCTCAAACCGCTGATCCAACTGAACTTCACTGTCTTCCTGGTGGTAGTTCTTAAAGCTTTCTACCAATGTGTTCAAATGCTCCAATTGGTCTGCGTAATCTATAATCAGTGCGAAGACGGGGAACAATTCGATCCAATCTTCGTTCTCTGGATTTTTGTAATAGCTCATGATACAGGTCATGAGTGCTTTTTTGTTGATGGCCTCATCCATATCGAGTGTATGCTGCGCACGAATTTTGTCCGTGTATTTCAACAACATCTGTTCGTGGAAGTTGGTCAAGCCATCCAGTTTTAATTGAATCAGTTCTTGAAGAGGTTCCGGCATGTTGTTCAACTCATTTTCATGACGGTGAAGGCTCTTCAACAGTTCGAGTGCTTTGTTTGTTGTTTGAATCATCTGGCGGTAAAGAACCAGCTTACGTGTTTTCGTATACTTATTGCTTCTAAAATACGTACGTTCTTCTTTATACAATAAGTAATATTGATCCATCTTAAAGCGGTTTTCTTTTAAGCGTGGCAGATCCTCTTTTAGAGCACTATGTTCTGTAGCATGACGGGTAATCATGCGAATCCATTTTATGATTTCGTCCGTGTGATCGGATATTTTATAATACAGCTTTGTTTCGTATTTAGGTGGCATGAATACCAGGTTAACTAAGAACGCTGATAATACGCCGAGCATGATCAATAAGAAACGATCGATCGCAAAACCGATAAAGTTCTCGGTATGGCTCTCCATGATTACGATTACGGTAACGATGGATAACGGAATCGTTTTCTCAATCTTCATCTTTAAGTTCGCTGCGATAACAAGTACGACAACGAATCCGATAACAAATGGGTTATTGCCTAATAAAATAACAAAAATAATAGCAAAAAGGGCACCAACCACGTTACCTTGAACTTGTTCTAAAATGGTTTGATACGATCTATAGATGGATGGCTGGATCGCAAATGTAGCGGCAATCGCGGCAAAGGCTGGTTGCTCCAATTGAAACAACATCGCTAAATAGATCGATAAAGAAATGGCTAAACCCGTTTTAATCATTCGGGCTCCTAGTTTCATAACTGCGATAATTCCTTTCTCATAAAAAATGTTAATAATCTCAAACACTATAAACTGTTTCGTCCTTTTAATCAAGTAAATATCTGTTAACAAATTGTGAAAAGTACACACCTATATACCTTATGAAAATCAAACACCCTCTATTACAGGTTTTCCCTTAAATCAAAAAAAGAATCCGTGCGATGACGGATTCTTTCGTTTACCTATAAAACTTATAGTGAGCTGAATGCTCTCCCAGCTGCTTCGATCGTTGCGCGAACGTCTTCTTCGGTGTGTGCAGTTGTTAAGAACATCGCTTCGTATTTAGATGGAGCGAGATTGATTCCTTCATGAAGCATGTGTTTGAAGTATCTTCCGAAAATCTCACCATCTGTTGCTTCTGCTTGTACATAGTTCTCGATTTTTTCATCGGAAAAATAGAGCGTTAAAGCACCTTTCAAGCGGTTAATCGTAACGGATACACCATATTTCTCGGCTTGTTCTAGCAAACCTTTTTCAAGGATCGCACCCAAGCGGTCCATTTCCTCGTAAACGCCTTCTTGTTTTAACACTTCTAAACAAGCAATACCCGCTGAGATTGACGCTGGGTTACCTGCCATCGTTCCTGCTTGGTACGCAGGTCCGAGTGGTGCTACTTTTTCCATGATCTCTTGTTTACCGCCATATGCGCCGATCGGCAGACCGCCACCGATAATCTTTCCGAGCGCTGTCATGTCAGGTTTTACACCTAAAAGATCTTGTGCGCCTCCATACATAAAACGGAAAGCGGTAATCACTTCGTCATAGATTACAAGTGCACCTTGCTCATGAGTAATGTCGTTAACAGCTTGCAAGAAGCCTTCTTTCGGTTCAACGATCCCAAAGTTTCCAACGATCGGTTCCACTAAAACAGCAGCGATCTGATCTCCCCATTTATCCATCGCCTCGCGGTAAGCGTCAACATCATTAAATGGAACAGTGATGACTTCTTGCGCAATTGATTTTGGAACACCAGCTGAGTCGGGTGTACCTAATGTAGAGGGACCAGAGCCGGCTGCGACTAAGACTAGATCGGAATGGCCGTGATAGCAGCCAGCGAATTTGATGATCTTATCGCGACCTGTGTAAGCACGGGCAACGCGGATTGTTGTCATAACCGCCTCAGTTCCAGAGTTTACGAAACGAACTTTATCCATAGCAGGCATCGCTTCTTTTAACATCTTCGCGAATTTTACTTCAAGAGAAGTAGGGGTTCCGTAAAGGACACCATTTTCTGCGGCTTTCACGATCGCCTTTGTGATATGTGGATGAGCATGTCCGGTAATAATAGGACCATAAGCAGCTAGATAATCGATGTAACGATTACCGTCTTCATCCCAAAAGTATGCGCCTTGTGCGCGTTCCATAAATACAGGTGCACCACCGCCAACTGCTTTAAAAGAACGGGACGGACTGTTTACACCGCCAACAATATGTAGAAGCGCTTCATCATATAGAGCTTCAGATTTCGTGTGATTCATCTATAAATACCTCCTGTAAACGATACGTCAGTTAAGTTCAATACATATTGTAGCATGAATAAGCGCGAGGAACAGGGATGAGAAACTATGACAGAGTAGTCTTAACTATTTGAGTTTATGAACGGGATTGGAGTAAACTATTCGAGTGCCTTGAGTTTCTCTATTAAGAAACTCTAAATTTTGCAATGTATAATTAGGGCCTTACATTGCTTTGAATTGGTTTTTCTAAGAAAGGTTACTTTCTTTTTTGATACTTTCTTCATTGATTAGTTGATTGGAGCGGAAGGTGCGAGACTCCTGTGGGACAAGCGGTCAGTTTTAAATGTGAAAGTGGGTCGTTCAGCCCCGACCAGCAAAAGTTGAATGGGCTAGCAAGGCGTACTTTGCCTTCTTGACCGTTTAACTTTTGACCTCGAGGGGCTAGCCACTGTAGCTGGTCAGGTGAGACACTTAAGGGCGCAAAGCGGCAAGTGGCTCACCGCCTGCCCCACGGAAAGCGAAGCACCTGAAGCGCAGATCAACCACTTTATAACGAAAAAATTTACGGAGGCATTCTTATGCAGAACATAATAGATGTGCAAGGTTTAAAAAAAGAATTTAAATCCTTCTCCAGCCGATCAGGTCTGAAGGGGGCGTTTCGTGATCTTTTTACACGAAACTATACGATCAAGACAGCAGTGGATGACATCTCTTTTACGATAAAAAGAGGAGAGATGGTCGGTTATATCGGAGAGAACGGTGCGGGTAAATCGACTTCCATAAAAATGCTGACAGGAATCCTTACACCGACTGACGGAAAGATTGTCGTTAACGGTATGAATCCGCATAAAGAGCGAGAGAAGTTTGTAAAAACAATTGGCGTCGTCTTCGGACAAAGATCGCAGTTATGGTGGGATATCGCTGTTCAAGAGTCATTCAGATTATTGAAAAAGATCTACAATGTGCCGGATCAACAGTATGAAGAGCATATGAAAGATGTGATTGAAACGCTTGATATCGGACCGTTGCTTGATAAACCGGTTCGAAAGCTTTCACTCGGACAACGCATGCGCTGTGAACTGGCGGCAGCACTTATTCATAATCCGCCGCTATTGTTTCTGGACGAGCCGACGATCGGACTTGATGTGCTCGTAAAGTTGAAGATTCGTGAGTTTTTAAAAAGAATCAACGAGAAATACGGGACGACGATCCTTTTAACAACGCATGACCTTTCTGATATTGAAGCGCTTTGTGAACGAGTGGTTATGCTTGATGAAGGTAAAATCATCTATGATGGACCGCTAAAAGAGCTTCGTGAAAATTGGGCAGAAGGAAAACAGATTCAGTTTCAGTTTAGTGAAGAAGCGACGTTGGAAGAGTTGCAGCATCTTACACAAGAACATCTTGTGGTTTGGGAAAAAGGCGAGAGTGACCTGGTATGGGTTGCTTCTGTTGATGCTGACGAGACCGTAATTTCAGGTGTGATCGGAAAAGTGACTGCAGCTAAAAAGATTGCTGACTTGAAGATTCTTGAGATCTCAACAGAAGAGATCATCCGAAATATTTATGTTGAAGGTGCTGTTCGTCATGGGTAAGTATATCGAGATGATTCGCATCCGTTTTCTAATGATGCTTGCATACCGAACGAACTATTACAGCGGAATACTCATTTACAGCATTAATATAGGAGCTTATTACTTTCTATGGAGTGCCATCTATGGAGGAAAAGAGAACATACAAGGTCTTTCTATCACTCAGATGACAACGTATATAGCTGTGGCGTGGATGGCTCGGGCCTTTTATTTTAACAACATCGACCGAGAGATTGCGATGGAGATTAAAGAAGGAAAAGTAGCCGTAGAGATGGTTCGTCCTTATCCGTATTTAAACATGAAGATGATGCAAGGATTAGGTGAGGGGATTTTCCGACTTTTATTCTTCTCTGTTCCTGGAATGATTATCGTTGCGCTCGTGTTTCCTATTGAGCTCTCCACGAATGCAAGTACATGGTTGTTATTTTTCCTATCGATCACGTTCAGCTTTATCATTAACACACAGATCAATTTGTTAGCTGGAATCGCAACCTTCTTCTTATTTAATAATGATGGATTGATTCGGGCGAAACGCGTTGTGATCGATTTGTTTTCTGGAC
Organism: Fictibacillus tiangongensis; assembly: GCF_048083785.1. Taxonomy (GTDB): domain Bacteria; phylum Bacillota; class Bacilli; order Bacillales; family Fictibacillaceae; genus Fictibacillus. The sequence continues at coordinate 604,756 of NZ_CP182294.1, forward strand.
TCATCTTACCGCTTAGTTTCTATCCGATGTGGGCTCAAAACGTGATGAGCTACTTGCCGTTTCAAGGGATCAGCTATATCCCGAGTATGATTTTTACGGAAGGGTTTAAAGGTTCGCAAATTTATGAAGCCCTTCTTAACCAAGCAATATGGTCGCTGCTCCTGATCATTCCCGTGTATGGTCTTTGGATCTTGGCGAAGCGCCAGCTTGTGGTCCAAGGGGGTTAATAGCAGATGGAGTATATTTCAATCTTTTTTCAATATGTCGGACAATATTTAAAAACAAGGCTTACGTATCGTGCTGATATGATAGTCGAAATCTTTTCAGATCTATTATTTCAAGCGGTAAATCTCGTTTTTATCCTCGTCGTATTCGGCCATACGAATCTTCTTGCAGGATGGAGCAAGGATGAGATGATCTTCATTTACGGATTCTTCTTAGTTCCATTTTCAATCTTTGCTTCTTTCTTTAATATTTGGGATTTTACAGACAGATACATTGTTAAAGGTGAGATGGATCGAATCTTAACAAGACCTGTTCATAGTCTATTTCAAATTGTACTGGAACGAATGGAGCTAGAATCGCTTTTCGGTGTAGTAACAGGATTAGTGGTCATGTTCTATGCAGGTGATAAGCTGGGTCTGGAGATCAGCTGGTACGATCCATTCATCTTCATTCTGTTAGTAATAGGCGGAGCACTCGTGTATGCAGGTATTTTTATTGCACTTGCAACCATCGGGTTCTGGTCTGATTCGAGAACAGATATAATGCCGATGATGTACAACATCGGAAACTACGGAAGATATCCGGTTGATATTTATAACAAAGTGATCAAGTATGTGTTAACGTGGATCCTTCCGTTCGCGTTTGTTGGTGTATATCCATCTTCGTATTTTTTAGAACGTGAAGAGTGGTATACGTATGCATTCTTAACACCAGTTGTGGGAATCGTGTTTTTCTTAATCGCTGTAACGTTATGGAACGTCGGAGTGACAAAGTATAGAGGCGCTGGTAACTAAAGAGCGCTGGCTCTATTGTCGAAAATCGGATAAATAAATTTATATACGTAATTAATAGAGATTACTACGGATAAAAAAGAGTTTACTACGTAAAAAAAGCGAATTACTACGGAATTATAGAGTTGTTTTGACGTTTGACCTGGAATTTGATCGAGAAGTGGATCCTCGTATAAAGGATTCCACTTCTTTTTTCGTATAAAATGATCACTCGGACTTTAGACCTGTTTTTCTTCTCGAAATTCCTTATGCTATATATAACGATAGGAATCTTGTAAAATATGAACATAGAAAATAATGCATCCAGAAATGAGGAAATACATATGAAAATCATGGTGATCGCAGGAAGTCCGACAGCAGAATCAAGAACAAGAGGAATTGCACAGTTCGCTGCTGAAACGTTGAAACAGATGAACGTTGAAGTGTTGTATTTTGATGTAGGAATCGATAAATTGCCTCTATTTACAGGAGATGCTACGACAGCTCAGAATGAGGCGGTAAAAAAATTAGCTGAGTATGCTGAAAAAGCTGATGGATTTTTTGTAACGAGCCCAGAGTATCACAGTGGAATAAGCGGAGCGTTGAAAAATGCACTTGATTTCTTAGGAGGAAAGCATTTTAAGAACAAACCGTCAGCGATTGCTGTTGCTGCAGGAGGCGGGAAAGGCGGAATGAACGCATTGACTAATCTTCGCACCGTGCTCCGCGGTGTGTACAGCTTAGTGCTGCCTGATCAATTTGTTGCCGATCCGGTTAATTTTGATGAAGGTAACGTACTCGTTGATGAATTGGCACAAACGCGTGTACGTGAATTAACACTTCAGTTAAAAGAGTTAACAGAAGCGATTTCAGTAAACCAAGCTAAATAAAAAGTAAGAAGACAGCCTGTGAAAAGCAGGCTGTCTTTTTTAATCATAAGGCTGTCCTATTCAATCTTTCTTTTTCATAAGATAAAGAGAGGTGGACAGAATGGAAAATGCCATATTAATAATCTTACTCATAACAACTGCTGGTCTCATCATCCGTAGTATATGGATGCTCTTTAAACATCCTGGAATTAAAGAACATCTCATGCCAGCGAGTCATCTGCTGATCTTGTTCATCGTGTACGGAACGATTATTTCAGGATTTGGACTCATCTATGCCCTTATCTCTTTAATGGGCTATCCCGTCATAAAACTAGAATTGAATCAGAGTGACTTTTTCTCTTTTATAGAAGCATGCATCTATTTTAGCAGTACGACGATTTTGTCAGTAGGTTATGGAGACATCGTACCTGTTGGAGCGGGAAGGTGGATTGCTGCGCTTCAAGCATTAATCGGGTACTTGCTGCCGATTGCTTTCGTATTATCTTCAGTCGTTCACCACAACAAGATGGCAAAATAGTTGTTTGAAACCGAATATATAGGCTACCCTTAAAGAAGAGAAAATTTTAAGGAGGTCTCAATGCTATGACGATAAAAACAGGAAGTAAAGCACCAGACTTTAAATTGCCAGCAAGTAATGGAGAAGAAGTTGCATTAACAGATTTTAAAGGGAAAAATGTGGTCTTATACTTTTATCCAAAAGATATGACGCCAGGATGTACAACGCAAGCATGTGATTTTAGAGATCGTCATGAAGATTTTAAGAAACAGAATACTGTTATTCTAGGGGTGAGTCCTGATCCATTAGCTCGACATGACAAATTTATTGAGAAACATGGTCTGCCGTTCATCCTTTTAGCGGATGAGGAGCATAAAGTTGCTGAGCTTTACGATGTTTGGAAACTGAAAAAGAATTTCGGCAAAGAATACATGGGTATCGAACGTTCTACGTTTATTATCGATGGAGAAGGAAACATCGCGAAAGAATATCGAAAAGTTAAAGTGAAGGATCATGTTGAAGAAGCGCTCAAATTTATAGAAGAAAACTTAGTATAGAAAAAAGCCTCGAAGAAATCGGGGCTTTTTTACTTGTTGATAAAAAATCAGCTTTCCTGAAGTTCTGTAACAGGAATGTCCATCTCATGATCGGGTTGTTCTCTTGTGTAAGCTCTTGCGGTTTGATTGTTTTCATCAACAGATTGTAGCCATACAGGAGTTCCGTTATGAAGCACTTTAATTTCTTTTTCAGACTCAATGATCTGTTGAGCACGTGATACGTTCATGAATTCATTCACCTCCACGCCAACTAGTATGCAGCAGAGACTGATAGACTATGCTTTTCGTTCTTAATAAATAGGCATGATGGCTCATGCGTGATAAAATGAAATAGTGTGAATTTTATAACATATAATTTCGGGGGTATACATAATGAGAGATGAACGTTTAACGATGTTGGCTAGAACATTGCTGACGCATTCACTAAAGGTTGAAAAAGGACAAAAAGTACTTATTACTTCATTCTTAGCAGGGAAGCCACTTGTAAAAGAGCTCGTTCAGGAAACTTATAAATTAGGAGCATTTCCTTACGTTCAACTTGCAGATGAAGAGATTTCACGTGCGTTAATGATGGGTTCTACGAGAGAACATTCTGAGGCACAATTGAAATGGGATCTTGCACGCATTGAAGATATCGATGCATATATCTCTATTCAATGTAAAAACAATGATGCAGAGTTCTCCGAAGTTCCAAGTGAGATCTTCCAGATGAAAGCTGAGATCAATAAACCTGTTCAAAACATGATCATAAACGACCGCCAATGGGTATTATTAAACTACCCAACTACAGGTCTCGCACAAATGGCAAAAATGAGCTTAGAAAAGTTCACTGATTTTGTGCTTGATGTATGTAACGTTGATTATAAAGCAATGGCTGAAGCGCAAAAGCCACTTCATGCCTTGATGGAAAGAACAGATAAGGTTCGCATCACAGCTCCTGGAACTGATTTAACATTCTCGATCAAAGGAATCCCAGCTGTAATGTGTGCAGGTGAAAATAACATTCCTGACGGAGAAGTATTTACGGCACCAGTAAAAGACAGTGTGAATGGAACTATTACTTATAACACACCTTGTCCTTACCACGGTACAACGTTTAACAACGTAAAACTTACATTCAAAGACGGAAAAATCGTTGAAGCTACTTCAGACAACACCGAGAAATTAAACGAGATCTTTAATACAGATGAAGGTGCACGTTATGTTGGGGAATTTGCGATCGGGGTAAATCCTCTTATCCAACATCCAATGGGAGATATCTTATTTGATGAAAAGATAGGCGGCAGCATCCATTTCACACCTGGAAGAGCCTATCAAGATGCATATAACGGAAACGAATCCGGCATTCACTGGGATATGGTATTGATCCAGCGTCCAGAGTACGGAGGCGGGGAAATCTACTTTGATGATGTATTGATCAGAAAAGACGGTTTGTTCGTACTGCCAGAACTTCAAGGGTTGAATCCTGAGAACCTAAAATAAATGCTCTTCCCAAAGTATTATTGCTTTTGGAGGTATTTCGTTTTCTTCATTGCTTGTTGATTGTAGTGGAAGGTGCGGGACTCCTGCGGGACAAGCGGTCAGGTGAGATCCTTAAGGACGCAAAGCGGCAAGGAGCTCACCGCCTGCCCCGGAAAGCGAAGCACCTGGAGCGGAAATCAACTCCCTTAAAAAGCTTTCTAATACTAAACAATCTAAACAAAACAGCAACAACTAAAAAAGCGGGGAGCACGTTCCCGCTTTTTCTATTCCACGAAAAGAAGGTGTTTCTTATGATTCTTTCAAGTGCACGATTGCGAGATGAGATAAAGGACGAGATAAAGAACAAATTCCCGGAAGAAGAATTTCACTTTTATAATAATATGAAAGAAGCTAAGGCGTATCTTAATCAAGCAGAAGTCCTAGTATCCTATGGAGAAGATCTGACTAATGAGCTGGTTGAAGAAGCCAAAGCTTTAAAATGGATCATGGTCATTTCAGCAGGCCTTGATAAAATGCCTTTTGAAGCTTTAGAAAAACAAGATGTTCTAATCACGAATGCAAGAGGCATACACAAAACGCCTATGGCTGAATATACGATCTCTATGATGCTGCAGGTGTCACGGAAAGCAACCTTATTATTAGAAAACCAAAAACAACATACGTGGGATCGAAAAGTTCCGATGACTGAGATCTCTGGAAATACACTTGGAATATTAGGAACAGGAGCCATTGGATGCGAGATAGCAAGACTTGCGAAAGCTTTTAATATGAAAACCATTGGATTTAACAGAAGCGGGCATCCCGCTGAAAACTGTGATGCAATCGTGGACAAAGAAGGAATCTCCACTCTTTATGAAGAAAGTGATTTTATCGTGAATGTTCTCCCATCAACACCACAAACTTTTCATTTCGTTGGAAAGAATGCCTTTTCTATAATGAAGCAGAACGCAGTATTCATTAATATAGGAAGAGGGAAAACGGTAGACGAAAAAGAGTTGATCACAGCATTGCAAGCCGAGAAGATCGGCCACGCAGTTCTAGATGTGTTTGAAAAAGAGCCTTTAAAAGAAGAAAGCCCGTTATGGGATATGCAGAACGTAACGGTTACGCCGCATCTTTCAGGGATTTCACCTCAATATCAAGATAGAGCGATTAAAATCTTTTGTGATAATCTAACTTTATACCGAAATGATAAGCGTGAAGAGATGATCAATATCATTCCATATGACCGGGGGTATTAATATGAAAATATACACAAAGACTGGAGATAAAGGAACAACATCCTTAATTTTTGGTGAACGCGTTGCTAAAAATGATGTGCGCGTAGACGCGTATGGTACGTGTGATGAAGCGAATAGTATGATCGGCTTTGGCGTGAGTTTGCTGCCGAGGGAAGAATGGGCAGAAGAAGTCACAACAGTTATGCAAAAAGTACAGACTGTTCTTTTTCATGTTGGAGCTGAGCTAGCGACTCCAGCAGGTAAAGAAGTAGCGTGGAAATTAAAAGAAGAAGATATCTCATTTCTTGAAGAAACGATTGATCAATGGCAAGCGGGACTGAAACCTTTAAAGCAGTTCGTTCTTCCCGGAGGGTCTCCATCTGCAAGCGCATTACATACGGCACGAACGATTGCAAGGCGAGCAGAACGTATTGCAGTAGAAATTGAAGGAGTGAATCCGCTAGTATTGTCTTATCTTAACAGGCTTTCTGATTTCCTCTTTGTTGCTGCACGTTACGTTAACGAACAAATGAAAGTCACAGAGCCAGTTCTCCACGAAGATCATTCATAATAGAATTCTGCATACATACACTTCAATTGACAAAACCTGTAGAAAGGCAGTAGACTAATTATAACGATTATAAAGTAAGAATTCTTCAAGGAAATGGGGTGCATGACGATGTCAAGCGCTAAAATAAATGCGGCAATCGACAACTTAAAATCAGTAGGTGTACGGATTACGCCTCAGCGTCATGCTATCTTAGAGCATCTTATCCAATCAATGTCCCATCCGACTGCTGATGAGATCTACAAAGCGCTGGAGGGAAAATTTCCAAATATGAGTGTAGCAACAGTCTACAATAACCTTAGAGTATTTAAAGAAGCGGGTCTTGTAAAAGAACTCACTTATGGGGATTCATCAAGCCGATTTGATTGTGTGACGACAGATCATTATCATATCATCTGTGACTCATGCGGGAAGATTGTGGATTTTCATTATCCAGGTCTAGATGAAGTTGAGAGTCTAGCCGAATCTGTAACAGGCTTTGATGTAGGACGACACCGTATGGAAATTTACGGAGTATGCCCGGATTGCAAAAGAAAACATTAAAAAAAAGCTGACTTTCCACTACGGTAAGTCAGCTTTATCTATTCTCTTTGCGCATCTGGCGTTTAGAGTTGTACTTTTCATCAAATTCTTCGCCCTCAAGACCTTTATCCATCGTAAGTGGCTGGTTACACGACATACATGCATCTACACGACCGAGTACTTTTGTTACTTTTCCGCAGTTTGGGCAAACAACCTGTACTGCCTGCGTAGAAATCATACCGATCCAGAAGTAAACACCAGCACTGGCGATCGTTGCGATAAACCCAATCACCATAAAAATAGACATAACGACAAAACTTGTCTTGAAAAACAGGCCTGCATACATGATGATAATACCTATAAACACAAGGCTAAGAGCGAACGTACGTATTTTATTGATTTTGCTCGTATACTTTATCATACCTGTCCCTCCTCCGTTCATTAGTATAACATATGAACTCTTAGGAAAAGAAAAAGGATTTCCTTATTTGGTGTTGAAAGTAACAAACAGGATTTTGTTAAAATGGGAGATGACCTTCATGGAAGATATTTTACGTCCACTGTATCAGGAGAGAGCAAGCAACGAAAACACATTAGGGGTGCTTTTTGTTGAGAAAAATAAACCATTCAGCCCTGGCACTGATCACTTTGATTCAATACTTCTTATTATAGTAAAAGAATCCGATCAGCCTTTGATGATCAAACACTACGAGTTTGAATCAACTTCAGCTGCGCTTCACATTGTGACAGAACAACTGCTTAACTCTTGGTTGATGCTTGGAACGAACAGAAGAGCGGTTGATTGGGTAATGAACGGGAAAGTTCTATTTAATCGCAATGAGTACATAACAAGATTAAGAGACCGACTTCATGAGTTTCCGGCTGAAGAGAGAACACATAAGATTGGTCTTGAGTTTGCAAAACTGCTTCGCCGTTATAACGACGGAAAAGAACTCTTTCACTCCGGCCATTATTTAGATGCATTCAACAACATCATGCACGCTCTTCACCATCTTGCGCGTTTATCTGTTATTGAGCATGGATACTATCCAGAAGTTACAGTTTGGAACCAGGTGAAGATGATTCAGCCTGAAATCTTTAAGTTGTATGAAGAGCTTGTAACAGGAGAAGAGACGATTGATAAAAGAATCGAACTTCTATTACTAGCATCAGAGTTCTCCCTATCTTCTAAAACTAAATTAGGTGCGCATCATCTGTTGGGTATTATCAAACAAAAAGATGAGTGGGCTTATCATGAGTTAATGGAACATGATGAGGTACAAGACTACGCGATCGATCTTCCTATGATTCTTACACACCTAAAAGATAAGGGTTATATAAAGGCAATCAAGCGTGTAACCAAGAGCAAAAACCTGTATCATCGTTACTACTCAATAAAAGAATAAAGTTTTTTCTAAAAAGGTGTTGACCTGTTTATCTATATCGTGCTATATTATTTCTTGTCGCTGCGACACACAGAAACATTGTTGCAGACGGGAAACACGATAAAAAAACTGGTTGACATCTTGTTTTTAAGATGATATCCTAATAAAGTCGCCAAAACGAGCGACACACGAAACACACAGTTCTTTGAAAACTGAACAAAAGAAATAGGTAAGGAATTAAGAATTAATTCCGTCAGTTTTAAAATCGAGCAAGACAAACACTTTTATGGAGAGTTTGATCCTGGCTCAGGATGAACGCTGGCGGCGTGCCTAATACATGCAAGTCGAGCGAATGATGAGGAGCTTGCTCCTCTGATTTAGCGGCGGACGGGTGAGTAACACGTGGGTAATCTGCCTGTAAGACGGGGATAACTCCGGGAAACCGGGGCTAATACCGGATAATAAGAGAAGAAGCATTTCTTCTTTTTGAAAGTCGGCCTCTCGCTGACACTTACAGATGAGCCCGCGGCGCATTAGCTAGTTGGTGAGGTAACGGCTCACCAAGGCGACGATGCGTAGCCGACCTGAGAGGGTGATCGGCCACACTGGGACTGAGACACGGCCCAGACTCCTACGGGAGGCAGCAGTAGGGAATCTTCGGCAATGGGCGAAAGCCTGACCGAGCAACGCCGCGTGAGCGATGAAGGCCTTCGGGTCGTAAAGCTCTGTTGTTAGAGAAGAACAAGTACGAGAGTAACTGCTCGTACCTTGACGGTACCTAACCAGAAAGCCACGGCTAACTACGTGCCAGCAGCCGCGGTAATACGTAGGTGGCAAGCGTTATCCGGAATTATTGGGCGTAAAGCGCGCGCAGGCGGTCTCTTAAGTCTGATGTGAAAGCCCACGGCTCAACCGTGGAGGGTCATTGGAAACTGGGAGACTTGAGTGCAGGAGAGAAAAGTGGAATTCCACGTGTAGCGGTGAAATGCGTAGAGATGTGGAGGAACACCAGTGGCGAAGGCGGCTTTTTGGCCTGTAACTGACGCTGAGGCGCGAAAGCGTGGGGAGCAAACAGGATTAGATACCCTGGTAGTCCACGCCGTAAACGATGAGTGCTAGGTGTTGGGGGGTTCCACCCTCAGTGCTGAAGTTAACACATTAAGCACTCCGCCTGGGGAGTACGACCGCAAGGTTGAAACTCAAAGGAATTGACGGGGGCCCGCACAAGCAGTGGAGCATGTGGTTTAATTCGAAGCAACGCGAAGAACCTTACCAGGTCTTGACATCCTTTGACCACTCTAGAGATAGAGCTTTCCCCTTCGGGGGACAAAGTGACAGGTGGTGCATGGTTGTCGTCAGCTCGTGTCGTGAGATGTTGGGTTAAGTCCCGCAACGAGCGCAACCCTTGACCTTAGTTGCCAGCATTCAGTTGGGCACTCTAAGGTGACTGCCGGTGACAAACCGGAGGAAGGTGGGGACGACGTCAAATCATCATGCCCCTTATGACCTGGGCTACACACGTGCTACAATGGATGATACAAAGGGTTGCGAAGCCGCGAGGCCAAGCCAATCCCAAAAAGTCATTCTCAGTTCGGATTGTAGGCTGCAACTCGCCTACATGAAGCCGGAATTGCTAGTAATCGCGGATCAGCATGCCGCGGTGAATACGTTCCCGGGCCTTGTACACACCGCCCGTCACACCACGAGAGTTTGTAACACCCGAAGTCGGTGGGGTAACCCTTTTGGGAGCCAGCCGCCGAAGGTGGGACAGATGATTGGGGTGAAGTCGTAACAAGGTAGCCGTATCGGAAGGTGCGGCTGGATCACCTCCTTTCTATGGAGATTATGAAACACTTCGAGTGTTTCGTAAGTACACCTATTCTTCTTTTGTTCAGTTTTGAGAGAACTAACTCTCAAAACATGTTCTTTGAAAACTAGATATCGACATCCAAACAATATGCAAGGCAGATAGATTTATCTAATCTGCGCCAAGCAAGAATCTTTGATGTGTAAACATCATATAAGGTTAAGCTAGAAAGGGCGCACGGTGGATGCCTTGGCACTAGGAGCCGAAGAAGGACGGGACGAACACCGATATGCCTCGGGGAGCTGTAAGTAAGCATTGATCCGGGGATTTCCGAATGGGGGAACCCACCATCCGTAATGGGATGGTATCCATATCTGAATACATAGGGTATGAGAAGGCAGACCCGGGGAACTGAAACATCTAAGTACCCGGAGGAAGAGAAAGCAAATGCGATTTCCTGAGTAGCGGCGAGCGAAACGGAATCAGCCCAAACCAGAGAGCTTGCTCTCTGGGGTTGTAGGACACTCTATACGGAGTTACAAAGGAACGAAGTAGGTGAAGTGGTCTGGAAAGGCCAGCCGAAGAAGGTAACAGCCCTGTAGCTGAAACTTCGTTCCCTCCTGAGTGGATCCTGAGTACGGCGGGACACGTGAAACCCCGTCGGAATCCGGGAGGACCATCTCCCAAGGCTAAATACTCCCTAGTGACCGATAGTGAACCAGTACCGTGAGGGAAAGGTGAAAAGCACCCCGGAAGGGGAGTGAAACAGATCCTGAAACCGTGTGCCTACAAGTAGTCGGAGCCCATTAACGGGTGACGGCGTGCCTTTTGTAGAATGAACCGGCGAGTTACGATCCCGTGCAAGGTTAAGTTGATAAGACGGAGCCGCAGCGAAAGCGAGTCTGAATAGGGCGACATAGTACGTGGTCGTAGACCCGAAACCGTGTGATCTACCCATGTCCAGGGTGAAGTTCAGGTAACACTGAATGGAGGCCCGAACCCACGCACGTTGAAAAGTGCGGGGATGAGGTGTGGGTAGGGGTGAAATGCCAATCGAACACGGAGATAGCTGGTTCTCCCCGAAATAGCTTTAGGGCTAGCCTCGCGGCAAGATTCCTGGAGGTAGAGCACTGATTGGACTAGGGGCCCCCACAGGGTTACCGAATTCAGTCAAACTCCGAATGCCAGAGAATTATCCGCGGGAGTCAGACTGCGAGTGATAAGATCCGTAGTCAAAAGGGAAACAGCCCAGACCATCAGCTAAGGTCCCAAAGTATACGTTAAGTGGCAAAGGATGTGGAGTTGCCCAGACAACCAGGATGTTGGCTTAGAAGCAGCCACCATTTAAAGAGTGCGTAATAGCTCACTGGTCGAGTGACTCTGCGCCGAAAATGTAACGGGGCTAAACGTATCACCGAAGCTATGGCTTGTACCGTATGGTACAGGGGTAGGGGAGCGTTCGAAGTGCAGCGAAGTCAGACCGGAAGGACTGGTGGAGCGCTTTGAAGTGAGAATGCCGGTATGAGTAGCGAAAGACAAGTGAGAATCTTGTCCATCGAAAGCCTAAGGTTTCCTGAGGAAGGCTCGTCCGCTCAGGGTTAGTCGGGGCCTAAGCCGAGGCTGAAAAGCGTAGGCGATGGATAACAGGTTGATATTCCTGTACCACCTCCTTTCCGTTTGAACAATGGGGGGACGCAGTAAGGTAGGGTGAGCGCACTGATGGAATAGTGCGTCTAAGCAGTTAGGCTGTTGGGTAGGCAAATCCGCCCAACGTGAAGGCTGAGCTGTGATGGCGAGGGAAATTTCAGTACCGAAGTCCCTGATCCTACACTGCCAAGAAAAGCCTCTAGTGAGGAAAGAGGTGCCCGTACCGCAAACCGACACAGGTAGGCGAGGAGAGAATCCTAAGATGATCGGGAGAACTCTCGTTAAGGAACTCGGCAAAATGACCCCGTAACTTCGGGAGAAGGGGTGCTCTGATAGGGTTTATCGCCCGAGAGAGCCGCAGTGAATAGATCCAAGCGACTGTTTAGCAAAAACACAGGTCTCTGCGAAACCGCAAGGTGAAGTATAGGGGCTGACACCTGCCCGGTGCTGGAAGGTTAAGAGGAGGGGTTATCCTTACGGAGAAGCTCTGAATTGAAGCCCCAGTAAACGGCGGCCGTAACTATAACGGTCCTAAGGTAGCGAAATTCCTTGTCGGGTAAGTTCCGACCCGCACGAAAGGTGTAACGACTTGGATACTGTCTCAACGAGAGACCCGGTGAAATTATAGTACCTGTGAAGATGCAGGTTACCCGCGACAGGACGGAAAGACCCCATGGAGCTTTACTGCAACTTGATATTGGATTTTGGTACAGCTTGTACAGGATAGGTAGGAGCCTGAGAAGCCGGAGCGCCAGCTTCGGTGGAGGCGTCGGTGGGATACTACCCTGGCTGTATTGAAATTCTAACCTTGGACCGTAATCCGGTTCGGAGACAGTGTCAGGTGGGCAGTTTGACTGGGGCGGTCGCCTCCTAAACAGTAACGGAGGCGCCCAAAGGTTCCCTCAGAATGGTTGGAAATCATTCGCAGAGTGTAAAGGCACAAGGGAGCTTGACTGCGAGACCTACAAGTCGAGCAGGGACGAAAGTCGGGCTTAGTGATCCGGTGGTTCCGCATGGAAGGGCCATCGCTCAACGGATAAAAGCTACCCTGGGGATAACAGGCTTATCTCCCCCAAGAGTCCACATCGACGGGGAGGTTTGGCACCTCGATGTCGGCTCATCGCATCCTGGGGCTGAAGTAGGTCCCAAGGGTTGGGCTGTTCGCCCATTAAAGCGGTACGCGAGCTGGGTTCAGAACGTCGTGAGACAGTTCGGTCCCTATCCGTCGCGGGCGCAGGAAATTTGAGAGGAGCTGTCCTTAGTACGAGAGGACCGGGATGGACACACCGCTGGTGTACCAGTTGTTCCGCCAGGGGCATAGCTGGGTAGCTACGTGTGGACGGGATAAGTGCTGAAAGCATCTAAGCATGAAGCCCCCCTCAAGATGAGATTTCCCATCACGCAAGTGAGTAAGACCCCTTAGAGATGATGAGGTTGATAGGTCTGGTGTGGAAGCGTGGTGACACGTGGAGCTGACAGATACTAATCGGTCGAGGGCTTATCCTTAAAATGCATAACGTTTGGAAACGTCGTATCTAGTTTTGAGAGAACATCTCTCAATATAATTTGGTTCAGTGATGATGGCAAAGAGGTCACACCCGTTCCCATACCGAACACGGAAGTTAAGCTCTTTAGCGCCGATGGTAGTTGGGGGTTTCCCCCTGTTAGAGTAGGACGTCGCTGAGCCAATACATATTCCACAGTAGCTCAGTGGTAGAGCTATCGGCTGTTAACCGATCGGTCGTAGGTTCGAGTCCTACCTGTGGAGCCATATTGGAGAGCTGTCCGAGAGGTCGAAGGAGCACGATTGGAAATCGTGTATACGGTCAACCCCGTATCAAGGGTTCGAATCCCTTGCTCTCCGCCAGATACATACTCTCTAAGCTCAAAAATCTGGCCCGTTGGTCAAGCGGTTAAGACACCGCCCTTTCACGGCGGTAACACGGGTTCGAATCCCGTACGGGTCACCACTTATACATAACGATTTTTAATATGGAGGATTAGCTCAGCTGGGAGAGCACCTGCCTTACAAGCAGGGGGTCGGCGGTTCGAACCCGTCATCCTCCACCATAAACTTTTATAACATATTTATATCATCGCGGGGTGGAGCAGTCTGGTAGCTCGTCGGGCTCATAACCCGAAGGTCGCAGGTTCAAATCCTGTCCCCGCAACCAATTTTATTTCATGTAATGGACTCGTGGTGTAGTGGTTAACATGCCTGCCTGTCACGCAGGAGATCGCCGGTTCGACCCCGGTCGGGTCCGCCATTTTTTATTTAAACGGTGGCTTTACAACACCAAGATTTTTTCTTGGCTCGATAGCTCAGTCGGTAGAGCAGAGGACTGAAAATCCTCGTGTCGGCGGTTCGATTCCGTCTCGAGCCACCATTTTTTTTGCCGGTTTAGCTCAATTGGTAGAGCAACTGACTTGTAATCAGTAGGTTGGGGGTTCAAGTCCTCTAGCCGGCACCAGTTTTTTCATCCTGAATTGGAACAAAAAACTTATTGAAAAACAGGGTGATTATGTTTTATAATAAAACCTGTCTTCATTCGTGGAGGGGTAGCGAAGTGGCTAAACGCGGCGGACTGTAAATCCGCTCCCTCCGGGTTCGGCGGTTCGAATCCGTCCCCCTCCACCATCTTTTATTCCTTATATAGGGGCATAGTTTAAAGGTAGAACGAAGGTCTCCAAAACCTTTGGTGTGGGTTCGATTCCTACTGCCCCTGCCAATTTTAATACTGTGGCGGTCGTGGCGAAGTGGTTAACGCATCGGATTGTGGTTCCGACATTCGGGGGTTCGATTCCCCTCGTCCGCCCCATTTGAATTTTGGGCTATAGCCAAGCGGTAAGGCATCGCACTTTGACTGCGACATGCGTTGGTTCGAATCCAGCTAGCCCAGCCATTTTTATTTTTATAACATAAGATGATTTTAACAAACATATTATAAGTTAATTAAATGTTTGCGGAAGTAGTTCAGTGGTAGAATACAACCTTGCCAAGGTTGGGGTCGCGGGTTCGAATCCCGTCTTCCGCTCCATTTTTGTTTTCTGGCGGCATAGCCAAGTGGTAAGGCACGGGTCTGCAAAACCCTTATCCCCCGGTTCGAATCCGGGTGCCGCCTCCATAAATTCCAATTCAAAAAGATTCAAATGCCGGTGTGGCGGAATTGGCAGACGCGCACGACTCAAAATCGTGTTCCTTCTGGAGTGTCGGTTCGACCCCGACCACCGGTACCATTTTACTTAACTTAACATTTAAACTTAAAACTTCTCACCTTTGTGGGGAGTTTTTTTATTTGCTTTGAACTTTATACTTATTCATATCAGGTTACGAAAGGGTACTGACTCATGGGAGATTTCTTCACTAAAATGAAAAATGATCTAGGCATCACTTTAAATGATGTTCAAAAGAAAGCAGTTGTGAAGACAGAAGGGCCGCTTCTATTACTAGCTTCACCTGGTTCTGGGAAAACGACCACAATCATTCTAAGAATCGGTTACTTGATAATGGAAAAAGGGATTCATCCGTCTCGGATAAAGGCTGTTACCTTTAGTAAGGCGTCAGCTAATGATATGAAAGAGCGTTTCACGAGATTTTATCCTGAACTTCCTGTCGTGGATTTTTCGACCATTCATAGCTTTGCTTTTGAAGTAGTCAGGAATCATTATAGAAAATTGGGAATCCCTTTTACAATTATAGAAGGTGATCACGATTTAGATGAAAAAGCAGGATCGGCAGGGAACTTTCAATACAACAAAAAACTTATGCTGAGGCATTTATTTAAGTCTGTTGTTGGGGAAAACATAACTGAGGATCAAATGGAGGAGCTCGCCACTTATATTAGTTACATTAAAAATAAGATGATACCTATCGAACGTTGGTCTGCAGTTTCTTGTGACGTTCCACAGGCTGAAGAAATATTTAAACAATATGAGGAACTCAAACGTTCTGATTCGCATCATGTATTGTTAGATTTTGATGATATGCTCACGATCGGAAATGATGTATTAGAAAAGGATGCACAGGTGTTACGTCATTATCAAAACAGATACGATTACTTTTTAACAGATGAAAGTCAAGATACATCGCTAGTGCAGCATTCCATTATAGAAAAAATGGTATCTACTCATAGAAATTTATGTGTTGTGGCTGATGATGACCAATCGATCTATAGCTGGAGAGGTGCTGAGCCTTCCTATTTACTTAAATTTAAGGAAAAGTACAGTGATGCTTCTATTATGTTTATGGAGCAGAACTATCGCTCATCTGAGGATATTGTTAACGTTGCTAATTCGTTTATTAAAAGAAATAAAAACAGATATGAAAAAAATATGTTCACTCAAAATCCTTCGCATCAACCAATTGACGTGAAACATCTCGTGAATTTTAAGGAACAATCAAAGTACTTGGTTCATGAATTAAATGACACCGTTCATCTAAAAGAAATTGCGATCTTATATCGCAATAATTCGTCATCCATTGGTTTGATGAATGATTTTGATCGTGCTGGAATTCCTTTTTATATGAAAGATGCTGATAATCGTTTCTTTTCACATTGGGTAGTTCAAGATATATTGAATTTTATGCGCATGGCCTTTACCGATAAGAGGCCAGACATCCTAGAAAAAATTCATTTGAAATTCAACGGGTATATTACAAAGCAACAGATGCAAGCTTTAAAACAATTGAACAATAATGATTCTGTGTTTGATAATCTGCTGAAACATGTAAAATTACAGGAGTATCAAGTTAAACTTCTAAAGACAAGTAAAGAGACGTTCAAAGAAATGAAAGATATGAAGCCTCTTCAAGCCATACGGGTGATCAGAGATAGTTTAGGATACGATAAGGCCATAGAAAAGATCAGTAAGAGCCTTGGTTTTCGAATGGATTATTTAGTGGGCATCTTAAACACACTAGAAGAAATAGCAACAGATCTTAAAAGACTTGAGGAGTTTGCAAAACGATTAAAGCATCTTGAAGTTGTTTTGAAGACAGCAAAAAAGAAGAAGGGGCATGAAGCCATAACACTTTCTACCTTTCATAGTGCCAAAGGGCTCGAATTTGAGAGGGTATATATGATTGATGTAGTGGATGGAATCATACCATCTAAAGATGATCGTACTGATCATTCATTGTTAGAAGAAGCAGCTCGTTTATTTTATGTAGGGATGACGCGTGCCAAGAGACAATTAACCCTAGTGACGTATCCTTATCGAGATGGGAAAAAAGTCGAGGAATCTGTGTTTGTTTCGGATGTCAAAAATATATTAGATCCGACAAGAATGATGAAATCTGAACCAGCAGTAAACAAGAATGTAAAGAAGATAAATGGAGTTCCTTACAATCCGAATAGCATCAAAAAGGAAGAAGAACTACATGTTGGTCTAGCTGTTACTCATCGTGTGTTTGGAACAGGAGAAATTATTGAGATCAGCGGAGAATTTATTACTTTAAAATTTCAATCAAAGGAAAAGAAATTATCAGTCAGCGCCTGTTTAGAGATGGGACTATTGGAGCCTTTGGTAAAAGCGTGATTCACAATTCGAAACCCAATCCTATATTATAACAGGACTTACTACCTTATTATTATTTAATATTTTACAATTTTCTGATAAATAAGAAGGATTTATTCCCTACTCTTCCGAATAATACATTCTAGTAGAAGTGAATACCTATTCATTTTTACAGAATGTATTTATTTTTGGGGAGAACGGGGGTAAAGGGATGAACGCTTTTCGTTTGTTTATGGCAGAGATGGCGAAGTTGGCAGGTAAAAAGGGTCTGCTGATCTCAGTCATTACCGCGTTGCTCGTACCGGTCGTCTATGGTGGTATACTTCTATCACCAAAATGGGGACCGTATGACAACTTATCAAACTTGCCTGTTGCGGTAGTCAACAAGGACAAGGGTGCATTATCGGACGATGAACCGATCAATGTAGGAAAGGATCTGGTCGCAGACTTAAAGAAAGGAAAAGATCTCGGTTGGGAATTTGTAAGTGCTGAGGAGGCCAAAGAAGGCCTCGATAGTCTGAAATATTACATGGTTATCGAGATTCCGGTGGATTTCTCACAAAGGGTAACAACCGTTTTAAGTGATAATCCAGAGAAACTTCAACTTACGTATATTCAAAATGAAGGATTAAACTTCATGGCAGCTCAAGTGACAAGAAGTGCGACCGAAAAGCTAAGAGAAAAACTAGGAGATAAGATTACTGAGAAGTATGCGAACAATATGTTTGCCAGCCTCGGTGATGTATCTGAAGGATTTCAATCAGCTGCAGATGGATCTGCAAAATTAAATACGGGGATGACAGATCTTCGTGATGGAACAAACACACTTTTGCAATCGCTTACAAATAAAGCGGCTGACATTTCAAAGCTGGCGAGTGGGGCAAAAGAACTTCAAAATGGTGTCGGACAAATGGCAAGCTCTCTTTCAGCAAAACAACCGGATATTAGTAAACTGGCAAACGGTTCATCGCAACTAAGTGCTGGTACGAAGGAATTGCTTTCGTCCCTTCAATCTAAGTCGGGTGATATTTCGAAGCTCGCTGCAGGTTCAGCTGCAGCGAATGAAGGAACTGGACTTTTATTACAAAATTTAAAAGATAAACAATCAGGAGTTAAAGATTTAGCGGCAGGTGCGAGACAACTTGGAGACAGCATACCGCAACTAAAAGCAGGAACAACGGGAATCTTAACAGGACTAAAAGGTGTTCAAAGTGCGATAAAGAATGAAATCGCTCCTGGAACACAGCAGATCTCTCAAGGCGTTGCTCAAGTGGCAGATGAGTCTGCAAACCTAGGTAAGGGGCTGCAAGTGTTATCAAGTGACCTAAAGGCATACTTAGAGCAACACCCTGAACTATCCAAGGATCCTGCTTTTATGAAGATTTATGGTACGAGCCAAGCTATCACGACAGCTGCAACTGATCCTGCAAAAGCACAAAAGCTCCAGGCACTAAGTCAAGGAGCTGCAAAAATCGCGGGAGCTTTTACCGCAAATGCTGAGCCTAATCCAAAGTCTGTCGCTGATGGGGTAAACCAGCTTGTAGCTGGCCAAACGTCAGTGGATAACGGTGTTGCTACATTAAGCCAAAAGGTACCTTTGCTTCAACAAGGGACCGCGTCTATTGAGAGTGGCTGGAACACGATGGTAGGTAAGGTAGGAGAGCTGCATGCAGGAACATCTCAGATTGCTGCAGGAAACCAATCGGTCAATACGGGTTGGACATCTCTTACGAATGGAGCATCACAGCTTAATGATGGGGCAACTCAAGTATCGGCGGGTAACTCTTCAGTCGAAAAAGGCTGGCGTGAACTCACTTCAGGAGCGACAAAGATCAATGCTGGTATGTCGCAAGTTAGTGATGGAAACGCAACAGTTGAAAAAGGCTGGGGCGACTTAACGGAAGGTGTTACAAAATTAAATGACGGTGCAGGAAAACTAAATGACGGAAGTAACGAGTTATCATCAGGTCTAAAAGATGGCGCAGAAAAAACAGGAGCGATTAAAGCGGCCAATGATAAGAATCTAAGCATGTTTTCTTCCCCTGTTGAGTTGAAGAGTGAAACGGTAAATAAATATCCACTCTATCGTGATTCAACAGCTCCTTATGTTCTTTCACTAGCGTTGTTTGTCGGAATCTTAATCATGTCGATGTTCATCAACTTTAAGAAGCCAGAAGGAATTTCAGCTTTCTCTTGGTTCGGTGCTAAATTTATGAACCTAGGGACACTTGCTGTTGTGCAGGCATTACTTCTGTCAACGGTCGTTTTACTTGTCTTAAATGTGAAGACTGGAAACCCACTTGGCTTTATAGCTTTTGCGGTTTTTGTAAGTTTAGTATTCACAGGAATTGTCTTATTGTTTGCATCGTTAGGAAACATCGGACGATTCATCGCGTTCGCTCTAGTGATCTTACAACTTTCAACAACAGGTGCTAACTTGCCGATCGATATGCTGCCAGAGAATTTGCGTGCGCTGAGTGAATTCTTGCCGTTCACGTATTCAATAGCAGGGTTTAAAGCATTGATTTCTTTAGATAGCACAAGTTCTGCTTTTTCAAATATGGGTGTATTGTTCATCTATTTATTAAGTTTCAGCTTATTGTCAATCGCCGTCTATCTGTTTGCAAAACCAAAAAGCGAACCGAAGAATCTAGATTTAGCTGGCTGATAATAATCTCATAGTGTAATTAAAAAGTTCCCGGTACACTTATGCCGGGAACTTTTTTTGAATCTTCTTCTTGTACACTGAATATGTAGGTGTAAAGGAGGTTATTTCTCTGATGTATAGGGACCGGCGTGCCACAGTCTGTCTGATTTTAATTACTGTCTCCTTCGTTTCGATCCTCTTCATTTCTGCTGATATTTTTCACTATATGCACATGATTAATGGGCTGATGATTAGGCTGTTTCAATCTTTTGGACTGTTATTGGTCATGATCATTCTTTTTATATTTTCTATCCTTGTATTATTTCGATATTTATAGATAGGATAATATGCCCCTTTTTAAGGGGTTTTTATTTTGGTGGAAAAAGCATATTGTTTTTTCAGGAAAATAAAATAGTTCAAAAGACGTACATATACCATCATAAGGGGGAGTTTTTATGAAGTGGGAGTTATCGATGTTTAAGAAAAAGTGGATTTACTTAAGCTTAATCGCGCTAGTATTAGTGGCGATTAGCGCTTTATCGGCACATGCAATAGGTTACAACAAAGCTTCAGTACTTCTTAAAGATAAAAAGGTTGTGGCAGAGGAAATTGATGGTGAGATTAACGAATGGAAGAAAGAGTTAGAAAGTATAGAAGAAAACGTTGAAGCGATGGAGGAAGAGGAAAGCAGTAAACAAGCTGAATTGGATGGGCTTCAAATACAGGTTGATGAAGCTTCGGAAATGATCAACCAAAAAGATGCGATTCAAAAAGAACTGGATGAGTTGGGCGTTCAAGTAAAAGGAAAGAAGGATGAATTAAAAAAACTTAGCGGAGAGATCGCCAATAAACAAAATGAGCTAGATACTTTAAATAAAGGTATTCTTGTTAAGAAAAAAGAGCCGCGAACACTAGTAGCCGGCGTATTTATAGCGGGTAAAGATATTGCTCCAGGAAGATATAAGGTAGAGCCTGTGAACGGATTTGGAAATTACTTTGTGAACGGAGGCAGTAAAGTCAATATCATATTAGGAAGAGGTGATGACCTTTTCCTTCCTGAATACGTATTTGAATTGGATGAAGGTGACGAGATTGAAGCAACATTGTCCGTAAAATATACGTTAGTAGAATAAAGTATGAAGGTTGATAGCTAAATTTGAAAAAATGTTTTGAGAACTTGTCATAAATGTCCTACATGCTGCTTATATATAGAACAAGTTAGTTGTAGGTTTTAATGCAGGGCTTCGTTGATCCAATGAAGCCCTGCATTTTTTTGTATTTTGATGATGCGAGCAAGGAATACGGCGAGTTTGAGGAATAATACGGCGAGATTCAATGATAATACGGCGAGTTTCTCCATTAATTCGGCGAGTTTTCATCGTATATCGGCGAGTCGACAAATTCCAACACGAATGGACTGTATCCAACAGCTCCAAAGATAACAACTAGAGCCGTTCACTGTAAAAACTCCGTTATAGAATGCTGATCTCAGCACTCCCACCATTCACTTGAGTAAACATCTTAGCCATAGATTCTAACAGCTCATGAGCCTCATTCATATCCATAGATGGCTGCAGATACACGATATGCAGTGCATTCTTAACACTCTCATCCACCATTGTGCGCTTAGAGTCAACGATTGGGCTGCCAAAGGCACCAACATCGTCTCTAGACAGTAATTTGCCTTCCATATTCATCTCACGTCCGTTTAATCCTTCATATATATCTTCAGCGCTACCAAGATCAATCTCAACATCACCTTCAATCTTATCTAGGTTGTAAAGACCGATCGGAATTGCAAATCGAATAGAGAAGAAGTTGTTTACATCGACGCCAGAATTGATAGGAGGTAAGTCCTTGCCGCTTAACACCCGTCGCAACAATGCTTCTGAAGCGGGACGATAGCGGGAAGGATCCATTCCAAGAGACTTGAACACTTTTCGATATTCTGCAACACCAGGGTAATCGGCCGCATTTTTTTCTTCAAGTCGCATGGATTCTGTAAATAGCTGGAACCTGCCTTTAATCATTTGCGGTGATTCGCTAATCGCGATATCATGGTATGTAATTGTGCCTATTTTAAAGTTTGGGACAAGTTCGTTTAGTTTAGGATTAATTGTGATCATTATGTAACCCCGTTTCTTATTTAAGTAATTGTAGTTTATCATAATTGTGGAAAATAAATGTAAAGGAGGGATATGCGTGACAAGTGCCCAGTTGAAGGAAGAGATCGTTGCATATAGTAAAGAAATCGGAATCGACAAAATTGGTTTTGCACATGCTGATGTATTTGCCGAGCTCAAAGAACGTCTCCGATTACAACAAGACCTTAACTATCAATCAGGATTCGAAGAAAGTGATATAGAAAAGCGTACAGAGCCCGACCGGCTTCTGTCCGGTGCTTCCAGTATCATTTCGATCGCTCTTGCATATCCCTCCAAGATGAAAGATGCTCCAAGAAGTGTTCGAGGAGAGCGCAGAGGAATTTTTTGCAGAGCATCATGGGGTAAAGACTACCACCATATATTAAGAGAAAAGCTGTCATTACTGGAAGCTTTTATTATAGAAAAAGTTCCAGGTGCCGCTGTGAAATCAATGGTAGATACAGGTGAACTATCGGATCGGGCTGTTGCTGAAAGAGCCGGGATCGGATGGAGTGCCAAGAACTGTGCGATCATGTCACCTGAGTTTGGTTCTTATATGTATCTCGGAGAAATGATTACAAACATTGCGTTTCCTGCAGACACACCAATGGAAGATCAGTGCGGTTCGTGCAACAAATGTGTCGATGCATGTCCGACTAATGCTCTTGTACAAGGAGGACAGCTTGATTCGTCAAAGTGTATCGCCTTTTTAACGCAAACGAAAGGATTTCTGCCTGATCAATATAGAGATAAGCTCGGTAACCGTTTATATGGGTGTGATACGTGTCAGACCGTATGCCCTGAAAATAAGGGGAAAGATTTTCATCATCATATGGAAATGGAGCCTGATCCAGAGATTGTGAAGCCTCTTTTAAAGCCGTTGTTGTCTATAAGCAATAGAGAGTTTAAAGAAAAATTCGGATACATTTCAGGCAGTTGGAGAGGAAAGAAACCTATTCAACGAAATGCGATTATCGCTTTAGCTCATTTTAAAGATGAAACAGCCATTCCAGATTTATTAACGTTACTCCATCATGACCCACGCCCCGTAATAAGAGGGACTGCGGCATGGGCCATTGGTAAGATTGGCGGAGAAAATGCGGAATTAGAACTATTAACTGCAAAAGAGAGTGAAAAAGACGATTTGGTCACGCTAGAGATTGAAAAGGGACTGAAAATGGTTCGAAATCAAGAAATTTCGTAATCGCATATGTTTGGAGTGTCCGATATAGTAAGGTCAAGTAATGAAAAGAAGGGATAATTATGTGTCAGATTAAAACGTTACTCTATTACGAAGAAATGGAAAGCGTAATCGGACCGTTAACAATCATTGCAACGGAGAACGGAATCTGCCGTCTCGATTTTGGTTCAATGGAGGATAACCTTCCAACTTTACGTTCATGGATGGCGAAACATTTTATTAAGGGAGAGCTTATACACTCTCCAGAACGATTGGACGATGCCGTTCAACAACTACACGCTTATTTTGCAGGGAACCTGCATGAATTTAGTGTGATCTATGATTTATTTGGTACCGCTTTTCAAAAAAAGGTATGGAACCAGCTTACGAGTATTCCTTATGGCGTAACTTGTTCATATAAGGAAGTGGCTCAAGGCATTGGTGCACCAAAGGCTGTTCGAGCTGTAGGCAGTGCGAACAACCAAAATCCCGTACCTGTTTTCATTCCATGTCACCGAGTGATTGGAAGTAATGGAGCACTTGTAGGCTATGGCGGGGGATTAGATAAAAAAGAAATATTGTTATCGATCGAACAGAATAGCTGCAAGAAGACATCCTAGAGAGCCCTTAAAGGGTTCTTTTTTTTGATATCCCACTCATATGTTAGTAGAAGCAGGAGGGATGTCTGATGTGGATGGAAACACTTAAAGCTTATATCCAAAACCAATCTCAATGGATGATACATGCAGATGCAGACGGAAGAGGTTACTTTCTACGAGAAGAACAAGAGAGCTTCATTCGAAAAAAACAAATGTATACAGATAGAAATGCGTTTATCGTGAACAATCAAACGAACGGAAGCGTCTTACGGACGACTGAGTCTGAGGATAAAGTTCAGGTAGATTATCTGGTCCATTACAGCTTCTTGATCAAACACGGATTTGATTTCTATGTAGAAGAGATCTCTCAAGAGCGACGAGCAACGTTTCAAGATGGTGATATGAAGAGCGATGAACCTGTGAATGTGGAAGGAAACTATAGAGAGCTTCCGAAGATCGAGCGGGAGAACGAATCGATCGCACCGACGAAAGGCGGTTATGATCGGCTTGCTGCTGTACGCTATGCAGAGAGATGGTGGAATACGTTTAATCCTGCCTATAAATCTTTTGAGAATGATTGCACGAATTATATTTCTCAAAGTCTACATGCAGGCGGTATTCCGATGACTTCTCAATCGATTAAGTCGAAAGGGTGGTGGATGCGAAATAATTCTTGGAGCTATAGCTGGTCAGTAGCCAATGCGATGAGGTGGTATTTGAGCGGCTCAAAATCGACGCTTCAGGCTCAAGAAAAATCAGCAGCGCATCTGCTTTTGCCGGGAGACGTGATCTGTTATGACTTTGATGGAGATGGCCATTATCAGCATACGACGATTGTGGTCGCAAAGGATCCTTCGGGAGAACCACTCGTAAATGCCCATACAACAAACAGTAGAATGAGATATTGGGGCTATGAAGATTCAACGGCGTACACGAAGCGCATTCAATATAAATTTTTTCATATTCTTTAAGAAGAAGCTTGCCTTCAGAGAGTGATATTCCAAAAAAAGTGCTATAATAAGTACTTGTTGGAATATTGTTTTTGAGGTGAGCTTTTTGGCTATACATGTTGTTTTATTCGAACCGTTAATTCCTGCGAACACAGGAAACATCGCACGAACTTGTGCCGGAACAGGTGCACATCTGCATCTTATTCATCCACTTGGATTCTCATTAGAAGACAAATACTTAAAGCGTGCTGGCCTTGATTATTGGGAGCATGTAAAATTGTCTCATCATGATTCGTTGGATGCTTTTTATAATGAATACCCAGACGGGGAGTTTTACTATATCACCAAATTCGGTGAACAGACGTACTCCAATTTTGATTACTCTGATTCAGAGAAAGATGTTTTCTTTGTTTTTGGAAAAGAAACGAAGGGACTTCCGCGTGAAGTGATCGATGCAAACATGGAGAGATGCCTGCGTATTCCGATGAATGAACACATTCGTTCATTGAACCTATCGAATACGGCTGCGATCTTAATCTATGAAGCATTGCGTCAACAAAGTTTTGGAGAGTTGAAATAAGCTGTTTTCGTACTGTAAGTGGTTGATTTCCGTTACAGGTGCTCGCTTTCCGCGGGGCAGGCGGCGAGCCACATTCGTACGTTTCACGTATAAGTGTCTCACCTTTCTAGTTGCAGTGGCTAGCCCCTCGAGGTCAAAAGCTAAATGATCCAGAAGGCAAAGTGCGCCTTCCTTGCTCATTCACCTTTTGCTTGTCGGGGCTGAACAAGCCACTTCCACTTTTCGCACTGCCGGCCGGTCCCACAGGAGTCTCCCACCTTACACTCCAATCAACTTGTCAATGATGAACAAACACAATATCTTTGAGAGCATAAAAAAACGTCCTGATTGAAAGGACGTTTTTACTTCCATATGTATATGGATTAGTTTTTTCCAGGACGATCGTTATAGCCTGCTGTAAAGATGGCAGTCAGGAAGGCGAGCATCACGAGTAGGATGAGGATAAAATCCATTTGAACTCCTCCTTTGAAAGTAGTATTATTCTTTCCAGTATCTTTTCTCATTATAAATGAAAACGGTTTTCATGGGAATGTATTTCTGCTGAAATTTAACAATTCGAGGGGATTCGTGCAAGCATAAATGAAGAAAAACGTATATATGACAGGGTATCTTCCCTTGTTTTCTATAATTCTGTTCAGTTCGGGGTTTGCCATTTATTTTGAAAGACTCTTAATCAAGAAGCTTACCTACTTTGGTGTGTATCAAGGGATGCAAGAATTATTTGAAGATCATGTAATTCATTTATCGATCGGCTTTTGTTTGTTTCTGCTGTTCTTTATGATGTTTGCAGCTCTTAAGCTACTGTCTGACACGCTAACGCACCTTGGCCTGTTTTTTTTCTCAAAAGATACAGAGGGAAATCTCCTTCAGCAAGGAAAAGGCGGGAGCTGGTACTTTTTTATAGGCGGTATGCTTGCGATCGCGCTGAACCATTCCGTGCTGCTGATAGGTATTGTCTTTATTGTTGCATCTCTTTTTTATTTTTTTCAATTCTTATTGCGGATCAGCTACAGTTTATCAACCATAGGGATCATGGGAATGGTATTTCTGCACTTATTCTTTTGGTCAGGTTTCGGTCTGCTTGTGGTCTATACAGTGATGCGTTTGTATAATGCGTTTTTGGCAGCTATTACGTAGGAAGTTGGGTAAGAGTTGTCGAATATTGTAATCTCGCCGATATTTGTTAAAAACTCGCCGTATTGAGGGCTATTTACGCCGTAATATATGAAAAACCCGCCGTATTTTTTATGAATCTCGCCGTATTATCATGAATATACTTCTTGTTGTTAGCTTCACGGAACCTAAGAACCAGCCAAAAACCCTGTGACTCTTGTCGCGACAGGGTTTTTTCTCAATTTTGATAAGCTTTTTTCATAATATCTCGCCAGATCATCACTTCGGGAGACGCGCTCTCAATAGATCGAAGACTGCTCGGTGTATCACGTCCCACCCAAACGCCTGCCGTATAACGATCAGTCAGTCCGATAAACCAAAGATCCCGCACATCGTTCGTTGTTCCAGTCTTACCCCCAATGTAGGAGGACCCCGCAAAACGAGCATCTCTTGCAGTTCCTGAAATCGTTACTGTTTCAAGCATCTCGCGCATCACGCTATTTGTTTTCTCACTCCATACTGAAACGGGCTTCTCTTTCCAAGCATATAACAGCTTACCATACTTATCTTTTACAGAAGTTATCAACCTAGGTTTTACAAATGTTCCACCAGAACTAAATGCAGTATACGCACTGGTCAGTTCAAGAGGCGAAAAGCCTTTTGAGAATCCGCCGAGCGCACTTGCCAGCTGATGATCTTCTCGCGTTACAGAAGAAAATCTGAAGGGCTGCAAATAAGAAAACGCCTTATTCACGCCTGTTTTACTTAGTACTCTAACAGCCGCGGTGTTGATGGAACTCGCCATCGCTTTTTTTAAGGAGACTGTACCGTAAGAAGCTCCTCCATAATTGTTAGGGCAATAGTTGCCTTCACACATACGTGCTGCAGAAATGAGCGATTGTGATTTTGCATCGTACACATCAACATAAGGAGCATAGACGAGAAGCGGCTTTATTGTAGAACCCGGCTGTCTTTTCGCTTGATAAGCACGGTTGAATTCTTCTAAACCAACATTCTTTCCGCCAACTATAGAAACGATCTGTTTTGAAACATGATCAACAACAACGACAGATGCTTCCACATCGTTATAGGGCAAGCGGTTATTCACAGCACGCACTGCTTCTTCTTGCAGCCGAGGATCTAATGAAGTTTCAATCACAACACCGCTCTTTAAAAGTAAATCTCGCTCTATCACTAGTTCTTCTGCCGTCAGATTCTTGTGGCTGGGAGAGGTAGCTAGTAAGCTCAAAAGTTCTTCTTTTACATAACTCACAATTTCAGGATACGAAACGGCAGGCTTTGAAACCTTTAATTTAATGTGTTGACTAAGTGATGCTTCATAAGTGGCTTCGTTAATGTATCCTTGCTCTTTCATCTTCAATAAAATCCACTTTTGCCGTTTCTTCGTGTTCTCAAAGTTAGTGAGCGGATCGTACAGCTTTGGGTTGTTTGGAATAGCCGCTAGAAGTGCTGTTTCAGCTAACGAAAGCTCACCGACCGGTTTGCTGAAGTAATACCGGCTAGCTTTTTCAATTCCATACACACCATTTTGAAAATAGATCGAATTGATGTATAGCTCTAAGATTCTTTCTTTTGATAACTGCTGCTCAATTCGATATGAGATTAGCAACTCTTTTAGTTTTCGGTCATATGTACGTTCATGTGTTAGAAATAGATTGCGTGACAGCTGCTGTGTGATCGTACTGCCGCCTTGCTGAACAGAGCCTGCTGATGAATTCGTAATAAAAGCCCGCGCGATCGCTTTTCCATCGATTCCATGATGCTGGTTGAATCCTTGATCTTCTGTAGCGATAAAAGCTTGACGCACAGGTTCAGGTATTTTGTTGTAGTCCAGGTAAACACGGCTCTCATTACTCTTGAACTCATAAAGAAGATTACCGTTGTGGTCAAAAAGTCGACTGTTTTCATCTAATTTCAAATTTTCTACTTGAGCAAGGGAAGAAATTGCTTTTTGAAAAGGAATATAGTTTTCGTGTTCCGTTCTTAAACCTATAAATGATAAGAACACGATACCGAGCAGTAAGAGCACTGTTAGAAGGCCAAGCTTTTGATTCATAACGCTTTCTCCGTTTCAAAACATAAGGATAAACATATTTTACCATGATTGTGCAAAGGGGAATTCCAACTTTTTTAAATAAAAATCGCTATTCAAACAGAATGATTACGGACATCCCCGCATAGAGTAGATTAACACTTGATGGAGCCAATACAATCAAGGAGGTACTCATGGATATTTTATCGAGAATCCAACTGCATCGTGAAGAAGAACAGCGTTTAGCCTGGGAAGGTACCTTCGCTGAATACCTTGATATTTTACGAGATCGGCCATTTGTTGCCCAGTCTGCGCATTCAAGAGTATACAACATGATTAAAGATGCTGGCATTTCAGAAAAAAATGGTCAAAAGGTGTATCATTTTTTCAGCGATCAGATTTTTGGGTTAGAAGAATCAATCGAACGACTTGTTGAAGAGTATTTTCACCCTGCCGCTAAACGCCTTGATGTTCGTAAACGTATCTTATTGTTGATGGGACCAGTATCCGGTGGTAAATCCACTTTAGTTACAATGCTCAAAAGAGGTTTAGAGCAATACACAAAAACACCTGCAGGAGCGGTCTATGCAATTAAAGGCTGTCCGATGCATGAAGATCCGTTACATCTTATTCCACAGAACTTAAGAAAAGAGTTTTTTAATGACTACGGCATTCGAGTAGAGGGAAGTTTATCTCCTCTTAATACGATGAGGCTTGAACACGAATATGACAGTCGCATTGAAGATGTTATGGTAGAGCGTGTCTTCTTCTCAGAAGATAAGCGAACAGGGATTGGTACGTTCAGTCCATCTGACCCTAAGTCACAAGATATTGCTGACTTAACGGGAAGCATCGATTTCTCCACGATTGCAGAGTACGGATCAGAATCAGATCCCCGTGCCTATCGCTTTGATGGAGAACTGAATAAAGCCAACCGAGGAATGATGGAGTTTCAGGAAATGTTGAAGTGTGATGAGAAATTCTTATGGCATCTCCTTTCTCTTACGCAAGAAGGAAACTTTAAAGCAGGAAGATTTGCTTTAATCTCAGCGGACGAATTAATTGTAGCGCATACGAACGAATCGGAGTACCGGTCTTTTATCGCCAATAAGAAAAATGAAGCCCTCCATTCAAGGATTATCGTGATGGGCGTTCCGTATAATTTAAAAGTTTCAGAAGAAGAAAAAATTTATGCGAAGATGATCTCAGAGAGTGATATGTCTCATGTTCATATTGCGCCACACGCTTTAAGAGTGGCAGCAACATTCTCGGTACTAACACGATTGAAAGATTCAAAGAAACAAGGAATGGATCTGTTAAAGAAGATGCGGTTGTATGATGGAGAGATCGTAGAAGGATTCAATCATGTTGATCTTGAGGAACTGAAGAAAGAGTTTGCTGATGAAGGGATGTCTGGTATCGATCCGCGTTATGTTATCAACCGAATATCATCAGCGATCATCCGCAAAGAAACACCTTCTATTAACGCATTAGATGTTCTGCGTTCATTAAAAGACGGGCTTGATCATCATGCATCCATATCAAAGGAAGATAAAGAGAGGTTTATTAACTTTATCTCGGCGGCTCGTAAAGAGTACGATGATATTGCGAAGAAAGAAGTTCAGAAAGCATTCGTTTACTCGTACGAAGAGTCTGCAAAAACACTTATGGACAATTATCTCGATAATGTTGAGGCGTATTGTAATAAGAATAAATTACGTGATCCGCTTACTGGTGAAGAGATGAGTCCAGATGAGAAGTTGATGAGATCGATCGAAGAACAGATCGGAATCTCTGAGAATGCAAAAAAAGCATTCCGTGAAGAAATCCTGATCAGAATCTCTGCCTATGCAAGAAAAGGAAAGAAATTTGACTATAATTCTCATGAGCGGTTAAGAGAAGCGATTCAAAAGAAATTATTCGCCGATCTTAAAGATGTTGTAAAGATCACAACATCATCCAAAACTCCTGATGAGTCACAACTGAAGAAGATTAATGAGGTCATTGCCCGTCTGGTGGATGAACACGGCTATAATACGACTAGTGCCAACGAACTACTGAGATATGTTGGCAGTTTATTGAACCGATAAATATGGCAACACACCCTGTACAAGAGTTAGTCTGTCAGGGTGTGTTTTTTTACAGAAATTTAGGGGAAACTAAACAAATTGCAGAGTAGAATTTACATTCATATTTATGTTAAAAATAATTGAACTTGTATTTACTTACTTAAAAATGGTAAATTGATACTAATAAGCTAACTAAAGGAAGTGAGCCCAATGAGCTCGACTAAAAAGGAAAGAAACGGATTAACGGATTGGATAAAAGCAATTGGTGTTGCACTTATTCTAGCTATTATTATAAAAAAGTTTTTGATTGAGCAATACGTGGTTTATGGTGAGTCTATGATGCCTACCATCCAAAATGGCAATAGACTGATCGTGAATAAGATTGGGTATGAAATCAGTCAGCCGGAGCGATTTGATCTGATTGTTTTTAAGGCAAATCCGAAAGAAGATTATATCAAGCGGGTGATTGGTCTGCCGGGTGATCATATCGCATACCGAGATGACAAGTTATATATCAATAACAAACCAGTGGAAGAACCTTATTTAAAGGAATTCAAACGCTTTGCTGGTAATCGGACACTAACCGGCAACTTTACGTTAGAAGAGATTACAGGACATGATACAGTACCAAAAGGGAAGATCTTCGTACTTGGTGACAACAGACTTCACAGCATCGACAGCCGCCATATCGGTTTTGTTGAGATGACTGATATCGTGGGTGAGGCGAACATCCGTTATTGGCCGATGGATGAAATGAAAGTTTTTAATGGTTTTAAAAAGGATTAAATGGGGAAAAATTCTGTAAGAGGTGAATCCCTATGACAAAACAAAATAATAATGAACCTAAACGAAAAAACAGCTCAATGGTATCAAACTTTGAAGAAATGAAAGAACACGGTAAAGTGATGGAACACGTCTCCACTAACGAAGAAGTTCGTAAAAGTGGTAAAACACCAGACCCCGAGCAGCATGACAAAGAAGAATATGATAAATAAATACAAAACAAAGCCTTCTTTTCTTTTTTAGAAAAGAGGGCTTTTTTATCATGAAAGTTTAGCAATTCTAAGAAGTACGTGCATATGATAGTGTAACCAACCCTTTTTTTCTGATAATAGCGGATTGTTACAAGCAAGTTATGCCCCGGGTTGATCAAGAACAAGCAGCATTGACTCTTGCTGCTCTGGAGGGGGAAAACGATGAGCGAGCCGGAAAAGAACAATTTTGTTGTGTCTCAGGAAAACTGGTCCCTCCACCGAAAAGGATATCAAGATCATCAAAGGCATATGGAAAAAGTGCAGGAAGCCATTAAAAACAACCTGCCGGATTTGATAAGTGAAGAGAATATCATTTTATCCAACGGGCGTGATGTGATTAAGATTCCTATCCGTTCTATGGATGAATACAAAATCCGATACAACTACGACAAGAACAAGCACGTAGGCCAAGGTGATGGAGATAGTCAGGTGGGGGATGTAGTAGCCAGAGATGGACGTGCCGGACAGAACGGAGCCGGAAAAGGCAAAGGACCTGCAGGCGACAAACCAGGTGTCGATTATGCAGAAGCTGAAGTTTCAATCATTGAACTAGAAGAGATGCTGTTTAAAGAACTAGAACTGCCTAACCTCAAACAAAAAGAACAAGACCAGATCGTAATGGAAAAGATCGAATTTAATGATGTTCGTAAAAAAGGGCTCATGGGGAACGTGGATAAAAAAAGAACAATTCTAACCGCGTTCAAACGAAATGCTTTGATCGGAAAACCAAGTGTTGCTCCTATTCATAATGATGACCTTCGCTTTAAAACGTGGAACGAAGTCGTCAAACCAGAATCCAAAGCCGTCGTCCTCGCTATGATGGATACTTCAGGTTCGATGGGAATCTGGGAAAAGTATATGGCGAGAAGTTTCTTTTTCTGGATGACACGCTTTTTGCGGTCGAAGTATGAAAAAGTAGAGATTGAATTTATCGCACATCACACGGAGGCGAAAGTTGTTTCAGAGGAAGACTTCTTTAACAAAGGTGAAAGTGGTGGAACGATCTGTTCATCTGCTTATCGCAAAGCGCTTGAGTTGATCGAGACGAAATATTCCTCGAGCCGTTATAACATTTATCCGTTCCATTTCTCTGATGGAGATAACCTTACAAGTGATAATGCTAGATGTGTGAAGCTCGTTCAACAAATTATGGAGCATTCAAATATGTTTGGTTATGGTGAAGTGAACGCCTATAATCGGCATTCTACTTTGATGAGTGTGTATAAGAATATGGATAATCCCAAATTTAGTCATTATATCTTGAAAGAAAAAGCAGATGTGTATCATGCTATGAAGAGCTTTTTTAAGAAGAATGAAGTGAACATTTAAGCCGGTTATGACCGTTGATGTCTTTGAAAGTGGTTGACCTGCGTTCCAGGTTGCTCGCTTTCCGCGGGGCAGGCGGTGAGCCCCTTGCCACTTTGTGCCTTTAAGGGTCTCACCTGTCTAGTTGCAGTGGCTAGCCCCTCGAGGTCAAAAGTTAAATGGTCAAGAAGGCATAGTGCGCCTTCCTGGCCCATTCACCTTTTGCTTGTCGGTGCTGAACGAGCCACTTCCACTTTTCGGACTGACCGCTTGTCCCGCAGGAGTCTCGCACCTTGCACTTCGGTCAACTGGCTAGGATGAAAAAATTAAAACTTATTTGATAGCAACAATCTTTTAGAAAAGAACATTATAGATAGAATACCTGGCAATATTCTATTAGGAATTAGCCTATAGAAAACGAATATTCATAAAAAAACAAATCGCCCGCATCCATGTATTGGATGGCGGGTTTTGTTGTTGAATTCAACAAAATTACATATAACTAAGGTTACGCATTATGGACGAAAAAATGGATGTAAAGGGGTGGGAGATTTGAAAACCATTAATAAGTTAGCCGTGTTCTGTCTGAGCTTGATACTCGTGTTAACAATAGTTCCTCAAAAAGCTCGAGCGGACTGGTTCGATCCGTTGACGATACACTTTTTAGACGTTGGCCAAGCCGACTGTATCCTTATAAAAGCACCAAACGGACAAACGATGCTTATCGATGGTGGAGATGAACATGACGGTGAAAAGATCATCTCGTATCTAGAAAAAGAAGGCGTTACACATCTGGATATCGTTGTAGCTACTCATCCTCATCACGATCATATTGGTTCGCTAGATGATGTGATACGAGCGTTCCCCGTGAGTGTTCTATACATGCCGAATCTTCCATACGATACAAAATATTATCATGACCTCTTTCGTGTGATCAACGAAAAACAAATTCCGGTAGATCGCGCAAAAGCAGGTGTGAATTTTAAGATGGGCTTTTCTGTAAAGGTAGAAATGCTGGCTCCGAAGGGTTCGTATTATAAACACATCAACGATTACTCGGCAGTGATTAAAATCAAGCATGGCAAAAAGAATTTTCTTCTTATGGCAGATGCAGGTGCTGAAGAAGAAAAGGAGATATTGAAGCGTGGTGGGGTGAAGGCGGATGTTATTAAATTGGGTCACCATGGAGCCAATACGGGGACGACGATGGAATTTTTGAAAAAAGTCAAAGCGAAAACGGCTGTGATTTCGGTCGGTAGGAATAATCCTTATCAGTTCCCGTCGAAAGAAGTGATGTATCGTTTAGATAACAGAAAGATGACCGTCTATCGGACCGATCAGCTCGGAGCCATTATCGCCACAAGCAATGGAAAGAAAATCATGTTTAGAACGAATGTCCTTCATTAATAATCGGTTTTCTTGCGTCTTTTAGAAAAATACAAGAAAATAGTATAAAACGCTTAAGATGGGGTTGGTTAACCGTGATCAAGGCATTGGTGTTTGATTTTGATGGAACAATTTTGGATACAGAAACGCAGCATTACAACGCTTTTCAAGAAATGTATCAGGAACATGGAAGCGATCTGCCGCTTGAAGTTTGGGGAGAATGTATTGGTACCCATTCTGATTTTAATCCTTACGAATATTTAGAAAGACAGATTGATCAAAAGCTTGATCATGAAGTGCTGCGAGCAAAAAAGACAGAGCGTGCACTTGCTTTAATATCGGAACAACGGGAACTTCCTGGAATTCTTGATTACCTTGAAGCTGCAAAAGAACTCGGATTAAAGGTTGGTCTTGCATCAAGTTCTTCGCGAAAATGGGTAGAAGAGCATTTAGATCGAATAGGTTTGAAGCACCATTTTGAAGTGATCAAAACAGCAGATGATGTTGAAAAAGTAAAACCAGATCCGACGCTATATCTTGAAGCGGTAAAAGCATTAAACGTAAAACCTCATGAAGCGATCGCATTTGAAGACTCTGTAAACGGATCAGTGGCGGCTAAAAAAGCAGGACTTTATTGTGTTGCTATTCCTAATCCTGTTACAAAACATATGACATTTGGCGATGTTGATCATCAGATGGAATCCTTAGCAGAATTGAATCTCGTATCACTTATTAAGCAGGCAGAGAAAAAAGGGTAAAGAGCCATTATGGTTAGAATACAAGGCATCAATCATATTACGATTAGAGTTTCAAACATAGAAAATTCCAAAACATTTTATATGAACGTACTAGGTGCTAAAATCGTTCATAAAGGGAATACAGATATATACTTAGACGCAGGGGGAGTGTGGCTGTGTTTGATAGAAATAAAAGATGCAAAACCTATGGATAAAAATCAAGTAGGTGTTGATCACTTTGCATTTACAGTTTCTGAAGAACATTTTCCTAAAGCGGTTCAGTTGCTGCGTGAACAAAATGTTGAAATCACGAGAGGACCGATACAAAGAGGCGGGGGAAACACAGTCAGTTTTAACGATCCGGATGGAACTGAGATAGAATTCTTCACTGGCAACCTTCAAGAACGGATGAAGAATTGGAAGTAAGCTATGGAAGTTAGTTAGAGGAGTGGATAACATGAGTGAGATCGACGTATCAAAATTTGAGAAAAAAATTGAACTACGCAACATTGAGTTTGAAGATATCGATGAGATCTTAGAACTTCAGCAGATCTGTTTTCCAGGAAACATGGAGCCTTGGGAACGTGAGCAGCTAGAGAGTCACCTGCGTATCTTTCCAGAAGGACAATTTTGTGTAACGTATGAAGGAAAAATTGTTGGAAGCTGCTCAAGCTTAATGGTTAATTTTGATGAGTATGATGATAAGCATACATGGGATGAGATTACAGATAAAGGCTATATCACGAACCATGATCCAGAAGGATTTAACTTATATGGTATTGAAGTGATGGTCCACCCAGAATACCGCCGAATGAAGATAGGTGCGCGTCTTTACGAAGCGCGTAAAGAGCTAGCAGAGCAGAAGAACCTGAAAAGTATTATTCTAGGCGGTAGAATTCCAAACTACCATAAACATTCAAAAGAAATGACGCCTCGTGAATATGTAAGAGAAGTCATTCAGCACAACATCTATGACCCAGTGTTAACCTTTCAATTGATGAACGGCTTTACAGTGATGCGTTTAAATAAGAGCTATCTGCCTGATGATAAACAATCAAATGCCTATGCGACACTGATGGAATGGAACAATGTTGACTACATTCCGAATAAAACGAAAAAGTATTTTAAGACGAGTGAGCCTGTTCGAATCACAACGATTCAATATATGATGAAGACGATTGATTCTTTTGAAGATTTTGCGACACAAGTTGAATATTATACAGATGTTGCATCTGATCAAGGCTCAGATTTCGCTGTGTTTCCAGAGCTTCTTACTACTCAGTTGTTATCCTTCTGTGAGGAGAAGAGTCCCAGCTTAGCCATTCGTAAACTAACCGAGTTTACAGAGCAATACATCGAACTCTTTACGAATCTTGCAGTTCGTTACAATGTAAACATCATAGGTGGCTCCCACTTTGTTGAAGAAGACGGAGATATCTATAACGTGGCTTATTTATTCCGAAGAGATGGAACGATTGATAAGCAATATAAAATTCATATCACACCGAACGAACGGAAATGGTGGGGAATTACGGCTGGTGATAAAGTACAAGTATTTGATACTGATTGCGGAAAAGTTGCGATACTAATCTGCTATGATATCGAATTCCCTGAACTTTCACGTATTGTAACCGATCAAGGTGCCAAGATTATTTTCACCCCATTCTGTACAGAAGATCGACAAGGATATCTACGCGTTCGATATTGTTCTCAAGCACGTGCGATTGAAAATGAGATATATACAGCAATCGCAGGAACGGTTGGAAACTTATCGCAAGTAGAGAACATGGATATTCAATATGCTCAGTCTGGTATCTTTACACCATCTGATTTTTCGTTCCCAAGAGACGGAATCGTTGGGGAATGTCACCCGAATATCGAAACAGTTGTTGTAGGTGATGTGGATTTAGAGATTTTAAGAAGACAACGGAAAAAAGGAAGTGTAACCCTTCTTAGAGATAGAAGGCTAGATCTATATAGTGTTGTTCAAAAAGATAAAAGCAAATAACGATGAGAAGGGCGGTAAGCGATAGATAGCTTGCCGCTTTTTTTCTATTTCTCGGGAAATATCACGAACCATGTCATTGTGTAAGACTGCTTTATTACGGGATTTTATTTTTTGTGCTGAAAGCGGTATAATAAAGGCCGTATTTAATAGATATGGCAGGAATAACTCGATTCATATCGAAACTAACAAAAAACCAATCAGCATTCATTTTATATAACATAAGGAGGCAGTACTATGTCCTGGGAGACAACATACGAGAAATGGGTAGGGAAAGAAGAGCTCGAACAACCATTAAAGACTGCATTAGAGGAAATCAAGGAAAACAGGACAGCACTTGAAGACTGCTTTTATAAAAATTTAGAATTTGGAACAGGTGGTATGCGTGGTGAAATCGGACCTGGTACAAATCGTATGAACACGTACACGGTTCGGAAAGCTTCTTTAGGATTGGCTCATTTTATTGAGAAGCAAGGTGAGAAAGCTAAAAAACGCGGTGTTGCAATTGCATACGATTCTCGTCATCAATCACCGGAATTCGCGATGGAAGCAGCGAAAACATTAGCTTCTAAAGGTATTCAAGCTTATGTATTCGAAAGCTTAAGACCTACACCTGAGTTATCTTTTGCGGTTAGATACTTGAAAGCTTACAGTGGTATCGTTGTTACAGCAAGCCATAACCCACCAGAATACAACGGATACAAAGTTTATGGTCCGGATGGTGGCCAGCTTCCACCTAAAGAAGCTGATGAAGTGATCGAAAAAGTAAATGCTGTTGAAGATGAACTTTCTATTGAAGTGAGATCTGAAGAGGAACTCAAAAATGAAGGATTGATTCAAATTGTTGGTGAGGAAATCGACAAAGCTTACATGGAGCAACTTTTAAAAATTAGTTTGAATCGCGAAGTGATCAATGAGATGCATGACTTAAGCATCGTTTTCACGCCGCTTCACGGAACTGCAAATATTCCGGTTAGAGAAGGACTTCAACAATTAGGATTTACGAATGTCACGGTCGTTAAAGAACAAGAACAGCCTGATCCTAATTTTTCGACGGTGAAGTCCCCAAATCCGGAAGAACCTGCAGCATTTGAGTTAGCGATTAAATATGGACAAGAAGTTGATGCAGATATTTTGATGGCAACCGATCCTGATGCAGACCGAGTAGGAATCGCGGCTAAGAACAGCAAAGGTGAATATGAGATCCTAACAGGTAACCAGACTGGTGCACTCATGATTGAATATATCCTTTCTCAACGTGAAGAGAAAGGCAGCTTATGCTCCAAAGGAATCATCTTTAAAACGATCGTAACTTCAGAACTTGGACGAGTAATCGCAGAGTCTTATGGTTTAACGTGCGAAGATACCCTTACAGGCTTTAAGTTTATCGGTGAAAAGATTAAAGAGTACGAAAAAAGCGGAAAGCATACATTCATTTTCGGTTATGAAGAAAGCTATGGGTCCTTAATCGGAGATTTTGTGCGTGACAAGGATGCTGTTCAAGCTTGTTTGATGGGAGCTGAAATGGCTGCTTATTACAAAAAACAAGGAAAAACACTTTTTGATGCTTTAGATGATGTTTATGAGAAACATGGGTTTTATAAGGAAGGTCTTGAGTCATTAACATTGAAAGGTAAGTCTGGGGCAGAACAGATCGAAACCTTATTAGCAGGCTTTAGAGCGGAAATGCCGCTTGAAGTGAACGAACAAAAATTAGTGGTTTCTGAAGACTACAAAGCAAGTGTTCAGTACAATGTAGTTAAAGATGAAAAGAGTGAAATCCATCTTCCAAAATCAAATGTACTTAAATATCAATTAGAGGATGGTTCATGGTTCTGTGTAAGACCGTCAGGAACAGAACCGAAAGTAAAGTTTTATTTTGGTGTTAACGCAGATTCTCATAAGAAAGCAGATGAGGCTTTAGTTAACCTCAAACAATCAGTGATGGATATGGTTCATGAAAGAATGCAAAAAGTGGTACAATAATAAGAACAGAGGCTGCAAGTCAAATACTTGCAGCCATATAAATTCATTAGGTTGACATAAATAATAAAGTGATGTAGTATACCCCTATAGGTATTTCGAAAGAAGGATGTGCTGAAATGGAATACACACAAGAAATGAAAAATCGTTTAAAAAGAATTGAGGGGCAAGTACGTGGAGTATTGCGTATGCTAGAAGAAGAACAAGATTGTAAAGCCGTTATTACTCAATTATCCGCATCCCGTACAGCGATTGATCGTACGATTGGTCTAATCGTAGGCACCAACCTTGAACAGTGTTTACGTGAACAAATGGAAAGCGGAGAAGAGATGAACTCTGATATTGTGAAAGAAGCTGTACAACTTTTAGTTAAAAGCCGATAGATATCTGTCATTAATAAGACTGTTGACAGATTTTCTTTTATCTATTAATATACCCCTATAGGTATTTAATTTATACTATCAGATTGCATGAGTTACAACGGCACAAAATTTATATTTTTTTGAACAACTATATACCTATACGGGTATGAGTATTCTAAATTAGAAAGGAGACAGTAATTTGTCTTTTAAAAGCATTGAACCAAAAGAGGTTGAACGATTATTAGAAACCGATCGATCATTGAATATCATTGATGTTCGAGAAAACGAAGAAGTAGCTCAGGGGATGATTCCAACTGCGAAACATATTCCACTCGGTGAAATTTCTACTCGCATGAACGAGTTAGATATAGAGAAAGAGTACATTATGGTTTGCAGATCTGGAAAAAGAAGTGAGAAAGCATGCACGATACTAGCTTTAAATCATTTTAAAGTAATTAACATGACAGGCGGTATGCTTTCCTGGACAGGTGAAACTAAAATTTAAAACAGATGGAGGTTTTTATAGTATGAGTATTAAAGTAGATCACGTATTAGACTGTAAAGGATTATCCTGTCCGTTGCCGATCGTTCGCACAAAAAAAGCGATGGATCAGCTTGAGGCAGGGCAAGTTATTGAAGTTCAGGCAACTGATAAAGGTTCATTGGCTGATATTCAAGGCTGGGCAAGAAACACAGGAAATCAATATTTAGGTACAAAAGAAGATGGAGATGTTCTTAAGCACTATTTAAGAAAATCAAATCCTGGTGAAGTTAAAGAAGCTGCAAAGTTCCAGCATACAATTCAGAATGACGAATTAGAAAAAGTCTTGGCTGAAAATAAAGAAGATATGCTTCTTCTAGATGTTAGAGAGCCTGCAGAGTATGAGTTC
Organism: Fictibacillus tiangongensis; assembly: GCF_048083785.1. Lineage (GTDB taxonomy): Bacteria > Bacillota > Bacilli > Bacillales > Fictibacillaceae > Fictibacillus. The sequence continues at coordinate 644,879 of NZ_CP182294.1, forward strand.
AAACGGATACCTGGGGCAGTATCGGTCCCTTTAGGAGAACTTGAAAGCAAATTAGACACACTTGATAAAAACAAAGAAATCCATGTTATTTGCCGTACAGGATCGAGAAGTGATATGGCAGCACAAATGCTTGCTAAGAATGGGTTTGAGCGTGTTAAGAATGTTTTACCTGGTATGGTTGAATGGGATGGACCAACTGAATAAAAAATTTTGACTTTAAATATACCTGGGGAGGTATTTTCGAAATGATAAAAGCATTATCAGCTAAAGAAGTGGCAAATCGAGTTGTTGACGGAAACCTATTTATCCTGGATGTTCGTAATGAAAATGACTATAAAGATTGGAAAATTGAAGGCAAAGGAATTAAATCGATTAACCGTCCTTATTTTGATCTGATCGATGGGGTTGAAGAAGTATTAGAAGATCTTCCGAAAGAAGAAGTTCTTGTTGTCTGTGCAAAAGAAGGATCCTCTGTCATGGTAGCAGAGATGCTGGATGAAGCAGGTGTTAAAGACGTCTATTATCTAGAAGGTGGTATGAAGTCTTGGAGTGAATATTTGATGCCGGTGAAGCTTGGGGATTTGAAAGATGGAGGTTCGATCTATCAGTTCAACCGTATCGGTAAGGGATGTCTTTCATACCTTGTAGAATCGAACGGAGAGGCGGCTATTATTGACTCCGCTCGTACGATTGAAGCGTATGAAGATTTCGCAAAAGAAAACAACCTTGAGATCAAGCATATGATCGATACACATCTTCATGCTGACCATATATCAGGCGGACGCAAACTTGCAGAAAAGACTGGTGCAACATACTGGTTACCACCAAAAGATGCTGAAGAAGTAACATTCTCCTTCGCTGAATTAGAAGAAGGAAAAGATATTACGATCGGCAACACGAAGATTGAGATCCAACCTTTATATACACCTGGTCATACGATTGGAAGTACTTCTATGATCATTGACGGACAATTCTTGCTTTCTGGAGATATTCTGTTCGTTGATTCAATCGGACGTCCAGACCTTGCTGGTAAAGCAGAAGACTGGGTTAGTGATTTACGTCATTCACTATATAACAAATACAACAACCTCTCTAAAGATCTAGTCGTGTTACCTGCCCACTTTGGAAAGATCAGTGAACTAGATGAAAGAGGTGCGGTTTCAGCACCACTTGGAGAACTCTTTGAAAAGAACGAAGGACTGAACATTAAGAGCGAAGATGAGTTTCGAAGAGCTGTAACGGAAAACTTACCGCCACAGCCAAATGCCTATCAAGAAATTCGTCAAACGAACATGGGGGAAATCGATCCAACAAACGATGAGCAGCGCGAGATGGAAATTGGTCCAAACCGCTGTGCAATCAATGAGTAACTGAACAAATAATAAAAAACTATCTGGAGGTTTTACAAATGAACGTAACTCAAACTTTAGACACAAAAGGATTATCTTGTCCGATGCCGATCGTCAAAACTAAGAAAGCGATGGATACACTCTCAAGTGGAGACATTTTAGAAGTATTAGCAACGGATAAGGGCGCAGTTAATGATCTATCTGCATGGTCTAAATCTTCCGGTCATGAATTATTAGAGCATAAAGAAGATGACGGCGTATTTAAGTTTTATATTCAAAAAGGTTAATAAAAAATTTGTGTAACCAGATACCTATAGAGGTATGGGTATCTAGTTCAAAAGGAGCGTTCAACGATGGAACAACAAACACAAGATAAATCAACAATGGTTGTATTTAGTGGTGATCTTGATAAAGCGATGGCAAGTTTTATTATCGCAACAGGTGCTGCAGCGATGGGGAAACAAGTAACAATGTTCTTCACATTCTGGGGACTAAACATCTTAAGAAAAGAAGAATACGTGAACGTAAAGAAAACATTCATGGATAAAATGTTTGCAAAAATGATGCCGCAAGGACCTGAAAAGCTGGGTATCTCAAAAATGAACTATGGTGGTTTAGGCGCGAAGATGATGAAGTATACGATGAGGAAGAAGAACATCGTAACATTAAAAGAACTAATTGAAATGGCGCAAGACTTAGATGTTAAGATGGTTGCTTGTACGATGTCAATGGATGTTATGGGTATTACGAAAGAGGAACTAATTGATGGACTGGATTATGCAGGAGTTGCTTCATACCTAGCTGATGCAGATGAGTCTAAGATCAACTTGTTTATTTAAGCAGCATCAGTTTTAAGGGAGGTGAAGTCATGGAATTAGGGTTCATAATTACAATCTTTCTAATAGGCTTTATAGGTTCTTTTATATCCGGAATGGTAGGTATCGGCGGATCCATCATCAAGTATCCAATGCTTCTCTATATTCCAGCGATGCTCGGCTTCACAGCATATTCGGCTCATGAAGTTTCAGGGATCAGTGCTGTTCAAGTCTTCTTTGCAACGATAGGTGGCGTTTGGGCTTATCGTAAAGGCGGTTATCTGAACAAGACCCTAATCATCTATATGGGTAGCAGCATCCTAGTCGGAAGTTTTATTGGTGGATTTGGTTCAGAAGCCATGTCAGAAGGGCAAATCAATATCGTTTATGCTGTTCTAGCTACTTTAGCTGCTATCATGATGCTGATTCCTAAAAAAGGGATCGATGACATCCCATTAGATCAAGTTACGTTTAATAAATGGCTTGCGGCCGTGTTAGCATTTGTTGTAGGTGTTGCAGCAGGTATCGTTGGTGCAGCAGGTGCATTTATCCTTGTACCGATCATGTTAGTCGTCCTAAAGATACCAACGCGTATGACGATTGCTACATCACTTGCTATTACGTTTATTTCATCAATCGGTGCTACTGTAGGTAAGATTACGACAGGTCAAGTTTTACTATGGCCGGCGGTAATCATGGTAGTAGCTAGTTTGATCGCTTCTCCACTTGGGGCGCAGTTTGGTAAAAAGGTAAATACAAAAATTCTTCAATTTATCTTAGCAGCACTGATTGTTGCTACGTCGGTTAAGATCTGGTTAGATATTCTTGGGTAAAGTAATATAGTTGAGTATAAACAAGGCCACGAAGTACTTTATACTTCGGGGCCTTGTTTTCATTTGAATCATTGGAAATAATGTGATTAACTTCACCCTCAGTAACAAAAGTAATGTCCACTACTATATAATATTGGGCATATGTCTAGATGTTGAAGATTAAAATGAAGCAGGAAATAAATTGTAAGGGGTCAGTCCCCCTAGATGCTTCTATAGAAGTTGATCGATCGAATCAACGTCATCGTCATGGTTGCGAAACCGACGGAAAGGATCGTTACGAGCGAGTAGAAGAGAATACCTTCTCCCATCACATAAAGACCAGCAATGATTACTGCTGCATCGATCAAAAAGATAACCATCCCAACATTTATGGAAAACCATCTCGAAAGGAAAAGAGCGATCAGGTCTGTTCCACCTGTACTAGTTTCATGACGCAGCATCCAACCGATCCCTGTTCCGATGAAAAGCCCTCCAATCACTGAACCTTCCATAACAGAAACGGAAAACACACCTCTTAAAGGAGATAGCAAATCAATGATCAATGACGACACGAGTAAGCCATGAATGCTGTTTATAAAATATCGACGCTCTAGTTTCCAAGCTATTAGATAGATGGGAATGCTCAGAATAATGATTGTAAGCCCGACTTTATAACCCCACACATACTTTACGAGAAGACTAATGCCGATCATTCCTCCGTCGAGAAGGTGAAAGGGAACAATGAAACCATTAATGCCTATGCCAAGCAACACGCTTCCTAAGAAAATCGCTATCGTCCGTTCAAACATGGCATTCACCCTGTCTAAGATTATTTCTACATAATATGCTTGGTTGTACAAGAATAGTCATCTGCACAGGGTGTTTGTCCGTGTCTCTTTTCTTTTTTGTGCATGTAATAGTATAGAAAGCCCCTTGCTTGCAGTGCAAAATAGGGAAGGTGATTGGTGTTGAAGAACTTCAGAAGAGAAGCAAAGTGTCTTTTGGAGAGGCAGGTTGTGGTGGATACAACAAATCATTCTTACGAAGGCAGACTTAGAGCAGTTGAAAGAGATTATATTACGCTATGTGTGATGAGCGATAGCCATAACTATTGGGATCAGATCATTATTCGTATTGAAGAGATTGTTGCGATATCTACCATTTGATCATAAAAAAAATCCCTCGCATCTTAAATAGTGCAGAGGGATTTTTTGTTTATTTTTTTGTGAAACCTAGCGTGATGGGTTGAGGTTGTTGAGGTGGTGCACAGCATAAAGATAAATCTCGTGCATCACCAGCAGATTCAAATTCAGAGTCTTCCTTCGTATAGAAAATCTCCCAAGCGTTGCCGTCGGGATCATATACCCATACTTTATCTTGAACAGCGTAACAGCAAGTTGTATCCATCTCGTCGATTAACAGCAACCCTGATTTTCTAAGTCTTTCCCCCATAGCTAGAACATCTTCTGTGTTATTAACTTGAAAACCGAGATGATTTAGGACTCCGTCTTTTGAAAAGGGACGTGCATTCAAAGAAAAGTGAAGAGCAGGTTGATCAAGCTCAAATTTCGCGTAGTTCTCTCTTACTTTTGTCGGTTGTGTACCGAAAAAGCTTTTATAGAACTCTAGAGATTTTTCTAAGTCTGAACAATTGACTGCAACATGCATGCGTTGAATCATCAATGATCTCTCCTTCTTTTTAAGATAGTAACAACAACCATAAATAAAGGCCGGTAAGCGTTATGAAAAGTGTTGGGACAGTCAAAATGATTCCGACTTTGAAATAATAGCCCCATGTGATCTTTACACCTTTTTTCGATAAGACGTGCAGCCATAAAAGAGTGGCTAATGAACCGATCGGTGTGATCTTTGGTCCTAAATCAGAACCAATGACATTCGCGTAGATCAATGCTTCACGAATAACTCCTGATGTATCCGTTCCCTGTATTGCTAGTGCATCGATCATAACCGTTGGCATGTTGTTCATAACAGATGATAATATAGCCGCCAAGAAACCCATTCCAATTGTAGCAGCGAACAATCCTTGATCAGCGATCACTTGAATCCAGCTGCCTAGCATATCTGTAAGTCCTGCATTACGAAGACCATAAACGACTACATACATTCCTATTGAAAAGACAACAACAGTCCATGGTGCATCTTTGATTACTTTTTTTGTTTGAATGGCAGGACTTTTACGAGCAACGATGATAAAGAAAAGAGCTGCAGCTCCTGCAATGAATGAGACAGGCACACCAATGAATTCACTCGTTAAATACCCGATTAATAGAACTGCTAGTATGATCCATGAAAGCTTGAACAGCTTCTCATCTCGAATGGCTTCTTTTGGTTGCTTGAGCTGAGAGAGATCATAGTTCTTCGGTATATCTTTTCTGAAAAAAAGGAACAAAACAAGCATACTAGCGAACAGTGAAAAGAAGTTCGGCACGATCATGCGGCTTGCATATTCAACGAATCCGATGTTAAAGAAATCTGCAGACACGATATTTACTAAGTTTGAGACGACAAGCGGTAGAGATGTGGTATCTGCAATAAACCCACTTGCCATAATAAACGGTAATATCATGGCTTCTTTTAATTTCAATGCCCGAACTTGAGCAAGAACGATAGGAGTCAGAATTAATGCTGCTCCATCATTTGCAAAAAATGCTGAAACTGCAGCTCCAAGCAGGATCACATAGGCAAACATTTTTTTACCATTTCCACCTGCAAGTCGCGCCATATGCAAGGCGGACCATTCGAAGAAACCGATCTCATCTAGAATAATTGATATGAGTATGATCGCTACAAAAGCTAATGTAGCATTCCAAACAATACCGGTAACCGTCCACACATCTGCGAGTGAAACCACGCCAAGAATAAGTGCGATGATAGCTCCAACGGTCGCAGACCAACCGATGGAAAGTCCGCGTGGCTGCCAGATAACAAAAATTATCGTAACTAAAAATACAGCGAAGGCCATCAATGCCGTGCTGTCCATAAGAATCCCCCCTATTTATGTAATTCTAAGTTAGCAACAAACTTTTCCACCTGAAGCTTTTAACTCTTCAATCTTAGTTGACATATCGGGCAATGCATCTAAATTTGCTTTAATGAATGGATAGATTTCCCCATCAATGGAGTAGAAGATCCATTGGCTGTTACGTCTTTCTTTAACGAGTTTAGCTTGCTTCAATTTTCTTAAGTGCTGTGAAATACTAGGCTGTGTCATCTTTAAGATATCAACTAACTCACATACACATAATTCTTCGTGGCGGAGTAATGCTAATATATTCAATCGTGTTTTATCTGCCATTGCTTTATAACATTCCGTTAACTGATCAAGTTCCATAATTGACTTCACCTCATTAGTATATAACCATATGTTTATATAAAATGTCAAAGAATATATAAATAAATATTGATATAAGGATATACTTATATTATGATGGTCTCGAAAGAAGTTCTTTACTACAGGAGGTTTTACAAAATGGCTAAACCAATCATCTATTTCCTTTGCACAGGTAATTCTTGCCGTTCTCAGATGGCAGAAGGATTTGGACACCACTACCTTGGTGATAAATATGACGTATACTCAGCAGGCATCGAAGCACATGGTGTGAATCCAAACGCAATCAAAGCGATGAAAGAAGTGGATATTGACATTACGAATCAAACATCAGATGTGATCGACAAAGACATTTTAGAAAAAGCAGACTTAGTCGTAACACTATGTGGTCATGCAAACGATGTATGTCCAGCAACTCCACCTCACAAAACACGCGAGCATTGGGGATTCGATGATCCAGCAGGAAAAGAGTGGAGTGAATTCCAACGCGTTCGCGATGAGATCGCAGCACGTATCAAACGCTTTGCTGAAACAGGAGAATAAGTTTATACCAAGCTCAGGAACTTCATAGTTCCTGAGCTTTTTTAGTATGATTTTCTTTATTTCGCTCATGTTACTAATGAGGTGATCATGTGAAACGTCTTTTTATTTTTGGATTGATCCTAATTAGTATAGTAATAAGCCACACAAACTTTGCAGAAGCTTCTGATAGAAGAGCAGCATTTATAAGAAATGACGGACTTTGGCTTAAAGAAGGTGAATTAGAAAGAAAGCTTGTAGAAAGTTCAAGTCTTACTCATCCAACGTTCTCAAGCAACGGAACCTACATCAGTTATAAAGCACGTAAAGGGAAAGAGCTATGGGTGTATAACCGTGTAACGCGTTTGAACAGAAAAGTATTCGATGGCGATGTGAGTTTGACGAGATGGTCTCCGACAGAATCCAAGCTTGCTTGGAAAAGTGGTGGTGTACTAAATCTAATTGACCTAACGAGACCTGCTTCATCCTTTCAAAATGTCATCCTTGGCACAGGAAACTACAGTTGGACACCTGACGGGAGAGGATTTGTTGTCTCATCTTCTGCAAATTTAGAGCCTGATGGCTGGAGTTCAGTTCGACTTTTTTATGTTCCTTTAAATGCAAACGGAGATTTGAAAAAAGTACAGAACATTACTACGCTCCCTGAGATGAGTGAGACGTTCTTTGCTATAGGTACTACAGAATTCAAGTGGGGGATGGATGATCAGTGGTTTGCGTTCATCGCATGTCCAACAGCATCCATGTCGGCAGACAGCAACACGTTAATGGTTGTTTCTTTAGACGGCTCTAAAACTCGTATGATTGGAAACATGTTGGATCAGCCGAACTGGTTCAACTGGTCGCCGAATACAAAACAGCTCGGCTATATTAAAGGGATCGGAAGACTGGCATCTGAAAATAAACGATTGACGGTATGGAATCCTAAGAGCGGTAAAGAAATAAATTTAAGTTATACCGGTTATGCGGACGGCGATTTTACTTGGTTGAATGATAAGAACATCATAGTAAGCCGTCAGATTGAATGGGGTTATGGGGTACCCCAGGAAAAAAGGGCAAAGCCTTTCTTAGTCAGTGTGAAAATAAAAGACGGAAGTGGAAAGAGATTAACGAATCCAGGACGGGGGGAAGCAGATGTTTTTCCAAAAACATTACCAGGTGAACAACTGACATGGATTCGTACAAAAACCCACAGTGCAAAAGTAATGGTAAAAGAAGGTTTAGATGCACCTGAAACGTTATGGATTAATAATCTACGAACGCCACAAGATTGTTCTGGATGGTCGTGCATGTTAGATATATATGAAGCAAGGTAAAAAACAAGGTGGATTCGTGAAAATGGATTCCCCTTTTTACTTTGAATAAAAGAAGTTTATGAAACCCGTCCAATATTTCACTTGTTTTCTCATGAATGCCTGTTTTGTTTCATACAGTTAAAAGTAAGGAAATAGCAGGAGGGGGAAAATATGAACTGGGACTTGCAAAATAAGGAGCTAGAAAAAGCAATAGCTGAAATTACCGAGATTGCTGACCACTTTGGCCTTGATTTTTACCCGATGCGGTATGAGATATGTCCTGCCGATATTATTTATACATTTGGTGCGTACGGAATGCCAACCCGTTTCTCACATTGGAGTTTCGGGAAACAGTTCCACAAAATGAAGCTTCAGTATGATCTAGGATTGAGTAAAATCTATGAGCTCGTTATTAACTCAGATCCGTGTTACGCGTTCTTACTGGATACGAATTCGTTGATTCAGAATAAATTAATCATTGCGCATGTCCTTGCACACTGTGACTTCTTTAAGAACAATGTTCGCTTTTCCAATACGAGAAGAGACATGGTTGAATGCATGACGGCTACAGCTGAACGAGTCGCTCAATATGAACATTTATACGGCAAAAAAGAGGTCGAACAGTTCTTAGACGCTGTTCTCGCCATACAAGAGCATATCGATCCGTCACTTGTGCGAAACAAGTTAAATTATGTATTTGAAGATGAGGAAGATCTTACGCCTAAAAAAGAAACACCTTACGATGACCTATGGAAACTCGATGACAAGAAAGTTCCAAAACCAGCATTGAAGAAGAAAAAATCATTTCCACCACAACCTGAAAAGGACATTTTGTTATTTATCGAACAATATAGCCGCGAGCTTGAAGAATGGCAGCGTGATATCCTTTCCATGATGAGAGAAGAAATGCTCTATTTCTGGCCACAGCTTGAAACGAAAATCATGAACGAAGGCTGGGCATCTTATTGGCACGCAAAGATCCTGCAAGAGATGGATTTGACTTCACACGAGACCATTGAGTTCGCGAAACTGAACGCAGGTGTTGTGCAACCTTCAAAGACATCGATCAATCCGTATTACTTAGGCTTACAAATTTTTAAAGACATTGAAGATCGCTACAACAACCCTGATGCAGAGTTAATCAGACAAGGAGTGAAACCAGGCTCAGGACGAGAGAAGATGTTTGAAGTCCGTGAACTAGAATCCGACATGTCGTTTATCCGAAACTATTTAACGAAAGATCTCGCTCAGCGGGAAGATATGTATCTGTTTCAAAAGCAAGGCAAGGAATATAAGGTAGTTGATAAGCAGTGGGAAGAAGTTCGTGATCAGCTTGTAGGGATGAGGGTAAACGGAGGATTTCCCTATATAACAGTCAACGACGCCGACTATATGAAGAACGGAGAACTCTATCTCAATCATAGCTTTGAAGATATGGAGCTGGATGTGAAATATCTCGAAAAAGTATTGCCGCATCTTCATTATTTATGGGGTCGTCCTGTTCATATGGAGACGAGAATTGAACAGAAGCCCGTTTTGTTTACGTATGATGGGAAGACGGTGCATCGGAAGTATCTATAAATTAAACAAGTGTTTAATGTTAACGAGGAAAGCACGCTTAAAAAAGTGTGCTTTTTTTCTGTACAAGAAAATATAAACTCAGCAAACAAGTTTGTTTTTTGCTATTTTTAATACAAATAGTTTGAAAGGAAGTTGAAATAGTATGTGCAGTTCTTACTTTATAGATAATATGCATACCAATGATTGGACACATGTAAGAAACATCTATTTACAAGGCATCGCTACAGGTAATGCTACCTTTCAGCAGGAAGCTCCTTCATGGAATGAATGGGATAAAAGTCATTTATCATGTTGTCGTTTCGTTGTTCGTTCTAGCGATCGAGTATCAGGATGGGCTGCCTTAAGTGCTATATCAAGCAGGTGTGTATATGCAGGAGTTGCTGAGGTAAGCGTTTATGTAGATCCTGATTACCAAGGAAAGGGGCTTGGAAGCTCTCTTATGAAAATTCTCATTGAAGATAGTGAGAAAAATGGCATTTGGACATTACAAGCAGGGATTTTTCCTGAAAACCAGTCGAGTATAGCTCTACATAAAAAATGGGGATTTAAAGAAGTGGGTACAAGAGAAAGAATTGGTGAGATGAACGGAGTGTGGCGTGACGTCATCTTGCTGGAACGTAGAAGTAAAGCCGTTGGAATATGAAAAACAAATTTTTTTGATTTAATAGTTGCAAATTAGTAAATAAAGGATATAATGAAATTACATCAAATAATTTTGATGTTAGGAGTGATACAAATGAATAAAGAAATTCCTTTACTGAACAATATAACTACTGCAACTAACCAAGATTTAGAAAAATATGAACAAAAGTTTAAAGCACTGGCTGATCAGCAGCGATTGCAAATTATCAATATCCTGGCAGTTAAAGAAAGTGTATGTGTTTGTGATCTTACGCCGATTATTGACATGCCGCAATCAAAGCTATCTTATCATCTAAAAATCCTTTTAGAAGCAGACTTAATAAAAAAGGAAAAACAAGGTACCTGGAACTATTATTCTTTGAATGTAAGTGAACTTAAAGGAATTTTATCAGATCAATTATGCTGTGTGTTTTTACCATCATGTTGTTAAATGACGTACTACACTTGTAGTGCTTCATTTTTACATAAAACATCAATTTTTTTTGATTTATATATCAACTTTTTTTGATGTTAAAGGAGGATGACTTTTATGAATATTTATTATCTGGAAAAGATGCTTAAATTGAAGAAAAGAGAAATGGAACAGTTTGTTAAGGAAAATGGCAGACCAAAACAAATAAAATCAAACACTTTTATTAGGTCTCCCTTTGTAAAGAGAAAAACACTATCAAATCAAGTTTGCTGTGTTGATTAAAAAAGGAGAAGAAAAATCATGTGGATGGAAACCTTTAAAAGTTTTTTAAGTATCGCTTTAGAACTTACCGTTCTATTTGTTGTAATCTCATTCGTCATCAATTTACTTCAGTCGTATATCCCTTATGAAAAAGTGGAGAAATATTTAGGCGGCAAAAACAAAGGAATAGCAGCAGGATTCGCATTACTCTTTGCTTTTGTAACACCTTTTTGTTCTTGCTCTACCATTCCAGTTGTTGTGAACATGTTAAAAAAGAAAATGCCTTTTTCCATAGTGATGATATTTCTGTTCGCCTCACCCGTACTTGATCCGACGATCATCACTATTATGGGAGTGTTATTAGGGTGGAAAGTAACGATCCTCTACACCATCATCACAGCGGTATTTTCTGTGATCATCGGTTTTGCACTTGAAGCATTAGGATTTGAGAAATCAGTAAAGAACGTCGTTATGTCAGGTTATCAAGAAGAAACAAAAAAGCTTGATGTGAAAGTGGCTCTTTTAGAAACAATGAATTTGATGAAGAGTGTCTATCCTTATCTTATACTCGGAGCAGCTATTGGAGCTGTTATTCATGGATTGGTACCAACAAATTGGATTGCGAGTACGTTTGGCAGCGATAACTGGTGGATCGTTCCGATTGCGGCTGTTGTAGGAATCCCTTTATACATCAGGCTATCGAGCATGATTCCGATATCTCAGGTTCTGATCGCAAAGGGAATGGCGCTGGGCCCAGTTATGGCACTCATGATCTCATCAGCTGGTGCCAGCCTTCCAGAGGTTGTTCTCTTAAAGTCCATTTTCAAGAAAGAACTCGTCATTATGTTTGTTCTATCTGTGATTACCATGTCAACAATCTCTGGTTTTATTTTCTATCTTGTTTAAGATCTTTCACAAAGCTTGAAAGGAGGTGAGATTAATGAGTTTCATAAAAATTTTCTTCGGAAACAAAAATGAAAAAGAAGCTAACTGCTGCAGCGTTCAAATTGTTGAAGTAAATGATAGAGAAGAAACAGTATGTTGTGAAACGGAGAATGGTAAAGATCAAAACAATTGTTGCGTATAAAATAACAAAAATCAATCCACATATACTGCTAAAAAACATTCCTAATTTAGGGATGTTTTTTTATGAATGAGAACATACAAGTTGAAGTAGCTTTTTCAGGCCTAACAAGCAACCCCCATTCTAAACCATTTGAATACTGACCCCGCCATTGTATTCAGACAGATGAGACACTTAAGAGTGAAATGTACGAATGTGGCTCACCGCTTGCCCCGCGGAAAGCGAGTATCTGAATCGGAAATCAACGTCTTTCACAAACAACAAAGTCTACGTAACATCCATTCGTTTTTGAACGTTTCGTGACAGGTAGAACTGTCCAGTTGACTGTATGGTTTTGGCTGTTGTACATTGTATGTAATTATCAAGAGGAAGAGGTGAGGATATTGGGAAGGCGTATCGTATTGGTGAACTAGCAGAGGTAACAAATGTATCTAAAAGAACCATCGACTATTATTCCCAGATTGGTTTACTCCAGCCTCTTCGAACGGATTCGAATTATCGATTATATGACGAAGAGACGATTCATGTATTAGGGTTGATCGAGCATTATAAGAAGCTGAACATGCCCTTGCTTGAAATCAAGTCTGTGATTGAACTAGTCAAATTGAAAAGTACTGAAAATGAACAGGTCGAGAAGTACGTGGACCAAATCGCAGAGCTCATGAAACACCTAGAGGCAGAAATCAAGGAGATCAAGCCGATCATGGAGAGCTTAAACGATAAGCAAAGAGAACTGCTCTTAAATAAAGTCTCTCCTCAAGGCATGACTTTAGCGCATTCATTACTTTTACTTTTCGGGTAAATAATAGTTGAAAGATATTCTTCGTGTTAAACGATCTAAACTATTTATACAACCTGGGAGGTGTATTCCTTGTGGTTCATGTAACCATGAGGAGAACATTTGGAGATTATTAACTTAATTATGGTAGCTATTTTAATCGCGTTGACTGCTTTTTTTGTAGCTACCGAATTCGCGATTGTAAAGATTCGTACAACAAGACTGGATCAACTCGTTGCAGAAGGAAATACGAAAGCGGTAGCTGCTAGAAAGGTTGTCGGAAACCTCGACGAGTACCTTTCAGCCTGTCAGCTTGGTATAACCATTACAGCATTAGGATTAGGGTGGTTAGGAGAGCCAACGGTAGAGCACTTGTTGCATCCTCTTTTTGTAGAGTTTGATCTGTCTGAGTCTGTTTCAAGTATCTTATCGTTTATTATCGCCTTTGCTTTAATTACATTCTTACACGTAGTTATTGGAGAGCTGGCACCAAAAACACTTGCGATTCAAAAGGCGGAAGCTGTTACGTTAAGAATTGCAAAGCCAATCATGTTTTTCTATAAGATCATGTATCCGTTTATTAAAACATTGAACGGATCTGCGCGTATTTTTACAGGATGGTTTGGTTTGAAGCCTGCATCTGAACATGAACTTGCTCACTCGGAGGAAGAGTTGAGACTCATTCTTTCTGAGAGCTATAAAAGCGGTGAGATCAACCAGTCAGAGTTTAAATATGTAAATAATATTTTCCAATTCGACGACCGTACCGCTAAAGAAATCATGGTACCTCGCGTTGATATGGTAACACTCGATAAATCAGAAACAGTTAGAGAAAGCATTGCTGTTGTAACAGAAGAGAACTATACTCGATATCCGATCATAGATGGAGATAAAGACAGTGTTATCGGTATGGTAAACATGAAGCAAGTATTAACAGACTTCGTTAACGGCAAGAATCCAGATGCTTCACTCGAAGAGTATGTAAGACCTGTTATTCAGGTTTTTGAAACGATGCCTATTCATGATCTATTGTTAAAAATGCAGAAAGAACGTGTTCATATGGCGATCTTGATCGATGAATATGGTGGTACTTCAGGACTTGTTACAGTTGAAGATATTCTTGAAGAAATCGTAGGCGAAATTCGAGATGAATTTGATGAGGATGAAGTGCCTGATATCAAAAAGATCGATGAAAACAGAACAATTCTTGACGGTAAAGTATTGATTTCAGAAGTGAACGATCTTTTTGGTCTAAACATTAACGATGAAGATGTGGATACGATCGGTGGATGGATTCTTTCTGAGAAGATGGAGATCAAAATGGGCGATGAGGTTTCAGTAGAAAACTATCGTTTCAAGATTTTAGAGATCGATGGGTATCATGTTAAGTCACTTGAAGTATTAAATGTGAAAAACGAAGAATCTATAAACTAATCAAAGAAGACGTGCAAGCTCTGCACGTCTTTTTTATAAAAAAGCAGTAATTGTTCTTCGCAATTTAGTTATAGAAACAAAGGAGTTAGTTATGGAGAATTGGTTAATCAATATTATGAACGAGTTTGGATATTGGGGAATTCTACTGTTAATCGCATTAGAAAACGTATTTCCTCCGATTCCATCTGAGATCATTTTAACTTTTGGAGGGTTCATGACGCACTCTTCAGATTTAAATATAGTAGGTGTTATTTTAGCCGCGACAGTGGGTTCTGTTTTGGGAGCGGTGATTTTATATGGTGTAGGACTGCAGCTTGATGTGGAACGTATGGAGAAGATTGTTGACAGATGGGGACATATCCTTCGATTAACAAAGAAGGATATTCACAAAGCAGATGCGTGGTTTGATAAATATGGACCATGGACGGTATTCTTTTGTCGTTTCATTCCGTTGATTCGAAGCTTAATCTCTATTCCAGCGGGCATGTCCAATATGAATTTTGGTTTATTCCTAGTTCTTACAACATTCGGAACGCTAATTTGGAACATCGCTCTTGTTAATCTAGGTGCGTATTTTGGAGCGTCATGGGAAGTCATTGTAGGGTATATGGACGTTTACTCCAAAATCATCTATGCTGTTTTGGCGTTACTCTTTGTTTCTGTTGTCATCCTTTATATACGAAAACGCAGACAAAATAGCTAACTTTAGTCTTAATTAAACATAAATGTCCGTTTTGAAGAATCTCCTATTGATAGGGGATTCTTTTTTTGGAGGTGAACTAGGGATGTGGAGTTGGATCTTGAAAATGTTTATCTCTTCAAAAGAAAGAGGTATGCCTTTTAAAGAAACGAAAGTCACCTTTTCCGATGACAATGATACGTATACGAAAGAACGAGAAGCTCTGCATCAAAAAATTATAGCTACACTTATTAAACGATCAAAAATGGATAACCTTCAACCTCCGATCGCTGTGTTAGTTGGAGGAGGGAGTGCTTCTGGTAAAACATCTTTGTGTGAAAGTATCATGAAACAGTACATAAAAAAGAAGAGAAGACAGTTAATCACAATAGACCCGGACGAAATAAAAAAATGTATCCCTGAATATCAATCGTATCAAAAAAAATTTCCCAGCTCAGCCGCTGCACTTGTTCATAAAGAATCGGTAGATATTTCCGAAAAGTTAGTCCATCACATGTTAGAAACAAAAAGGTCGTTCCTGCTAGAAGGAACGATGGCGAAAACAGGTAAATATGTATCTCTAGTGAACAGCTTACAAAAAAGAAGATTTGAAGTAATCGTATATATCGTAGATGTTCCTGTTGATGTTGCAATAGAAAGAGAAGCAATCAGAGCTAAAAAAACGGGGCGATCTATACCAAGGCATGTTATTGAACATACACACCGGCGTATTCCAAAAACTTTTTTAGCTATTAAAGAGGATGTGTCTTTTTTTGAGGGATATGACAATCAAAATGGATTAAAGCTCTTTATCTCTACCCATTTTACAGATGGAAATAGATATAAGGAATTTTTGAGAAAGAGTACGATTAGATTTGAATGATGGAATCAAGACAGCATTCGTATTCGTCAATCCATATCCTTTTGGATTGATAGAAGATAGAGAATGCCCAGTAAAGTGCCGTTTCATGGGAATGGAAATCTGAGAATGAATGAGTCATCAAGAATTTTTTTATGAAGGGATAGGCTTGTTTTTCTTTCATTGGACTTATTATCATAAGGTTTTTACCGATTTCTGATATAAACGCTTCTTGATCGTGATTTTTCAATTCTGAACTGTTCATCCACTTTTTTGGTGGGAGTTTGATAATCATCGGACTTGATAAACAATGTAGAGCTCTATTGTTATGAAATGAAAGTTGTTCTTTAAATGGAGATGCTTTTATTTCACCTGTACTGTTAAAATGTCCACTCCAAACAGGACCATATACAAAGTCGTAACCATGCTTAATTCCTTTACGGGACGTTTTTACAAAGTCCTTCCAATCATCCTTATTTAATTTCCATTTTTCATCGTGGGGTAAAGGGAAGATCCTGCCCTGTAATCTTTGCAGGGCATGTAAATCAACTGAGAATGCTAAATAAGCCGGAATCTTTGTATCAGGGTGGTTTAAATAATCTGACTCAGTGAGATTTAATAAATCTAGTATACGGGGTGAGAGCTGCTTGTTTCTTGCTCTAAAGTAAGACCAAGATTTTGCTTGTTCTCTATTGAAAGTTACGTAAAAGCCTTGACCAAAGTCAGTTCTCAACCTCTGTGCTTCTAACCAGATACCGTTTTGTTGGATAAGCTTAGCAGCAAATAATGTAGTACCATGATAGACCGTACGATATCGATTGTTTGCAAGCAAAGTGATCTCCCCCTTATACATGTAATATGTAAAAAGGAAGAGAAGGTTACAGATGGAAATTTTATAGTGCATATTTGGCAACCACCCTCATTCGGGTGGTTATTTTGATAATATTTACAATTTTGTGAATGTCTTAAAAATGCATTTTCAACAACTGTTAAAAAATGTATAATATAATTAGAACGATCGTTCGAATTATGAAAGGAATTAAAGCAGTGAGTAAAAGAAGATACAACAGTGAAACAGCAAAACTCGAAATAATGGAGAAAGCCTTTTTACTCTTTTCGCAAAAAGGCTACACACAAACTTCGGTTTCTGATATCTCAAAAGCTACTGGATATAGCAAAGGACACATTTATTATCATTTTGAGAATAAAGAAAAGTTGTTTGTATTATTAGCTCAACGAACAATGAAGGAATGGTATTTGAAGTGGATGTATAAAGAACCTGAATTTACTTGTGCATCCGATAAGCTTTATGGAATGGCATTGCATGTTCTTTATAATTACCAAACTCCTCTTTTAAAAGGAGGACAAGAGCTTGCTTCCAATCCTGAATCTAGTCCAGAATCCATTAAGCAGCTATACGAATTAGCGGTCATTCCAATGGGTGCTTATCGTGCAATTCTCGTTCAAGGGATAGAAGAAGGAGAATTTAAGAAAGGCAATGTTGAAGAATGGACGGTGTTGATTGGCACATGGCTTGGTGGACTTTGTCAGCTTACAAATACTCAGGAACTTCATAGCTTAGAGCGGCTTTTTAAGAATGCTGTAAGTATTTTTTTAGGATCCATCCACAAATAAGGAGGAAACGGTATGAGAATCGGATTAATCGGTGACAGTCTGACAGAAGGAAGACCTGGTGTTTCTTTTTTTATACTCTTACAGAAACAATATCCCCACATGACGTTTGTAAACCTAGGCAAACCGGGGGAGTCTGTTAAAAGCTTGCATAGCCGCCTAACAAAAAAGAAGTTAGAAACCTTTGATCTTGCTTTCCTTTGGATTGGTGTTAATGATGTCTATTCGAAATTACTAAGTGTTCAAGCACAACCTGTTGCAGAAGATCATGAAGAGTTTAAAGCGTATTATCAAAAAAATTTAGAGTGTGTCTTATCTTCCTCAAAAGTTGTAATTACGGTTACTCCAGCAATAGTTGGTGAGGATCTGAATAATGTCTCAAATCAAGAGATTAAACAATTGAATACCCTCATTACATCCATCGCTCACAAACATAGAAATGTTTCCATACTTAATCTACACACCGTTTTTGAAAACCACCTCTCTTCAATAAAGAGTTCCGACTATATCAGTACAAAAGTATTAACAGTTATAAAAGATGTTCTTTTTTATAAAAAAACATCAAGAATCGATCAGTTGTCAAAGAAACGTGGGTTGCATCTGACACTTGATGGCATTCATTTGAACAGTAAAGGCGCTCAAATTGTTGCAGATGAATATGCAGCAATCATTGATCAACATCAATTTATTGAAAAGGATGCATTGAAGTAATCATAGTTAAAAATAAGTAACAAAGGTGGTTGGTTCGATGGATGAGCGGAGAGTTGCGATTGTAACAGGTGGAGCTTCGGGGATCGGTTACGCACTTTGTGAGGAGCTCGTCTCACAAAACGTGTTTGTCATCATCACGGATATCAATCATGAATTAGGTATAGGGGTTGAAGAGAAACTAAACAATGGATCTAAAAATACAAGATTTCAATTTTTAGACGTAACGGATGCAGCAAGTGTAGAGAATACTGTTACAGAAGTATATACGGAGTTTGGAAGATTAGATTATCTGTTTAATAATGCTGGCATCGCGATGTATGGTGAATTATACGATATGACTCTCGATGACTGGAAAACAATTATGAATGTTAATCTTTGGGGAGTTATCCACGGAACTAATGCAGGATATCGAGTAATGAAACAACAAGGATTTGGCCATATCGTAAACACAAGCTTCAGCTGCTGGCCTAGGTCCATCTCCCGTTTCGGCAGCCTATGGGACAACGAAACATGCAGTAGTTGGGTTAACAACTTCCCTTCACTATGAGGCAGAAGAATTCAACATTAAAGTTAGCACTCTATGTCCAACGTTTGTTGACACACCTATTTTTGAGAAAGCAAAGGCTATTCAGATAAATAAAGATGTGATCATGAAACAATTTCAAAAACAAAAGATGATGTCTCCAGAAAAACTAGCAAAACTAACAATCGATGGCATACATAAAAATAAGCCTATCATATGCCCTATGCCGATGCGTAAAACGATGGATGTTTTTTTTACACTATTTCCTGTAGCACATAGAGGATTGATGAGGCTGGTTTGCAGAGTGAGCCGAAAAGCGAGGTTAACTTAAGAAATAAAGTGAACTGCTAGCGCTCCAGAGCAGTTCATTTTTTATTTATGCCGTGAATTCTTCGTTATAATACAAGTAATCTAACTTTTGGAGGAGTAATAATCGTGAAAACCATTTTGATCGTGGAGGATGAACCAAAGCTTTTGGAAGTTGTCTCTTCATACTTAAAGAAGGAAGGGTTTCATACTTTAGAATCTCTTACTGCTAATGATGCGATTCATCTTATAAAAAATAACTCTGTAGATTTTGTGATTCTTGACCTTATGTTGCCAGATATGAGCGGAGAAGCACTCTGTCAGAGAATTAGGCAGACACATACGTTACCTATATTAATGTTGACTGCAAAGGTGAGTGAAGATGATCGTATCAATGGGTTATCGCTCGGTGCTGACGATTATATGGTGAAACCTTTTAGCCCGCGAGAACTTGTTTTACGGGTTAAAACGATATTGCGCCGAACAGGTGATGAGGGCTTATTGGCTGAGCAGATTACATATAACAAAGGGGAACTTAAAGTCGATGCTCGTAAACAAGAAATGTACATTCATGGAGATCTTGTCAACCTTACACCGAATGAATATAAACTATTGCTGACTTTTTGCAGACATCCAAATCGTGTTTTTTCGAGAGAGGAATTAGTGGAGAAGATTTTAGGGTTCGATTATGAAGGTGACACCAGAACAATCGATCAACACGTCAAAAATTTAAGATCTAAACTTGAGACTGATCCTAAGAACCCACGTTATATCGTTACAGTGTTTGGGGTAGGGTATAAGTTTACTGGAGGCAGACATGTTTAAAGGTCTGCATGCAAGGCTGACACTTATTTTTATTTTGGCAGCGTCATCCATTCTCATTATTGCGGGTCTTATCATCATGTACGAAGTCCATTTTCACTTTACGATGTTTCAAAAAGATGTACCGGAATTCAATAGTATAGAGCCTTTAACGCATCACTTTGAAAAGGCGCTGTTAAGTTCCGTTCTTTGGACATCGCTTGGTGCTATTCTGTTAGTTTGTATCATTAGTTATTTTGTGGCTAAGAACTTATCAAGACCTATGGTAGAGATGAGAAAAGCGGCAGAAAAGATGGCTAAGGGAGAGCTTCAAGTCAGAGTAAAGTCACTTGGAGATGATGAGCTCAATGACCTGGGTAACTCTCTAAATCAGCTTGCCGCTAAACTACAATTACAGGAGACTTACCGTAAAAATATGACTTCAGATATTGCTCATGAGCTCAGAACTCCATTAGCGACGATTAAAAGTCATTTAGAGGCTTTTGAAGATGGGATTTTCGAGCCCACTACAGCCCGTATACAGTCATTAACAGGTGAAATCGATCGACTGATAACAATCGTGCAGGATCTTGAATATTTAACAGCCATGGAGGCACCTGAGTTCTCATTAAATAAGAAAACACAACAACTAAACCATATCATCATAAAAAGTGTGGATGCCGTATCAGGAGCATTTGTACAAAAGGGGATATTACTTCGAAGTGAATTGGATAGTGATATTGAATTAAATATGGATGCCAAACGAATGTCTCAAGTGTTTATGAACCTGTTCAGCAATGCGTTAAGGTATACGCCTAGAGGAGGAGAAGTTACTGTTGTAACGCATGTTGATAGCGAATCAGTTTTGATAACTATACGAGATACGGGAATAGGCATTCCAGAAGAAGAGAACAAACACGTGTTTGAACGATTCTATCGAGGAGAAAAATCAAGGAACAGAGAACATGGTGGCAGCGGAATCGGGCTGACGATTGTAAAAAGAATTGTTGAAGCTCACGAAGGACAGATTTGGATAAATGGGGAGTACAAGCAAGGTACTGAGATGAAAATAAAATTTTTCAGATAAGGAAGCCGGCGTGATTTGGGACGCCGGCTTTTTTGATATTCATGTGTTTTTGTCGAAAAAAATATTATTTTTCCTTAGATAGCTCGCTTTCTGTTACCCATTTGTGGTTCTTAATACGTTCTCCACCTGTTGTAGGTGTATAGTCGACCATATAGACGGTCGTTTGTACAGCAGAATCAATTGTAGCTTTTGCGCCTTTCATACCTTTCATATGATCTGCTTCGAGGATAACTTCTGTTCCTGAAGTTAGCGGTTTATCACCTGCTTCTTTGATCTCTTCGTGTATGACCCACTTGTGATCCTCTACTTTTTTTCCACCTGTTGTAGGTGTGTAACTTACGGTATATACGGTTGTATCATATGCACCAACGATTGTAGCTTCTGCATCGTTCATACCTTTCATATGATCTGCATGAATAACCGCTTTACTTCCAACTTCATATGTTGGATTTGCTTTCTCCTTAAGTCCTTCAGGGACTTCACCAGAACTTGAGTGGTTCATCTCTCCATGATTTGCATGATCTTGACTTTCTTCACTCTTTTTTGTTGGCTCATCTTTTCCACATGCTGAAAGAACAAGTGAGAATGAGAGAAACATCGTAATAAATAGTTTGTTCATTAATAAAACCTCCTTTATGGGCTAGTGTTAGTATTCTTCTTCCTAAGAACTTTATGAACATATAACTAGCATAAAGGACACTTATGTAGAAGTTGTGTAGAGAAAGATTATTAAAATAGAAAAGAAACTGCTTCGTTCAATAAGAACTCAAGCAGTTTCTTTTTAGAAATTTAAACAAACGTTTAATTCATTTTATAAGAATGACATCATTAAACCGCCAATTGCACCAGATAAAACGATTACCCATGGAGGCAGTTTCCAATATACCAACATGCTGAACAGTACTGCTGCAAATGCAAAGTCTATCGGTTTAAGAATCGTAGTCGTCCAGATAGGCTGATAGAAGGCGGAGATTAAAATTCCAACCACAGCAGCGTTGACTCCCATTAAAGCACCTTTAATTTTTGCATTCTGTCTAAGCATGTTCCAAAAGGGAAGAGCGCCTAAGATTAACAGAAAAGCAGGTAGGAAGATTGCGACCGTTGCCAGTAATCCACCTTGCCATCCGTTCATCACTGCCCCAATGTAGGCTGCAAACGTGAACAGAGGACCAGGGACGGCTTGTGCTGCTCCATAACCGGCCAAAAATGCTTCTTCACTGATCCAGCCGGATGGTACGAATTCTCGTTCAAGCAATGGAAGAACCACATGTCCGCCTCCGAACACAAGTGATCCAGAACGATAGAAGCTGTCAAAGACCGCAATCCAGCTGTTAGAAGTCACATCTCTTAAGAGAGGCAACAGAAAAAGTAACGCAAAGAATAAACTCAAACAGATTACGGCAAACTTTTTTGAGATTGGAAATTCAAATTTTGTTTCATCGTTATCTGTTTGGTCTCTGTATAATAAGAATCCTAATATGCCTGCTAATAGGATGACACCCACCTGAGAGAACGCAGTCTGCCACAATAGTGTTCCGATTAAAGCGAACAATGCGATGGTTTTTCTTTTTAAATCTGGTGTTAACTTTTCAGCCATTCCTAAAATGGCATGTGCCACAACAGCAACGGCTACGAGCTTTAATCCATGAATCCAGCTGAGATCAGAAACATTTAATCCTTGAAGGATAAGGGCGAAAATGATGAGCGCGATAACGGAAGGGAAAGTAAAGCCGATAAAGGATACGATTCCTCCTAATACGCCTCCTCGCATAACACCGATTCCGATTCCCACTTGGCTGCTAGCAGGCCCAGGGAGAAACTGACACAATGCCACAAGGTCTGCATAGCTTTTTTCATCCATCCATTTGCGTTTTCTTACGTATTCTTCATGAAAATAACCTAGGTGCGCGATGGGTCCACCAAAAGAAGTGAGACCGAGCCTTGTTGAAACCATAAGAATTTCTAATAGTGTTTTAAGTAAACTTTTGTTTTCTATCATGTATGATCACCTCTTACTCGTTGATTTCTTTAAACAGCTCATAAGCTTTTGCTCTCGCTTCAGTTAAGACGACTTTGCCTTTTTCAGTAGCGGTGTAGTACTTTCTGATCTTTCCTTCTACCTTTTTCTCTTCCTTGATCAAGAGACCATCAGACTCCATTGAATGAAGAATAGGATACAGTGTACCAGTACTTATGTTATAGCCATGCTCTTTAAGCTCTTCAAGCATCCATACACCATAGATTGGATGTTCAAGAGCGTGATGCAGAATGTGTATTTGAATAAACCCAAGAAATAATTTACGCAGTATTTTATCTTCCAAGAATGAACTTCCCCCTCATTTTTTTATTGATATCGATAACCAATATCGAGATTCGATATCAAAGTAACATGATTAACCTACCCTAACAACCCATAATTAATAAGCTTTACAAAATCTTAATAATTTACGCAATCGCTATCGTTTTAATAATTTCACAGTTTAGGCATTTCCTGTTTTTTTAATGTTACAATTATTGAAGAAGCAATAGATCGATACTAAATGGCGAGATGGAGTGAAAAAAGTGAGATCTACATTAACGGTTGCTCATTATTTAAATGAAAACGCTGAATACTTGGCTAATAAAATCGTTGATGATATTATTTCCAAATTCGGGTTTCAAGTAAGTGAAGAAGATATTGAACAAGCTAGACAGATGTATGTGGAATTCTTAACGTTTTTAAGTGATTCGATCGATTGTGATGAAGGATCTATACCTGAGGAGCTGTTGAATTGGAGCAGACTAAACGGGGAGAGATCGGCAGCTAAGCATCATCGTATTTCAGAAATATTAATACGTTATCCAGATACTCGGATGGTGTTCGCTGATTTCATTCTTCAGATTAGTTTAGACCACGAACTTTCAACTGCGGATGTTGTATTAATCTTAAAGCGGGTTCATCACATGCTGGATGTGAGTATTAATGAAACCGTGTTGGCATTTGAGCGGAAATCACAAGAAATCTTAGAGAAAACAAGATCAGAACTACGGGAACTTTCTACCCCAGTCGTTCCTATTGAGAATGGAGTGTCTGTATTACCTTTAATCGGAACCATCGATGCTGACCGTACCGAACACCTGATGAACGCAGTACTCCCGAAAATTCCTGAACTTCAAGTTGAATGTTTGATTATGGACTTTTCAGGAATTGTTGTCATGGATTCAGAGGTAGCAGGGCATATTTTCAATGTGTACCGTGTTCTTGGATTACTTGGTATCGATGTATCAATAACAGGTTTACGTCCAGAGCTAGCTATAAATGCCGTATCAGAAGGTATTGATTTCTCTTCTATAAAAACGTTCGCGAATGTGAGACAAGCGATTGAGAGTATCAAACAAAAAAACTAGCACGCTTTTTGCATGCTAGTTTATTTTTTATACTTTTGACTGCCTGAATGAACGATACGAACGGACACTTTTACTGAATCTAAAGAGTCACTTTGAAGTGCATACTTTTTAACGAGTGAGGGAGATCTTCGATAAGTAGAACGAGTTAAATTGTAAAGATCGCTATCGATGGAAAGACCATGAGCATATGTTTCTTTAATCTCTTTCTTAATCTTTTTTGCGAGCTGCTTCTCTAGTTCTTGCTTTGGGTCCACATTTAAATTCTCATCAATAGTTGCTTTTGCCTTAACCTCTAAGGTGTATTTTAGTTCATTTTCAACTGGTTTTTTCAGGCGTACTTTGTATCCTTTTACTTCTAACTCAACTACCGTATTTCCTAGAGGGATTTCCATCTTATTCTCTTTCTTTCGTTTCGTTACCCATTCTAACCCGAGTAACTCTGTATGAGTAAGCTTACCTTTTGGCTTCATCTTCTGTACGACAAATCCTCCGCTAATGTTTGGGAAATGGGGGCTGTCCTCATCTTCATTCCACTTACCCTTAGTCATTTTGATGTTAGGAATAATGGCTGACCCAAAAGGCTCGTTTCCATCTCTAAAGAGCATTTGCATACTTATTGGATTTACAGAATGGTTTCGAACCAGCATGTTTTCTGGATGAAACATGACTTTATAAAGAGGTGCTTGTTTAAATGGCGCTTTTGTAATCAATACATCATCAAGATCTTCTGATGTACCATATATCCAAGATGTTTGTCTAATAAGTGGATCATGACCTAGGTGAGAAATGACTACATTCAGTTTCTCGTTGATTACTCTTTCACTTAACAGAATGAACTGTACATGACCGTAATAAAGAGGGTATTGAGAGGTTTTCTCTAATTTTCTAAAAGCCATCGTAATACTTTCACCTTCTTCTTTCCCCACCAATACAGGCTGCTCACCACTCTGACCACCGCCGCCTTCTTGTTTTGCAATAGAAGAGAAAACAGCAGATTCTGTATAGACAATAAATTTACCATCTTTATAGTCAATCCCTAGCCCCTCTATATAAAGCTGGTCTCCAATTCCTGTTGCGCCCCAACATCCTGTAAGTAGAAAAGTCATAATCGAAAGTACAATCAAAATCTTCCTATTTTTCATTGTCATCACCTTGACGGGTTATGTCTTTTGGAAACATTGATGCTGAACGTTTTTTGTTGAGTGGGAACGGCGCTTTTAATATCGTTTTGAATGTATCTGCTGCGTTCGGTGTTGCAAATGAAGCCAAGTATGGATAATCAAAGGAACGGAGAGAACTCAGCATTAAAAACAAACTTAACATTGCTATAAAAAAACCAAATAGACCGAACATGCCACACATGATCAAAGTGAAAATCCTTAAGTATAGCAGATTGCCGCTTAGTGACTGGTTTACAAAGGTATAGCTTGCGATCATTGTAATCGCAACGATTACGAGTGTTGTTGGAGAGGTAAGACCCGCGCGAATAGCAGCGTCTCCTACGATTAATCCACCTAAAACGGCGACGGTCTGACCTACGGCTCTTGGTAATCTTGCTCCGGCTTCTTTAAAAAGTTCAAATAAGGTGACCATAATAAACATTTCTAAAGGTAAAGAGAGTGGAAGTCCGGTTCGAGAAAGTGTCAATGTAGCGAGCAACGGGTAAGGAAGCTGATCTTGATGAAATGTGGTTAAAGCCACCCATAGTCCTGGTAAAGTTATCGTGGTAAATAGACCCGTAAAACGTAATAATCTTTCGAACGAAACCATATAAAAACTGGCATGAGCATCTTCTGGTGATTTTAAAGTAATCCCAAGGGAAGCTGGACCGATTAAAACAGTAGGGGAGCCATCCACAATAATAATAAATCTTCCTTGGATAAGGGATTGAACAGCTAGGTCTGGTCTTCCTGTGTTATGAAGCAAGGGTAAGAGAGAGAACATGCTATCAGATAATTCTTCCTCTAGTTCACTGCTTGAAACTAGGGCATCGATATCAATCTTTGAAATCCTTTGCTCAACACGTTTAAGCAGATCAGGATCAATGATATCGTTTATATAGAGTAAGGAAACAGACGTTTGAGTTCTTCTCCCAATAGTAAAGGATTTACTGTGCAAGGAAGATGTTTTAAGGCGTTTGCGAATGAGCGCAAAATTCGTTTCTAAGTCTTCAATAAATCCATCTCGTGCACCTCTGATCGAAATTTCAGTATTGGATTCTTCTGGGGAGCGATTAGGTGTTTTTGAAAGATTTACAGAGAAGAGCATTTTTGTGCTGGCGATCATGATAAGCACGTGACCTGAAAAAATAGCATGCTCGATTTTTTGTTTGTTTTCAGTATCAATCATCATCTCGTGAACTACATATCGTATGCCTAGTGTGTTACGATCCAGTGGTTCATTACGGCTCAGCACACTTTCTAAATAGGGAAGCAGGCTTTCTTCGAGTAGATAGATATCTGTTACACCTTTACAGAACATGACGATGGGCGATGTATCTATTGATTCATTACATATGTCTTTTTTCACGATGATATCGTTGTTCTCACTAAACCAAGATAAAACTTCATCTGTTTTTGAAGAATCTTTTTCTCTTTTGTTTAAAAACTTCATGATGGACTCCTCATTTCTTCAGCAATACGACAATACAGATTATGGAGATCAAGGGCAAGATGATAAATAGCTGTACAGGAAAAAAGTAATCATATAAAAAGTTAAAGATCGTAATGTTTGATACCGGTGCGAGTGCATATGCAACTGCAAATCCATACATGGCTCCAATAATCCAAATCTTGTGTTTTTTTGTTTCAAACAGCTTCCAAACTAATAGCATGAGCAAGCTTATTCGAATGAAAGCCCCTGATATCCATTGAAATATAGACAAAAAATCCATACGAGTAATTTCTTTGGAGATGGTTAAAAGTTTCCACTGTTCAAATGCAGGATAACGCAGATTATTCGCTTCATAAGGACCAAATTCAGCGATGGCTGCCATCGTTGGCCCGAGCATCAAACCCATAAGGACAAAGGCGACAAGAAAGATATGACGCCACTTTAATTGCTTTTTTGTTGAATGAATAAGGAACAAGAGCGTGCTTAATTCGGTTAACCCCGATAGAACATAAGTCCCGCCTTTCACTATGGGAGTCCAACCATGTTCAGCTATCGGAAGAAGCATCGAATAGTCTTTATGTTGAAGATTTCCAACAGCAATAAAAATGCCTAACGTTGCGACCAACGGTAAAAGGAGCATAGACACAATCCCTAGTTCTTGAAGCCCTTTAAACGTGCCAAAGAAACAAAGAACTCCCAATAGGAGGGCGAGTACGGCTAAAGGCGTATTGGCTAAATAATTTGTTTTTGTCCAAGTGATTGTGTCTCGAAATGTTATGATTGCATTCATATAGAAGTAAAGAATAAAAATAACGGTAAGGAGATAAAAGGGGATAGGCCCGAGCTTCGCTTTTACGTATGATGTAAACTTTTGATTGCCTAACTTTTTTAAAACAGATCCAATAAGTAATATAAATAATAGATAAGGAACAATGGATACGAGGATACTGACCCAAGCGTCTCTTCCAGAAGCTGAAAGAATAACAGGTATAATCAGCACATGGTTCACAAGACCGGAAGAAAGGATAAGCAGAAAGTAGATATGTATGGGTGCTACACCAGGTTGTATTCTCATGTTTTTCCCACCTCCTCAAATATGAGTTAGTATTCTAAAATCAGTTAAGGTTTATGCGTACTCAAAATCTTTCCAAAGAAGAGGTTTTCAAAAAGGTTGCGAATTCTCACATAAGACGAAAAGAAGGGAAGTCCTTGGACAAAAAAAGAGGCAAGCCTTAATAGGCCAGACCTCTTTTAATCGATTTTTGATTTTATGTATTGAATATAACCTTCACGATGCCCGGGTTTGTCTATCACTTTCCGAACATAATAGGGATCTTTCAATAGACCATTCTTTTTGTCGAGCTCGATCCATTCTGCTAATTCAGAATTGCTGATGAGAATGTTGTACCAATCTTGTTTGTCTAGCTCTTCCCAAAGTGAACGAATATCAGGTTCTTTTATTTTCAGAATGTGTTTTTGAAAGATTTCTATAAGAAAACCTGCTGTCAATAAACAGAGCAATAGAAATAGCAGCATAGCGGTAAAACCTCCATTTTGTCTAACATATCAAATTTAAGCCAAAAAAAATAGACGCAGCGGCTGCGTACTATTCTTTATCGCTATGTTTTTCAATGATCTCTTTTAATTCAGACCAATTCGTAAGACGGGGCATGTCCAGATCTTTGTTATAATTCTGATGTCTAACATAAAGCTGAACAGGTTCTTCTGTTAGCGTATTTAAGACATTAGGCTTATCATCAAAGTAAAAGTCCAGCTTCAAATCTTTAATCGTATAGATTTTTTCCTCATCTTTCATTCCACAGAAGAAACGCCCTTCTTGAACAGGGAATCCAGCATTCTCGACCCATTTCTTAGTTTCTTCACAATGTTCAGCCGGTCTTGCTGTGATGTAGAAAATTTCATGCCCCTCTTTATGAAGTTCTTGCAAGATTTCAATGGCATCAGGATAAGCAGGACAATCTGTAAAATAAATCTCTTCCATAGAATCGAGCCACATCTGATTGCCTTCCTGTTTTGAGAGACCGAACGGTTCGTGAATCTCCAGAGTTTCAATCGTGTCAAAAACGTCAATCGGTACATCTTGTTTTAATTTTTTATTGTAGATATGAAAAGCATGTTGGCGAAGATTAATCAATGTATCATCAATGTCAAAACCAAATCTCATTTATATATACCTCTTATTCGTATTTTGGATAACTTGTGAACTTATAATCAGGTCCGATTTGAGTAACTGTAAGATTTTGCAGCTGTATGGCATCAGACATCTTTTCGATCCCAGTCCCACCAAAAAAGGAAGGTGAATGCTGGCCGCCGATCAGTTTAGGTGCGATGTAGAAAACCGCTTTATCAACAAGTTTGTTTTCTAGAAATGCCGCGTTAATCGTACCTCCACCTTCGATTAAAAGGGAAGAGATCAGATTACTTCCTAGCGTTTTTAATACTTCATACGGATCCACTCGTGAACCACCAGCTATAAATACTTTTACGCCATGAGCTTCGAGTTGAAGCTTTTTTTCCTTGTCATATTTTTCTGAAGTGAATACCCAAGTTTCAGCTTGATTGTCTCTTACAACTTTAGATTCTAAAGGGATCTTAAGTGTCGAGTCCATAATCACTCGAAGTGGATTACGTCCGTTTGGAATTCTAGTCGTTAATTCCGGGTCATCATGGATAACCGTATTCACGCCAACAAGTATAGCTCGATTTTCATTTCTCATTTTATGAACATCTTCACGTGCTTCTGGTGATGTGATCCATTTGCTGCTGTTCGCATGGCTTGCAATCTTTCCATCAAGCGTGATGCCTGATTTCAACGTTACGAAAGGAATCTTCTGGACGATGAACTTGTTGAACACTTCATTCATACGCTCTGATTTCTCTTGAAGTATGCCAGTTTCAACTTCTATCCCGGCATCTTTTAAGATTTGTACGCCTGTTCCGGACACGAGTGGGTTCGGATCTAATGCAGCGATGACTACTTTTTTAATTCCAGCTTCTACGATCGCTACAGCACAAGGTCCCGTTCTACCGTGGTGAGAGCAGGGTTCAAGTGTAACATAGATCGTACCGCCTTTCGCTTTTTCTCCAGCCATACGAATGGCATGGATTTCAGCGTGTGGCTCACCAGCTTTAAGGTGGGTGCCAACCCCAACGATCTCATTGTGATTGACGATCACAGACCCCACTAGAGGGTTGGGGTCTGTTTGACCTTTCATCGCTTGTGCATTATTTAAGGCGAGCTGCATGTAGAATTCGTGACTACTCATTCGTGAATACTCCTTCATCTAAGTGACCAGATCGATTAATCTTTGTTTGCAGATACTTCTCATTGTATTCAGAAACATCACCCCAGATCGGAGCTCGTGCTGTAACAGAGAGACCCGCCTGATGAAGTGCTTCTAATTTTTTAGGGTTGTTAGTAATGAGTGTAACGGGCTTTGAACGAAGTGCTTTTAATACTTCAATAGCGTCTTCGTAATTTCTGGAATCATCTACAAATCCTAAGCTTTCGTTCGCCTCTACGGTATCTTGTCCACTTTCCTGAAGAAGGTAAGCCATTGCCTTACTAAATAGACCAATACCACGGCCCTCATGGTTTGCTAAATAAAAGAGTGCACCTGTTCCATGTTCGACGATCATTTTCATCGATTGCTTTAGTTGGTATCCGCAGTCACATCGTTTGCTGCCAAAAATGTCGCCTGTGTGACAGATGGAGTGCATACGAATTAGTGCCTCATCATTGTACGCAAAATCACCATAAACTAAGACGCTGGACTGTTGATATTCAGCCAGGTTGGCAGAAGATAGCTTGTCGATCACTTCTTCAAAGTTTTCGGTCTGCTCACAGCCTTCTAACCAGCAGTACCAGTTGAATACAACGGTTTCTCCATAAAGATTAACAGGCAGACGAATGGGACCAACTAAATAAATCGCACCTTCGTCTTTTTTTATAAGTTGTATTTTATCTTCAAGTATGGAAAGAACTTTTTGTTTTAAGTTTTTACTTTGTAACATACTTATACCCCTTTTTATAGTTCATACGTATTTTGTCGGTTATTTCGGTGAATATGTTTATTTTATACCAGATAATTCGATTGAAAGTAGTGTTTTGCTCTCAATGGAAAAAAAAAGCATCGACACCATCAAATAAAGGATCAATCCTTGTGTGTTCATCATAAATTTCATGAAAGAGAGAATTTCGGTTTTATCTATAATACATCGATTGTATAAACTTTTTATATGGTATGAAAAAAGTATAAAAAAGCATGTATGTTAGACTATTTCTCTATAATTTCAATAGTGGTTAAGAGTGACCATAAAGTTTTTAAAGGAATAGGTCTTCCTTCATAAAAGAGATTAAAACCTTGTTTTAAGGTAGCATTAGTAGAAGAATATCATTATACCTTATACATAAGAGAGGAATGAATTCATATGGAGAAGATATCAGGGGAAGAGTACGCAGAGTATTATCAAACTTATGTAAGCTTAGTACCCGAAGGGGATATCATTCAAGTATTAACAGATCAAATGAAAGAAACAGTTGGAATCCTTAGCAAGTTAGATGATGAGCAGCTTTCCTACCGATACGCAACAGGGAAGTGGAGCGTAAAAGAAGTGGTTGGTCATATAACCGATACGGAGAGAATCATGAGCTATCGTTTATTATCAATCGCACGAGGGGAAACAAGCTCACTTCCTGGATATGATGAAAATGCTTATGTAGAGGAAGCTGGCTTTGATGATATTCCGGTAAGAGATTTAATAGAACATTTTGTATCAGTACGCTTGGCGACAATCCAGCTTATTAAGAGTTTGAGCAAAAAGGCTTTAGAAAGGAAAGGAACGGCAAATGGTCATCCGGTTAGCACTCGTGCCCTAATGATGATTATAGCAGGTCACGAAATGCACCATCGTAACATCATCGTAGAGAGATACTTATCAAAAAATTAAACATTTGTTTAAAAAGCGAGCCGATTTCACATGAAATCAGCTCGTTTTTGTGTACATATTGATGGGCTAAATGGTGTTCATCTCTACCGCAGCCCTTATCCCTGACTCCACCGCTCCTTCAACCCAGCCATGTTTAAGTGTAGTATGCTCACCGGCAAAATGCAGTCTTCCTTCCGGAGCTTTGATCGCTTCAAATAACTCTAATTCTTGGTATGGCTTAAACATGGTAAAGCATCCACCTGCATTTGGATCGGTCGACCAATCATGGCTAAACCCCGTAACAAAATGTTGATAAATATGTTCGCCGTGAAACTGTGCGATATATTTTAATGTTTCTTTAATTTTCATTTCATTCGATGAGCATCTCCATGGAAACGTATCATCTTCCCACGTATAACTACCGATCACAACACCTGATGGGATGTCTTGTCGGATACGACTCGGATAATGGGTGAAGCGTGTGGCTTGATCAGTGACGGTTTTTCCCCCAGAAAGGCCATTTTTTTCCCAAAAACGGTGTTTAAATTCAATTCCAATCTTAATCGATGGTACATAATGTAGTTCTCGAATCGCTTTTCTTTTTAAATAGGAGAGAGAACTGTATGGTTCGAAGTCTACAAAATTAAGAACGGAGTAAGGCAGGGTAATTAATACTTTGTCTGCTTCAAATGAAAAACGATGAAGTGTTTGAGGACTCTCTGTATACAGTTTAACGGTAGATTCTGTTTGCACAAGCCTAGTTAACTTCTGACCAAAATAAATATGATGCCGAAGTTCTTGAAGAAAAGCACGAGGCAGCTGATCGTAACCACCTGTTACTTCAAAATATTTGAGGGGAGGCTTTTTGAAAATGATTAAGATATCTCGAAGCATCTCTAAAAGTGAGAGCTCGGGAAGACCTTCTAGTGATAAAAGCACTTTAATCATATCAATGGCTCCAGCAGATAAGGATCTTCCGTAAGGGTTGTTACGCAAATAGTTATCAAGAGAGTAATGTTGAAAGTTTTGAATGATGATCGGCCAGTTTTTATCAGGATCACGATCAATGAAGTCTGCAATCGGCTGAACGGCATAAGCAATCAGCTCTTCAGCCGTTTTTCCTCTTTCAATTTCTAAGACCGGAAATCCTAAACGATCGGGACTCTTCTCATAAGCGGCATAAGTAGTACGAATGCCATTCACCCAAAGCAGGTCATGAGGGTTGCTGTTTACGAACTCATTGAT
Source organism: Fictibacillus tiangongensis (assembly GCF_048083785.1). Lineage (GTDB taxonomy): Bacteria > Bacillota > Bacilli > Bacillales > Fictibacillaceae > Fictibacillus. The sequence goes on from NZ_CP182294.1 coordinate 678,021, forward strand.
CTCTAGATTGAATTTCTTGATATACGCTAAAACAAGTTTATGCATCTCCGGAATTCGCATCGCTCCGGCTTCAAAATAGTTACCGTGTGTAAAAGGTGCTCTTACTGTATAGATACGCCCACCTACTCGATGAGTAGATTCTAATAGGATAACTTCGTGTCCAGCATTCTTTAATAAGGTTGCTGCGACGAGCCCTGCCATCCCTGCTCCAACGACAACGATCTTCTGTGGAGAGTTCGTCATAGGTAAACCGTTCGCTATAACATTTAGCATTGCCTCAACTGTTAAACGGTTCCTATTCATTACAAGTCCCCCTATGTGAACGTTTATTTGTTCTAACAATGTATTAAAAAATCCTGAAGAATATTATTTTGTAGTTGAAACTAAAAATGACAGCCACGGTGGCTGCCATTTTTATATTTACACGAGTTCTTCTGTTTGAACCAAGACGTCGTCTTTATTCGGATAAGTTTTCTCGATATGCTGCTCACCCCATGCACAGAGTGAATCTAAAATCCCTTTTAACGACCAACCATAATCGGTTAGAGAATATTCAACACGTGGAGGAACCTGATTGTACACTTCCCGCAGGATTACTCCGTCATCTTCTAGTTCTCGAAGCTGTTGAGTGAGCATCTTTTGTGTGATTCCTGGCATTAATCGCTTTAACTCACCGGTTCTTCGTTTATCTTTTATCAGATGACAGAGTATGACGACTTTCCACTTTCCGCCGATCACTTCAAGTGCAGCTTCAACAGGTATATTGTATTTTTTCATCCATAATCACCTCTATCGCTTAATTGTTACTAAAAAGTGCCTACATTACTTTAAAGTGCGTACTTACTTTTAGTTTGTGTATCTTTCATAATAGCATTAAGTCATCCGAATGACTAGTTCATTCACCAACTAAAAATCAATGGAGGGATTAATAGATGAATTCAACAGCCGTTCAAACGGAAAACGCGTCGAAGTCAAAAGGTGGCTTTCCGGCGTTATTAGCATTAGCCATTTCGGCATTTGGTATTGGTACAACTGAGTTTGTACCTGTAGGACTCTTATCTTCATTAGCATCAGATCTTAACATTTCGATTACGCTAGCAGGATTACTCATATCTGGATATGCGATGGGTGTCGCATTCGGCGCACCGGTTCTTACAGCGTTAACGAATAAAATGAACAGAAAGACGCTGTTGCTTCTTTTAATGGTCGTCTTTATCGCAGGTAACATGGTTGCAGCAATATCTACAAGTTTTACGCTGCTATTGATCGCGCGGTTCATTACAGCATTTTCTCATGGTGTTTTCTTTTCAATAGGAGCTACAATCGCTGCGGATCTCGTACCTGAACATAAACGTGCAAGTGCGATCGCATTCATGTTTACAGGTCTTACTGTCGCAACAGTAACAGGGGTTCCACTTGGAACATTTATCGGACAAACTTTCGGATGGAGAGCTACGTTTTGGGCAGTTGCTCTACTAGGAGTTGTTGCGATCATCGCTAGTGCCATATTAGTTCCGAAAAATTTAAAAGAAGCACCACCGTCAAGTTTGAAAGATCAATTTAAGATTATTAAAAACGGTCGTTTGCTATTAGCTTTTGCAATTACTGCTCTTGGTTATGGCGGAACGTTTGTAGCGTTTACGTATTTAGCACCGATCTTAGAAGATGTCACAGGATATGCTCCAAAATCTGTTAGCTGGATATTGTTAGGCTACGGGATTGCTGTTGCGATCGGAAATACGGTAGGAGGTAAAGCAGCCGATAAAAATCCGACCAAAGCTTTGTTTTGGATGTTCGTTGTTCAAGCCGTAATATTAGTGATCTTAACATTTACTGCACCTTTTAAAATTGCGGGTACGGCCACTATCTTCTTATTAGGACTTTTAGCTTTCATGAACGTTCCGGGTCTACAAGTTTATGTTGTGAAACTGGCTGAAAGATATGTACCATCTGCGGTAAATGTTGCGTCAGCCATTAATATTGCCGCATTTAATCTAGGTATCGCGATTGGAGCATCGGTTGGAGGATTGATCGTTGACTCGATCGGTATCATCCATACACCTTGGATTGGCGGAGTTATGGTATTTGGTGCGGTTCTCTTAACGGCGTGGAGCGCATCTCTTGAAAAAAGAACAGTGTAAAGTTGAAAAGAAGGCTGCCATTTTGGTTTGCCTTCTTTTTTTAAGCTGTTTTTTTACCCTTCACCTTAGCGATTATAACTACAAGTAAAAGGGGTAAGAACCCAAAGAAAAACGTTACAGAGGTCTGCAAGAAGGATCCAGATTCACCTAGTTCAATTTCGTTTTTGTACATCGTAAGAGAGAGTAAGAGCACAACGGCTGAGATAATATAAATAAAATGCGTAGCTTTTACTTTAAATAACGTGGAGAGTGATTGATCAAGTATATACACCAATAGTGAGATCTTCATGTATGTTCCTAGAATTAGTGCAATGCCAAAGATCGCTTCTACACGTTCAACAATCTCTCCAATGCTGATTAGCTGTGCCAGGACATGAAGCGGGAATTTCTTTAGAAATACTAAAGGTCCAAGGCCCATTAATGAACAGAGAATGGTTAAAGTGAGTACGATTCCATTAATGAACAAACCTAGATAAAGCCATTTATTGATGGACTGCCCGGGTTTTTGCTTTACCAGATATATAATCATAGCAAAGAATAGTACATCCATGTAAGGAAATCCAAAACCGACATAAACACCATGTAAGATCGGCTTAAAGCCTTGGGGAGCTAAAGGAAGCAGGTTGGTGATCTCATACGTGTTGTAGGGCAGAATTAACATGATGATAAAGATGAATAAAAGAATGTACATCAATAGGTGAAACATGCGGCCCATTACTTCTATTCCAGCTTTTGCAGTTAGGCTGGAAGTAATTAAGATGAGCAGATGAAAGATGAAGAGCGGCGTTTCTCTCATCATCGATGTCGTAAAATATTGCCCCATTCCATATACAATGTTTGCTGTGATGTACAACATCACTAAGAATAACGGAATGATGATTATGTATGCCATCACGTTTCCGAGTGTTAGGCGAACTTGGTTCACATAACTTTGATCAGGATATTCGTTGTAAAGAGTTAATACGAGAAATAAGATGACAAAACCAACTAAGTTAGCAAGGAACATAGCTATCCAAGCACTGTTTTGAGCAGCAGCTAACATAGGGCCTTGGATATTGATAAGGGCCGAACCCGTCATATACACTTGAAATAAGACTGCCATCTGCCAATAACTAATTTTTCCTGTGTGCATAAAGGTACTCCTTATTATTTTACTTGCAGCCATGTGGTGATTGCTTCAGCAATAGGACCAACGAATATTTGAAATACCTCATCTAAGTTAGGAAGGTTCCGTCCCGAAAGATAAGAGTAGAGCATATATCCTGCAGGAATCGAAATCATTAAATAGATTTTCTTTGACTTTTTATCTTGTTTTAATGTTTGATAGTCGAAGTATAATAATACGACTAGGCTACCTATAATGAGTTTTTCAATCATAGTGATTCCTCATCATTCTATTTTTTGTGAAAAGGTTTGCTTATATCAGTTCCTGTGTTTAGGATGTTAGCCTCTGATTTAACATGAAATACGGCATCTTTGTAATAGGGTATCTTTTCTTTTTTTATTTTTTTCCATTCTTTTGGATTCTTGCGATAGATCTGGTTTCCTAACCCGATAATATCTAGATTCTTTTTTTGAGATTCCTTTAATAATGCCATCAGGTTACTGTTCACTTGATTTTCTAATTTTGTATGAAGAACTTCTAGTTGTTGTTTTGTTTCAATGTTCGAACATTCTAATTCCCCTATGCTGGCTTGTAGCTTTGGTTTAAGGGTGTAATGTATGACATGATTTTTGATCTCAAAAGATGTATTTGTATGAGATTCTGTAATCTCGAATGACTCTTGAAGTTTACTTCCTTTGCATGTGATACCGATAATTCCAAACTGGAAGTTATTAAGGGCAAGCATAAGTGACTTCGTTTCTTTGTTCGTAATAATCGTCTTCAGCTTTCCTCTATGAAAGATAGATAGTCCATCTACATAGATGCTGTTTACTTTGTCCTTTTCCTTTCTAAGATATGGAGCATACGCTGTATCCACCTCACTGTGAAGCTGTTTTCCAATCGTAAATAAATTGGCAGGATACGTCTTAGCGCTGAACTTACTTCCGGTTTTTGTTACCTCGTTTAACTGTTCACTTACCGTGTTTTCTACATGAGGCTTTTCTTTGATATAGTCAGCGGCAGATCCCTCTGTAACCGCAACTCCTGTTAACAGTCTTGGTTCATGATCTCGGTAGAAAAAGTCTAGAACGGACCCAAGGTATTGTTTTCTTGCCACATTCTCACTAATAACGATAAAACGAACATGACCCCAGTTGGCTTTTCTACCTAAATGGATGGTTACATCTCTTATAGCCTCAAAAACTGACTTTGCTTCTGTTTCAAGATTGAAATAAGATTCACCTCCACCTCCAGCTGAAGCAATCTTAGGGGCTGGCTTATAAAATTGAGTGGTAAGCTTAATTCTTCCATCTTTTTTTTGGTCGATCGCAAGAGATTGAACAAAAACATATTCAGTAAGCTCGGCATGATCCCAGCATCCTGATAAAAAAAGGAGTGAGGAGGCAACGATGTATTTGATTAGCTTCTGCATGTAAACTCCACCCTTTATAAGATAATGGCTCTAAACACCTTTTCCAGTATTTCTGTGCTTCAATAATTTTTTCAACGACAAACGGAAGAATCCGTCTTTAAGTAGTGACGTACTGTTAAGTGTGAACGTACCAAGATATGGTTCCTTCAGTACGTGTAGTTTGGACAGGTGCAGGAAAATAAGAATAAATCCTAAGAATAAACCGAAGCCTCCCATAATTGCCGCAAGAAACATTAAGGGTATTCGCAATAAACGTGCAGCGAATCCGAAATCATAATACGGAATAGAAAAGGAAGCGATGCCCGTTAATCCAATAACAACGATCATGATCGGTGAGGCGAGACCAGCGTTAATAGAAGCTTCTCCGATGATCAACGCTCCAACGATACTTACGGTAGACCCAATGGGTTTTGGCAGCCGGACACCTGCTTCTTGTAAGAGTTCGAAAAAAAATAGCATGATCAAAGCTTCAATAATAGCAGGAAAGGGTATCCCTTCTCGTGTATCCAAGAGAGCGATTAATAGTACGGTCGGTATTAATTCAGAATGAAAAGTAGTCAAAGCGATATAAATGCTAGGTAAAGCCAAGCTTAAAATAAAGCCAACAAATCGTACCATCCTGATGATCGACGAAAAAACAGATCGTTGATAATAGTCTGAAGCGGATTGGAAAAATTCATTAAAGAGGCCAGGACATATGACGATCGTCCCTGTTCCTTCCATCAAAATAATAATCTTACCTTCTAACAGCGAAGCTGAGGCAACATCAGGTCTTTCGGTAAATCGATATTGAGGAAAGGGAGTGACAGACGACTCTTCAATCAATTCAGCAATATAAGAAGTTTCTAGAATTTCTTCGTTTTTAATCTTGTTGATTCTCGATTCAAACTCTTCTAGCATCTCTTTTTTTACGGTTCCATCTAAATAGCCGTAAACAAATTTTGTGTTGGACTTGCTATCTGTCTGTTTGAAAATAAATTTAAGATCGGGTGTCTTTAACCTTGAACGAATCAAGCCAAGGTTCTTTTGCAGGTTTTCGATCGTTCCTTCTCGAGGTCCTACAACGACTACCTCGTTCTGTGGTTCTGCAACACTTCTCTTCTCTACTGAAGAAGCATCAAAGCTCAGAGCTAAATCCCATTTGTCAAAAAGCAAAACAATATGACCATTTACGATGTTGGCATTTAATTCATTGTAGTTTTTTAGTAGCATTACGGGCCTTGATGAGACGCCTTTATTCTCAAAAAACACCTTTATCTGTTGAACAGAAACAGCAAGTGAGAGGGCTGCTTCAAAATCAGGCATATCCTTAAGAACCTGGTGCAACAAGTTCGACTTTTCTTCTTGAACAAGAGAATCACAGTGTACAACAAGAGCTTCTTGTTTATAATCTGAACCAAATTGAAAGTGTCTGATCTTAATATCATCACAATTTTTATAGAGGTTACGCATATATTCGTCATTTGCTTGAAGATCTTTATTTATAGGAACTTCTACTTTTGTTGTCTCCATGATTGTTAACACCTGCCTCATCCTTTAATGTTTGATGAAGGATAAGAATCTATACATTATTTACCATGAAAGTCATGAAGGGTGGTTGAAAGCTGTAGATTTCCGTTTCAGGTGCTTCGCTTTCCGCACTTTCGCTCTGTCGCATAAGGGGGCTCGCAAATAGAGTATTGTAACAACCAAAACAAAAAAGCTACCGCAAAATCGGGTAGCTTTTCAAAGTACGAATCCTTATGATTAAATTTTTTCCTGTGTTCCCACTTTAGCATCTGGAGCAATCTCTAGGCTTGTTTTATATTCAATCCTTTTTATATCACAGCCGGGTCCGATTTCTATCGTGTTTCCTCGAACTACTTCGGCATGTGTGTGTTCAAGGTATAAGTTGTCTCCTTCGATCACCTCTGCCGTTAATTGGTCATTGTGGTTACTCATAAAAAACTTGATTAGTTTCTTAAAGCCAGATGCATCGCGAGTCTTTTTAACCGTAATGTTCTCGCCACCTATTTCTTTTGCTTCACAATGACGAAGAAGTTCCACGTCGATCGTGCCTGCATTTAGGAGGCCATCAATTTTAAAATTGCCGCGAGCTTCAAAAGATTCAGTCTCACAATCTCCTTTTATTTTCACTTGCCCTTTTACATCTATCTCGTCACTCGAAACATTTCCATCTATAGAGGCAGATCCACGTACGATAAGCTCTTTACCTTTAACATTTCCCTTAATCGTAGAAGAGCCTTGAACCTTTAATTCATCACATAGAAGATTGCCGTCGATATCGGTACTGCCGTTAATCGTCATTTCCTTCACTTCTACATCGCCTTCAAAATGTGTGGAACCATTGATCTTAGCGGTATCTGTCCTTATGTTTCCTTCGAGATGAGCGCTTCCGTTGCATTTGAACTGTTCACAAATAAGGTCACCGTGTATATGTGCAGATCCGTTAACCTTTACTTGATCATACTCGCCACCAGATGAAGTCCCTGATCCAGAAATGCTAATGTTTTTTAACTGAGTTCGTTCCATTGTTATTCCTCCTCCAAGTATTAAGAAAGCGTTAATTTTAGTTCTTCAATGCACTGACTTAATTTGTAGTGAGCGATTTTTTTGGCTTGAGTCTCTAACAAAAGATTGGCTGGCTCAGGTGTAAGAATAAAAAAGGAAACCCCCATCTTTCTGATAAAGAGCAATTCACTTTCATTGCTCTTAAGCGTCTGAGCCTGTTCGTGAAAGAGCTTCAGCAGGTCTATGCATTCCGCTCGGTTTACATCGCCTGTTTGCAACAAGGAATTCAATACATATAGCGTTAATAACTGATCAAAAGAGAAAGATAGATTAGGCCCATGAAAATTGTTGAACATGTCTATCGCTGTTTGTGAAACAATGTTACGTTCGGTAAGTTCTTCTGCTGATAATGATGTAAGTGTGGGAGAAGGGGAGAACATATCAGCAAGTTCATCGAGTGATAGATCATCTTTTAAGGTTTTTATCTTTTCAATGCGCAGCAAAATATCATCTTTAGGAAAGAATGTTTCTTGCCCTGTAAAGGTGGATTTTCGAATGAACCAGTTCTCTGGAATCAAATTTTTTCTTTTCCATCTGTATAGTTGGCCATATGAGATATTCGCTTCTTCTAACAGATCTTTTTTCGAGATTAGTTTTTCCATGATTAACCTCCTTGTTTTCAATGTAACATAACACTGTTACGCTGTGCAACAATTTTTAAAATGATACAAAGGAAAGTGCTGAAAGACTTTTGAATAATAATAAGTAAAAGGTGGAGGGGTTAATGGAGAATTGGTTTAGTGCAGGAACTTCTGGTTTTAGGATGTTTCAGTGGGAGCATGTTTCATTATTAGTTTTTATTTTCTTTGTGAGTATAAGCATGTATGGTTACCGTATTGTGATTAGGAAGATGCACATATGGAAGAAGATCTTGATCACAGGACTTATCGTCTCTGAAAGCACATATCACATATGGGCCATTCATAATGATTTATGGGACCTTCATATTTTCCTTCCTTTGCAGCTATGCAGTTTCAATATTCTGCTATGCGTGTTGTTGCTCTTAACGGATAATCGGAGACTTTTTGCTTTTGTTTATCTTTTTGGACTAACAGGTGCAGTACAAGGATTATTGACACCAGAACTGTTTCAAGAACCTTGGCATTTTCGTTTCATTCAATACTTTCTGGCGCATGCATTTATTGTTTGGACAGCTCTATACTATGCGATTATAAAGTCTTATACCATTAGCTGGAAGCTTCTTTTTCAATCCTTTTTATGGCTGAACGTGTATGCGGTACTTGTATACGTTGTAGATGTAGCGATTGATGCGAATTATATGTTTTTGCTAGAGAAACCATCGAGTGCTTCTCTTATGGATTTCTTAGGACCTTATCCGTGGTATATCCTATCATTAGAACTAGTCGCTATCTGTTTATGTCTGCTTGTTTTTGTTCCGGTCAAAGAAAAACGAATCCACTCCAAAAAGGGCCATCCGCCGTTAAAGGCATAGGTCCTTTTTGTACCTTTTGTGACAAATCCATGCAAAAGAAGAATATGATGGAAATTATTGTATAATGGAATAGAGGAGGGATTTTATGATTAAAACCATGAACAAGCCGATCAGGTGGATACCTTATCTATTTCTTAGCTTATTGGTCATTGGCAGCAATGTAATTCTTTATCAGACAACTTATTTCCAACCAATACCTACTTCTGTGCTCATTGGCTCCATGTTTGATTTTCTTCTTGTTATTCCTCTACTTACCTATTACTTTATTATTCGTAAAAGATTCTCATGGAAGCTGACACTTCTTGTCGCATTAGTGAGTTATGCTATCGCTTCATTTATCATTCCAGATGACCTGCTGAAATCTGTATCAATAATTCCTAAAGCTCTTCTTCTTTTAGAAGCGGGTTTTATCTCCATTGAGCTTTATTTATTGTTTATTGTGTTCAGAAAATTTCCTAAGGTAAAGAAGACATATCGTGAGTTAAATAGAGAACTACCGTTTTTATTAAAAATCAAACAAGCTGTTAACGTCCATTTCCCACGAAGTCGTTTGATGGATACTCTCATTAGTGAAGTTACGATGTTCTATTATGCACTCTTTTCCTGGCGCAAAGGACCTGTAATGAGTGAACAAACATTTACTTATCATAAGAATACGAGTTATGTAGCACTACAACTCATGCTGATTCACGCGCTGATCATCGAATCAGTCGGTCTTCATTATTTCTTCAGCCAGTGGAACCATACAGTCTCTCTGATTTTACTATTTTTAAACATCTATTCTATTCTTTTTTTAATCGGCCAGATGCAAGCCGTAAAAAAAGTCCCTCTGATTGTTACGGAGCAATCGTTGATATTGAATATAGGATTTATTAAAAGCCTTGATCTGCCGTTTAAATACATCCAAGAATGGAAAACGTATGAAGGACCAGATGAGTTGAGTTCAGCTGAAATGAAGTATACGTTTGAAGCGCGAGTGAGTGATTTTATTCCGGAAAAGCCAAATATTGAGTTGTTGTTGAAAAAACCTGTAAGGTCAGATATCATATACGGATTTAAAAAGAACGTGACAAGGGTAGTTATTAAAGTAGACGATCCAGCTGAATTAATGAGGCTTATTGAAAAGAAAATGGCTGATGAAGAATGTAACTTAGAAGATTAACAGTCTTTTTTTATCAAATGTTCAATTTCACCTTGTTAAATGGAAATGCTATTGTTAAGATTTCAGAAGGTTACAGAAAAATCCTTTCGACAGGTGAAAATATATGTTTAAAAATACAGCAACTTCACAACACAAAAAATCATTTCTAACCTCTGTTCAACTTATTGTAATCTTCTATTTATTGTCCGTACTAGTAGCAACTATTCTGTTAAGCTTACCAGTCGGGCATAACGAGGGAGTAGAGTTAAAATTTATCGATGCTCTGTTTACAGCGGTGAGTGCAGTTAGTGTAACAGGGCTAACTTCTGTTAATATCTCAGAAACGTTTAATCATGTTGGAGTCGTCCTTCTTGCCATCATCGTGCAGATTGGTGGGATTGGCGTTATGACACTCGGTACAGCCATTTGGCTTTTAATCGGTAAGCGTATTGGCATGAGAGAGCGTCAATTGATTATGACGGATCAGAATCAATCTACACTTGCTGGGCTTGTCCAGCTGATGAAGCAAATACTAACACTCATTATTGGAATTGAAATCGTAGGAACCATATTGTTCTTTTTCTTGTTTCAGTCCTATTATGATACACAAATAGAAGTGCTCTATCACGCATTCTTTGCAGCAGTTACAGCAACGACGAATGCAGGTTTTGATATAACTGGAAGCTCACTAATTCCGTTTCGTCATGATTATCTCGTTCAGATCGTTACTATGTTTTTGATTACATCCGGTGCTATCGGATTTCCCGTATTAGTAGAGATCAATAACTTTATTAAAGAGCGTAAGTATTTAGAGCGCTATACGTTCACTCTTTTTACAAAGGTTACTACAACTACATTTGCTATTTTAGTTATAACAGGTGCGATTGGTTTTTATATACTTGAGATGAACGCTTTCTTTGAAGGAAAGTCTTGGCACGAGTCTTTCTTTTATTCGATGTTTCAGTCTGTAACGACTCGAAGTGGCGGTTTATCTACGATGGATATCTCACAACTAACAGTGCCGACCATGCTTTTCTTATCGATCATGATGTTTATTGGTGCTTCACCTAGCTCTGTTGGTGGAGGGATAAGAACGACTACGTTTGCGGTAGCTCTTTTAGCGATTCTCTTTTATGCAAAAGGGAGAAACACGATTAAGATCTTCAAGCGAGAGATCTATCCAGAAGACATTCAAAAATCATTTATCGTTATTATTGTAGCAATGGTGCTCTGTACGACATCTACAATCATCTTAGCGATTACTGACCCTATGCCGATCGAATACCTATTCTTCGAGGTATGTTCGGCTTTCGGAACGACAGGGCTTTCCACTGGAATTACAGGTCAGTTGAGCTCAACCGGTAAAGTGATCTTAATGCTTCTGATGTTTATCGGAAGAATTGGCGTATTGTCATTCTTGTTCATTATTCGAGGAAAAGTGGTTACAGAGCATATTCATTATCCGAAAGAAAAATTAATAATTGGTCAATAAAAGTGATCACGTTTGAATTCAGTTCGATGTTTACTTATAATGAACATAAGTAAATAAGTCCTTCGGGGTCGGGTGAAATTCCCAACCGGCGGTGATGAGGCCAGAGCCTCTTAGTCCGTGACCCGGTTTTGCTTGTAGCAGAAACGGTGGATTCGGTGCAATTCCGAAGCCGACAGTATAGTCTGGATGGGAGAAGGAACGTGAACACTTTTAGAATACCATTGTTTAAAATAGGTATAACTAAAGGTTTATTTCGTTATATTCTTAACATTTAAAACCCCGGAAGCTTTGTTTCCGGGGTTATTTGTATTAAGAAAAAAGGACTCCTGCTTATGCATATTTACGATGATACGAACGTCATACGAGGGGAGGGAAAGCTTCTTGTTTACAGGCATTATCGAAGAAAAAGGTACGATAAAATCCATTTCCAAAGGCAACGAAACGATCGTGCTTACCGTTACAGCAAAAGAAGTACTGAAAGATGTAAACCTTGGAGATAGTATAGCGGTAAACGGTGTTTGTTTAACGGTAACTTCTTTCAGTAATAGGGAGTTCACCGTTGATGTTATGCCTGAAACGTTTCGGTCTTCCGCATTGAGGTTGTTAAACAACCGTGATTTCGTCAATCTTGAAAGAGCGATGGCTGCCGGTGGGAGGTTTGGTGGACATTTTGTTTCCGGGCATGTGGATGGGACAGGAACAATCATTGAAAAGCGTCCAGAAAGAAATGCCATCTATTATACGATCTCGTTGCCTGATCATCTGATGCGCTATTTTATGTTGAAAGGCTCTGTATGTGTAGATGGGACGAGTCTCACTATTTTCGAAGTCACAAAAAGTTCAATTACCGTGTCTTTGATTCCCCATACAGCACAACATACGATTTTAGGATCAAAGGGTACAGGAGACATCGTGAACATTGAATGTGACATGCTTGCAAAATATGTACACAATATGTTGTCGCCGAAAGAAGATACTACAAAAAAGTCAAAGCTGTCTCTTGATTTCTTACAAGAGCACGGATTTTAGGAGGAGAGTTCATGTTTCACTCCATAGAAGAAGCAGTTGCAGATCTTAAAGAAGGAAAGATTGTGATCGTAGTCGATGATGAAGATCGTGAAAACGAGGGTGATTTTGTAGCACTCGCTGAAGGGATCACTCCTGAAACCATCAATTTTATGGTGACGCACGGCAGAGGATTAGTCTGTACACCGATCTCTGAAGAAATTGCAAGAAAGCTTGACCTTTCACCAATGGTAACTACCAACACGGATTCACATGGTACAGCTTTTACGATAAGTGTTGATCATATTTCCACAACAACAGGGATTTCGGCTCAAGAAAGAGCGGCAACAATACGTGAGCTAGTAAATACAGAATCCTTGCCTACAGATTTTAAGCGCCCTGGTCATATTTTTCCGTTGATCGGAAAAAACGGAGGTGTGTTGCGAAGAGCAGGACATACAGAAGCTGCCATCGATCTTGCCCAAATGGCAGGAAGCAAATCTGCAGGTGTTATCTGTGAAATTATGAAAGAAGATGGAACGATGGCTCGTGTTCCTGAACTTGTTGAGCTTGCGAAACAGCACAATATGAAGCTGATCACGATTAAAGATCTTATTACGTACCGAAACAAAACAGAGCAGATGGTTAAGCGTGAAGTAGAGATTAATCTGCCTACAGAGTTTGGAGATTTTAAAGCGATCGGTTTTTCAAATGTATTGGATGAGAAAGAACACGTGGCACTTGTCAAAGGTGACGTTGCAAACGGGGAGCCTGTTTTAGTTCGTGTTCATTCTGAGTGTTTAACAGGCGATGTGTTCGGCTCTGCTCGTTGCGATTGTGGCTCACAGCTTCATGCGGCACTTTCTCAGATTGAAAAAGAAGGGCGCGGCGTCCTTCTGTACATGAGACAAGAAGGCCGCGGCATCGGACTCATCAATAAGATGAAAGCATACAAACTTCAAGAAGAAGGTCTAGATACGGTTGAGGCAAATGAACAGCTCGGGTTCGCACCAGATCTTAGAGATTATGGCATCGGCGCACAGATTTTAAAAGATCTTGGCATCAGTAAGATGAAACTGTTGACGAACAATCCAAGAAAGATTGCTGGATTAAAAGGTTATGACTTAGAAGTGACCGATCGTGTGGCGCTTCAGATGCCTCATAACAAGAACAACGAAGATTACCTAAAAACTAAGAAGAGCAAATTGGGGCATATGCTTCATTTCTAAATCAGGAGGAATAGTCATGGCAAAATTATTTGAAGGACATTTAGTTGGTACAGGATTAAAAGTAGGTATCGTAGCAGGACGTTTTAATGATTTTATTTCTGATAAATTGGTGTCTGGTGCACAAGACGCTTTCAAGAGACACGGTATTTCTGAAGATGATGTAGACATCGCTTGGGTTCCTGGAGCGTTTGAGATTCCGTTGATCGCGAAAAAGATGGCAGATAGCGGTAACTATGATGCTGTAATCACGCTAGGTGCGGTAATCCGCGGTTCAACGCCTCACTTTGATTACGTTTGTAATGAAGCAGCAAAAGGAGTTGCTCAAGCATCGATGACAAGCGGTGTCCCTGTAATCTTTGGCGTGTTAACCGTTGATTCGATCGAACAAGCGATCGAACGCGCTGGAACGAAAGCAGGAAACAAGGGCTGGGAAGCAGCAGTTTCTGCGATTGAAATGGCCAACTTAACGCGTCAATTAGGATAATATGTTGGTGTGTGGAAGCCCGTCACTTTATTAAGTGGCGGGTTTTTTGGATTTGTCGAAGGGTGTCGATTCGAAGGTAACTTTTGGATTGAGAGTAATAACTCGTGGATGAAGTGCGTAAATTTGTGGATTGAAGGTGAAAACTCGTGGATTAAATGCTACAACTTCTGGATTAAATGCTACAACTTCTGAAATGGGGGTTAAAACATCAAGCCTGACACCCTTCTAAAGTACAATTTAACAGCGATTTAAATAATTTTAAGCATATCTAAAAGCAATTGACATATTTATTAGAATAGTGTTAAGATTACCAAAGTTACAAACTACAAAATTATGGAAAGGATGGTCGTGTCATGGTGAAAGAAATGATTGTTACTCAAATTGCGGTCACTGTAGTAATGCATGTTGACTCTACAATTTCATACCATGGCCTGCCGGAAGAGATGTAATAGAATTATTATTCTACATATCTGCCTTTTCTATATACAAGTTTGTACGCAGGTCACCCCAGTCGTGACGTGTGTTTTTTTTGATTTCAAAGCATACCGAGTTCGAATGGTATGCTTTTTATTTTTGTTTGCATAGAAGAGATCACTCTTCTTGTTGCAATAGATCCACTAATTATGAGGAGGAGAACAAATGAAAAGAAAATCGTTGAATGTGTGGCTAGAACGCAAGGATCATACACTTTTTGGGTAGCTACGTTAAACAACTGTTTAAAAGAATGGTAGATCGAGAGGAGAGACATTATGTTTTCAGTTTTAGGTAAATTAGCTTGGTTCTTTAAGAAACATTGGATACGTTACACCATTGCGGTAGTGTTGCTGACTGGCGTTGGGATCATCGAAATCATCCCACCGAAACTCATCGGTAACATTATTGACTCCATTCATATGGGCACGATCACTAAAGAAGACATGATGAAGACTCTTGGAATCTTTGTAGCTGTTCTCGTTTCTATGTACATTACGATGTATATCTGGATGTATCAGCTTTTTGGAGGCGCTTTTATCATCGAACGCTCGATGCGTTCAAGTTTCATGCGTCACCTATTAAAGATGACTCCTACGTTCTTTGAGAAAAATAGAACAGGAGATCTGATGGCACGTGCGACAAATGACTTAAAAGCCATCTCGATGACTGCAGGATTCGGAATCTTAACTCTTGTAGACTCTAGTTTGTTCATGCTGACGATCCTTTTCGTGATGGGATTCATGATCAGTTGGAAATTAACGTTTGCAGCGCTCATTCCACTGCCGATTATCGCATTTATTATTAAGAAATACGGAAAGAAAGTACATCAGCGTTTTACCATTGCACAAGACGCATTTGGAGAAATGAACGATTCAGTTCTGGAAAGCATACAAGGAGTACGTGTTATTCGTGCTTATGTTCAAGAAGAAGAGGATGTAGAGCGCTTCAATAAAGTAACAGAAGATGTATTTGAAAAGAACTTGGCTGTATCAAGAATCGATGCCTTATTCGAGCCAACTATAAAAGTATTAGTAGGTATGAGCTATTTAATCGGTTTAGGATACGGGGCATACATGGTCTTTCATAAGACGATCACACTTGGAGAGCTTGTTACGTTCAACGTGTACTTAGGTATGCTGATCTGGCCGATGATTGCGATCGGTGAGCTCATTAATATTATGGAACGTGGAAGTGCATCACTTGATCGTGTGAATGAAACGCTTAGCTATGAACCTGATGTAAAAAACGCAGAAGACCTTGTACCATTAAAAGATCCAGGAACAATCGCATTCGAAGACGTGACATTCCGTTATCCTTCTTCTGAAACAGATAACTTAAAGAAGATCAACGTTAAGGTGGAAAAAGGTGCGACTCTTGGAATTGTTGGCCGAACAGGCAGCGGAAAGACAACACTTCTTAAACAGCTTTTAAGAGAGTATCCAGCTGGAAAAGGTAACATCACATTCTCTGGTGTTGGCATTGAAGATATCGCATTAGAAGATCTGCAAGGATGGATTGGATATGTACCGCAGGATGCTATTCTTTTCTCCAAAACAGTAGAGGAAAATATCCTGTTCGGAAATAGCACAGCGGGTGTAGATAAGTTGAATCATGTTATGGAGATGGCATCATTCAGAAAAGATGTTCAGTTCCTTCCTGAAGGATTGAACACACTTGTTGGTGAAAAAGGTGTCGCGTTATCAGGAGGACAGAAACAGCGTGTGTCTATTGCACGAGCATTGTGTGTAGATCCGGAGATTTTGATCCTAGACGATGCCCTTTCAGCTGTTGATGCGAAGACGGAGACAGCGATCATTGATAATATCCGAAAAGAACGCGCTGGGAAAACAACTTTTATTACAACTCACCGACTGTCGGCAGTTGAACATGCAGATTGGATCATCGTAATTGATGATGGAGCTATCGTGGATCAAGGCAGACATGAGGATTTAATAGCAAGAGACGGCTGGTATAAAGAACAGCACGAACGTCAACAGATCGAACAAAACTTAAATGATAATAAGGCGGTGTAGCCATGAACGTTGGAAAACGCCTGTTTCAATACGCACTTCACTATAAAAAGAACTTTATTCTCGGGCTTCTGATGCTTACTGTTGCCATTGGAGCGGAGCTAACTGGACCGTTCATCGCAAAGACGATGATCGATGACCATATTCTTGGTATCGAGCGGCCATGGCATCAAGTGGTTAGTAAAGAAAAAGAAGCAGTGAAATACGATGGAAACTGGTATAAGCGAAGCGATCATTTTGATCCTGGAGAAGAAAAAGGAAAAGAGATACGAGTCATCCAAGTGAAACGAGACTATTTCGTTGTACCAAACAAAATATCTTTTGATGGAGAACGAAAAGCGAGTAACGGAGAGGTGACGATTTCTTTTAAAGGAAAATCAGAAACCTATTCGGCAGATAAACTAAGTACGAGTGAAACATTCGCTTTTTATAAGCCGGAGATAGCGGGAATCATGAAACTGACCATGATCTACTTAAGTCTTCTCGTTTTTGCAGCATTCTTTCAGTATGGTCAGCGCTATATGCTGCAGCGCTCGTCTAATCTGGTTATCAAGAAGATTCGTCAAGATGTGTTCGCCCACGTTCAGCGTGTAGCGATTACGTATTTTGATAATCAACCTGCTGGAAAGATCGTTTCTCGTATAACGAATGATACGGAAGCGATCAAAGAATTATTTATTAACGTTCTAGCAAACTTCTTTACAGGAATCATCTATCTGACAGGGATATTCATCGCGTTGTTCTTGCTGGATCCTAAGCTTGCAACCATCTGTTTGATCCTGGTACCGATCCTTGTGGTTTGGATCATTGTTTATCGAAAGTTTGCGTCTAAATACAATCATAAGATTCGTTCTACTCTCAGTGACATTAACGGAATGATAAACGAATCAATCAACGGTATGACAATCATTCAAGCATTTAAGCGGCAAAATAAGACTTCTGAAGAAT
This sequence comes from Fictibacillus tiangongensis, assembly GCF_048083785.1. Taxonomy (GTDB): domain Bacteria; phylum Bacillota; class Bacilli; order Bacillales; family Fictibacillaceae; genus Fictibacillus. Next base: position 695,526 of record NZ_CP182294.1, read on the forward strand.
TTGAAACGATGAATAAAGAATACTTCACCTTTCAAAATAAGCTCTTGAGTCTTAACGCGATGACTGGACATAACCTTGTATTGTTATTAAAGAATCTTGCGTTCATGGCATTCATCTGGCACTTTGGAGGTCAGGCGCTTGGCGTAGGTTCTGTCATTTCAATCGGTGTTCTGTATGCGTTTGTAGATTATTTAAACCGAATGTTCCACCCTGTAACAGGTATGGTTAACCAGCTTGCACAGCTTGAGCAGGCACTTGTATCTGCAGAGCGAGTATTTGTGCTGATGGATGAACCAGGACAAAAAGTAACAGAAACAGAGATTGAGCGATACAAAGGGAATGTAGCGTTCCAAGATGTTACGTTCAGCTATGTAGAAGGTGAACCTGTTCTTAAAAATATCGCTTTCGAAGCAAATCAAGGTGAGACAGTGGCGCTTGTCGGTCATACGGGTTCTGGGAAAAGTTCGATCATGAATCTGCTGTTCCGTTTCTATGACATTAAACAAGGAAAGATCATGATCGATGGCCAAGACATCATGAAGCTTTCTAAACAAGAGCTCCGACAGCATATGGGAATCGTGTTGCAAGATCCATTCTTGTTTACAGGAACTATTGCATCCAACGTGAGCTTAGATAATCCAGAGATCACACGCGAACAAGTTGAAAAAGCGCTGACGGATGTAGGGGCAATGCCGTTTATCAACAACTTGCCAAAAGGATTGGATGAACCGGTTATTGAAAAAGGAAGCACCCTTTCATCAGGTCAGAGACAATTAATCTCATTTGCAAGAGCGTTAGCGTACAATCCAGCTATCTTAATTCTTGATGAAGCAACGGCAAGCATCGATACTGAAACAGAAGCTGTGATTCAAGAGGCATTAGATGTGTTAAAAAGAGGAAGAACGACTTTCATTATTGCCCACAGACTTTCTACAATTAAGAGTGCCGATCAGATCCTAGTTCTCGATCGTGGTGTGATCGTAGAACGCGGCAGTCACGATGAATTGATGAAAGAAAAGGGACGTTACTTCCAGATGTATCAGCTTCAACAAGGAAAAACAGAAACACGCGCCGTAAGTTAAACGCTAAAAGGAGCCTCGTTTAGGGGCTCCTTTTTTTGTTATTTTTAGAAGGTTCATTATCAACCTTCTTCTTTATTTTTTTCATCCATCTCATCATTTTGTTCGCCATCGTCTACACCGTTGTCTTGGTCTACACCATCACCGCAAGCAGTTAATCCACCTAACGTTAACATTGCTGCCAATGTTCCAGCTGCCCATCTCTTTTTCCACATGTGAATCACTCCTCTTTTCATTTTTTTTAAATTTTTTTGTTTAGTAAAAGATTCCCTTAAAGAAGTCGATAAAACATATGAATCTATAAAATGAGCGTATAGTCGCATGTAATTGCATCATATTGGATGAAATGTAACTGATTATCAAGGAAGAAGGAAAACAAAATGGCATCTATTTTAAGCATACTAACAAAAAAGAAGAGTACGACAGTATTACTTGATCCTACTGAAAACGTAAAAGAAGATGTGAAGATCTTAGTATCTCCAAACAGTGAATGGCAGAAGCAATTGAACATGATTTCATTAACAGTGGATGACTTAGCGATCATTCGCTCGATCAAACCCTTGATCTCTGAGAATATAGAAGAAATCGTAAACCAATTTTATAAAAATATTGAACATGTGCCTGGCTTGATGGAAATTATACAAAAACACAGCTCTATTAATAAACTTCAAGTAACCCTGATTAAGCACATACAAGAAATGTTTGACGGTGTTATTGATACAGCGTATATCGAACAAAGAAAAGTGATCGCCCGCATCCACTTTAAGATTGGACTGCAGCCAAAATGGTATATCTGTTCTTTTCAGGATATGCTGCTGTCTTTTTTATCTATTTTAGACAAACATATTGAGAATAAAAATGAGTACTTGCTTGCTGTTAAAGCAGTGACGAAGATCTTGAATTTTGAACAGCAGATTGTTTTAGAATCTTTTGAATTAGAGCAAATCAAACAAAGAGAACAACATGAAGAGCAAAAAAGACAGATCGCGTTATCAGTCGGGGATTCTGTGGAAGAACTTGCGAGTATCTCAGAAGAGACGAGTGCAGCCCTAGAAGAGTTAACATCAAAGGCTGATGAAGTGGTTGTTTTTGCAAAAAGCACAGCAGAATCTGCTATACAGGTATCTAATAATTCTTTAGCAGGTAAGAACAAACTAGACGATCATCAACAACTGATTCTAAAAGTAAAAGACCAATCAGAACAGATTACAACTGAACTAATCAACTTAGAACAAGCAACTGTTAAGATAAACGATGTGGTTGATATCGTTACAGCGATCGCGGAACAGACGAACCTACTATCCCTCAACGCAGCGATAGAAGCCGCTCGAGCTGGAGAGGCTGGTAAAGGATTCTCTGTTGTAGCTCATGAAGTCCGAAAATTAGCTGATCAAACAAAGACCTCTGTTTCAGGTGTTTCAGAACTTGTGAAAAATACACACAAACGAATAGAAGCTGTCACTCAATCTGTTGAAAGTATTCATCATTATATAAACGATAGTGTCAGTGAAGCTACGGAAATATCAGATTTCTTTGTAGCCATTCTTTCTAAGATGGATGAGAGTACGGATCGAAGCGGAAAGCTAGAAAAAGAAGTAGAAGTGATGGCTGAAGTGATCGAAGAACTGAGTCATGCAGTAGGGCAGATCGCTGTATCAGCCGATTCGTTAACAGATGTTACGAAAAGCATGCAACAAGAATAAAGAAGAGATCCTCTGCGGGATCTCTTCTTTATTTATTGATTACATATTGTGCTCTATTGGTTTCGAATGAAACGATGTTATCGTCTGTTCGTATATCATTAATTCCATCGATCGGTATCTCGTACGTAATTGTTGGTAGCTCTACTTGTGAACCTTCTTCTGCTGCATATGCTGTACCGTGTAAAAACAATATGTGATCACCTAAATAGTCATCATGTGCGTCTCTTTGTTCAAAGGTTGCCTTATCCAATGAGATTCTGATTTGATCTAGATCTCCTGCTTCTTCTTTACGAATAGAAATCTGGTTACCAGCCCACCCATTTAGTACATCTTTTAGTTCGATAATTTTAGTATCTGACATTGTTTTCACCTCATTATCAATTTTCCCGTAATCCTTAAACTTAAACCGGAGAATAATGAGTAATTAGATATAAAAAAATGTATGTAAGAATTTTTTAGCTGAGAAACCTTTAATAGAAATGCTGGAGCGCGTGCCTGCAGGACATTTTCGTATGTTTTGTCCGCAAGAGGAGGACAGGGGCAAACATTATGAGGTAATCTCTTTTTTTTACAGGGTAAACTGATTTTTATACGAGGTAATACTCGATAATTCCGTAGATAAAATTATTCATCCGATTTTCGACAAACACTTCCGAGCAATAAACAAAAAAACTCATAAAGGGCATTTTCAGCTCTTTATGAGTCGTTCAGCATCTAAGGATTCAGCTCTACGATCTTATGAGCTCCCCAAGGTGCAACGCTTATGATCACATCCATGTCTTTTGCTTGCTGTTCAAGTTCTTTTCCCGTGTTCTCTTGAACATAATACCTCTCAAACCCATACGTAAGCTGAATTTGATCGAACGAGTTTTGACCCCAGACTTTTTCAGCTTTAGCAGTTAACACAACCTGGTTCTTTGCTATATCTGGTTTTTCAGAATAAACATTCTTAACCACATAATAACCTTCTTTGTTAGGCTGCAGAACAACATAGGTCTTATGATTGCCGCGATCTAGTTCATCTGTATCGCCTCTATAGCTTTTGAGAGGAGCTGTACTGATATCATAACGAAGTGTTACATAATCGCCATACAAAAGATCTCTTGGATCGACGGGAACGGTCTTAATCTTGATCTCTTTTCCGAAATAATCGATGCTGTAATAACTTCCTGCGATAAAGATCAGAAATAATACTTGAAGAAGGGCAGCGATCATCCAACCTCTTTTTTTAATCATGATGCGGACCTCCGTTCTTTAAGATCTGCTTTTTCTTACGTTGGAGAAACGCATTAAGTATGAATAAAAGAATTCCACCTAATAAGAAGAAAATGGACTTTGGCATAAAGGACCATGCCAGATTAAAGTAACCCATTAAGCAAACGAGCAGAAAGAGTACAATTCCAAAATTGATCTGCGACCGACTTTCATTACGATAACCCTCTGCAAGTTTGAAGCCAGAATAAACGAACATGATGATTAAATAAACAATGCCTACTATTAACGGATCAGTCACTTTGACAAGGTAAAAGAACGGTATGAAAATCAAGAGTTCCCATGCATGCATGTATAGATTCGCCTGACGCTTACCGGCGACTGATAGTGCGAATAGAGCAACCAGTACGGGGATGAACAGATAAGGGTTCGGCAGCTCAAAGTCAGAAGAAAATTCATTTGTAAGCAAGAAATACAATCCGTAAGCAAAACCAAATCCAATGAGGGTTCCTAGGCGATTAAACGTTTGTTTAAAAACTCTCTTTTCAACCCATAAACTGCTTGTAAATAAAGCGAATCCAAATAAGAAGAACCAAAGTAAATTAATATCGTTAACTGTAATAAACATGAGTACTTGTGTGCTGAGTCCAATCGAAAAAATCCAAGATTTTAGAGTGGATGGATACAAGAAAACAAAGCCTCCGACAGCTATGATAAAAAGGATACATAAAAGGTAACTAAAGCTTTGAAATTCACTTATGCTGTAAAGTTGCCCTCCGACTGTTAAAAGCCCAACAAGGAAAAAATAGAGCTTGTGACGATCTCTGAATAAATAAAAAATGGCAGGAAAGCTCCAGAAAACGAATAACCGGGCATCGACGGCATTAAGGTTAAAAGTTTGACCTAAAAGAATGATACTTGCTCCAAATGTAATGATTCCAAGCAGATTAAGAGAAGTACCTAATGAACGCTGGCCGGCTTTTAAATACCGTTCACCAGAATAGTAAAAACCGAGCATAAACACGATAAGTAAGGAAAGTCTGGCGATCGGTGAGATTTCTCCCCAATTTGATGCAATGAAAGATAGAATTCCGATGCCGATTAAAACACTGGCTAGAATGGGTAATACACCAGTAACTTTGGCCTTGTCTTCAGAATCAGGGTATCTTGCAAGAATTAAATCTAACTGATCTTTGGAAATGATGTTGTCAGCGATCCACTTTTTCCCTTCTTTTCTTATCCATTTTTTGTTCATGTTTTACCACCTCAGTTCATGTATATGTATATTTAGATAAAAACAGGACGAAACACAAATATTCTCTTTTGGTGTAATATTACACAAAGAAAATCGTGTTATCAAGCAATAAATTGAAAAGAACATTCGAAGTCTTATGTTAGATCAGGACCATTAAAAAAGAACAGCGATTAAAAGCTGTTCTCAAAATTATGACATTTATTTTTTGTCTTGTACATAATGCACAATTTTTAAAATCGTTTTGCGAGGTAAGAATCGTACGATGTTAGCTAATGCCTTGTTTTTAAATCCTGGAATCGACAATGAATCTTTAGACATCAAGGCGTTGTAGCCTGACCGCGCAACGTCGGTCGCACTCATCGCACCAGATTGAAACAAGCGAGATGACTCAAGGCTTGCCCGTTTTTCGAAGTTTGTAGCAGTTGCACCAGGACAAAGAGCGGTAACACTTACATCGGTATGACGTAATTCATAGTTGATGGCTTCTGAGAAGGAAAGTACATAAGCTTTTGTTGCGTAATAGACAGCCATTAATGGTCCAGGTTGGAATGCTGCAGTTGAGGCCACGTTTAAGATTTTCCCTCGATTACGCTTAATCATTCCGGGAAGAAGCTGTTTTGTCAGTGTGGTAAGAGCCGTTATGTTTACTTGAATCATATCTTTTTCATCTTTCCATGATGTCTCGTAAAAAGGTCCGTAAGCAGCAAATCCTGCATTGTTGATCAGAACGTCAACCTCAATACCCCTTGCAATGATCTCTGCAGTCAGTTCTTCTGCAGCATCGGTTCGGCTTAAGTCTTTTGCAATTACCGTAACTGAAATACCGTATTTTTTAGACATCTGTAGTGCAATCTCATTAAGCTTTGACTCATTTCTAGCTGTAAGCACTAAATGGTAGCCGTCTTTCGCAAAGAGATCAGCAAATTCAAGGCCAATTCCGCTTGAGGCTCCTGTAATGAGTGCAATTTTATTATTTATCATAAGAAACATCCTTCCTAATATCGTGTTTATATGTTTAAGAATATCAACATGATATCATAACCATAAAAATAAATAAACAATAACTCATCAAAAAAGGTATGATGGAAGAAATATGAAAATTTTGACAAAGGAGGTGCGCTTGAATGAAAAACGTAATGATTGCAAAACATCCTGCAACAGGTGAAACCATCGATCAGTGGCTAGAAACGGGAGAAAATCACGTTCCTGAAATGTATGAAAAAGCTTCTGCTGCTTTTCAATATTGGTCCACACGTACATTAGAAACTCGATTGACGTTTATAAAAAAGATAAAGCAGCATCTATTAGATAACATGGATGAGATCGTAGATGAAATTTGTGCTGCGACTGGAAAAGTGAAGACAGAAGCTCTAACAGCAGATCTCATGCCCGTAATTGATATGATCGCGCATTATGAGAAGCGCGCACCAAAAATATTAAAGCGAAAAAAAGTTTCTACACCGATTCTTTTTATAGGCAAAACTTCATATGTAGATTATTTTCCTCTAGGAACAGTATTGGTCATCTCACCATGGAACTATCCTTTTCAACTCTCGATGACTCCTGTAATCTCTGCACTGATCGCAGGAAATTCTGTTATTGTAAAACCTTCTGAAGTCACACCTACGATCGGATTGTTGATTGAAAAAATTGCGAGGGAAGTGAATCTGCCGAAAAATGTTCTTCAAGTTGCGCATGGTGGAAAAGAGCTGGGACAAGCTTTGGTTTCTGGAACGCCAGATGGCATTTTCTTCACAGGATCTGTTGAGACAGGACGTAAGATAGGAGTTGAAGCGAGCAAGAGATTTATTCCTTATACTCTGGAGCTTGGCGGAAAAGATCCAATGATTGTATTTGAAGATGCTCACATGTTAAGAGCAGTAAATGGTGCAGTGTGGGGGGCATTCACGAATGCAGGACAAGTCTGCATGTCGATTGAAAGAGTTTATGTGCAGCATGCGATTCATGGAGAATTCATCGACAGGCTAGTAGAAGAAACGAAGAAATTGAAACTTGGAGAAGATATAGGTTCATTAACTTTTCCTCACCAAAAAGAGATTATTAGAAATCACGTAAAGGATGCATTAGAGAAAGGTGCTCTTCTGCTTACTGGCAAAGACCCTGATCTGTGGGGAGAAAGCATGTATTTGGAACCAATGATCTTAACGAATGTTACTGAAGATATGAACATCGTTAAAGAAGAAACGTTTGGACCCGTACTGCCTGTGATATCCTTCTCAACAGAGGAAGAAGCGATTGAAAAAGCGAACAGCACTGAGTTTGGTTTGAACGCAAGTGTATGGACAAAGGATGCTAAAAAAGCAAACCGTGTAACATCAAAGCTAGTAACAGGCAGTGCCGTGATTAACGATGTAATCGTTTCAGTAGCAAATCCTCATCTTCCATTTGGTGGTGTGAAAAGCAGCGGTGTAGGCAGGTATCACGGAGACGAAGGCTTGTTCACCTTTACCCGTCAGATGTCGGTAATGAAGGATGCGGGAATCAAACAACGAGAAATCAATTGGTACCCGTACGAAAATAAGTACTCAAAAATAAGAACATTGATCAGAGCTTATTTCTCAAACAGCAAACAAAGAGCGGCATTAATTCGTTCAGGTATTAAACAGCTTCGGAAAAAATAGAGCTGTTTTCGTCTTGCAGAGTTGTTTTTGTAGTGAAGTCGTTTTTTGCTTCAGATGCGCTTATTATTGTCCAAACAAAAACGATTCAGCAAACAAGCTGAATCGTTTTTTTATAAGATTTTTATACTGGCCTGGCCTGTATCTAAAGATTTGTTGCATTAAATGTTTTCTCCTTCACTTCTATGCGAGTTGGTTGGAGTGAAAGGTGCGAGACTCCTATGGGACGAGCGGTCAGGTGAGACCCTTAAGGGCGCAAAGCGGCAAGGGGCTCACCGGTCGCCCCATGGAAAGCGAGCAACCTGAAGCGGAAATCAACTACCTTCATAAACAACAGCGAATACAACAAAGAGCTTACAAAATACATTCCTCTTCAATAATGTGAATGAGCTGTTTGAGCTGTACAACGGTTTGATCAAGCGTTAAGAAATAAAAAATCTCTTTCCCTTTTTTCTCCGTCCCAACAATTCCAGTTTCTCGTAAAATTTTTAAGTGATGGGAGACTGTTGGTCGTGACATTGGAGATTGACCGGCAATATCCGTTACATTCATTTTATCTGTCTCCGCTAAAAGCAGAACGAGGTCTTGTCTGACAGGATCACCTAATGCTTGAAACAGAGGTATGGTTTTTCTGAACATCTCTACTGCATATTCATTTGACATTTTCTTTCACCAACTTTTTCATAATCATCACATGATTTTTTTCTTACTATAATTCAGTATAAACCAACTAGACAACCTTTTTGAATACATCACCCGATTTGTAGTGGGAAGAACGCTATATATTGCCAATGTTAGAAACGAATAGAGAAACGGGTGAGATACACAATAAAGGCAAGGGGGTGAAACACATGGCAAGAAGAAACAAATTGGTTGTCCCAGGAGCACAGCAAGCAATTGATCAAATGAAATATGAGATCGCATCTGAGTTCGGTGTTACACTTGGCCCAGATACAACTGCTCGTGCGAATGGCTCGGTTGGTGGGGAAATGACAAAACGTTTAGTCGCAATGGGTCAGCAACAGTTAAGTGGCGGTAATCGCTAACTTAGCTCGTAACTGATACAAAACGGGGGTGGAGGAATCCACTCCCTTTTTAAATCATAGGAGTTGATAATGATGGCGATGTGCCCGATCTGTAATAACTTTCAAACGATAAACGTTTGCTGTCCAGAATGCGGAAGAGCGGTTCAAGATCAAGGAAGAGTAAGTGATTTTTTCGATGATTACAGTCCCTACATGGAAGTGGATGAACTGAAGCTAGAGGATGGCTATCCTGAAAATTTTGCAGAAAGCCAATGCCCACATGTGTTTTATTGTGATGCTTGTCATCAAGAAGTGCTCTTTTTTATAGGTGAGTGGGAATAGAAAAAACCTTCATATCCAAATGAGACATGAAGGGATTATTGGCTGATTCTGATTCTTCTTTCAAGCAGTACTCGAAGACCGTCCAATAGAGAAGTTAAAATCCAATAAAGGACTGCAGCTTCTAGTAGAACAGGTAATACGATCAGTTGTGATGCGCTGATCTGATCTGCCATCAAAGTAAGCTCTGGTACTGTAATTACTGAAGCTAACGAAGAAGCTTTAACGATATCGATCAATGAATTCCAAACGGACGGAATCGAAATTCTCCATGCTTGTGGGAGAATTACTTCTTTATACGTAAGATATCTGTTCATCCCAAGTGAAAATGCGGCTTCCCATTGTCCTTTTTCGATCGATTGAATAGCTCCCCGATAGGATTCGGCTATATAGGCACTAAAATGAAGTATCAGTCCAGCGAGCGCAGCCTGCCATCCTTCAGGTACATAAATAAACGTGAAACCGTTATAGAGAATCAATAATTGAATTAATAATGGCGTTCCCCTAAAGAAAGAAATATACCCCTTGGCAATCCCTGACAAGAATTTATTCGATGACATCCTGCATAAAGCAACTACCAACCCAAAAATAAGCGCTCCGAAAATCGATACAAGGCTTATGACGATAGTAAAAACAGCTCCCTCCAATAAATAGGGGAGGGAGTTGATCAGAATTTCTGATAAATTATTCACTTACATTTTCTCCAAAATATTTTTCGGAGAGCTTTTTCAGTGTACCGTCACTCTTCATTTCTTCAAGAGCTTTGTTTACATCTTTAATTAAATCTTTGTCATCTTTTCGGAATGCAAATGCCATTTCGTTTTCGTTAAAAGGTTCGCCAACCGCTTTAACATTATAATCTGTTTTCTTTAATTCTGTCAGGATGAAAAGCTGATCGTTCATTGCAGCATCTACACGGTTAACATCTAAATCTGTTAATACTTGTGCAGCACCTTTATAGAACTTTGTTTTTGCTCCAGCTTTTTCGGCTTCAGCAGCGTAGTTACTTCCTTGTGTCGTTCCGACTACTTTGCCTTTTAAATCTTCAATCCTTTTAATATCTTTGTTGTCTTTGTTCACGATAACTTGTCCACCAGAAACGGTATAAGGAGTAGAGAAGTCATATTTAGCTTTTCTTTCGTCTGTAATAGTTACTTGATTCGCTACTAGATCAAATCGTTTAGAGTCTAAAGAAGTAAACATGTTCTTCCATTCAGTTGCCACGAACTTCGGCTCCATATCCAGACGCTTAGCAACTTCTTTAGCTACTTCAACATCATAGCCTGTGATTTCATTTGTCTTCTTATCACGATATGAGAAAGGTGGATATGTAGCTTCAGTACCAATTGTAAGTACTTTTTTATCAGTGTTCGAACCTGATTTTGACTCGTCAGAATTTCCGCATGCTGACAACAGAATGACAGAAAGAGCGAGAGCTGACAGGAATTTAAGTGTGTTTTTCAATTGAAGTCCTCCTCGTCAGGATAATCCCGACCAATTTTATAGAATTTATTGTATAAACGAATGGCGAATTCGTCAATCATTAAACATTTTCCCCGATAAAGAAAAAAATAACAGGGGATTTTTTTTTGGGGGGCACATTATCACATAAAAAGGAAGCATGAACACATAATTTTAGAGGCCTATCATATAAAAATGAAGTGTTATCATATAAAAAAAATAATGTATCACATAAAAATGCATATTTTGGTACTTGATGGCCGTATAAAGAACAATAAAAAGCTCTGCTTGATTAAGCAGAGCTTTCATAACATATGAATTAACGAATACGCAGTTCAGTTTCTTTATCAAAGAAATGTGCTTTGTTCATGTCAAACGCTAAGGAAATGTCCTGACCGTTGCGAATGTCTGTACGAGAATCTACGCGTGCGATAAAATCTTGTCCGCTAACTGTAGAGTACAAGAACGTTTCAGCACCCATCAGTTCAGCAACGTCGATTTTCGCTTCAATCTTCGTGTTTGAAGAAGACTCTAAGAACACTGGCTCATCATGAATATCTTCTGGACGGATACCTAGGACAACATCTTTGTTGTTGTAGCCTTTTTCTTGTAGAATCTTCATCTTTCCGCCAGGAACGGCAATCTTCGTGTCACCGACTTTGAAGAATCCGTCTTCAAGCGTACCATTCAAGAAGTTCATTGCAGGGCTTCCGATAAATCCACCAACGAAGATGTTCTCAGGTGTATCGTATACTTCTTTTGGAGATCCAACTTGCTGGATGCGTCCGTCTTTCATAACAACGATACGTGTTGCCATCGTCATCGCTTCTGTTTGGTCATGCGTTACGTAGATTGTAGTCGTTTGCAGACGTTGGTGAAGCTTTGTGATCTCTGCACGCATCTGAACACGAAGTTTTGCATCAAGGTTGGATAACGGCTCATCCATCAAGAATACTTTTGCATCACGAACGATCGCACGTCCTAGTGCAACACGCTGACGCTGACCACCTGAAAGTGCTTTTGGTTTACGATCTAAGTATTGCTCAAGACCAAGAATACGTGCCGCTTCTTTAACACGCTTTTCAATTTCTTCTTTGCTGAACTTTCTTAGTTTAAGACCGAATGCCATGTTGTCATAAACGTTCATGTGAGGATACAGGGCATAGTTTTGGAAAACCATCGCGATGTCACGATCTTTTGGAGCAACATCGTTTACAACGCGTTCATCGATGATAAGATCACCTTCAGAAATTTCTTCTAGACCAGCGATCATACGAAGCGTTGTTGATTTACCGCAACCAGATGGTCCTACGAATACGATGAATTCTTTATCTGAAATATCAAGGTTGAAATCATGTACAGCTGTTACTTTATTATCATATCTTTTTACGATGTTATTTAACTTAATACCTGCCATTTTTATAATTCCCCTTCCGATGTAAACGTTTTCTTAATGTTTTAAGTTTACGCTTTCATATCAGTAAACGTAAATGGACGACATGCCTAAAATAAAAAATCCTCTTTATGCAATGTGCACAAAGAGGATTTTTGAAACTAGCGAGGATCTTTTTGTTCAATAAGAAGAATCGCCAAGTAAACGGTTAGTGCATTCTTCAATTGCTTAACATCAATGCCTGTTTTGTCATAAAACTTTTCCACACGATATTGAAGGCTGTTTCGGTGAATATATAACTGATTCGCCGCTAACGAAACGTTAAGGTTGCATTCAACAAATACTTTGATGCTTTTTAGCGTTTCCTCGTCTTCTTCTCGCCATTCTTCTACTAGTGAAGTTAATGTTTGGTCGGCCATCGGACTGGCGGTCTGAAGAAGGATATACGGAACGATATCAGCTACTGTATATATGGATTTCGGCATCAAACGATTCCGCACGTCTAAAAATTGTTGCTGTTCTCTTGTATAGGTTTCTTTTGCGCGATGAAGTTGATTGTTATAGCAGCCTATATAAATTGAAATATCTAAATAAAAGTCTGTAGAGAGCATGTCTTTTAACGCTTCATAAGGTGTCTCACTAAACTCCTGTTTGGATGTTTCAATAATAACGCCACTCTTAAGATCTTTATTAAGAAGGAGAACTGCATCCTCAGGAAAAAGGCCATTTACTGCTTCTGAAAATGAAGCATGATCCGTGATCGGTTGCTTGCTAAAAAAGTGTACAAATCGATAGAAGCCTTCTTCTGTTGTAGCTTTACCGTCAAAAAGAAGTGCTCTCCATTTTAACTGCTGTGGGGAAAGAACATTTGAAGAATTATCGTTTTCATATGTGTTAAACATGGAGCGAAGTAAAGTTAGTTCTGATTCTGAAACTGCAGGTTTTGAGATACCGAACGGTTCGCTGTCATCTGAAAGGAACCAGTAATAGCCAGACTGTTGTGAGAGGTCTGTTGTCATAGAATTCTTATAGTGCTTCTTTAGCTTATCGAGCATCCTTTTTCATATCCTTTCAAGAAAAAGCTTGCTATTATTATAGCAATGTTAAGTGGTTAACTAAACTAACAGATTCCCAAGAAGGAGGAGACACTATGAAAACGTGTCCTTGAGTAACTTCTGCAACGGTCGTGTACGACTGGGAAAATAAAGAGATTTGGACGAATAAAAAAAATTGGGACAAGCAGGATTCACCTAAAGGAACAAAATCATTGATTCTTACATTTGATGATGGACCATCCTCTGTTTTGGTTGAACTGCTAGATATCCTAAAGAAACATCACGTAAAAGCATTGTTCTTTTGGCAATCAAAGTTGTTGCATGGAAAACGACCTTGGAAACGGGTGATTGAAGAAGGGCATATGATCGGTGGGCATTCATTGCGTCATCGCGTTTTATCGAGACTTTCTTATCATGACCAGCTTCATGATATTTCTACAAATTTGAAACAGCTGGAATCTCTCACAGGTCAAGAAGTGAAATATTTTCGTCCGCCTTTTGGACAGTTTAATGAAGATACTTTGGATGTTTTAAAGAAGCTCAATGTCATTCCTTTTTTATGGGAAGTGGCGGGTCTGGATTGGGAACACCAAAAAGATCCCTTACACATTGTTCATAACATCTTGAATCATGCTGAGGATGGCTCTGTTATTCTTCTTCATGAATTAAAGCAGACCGTAGAAATTTTAGATGAATTGATTTCTGAATTAAAACTAGAAGGCTATGAATTCGTATTGCCTCCTAAATCGTTATATTAGGGAGGGTCCTAGATGAAGAAGAAAATTGTCGTTTCATTTAGCGGAGGAAAAGATTCTATATTGGCTCTGTATCGACTGCAGAAGTCGGCAGAATGGGAGATCGATTCCTTACTAACAACGTTAACAGAAGACTATGATCGGACAACTATGCATGGCGTTCGAAATGAACTTTTAGAAATGCAGGCAAAATCACTTGGTTTACCTCTCCGAGCGGTTTGGATCCCTAAAGATTGTTCTAATGATATGTACCAACAAAGAATGGAACAAGCTGTTGACGACATTAAAGCTGATGGCATACGGCACATCATGTTTGGAGATATTTTTTTAGAAGATGTAAAAAAATATCGCGAAAACATGTTAGAAGGTACAGGAATCACACCATTTTTTCCAATATGGGGTGAAAGTTCAGAGCAAATTATTGAGGAGTTTTTGAGTGAAGGATTTAAGACTGTTGTGTGCTGCTCAGATACATTAAAAATAGATGCCTCTTTTACTGGCCGTGTCATAGACGAGCAGTTTATAGAAGACTATCCGAAGAAACATGATATATGTGGTGAGAACGGAGAATTTCACACGTTTGTTTTTAATGGACCGAACTTTTCCTTTCCTGTTACGTATACGTTAGGTGAGACGCGAATGGTAAAAGATATGTTCACAAATGAAGATCGTTTTTATTATGTGGATATCCTTCCAAAAGGGGAGCCTAAATAGTTAGCGTTATCACAATACACATTTACTAGGAGTATAGAATCTAGAGTAATGGAGACAAAAATATGGATATATGGATTTCAATTTCTATTATGGCGATCGTCGGTGCGTTTATTGGTGGTCTAACAAACTCCATTGCAATCCGAATGTTATTTAGACCATTTACTACATTATACATTGGTAAATATCGAGTTCCTTTTACACCTGGACTCATACCGAAGCGAAGAAAACAACTCGCCGTGCAGCTGGGTGAGACCGTAACCAAGCATCTATTAACCGCAGAAGGTGTACAAGCGAAAATTAACGATAGCAGGTTTCGCAAAGAGATGACTGAACTTGTTCAAGTAGAAGTGAAACGCTTCTTAAAGAGTGATATGACGATCAGTGATCTGCTTCAAAAAGATTTCGGTGTAAATGATGTTCAGAACAGAATCCAAACAACTACCGAAGCATGGCTGAGCTCTCGAATGGATAGAATGCTTCAGGAATCAAATGGTAAGGAAATGAAAGATGTTCTGCCAGAAAAATTTGTTGCCAGAGGGGAAGAAAAGTTACCAGAAGCCGTGGATTGGCTCTTGAACAAAGGGGTTACTTATTTAGAAAGTGAAGAAGGTAGGAAATCACTTGCGAGTGGCATTGATGCTTTTCTAATGGATAAAGGGATGCTTGTTAATATGGTATCTATGTTCTTTGGTAATGTTAGTATTGCAGACAAAGTACAACCTGAACTGATCAAGTTCATGAAACATGAAAATACACGTGATACCTTGCTGAACCTTCTTCAGCAAGAATACCGAAACTTTATGGAAAAAAGAACGGAAGATGCACTAGGGCTGCTGAACCTGCCTGAGTTTACGACAGGTTTAGCAAAAGAAATTACAGCTAGACTTCCTATTGAAGAGTATTTAAACACACCAGTTTCTTCATTAGCGAGTTCTGTTGAGAGCTGGATTATTGATGACCTAACACCAAAAGCAGTATCTGCAGGTCTAGATCTATTTGTTGATCGATTAGAAATGCTGCTTGAAAAGATGTATCTTGCGAAAATCGTGGAAGAACAGGTTGAGGCCTTTTCTCTAGAGCGTCTAGAGGAAATCATCATATCGATCGCAAAAAGTGAACTTAAGATGATAACATGGCTAGGTGCCTTGTTAGGCGGAATTATCGGTGTATTTCAAGGTATCCTTGTACTATTTTTGTAGAGTCTGTTATAGTGGGTACCGTAGTTAATCAATAGGAGGTATTTTACCAATGTCAAACGTATACGATGTTGCTTACGACTTAGAAAAAGCATTGCGCAATAGTGAGGACTTTACAGCTTTAAAACAAAGCTATGATGAAGTAAATAACAATCCGGAAACGAAAGAACTTTTCGGTAAATTCCGTGATATTCAAGTAAATCTTCAACAAAAACAAATGAACGGCCAAGAAGTGACTCCTGAAGAGATTGAAGAAGCTCAAAAGCTTTTTGCTGATGTACAGCAGAACGAAACGATCTCAAAGCTTATGGCAGCAGAACAACGCATGAGCATGATCATCAATGATCTAAATAAAGTGATCACAAAGCCACTGGAAGAGCTTTACGGACCAATGGTTGAAGAAGACGGACAACAGCAATAATAATATGCTGATCTAACCCCCTGTTACGTTTGTAGCAGGGGGTTTTTCTTTTGCTTAATATTTCTTAGGTTTGTCCGCGTTCTAAAGCATGTTTCAAGGTCATAAACTTAACACGAGTTCTTATACTATATTTTCGCGAAATGGGGGGAGCGCATCATGGTATACCGTTTACTAGCGATTGACATCGACGGAACCCTACTGCGAAGCAATTTCCGTATCGATAAAGAAACGAAAGAAGCCATTGATTATGTGCAGAAAAAAGGGGTCTATGTCACACTCGCTTCGGGCAGGAGTTTTCCATCTACACAAAAGATCGCAAAAGCGTTAAAGATCGACAGTTATTTGATCAGTCATAATGGTGGTTTCATTGCTTCATCTCTTGATGAACCTCTTCAAGAGAAAAGGTTATCGGTCGAGGATACTTATAGATTGGTAGAAGTGCTTGGAAATTACGAATGCCATATGCGCGTAGTCCATGAACGCTTCTCCGTAGGAAATCAACTCAAGCAGAAAAGTCAGCTCGTTGCGAAATTAACATTAAGCACGGGTGATCCCCTGTTCTACCCTGTATCTTTTACAGAGAATCTTGGAGACTATGTTCTCTCGCAAGAAGTGGCACCGCCAAAGATGGATGTACAGTTCTTTGATGAGAAAGAATGCGACTCTGCCATGAAGTATCTAAAAGAACATATGCCAGACTTTGAGTATTCTTCATCGGCAAAATGTCAGTTGGAGATCACAGCAAAAAAAGTAACAAAAGGAAATGCCTTAAGGTACCTTGGTGAGACACTAGGGATCGCTCCAAATGAGATGGTAGCAATCGGGGATTCGTACAACGATTTAGATATGATTGAATTTGCAGGTCTAGGTGTAGCGATGGCAAACGCACCTGATGAAGTGAAGAGAAAAGCAAAGTGGATCACGCGTACAAACGACCAGCTAGGCGTTCCGTACATGATAAAAGAAGTGTTCCGCAAGCAGATGCGCTTCCAGACGATGAAGAGATAAGCGTGTGATTGCTGTAAAAGAACTTTTTTTGGACATTTGTGTCTGAGAAGAGTTCTTTTTTGTTGTGTAGGGATGCAAAATGACGGTATTGGGCTGTGGCAAGCGAGTGATATGCTCGTTCCCGGAAATTTATGCTCGTTCCCGGAAATTTATGCTCGCTCCCGAGGATTTATGCTCGTTCGCGGGAATTTATGCTCGTTCGCGGGAATTTATGCTCGCTCCCGGAAATTTATGCTCGTTCCAGGGGATTTATGCTCGTTCACGAGGATTTATGCTCGCTTCTGGAATTCATTCACAGAAAGCCACTCTTTCGCCTCGCTTCGACATCTCCCGTCGAATTTCGTAAAAAACGTTTCAGTTTTATTACAAATGTAGAAAATGAAAGGGTTTACATGAATTGTGACGAATAATATTTATGTAAGAACCACAATGCAAAGGGAGGATTCAAATGGAAAAAACTTTAGACCTTCAATTAAAACCAAAGGTGGCAGAGTTTCTTAACGGAACGAAAAAGCATTTTATCAATGGGGAATGGGTCAGCTCAGCTAGCGGAAAAACATTTGAAACGTTAAACCCTTCAACTGGAGAAGTTTTAGCAGTTGTATCTGAAGGTGGAACTGAAGATATTGACAAAGCAGTAAAGGCGGCAAGAGCTGCTTTTGAAACAGGTTATTGGTCAAAGATGCCGGCTTCAAAGCGAAGCTACTTGATCTACAAATTAGCAGAATTGATGGAAGAGAATAAAGAAGAATTAGCACAGCTTGATACATTGGATAACGGGAAGCCGATCCGCGAAACGATGAATGCAGATGTTCCGCTCGCGATCGAACATTTCCGCTATTATGCTGGTTGGTCAACGAAAATCGTGGGGCAGACGATTCCTGTAGCAGGAAGCTTCTTCAACTATACGCGTCATGAAGCACTTGGTGTAGTTGGACAGATCATTCCTTGGAACTTCCCATTATTGATGGCTGCTTGGAAGCTTGGTGCAGCACTTGCGACGGGATGTACGGTCGTACTGAAGCCGGCTGAGCAAACACCTCTTTCAGCACTCTACTTGGCAAAATTAGCACATGAAGCTGGGTTCCCAGAAGGTGTGTTAAACGTTGTAACGGGTGCTGGTGAAACAGGTGCAGCTCTAGTTGATCATCCAAACGTGGACAAAATCGCATTTACAGGTTCTACTGAAGTTGGAAAGCTGATCATGCGTAATGCGTCTAACTCTTTGAAGCGTGTAACACTTGAGCTTGGTGGTAAATCACCAAATATCATCTTGCCTGATGCGGACATGAGCCGTGCAGTTCCTGGTGCCTTAAGCGGAATCATGTTCAACCAAGGACAAGTTTGCTGTGCGGGATCTCGTTTATATATTCAAAAGAAATCATTTGATAATGTAGTGGCAGACCTTGTGTCTCATGCGAAGAAAATTAAGCAAGGTCCTGGGTTAGATCCAGATACAACGATGGGGCCGCTCGTATCTCAAGAACAGCATAACCGCGTTCTTGGATATATTCAAAAAGGACAAGATGAGGGTGCAGAATTGTTAACAGGAGGAACAACTCCATTTGACAAAGGTTACTTTGTTGAGCCGACAATCTTCGCTGATGTAGATGATAAGATGACGATCGCAAAAGAAGAGATCTTCGGACCAGTTGTAGCTGCAATGCCGTTTGAAGACTTGGATGATGTGATTTCACGTGCAAACGACTCTGAGTATGGTCTTGCTGCAGGTCTATGGACAGAGAATTTAAAAACGGCTCATTATGTATCGAACAAGCTTCGTGCAGGTACGGTATGGGTGAACTGCTATAATGCGTTTGATGCTGCTTCACCATTCGGCGGATACAAGCAATCGGGTATCGGACGTGAAATGGGATCTTATGCATTAAACAATTACACAGAAGTTAAGAGTGTGTGGGTTAACTTAAAATAGACAACAAGATATAACGGGGTCAAAGAATTGGACGGATAAATAGGA
This sequence comes from Fictibacillus tiangongensis, assembly GCF_048083785.1. Taxonomy (GTDB): domain Bacteria; phylum Bacillota; class Bacilli; order Bacillales; family Fictibacillaceae; genus Fictibacillus. Next base: position 714,759 of record NZ_CP182294.1, read on the forward strand.
AAAACCGGGTGCTAGATCCAGCATCCGGTTTTTTCTTTGTTCTTGATACGCGGAGAATCTTCCTCGACCTTCTTGCTTCTGAATGAACAATCTATACATGGTTAAGCGGCTGATAATTAAAGCATCACTTTAATGAACCGCAACCCTGTATCATCATAATCTAGACTACGATAGAACTCATGCGTATCCGTTCTTTGTTTTCCACTATTAAGCAGGATCGCCGTACAGCCTTGTTCTTTTGCCCATTCTTCCCCATAACGAACAAGTTCCTTGCCTATACCGTTTCCTCTGAATTCTTCACTTACCACTAGAGCAGTAATACGTGCATAGCAGCCGTTTTTTTCAAAATATATACCTTTTGCAAGGCCGATCATCCCAATCACTTGGTCGTTTACACAAGCCACAAAACAAGCATAAGCCGGATTAGGAAGCAGCGTTTCTAATCGCTCTGTCATCTCTTCTGGCTTGGTTGGATAACCGAGCTCTCCCATTAAATAAGAAAGTTCATAACTGTCATCGTATCGAGCTTCTCGCAGAATCACTTCACTCACTGTTTTCTCCCTCGTTTCCATGAGTTTCATTAGCGATGGAAAAGAAGCAACTGTCCCTTTGGTGAAGTCAGACGATGCGTTTTTTCTTGCATATTCAGTTCAGCCAAACGGGCTTCTCCTTGCTCTTTTGCTTCAGAGTCGCTCTGTGCAGAAATTGTTTCATCCAATATTTTTTCACCATTACTTTCGTATGCAGTTAGTGCGTATGTATTCATGATGATCGAACTCCTTTCGTATCTAAATTGGATTTCAACATTCGACGAATTTTTCCTGCCTTAAACTTAAGAATTTATATGAAACTTAAGCTATTACCCCGCGTACTAGGAATATATGGTATATTTTACAGCGGGAGGGATATAGTCATGTTGACCATTAACGAAGTAAGGAAACAGTTTGGTAGTTTTACAGCCGTTGACGGAATTAACTTACAGATTCCTAGAGGTGAGATCTTTGGTTTGTTAGGTGCGAATGGTGCGGGGAAAACAACGACATTTCGAATGATCTTAGGATTATTAACACCATCACAAGGAAGAATTACATGGAACGATAAAGAAATCTCGTATGAGACGAGCGATCTTATAGGGTATCTACCCGAAGAAAGAGGATTGTATCCAAAGCTGACAGTTAGAGAGCAGTTGATCTATCTCGGGCAGTTGCGTGGTATGACGCGATCACAAATTCAAGAACAGACGGATAAGTGGTTGAAGCGCTTCGGAGCAGAAGAGTATTTGAATAAGAAGGTAGAAGCGTTGTCTAAAGGAAATCAGCAAAAAATCCAGTTCATCGCGGCTGTTCTTCATCGTCCAGAACTTTTGATCTTAGATGAACCGTTTAGCGGACTAGACCCTGTGAACGTCGAGCTTCTAAAGAGTGCTGTTCATGAGCTGAAAAAAGAAGGAACGACGATTGTTTTCTCCTCTCACCGAATGGAGCATGTAGAAGAACTATGTCAGCATCTTTGTATCATGCATAGAGGAAAGTCAGTTGTTCAAGGAAATCTAAAAGAAATCAAACGATCTTTTGGGAAAAAGAACGTATCTGTTAAAGCAGACTTTGATCTAACTTATCTGAAAGATACGGCTGGAGTCATTAAGCATCGTACAACAGGAGACGGAATCATTCTTCAAGTTGAACGAGAAGAAGTGGCAAAGGATTTATTCCAAGCTATTCGATCAAAAGGATTTGTAAGAAAGTTTGAACTTGAGGAACCCTCCTTAAATGACATCTTCATCGAGAAAGTAGGTGTTGTTCATGAGTAAATTTATGACCGTAATGATGCATACATACCGATCTAAAATTAAATCGAAACCATTCCTGATCACTACATTGATTACAATCGGTTTGTTATTTGTCATAACAAATATGAACGAGATCACAAAAATGTTCGGTGAAGATGAGGCTTCTAAAATTGGGGTTATCGACCGAACAGGAGAGACACTTCCAGCTCTTCAAACACAACTTAAGCAAACGAGTGATGATCTGAAAGCAGAAGCGTTTACGAAATCGGAAAGTGAAGCAGAAAAAGCAGTACTTGATGGTAAAATTGAAGGACTTTTAATTCTGGATAAAGATGCCTCAGGTATCATTACAGGAACATATAAAGCAGAAGATGTAACACAACAGAGCTTGATCGCAGATGTTGAGCTAGCGCTGCAGCAGATTAAGAACAAATCAGCCGCTGAGTCCATCGGATTAAATCAAGAACAGCTCGCTGCTATTTATTCGCCGGTTTCGTTTGCTAAAGAGTCATTATCTGATTCAGCGAAAAGTGAGGAAGAAGCAGCACAAGTATACATCCTAGTCTACGTGGTCCTATTTTTCATGTACATGGCCGTTATGATGTATGGAAGTATGATCGCTGTAGAGGTAGCAACAGAAAAATCTTCACGTGTTATGGAAATCCTGATTTCTTCAGTATCGCCTGTGACACAAATGTTTGGGAAGATCTTTGGTATCGTACTCGTCGCATTAACTCAGCTAGCGTTGTTTGTTGCTGGAGGGTTTCTGGCAGTTAAATTAAACGGACAGCTTAGCGGAAGTGAAAGTATCATAAATGAACTAAAGCTGAATGAGATTCCAACGTCATTAATCATCTATGCTCTTGTGTTCTTCATTTTAGGATTCTTCCTCTATTCAACTCTATTTGCGATGCTTGGTTCATTGATCAGCAGAGTTGAAGAAGTAAATAATCTGATGACACCGGTAGTGATCGTGATCGTGGCGGCATTTATGATCGCCATGTTCGGCAGAGAAAACCCAGAGTCTGGTTTTGTTGCCGCTGCATCATACTTCCCGCTGTTCACACCGATGCTCATGCTGCTTCGTGTAGGGATGCTTTCATTACCTGTTTGGGAAGTAGCATTGGGAATCAGCGTTTTAATCGGAGCCATTTTCTTGTTCGCAATCATTGGTGCTCGAGTATATCGCGGTGGTGTTTTGATGTACGGAAACGCACCTTCCTTGAAGTTGTTCAAGCAAGCCCTTCTCTTATCCAAGCAAGAGAAGAAAAATACAACTGACATTTAACCAGAAAAAAGAGAGCCTCGTGCTCTCTTTTTTTACATGTTCACAAGCGAACGTGCTTTCGTATATATGTTAAAATGAAGGGAAGAATGGTAGAAAAAGAGGATGAGTGAAATGATAAAGTTTTTACATTGTGCAGATCTTCATCTAGATAGTCCGTTCAAAGGACTTTCCTCGTTGCCTGAGAGGCTTTTTCAGCGGCTTTTTGATAGCACGTTCGTATCCTTTAAACGGCTTATCGATCTGGCAATCTCAGAAGAAGTAGATTTTGTAATAATTGCAGGTGACCTTTATGACAGTGGAAACCGAAGTTTAAAAGCTCAGTCGTTTTTGAAAAATTGTTTCATGAAATTGAACAGTCACAACATAAACGTATATGTTGTTCATGGCAATCATGATCCGTTAGATGGACAATGGGTAGATCTTGAATGGCCAAGCAATGTGCACTTTTTTGATGGCAGCCACATTCAGACTCTTCATTTTGAAAAACAGGGAAGAGTAGCAGCAGCTCTGCACGGATTCAGCTATGAAACAGCAGCAGTCACAGATGATCGAACATTACACTATCCAGAAAAAAGAGATGAACTGTATCATATCGGTATTTTGCATGGACAGGCTGATGGTTATAGCGGACATAGCAGATATGCACCTTTTTTACTAACAGAGCTTCTAAAAAAAGGCTACGATTATTGGGCGCTCGGCCACATTCATAAACGAATCGATTTAAATCTCGAACCACCTGTTCGTTATTCAGGGAATATACAAGGCAGACATAGTGGAGAATTAGGTGAAAAAGGTGGTTACATCGTTACATTAAACCATAATGAAGTAAAAAGTCAGTTTTACTCCACGTCTGAAATCGAGTGGAAGGAATGCCTAGTTGATTTAACAGAGGTTGATAGTCTGCAAGAAGTGATCCTTTTGTGCGAAAAAAAAATCAGCACGTATCTGCAGCAAAATAAAGGTGTACTTCTCGTCTTAAAGTTGACGGGTCAAACACAGCTTTATCATGAGCTTTTGGATGGAACATTCATAGAAGATCTAGAAGAAATCTTGCGAGAAGAAGATTATGATTCTTCTTTTGTGCATGTTGTTGCGATCAAGAATGTAACAAGTCCATCTCTTCAAGAGGAACAATCAATGAAACAGTCAGCCTTTTTTCAAGATCTACAGAGTATTTTAGAGGATGACACAGAATTGCAATTAGCGATTTCAGAGTTATCGACACACAGAACAGCTAGAAAATACATAGAGTTGAACGAACAAGATTGGGAAGATATCAAACAACAAGCAGAACAATTGTTATTATCTGAACTTCATAAAAGCAGGTAGGTGAAAAAATGAAACTTGTTACCCTACATATCTATCATTTCGGTGGATTAAAGGATTGTAAAATTTCCTTCGAAGACAAAGGGCTGCAGATTCTTTACGGACAAAACGAAGCCGGAAAAACCACTCTAATGGATTTTATTAAATGTATGTTCTACGGATTTCCGACAAAAAGTCAAAATCAACGCCGCTATGAACCGAAAGACGGAAACAGAATGGGTGGTAAGATTACCATTCATCATCAGGTTCACGGAACATGGACGATTGAGAGAGTTGCACGTTCAACTGTAACCGGTGATCTAAGGCTTTATAATGAAAGCGGTCAACAGAAAGAAGAGGGATTTTTGCTGCAGTTGTTGGACGGTATGGAACAATCACTGTATACGGGTGCTTTTTGCTTTGGACTAGATGGATTACAAAAATTAGACAAGTTATCATCAGAAGAACTTGGCAACTTTTTATTAAGCACCGCGATCTCAGGTGACCGTGATCTGCTTGACATCGAACAGACCTTTGAAAAGAAACAAGCCCTTTTATTTAAAAAGGCAGGTAAAAAACCAATCATTAATGAAAGATTAGAACAGCTATCATCTGCAGCAAAATCTCTGCAACTCTTAAAAGAAAAAAATGAGAGTTATCAAGCGTTAACGAACGAGAAAGATGGCCATGAAAAGGATCTAGAAGTAATTAAACAAAAACTAACAGAGATTCAAACCGAACTTCTCTCAAACAAGAGGCTGCTCGAATTAAAGCCCGTATTGCAAAGGTACAAGCAGCTTGATGTCGAGATTCGCTCTTTTGATTCTGAACCATATTCTTTTCCAGAGAACGGTCTGCAACAATATGAGGAGCTACGAAAAGAATTGTCACGCCTGAAAGGTGACTTAACTTACGATGATAGCCGTATTCAAGATGCTGAAGCTGAGCTCGGATCCATCATAAGTAATGAAAATATCATACAGTATGAAACAGAGATTAAACGTTTGTTTAACTTACTTCCTGAATATGAACATCTTTTCAACCAGCTTCAAGAGCTACAGCACCACATTCAGTCGTTAAGAAAAGAAGAAAGAGAGCTTTATGATGAAATTGGTGAAACGTGGTCTGAAAAAGAACTTAAGGAACTTTCACTATCTTTATCATCGCTTCATTTTCTAGAAGATTTAATCAGGCAGAATGAGCAGATTCAAGATAAAAAAAACAGGTTAGAAGACGAGCTCGAGGATTCTAGAGTGAAGTTGGAGCGATTAGAAACGGAAGAAGCAAAGCAAAAAAAGAACCTTCTTTCTGAAGAAGAATATGCAAAGTATCAGCACTCCAATCATAAAGAAACTCGAAAGATTCCTGTTTACACAACACTATTACCCATTCTTTCTTCCCTCTTACTTCTATGGTCGGGCTGGGTTTCAAACCATCCTCCTGTCATGCTTGGAGGAGTGCTGCTGCTGATTACATCGCTAGTACTAAGTTTTCTGTATTTAAAGAGGAATCAGTCTGATGAAGAGATGCCAAAACACGTACATCAGCGATTGTTAGAAGATGAGGTTCATAGGAAACAATGGCTTGAGCTCTCATTACAGCTTTCTAATGAAAACAACATTTATGTACAGCTTGCTAAACGTCTGGATTATTTAGAGGTGGAAGAAGCATCTGTCTGGGACCATGCGAAACGATGGGCGTCTGATCAAGGATACAGAGGGAAGTTGGATCGTCTTTTTGTTTCCGGTTATATGAAACGAGTGCTTCAGCTTAAAGAGCTGCTAAGACAGCGAAATGATGCAGAGAATAAAGTGCAGGATATAGAATTTAAACAAAGCAGTTATGAGAAGAAGGCTTCTTCACTTTCGCTTGCATTAGGTGAAGAAGTCCAGGAAGATACCAAAAGCTTCATAAACTCTTGTTATGCAGAATTAGAAAAGCAACTTAAAAATCAGTCGAGAGCAGATCACATTCAGCAAAACAAAAAAGAACTCATCGAGCGGAAGAATGAGCTTCAGAAAAAGATTTCTTTTATAGATATTCAGATCCGCAGTCTATGGGATGCAGCTAAAGTTAGCAACGAAGCGGACTTTTATGTAAAAGGTAAGAACAAGGAACGGTTCGGCAAGCTAAAAGAAGAACGTGAAACGCTTTATAATCAATTTATATCGTTAGGATTTTCAAAGGATGAAATCGCAGTAATGGCAGAAAAAGTAACGGTGAATTATGAAACAACAATGCACCATATTTCGGTTTTAGAAGAACAGGTACAAGAAAAGCAAAAACGGTATGATGAGAAGATAGAAGCAAAAGGAAAGTTGGATTGGGAATTAACAAAACTGCTTGAAGATGGCAGTTACTCAGAGAACCTGCATCGATATGAGATGCTTAAAGAAGAATGGAACACGCTAGTAAAGAAGTGGGCAAGCTTGCGACTTGCACAGCATGCACTTTCAAAAGTGAAGGAAGATTATCAAAAAACAAAGCTGCCAGCGGTTTTAGAGACTTCGAGTGTTTATTTTAGTAAAATAACAGAAAGTGAATATCAATCTATCACATTCACAGATAATAATGAATTAATGGTTCTGAATGGGGATGGTTTAGGTTTTTATCCGCATGAGTTAAGTCGAGGTACTGCTGAACAGGTGTATTTGGCTATACGATTAGCAGTAGCTTATCATGCTGGGCCAAGAGACTTTCCGATTTTAATGGACGATATTGCGGTTAACTTTGATGGAATAAGGACAAAACGAACATTACAATTGATACAAGAAACGGCGTTTGATCGGCAGGTGTTATTCTTTACCTGTCATAAACATATTGCATCTACGGTTCCGGCAGTCCCTGTCATACATTGGCCACATCAATCTGTTATCGCTGAAATGTAACCAAAGGAGGGGAATGGCTCATGTCAAATGAGTATTCCATTTACTTAGTCGAGGATGAACAAGATCTTGCTCAAGTGCTGAAAGCGTATATGGAAAAAGAAGGCTGGAGCGTTTCGGTTTTTCATAATGGAGAAGATGCCTTGAAAAGTGCGGAAGAAAACAAACCGCATCTTTGGATATTAGATATTATGCTGCCAGGTATGGATGGCTATGAAATAATTAAAGAGATCAAAAAGGTTTCAGACATTCCTGTTATTTTTGTTTCTGCTCGAGACCAAGATTTAGATCGAATCGTTGGACTTGAGCTTGGCAGTGATGATTATTTAGCCAAGCCTTTCATGCCAAGAGAGCTCGTTATTCGCGTAAGAAAACTGCTAACAAGAATCTATGAAACCGGTAACCGTTTGCCACAAACGATTGAAATTACAGGATATATGATCGATCCGATCTCAAGAAAGATCACACGTGATGGAGAGATGATTAATCTTACAGGAAAAGAGATCGATGTACTTCTTTATTTGATTGAGAATAAAGGGAAGTCTCGTAAGCGAGAAGAGATTCTAGAATATGTGTGGGGAGACGATTATTTCGGATCTGAACGTGCCGTGGATGATGTCATCAGACGCGTTCGTAAGAAGATGCCTCGATTGAACTTAGAGACCGTTTACGGAGCCGGTTATAGGATCATACCGTCATGATACGCTTAAATCTAACTCAGCGGATATGGCTTTCATTCGGTTTGCTGATATTTACGATCGGTCTCTTAACAGCGATCATCTATCCGCTTTCCATTAAAGACACGCTGACTGAAGAAACGTATCGAATCATTGAGAACGAACAGCAGAATGTCTGGGATCCCAATAATCAGCTTCCTAGAGAAGGGGAGTCTCCAACTGATTTTATTGAGAGAAGGAATGCAGCTCGTGATGTTGGACATGTTGTGATTGTTGACAAGTACGCCAACTCACAAGGTGACCCTGTACCTGATGAAGTTCTTTATGAGATGGCTGAAAAAGCATACAACCAAAAGAAGAATAAAGGTCGTTACGAGTTAACGTACGAAGATGCGACCTTGTTTTATGCAATCACAACAAAGACTAACGTAAAAGGCGAAAAGGTATACTTAATCTCCTATATGTGGGATACGTATCGTGATCAAATGGTCAACAGATTATGGCTAAGACTCGTACTGATCTTATTGTTCACGGGCATATTCTCAATCATTCCTGCAATTTGGTTAGCGCGGTATTTACGATCGCCACTCACCATCTTAGGAAAGCGTTTCGAACAGATCGCTAAACGCAACTGGCAAGAGCCGTTTCATTGGAAGGGTGACGATGAATTCTATATTCTTTCCAAGCAGTTTGAAGAGATGCGTCAAAACTTGTTAAGACATGACCATGCACAGAAAACGTTTATTCAGCACGCTTCTCATGAATTAAAGACACCGATTATGACGATTAAGAGTTACGCTCAGTCTGTCAAAGATGGCATCATGCCGAAGGATACAACGGAAGATATGATGGACGTGATCTTAAAAGAAACCGAAAGAATGGAAAAGCGTGTTCAAAACATGCTGTACTATACAAAGCTTGATGCTTTGAAACTTGATGTATTAACAAAAGAGAATTTTAACTTTGGTGACCTGGCAGAAGATATTGTCGAACGTTTCAGATATCAGCGTGAAGATATAGATTTTGAGATTACAGGTAATCATTACAATCTGAACGGCGATAAAGAGCAATGGGGCATCCTCCTTGATAATTTAGTTCAGAACGCATTGCGTTATGCACATAAGACGATTCGGCTCTCTGCTTTTAATAACGGATCTGAATATGTTATTGAAGTGTTTAATGATGGAGAACGTCTTACGGGTGTAACTGGAGAAGAGATTTTTCAGCCGTTCCGTAAAGGAAATAAAGGTCAGTTTGGGCTCGGCCTTGCTATCGTAAAACGAATTGCGGAATTGCATGGAGGAAGAGTAGTCGCGGAAAATAGAGCAGAAGGTGTAGCTTTTCAGATTAAAATTCCGATTACTAACCTTAAAAGATAAAGGTAGAAGAGAATTATTCACTAGTTGTAATTTTTACAAATAGAGTGTTACGACAAGTAGTTAAATAGATGGATATGCTATACTAAAGCAAAGAAAGGCGGGGTGAAAGATGAAAAAAGGACTTGCGTTTTATAAGGTAGGAGAGATCGTAGATGGTTTCTTTCTTATCAAATCATCTGTAAAAGGGACTGCAAGTAATGGTAAACCATTCTTGACGCTGATCCTTCAAGATCAAACAGGTGATGTGGAGGCAAAACTATGGGATAGTTCACCAGAAGACGAAGAGCTTTATGCCGCTCAAGCTATCGTAAAACTAGCAGGTGAGATGGGGAACTACAGAGGAAAAATGCAGTTAAAGCTTAAAGCCATTCGCCCTGCAACGGAACTAGATGGTGTTAAGGTTAGTGATTTCCTAGAAACCGCTCCATTATCTCAAGACGCGATGGTAGAGACGATCACCAAATACATATTTGAGATGAAGAATCCAAATATTCAACGAATCACAAGACACTTATTAAAGAAACACCAAGCTGAATTTCTGGAATACCCTGCTGCGGTTAAGAACCACCATGAGTTTGTGTCAGGTCTTGCTTTTCATGTTGTATCCATGTTGGACATGGCAAAAGCATTCAGCAAACTCTATCCATCTCTAGATACGGATCTTCTTTATTCTGGAATTATTCTGCATGACCTTGGAAAAGTCATCGAGCTGTCAGGACCAGTTGCTGCGTCTTATACACTCGAAGGAAAGCTGCTCGGTCACATTACAATCATGGTGAACGAGATCGGAAAGGCGGCAGATGAGTTAGAGATCGAAGGAGAAGAAGTAACCGTCCTTCAGCATCTAGTTTTAAGTCACCACAGTAAACCAGAGTGGGGAAGCCCTAAAGCGCCGTTGATTCGTGAAGCAGAGATCCTTCATATGATCGATAATTTTGATGCTAGAATGAATATGATGGACCGCGCACTCGAAAAGGTACAGCCTGGAGAATTTACAGATAAGCAGTTCGCTCTAGAAAATCGATCGTTATACAAGCCCCTTTTCCAAGGGGAGTTTGCTAAAAATTAAGGCCCTATTATAAAGGCAGTATTGTAGTGTTTTTTGCTATTAATCGTTTTTATTGTCTTCTTTGATAAGTTGATTGTAGTGGAAGGTGTGAGACTCCTGCGGGACAGGCGGGCAGGTGAGACACTTAAAAGTGAAACGTACGAATGTGGCTCACCGCCTGCCCCGCGGAAAGCGAACAACCTGAAACGGAAATCAACAACTGACAAGGACAACGAAGCACCAATATTAATAAAATTAACCCATTGTGTAAAAATGGGAGATATGGTAAATTTGGAATTGGAAGTCAAGAAACGAAATTTTAGGAGGCAATGACTCATGGTTAGCATTGTTCAAGGTAAGGTAAGAAAGCAAGCTAAATAACGTCTAGTCCCATCTGGGAAGGCTTATTTTGCTATGCGATCTACCTGCTTTTGAGCAATCTCTCCATGTGTCATCCCGAGCCTTTTTTAACGAAAAGCTTATGGTATGCACATGTGACTGTGTATACTCATAGGCTTTTTTCTATGCTCTCATTGGAAAAATTGCTGTATTCATGGCTTCCTTATGAAGGTGACTGCTCAAAAGTTGGATCAGATAAATCAACAGTGTCGGAAATAACAAAAAGGAAGAAGTGGACAGCATGAGATGGAAAGATTGGGATGCTAATCTAAAGGTTCGTTTAATTGGAGAGTTTTTTGTAAATCTATTGTTTTGGATGTTCTTCCCGTTTATGGCGATTTACTTTTCAGATGAAATGGGAAAAACAACAGCTGGTATTTTATTAGTCCTGTCACAAGTTGTCGGTGTCATCACAAACCTTGTAGGTGGCTATTGTGCGGATAAATATGGACGAAAGAAGATGATGGTAATCTCGGCTTGGGGCCAGGCAGCAACGTTTATATTTTTCTGTCTTGCTAACTCACCGTGGATGGATTCGCCAATTTTAACGTTTATTGCGTTTTCAGCGTTAGGTTTGTTTGGTTCTCTCTATTGGCCAGCTAGTCATGCGATGATCGCAGACGTTGTAGAAGAAAAGCATAGAAGTGAAGTTTTTGCAGTGTTTTACACATCGATTAATATATCGGTGGTCTTTGGTCCTGTATTAGGAAGTATCTTCTTTTTCTCTTACCGTTTTGAATTATTGCTAGCATGTTTGCTCGTAAGCGTTGTGTTAGCTGTTGTGTTAGCGAAATACATTCGTGAAACGGTTCCGGTAAAGAAAGAAATATTAGAACAAGTAGGGACTGATAAGAATTGGTTCCAGGCGATCGGCGAACAGTTGAAAGACTATCGAGTGATCGCGAGCGATAAGTTATTCCTGCTCTTTATCTTAGCGGGTATTCTTGTAGCTCAGACCTTCATGCAGATGGATCTACTCCTAGCTGTTTATACAACAGAAAAAGTACCAGAGCAATCGCTTTTTGCCATTGGCAATTGGGATATTTCGTTAACGGGTGAAAAGGTTTTTGGTTATCTGATCTCGCTTAACGGATTGATGGTAGCGTTATGTACAGTTTGGATGGCTAAATGGATGAATCGATTCAAAGAAGGCAGGGTATTTATACTTTCTGCACTTCTATATGGTGTATCGATGCTAGTGTTCGGAAGTACGACGATGATGTGGATCCTTTTTGGTGCGATGGTCATCTTTACAACGGCTGAGCTAATGGTAGTTGGAATTCAAGAAAGTTTTATTTCTAAGCTAGCGCCGGAAAACATGAGAGGGCAGTACTTTGCTGCAGCGGGTCTGCGCTTTACAATCGGACGTACGATCGCACCGATCTCTATTCCATTAACGATGTGGATTGGTTTTGAAAATACGTTCTACCTTCTGTTTGTTTTAGCGGTAATAAGTGCAGGACTCTATTACTTGATGTTCCGTGCGTTTGATAAAAAAATGGAGTCCAACAAAACGGAAAAAGAATCTAAAGCTGAACCTGCACTTTCATGACATAACTTCTTATTTTCCCTCATAGACTGGATTAAAAGCTTGTCTAATAAGGGGGAGTTAGATGATGAAAGGATACGCTGCTTTATTTTTCGGTGCCATACTCATAGCTGCCTTTGTGTTAAAAGAATATTCAGCTGGAGTGGGCAACTTCTTTACTATGACTCCATGGTGGATGTATTTTGTGCTTTGCGGCATTATCTATAGTGGTTATCGGATCGTTACATTGTTTCAAGAAGATCGTGAAATTGAGCAAAGAGTGATTGAAGAAGAAGGCAGAGTATACATGGAGCGAATCGAAAGAGCAAAAGCTCAAGAATCAGCTCAGTCTTCCGCTGAAGATGATGATGCAGAGGATTTAGTTGCAGCAGCAGGGGATGAAGATCATTATCATGATGATTCAAATCGTCTGTAGAATTAAGGAAAAGACCTGCTAAGAGCAGGTCTTTTGATTGTTCTGTCTTTCTAGGATAGACATGTTCGGCTGATGTTTTCATTTTTATATGATAATCCGATTTTTTTATGTGATGACATGTATTTTTTATGTGATGACGTGTATTTTTTGTGTGATTCGCCACAATTTTTATGTGATCTGTAACTTCTCTGTGGCTATTGCATCCAATTTTGATGCCCATAGCCTTCTGTATAAGTACAAAACAAAAACCAGACCCCATCAAGGGTCTGGTTTTTCATATTTTATGCCATTATTGTTGAGGCATCTGTGGCGTTTGTGGTTGTTCTGCTTTCTTTTCCATCTTTTCTTTTAATTCTTTATCTTTTACTTTAACATCTGCTTTTTTCTTCAGGCTTTCTAAGATCTCAGTAATAGGCTTCGCTTTTTGCTGCTTAAGCTCTTGTTCGATCTGTTCTTTCTTGTCTTCGAACTTGTTTTCACGCTTGTCCGTTACTTTAATGATGTGGTAACCATAATCAGACTTAACCAGTTCACTTGTTTTTCCTTTTTCAAGAGTAAAAGCAACTTTATCGAATTCAGGAACCATTGCGCCTTTACCGAAGAAGCCAAGGTCTCCACCTTTTGATTTTGAACCAGGGTCTTTAGAGTATTCTTCCGCTAATTTAGCAAAGTCTCCGCCTTCGTTCAATTTCTTTTGAACTTCTTTAGCCGTTTTCTCATCTTCTACAAGAATGTGGCTCGCTTTAACTTCTGTTTTGTATTTTTCATCAAATGTTTTCTTCATTTCAGCTTCAGAAACTTTAACACCTTCTGTTGCTGCCTTTTCATTTAAAAGCATAGACTTGATGCGTTCTTTTAGCTGTTTTTCGTCAGATAAGCCGTTTTGCTCAAGTGCTTGTTTGAAAGCATCCTCGCCACCAAGCTCTTCTTTGATCTTCTCTGTTTCTTTTTCAATCTCTTTGTCTGTTACTTTATATTTATCTTCGAGCACCATTTCGTCGATCATTTGACTAAGAACTTGGTCTCCGTATTGTTCCTTCATCTTATTGTAGAATTGCTCTTTCGTAATATCTCCTGCTTTAGATTCTACGATGGCTTCTGAATCAGCACCACCAGCATTATTACAAGCGGATAATGAAATGAGTCCCGCTGTGAGCCCTACTGATAACATCCATTTTTTCATTTTCAAACACTCCTACTGTGAAGTAATAATTTAACAACTCTTACTATAGCATAAACGTTATAGGTATTCCTATTCAATAAATGAAATATGAGAAAATTTACACATTATAAATCCAGTATTTTCGGGTATTCTACACGATTTTAATAAAAAAAATTTTAAAACCGGGTCATTCGTCTAATCACAATAGGGCGTATCACTATATGATATGGAGAAAGAAAAGGGAGGTATGATGATGGGTTATGGTTACGGTCATGGGGGAGGAATAGCACTAATCTTAGTCCTTTTTATCCTTCTCATCATTATTGGAGCTTGTTACTGCTATTGATGGTGAATAGAAATTTAAATTAATTTAAAGGGCGAATGCCTATGCGTGAATTACGGGTCATGCATAGGATAGTGTACAGAATATCAAAGGAGGTGGCTTTCATGGGTTACGGTGGATACGGGCATGGAAAAGGCTTCGCATTGATTGTTGTGTTGTTTATTCTTTTGATTATCGTAGGTGCTGCATGTTTCTGCTAAAATAAATGACGGCTCAGCAGTACCTTTTCGTACGAAGGGGGACTGATCAGGCTTGACGTTTATAAGCAGTTTCGTTAATGTGTGTTTTACTACTCTTGATCAAAAGGTGCAGCATGTGTATGGTACAGTTACTCAAGGGGGAATGCAATTCAGGTTCCCCCTTTTTATATTTTCTATAGAACGTTTGAAACATAGGATGAAATGAGCAGAATGGTAATAGAAACGTTGATCGTACGATAAACCGAGTCTTGCTGTTTTGAGGACAAGTTCTTTTTGTCACATAACTTGTGAGTGAGTGAGTTGAATACGAATAAAAAGATTGGTGCCAAAAAAACGAAGATATAGCCTGCCATATGAAAACCTCCAACATGAACTACTTGTTTAACTTTACCAAAATATGTGGAATATGAATAGGAAAATAACTTCTAAGAGATGAGAGAGGGAGAGAAATTTATGAATAAATGGAAAACGGCATTTTTTACACTATTGCTTCTATTTTTAATCGTACCAATCGCCATAGCTGTTCTGCTTTTTAGTGATCCTGGTGGTGGCCGTTTAGATCGTAGTTCACTAGATACAGATATTCGAGACAATCAAAAGCTCTTAAGCATACATACAGAAAAAGAACAGGTGGAAGATCTGTTAAATAAAGAGCTCCGCAAAAAAGCGCCAGATGTGAACGTATACGTAAATTTAAGAAATGATGAAGCCGTGCTTAACGGTTCATTTATCGCATTTGATCAAGAGCTTCCTTACCAAGTTACATTTGAGCCTGAGGTTCTTGAAAACGGTGATCTGTTATTAAAGGAAAAAGATATGCAAGTAGGGCGATTCCCACTACCCGGTGACGAGGTGTTTACACTGATCAAAAAGACCGTTCAGTTTCCTGAATGGGTAGATGTCTATCCGAAAGATGAGAGCATTTTGATGAGAGTGACCGAAATGCCAACAAAGAAAGGCTATGCGGTGAAAGCGGAAGAATTCGATCTAAAGAAGAATTCTATTAAATTGGGAGTCTATACGAAAAACTAGAAAAAGCGCTTCTACCCGAGCACGGTGGGGAAGGAGCGCTTTATTTATTCTTCCTCAATTATACATACCCAAATGGAGAAAGTTGGATTATAATTATTATAGACAGACAATGACTAGAAAGCAGGGTTTTGTATGGAGACGGTGGAAGAACGACTTGAACGACTAGAATTTTATAATCAGCTAACGATTGAGAGTGTCGATCTTACAGCGTATCCGTTTTTTAGACTAGTCATGGAAAAAAAGCTCACCGAGCAAGAAGTGAATAAAGTCTTCCTTCTTTGCGATGAGCTTCAACGAAAATATGAAATGCAGAGTGAAGAAGGCTTTGTACATTACACACCGCTATTGTTGCATTTTGCAGGCATGTTAACGCCAAAGCTTTCCCCAAGAGAAACGATTACTGCTTTGCTTCAACAAGAAAAGTATATTTCTTTGATGGAGAAGCTTTATGAGTTATCTGTACGTTACGAATGAGAAGAGGCAATTTCTTCAGCTGCTATCACAGGTGATGCAGGCTGATCATCTAATGATGCTTCGATCTTTTCTTCGAGTTTGTTGAAAATTGACATAAAGTCATCGCCATAAAGGTTGCGGATGATCGACATCAATTCAGGAAACTCAGGAAATCTTCCAAATAACTCTTTAATCGGCATTGAAGCACTGAAAACACCAAACTTTGAAGGATCGTACGTGTTCAATGTTTGAAGTAAAAGCTCTTCACCTTTAGGTGTTAGACAAATATATGTATTTCGCTTATCATCTTCTTTTTTAGAAAATGTTAGATAGCCTTGTTCTTCAAGCTTTTTTGAAAAGTTAAAAGCGGTGGATACGTGCATAACGCCAAATTTTGCAATATCAGAGATTGATGCACCCTCAAGATGATGAGCAATCCATAGAATATGGTGTTCATTGATGTTTAAACCATAATCCTTAATCCAATTTTGCCAGTCTTTTTCTACACTTTTCCATAAAGCTTTACTAATCTGTGAAAGTTTGTGACTATAGATCATGGCTTCTTGAAAACTATATAATTGATCTTTGTTCATTTTTAAAATGCCCCTCCATCTTATAAAACACATCCTATTCCTCATTATGCCAGTATTTCCTATAATAAGAAAGTAAAATTTTTCAATTTTTCCTTATTTTTTAGTAAAATAGTTATATAACTTTTAGCTGATATGGTGTAAATGTAAGTGTTCATAATCGTTCCTAAGTATAGATAAAAAAAATTCTCCAAAAAGGGAGAATTTTTTTGGGATTATTTAATTTCTTGCTCCATTTTTTCAGGAGCTTCTTCAATTGTAGAGGCAGCTGTTTCTTGTAGAGCCTCTTCTTTTTCTTTGTTAGCAAATCTGATCTTTGCTCTAAGCTGAATGCCATCACGCTTGATGCTGGAGAACGTCGATTTCATTTTATCCATATTCACTTTAAGATCTTGTCTTACTTCTTTACCTGCTTTTGGTGTAGAAAGCAGAGTAGCTGCTGCAGTAACCACCGTTCCTAATGCGAAACCTACTACCATGGATTTTTGTTTAGACATCTTATAATTCCTCCTCATTCTTTTATTATCTAATGAATTCGTGAATTTCTCTTATATTCCTATGAAAAATAATGACGAATATAAAAATATTTCCCGATAGATTTCGTCATGTTTGGACATTCAAGATTATGCTTTTATAGAACGGTCGAAATTTGAAAACCGTTGATACAATAGGAAAGTTAGAAGGGAATAGTGACGCTGTACCTTGTTTCAAAAAATTGTCATACTTGTCTAAAACAGAAGATATTTGACTGACTTTGGAGAAAGATGGAGAAAGATAATATAAAATAAATGAAAAGGGAAAAAGTTTCATAATTGACGAAGAGGTTTAAAAGAGGGTATACATAATAAAAAGAATGGAGGGATATGGGTTGAAACAAAACACGATCGGCAACTACTTTAATAAAATGAAGGAAAAAGCGAATGCTGTGCTCGAAAGTTCTACTCAAACGGGTGAGCTCGTTACAGAAGCTGAGAAAAAAAGTTCGCAACCAGATAAACAAGGTTTAAGTAACCTAGGCTCTCAAGTAAAAGCGTTAGTTCGAATGGTAAAGTCATATAAAAGAGGCGATTATCGTGATGTCTCGAAAAAATCTTTACTATTAGTGGTAGCAGGACTTCTGTATTTTGTTAGTCCAATTGATGCAGTGCCTGATTTTTTGATAGGAGCAGGACTATTGGATGATGCAACTGTCTTAGCTTTTATTTTTTCAACGCTATCAACTGAGATAGCAGCATTCCAGACGTGGGAAGAAGAAAAAGAAGAAGAGGATAAATACATAAAGCCAACTCCATAGGAGCTGGCTTTTTATTTTGACATTATCATGATTTAATTAGCAGTTAAGTTTGAACGTTTAGATAATCGTTCTGCGATTGGATAGATAAAAAACATGATCAAACCGCTAACAATGCTAGTTGGAACAACAATCATTCCAATAAAGCTAAGTAATGTACCAGGTAATCCAGCTACGAGCATGGCTACCATGAGGAACAGAGTACCGCTGATAATCGTTCCGACTACCGTTAGCAGAACGGCGCTTATCGCATTTACTTTTACTTTTTTAGCAAGTAAGAACAACGCCAAAAAGATAAAAGCTGTTATAGGTTTTTCAACGATATTGGCGATCTGTCCGCCGGCCATACCAGTTGTAAGTGCTGAAATGACTCCAGCTGCCATACTTGCAATGATCACGTTTTGTTTAGTAGGTGATAGCATGATGGCTAAAAACATCATCACGAGTAATAAGTCTGGTTTCATTCCAAAAAATAATGGGGGTACAACGGTGTGTAACACATACCCTAATGCAATAAGTACAGATGTTAAAGCTAATGATTTAGTATTCGTATTCATTTTCTCATCTCTCCTCAGCTACTCTTAGCCTAATTTCTTTCCAATAGTGCCCTCTTGGCCTAATGCGAAAGTACCTTTATGTTAACAGATGTACGTACAACTGAAAAGGTTTGTAAACTACTTTCCGTATTTTTCCTGAAAATGTTTCATGAACTGTGCAAGGGTATCACACGATTCTTGAGGAACAGCATTATAGATTGAAGCTCTGAATCCCCCGACCGACCGGTGTCCTTTTAACCCATATATTCCGTTTTCTTCACTCTCTTTTATAAACTGCTTTTCCAGTTCTTCATTCAAAAGAGTGAAAGTCACATTCATGTTTGAACGTGATTCAGGTGTAGCATACCCGTTGTAGAACCCATTGCTTCTATCGATCGTGTCGTAGATGACTCCAGCTTTATGATGATTTCTCTTTTCCATTTCGATGACACCACCACATTTTTCTACCCAACCTAGTACAAGATTTAGCAAGTAGATGGAGTAAACAGGAGGCGTGTTGTATAGAGAATTATTTTTTGCATGAACCGAATACGACAAGATTGATGGAACAGATTTATTTTCCTGTAGCAGATCTTTACGTATGATAACGGCGGTTACTCCTGATGGTCCAAGGTTTTTTTGAGCACCCGCATAGATTAATCCATAATTTTCAACAGATAGGGGTCTGCTCATAATATCGCTCGACATGTCCGCTACAAGATTTGGATGTGTGAAGCCATTTAGATCTGACCATTGTGTGCCATAGATCGTGTTATTGGAAGTAATATGAAGATAGGCGTCATTTTCGCTAGATACATAATCCATCTCTGGAAGGGTGCGATAGTCAGAGTCCTTACCTGTAATCACTGCTTCACACGATCCGATCTTCTGAGCTTCTTTATAAGCCTTTTCAGACCATGCCCCGGTGAGTACGTATTTTGCAGTCTTTCCACCTTGAATAAAATTCATTGGAATCATAGCGAACTGTAGACTTGCTCCACCTTGTAAGAACAAGACTTCATGTGTATCTGGTATATTGAGCAAACGTTTCATGCGTGTTTTCGCTTGATTATGGATGCCTTCATATTCTGAACCCCTGTGGCTATGCTCCATAATATTTAACCCAGTACCTAAGAAGTCATCCCACTCTTCCTTTGCTTGCTGCATAACCTCTTTTGGCAATATTGTGGGTCCGGCTTGAAAATAGATGCGTGTCATCGTTCTCCTCCTCAAAAAAATAAACTCCCATAAAATCGTCCGCAGTCAATTTGCGGTTTCTTACTGTATTGAACAGCTTTAAGGATTGTGGCTACTTTCAAATATTTCTTCAATTTCTTTGTTGAAAGGTTGATTGGAGTGCAAGGTGCGAGACTCCTGGGGGATGAGCGGGACAGGTGAGAACCTAAGAGCGATGCGACAAGGTGGCTCACCGCACGCCCCCCGGAAAGCGAGCATCCTGTAACGGAGATCAACTACTTTCAAGAGCAACAAAGATTGTGCAAAAAAGAATATGAAAAAACTGCCCAGTTTTAAAAAAGGCAGCTTTACTATGTAACGTTAGTTTTTAACGTTCTCTTTAATATGTTGAGCGATCTCAGTCATTTCGTCTGCAGGGGTATCCTGTGTTTTCCAGACTGCTCCAAATCCGTCACCTTGTCCGTAACGTGGAATGAAGTGCATGTGGTAATGAAAAACAGACTGTCCAGCTGCTTCACCATTGTTGTTTAAGATGTTTAGACCGATCGGGTTAAACGTTTGTTTAATTCCAGAGGCAATTTTAGGCACGACAGAATAAAGCTTCGCTGCTGTTTCTGCAGGCAGTTCAAAAATATCTGTGGAGTGCTCTTTAGGAATGATCAGCGTATGTCCTTTTGTTACCTGACTGATGTCTAAGAAGGCTAGAACGTTTTCGTCTTCGTACACTTTGTAGGATGGAATTTCTCCCGCAACAATTTTACAAAAAATGCAGTTTGAATCGTGGGACAAGTGGCTCACCTCATTTTTTTACTTATCATATCACACATGATCAACCTAAAAAATAAGGTATTCTTTTTATCTTATTAATAGGCTCTTTTCTATAGGATAGTTGCTTTTGAATGTTTTATTATTTTCTTCATTGACAGGTTGATTGGAGCGCAAGGTGCGTGCCTACTACCTGAAATGCATCTCGCAAGGCATGCGACGAGGAAGCTTACTCCGCTAGCATTAACTTGTAGACGCAGGAGCAAGGAGCATGAAGGCGGGCATTTCAAAAAGTGGAAGTGGCTCGTTCAGCCCCGACATGCAAAAGGTGAATGGGCTAAGGCGCACTTTGCCTTCTTGACCGTTAAACTTTTGACCTCGAGGGGCTAGCCACTGCAACTAGGCAGCTGAGACACTTAAGAGTGAAACGTACGAATGTGGCTCACCGCATTCCTCGTGGAAAGCGAGCACCTGCAGCGGAAATCAACCTCTTCTAACAGCAATAACTTCAAAAATAAAAAGAAGGGTCCTATTCAAAAATAGAACCCTTCTTCTTATAGAGGTTAGAGAAGAAAGGAGAACACGAAAACAAAACAATACGATTTTTTAGCCATGCACCTCAATGTTAAGAATTTGTAATTGCTCAAGCACTAAATAGTCCAAGAGAACCATCTCCTTAAAGAAAAGCATATCTGAAAAAATCTAATACCTTGCATCTTTCTCCCTGAAGAAGGGGGGATACCTTCTTCTCTTATATCTTGTCCAGAAAGTCTTGCTTGTTATACATATAAAAATTGGTAAAGGAAACGTGAATTACGCTATTATAAGGAAAGAATGACAAAAAGGAGGATTCTCCGTGAAAAAAAGACAACTTATACTAACAATGACACTGGGTGTTAGTTTTCTCATCTCAGGCTGCGGTAATAAATCAGAAGATGAGCATAAAAATCATCAAAAGGAGTCCAGCTCAAAACAGGAAGGGTCTCATGAAGGACACGAAAATCATTTGCCGAACGGTGATATTCAAGAACTTACCGCATCAATGGATGTATTACCTGGCTTCTTAGATAAACAACCTGATGAGATTTCCGCCATTTATGCAGAAGTTCCTAAATATAAAGAACTGCTAGAATCAATGCCTTGTTTTTGTGGCTGTGGTGATTCTGCGGGTCATAAAGACAATTATGATTGCTTTGTCTCAGAAAACAAAGAAGATGGAAATATTGTATGGGATGATCATGGTACAAAATGCGGGACGTGTTTGGAGATCGCTGCAATCAGTATGAGTGCTTCTGCTGATGGCAAAACGCCTGTGGAAATCAGAAAGATGATCGATGAGAAATATAAAGAAGGTTATGCAGAGCCAACTCCAACACCTATGCCTGCTTCATAAGGTGTAAAACGAGAAAATTGGCAAACAATAATGAAAATGCTGGTTTGCAGAAGGAGGTATAGTATGAAACCAATCCTTGAAGTTACTGATTTAACAGGAGGTTATCTGCCTAATCAGCCTGTTATTCATCACTTAGATTTCACGGTAAAAGAAAATGAGATAGTAGGATTGATCGGTTTAAATGGAGCCGGTAAAAGTACAACCATCAAGCATGTGCTAGGTCTTATGGAACCAATGTCAGGCACTTCTAAAATCGAAGGGCAGACGTTTAGGGAAGAACCCGAAAATTATCGAAGTCAATTCACATACATACCTGAGATGCCGATTCTCTATGAAGAACTAACATTATGGGAACATCTAGAGCTAACTGCAATGGCGTACGGACTAGAAGAACAAACTTTTTTAACCCGTGTCCGCCCATTACTTGAAGAGTTTCGCATGGATAACAAGATCAAATGGTTTCCGAGTCAGTTCTCAAAAGGGATGAAGCAAAAAGTAATGATCCTTTGTGCACTATTGGTTGAACCTAAGCTATACATCGTGGATGAACCGTTCGTTGGTCTTGATCCGTTAGGTATTCAATCGTTTCTAGAGTACATGGTTAAATTTAGAAATAACGGCGCTGGCGTTTTAATGTCGACTCACATTTTGTCCACTGCAGAAAGATATTGTGACCGCTTTTTAATCATGCATGAAGGAAGGCTGGTTCTAAGCGGAACGTTAGAGGAACTACGCGTAAGAAGCGGGCTTGAGAATGCGACGTTAGATGAGATCTATCTCTATGTAGCGAGAGGTAAAGTCACATGATCGATGTAAAAAAATTATGGACAAAACGACGCAATGCTCATGTTACCCAAACGCTGAAATACTTTAGTTTAATGGCAAACAGCGGACTTATTGTTTCCTTAATTTTGCTCATCGTAATCGGAAGTGTGTATTATGCCAAGCTTCTTCAAGCACTTCCTGAGAATTTTCCAGCCGTCTTTATTTTAACGATCGTCTTTTCATTCTGGTTGACCAAAAGTCCGGTCCGTACATTGTTAAAAGAGGGAGATCTCGTATTTTTACTTCCTGTAGAATCGGGAATGAAGCAATATTTTTCAAAAGCTATATCGTCTGCAACAGCAACTGGCGCTTTTTCGACCCTATTCATTTTTACGTTGCTTTGGCCGATTGTCCAATTTTTTATCCATGATGGATGGAAGATGTATGTCACGTTTGCATTCTTTTTGATCGCAGCAAAAGTATTTAACATATATGTTTCATGGGAAGAAAGAAGGTTACCATACAAAAGTCATCAAACGAACTATAAAATTATGAGGTTCATTGTAAACTTTGTATATGCCTATTTGCTCTTTAATGAAGCTTACATCTTCTTGATCGCTATTTTTGCGATCATGTATGTATTAAAGAATTTTGTTTTCGGTGTCTTTAAGAAACAGCATGGCTATCAGTGGGAAATGCTATTAGCAGAAGAACAGTCTTTAAAAATGAAAGGATACCGATTCGTCAATTATTTTACAGACGTTCCAGCGCTAAAGCAGACCGTACATAAGCGACCGTGGTTAAACAGCTTAGCCAGTTTTTCGTTTAAAAAGAAGAATGCACTTTCAGCTCTATACATGAAGACATTTGTACGTTCAGGCGATTACCTAGGCTTATATGTACGATTGATCTTGATTGGTTTTCTGTTCATTTATTTAATTCCTGCAGGATGGTGGCAGTTGATTGTCGTGTTCTTGTTCTTTCAAATGTTCGCGCTGCAATTATTCACACTTTACACCCAGTATAGATGGAATGTTGTATTTGTGATCTATCCGATCAAACAAGATACAAGAGTAAAAGCCTTTCAAAATTGGCTGAGATACTTGCTGATCATACAAGGGGTATTCTATGGCCTCTTTTATGGATTACTCTCAGGAGACTGGATGATCGCGATCCTTATGCCTGTGGGAGCGATTCTATACAGTATATTACGACTGCCTAGTATGACGAAAAAACACATTACGCTGACTTCCTAGCTCTTGCTTAGCTAGGGAGTTTTTTTTTCTAAAAGCTTATCCCCTTTGACAGTTGATTGGATTGGAAGGTGCGTGCCTGCCACATGAGATACTTCTTGCAAGGCATGCGACGAGGAAAATTACTTAACTTGTAGACGCAGGAGCAAGGAACCTCTAAAGGCGTGCAGTCCGAAAAGTGGAAGTGGCTCGTTCAGCCCCGACCAGCAAAAGTAAATGGGCTTTGTAGGCGCACTATGCCTTCTGGACCATTTAACTTTTGACCTCGAGGGGCTAGCCACTGCAACTAGACAGGTGAGACACTTAAAAGTGAAACGTACGAATGTGGCTCACCGCTTGCCCCGCGAAAAGCGAGCAACCTGGAATGGAAATCAACTACTTCCAAGTTTGTAAACAGATTTTCGGCATCTTTCATAGCTTATGCCTATAAGTTTTATGGAAGGGAGCTGGGCCACATGAATACTTATGGACTAACAGGGAGGATTGTAACACCAGGAAGTCCTGATTATGATCTAGCAAGAGAAGAGTTCAATACTCGTTTTAACTTATTTCCTTTGATTATCAATTTTTGTGAAACTGCTAAAGATGTTTCAAACGCAATACGCTGGGCAAGAAAGAAGAAGGTTAAGTTTCGGATTCGAACAGGAAGGCATAGTTATGAAGCTTATTCATCATTAGATGGAGGTTTAGTGATAGACATAAGCGAGTTGAATGAAGTAAGAGTGGACCGGAAATCAAAAACGGCCGTACTCGGTGCTGGGGCATTGCTTTTTCCACTATATGAAAAATTGTATGAAGAAGGTTTCACGATTCCAGGAGGTACATGTCCATCAGTAGGCCTTTCCGGTCTGACACTTGGTGGTGGATGGGGAATGTTAACAAGGCCTTATGGAATGCTGATCGACCAGCTTCTGGAGCTGGAGATGGTTGATGCAAATGGAAATATTATTATAGCAAATGAGCATGAGAACGCGGACTTGTTCTGGGCATCAAGGGGCGGTGGTGGAGGAAACTTTGGTGTGGTCACATCATTTCGTTTTCAAGTAGTTCCCGTAGATGATGTTGCCATCTTTAAAATTACATGGGACTTTAAAGGGTTTGAAAAAGTGGTGGATGCGTGGCAAAAATGGGCTCCTTATACGGACGTTAGATTGACAGCTATTATTGATCTCTTAACGAAAGACATTGGTGAGTTGCGTGCTTTAGGAGAATTTCTGGGCAGTACGGATGAACTGGAGAAGTTGCTCAAGCCTCTATTGATCGCCTTTCCGCCAAAAGTAATTGAAGTTAAGAAAGTACCCTATATTGATGCGGTCAAGATATTTGGAGGAATGATGCCAGGGATGATGGAGTATGCTGTAAACCATGGTGATCCAGATGCACATCCATTTAAGAATACAGGTGCGTTTGCGAAAAGGCAGCTACCGATTAGTGCGATAAAAAAACTGAAAGAATTTCTATCAAACTCACCTGGTATTGAGAACAAAGTGCAGCTGCAAGCTCTAGCTGGAAATGCTTCTTGTATAAGTCCAACTGAAACGGCTTATGTTCATAGAGAAGCATTGTTCAGTTTGTTATATATTACGAAATGGCAGAATGAGAGTGAGGCAAACATAAATACACGCTGGGTAGAAAGTTTAAGAAATACTCTACTTCCTTATGCGGATGGTGCTTATGTGAATTTTCATGATAATTGTATTAAGAACTGGTTAGAACAATGTTACTTTGTGAACCTGCCTCGCTTGATTGAAGTGAAAACAAAATACGATCCAAAAAATGTGTTTACGTTCCCACTAGGAATTCCGACTGCAAGTATGATTATGTAGATCTCATAACGTGAGGGCGAAAATATTGAAACGAAAACTAAACAAAAATCGTATAGAAGGAGGGAGGTAGATGATGGACACTTATGAAGAAAAAGTAGTAGATGAGCTTAAGAAATGGGAAATAGAAATGTGTAAAAGGCCCTCACTATGGAATAAGACAACAAAATCTCTTCAAATAAAAATCAATGAAAAAATTCCGCAAAAAGTACATGATGTTATGACATCAAGTATGAAACATATGATTAAAGCAACTCTGATCGGTTCTGAATATACGACTAAAAAAACGATTAAGTTTACTGCAGATCTGCGAGAGAGGGATTTTAAATTTGAAGATCGGCTATCCTTCTACAGAAAAACAGCAGCAATTGAAGGAGCAGGAACAGGTGCTGGCGGCATTTTGCTAGGAATTGCAGATCTTCCATTATTGTTAGGAATAAAAATGAAATTTTTGTTCGAAACAGCTAGTATTTATGGATTGGATGTTAGTGATTACAAAGAGAGAATCTTTATTCTGCATGTATTTCGCCTAGCTTTTTCTGATCCGCACAAGCGAGAAGAGGCATATCAAAGGGTAATCTCATGGAAAGAGACCATTCAAGAATTTCCGGAGTCTCCTGAATCGATCAACCAAATGAATTGGCAAGAACTGCAGCAAGATTATCGGGATCATATCGATCTCATAAAGATGCTTCAGATGATACCAGGATTAGGAGCAATCGTTGGGGCATATGCGAATTATCATTTTCTTGATGATTTAGGTCATGTTGCAAAGAATTGTTTCAGATGGCGTTTGTTAACAGATGAAAAAAAGAAGAGGATTATACAAAACAAGCACCCGCAGTAATTTACGGGTGCTTGTAATATGTGTGATTTAGAATCGGCTGTCGCTTAATAAACGGTCCATTTCCTCTTTGTGCTTCGTCTCATCAGCAATCATATCTTCTAACTGAACGACAAGCTCAGTCAACTTTAAGTTAGATGCTTGCTCTTTACGTTCTTCATAACGTCTGATCGTATCTTCCTCAGCGTTTCGAGCTTCTTCCAGCATCTCACGAACACTCTCTACTTGTTTAACTGGTTTAGGTTGAGTAGTCGGTGTACCACCAAGTGTTTTAATCTTTTCTGCTAAATATAGAGCATGTCCTTGCTCATCAGCAATTTCACTTTGGAAGAAAGGTTTTAGAATTTGACGGTATAAACCAGAAACCGTAGCTGCATTATGGTTGTACATAATGATTGCTGAGTACTCGTTTGCAAGATCCTCATTTAGTCCATCGATTAGTGCTTGTAAGTCTTTTTCCATTTGTATAACCTCCTGAATCTTGTTCTACAGAGATATCCTTCCCCTTTTCCCTTTACCATAAACCAAATTTATAGGAAAGACGTACTAAAAAAAACGGGAACTGCAGAATAAGGTTTAAGGATTGGAAAAATCGGTAAAAGACTACTATGCATGAAACAAACATTGAACAAAAGTGATACAAAAATCTAAGGAGGTAACAAAAATGGATAGCAGACACATGGTTGATGAAGAGCGTAACGTTGACACAAGTAAGGTAGAAGAAACTGCAAGCCGTATGAGCGAGAGCAAAAAAGACGAGATCTTATCAAACTTTGAAGAGTTTAAGAGCTACTTGCATGGGAAAGTGCAAATCGGTGAAAAAATGGGCATGAGCGAAGAAACACTTGCAAAAACTGCAGAGAAAGTAGCAGATTACTTAGCTAACCATGAGGAGCCTCGTAACTCAGAAGAGAACCTCTTAAAAGAACTATGGAAAGTTGGAGAGCAAGAAGAGCGTCATAAGCTTGCTCACATGTTAGTTAAGCTTGTTAAATAGAAAACGTTCTAAAGCTGCTCATCTTTGAGCGGCTTTTTTTATTCACTTATCGTTATTTGTCTTGTCGCATGGATTGGAGTACTGTAATCCAACTTAAAGCAGTGTCCGTTCAAAAAGCTTGGAAAAACAATAAAGTTGCTAAAACGTCAATAAATCAACACAATGGCCGTTTACAAACGACTACAAAAAAACGACAATGTTTTAAAGTGGTTTATACAGAGAAAAAAGAGTGAAAACTTAGATTTAATAAGAGCTTACCTGTGTCCACTAATTTATAGAGAAGAGAATTAGAAACTTTTTATCAACAAGTAAGCTCGAAAATAAAATGAAAAAAGAAATGATGTTGAGGAGAATATTATGTTACGAGAACTAGCCAATAAACTACCTTTTCCAATCCTCCCACTTATTTATGTCATAAGTGGATTAGGTCTCTCGTTCTTATCGTTAAATATCTTTTTTGAGCTCTCAGAAGATTTGATGGAAAATGAGGTATTTGAGTTTGATCAAGTGATCATTCAATATGTAACGGATATCAGAAGTGACACGCTAACGGAAGTAATGAAAGTGATTACCTTCTTGGGATCAAAAGATATTCTCATGCTCTTGTTAGTAGGAAGTCTGATCTGGCTGATCGCAAAACGCAAGAACTATTGGGGTGCTATTTTTTATTTGATTGCAGTTGCGGGCGGAGGTCTTTTAAACCTAGGGTTAAAACATTGGTTTGGAAGAATACGACCTGAAGATAGTTTAATTGTTGAACAAGGTTTCAGTTATCCGAGTGGACATGCTATGGGCAGTCTCATCTATTATGGTTTTCTTGGTTACTTAGTCGTGAGAAGCAGAAGAGGAAGACCACTTAAGATCATTCTCACGATTGCATTTATATCTACGATTCTTCTTATTGGTTTTAGCCGTATTTATTTAGGCGTTCATTATCCATCTGACATAGCAGCTGGATTTAGTGCTGGAACGGTTTGGCTACTGCTTTGTATAGCTGGACGTGAATCAATCAGAGCTTATCAAAAAAGGACGCTTCCTTTTTTTAAAAGGAAACATCCCCAGTAAGTGTGAGCAGTTGATTTTGCAAACATTTAATAACTGCAGGTGTACGATGCTGACGCTCTCCATCACAGTCAATAAGCTGTTGGGGAGCTGTTTTTATGCTGATCTCTGAACTTTGAAAATAATGGTACCCTTGTCCTTCTTTTGAAGTATCGGATAATCGATTCAAAAGAACGTCCCATATAAACGATGTGGAAGGTTCTTCGATCAGCAAGCAATCGAGCTTTCCGTCTTGTATATCTGTATCTGGGAAAAAGGGCCGTATCCCGCCGGTAAAAGGACCGTTTACAGCTAAAAACATGGCAGCCTGCCCATCAAATTGAAACTCTTCAGATGAGATAGAGATGTCAAAGGGCTCCCAAGTTTGAAGGGATTTTGCCGCAGATAAGTAATAGGAAAGGCGACCAAACTTCTCTTTCGTATCTGGATCGATGGACTCTGAAACATGTGTGATCAATCCAACACCCCAGAAGTTTGTAAAGAAATGTCCGTTAAACTCTCCAACGTCAATGTTGCTAAAGTTTTTTTTACTTAGTTGTTCTGCTGCTTTAATTGGATTTTGGTTCATGCCTAACGCTCTCGAAAAATCATTGCACGTTCCACCTGGCAAGATTCCGAAAGCTGGTTGATTTTCTTCGATCGACAATACTGCTTCTGCAATTTCATGTACCGTACCATCACCGCCAGCAGCTATGATCAAATCTGTCTTACCTTCCAGCTCTTTAACGAAGGAAGCACCTTCACCAGGAGCGGTCGTCTTATAAACTTGAACGTCTTCAAAACCAACTTTTAGCTGCTCTAGCACGTCATCCCACTGATTCAGCAATCTGCCTTGGCCCGCAGAAGGATTTAATATGACAGATGCTCTTTTTATTGTTGATGGATTTCTAGTCATTTTGCTACCATGTATTCTTTTACGAATGATTTTCCTGTAAAAAGTGTTTCTGGAAGTGCTTTTGATGTGCCTCTACTCTTATGAGCTTCCTCATAAGCTTTGGATTGCTGCCAATTCGTAAAGTCAGCATGTGAATCCCAAAGTGTCATTACGATATAAGGATCTTGGTGAAGAGGTCGTAGTATCCGTATGCCAGTAAAACCTGGTTCACTTTCAACCAGCCCAGCACGATTTTGGAAACGTTCTTCAAAAAGAGATCTTCCTTCTTCTGATACGGGGATGTGGTTCATAACAACAAATCCAGCACCTGTTAAGGATCCTCTTTGGTTTATCACTTCGTACTCATGTTTTTCTGTAAATGGGTTCTCTCCATCTGTTTCGATCACGAGAGCAGAATTGGAGTCGCCTTCTAGCAGGAGAGCTCCATCGTATTTTTCCTGATATGTTGCTAAATAGTCTAAAGTCCCATAAGTAATATATATGTTCATAGGAATCCCTGCCCCTTTTTTATTGATTTACCTTTGTTTTACCCAACCGTTCAGCACATTAAACAGTGTAAGAAGTTGGTTACTTGTAATATACTTTCCAACTAAGGGAAAATTATATAAAATGTACTTTTCGACCTAGAATGAAATGAGGGTTGGTTATGGTAAAGAGAAGTCTTATCGTACTCGGAATTTTAACGGGTTCACTTATAATAGGTTTTTTTGCCTATCTTTTCATTATCTTGGCGGGAGATTATGTGATCGATGAAAAAGATCTTGTAATGGATTCAGCTACTGTCCTTGTGGCCGAGAACGGAGATAATATCACGAAGATCTATGATGAAAATCGAGAGATCATCGACATTGAGGACATACCAAAACATGTGCAGGAAGCATTTGTTGCAGTTGAAGACAGCCGTTTCTATAAACACAATGGAATTGATGTAAAAGCGATCTCGCGTGCTATCTATAAAGATATTCTAGCTGGTGGAAAAGTCGAAGGCGGCAGTACAATTACTCAGCAGTTAGCGAAGAATGTTTTTTTGTCTCATGAGAAGTCATGGCTCAGAAAAACAAAAGAAGCTGTAATTGCGATCAATCTGGAAAGAAGATACCCGAAAGATAAAATTTTGGAGATGTATTTGAACCAAATCTATTTCGGTCATGGCGCATACGGCATCCAACTCGCTGCAAAGACGTATTTCAATAAGGATGCAAGCGAATTAACTGTAGCAGAGGGTGCGATGCTTGCCGGCCTTCCGAAAGCACCAAACTATTATTCGCCATTAAAGAATCCTAAGGAAGCGAAAGAGCGGCGTGATCTCGTTCTTTCCCTCATGGAGAAACAAGATTATTTGAAACCTTCTGAAACGGTAAGAGCGCAAGGCAAAACGATCGCTCTAGATTTTCAGCAAGAAAAACGAAATCCTGCTTATACAACCTATATTGATATGGTTATAAAAGAAGCAAAAGAAAAGTATCAACTTTCAAGAGAAGAGCTGCGACAAGGCGGTTATAAAATAGTCGTTCCAATGGATCTCGCTGCACAAGATTCTGTGTATAAGAACTTTCAAGACGGTCGTTATTTTATAGGGACGGGTCCGGAAAAACCCGAAGGCGCTATGGTGCTGATGAATGGAAAAACGGGTGGTTTGCTCGCTGTTCAAGGCGGACGAAATTATGTGACAGAGGGACTTAATCGCGTACAGGTGAATCGTCAGCCAGGTTCGACGTTTAAGCCTTTATCCGTGTATGGTCCCGCCCTTGAGTCTGAAAAATACAAGCCCTATTCAATGCTGCGTGACGAAGAATTAAGCTATGACGGTTATGAACCTAAGAATTATAACGGCAGATACGATGGTGAAGTTTCCATGGTGGATGCCATTTCTCACTCTGTAAATTCATCGGCAGTATGGCTGCTGAACAAGAACGGAATAACTGATTCTAAAAGTTATCTTGAACAGCTTGGCATGCCGATTGAGGATAGGGGGCTCGGAATTGCATTAGGCGGTATTGATCAAGGTGTAACCCCGTTGCAAATGGTAAAAGGATATCGCAGTTTCCTTCATGAAGGTAAAACGATCGAGCCTTTCGTGATCAGCAAGATATATAACAATGAAGGAGAACTGATCGGCAAAGCAAAAAAGGAAGAAAAGAAAGTTTGGAAAAAGCAGAATGCATGGTATATGACACGTATGCTTCAGCAAGTCGTGAAGAACGGAACTGGATCTGATGGAAAAGAGAACATGGAAATTGCCGGTAAGACGGGTACAACGAATTATCCGAACGTAGAAAAAGGAAACAAAGATACATGGTTTGTCGGATATACACCAGAAGTCGTCGGCGCAGTATGGGTCGGTTATGATCGAACGACCAAAGAATCTTATCTTAATAGCGGGAGCTCTCTGCCCACGCTTTTATTTAAACAAGTGATTAACGAGATGCCGTCTCAACAAGGATTATCGTTCAAAAAACCTGACGGGGTAAAAGACTTGCCACCGCCAATCGAGCTTATTGAGCTAAACGATCTGCGTGCTTCATTCGGTATGGGGGACTATGGAATTCCTTCCGTTCAACTGAACTGGACTCCGTCAAAAGACGAGCGTCTCCAATATAAGGTTTATGCCGTGAATGAAGGAGAAACAACTCTTTTAGATACGATAAAAGGCAAGGGAGAATATAGTGCATCAGGCAAGAATCTCTTCACGCTGCCAGACTTTTATGTTGTTCCCTATAATCCTCTTACAAAACAAGAAGGAGAGCCATCGAATGTGGTGTCCATCTCTCTTTTCCCAAGTTTTGGTGAAGAAGATAAAGAAGATGTAAGAGAAAAGATTCGTAATGATCGTGAAAAAGAGAAGAAAAAGAAAAAGAAGAAGTAAGAGGATTGAGTGGTGGTTGAAGATGGCCAAGGTGGCCGTCTTCTTTTTTTGATGAGAGTTTAGAAGTTGGAGTTAGAGGCAGGGAGGATGTCGAACTGTGTCGGAAAGCCTATATTTTTCATTTTCGACTTAATTGGGACGTGTTTTCGCTTAATGGTTGCTCATTTCGACTTAATGGACGCCACTTTTGACTTAATCAATGCGCCGCTCGACCCAATCCATCATCTACTCATCTCACAGGGTTTAAGCTGCATGCCCCTGTAAAGGCTTTCAACATCCAATAAACATCCATTTTGCCAAAATCATGACAATTAAGCTTATCTTCTATACTTTTATTATGAATTCCCTTACAATGTGTATGGATATTGACGTTAAAGGTTTTAAGTTTCAGCAGCTAGGAGATAACAATAGTGCTGCAGCTTTTGGTCTTGTATAGAAAGGTGTGTACGTTTTGACTATGAATGAAGAGTTTTTGAAAGCGTGTCGTAAGGAGAAGAATTCACATATTCCTGTATGGTACATGAGACAGGCGGGCCGTTCCCAGCCAGAGTACCGTAAATTGAAAGAGAAGTATTCACTATTTGAAATCACACATAGACCAGAGATTTGCGCTGGCGTTACGAAGCTCCCTGTAGATCAGCATGGAGTGGATGCTGCCATTCTTTACAAAGACATTATGTCTCCAGTTCCGGCGATTGGAGTAGACGTAGAGATTAAATCCGGAATCGGACCAGTGATCGAAAAGCCTGTACGAACGCGCGAAGATGTAGAACGCTTAGGGACGATTAATCCTGAGAAAGACGTACCGTATGTTTTGGATACGATAAAAATTTTAAGACAGCAGTTAGAAGTGCCGCTTATTACGTTTGCAGGTGCTCCATTTACCCTTGCGAGCTATATGGTTGAAGGTGGGCCCTCGCGTGATTATCATAAAACGAAGCAGCTGATGTACTCTGATCCTGAAAGCTGGTTCATGCTGATGGACAAGCTAGGCGATATGACGATCGCTTATGCAAAAGCACAGATTGCAGCTGGCGCACAGGCGTTTCAGATTTTTGATTCATGGGTCGGCGCTTTAAATGCAGCTGATTACAGAAAATACATTCAGCCTGTGATGTACAAGATCTTCTCATCATTAAGAGAAGAAAATATTCCTTTGATTCTATACGGAACAGGTGCAAGACACTTGATCATGGAGTGGAACGAGCTTCCGATCGATGTGATCGGACTTGATTGGAGATTATCCCCAAGAGAAGCTCGTCAGATGGGTGTTACGAAGGCTCTTCAAGGAAACTTAGATCCTTCCATTCTATTGGCGCCATGGGAAGTAATCGAAGCACGTACGAAAGAAATTTTGGATGAAGGTATGGAAGAACCAGGCTTTATCTTCAATGTCGGAAAAGGTATTTTCCCTGAAGTAAACATTGCAACATTAAAGCAGTTGACCACCTTTGTTCATGAATATACGTCTAAAAAACTAGGGTGATAAAAAGTGAGTAACAAGAAAACAGGTCTATTAATCATGGCGTACGGCACGCCAAGAAGTCTTGATGAAGTAGAAAGCTATTACACACATATAAGACGAGGACGTAAGCCTTCTCCTGAACAGCTGCAAGAACTTACAGAACGCTACGAACAGATCGGTGGAATCTCGCCACTTGCTAAGATTACAGAAGAGCAAGCGCAAAAAATTGAAGCAGAGATGAATGAGCGTTATCCCGATCGTGAGTTTAAAAGTTATCTTGGTCTGAAGCATATCGATCCTTTCATTGAAGATGCTGTGCAGCAGATGAAGGAAGATGGAATTGAAGAAGCAGTAACGCTTGTTCTTGCTCCTCATTATTCAACGTTCAGTGTTAAATCATACAACGGACGAGCTGTGGAAGAGTCTGCAAAAATCGGTGGACCATCCTTTACGACGATCGACAGCTGGTATAATGAGCCGAAGTATGTACAATTTTGGGCGGACGGCATTAAACAAACGTTTAACTCTATTCCAGAGAACGAACATGACAAAACCGTTGTGATCTTCTCTGCACACAGTCTGCCAGAAAAGATTCTGCAAATGGGAGATCCTTATCCGACACAGCTTCAGGAAACAGCTGATCTGATCGCAAAAGAGGCAGATGTCCCTCATTACACGATTGGGTGGCAGAGTGCTGGTAATACACCTGAACCGTGGATCGGGCCAGACGTTCAAGATCTAACTAGAGACCTTTATAACGAGCATGGCTATACGCATTTTATCTATTGTCCTGTAGGGTTTGTGGCGGATCATCTGGAAGTTCTGTATGACAACGATTATGAGTGTAAAGTGGTCACAGATGAGTTGGGCGTGAATTATTATCGTCCTGAGATGCCTAACGCAAAGCCGGAATTTATAGACTGTTTGGCAACGGTCATTCAAAACGCACTAGCAAAAGAAAGAATGTGAAAGAAATGAGCGAGCGAAAGCACGTTATTATATTGGGCGGCGGCATAACAGGTTTAGCCGCTGCCTTTTATGTTCAGAAATATGGTAAGGAAACGGGCAAGCCGGTAACCTTCACAGTGATCGAAGCAAGCAACCGTCTTGGCGGTAAGATTGATACGATTAAAGAAGATGGTTTTGTCTTAGAGCGTGGCCCTGATTCTTATCTTGCTAGAAAAACAATAATGACAGAACTTGTTAAAGATGTTGGTCTAGATGACGATTTAGTTTCTAATGAAATGGGTCAAGCTTACATTTTGCATAATATGAGGCTCCACCCTATTCCTGAAGGAGCTGTGATGGGAATCCCGACAAAAGTGATGCCGTTTGCGACAACCCCTCTTTTCTCTGTAACAGGAAAGGCAAGAGCAGGGTTGGACCTTGTTCTTCCTAAACGAAAAGATGCGCAACAGGATATTTCTGTCGGTCACTTTTTTAGAAGACGTCTTGGTGATGAAGTAGTTGATCGGCTGATCGAACCTTTGTTATCTGGCATATATGCCGGAAGGATCGATCGGCTGAGCCTGCAATCTACGTTTCCGCAGTTTGTAGAAACGGAAAAGAAATATCGAAGTTTAATCTTAGGCATGAAAAAGACGCAGCCTAAACAAGAGAAGACACCGATCACGAAGAAGAAAAAAGGTGCTTTTTTAACACTAAAAGGCGGACTGTCCTCTTTCATTGAAGCTCTTTCGAAAGCAGTGCCAGAAGAGAGTATAAAGACAGGGGTTTCCGTTAAAGGTGTCGAGCGGTCTGAAGACGGAACATATTCTGTCGTTATGGAAGATGGTTCGGTAATGAAAGGTGATCATGTAATTGTCACAACACCTTATCATGTCACGAAAAAACTTTTCGGTGAATCTCTGTTTCCTGCTGGTTTTCACGACACGAAGCCAACTTCAGTAGCAACTGTTGCGATGAGTTTTAATGAAGAAGACGTGAACTTTAGTCTTGATGGAACAGGTTTTGTCATTGCTAAAAGTGAAAAAACGTCCATCACCGCGTGTACATGGACGAGCAGAAAATGGCCGCATACGACTCCGAAAGGAAAAATGGTTCTTCGTTGTTATGTAGGACGAGCAGAAGATCAGAATATCGTTCAACAACCAGATGAAGTTATTTTGGAAAAAGTACTAGAGGATTTGAAGAAAATTATGGGTGTTGATTCTCGTCCGGAATTCTACCATGTTTCTCGTATGATTGATTCGATGCCGCAATATGAAGTTGGGCATAAAGAGTATGTTAAAAAACTCAGAACTGTGTTTCAACATGAGCTGCCTGGCATAAGATTAGCAGGAGCTCCATATGATGGTGTAGGATTGCCAGATTGTGTGAATTCAGCGAAAATGGCTGTGGATTCTTTGTTCCGTTCATAATGAATGAGACATGAAATCACTCAAACTTTTATAAAAAATAATAAATATGTTAAGAATTAAACGGCAAATGGATATGTTTGTCGTTTTTTATATTTTCTTGTAGAATGTTTCTGCTATACTGTAGGGAGAAAAAAGGAAGGGGGAAGCCGCTGTGCAAGCATTTATCGAGCCTTTATTTGTAAATATTGCAATCATATTTTCGTTTACTCATCTATTGAATATGTTCTTTCCCCTTCATCCCGGTGTCATTCCGAGTTATAAGAACCAAGTTGTCTTTGGTCTGATCAGTGGTGCAGGTGCACTAGTCTGTATGCTGTTTCCGATTGAAACGCTGAAGGATTCTTTTTTTGATCTTCGAAATGTTCCAATCATGATTGTCACATTGTATGTAGGCTGGCTGCCGGGAGCGATCTGTTCGATGATTGTTGCGATCGCAAGGTTAGCTGTAGGCGGAGAACTAGCGTGGCTGGGTATCGTTTTAATCTC
Source organism: Fictibacillus tiangongensis (assembly GCF_048083785.1). Taxonomy (GTDB): domain Bacteria; phylum Bacillota; class Bacilli; order Bacillales; family Fictibacillaceae; genus Fictibacillus. Next base: position 751,292 of record NZ_CP182294.1, read on the forward strand.
ACTAGCATATGTCGTATGTCTGATCTATCATGGATTCTTTGATGAAGATAAACGCAGATGGGTTTCTGCTATCTATATCGCTTTGGTCTATACACTTTTTTATATGTTGTTCATTCATACATATCTTGATTTTCTTACAATCGATTTTTATCTTGTCTATTTCTCCAGCTTTTTGATCGCGTTCTTTTCTTGTATCTTCTTAATCGAGAGACTTGTTAAGATCAACATGCAGTTAAAGGAAACCGTTTACTTAGATAAGCTGGCAGTTGCAGGACAGATGGCAGCAGCAATCGCGCATGAAGTGAGAAACCCGATGACGACCATTCGTGGAATGATTCAGTTTCTCGGCAGCACGACTACAGATGCAAAATTGAGGGAGCATTCCCCACTCTTAATTGAAGAACTAGATCGAACGAACAAAATCATCACAGACTATTTGTCTATGGTTAAGCCTGATGTTCCTAAGCTTGAGACCGTTTCACTAGAAAAAGTATTAAGAGATGTTATTGCTCTTACTGCCCCCTATGGAGCGATTAATAATGTGGAGGTTACCGCTAGTCCATTAGGATCTTACAATGTGTGCATTGATGAACCAAAACTTAAGCAAGGTTTAATAAATATTATCAAAAATGGAATAGAAGCGATTGAAGAGGGAGGTACGATCCATCTGTATCGCTATAAAGTTACAAAAAGAAGTATTACGATCGCGATTGAAGACAATGGTAAAGGTATGACAGAAGAGGAGCTAGAACAGATCGGGCTGCCTTTTTATACAACAAAAGCAAAAGGTACAGGTCTCGGTATGATGGTAACCTATAAGCTGATTCAAGATATGGACGGCAAACTTCGGTATGAGAGCGTACTTCATGAAGGTACCAGAGTCCTTTTAACCTTGCAGTTATGTACGAAACGAAATATTGTTAATGGTGAGGAGGTGGGATGATGGACCGCAGAAAAAGTATTCTAGACGCAGCAGAGCGCTCTTTTTCTATGTTTGGTTATAAGGCGAGTACAGTGGATCAAATCGCTAAGATCGCGAACGTTGGAAAAGGAACGATCTATACTTTTTTCGCAAACAAAGAAGAATTATTTTCGGAAATTATCACTAACTTAGTAACAGAGACAAAATTTGCGGCATCTTCTGCAATAAGAGAAGATCGGCCTTTTTACGAGAACTTGCATAATGCACTGTATGAAGTTGTAGAACTTCGTAAAACGCATAAGTTAGCCGTTAAACTTTCTCAAGAAGTGAAAGAACTAAACACTTCGCCTGTAACTGAGGCTTTGCAGAGAATCGAAAAAGCGGTATTAAGTTTTGTGCAAAAAGAGCTGGATAAAGCGGTAGAAAAAGGCGAGATTAAAGAATGTCATACAGATATTGTGGCATTTATGATGGTAAAGGTATATATCGCTCTTATTTTTGATTGGGAACGTGATCACGAAGCTCTTCAGAAAGAAAAGATGCTTGAAGTTTTGGAGATGTTTGTAATGGATGGTTTAAGAAAACCGTAGTATTGCAGAAGCAAGAAAAACGTGTTACATTAAGTTGTGACCAAATTTCTATTTCGGTCATTTTCAAAAAAGCGGACTGTAAGAGTCTCTTTTTTTACCGTAAAATGACCAAATGACTAAAACAGTCATTCAGTATTAGGAGGAGTGAACAACTGTGCTAAAAAGTATCGGAGCTCAATTTAAAGCAGTTTTTTCTAACAGAAAAATTGCAGTACCGGTCTTAGCAGTTCTATTTATACCTGTGTTATACAGCGGAATGTTTCTATGGGCGTTCTGGGATCCGTATGACAAGATGGAAGATCTGCCAGTGGCCGTAGTCAATCAAGATGAAGGTTATGAATATAACGGTGAGAACTTAACCGTTGGAGATGAGTTTGTAAAAAAACTCAAAGAAAATCCACAGTTTGAGTGGAAGTTTGTTAGTGAAGAAAAAGCAAAGCAAGGTCTGGAACATAACGATTATTATATGATGATCGAGATTCCTGAGAACTTTTCTGAAGAGGCAACTGCTCTATCAGGAAACTCGAACAAAAAGCCTGAGATCATTTATACTCCGAACGCCGGCTTCAACTTTCTAGCAGCACAAATTGGCGGAACAGCCGTCGATAAAATGAAAGAAAGTTTGTCTAATGAATTAACAAAAACATACGCTGAAGTGATGTTCGATCAAGTCGAACAATTGGCTGGCGGGTTGGAGAAAGCAGCAGATGGGTCTAATCAAGTTACAGATGGATTAAAAAAAGCAGCTTCTGGCAGTGGTGAGCTAGCTTCCGGAATGGAAGAAAAAACACCACAGATCAACGAACTAAAAGATGGTGCAGTCCTTTTTAATTCAAAAATGACCGAGTTCGATAATGGAATCGATAAGTTGCTTGCTGCTCATAAACAACTAGCAGACGGACAAGGTCAATTAAGTAACGGGGCACAAGCTCTAAAAGGTGGACTTAGCCAAGCGACAGCTGGTTCTGAAAAAATTAAGAACGGCAGCTTAGCTCTTCAAGGCGGGGCATCTAAATTATCGACAAGTGCAAGTACGCTTGCAGGGTCTGTAAATGTATGGAACGCTGGCGCACAAAAGGCAACAGCAGGTTCAAAACAACTAGAACAACAAATCAATGCATTGATTCAAAACCAAGGCAGCATGTCAGATGAGCAGATGGCAGCATCTTTAAAACAGCTTGCAGCAGCTAGTAATGGCATCAATAACGGATTGGATAGTTTAACTGCAGCAACAGGTAAGATCGCTGGCGGAGCGAACGAACTTTCTGCCGGAGCTAAAAAGCTTAGTGATTCACAAACAGCTTTAGCAAATGGAGCAGAGGAGCTTCATAACGGTCAGCTTAAACTAGTTGGCGGCGTCGATCAGCTCGCGAGTGGTCAGACAAAAGTAAACGAAGGTACGCAAACGTTCCAATCTAAATTAGGCGAAGCGGCTAACGGCAGTCAGCAACTGTTAGGTGCGAGTAACAAGTTAGCAGATGGAACTTCCACTGTTGCAACAGGCTGGCAAGAAGTTACGGGCCATGTAAAGGAAATTCATAATGGAGAACAAAAGCTGCTTGATGGTAGCGGAAAACTTTCTTCTTCATTAAGTGATGCAGCTGACAAAACAGGTGAACTTGATCCAGACAGTGACATGTTTGAACGCATTGCAAACCCTGTTTCTGTTAAAACAAAAAGCTTTTCTGATGTTCCGAACTACGGAACAGGTTTTGCTCCTTACTTCTTATCATTAGGTCTTTTCGTAGGAGCATTATTGATGTCGATCGTATTCCCATTACGTGATAAAGCTGGACACCCGCGTTCAGGATTCAGCTGGTTTGCTGGGAAGTTCACGTTCTTAGCGGTGGTTGGTGTAATTCAAGCACTTATTGCGGATGCGGTATTGATTTATGGTTTAGGCATCGAAGTGAGTAACTTAGGAGCGTTCCTCGGACTTAGTATCATCACGAGTCTCACATTCTTAGCTCTTGTACAATTACTTGTTACAGTGCTTGGAGATCCAGGACGATTTGTAGCGATTATTATCTTAATCTTACAGCTTACAACGAGTGCAGGAACATTCCCATTAGAGCTTATTCCGAACGGACTGCAAGGATTCAATGCTTGGCTTCCTATGACATATTCCGTTTCAGGCTTTAAAGCGGTAATCTCAAGCGGAGACATGGAAAGCTTCAGCTTTAATCTATGGATTCTAGTAGGTTTCATGGCGATCTGTATGATTGGTACATGGGCATACTTTGCAAGTCAGTTTAGGAAAAAGAATAGTCAAGATGAAGGTTCAATAGCATAACTAGAAAGCACCTGAGGGGACAACATCCTTTCAGGTGTTTTTTATCGTTTTGTAAAGAGGAAATCCGGTTTGTTTGCAGCAATAGCAACAATGTTAACAAAAAACTTTTAGAAAAGAAGTTTTCAAGCAAGCAAGCAAGGGAAACATAATTTATGGACATTCTAATGGATGCAGCTTATTTTATGTAAAAAAAAGGAGAGAACCGAACTTGATAACTTTCAAGAACGTAGGGAAAACATACCCTGACGGTTTTGAGGCCCTGAAAAATATTGACTTTCAAATTAAAGAAGGGGAGTTAGTAGCATTAATCGGGCCTAGTGGTTGTGGTAAAACAACGACCATGAGAATGATAAACCGTTTGATCGAGCCATCAAAAGGAACGATCCTCATTGATGGAGAAGATATTGCAAACCGAAACCCCGTTGAGCTGAGAAGGAATATTGGATATGTTATTCAACAAATCGGTCTATTGCCTCATATGACGATAGAAGACAACATTTCACTCGTACCACGTTTAAAAGGGTGGGAAAAAGAAAAGTATGATGGCAAAGTAGATGAATTACTAGATTTAGTTGGATTAGATCCTAAAACATTCAGAACGCGATATCCTTCTGAGCTAAGCGGTGGTCAACAGCAGCGTATTGGTGTAATTCGAGCCCTTGCTGCAGAACCTCCTATCATCTTAATGGACGAACCATTCTCTGCACTTGATCCGATCAGCCGTGAACAGCTGCAAGATGAACTCGTTAAATTGCAGGATACCATTAAGAAAACAATTGTATTCGTTACACATGATATGGATGAAGCCATTAAGATTGCTGATAAGATCGCGATCTTAAATAAGGGAGAAATCGTTCAGTTCGATACACCAGAACGAATTCTGCGTCATCCAGCGAATGACTTTGTTAAAGGGTTTATTGGTGAGAACCGTTTGTCTGCTGATGAATCGTCCATGCCAGAAGCAGTAGATCTTATGAGACCGAATCCAGTTACGGCAAAAGTAACGAGAGGACTTGCGGAATCATTAAAAATGATGAAGAGATATGGAGTAGACAGTCTCTTGATAACAGATCAGCAAAACAAGCTTCTTGGAATCACTACACTTGATAAAATCGAACAGCATTATCCTGAAGAAGATAAGACCATCGGTGATCTGATGGAAAAAGAGATCATTACGGTCGATGTGTCATCAACGTACACGGAGGTTGCAGAAATCTTCGCAACCCATGGTGTTCATATGATTCCTGTACTCGATAACGGAAAATTAGTTGGATTAATCACACGTGCATCCATGATGCGCGGTTTAGCTGGGTTAAATATTTCCGCACAAAAGCCTGTTGAAGGAGGTGCGGGCATTGAATAACTTTTTGATCACGATTAAAGATACGTTTGTTAACAGATGGCCTGAGATTCTCACAGGCCTTCAGCAGCACTTATTTTTATCTCTTGTATCGATCTTGATCGCTGCAGTGATTGCGGTTCCTCTAGGAATCTTTATCTCAAGAAGAAAAACGGTAGCTGAACCTGTGATTGGGGTTACAGCCATTTTTCAAACGATACCGAGTTTGGCCTTATTCGGATTCTTACTGCCTGTATTCGGAATCGGAAGTACAACAGCGATCATCGCACTTACTGTTTATGCACTCTTACCTATCCTCCGCAACACATACACAGGAATTACAGGTGTAGATAAATCGGCTGTTGAAGCAGGTAAAGGAATGGGTATGACGAATACGCAAATCTTACGAATGATCGAACTGCCGTTAGCTCTGCCGATCATCATGGCTGGTCTGCGTACAGCAACCGTATTAACCATTGGGGTGGCAACACTTGCGGCGTTTATTGGAGCAGGTGGATTAGGTGATCTTATCTATCGTGGATTATCGACTACTCGTAATGAACTCGTCTTAGCAGGTGCGATTCCCGCTGCATTGCTTGCCATCGTATTTGACTTTATTCTGAGACGAATTGAGTTAGCTACTGAACCTAAAGCATCGAAGAAACATGCTTCGTGGAAACTGCCAGTCCTTATTGGGGTACCGATCGCTGCGCTTGTTCTTTTCTTTGCACTGCGCGGTGGCGGTGAAGAGGATGCGATCGTAATCACAGGTAAGAAGTGGACTGAACAATACATTCTTCCTTATGTAATTTCTGAATATGTGAAAGACAAAACAGATTATCCTGTAATTGTTAAAGAAGCGATTGGCGAGACGCCTATTCTTACGGAAGCGATCAAGAAAGGCGATATCGATCTTTATGTTGAATACACAGGAACAGGCTATCTAACCATTTTAAAAGAAAAATATGATCCGAGTATGAAGCCTGAAGAAATTTATGATGCAGTAAAAGAAGGCTATGCAAAAGACTATAATCTGAAGTGGACAAAGCCACTCGGTTTTGAAAATACATTTGCGCTAGCGTTAAATCCTGATACGGCGAAACAAGTTAATGCGAAGTCGATTTCAGAACTAGCACCAAAGTCGAACCAGCTTACTTTCGGTGGTCCGACAGAGTTCTTTGAACGTGAGGACGGCTATACGCCATTTGTAGATACGTACAAACTTAACTTTAAGGATAAAAAGAGTCTAGATTCGAACTTGATGTACTCTGCTGTAAAAGAAGGTAAGGTGGACGCGATTTCAGCTTTTACAACAGATGGAAGAATCGTTCGTTTTAATTTAAAGACGCTGGAAGATGATAAGAAATTCTTCCCACCTTATTATGCAGTACCAGTTGTTAGAGAAGATACGTTGAAGAAGTATCCGAAGCTTGAAGGTGTTCTCAATGAGCTTGAAGGGAAGATCTCTGAAGAAGATATGTCAGAAATGAACGCGAAAGTGGACCTAGATAAAGAAGATCCGCGTGAAGTAGCGCAAGAATTTCTGAAAAACAAAGGACTGATTAAATAAAGTAAGAAACTGGACTCTTTATAGGGTCCAGTTTTTTTGTTTGTGGGTGATTTGAGAGGGGGGCAGCAGGGTCAATTAAGTCGTAAAGCTAATGAATTAAGTCGAAAGTGGATCACATTAAGTTGAAACAGAGGTGAATTAAGTCAAAAGCCAGAACAATTAAGTCTTAAATCAAAAATAAAGGCCATTCGACATTTACGCACCACTTCAAGAGCAAAATAAAAAAGCCGGTCCCCAAAAATCAGGAACCGACTACCATCACTATAAAACTTTACTCAAAAATGACTTCGTACGCTCGTGCTGTGTATTTCCGAACAACTCAGATGGAACATTCTCTTCAACGATGTAGCCGCCATCCATGAAGATCACGCGGTCACCAACTTCTCGCGCAAACCCCATCTCGTGCGTTACGACGATCATTGTCATCCCTTCACGCGCAAGATCTTTCATAACTTCTAAAACCTCCCCGACCATCTCTGGATCGAGTGCTGAGGTAGGTTCGTCAAAGAGCATGATCTTAGGGTCCATCGCGAGTGCACGTGCGATCGCTACACGCTGCTTCTGACCACCGCTAAGCTGAGAAGGATAGGCATTTGATTTATCTTGCAGTCCTACTTTTGCGAGTAATTTTAATGCTTTGTCACGAGCTTCCTCTTTATTGGTGCTTTTCACTTTAAGAGGAGCAAGTGTTACGTTTTCTAAGACGGTTTTATGTGGGAAAAGGTTAAACTGCTGAAAAACCATTCCTACATCTTCCCGGATTTTATTGATATTCGTTTTCGGATCTGTAATATCCGTCCCGTTCACGATGACTTGGCCACCAGTTATATCTTCAAGTTTATTGATGCAGCGAAGAAATGTACTTTTTCCTGAGCCAGAAGGGCCGATCACACAAACTACTTCTTGTGCTTTTATTTCTGCATTAATATCCTTCAATACCTCAAGATCACCAAAGGACTTTTTTAGATTTTTTACTTTAATCATGGTCCGGCTCCTTTCACGTAAAAAACAGAATCGTGTATGTATTTTATCATAAGTTCGTTTGAATCGTTGTATTTCCTGCTTCCGATGAAATCTTTAATTGCAAAACTTTCTGAAAAAAAGGATTGACCTGTGAATATTTCGTGAACTATACTCTGATTATGAAAACGATTTCATGAATTCGATTCCACAATTGTTTTAAGAGGAGAATCTGATGGCAACCATTCAAGATGTGGCGAAGAAAGCAGGATTATCCCGCACTACTGTCTCTAGGGTGATCAATGAACATCCATATGTGACAGAAGAGAAAAAACGTCTCGTAACACAGGCGATGCAAGAACTGAATTATGTGCCCAATTCATCAGCAAGACGATTGAGGCGGCAGCAGACAGAAACGATCGCTGTCTATGTGCCTCGGATTACGAATCCATTTTTCAGTCATCTAGTTGAAGTGATGGAGAAGGAAGCCGCGAAAAAAGGCTATCAGCTGATTTTGTGCCAGACCCGTTATAAGAAAGAACAAGAGCGGAATTTTTTAGAGCTTTTAAAAACAAAGCAAGTAGATGGCCTGATCTTAACATCCATAGAAAACGATTGGAGTGAGTTTGAACCATACTTATCGTTCGGCCCGATCGTTGTTTGCAACGAATACTCAGACTCTGCTCAAGTACCTTCTGTCTACTTAAACCAGATAGAAGGAAGCTATCTAGGAACGAAGCACTTGATCGACCAAGGCTATACAAAGATCGGGTATTGCACTGGCAACCACAAAAGCTCCAGAGTTTCTAAAGACAGAAAGATCGGATTCTTACAAGCGCTGGATGAAGCGGGAATCATGATGAAGGAAGAATGGTTCTTTTACAACGCTTATAGTGTGCAAGACGGCTTTGCTGCATTTAAAAAATTGAGTGAGCTGGGTGATAAGCCGCAAGCGGTTTTTACCGGCAGTGATGAAGTGGCAGCAGGTATTGCAAAAGCGGCGTTTGATGCTGGCTGGAAAGTACCAGAGGATCTTGCTATCATCGGCTTTGACAATCAGCCTCTGGCAGCATTAATGGATCTGACGACGGTCGAACAGCCGATCGACACTATTGCTAAGCAGGCCATGAATTTGATGGTAGAAGCGATTCAGGCAAAGAAACCTTTAAGTCGAAAAGAAGTAATCCTGCCATTTCAGTTGATCAAACGATCCTCAACGTAACTTTTTGTGGTGAAATGTAATCGTTTACAAAACAGGAGATTAGGGGGAAATACAATGAAGAAGCTTAAGAAAATCTCAAAAGTGATTTCTACTTCACTAGCGTTGTCACTTGTACTTGCAGCTTGTTCGGACAAAGAGGAAGGAAGCAGCAACAGTAACAAATCCGGCGGTGATAAAGACGAAAAAGTAACGATCGTCTATGCACGTGGGAAGGATGATACACAAGGAACAACAGCAATGGTGGAAGCTTTTGAAAAGAAATACCCTAACATTGATGTGGAATTTAAAGAGATGCCTGCTGATACGGGCAAGCAGCATGACGCATATGTAACAGCGTTCAACGCTAACTCAGATGAGATCGACGTTATTGATCTTGACGTAATCTGGCCGGCAGAATTTGCACAAGCAGGATTCTTGATGCCTCTAGACCGCTTTATGGAAAAAGACGGGATCAACCCAGATGATTATAACCAAGGTGCGATCACAGCATCTAAATTTAAAGGAAAGCAGTGGGCTCTTCCTAAGTTTATCGATGCGGGAATGCTTTTCTACCGTACGGACCTAGTTGACGAGGGTTCTGTCCCTAAGACGTGGGACGAGCTTTTAGCTAAGGCAAAGGAAACGAAAGGCCAAGGTGGAACACAGTTTGGTTACTTGATGCAAGCGAAGCAATACGAAGGTCTTGTATGTAACGCGGTTGAATTTATCGCATCATACGGTGGTCAGATCATCGACGAAAATGGTGATGTGAAAGTTGACTCTCCAGAAGCGATCAAAGGAATCGCTAAACTTGTAGAAGTTGCAAACTCTGATGTTGTTCCGCAAAACGTAACAACGTTTGCTGAGCCAGAGTCACATACAGCATTCATCAATGGACAAGCAGGTCTGATCCGTAACTGGCCATATCAATTCGCATTAGCAAATGACGAGAAGCAATCTAAGATCGCAGGTAAAGTTGGAGTAGCTCCACTTCCAGCAGGTGATGCAGGTTCTGCAGCAGCACTTGGCGGCTGGATGGCTGGTATCAACAAAAACACGAAGCATCCTGAAGAAGCATGGAAATTCTTAAGCTTTATGGCTGGTAAAGAAGGACAAAAGATCGATGCGATCAAAGGTGGACACGCGCCAACAATTCTTTCTCTTTATGAAGACCAAGAAATTTTAGATGCAAACCCATACTTTAAAGAAGAAGGCTTTGTAAACGCACTTGAAGCAGCAGTATCTCGTCCAGTAGCACCGAACTACCCTGAGATCTCTGACATCATTCAAGTACAAGTTTCTCAAGCTGTAGGGAAAAAGATCACACCAGAACAAGCAGCTAAAAACATGCAAAAAGAAATCTCTGCAAAACTAGTAAAGTAAGAAACGTAAATGGATAAGGGGTATGCCTTTCTCTTAGAGAGGCTCCCCTTACTTTTATAATTGGTATCGATTCCACACACAAAGAGTGAAATGGATGGACGTAACAGCGCCCGTCCGTCGATTGCATTCGAATAGTAAGGAGCTGACATGTTTGAAACCTGATCTAATGCCTAACAACCAAAAGCCGATAGCAGCAAAAACGAAACAAAAGGCGAAGAAAAAGCGTTCTGACCGTTCTTTAGGTTACATGCTGATCGCCCCGTCGATGATCTTGATCTTAATCATTGCCATTTGGCCCGTATTTCAATCTTTCTATTACAGCATGTTTGATCTAAGACTGAACAATCCAGCAAAATCGGAAGCGTATGTGTCGTATAAAGTGAATCTGCAAACCTATCTAGATAACTATCCATTCTTAATCAGTTCACTAGAAGATGAATTAGATGAAGCAACAGGAAAAACAAAATCAGAGCTTGAAGCGATCAAAGCAAATCTTGAAAAAGTGGATTCAGAATTAAAAGCTGATGGAGAATTGAGTAGCAAGTATGACGAAATAGATGAGAAGCTAACCGTGATGGAGCCAATCAGTGAAGAGCTCGCTGTTTCTGATTTGGACAAAGAGGTAGCGCTTGACCTGGAGAAAGCTGTAACAGATTCTTCGGAACAACTTAGAGAGTTAAAGAGTGAACTGAAAAACCCGGAAGACGTGATCGGACTTTCAGCATCATTAAAGGATTCAGTCATTACACCTAATTTTATTGGATTGAAGCATTATAAAGAAAATCTAACAGATAGCCGTATGTGGAAAGCGATTCAGAATACAACTGTCTTTACGGTAATTTCTGTTTTTGCAGAGCTCGTTATCGGACTCGCGATCGCACTGCTTATTAATAAAGCTTTCTTTGGTAGAGGACTCGTTAGAGCAACCATCCTCATTCCATGGGCGATTCCAACCGCTGTTTCAGCATTCATGTGGAAGTATCTATATGATGGCCAAAATGGAATCGTAGCCAAAGCCTTTGCTGAGATCGGATTGTTTGACCAGATGACGGATATGCTGACAACGAGCACTGGCGCTATGTTTGCGGTCATTTTCGCAGATGTATGGAAAACAACGCCTTATATGGCACTCTTGTTATTAGCGGGGCTTCAAACGATTCCGAGTTCATTGTATGAAGCAGCAGCGATTGACGGAGCAAGCAAGTGGAAGCAGTTCTTAAAGATCACACTGCCTTTATTAAAGTCTAGCATCCTCGTTGCCTTGTTGTTCCGTACACTAGATGCGTTCCGTGTTTTCGACTTAATCTATGTACTCACAGGTGGAGGTCCAGCAAACTCAACGGAAACGATATCGATCCTCGCTTACAAAGTCATGTTTGCACAGACTAATTTCGGTGAAGGTTCGGCGCTGTCGGTTATCGTCTTTGTCTGTGTAGCGATCATCTCAATGATTTATATCAAGTTCCTTGGACGAGATCTTTTAAATGATAGATAAAAACGGAACAGATAAAGGAGTGAATAGGAAATGAACAAAAAAGCTGGCCCAATGTTTTACGTATTCTTAACATTGTTTGTCTTCCTTGTCATGTTTCCGTTTTTATGGGTACTGGCAAGTTCAATCAAACCGGTTGCGGAACTGTTTGGCGACCGTGCTTTCATACCGTTTACAAACAACATGACAGGTGAGAACTATGAATCTGTATTTGTTAACTATCCATTTTTAAAATATTTATGGAACAGCTTAGTTGTGTCGACGATAACTACAGTCTACGCAGTTCTAGTAGCGAGTTTTGCGGCATATGCGATCGCACGATTAAACTTTAAAGGAAAAACTGTCATCCTTGGATTAGTGTTATCGGTATCCATGTTTCCACAGATCGCAACGATCTCACCAATTTATATCGTATTGAAAAACCTTGGTTTAACGAACAGCTATCTAGGATTGATCATTCCATATACAACCTTTACGTTGCCATTATCCATCTGGCTGCTTGTCACGTTCTTCCGAAAGATCCCGTTTGATCTTGAAGAAGCAGCAAAAATGGACGGGGCATCACCGATGCAGACGTATTGGCGTGTAATCTTGCCGCTTGCGATACCAGGAATCTTCACAACAGCGATTCTTGTATTCATATCGGCGTGGAACGAGTTTCTGTTCGCGTTAACGATCAATACAGATGATGAGTTCAAAACCGTTCCGGTCGGGATTGCAATGTTTGAAGGACAGTTCACGATTCCTTGGGGAGAGGTTACAGCCGCGACTGTTATCGTAACGGTGCCGCTTGTAATCATGGTTCTTCTTTTCCAACGCCGAATCGTATCAGGACTAACTTCAGGTGCGGTAAAAGAGTAGTTTGGTATGTAAACCCTCGCTAAAAAGCGGGGGTTTTTCTCATGTCATCTTTTCAAGACGTTCATTTTTTTAATAAATATATTTATAGATAGGGTTATATTTTCTAATTTGTATTATGGTTTATGGAAGTCTACAATAGGTATTGTTAGAGAAACAACTTACTTTTTGTTAGGAGGAATTAGACGATGTCTAAACATATATTAATGGTCGTAACTACGGCTGATAACATGAACAACGAACACTCAACAGGATTATGGCTTTCTGAATTTGGTGAAGCTTATGTGGAATTCGCGAATGCGGGACATAAGATTACTGTTGCAAGTCCTAAGGGTGGAAAAGCACCTGTAGATGACCGCAGCTTAGAAGGTGAAGTGCCTCAAGAGATTCTAGACACAGCTAAATATCTTGAGAACACATTAAAACTAGAAGATATTAATGATCTTGATGGTTTTGATGCGATCTTCTTGCCAGGAGGTCATGGAACTATGTTTGACCTTCCAGAAAACACAAAACTGCAAGAGATCATTCGCGACCTATATGAGCAAAATAAAGTAGTAGCAGCGGTATGTCATGGTCCTGCAGGGTTAGTAGGTGTGAAACTTTCTGACGGTACACCGTTAGTAGCCGGGAAAAAAGTGACTGCTTTCACAGATGCGGAAGAAGTGGCGACTACTCTTGATCAATATATGCCGTTCTTGTTAGAAACACGCATGCGTGAACTAGGCGCACATTTTGTTGCTGCTGAAAATTGGTCAGATCATGTACAAAGAGATGGACAACTCATTACCGGTCAAAATCCACAATCTACTGTTTCAGTGGCTAAAGAAGTTTTGAAGCAGTTAGCATAATAATTGATAAACCTGCAGACCTTTATAATAAAAGGTTTGCAGGCTTTATTTTTTGTGAACATTGAGAAGGAATATGGGAGAGGAGAAAATAAGATGAAAGCATTACTTTTAAGAGATCGTAATCAATGGAAAGAAATGAAGGTAGATGAAATAGAAACACCAACTGCAGGAATTGGAGAAGTTGTAGTGAAAATTCATGCTGCTGGACTAAATCCTGTAGATTATAAAACAGCGACTGGCGGCAACACGAACTGGACGTATCCTCACATTTTAGGACTTGATGCGGCAGGTACCATTCATGAAGTTGGAGAAGGTGTAGCGGACTGGAACGTAGGTGATCGTGTTGTATATCATGGAGATTTTAACAAAAAAGGGGCATATGCTGAATTTGGCGTAACAACCGCACATACAATCTCACGTATTCCAGATTCTCTTTCTTTCGAAGAAGCAGCGGCTCTCCCAACAGCAGGCTATACGGCTTATCAGGCTCTGTTTAGAAAGTTACCTATGTCCTCAATTGATACGATCTTAATCCATGCAGGTGCAGGTGGTGTGGGTGGATTTGCGGTTCAGCTTGCAAAACATGCAGGAAAAACGGTGATCTCCACAGCATCCAAACACAACCATGAGTACGTTCGTTCTTTAGGAGCAGATTTTGTGATCGACTATAAGGAAGACGACGTTAAAGAAAAAGTGATGACTTTTACAAACGGTAGAGGTGTTGATGCAGTTCTAGATACAGTCTCCAGAGACAATGCAACTGAATCACTCGACTTGATCGCATACAACGGGCACATCGCACATATTGCTGGCGCTCCGGATTATACAAAGGTGAAACCATTTACACGTGTAATCTCTTTTCATGAAATAGCATTAAACGCTATTCATCATAATCAGGACGAAGTGGCAGAACGTGATTTAGCAAAAATGGGAGACGAGTTGCTGGCGCTTGTAGCAGATAAGAAAGTTTCTTCTTTATTAGAACAAGTGATCATACTAGAAGAAGTACCTGAAACTCTTGAAAAGCTTTCAGAGAGACATGTTAAAGGCAAGATTGTTTGTAAGATTGTTTAAGGAGATGATTTTTTGACAATTACCATTAACGCAATACTCAAAGCAAAACCAGGTAAAGAGGAAAGTTTGCGCGAAGAATTGATTAAGGTTGTACAAGCATCAAGGCAAGAAGAAGGTTGTATCAGCTATACACTGCACGAATCTACTGAGAATCCTGAGACTTTTGTATTTTATGAAAACTGGCGTGATGAAGATGCGCTCAGCAGGCATATTGAATCCGATCATTATAAGGATTATCGAACCAATATAGAAACGCTTGTTCATAAAAGAGAAGTATACCGCTTGAACATCATTGATCTATAGAACAAAATTCTGCATCGTGTCTCATCCAGATCGGTGCAGTTTTTTATGAGAAGGGAGGTAATTTTTATGATTGATTTTGAATGGTATAGAAGTTTTATCAGCATTTACAAACATCGTTCGGTTTCTGCGGCTGCAAAAGCTAGAATCCTCACACAGCCTGCTATGAGCCAGCATTTAGCAGCATTAGAAGCAGAAATAGGAGAGCCTCTATTTATTCGCGCTCCCCGTAAGATGGTACCTACTGACAAAGGAAAAGAGCTGTATACAAAAATCGTTCCACTGATTGAGAACTTGGAAAATACGACACTTCAAATGCTTCATAGTTCTTCTGGCAATGGGCGTGCACCCGTAATCCGAATCGGTTCGCCTGCAGAATATTTTACGATACGAACTCTTCCTAAAATCCGAGATTTAGATATTCGTTTTTTATCTCAGTTTGGAGTGGCAGGTACTTTATTAGATAAGTTAGAGAGGGATGAAGTGGATCTCATTCTGACGACTCAAAAAACGCAGCAGCAAGGAATTGAATATCAAAAACTTGAAGATGAAGTGTTTGTTGCTGTGGTACCACCAACCTATGAAACGGGTGCAGGGAATGATGCTGTTGAAATTGAACGATGGCTTAACAACCAGAAATGGCTGAGCTATGGATTAGAACTTCCAATCATAAGACGATATTGGCGTGATCATTTTAAAAAGCGCCCAGACTTTCAACCTTGCCACGCGATACCTGATTTAAGATCTATTCTAGAGGGCATCGAAAATGGGTTGGGAATGAGCATACTTCCCACTTATCTTTTTGAAAAATCACTTCAAGAAAAACGTGTGAAGGTATTGTTTCCTGAACTAACCACAGAAAACACAATCTATGCCGCATATAAAGTAGAACATAAAAACAACCCCGTTTTAGTAAAAGTACTAGAGGCTCTTAAACGAAAAAACTAGTGTAAAGAGTGAGGCGTTGTGTAAACTAGTAAATAAAAAGGCGGAGGGCTAAGGTTATGAAACTAACGGTCATCGGATATTGGGGTGGCTATCCAGGAGCGGGAGAAGCAACATCTGGATATCTTCTTCAGAGTGGGGGATTCAATCTGCTCATTGATTGTGGAAGCGGCGTGCTCTCACAACTGCAAAAGTTTATAAAGCCAGAAAAATTAGATGCGGTCGTATTATCGCATTATCACGCAGATCATGTGGCTGATGTAGGTGTTCTTCAATACAGTCGTCTCATTCAGTCGTTTTTACAAAAAGGAATACAGCCACTTCCTATCTATGGCCATGATAAGGACCAAGGTGGTTTTCGTACGCTCACGCACGGAACTACCACAAAAGGAATTCCCTATCATCCAGATGAAGTGTTGAAGGTCGGCCCTTTTACGATTACGTTTCAGCTAACTAAGCATGCTGCGGTTTGCTATGCGATGCGCATTACAGACGGAAAGCATACGATCGTATATACGGCAGATACGGCGCTCATTCCTGAACTCGTTCCGTTCAGCAGATATGCGGACTTATTAATTGCTGAATGCAACTTTTACAAAGGTATGGATGGAAGCGGCCCAGGCCACATGACATCAGAGGATTGCGGCAAGCTAGCACATGAGTCTGAAGCTCGTGAACTGCTTCTTTCTCACCTTCCTCATTTTGGTCAGTTATCACAGCTTGTCACAGAGGCAAAAGAGGTGTATAACAATAAAGTGGAGCTTGCCTCTTCCGGCTGGACGTGGGGAGCTTAAAGATAGGGACTGAAAGAGGAGAGAAATATGCTTTTTATTGATAATGAAAATATTACAGACCCAAGAGTGAATCTAGCTATAGAAGAGTTCGCTTTAAAACATTTAGACATCAATGAAACGTATTTGCTTTTTTATATAAATGAACCATCGATCATCATCGGTAAGAACCAGAATACCGTTGAAGAGATCAACGCCGACTATGTTCGTGATGAAGGCATTCATGTGGTTCGTCGTTTATCAGGTGGCGGTGCCGTATATCATGACCTCGGAAACTTAAACTTCAGCTTTATTACAAAAGATGACGGGAATTCGTTTCATGATTTCAAAAAGTTTACCGATCCTGTTGTAAAAGCACTGAAAAAACTTGGTGTGAACGCTGAATTAAGCGGACGAAACGACATTTTGGCAGACGGAAAGAAGATTTCCGGCAACGCTCAGTTTTCTACGAAAGGCCGTATGTTTAGCCACGGAACTTTGCTTTTTGATTCTGAGATCGAGAATGTAGTCTCTGCTCTAAATGTACGTATGGACAAGATCGAGTCAAAAGGAATCAAATCCATTCGCAGCCGAGTAACCAATATCCGTGAGCACTTGGATGAAGATATGACGATGGAAGAGTTTAAACAGACCCTTCTTGCGTATTTATTCGAAGAGTTGGATTCTGTGCCAAAATACGAATTGACGGAAAAGGACTGGGAAGAAATCCGCAAAATCTCAAGAGAGCGTTATGCCAACTGGGATTGGAACTACGGAAAATCACCGAAGTTCAATGTGGAACTTTCGAACCGATTTGCAGCAGGTTCTGTTGATATCCGTCTGCACATCGTTAAAGGAATCATTCAAGAAAGTAAGATCTTTGGAGATTTCTTCGGTGTAGGTGACGTATCAGATATCGAAAACAAGCTGAACGGAGTACGTTATGACCGCGAGGCGATCGAGGAAGTGCTAAAAGACCTTGATCTGAGCCATTATTTCGGAAATGTAACACGTCAGGAGTTCCTTGATCTATTATATTAGGAAGAAAACCGCCTTTTCATGGGCGGTTTTTTGTTGTTTATATCGTTTATAAGTCTTCATTTTCATTTATAAGTCTTCAAAAAAATTTATAAGTCTTCAAATTTTTTTATAAGTCCTCAAAGACAATTTATACGTCTTCATCATTTTATCCGCAGATGCGTGTCTAAACGGCTGTTTCAGCACTCAAAATCAGTCCAGCTTCAAAGACCAGCCCCTCGAGGTCACATTCTTTCCTGAATAGGATACAAAAAACGTATCCTATTCAGGAAATGATGTGTTGTTACCACAGGCACAAGTGCAACATTCGTTTGTAAACTACACAAACGGTGTTTTCTATGTCGGGGCTTAACGGTCATTTCAGCCTTGTATTTTATCCGGCTTCAACAGCCAGCCACTCGAGGTCACTTTCCTCTTTCCTTGTGACACAAAGTGCGTGTCTTCAGAAAAGTGTAAAGTGCTATGCGTGTCTAAACGGCTGTTTCAGCACTCAAAACCATTTGACAGAAAATTATTATAAATGATAAGCTGAAACTAAATACATCACACAATAATTAGATAACGGTACAAAAACGTCATATTTTTTTAATCTCAATTGTAATCGCTTACATATTATAAAGGGAGATGAAAGAATGATCCTCCATCCACAAGTGGAATGTATGAGTCGTGATGAAAAAGAAGAGCTTCAGCTTCATCGGTTAAAGCAGACGGTACACAACGTATATGAGAATGTCTCTTTTTACAAAAATGCATTTGACGAAAAAGGAATTCATCCCTCTTCAATTGATACATTAGAAGATCTTCAAAAACTTCCTTTTACCGTAAAAAAAGATCTTCGCGATCATTATCCTTTTGGACTTTTCGCAGTTCCGAACGATCACCTTGTCCGACTGCATGCCTCTTCTGGAACGAGTGGTAAACCGACAGTGGTTGGCTATACAGAAGGTGACATTGACAGGTGGAGCAACATGGTAGCGCGTTCTATCGCCATTGCAGGTGGAGAACCCGGTCATGTCCTTCATAATGCATATGGCTATGGCCTTTTTACAGGCGGACTCGGACTTCATAACGGCTCTGAGCGGCTGGGGATGATTACGGTTCCTGTGTCTGGTGGTAATACAGAACGTCAGATTTTATTAATAGAAGACTTTAAACCTCAGGTGATATGCGGAACACCTTCTTATATCTTAACGATTGCTGAAAAGATGGAGGAGCTAGGAAAAGATCCGAAAGCGACTTCAATAGAATACGGAATCTTTGGAGCAGAGCCGTGGTCTGAAGAGATGCGTGCGACGCTTGAAGAGAAGCTTGGCATCAAAGCGATGGATATCTATGGATTGAGTGAAGTGATGGGACCAGGGGTTGCGATGGAATGCCACGAGGCACAGGATGGCCTTCATATTATGGATGATCATTTTTTAACTGAGATCATTAATCCTGAAACCCTCGAACCAATGCCTGATGGTCAGTATGGAGAGCTTGTGTTTACGAGTTTAACGAAGGAAGCTTTTCCGATCATCCGATATCGTACAGGAGATATTGCTTCTATTAATCGAGTACCTTGCAGCTGTGGAAGGACTTCCATAAGAATGAGCCGTGTTAAAGGCAGGATCGATGACATGATTATCGTCCGTGGAGTTAACGTGTTTCCGTCTGAAATTGAGAATTGTCTTCTTTCAATCGAGGATATTGTTCCTCACTATCAAGTTCACATTTTAACAGAAGGTTTAAAAGAACATATCGAACTTCATGTAGAGATGACAGAACAACTTTATGCTGTAACAAACGGTGACGAGAATCATGAGGCGACGCACCTGTTAAAGAAGACGATCACAAAAAAAATTAAAGACACATGCCTTGTATCCATGAATATTAAAGTGTATCCACCAAAAGGAATTCCACGTTCTGAAGGTAAGGCGATCCGTGTGGTAAGACAGATACAGAGAAAAATGGGCGTATAATTACTTTTCAATCGTATGACGTTAATTTATAATTACGGTAAATAAACGTAATATAACAGGAGGGAAACAACATGACAGTTGGTATGAGTTTTAATCAGCTTAGTGAAGAAGAGAAGATGACTCATTTTCTTGATCGGATCAACGCCGGTGAAAAGATTGAACCGGATGACTGGATGCCGGAAGATTATCGCCTGCAGCTGATTCGTTTGATTTCTATGCATGGCATTTCGGAAATTATGGGAGCGCTTCCAGAGAAAGAGTGGGTACCGAAAGCTCCTTCTCTTCACCGCAAACTTGCGATCATGGCTAAAGTTCAGGATGAGATGGGACATGGACAGCTCTTGCTTCGTGTGGCAGAAGATTTGATGGCCCCTCTTGGCAAGAACCGCCACGACATCATGGAAGATCTTTTTTCAGGTAAATTAAAGTTTCATAATGTGTTTCATATGGATGCTCCAACATGGGGTGATGCAGGAATCATCGCTTGGCTAGTGGACGGAGCGGCTATCATCTCTCAGAGCATGATGCTTGATTCTTCTTATGGTCCATACGCCAGGGCGTTAAAGCGCATCTGTGCGGAAGAAGTTTTCCACGCACAGCATGGTGAGAGCATCATTTTAGCGATGGCAGAAGGAACTCCTGAACAGCGTGAAATGCTGCAAGAATCATTACACCGCTGGTGGGAATCACTGATCATGTTCTTCGGACCAAAGTCAGCAAAAGAAACCGGAAATTCAAATGCTGACAAGAACATCATGTATAAGATTCGTACAAAAACAAACGAGGACCTTAGACAAGAGTTCTTCACAAAATACATTCCGCGTATTTGGTCGCTTGGGCTAACGATTCCAGATGATACGATCCGTTTTGATGAAGACAGCCAGATGTGGATCTATAAGGACGCTGACTGGAGCAAGTTCAAACAGATCGTTTCAGGTAACGGACCACAGTCACAGAATCGTTTAGATCTGCGACGCCGCTCATATAAAAATAACGAGTGGGTACGCGCGGCACTGGCCGCTAAAAAGGCGATCTAACAGCGGAAAGGAGAGAAACAAAGGTGAACGAATCAACAAATGAGTTTTATAACGTATATGAAGTATTCAGCAAAAAAACAGACAAATCTCCGTTTCAGCATAGCTTCAGCCTTTTAGCACCAAACGCGGATATGGCGCTCATCATGGCAAAAGAGAATTTTTTTAGAAGAGAAACGGTCGCTGACATCTGGGTTGTGAAAAGAGAGAACATCAGGGGTCTTAACCAAGACGAAAGAGAGATGCTAAAACGTCTCGATAAACAGTATAGAGAAACAAAAGGATACGGCTATCTGAAGAAAAAGTGGCGCGACTATAATCAGGAGCAGTTTACCGAACAGCACATCCTTGGCGGAAGGGGGGACAATTCATGACACAGGAAACGTTAAAACCACAAGAAAAGAAAGCATTGATCGAGCTTCTCTATCAGCTTGCAGACGATGATTTTCTTCTTGCGTTCCGCGGATCGGAGTGGCTTGGTCTAGCACCTCATATTGAAGAGGATGTTGCATTCTCATCCATCTCACAAGACATGATGGGGCACGCAAACTTGTATTATAACTTGCTAGAGAACCTTGGAGAAGGCGAAGCTGACAGAATCGCTCACCTCCGATCACCTGATCAGTTTCGAAATGCCATCATTTTAGAAGAAGTGAACGGACCTGGAACATACTTAAAAGAACCAGATTACGACTGGGCATTCACTGTCGTACGCAACTACTTTTACGCTGTATACAAACATATACGTCTAGATTCACTGCGCCACTCTTCCTATGAACCTTTGGCAGAAGCAGCCCGTAAAATCATGACAGAGCAGTATTACCATCTGATGCATTGGGAGATTTGGTTCAAGCAGCTAATGACGAGTACAGATGAAGCAATTGAGCGAATGACAGCAGCCATCCAAAAGGTTTGGAAAGACTTTGGCGGAGTTCTTACGCTTGGACCGTATTATGAAGATATCGTAAAGGCGAACTTCATCGATGATGAGAACGTTATGAAGAAGAGATGGAACAACAAGATTGAGGCTGTCTTAAAAGAAGTAGGTGCTTCTTATTCCGGTGAACCTCGCATGGAAAGAGGCAACGGCCGTAACGGCGTGCACACCGAAGACCTGAAACAAGCAACTGCAACACTATCTGAAGTTTATGCAACAAATCCTGCAACTGGCTGGTAAGACGATTTAGAAAGGAGATGAACCACGTGTCCGAATTAAAAAGCAGCATGACTGATAGTGTGATGGACGCGCTTGGGGATGTAAAAGATCCTGAAATCGCCTCTGTCAGTATATTGGATCTCGGGATGGTGCACGAAGTTGACGTGACAGATGATAGGGTAAGGATTTCTGTTCTGCCCACGTTCTCTGGCTGTCCAGCTCTTCACATCATCGAACGCGATATTAAAAAAGCGATTGAAAATGTAGAAGGAATTACTTCAGCAGAAGTGAAATTTGTATTTACACCATCGTGGACAACAGACCGTATTACACCAGAGGGGCGAGAGAGGTTAAAAGAGTTCGGCATCTCGCCTCCACCAGCAAACCATGTCATGGGTGAGCCATGGGAGATCGATTGTCCGTATTGTGGATCAGCATACGTTACGATGGAAAACATCTTTGGACCTACAGCCTGCAGAAGTATCCTATATTGCAATTCGTGCAAGAACCCATTTGAAGCAATGAAACCTGTTGCTGATATGGGGTAAGACAAAAAATGAGTTTAAAAATAGGGAGGAAACACACATGGTAAAACTAATCGCGCTTTACAAAACACCGGAAAACTTGGAGCAGTTCGACGACCACTATTTTGGACATCATACTGAGATTACGAAAAAGATTCCTGGACTTCGCAAAATGGAAGTAACGAAAATCGTAGGCTCGCCGATGGGGAAAAGCGACTATCACATTCTTTGTGAAATGTACTATGACGATCACGATGCGTTGAAAGCGGCGATGAAGTCTGATGAAGGTAAAGCTTCTGGAAAAGACTTGATGAGCTTTGCGGCTGAACTTGTAACGCTTATGATCGGTGAGGAAATCAATGAGTAATTACGAAACAATTCTAACTTCTGTTGAAGATGGGATAGCCTCTATTCAATTAAACCGGCCGCGCGTGTTAAACGCGATCAACCGGCCGATGGTTACGGAACTATTAGATGCTTTTGAGAGCTTCGACCGTAATGATGAGGTAAAAGCAATTGTTTTAACAGGCAGTGAGCGTGCATTTGCAGCCGGTGCCGACATTGATGAGATGAAAGAAGATACAGCGGTCTCTCTTGAACTATTAAACCAGTTTAAAGAATGGGATCGTCTCGCAACCATCAAAAAGCCGATCATCGGTGCCGTCAACGGTTACTGTTTCGGGGGAGGGTTTGAACTAGCTTTATGCGCAGACATTCTCTTCGCAGCAGAAAACGCACAGTTCGGATTTCCTGAAATCAAACTTGGTGTGATGCCGGGTGCAGGTGGAACTGTGAAACTTACAAAGCTGATGGGTCAAAAAAAAGCGCTTGAGTGGCTATGGCTCGGTGATCCGATGACAGCCGATGAAGCTCTTCAATACGGAGTGATCAACCGTGTCATCGCGCCTGAACTTGTCGTGGACGAGGCGAAAAAGTATGCGAAGATTGTAGCATCCAGAGCGCCATTATCTACTCGTTTAATAAAAGAGACTGTTTATAAGTCTATTGATTATTCCACACACGAAGGCATGCAGTTCGAACGTAAAAACTTTTATCTATTATTCTCGTCTCAGGATCAAAAAGAAGGCATGAAGGCTTTTGTTGAAAAGCGTCCAGCCAAATTTAAAGGGAAGTAGAGGGGGTATGAACATGTTTGAAACGATTAGCTACGAAACAAGAGGGAAAACGGCTTGGATTACTTTAAATCGTCCGGATAAACTCAATGCATTCACATCACTCATGCATAAGGAAATGGTTTCAGCTATAAAAGAAGCAAACAAAGACAGCAATGTAAGAGCTGTTGTTATAACAGGCGCTGGGCGTGCATTCTGTTCAGGTCAAGACTTAACAGGTTCACCAGAGGGCGCTGATTATGGAGATGTTCTGCGAAATGGATACAATCCGATGGTGCAAGCACTAGTTGCCATGGAGAAGCCTGTAATCGCAGCCGTGAACGGTGTTGCAGCTGGTGCAGGAATGAGTCTCGCTCTAGCTTGTGATTTCCGTATCGCAAGTGAGAGAGCGAGTTTCATAGAAGCGTTCATTCATGTGGGTCTCGTCCCTGACTCTGGCAATCTGTACTTCTTGCCTCGTTTAGTAGGTCATGCAAAAGCGATGGAGCTAGCGGTACTAGGTGAGAAGATCACAGCTCAACAAGCAAAAGAGTTTGGTCTTGTAACAAAAACGGTAAGTGAAGAAGAGTTCATGCTTGAAGTGGAAACGTTCGCAGAGAAACTTGCAAACATGCCAACCAAAGCAATCGGACTCATCAAACGCTATATGAATAAAAGCTGGGAAAGCGATCTGAACGAAGTGCTGGAATATGAAGCACAAGCGCAAAAAATTGCTGGTGAGTCAGCGGATCATCAAGAAGGTCTGCATGCATTTATAGAGAAGAGAAAACCAGCATTCACAGGAAAATAGACATCTAGATCAAAAGGAGTGGAGAACATGAGCACAAAGACAGAAGTTAAAGCGGTAAAACGTGACGTATATGAAATGGTGATAGGCGGACAAAGTGTTGGTGGATCTGAGGGAGAATACTTTGTTACATATAACCCGGCAACAGGTGAACCGTTAGCGAAAGTTGCAAAAGCAACAAAAGCTGATGTGGATTCTGCTGTAAAGGCTGCAAGAACAGCTTTTGAAACAGGGAAATGGAAGCGCTCTCCTGTAAACAAGCGTTCTCGCACGATGAACAAGATTGCTAGCATCATGCGTTCTCGTTATAACGAACTTGTCGAGCTCGAAATTTTGAACAGCGGAAAATCATTAAGTGCTGCACAAGGGCAAGTCATGCAAGCGATCGAAGACTTTGAGTTCTACGCAGGTGCGATCGTCAGCCACCGCGGTGCTGTGAACCCGATGCCAGGACCATTTATGAACTACACTCTAAAAGAGCCTCTAGGCGTATGCGCACAGATCATTCCTTGGAACTATCCGATGATGATGGCAGCGTGGAAGATCGCACCAGCGATCGCAACAGGTTGCTCTGTCATCTTAAAGCCGGCTAGCTTAACACCTTTAACCGCGATCGTTATGACGGAGATCTGCCACGAAGCGGGTGTTCCTGAAGGTGTTGTAAACATCATTACAGGTGACGGAGCTACGGTTGGTTCGTATCTTGCTGAGCATGAAGGTGTCGATAAAGTCGCGTTTACTGGTGAAACAGGAACAGGAAAAGACATCATGGCAAAAGCATCTCAAACGTTAAAACGTGTAACGCTTGAACTTGGTGGAAAATCACCTAACTTAGTATTCGCAGATACAGATCTTGAGGCAGCTGTTGACGGCTCATTATTCGGTATTTTCTATAACACAGGGCAATCCTGTGAAGCACGTTCTCGGCTTTATATCGAGGAAAGTGTGTATGATGCGTTCATGGAAAAGTTCGTTGAAAAAGCGAAGAAGCTTGTACTCGGTAATCCGCTCGATCAAGGAACGCATGTTGGGGCAATTATCTCTGAGCGTCAGCTTGAAGTGATCGACGGTTACGTGAAATCTGCTGAAGAAGAAGGAGCAACCATCCTTCTAGGTGGCGGACGTGCAAAAGTGGACGGATATGAAAACGGTCATTGGTATCTTCCGACGATTATCACGGATGTAAACGAAGACATGAAAGTAGTGAAAGAAGAAATCTTCGGACCTGTCGTTGTGGTATCAACGTTTAAAGATGAAAAAGAAGCGGTGAAACTAGCAAACAACACAGACTTCGGTTTAGCAGCAGCGATCTGGACGAAAGATCACGCAAAAGCAACGCGTGTAGCGGGCATGATTCAAGCTGGAACGATCATGATCAACTCACCGTTCTCTGCATTCCCGGGAACTCCATTCGGAGGCTACAAGCAATCAGGTTTCGGCCGAGAGCTATGCATCGAGACCCTTGATCTTTATTCAGAAACAAAGAGCGTCGTGTCCTACACAGGGTCACGTCCGTTGAATCCTTTTAATCTGTAAAAACAAAATAACTGTTTATTTAAGCTTTGTTGCTTGTGGGAGTGTTGATTTCCGTTTCAGATGCTCGCTTTCCGCGGGGCAGGCGGTGAGCCACATTTCAAGCGTTTCACTCTTAAGTGTCTCACCTGCCGGCCTGTCCCGCAGGAGTCTCGCATCTTCCACTACAATCACCTTTAACAGAAGGTTTTAAAGCTTTTCTGTCAGTGATTTATTTAGTAAAGAACAAAACAAAAGCGGGCCATAGTGCTCGCTTTTTATACAAGAATTTGCTGCAAAGAGATTTAAATTACTACTTCATTGATTAGTTAATTGGAGCGGAAAGGCGAGACTCCTGCAGGATGAGTGTGACTATTGAAATGCGGAAGCGACTGTACAGCCCCGATAAGCATAAGGAAAATGGGTAGGGAAGGCGCTCTTTGCCTTCGTGGACCATTTAACTTATGACCTCGAGGGGCTAGGAGCTGAAGCTAGACAGGTGAGACCGTTCAATGACGCGAAGCGGCGAATGGGCTCACCGCACACCCTGCGGAAAGCGAGCCTTGCAGCGGAAATTAACCTCTTTCAAAAGCAGTATTGCATACAAAACGTTAAACATTTGTTTAAAAGAAAGGCAGGAGAGGCTATTGTTACAAAATGCTGTAGTCATCGGATCTGGTGTGATGGGAAGAGGAATCGCCTACGTGAGCGCAGTCGGCGGTTTTGATGTTCAACTCGTTGATGTGAAAGAAGAACAACTCGAAAATGCAAAAAAAGAGATCGATTCTATTTTTTCAAAAGCAGTATCTCGCGGAAAGTTATCACAAAGTGTGGCTGAAGAAGCGCAAGCAAGACTTTCGTATGCTACGAATCTCTCAGCGGCCGTTAGCGGTGCAGACTTAGTGATTGAAGCTGTTCCAGAAAACATAGAGATCAAGCGTGCTGTTTTTGAAGAACTAGACCGTTCAGCACCAGAACATTGCGTGCTTGCGACAAACACTTCTACGATGAGTCCGACAGAAATAGGTTCATTTACGAAACGCCCTCAAAAAGTAATCGCCATGCATTTCTTTAACCCGGTGCATAGAATGCCACTCGTTGAGATCGTTCGCGGGCATGAAACAAACGATGAGACGGTTGAACTTGCCAAGGAAGCTGCTGAGAAGATGGGGAAAGAAACCGTAACGGTTAACGAGTTCCCAGGATTCGTTACAAGCCGAATTTCAGCTATGATTGGGAATGAAGCGTTCTATATGCTGCAAGAAGGCGTAGGTACACCAGAAGACATCGACAAAGCGATTAAACTTGGCTTGAATTTTCCGATGGGACCTTTTGAGCTTGGCGATTTAGTAGGTCTTGATACACGGTTGAACAATTTGAACTACCTTCATAAAACATTAGGTGAAAAATATCGTCCGGCACCACTTTTGGTGAAGTATGTTAAGGCGGGAAGACTTGGCCGAAAGTCAGGTAAAGGGGTATACGACTATACCACGGAAGACAACGGGGTGAAAAAGTGATGAGAGAGGTTGTCATCGTTGATGCTGTTCGTACGCCTATAGGACGATATAAAGGTGGTCTAAAAACGGTTCGTCCGGATGATCTTGGTGCAGTTGTAATCAAAGCGCTTGTTGAAAGAAACCCTGAACTTCCTGTCTATGAGATCGAAGAAGTAATATTCGGAAATGCAAACGGAGCAGGAGAAGATAATCGTAACGTGGCAAGAATGTCTGCTTTACTTGCTGGACTTCCTGTAGAGGTAGGCGGAACGACGATCAACCGTTTATGCGGATCTGGTATGGATGCGGTCATCTACGGTGCCAGAGCCATCTTGGCTGGTGAAGGAGATATCTTCATCGCGGGTGGAACGGAGAGTATGACACGCGCACCACTCGTAATGGGAAAACCTGAAGTCGACTATCCTCGTGGTGATATGAAAATGTTTGACACGACGATCGGATGGCGCTTTGTGAATCCGCTTCTGTATGAAAAATTCGGTACAGATTCTATGCCTGAAACAGCAGAGAACGTAGCGAAGAAATATGGAATTACAAGAGAAGAACAAGATCAATTCGCATATGATTCTCAACAGAAAGCAAAAGAAGCTATCTGTCAGAACCGTTTTAAAGAAGAAATTGTTCCTGTAAGATTAGTAGACCGAAAAGGAAACGAAACGTGGGTTACAGAAGATGAACACCCTCGTCCTGAAACATCGCTCGAAAAGCTTGGAACGCTTAAACCGTTGTTTAAAAACGGAAGCGTCACAGCGGGAAATGCATCTGGAGTCAACGATGGAGCTTCTGCATTACTTTTGATGAGCCGTGAAAAAGCGGATCAGTTAGGATTAAAGCCTTTAGCCCGATATGTCTCTTCCGGTGTTGCAGGTCTTGAGCCCGCTATAATGGGTGTTGGCCCGATCGAAGCTTCCAAAAAAGCACTGAAGCGAGCAGGTCTCTCTATAGGTGACCTGGATTTGGTGGAGTTGAATGAAGCTTTTGCCTCACAATCACTTGCTTGTATGAGAGAGCTTGGACTAGATTCTGGCAAAGTTAACGTAAACGGCGGTGCGATTGCGTTCGGCCATCCGCTAGGAGCAAGTGGCGCGCGTATTTTAACAACGCTTATTCATGAAATGAAAAAGCAAGGATCGCGCTACGGTCTAGCAACAATGTGTATCGGTGTTGGTCAAGGTATTGCTTCCGTAGTTGAAGCGATCAATGAATAGGAGGGTCATCTAACATGAGTGCTATTTTATACGAAGTAAAAGATTATGTTGCATATGTAACCTTAAACCGTCCAGAAGTTTTAAACTGCTTTAACTTTTCAACGTTAAAAGAGCTTGAAGAAGTCGTAGAAGACATTCATCACAATAATGATGTTCGCGTTGTGATTTTTACAGGTGCAGGGGAAAAAGCATTCAGTGCAGGAGCTGATCTAAAAGAACGCCGTACACTGAGTGAATCAGAAGTAAGAAGAAATGTACGTAAGATCCGCGATGTGTTCTCTGCTGTTGAAGCGTTACCACAGCCTACGATCTGTGCGATCAATGGCCATGCTTTTGGAGGAGGCTTTGAATTAGCTCTTGCTTGTGATCTGCGGGTTTCTGTGAGAGAAGCGTCGATGGGGCTGACAGAACTTAGTTGGGCGATTATTCCTGGTGCGGGAGGAACTCAGCGTCTTCCGAGACTGATCGGTCAAGCGAAAGCGATGGAGCTTATTTTAACAGCGAAAAAGATGATGGCAGAAGAAGCTTTTTCATACGGCATCTTAAATCAAGTAACATCAAGAGAAGAATTGATGGCTGTTTGTGAAAACTATGCTGGTCTTATTATGAAGAATGGACCAGTTGCCGTTCAGCAAGCAAAGTATGCGATCAAGCATGGAACAGAAGTGGATCTTCAGACAGGACTTGCGATTGAGGCGAAAGCGTATGAAGTGACGATTCCTACAAAAGATCGAATGGAAGCACTCGTCGCATTTGGAGAAAAAAGACCGCCTGTATTTAAGGGAGAGTAACTTGTTTCTGTCTCCATAATTCCACTATCATAGAGAATAACTTTT
Source organism: Fictibacillus tiangongensis (assembly GCF_048083785.1). Lineage (GTDB taxonomy): Bacteria > Bacillota > Bacilli > Bacillales > Fictibacillaceae > Fictibacillus. The sequence continues at coordinate 780,546 of NZ_CP182294.1, forward strand.
TTGTACGATAATTTTAGACAAGGTTACAGATTTCGTTCATATAAGTGCAACGAAGTTTTGACGTGAAAGACTTGATGTAGCTAAGTTTTCTTTATGGTAGGATTGTACAGACAATAACAGGTACAAATGAGGGTATGAACATGCAGAATAGTTTAAACACACGCTCCATGATATTCACATTATACGGAGACTATATCCGGCATTATGGCAGTGAGATATGGATCGGCAGCTTGATTCGATTGTTAGAAGAGTTTGGTCACAACGAACAGGCCGTAAGAGCAGCAATTTCCAGAATGAATAAGCAAGGCTGGATAGCAGCTAGAAAACAAGGCAATAAAAGTTATTATTTTTTAACTGAGCGTGGAAAAAAGCGGATGGATGAAGCAGCAAAGAGAATTTTTAACACGCAACAGGAACCGTGGAACGGCGAATGGATGATGTTCACCTATACGATTCCTGAAGAGAAAAGAAGCATTCGTGATGAGCTTCGAAAGGAACTGGTCTGGAGCGGGTTTGGTCTGCTTGCTAACAGTTTCTGGATCTCACCGCACGCATACTCTGAGCAGATTCAATCTATGATTGATAAATATGAGATCAAAGACTATGTTCATTCGTTTACAGCCGTTTACAATGGGCCGAATGAGAATGAAAAGCTAGTTTCTGAGTGTTGGGATCTGAATGATATTAATGAGAAATACAACGAGTTCATCGTAACGTATTCTCAAAAGTATGTGATTGATAAGAATAAGATTGAAAAAGGTGAGATGACTGACGGAGAGTGCTTTGTAGAGCGTACAAAGCTTGTTCACGAATACCGTAAGTTCCTCTTTATCGATCCAGGACTTCCGAAAGAGCTGCTTCATGCAGAATGGCTAGGTGATCACGCAGCTTCGCTCTTTAGTGATTATTACCGAGCATTAGCAGGACCTGCAAGCCGTTTCTTTGAAAGCATCTATTCGGATGGAAACGATTTAAAGAAAGATTCAGAGTTTGATGCTCTTAATCATCCTCTTATTCAGGAGAACCGGTCATAAAAGAAATAGTCTAGGCCAGATACAACTAAAAAAAGCACTTTCGCAAGCTATCGTACGAAAGTGCTTTTCTATTATTCTGTTAATTCATCACGGAACTGTTTCCCTTTTTCAAAATACGTGTCGATCGTTAGCTGAATGAGCTTAAGATCATCGTCGTTCAGTTCGCGTATGATTTTACCTGGTGAACCCATGACCATGACCCGCGGCGGTATTTTTTTGCCGGGAGGAATTAGTGTATTCGCACCGATGAAGGCTTGTTCACCAATTTCTACACCATCAAGAATGGTAGAACCCATACCAACGAGTGCGCCTTTTTTAATCGTACATCCGTGGAGGATGACGTTGTGACCGATCGACACCTCATCTTCTAGAATGAGAGGATACCCTTCATAGAGGTGTAGCGTGCAATTGTCTTGAACGTTAGTCTTTTTGCCGATGGAAATAGGTCCTTCATCACCTCGAAGAACGGAGTTAAACCAGACGCTTGCTCCTTCTTCTATTGTAACGTCGCCAATCAAGTGAACCCCAGGCGCTATAAAAGCGCTTTCATGAACATCTGGTGTTTTGCCATTAAACGTGTATTTCATTATGAGCCTCCCTCGTAACAGGTTATAGGTTCAGTATAACAAAGGTTAGAATGGGAAGTGGAGAAATTGAATCGCATCTGTGAATTGTTAAACATACAGTATCCGATCCTTCAAGGCGGAATGGGAAATGTTAGTAATGCAGAACTAGCTTCTGCTATATCAAATGCAGGTGGGTTAGGCACAATTGGTGCTGGTACGATGTCACCTGAAGAGGTAGAAAATTTGATAATTGCAACAAAGGGGATGACAGACAGGCCATTTGCTGTTAATGTACCTTTAACCGTTGCATCAAATGTAAAAGAAATTCTTAGACTTCTGATCAAACATAAAGTGGAAGTTGTTTCCTTATCTGCAGGCAATCCAGCTCCTTACATACCGAAACTAAAGGAACACGGCTTAAAGGTTATTTGTGTTGTGGCTTCTGTCTATCATGCTAAAAAAGCCGAAGCAGCAGGGGCAGATCTGCTAGTAGCTGAAGGTTATGAAGCTGCGGGACTTAACTCACCGTATGAGACAACGACAATGGTTCTGTTGCCGCAGGTATCCAAAAGCGTACAGATTCCGGTCATCGCTGCTGGAGGTATTGCTGATGGGAGCGGTATGGCAGCTGCCTTTGCTCTTGGTGCCCAAGGTGTTCAGATGGGAACTCGATTCATTGCAACAAAGGAAGCACCTTTTCATGAGAGATACAAAACTTCCTTAGTAGAGGCAGATGATACCAAAACGTTAATCGTTGGCCGCTCAGCTGGAAAGATCAGAAGAATTTATGATACACCTTATGCTCAAAAGTTAATCCAACTTGAAAAAAATGGCGTCTCACCTGAAGAGTTTATTATACACACCTCAGAAGATCATCATATTTTAGGAGCTGTAAAAGGGGACTTGGAGAACGGTTTTATCAATAGCGGTCAGATCGCGGGTGCGATTTCAGATGTGCCGAGCGTAAAAGATCTGCTAGAGACCATGATGAAAGAAGCAAGAGAAGCAGTAAGTATGTTAAACAATCGTTTCATCTAATTCAGTAGTAATAGTAACAGGAGGGTGTATGTAATTATGAATCAGCAAGACCAGTGGACGTCAAAGTTAGCTTTTATTCTAGCTGCAGCAGGATCAGCAATCGGACTCGGTGCGATTTGGAAATTCCCTTATGTCGCCGGTACTAGTGGCGGGGGAGCTTTTTTCCTTCTCTTTTTATTGTTTACGTTTCTAATCGGATTTCCGCTTTTAATGGCTGAGTTTGTTATCGGTCGAGGTGCACAAAAAGAGGCGGTTTCTGCTTATCGAAAGATCGCGCCAGGTTCTGCATGGCCTTGGTTAGGCAGAATGGGTGTAGCGACAGCATTTATTTTACTTTCATTTTACAGTGTAATCGGTGGATGGATCGTACTCTACCTTGGTAAAAGTTTTTCCGGTGACTTCTTTAATCATGACTTTAGTCAAATGTTCGGAGAGTCGATCTCAAGTACATGGCCTGTTTTGATCTCTCAGTTCATCTTTATGATGATCACGATTTTCGTTGTAAGCCGCGGGATTAAGAACGGTATCGAAAAAGCAAACCAAATTATGATGCCAGCTCTTTTTGTTTTGTTTGCTGTATTGATCATTCGTTCACTAACGCTTGATAATGCGATGGAAGGCGTAAAGTTCTTCTTGTTTCCTGACTTTTCTAAGATCGGTGGAGACGATATCCTATTTGCATTAGGTCAGTCTTTCTTCTCATTAAGTGTAGGTATTTCTGTAATGGTAACGTACAGCTCTTATTTGAGTAAAAAAGAAAGTCTTACAAAATCAGCGACAACGATCGTATTACTGAACGTATTGATTTCCTTATTAGCAGGGTTAGCGATCTTCCCAGGTGTATTTTCTTTAGGTCTAGAGCCAACAGAAGGGCCTGGATTGCTGTTCGTTGTACTTCCTGCCGTATTTGATCAGATCGTTTTTGGACAGTTATTCTTTATCGTGTTCTTGGCGCTGTTCTTATTTGCGACCCTTACATCAGCTTTCTCGATGTTAGAGATCATCGTTGCATCAATCACAAAGGGTGAACTAGAGAACCGTGCAAAATGGTCATGGATCATTGGAATCCTTATTTTTGCATTCGGAGTACCATCTACTTTGTCTTATGGCGTATGGTCAGATTTCACGCTGTTTGACAAGATTATCTTTGATCAACTCGACTACTTAGTTAGTAACATCTTACTTCCTTTAGGTGCGTTATTCATCGCGTTGTTCGTAGGCTATCGTTATCCTAGAGAGATGCTGCTTCAAGAGTTTAGAGCAGGTTCCTCTGTTTCGGTAAAAGGCTTTGCGCTATGGCTCATGCTGATCCGTTATGTTGTTCCTGTTGTAATCATCATCGTATTCGTTAACATGCTTGGACTTTTTTAAGAGAAATTTAGAAAGAAAGGCGCGGACCAGAATTGGTTTAGCGCCTTTTTTGTGTTAATAATAGAATTTGTGAAATACAGAAGTGAAGGGAAGTTTTATAAAATGCTTAAAGATAAAACAGCAGTAGTAACAGGAGCAACCCGCGGATGTGGGAAAGCTATAGCAGAAAAGCTAGGAAAATTAGGAGCAAAATTAGCGATCGTTGGTTCGTCTGATGGTATTTTCAAAACCGGAGAAGAGTTAAAAGCTAAAGGTTTCGATGTTCTTGCCATAAAAGCTGATGTGACGAAAGAAACGGACGTAGCAGAACTGTTTAAACAAACGTTTGAAGCGTTTGGAAACATTGATATTCTAGTAAATAATGCGGGTGTCGGTCAGTTTAAATTGGCAGAAGAACATTCATTAGCAGACTTTCAAAAAATGTTTGAAGTCAACGTACAAGGTGTATTCTTATGTAGTACAGCGGTTGTTCCACATATGAAAGAGCGAAAAGAGGGTACGATTATCACGATCTCATCAGATGTGGGTCGCAGAACGATTGCGAACGGCTCTGTCTATACAGCTACAAAGTATGCGGTTCAAGGATTTTCGGGGTCTCTTGCCCAAGAACTCAGAGAATTTGGTGTTCGTGTAGGTACTGTGAATCCAGGAGCGATCGATACGTACTTTGCTGATTCAGAACAAGGTCTTGAATTTAAAGAAGATTGGCTAAAAGTAGATGATATCGCAGAAGCTGTAGCATATATGGCAAGCGCACCAAAACACATGGTGGTTGATGAGATTATGCTTCACCCTCTTTCTCAGGAATACCCGAACGTATAAAACGAGGAGGCGAGCTGGATTGAAACTAGATCAGGAAGTGCTACCCATTGAAGGTTCAAAATCTGTAAAGCTAGATGAGTTGTTCGGTGAAAACAAGACATTCGTTGTGTTAGTCAGACACCTTGGCTGACCATACTATCAAGAGTTTCTTGCGCAGTTGCGTAAGTCATTTGAGAAGTTTGAACGTTCAGACGTTAAAGTTGTTGTCGTAGCACCAGCAAATCGTGATCAGATTCAAGAATTTATGAATGTACATGGACCATTTCCGTTTGACATCTATGGTGATCCGGAGCTTGAGCTATACGAGGAAATGGGAAACCACCACATGTCGGCTGTTAAAAGCATGCTGTCTGTAGGTGCGGATCTCATAAAAGGTGAAGTTAAGATAAGCGACATTGTGCCTAAAGATAAGAAGGAAAGAAAGCATTTTTTAAGCGCTGTGAAAAATCAAGATGTGAACATTCAAGGAAGTTCATGGCTGTTTGATCGAAATGGAGAGGTTTTGTGGAAGCACGTGGATGACACTCCTGAAGATCATGCGAAAGTTGACGAAGTATTGAAGCAGTTGCGGAAATAATGAAGATAAAGCTGATACAGCATGAGCTGTATCAGCTTTTTTATGCGGTAGGGAGCTTCCGCTTAACTTAATCACATAAAAAACAGCGTCGATCACATAAAAATGGTGATCAATCACATAAAAAAGTTTATGAATCACATAAAAATGATCGTCCATCACATAAAAAAGGAATAACAGATTTTATAAAAGCTTACTTACACTGCCCGGTCTGCGGTTCTCCTCAGACTTGATCCACGAACGAATGCCTCTGCCTGCGAATGGCTCGTCATCAAATCGAGGGATGATATGAAAATGTGCGTGTGGAATGCTCTGACCACCAACTGGATTTACGTTCCATCCTGTGCTGTAGCCATCTGGTGCAAACTCTGAGTCTAGCAACCTTTTTGCTTGCTGCATCAACTCATATGTATCACTCCACTCTTTTTCATTTAAATCAAATACAGTCTCTTTATGAGCTTTTGGAATAATCAATCCAGCACCTTGTAAAATGTCCTGAGCTCTCGGACTTTGCAAAAAGTAGCAGCTCTCATTCTCTAATACTATTTTTTGTTCAGGAAAACTCATGGGATCACAAAATATACAATCATCCATTTAAGATAAACACCTCCAGAACCATTTTTGCACATTTTTCATATTTCTTACAAATCAAACAATTCTGGGGATTCATTGACCGGATATCACACAAAATGTTATGATTACGTTAAGAAAACGTTATATAAATTAGATGAAAGATATGAGGTGTGTGCATGAAATCAGGCATGAAGGTCGGCCATAGTGCGACCATCAAAGCTACCGTTACACCCGATATGTTTGCTCAATTTGAAGGAAAGCTTGTCCATCCAGCCTATTCAACGGTTAGCATGGTCTATCATATGGAATGGGCAGCGAGACAGATTATATTGCCATATCTTGAAGAGCATGAAGAAGGAATCGGCGGCGGAGTTGCAGCCAAGCATATGGCTCCGACACCAGAAGGCGCTGAGCTTACTGTAACGGCCACGTTAAGAGAAGTAAAAGGCAAAGCTGTCATATGTGATGTGACCGTCTATAACGGTAAAGCAATAGCAGGTGAAGGAGAAGTAACACAATATATTCTGCCACGTGAAGCAATCGCACAAAAAATAACAGAAATGAAGATTTAAATTTTTTATCCAAAAATGAAAGCGCTTACACTTTAAAGCAGCAAAGCGAAAAAGAAATAGAGAAACGAGAGACACACTAGGGGGATTTACACATGTTCGAAAAAATATCACAGCATGAGCAAGTTGTTTTTTGTAACGATCCATCAACAGGTCTCAAAGCAATTATCGCTATACATAACACTACACTTGGCCCAGCACTCGGCGGATGCAGAATGAGACCATACGGTTCGGTGGATGAGGCGCTTGAGGACGTTCTGAGACTCTCAAAAGGTATGACATACAAATGTGCAGGTGCAGATGTTGACTTCGGTGGGGGTAAATCGGTCATTATCGGAGACCCCACGACAGATCGTACACCAGAGTTGTTTCGAGCATTCGGACAGTTTGTAGATTCTTTAAACGGTCGCTTTTATACAGGAACGGATATGGGTACGACGCCTGATGATTTTGTTCACGCGTTAAAAGAAACGAATTGTATCGTCGGGGTACCCGAGGAATATGGCGGCAGCGGCGACTCCTCTGTTCCAACAGCACAAGGAGTTATCTATGGCCTTCAAGCTACGATTCAGACTCTCGAAGGAACAGATGAACTTGCAGGTAGGTCCTACTCGATACAAGGATTAGGAAAAGTAGGGTTTAAGGTCGCAGAGCAACTGCTCGCTGCCGGTGCACAGATCTATGTAACGGATATTAACGAAAAAGCGTTAAAGATGATTCAAGAACGAGCAGAACTTCTGCCTGGAAATGTGGAGGTGGTTGAGGGAAGCGACATCTACGGGGTGGACGCTGACATCTTCATACCATGTGCACTAGGAGGAATCATTCACGACGAGACGATCGAACAGTTGAAAGTTAAAGCGATAGTTGGAAGTGCGAACAATCAGCTTTTAGAAGATAAACATGGGCTTTACCTGCAACAAAAGGGAATCCTATATGGTCCGGATTATATTGTGAACGCAGGAGGGCTCATTCAGGTAGCTGATGAGCTTTATGGACCGAACAAAGCTCGTGTCTTAACGAAAACGAGAGCGATCTATGACAGTCTGATACAGATCTATAGTGAGAGCACGAAGAACCAGATATCGACGATGGAAGCAGCAAATCTTTTCTGCGAGGAAAAACTTGCAGCTCGTTCGAAACGAAACAGCTTTTTCGCTCACAACCGAAGACCCAAATGGCAAGTTCGAAACTAAGGAGGGAATTTATCCATGGAAAAGTTATTTCCAAAGATGCAGATCATTAATGAGAACGGTGAGTGGAATGACGAAACATACCGCGGTGAGATCACAGAGGAACTAACGAAAGAACTTTACACGAAGATGCTTCGTTCGAGGCTTTTTGACCGTAAAGGGGTAAATCTGCAGCGTCAAGGACGAATCGGTACGTACGTTCCTTTCGAAGGGCAAGAAGCGTCACAGATTGGAAGCGCGATGGCAATGGGTGAAGGCGATTGGATGTTCCCTACTTATCGAGATCACGCGGCAACGATGACATTTGGTCATTCGCTAAAAACGCTTTTTCTATATTGGAAAGGCCGCCAAGAAGGATGTATCCCTCCGCAAGGAAAGAACATTTTTCCTCCAGCCGTTCCGATTGCATCACAGCTTCTTCATGCGACAGGAGCCGCTTGGGCTGAAAAGTTAAAAGGTACAGACCGTGCTTCTATCGTTTACTTTGGAGACGGAGCAACATCAGAAGGTGATTTTCACGAAGGCTTAAACTTTGCTAGCGTGTTTAACGCTCCTGTTGTTTTCTTTAATCAAAACAATGGGTTTGCCATTTCAGTACCGATCGAAAAGCAGATGAAAAGTAAAACGATCGCTCAAAAAGCAGTAGCGTACGAGATGGAAGGCGTTCGTTTAGACGGTAATGATGTGTTCGCTGTGTATTTCCACACGCGTACAGCGGTCGAGCGTGCCAGAAAAGGGGAGGGGCCAACGTTGATTGAAGCTGTAACGTGGCGTTATGGTGCACATACAACAGCTGATGATCCTTCCAAATACAGAAATCAAGAAGAGTCTGTGAATCGCCGTGAGACGACGGATCCGATTCTTAGACTAGAGCGATTTATGAAGAACGAAAACATGTGGGATGAGAAGTGGGCGGCTGACCTCCAAGAATCACTAACGCTCGAGATCGAAGCAGCAGTTAAAGAAATGGAAGAAATACAAGCACCGCATTATAACGATGTGTTTGATCATGTGTTTGCGGAAAACCCGTGGCCGATCGAAAGTCAAAAAGAAGCATACGCTCATTCAAGAGGTGATCGCTAATGACAACGGCAGTAGATACGAAAAAATTAACGATGGTTCAAGCTGTAACAGACGGTATGAGAGTGATGATGAAAGAGCACGAGAACGTAATCGTGCTTGGTGAAGATGTTGGACAGAACGGCGGAGTGTTTCGTGCAACAGATGGTCTAGTTGCTGAATTTGGAGAGAATCGAGTCATTGATACACCGCTTGCTGAATCTGGCATTATCGGTACATCGATCGGGCTTGCGATGAACGGCTTCAAGCCGATCGCTGAGATGCAGTTTCTTGGTTTCATCTATCCTGCTTTTAATCAGATCATGACTCATGCGTCTCGAATCCGTGCGAGAACACTTGGACATTTTACAGTGCCAATGGTCATTCGGGCACCATTTGGAGCAGGCGTGCGCGCTCCTGAAATCCATTCTGATTCTGTTGAAGCTTTATTTACGGGGATGCCAGGAATGAAGGTTGTTGTTCCATCTAATCCGTATGATGCAAAAGGAATGCTTGTTTCAGCGATTGAAGATCCTGATCCTGTTCTTTTCCTAGAGCCGATGCGCTGTTACAGAAGTACGAAGATGGATGTTCCAGAAGGAAAGTATAATGTTCCACTTGGAAAAGCTGCTCGTCTTCAAGAAGGAAGCGATGTAACAATATTTGCTTATGGCGCGATGATCGAAGTTGTTATGAAAGCCGCAAAGACTGCAGAAGACAAAGGGATCAAGTGTGACGTGATCGACCTTCGTACACTATATCCGTTAGATAAAGAAATGATCGCTGAAAGTGTACAAAAAACGGGTCGTGCCGTCATTGTTCATGAAGCACCGGGAACAGGTGGACTGGGAGAAACGATCATGTCATTGATCAATGATACATCTTTCCTTTATATGAAAGCGCCGATCGAACGAGTAACAGGTTTTGATACTCCGGTTCCAATGTTTGCACTAGAAGATCACTATTTGCCAAGTGCGGATCGTGTTGTTCATGCTATTGAAAAAGTAACGCAATTTTAGGAGGTGAGTGTGAGTGGTAGAAGTTAAATTGCATGATATCGGTGAAGGAATGCATGAAGGAGAAGTTATACACTTTTTCGTAAAAGCCGGAGACTCCGTTAAAGTTGATCAGCCTTTAGTAGAGGTTCAAACAGATAAAGTAACGGCGGAACTTCCTTCACCAGCAGCCGGAACGATTAAAGACATCAAGGTAAAAGAGGGAGATGTAGTGACTGTAGGTTCTGTCATCTTAACGATTGATGCTGTTGCGCCGTCTTCCCTAAAAGCGGAAGACGCTCCAGAAAACAAAGATCAGCCGGTCGTTGAAAAAATCGTTAAAACACCAAGTCACACTGCCTTTTCGGGTGGCATCGCAACACTGAACAAGCGTGTTCTAGCTGCTCCTTATACGAGAAGAATCGCACGTGAAAACGGTGTGGATATCGAACAGATCAAGGGTACAGGACCTGGTGGACGTGTGACAGATCAAGATGTTTATAACTTTATTGACCAGCCTTCAGCAACAGAAACAGAGGAAACACCACTTGGTTCTGTTGAAGAAAAAGCGACTGCTCCGAATAAAGTGTTTTCAACAAATGACCCGCAAGAGATTCCATTTAAAGGACGCAGGAAGCAGATCGCGAAGAAAATGGTTCATTCTCTTGCGACGATTCCGCACGTTACGCATTTTGAAGAGATCGATGTAACAGCTGTTATGGATCTGAAGAAACAGCTAAAAGCGATGGATCCAGATAACAAGCGTGGCATGAACGTGTCAGTTGCAGCGTTTTTCGTAAAAGCGATTCAGATCGCATTAAAAGATTTCCCGATTTTTAACGCAAAGCTGGATGAAGAAAAAGAAGTTATTCGACTTGAGAAAAACGTGAATATTGGAATCGCTACAGACTCTGATGAAGGCTTGATCGTACCGGTTATCTCTCATGTGGAGCAACGAAATGTAAGAGACATCGCGGTTGACATGAAAGACAAGATCACACGTGCTAAGACGAACAAACTGAAAGGTTCTGATCTAACAGGAAGCACGTTTACGATTTCAAACGTTGGTCCGCTCGGCTCGATCGCGGCTACGCCGATCATCAATCATCCTGAAGTAGCGCTGATGGCTTTTCATAAAACAAAGAAAACGCCTGTTGTGATCGGAGATGAGATCGTGATTCGTTCTATGATGAACGTATCCATGTCGTTTGACCACCGAGTAGCAGACGGCGCAACGGCTGTCATGTTTACGAACCGCGTAAAAGAACTCATCGAGAATCCTTACTTCATGACACTGGAGCTGATATAGATGGTTGTAGGTGATTTTGCAACAAAACGACAACTGGTTATTATCGGAGGCGGACCTGGCGGATACCATGCCGCGATTCGTGCGGCACAGCTTGGAATGGAAGTTACGCTTATTGAAAAAGAAAAGTTAGGCGGCGTATGCCTTCATAAAGGATGTATTCCTTCAAAGAGCCTTACACAGTCTGCTTCTAACTTTTCAAGCCTTTCTCAGTTTAAAACCATGGGGATTTCAGTTTCAGAAGCAAGTTTTGAATATGATACATTCTCAAACTACTATTCTTCGGTTATAGCTGGACTTCAAAAGGGAGTAGAAGCCCTGATAAAAGCAAACAAAATTGAGCATTTAACAGGTACAGCATCTTTTATGTCCGGTGAAAGAATAGGTATCGACTCTGGTCATCATTTTGAGATGTATGAATTTGAGCACGCGCTCATCGCGACAGGAAGTTCACCATTATTGCCAGAACAGGCAAAGCTATCGAATAGAGTCATGACCCCCCATACGTTATGGGAGTTGAGTCAGCTTCCTGAAAGTCTATTCATCTATGGAGACGATTACTTTGCGCTTGAAGCAGCCATGGCTTATAGACAGCTCGGGAGTGATGTTACGTTAGCCATGCCCCGTAATGGTTTTGGTCTTGACGCTAGCATTGAAAAAGAATTGCAGCGTGTACTAAAGAAAAACAAGATAAAAGTATTTAAGCATCATCTATGGGAAAGTGCTGAAGAGATGGCTGATTCAGTAACCGTATCGTTGAAAAAAGACGGTGATGAAAAAGTTTCTGTTGAGACTTCTCATGTGTTGTTTGCGGCTGGATATTCACCAAATGTGGAGGGTCTTGGACTTGAAGCGATCTCGATCGAAAGAGACCAGAGCGGCTTTATTATCGTAAACGAGCATAGCCAAAGTTCTGTTTCTAACATTTACGCAGCAGGTGACTGCACGATTGGGATGAAGTTAGCGTCAAAAGCAATCAAGCAAGGAAAGACGGCAGCTGAACATATGGCAGGAATGCAGTCAGCGTTCAATTTAAGTCTTGTTCCTTATGTGATGCACACGAATCCTCCGATTGCTTCCGTTGGTCTCTCAGAAGAGCAAGCTTTAGCAGAAGGCTATGAAGTGAAGACGGGGCAATTTTCAATGAGCGGCAATGGGTTTGCTTCCATCCTTGGTCAAAAAGAAGGATTGTCCAAGATAGTGATGGATGCGAAGAGTGATGTGGTTCTTGGCATTCATATGATGGGAGCTGGCGCTGTCGAAATGATTCAAGCCGGAACATTCGCACTTGAGATGGTTGCGCGTGAAGAGGATCTAGCTTACCCGGCCTATGCACATCCAGCATTGAACGAAGCATGGCTTGAAGCAATTGAGAGCGCGAGCGGAAAAGCGATTCATGTACCGCCAGCTCGTAAAAAAGAGAAAAGCTCTGTATGAGTGTTATGATGATGTGAAAAAACGGTCTTGTAGGCCGTTTTTTTGTTGGGGTTAAGGGTATATGGAGTCAGGAGTTTGTCGAGTTATGTCTTCTCGCCGATATATAATCAAAACTCGCCGGATTATCGTTCAAACTCGCTGGAATAAGTCCAGAATTTCTAGGATTAATTCCTGAATTTCTAGAATTCGCTGTGCTTATACCCCTGCTGGTATCATTAGGAACTTCTTTCGATCACTTAAAATGCTGTTAATTTAGCTATAAGAGGAATCTCCTCAAGCAAAAACTTTCAAATTGTGATATTCAATCAGAATTTACAAACAATTATCACTCACATGCCATTTTCTTTTTTGGGCTACATATATTAAAATGGCGATAAGATAACATCCGCTATAGAAAGCACGGCGGATATAAAAGAAGTGAGGAATGCTGTTTGAAGAAGTTAGTTTTAACTGGCGGTGGTTCAGCTGGACACGTAACACCGCATCTTGCCTTAATACCTAAATTGGAGAAGATGGGATGGGACTTGAATTACATCGGTTCTGTTGATGGTATCGAAAAAAGTTTGATTCAAGATGGAACGAACGTGCCTTATCATGGAATATCTAGCGGGAAATTGCGTCGTTATTTTGACTTAAAAAATATAAAAGATCCTTTTAAAGTGGCAGCTGGTGTTGCACAGGCTTATTTTAAGCTTGGAAAATTAAAGCCAGATGCTGTTTTCTCAAAAGGAGGCTTCGTGGCTGTACCTGTGGTTATCGCAGCATGGATGCGTAACATTCCTGTTTATATCCATGAATCAGATATTACGCCAGGTCTGGCTAACAAAATCTCATCTAAGTTTGCTTCTAAGATTTTTGTAACGTTCGATGAAGCAAAGAAACATTTTGCAGCAGGGCAAGCCATTGTGACCGGTTCACCAATTCGCGAGGAACTGCTTCAAGGTACTAGAGAAAAAGGTTTGTCTTTCTTAGGCTTCCGAAGCCATCTCCCTGTACTCACAATCATGGGCGGAAGCTTAGGTGCGCGTAAGATCAATGAAGCTCTTCGTGAAGCACTGCCTGAATTGTTACGTTCTTATCAGATCGTACACATCTGCGGAAAAGGAAACGTAGACGAAAGTTTAAAAGATACAGAAGGCTACAGACAGTTCGAGTATATTCAAAGTGAACTTCCAGATGTAGTTGCAGCAACAGACTTTGTGATTTCTCGTGCTGGATCGAATAGCATCTTTGAGTGGCTGACGCTTAAGATACCGATGCTGCTTATCCCGCTTTCAAGAGCGGCGAGCAGAGGAGATCAGATCCTTAATGCGCAATCCTTTGAAAAACAGGGTTATTGCCACGTTCTTTATGAAGAAGAACTTACGAAAGTAACATTGATCACTTCTTTAAAAGATCTGAAAGCTGATCAAGAGCAGATGAAGAAAAACATGGACACATTTAAAGCTTCTGATAGTGTAGACCTTATTCTACGCACGATCACAGGACAGAAATAATGATAAGGGGTCTGTCCCGGGGACAGACCCCTTACAATTGAATAGCTTCCACATCTTAAAAAACGGAGATGAAAAAAGATGATGCCAAGCCCTGCCGTACATAGAGAAGAAACACCTGCATACTGGAAGAAAGGTGTTCAAGCTGGTTTGCCGATCGCTATTGGTTATATGCCAGTTGCATTTACATTTGGTCTGCTCGCTAAGGCTGCAGAGTTAAGTCTTTTTGAAACGATAGGCATGAGTGTTATCGTGTTTGCGGGTGCTTCGCAATACATCGCCTTATCGATGATTGTGGCAATGAGTGGTGCTGCAGAGCTAATCCTGACCACTTTCATTATGAACATTAGGCATCTTCTTATGAGTGCTTCTCTAAAGGAGCGTGCTGAGGATGACCCTAAATGGCTGCGTGCGATCTACGCTTTTTTTATTACGGATGAGACTTTTTCTGTTGCTGCGACCTCACCCGAAAAAAAAATTACGGGAAGCTATTTGCTTGGTTTGGGAATCGTTGCATACAGCTGCTGGGTAATCTTTTCAGGGGTAGGTTATGTGATGGGAGCGGGACTTCCGCAATCTCTGCAGGATAGTATGGGGATCGCGCTTTATGCGATGTTTATCGCACTACTCGTACCTGCTGCCAAAAAGAGCAAGAAGGTAATTGCACTTGCCGCGACTGCAGCAGTATTAAATTCGATCTTCTCTTTCGTTCCCGCTTTAAATGGTGGATGGGGAATCATTCTATCTACTTTAATCGCTGCCGTTTCAATCGAGTTTTTTATGAAGGGGGATGAGAGGGATGAGTGAACAATTAATATGGGTAATTGTCGGGATGGGAATCGTAACCTATATTCCTAGGATGTTGCCGCTCGTTCTCTTTCATACGAACCATCTCCATCCAAGGATACAGGGGATATTGAAGAACGTTCCTTTTGCTATATTAGGAGCTCTCATTTTTCCAGGTGTGTTCACCATCAATCCAGAAAATTACCTATATGGGGGAATAGGCGCTGCAGCAGCATTTATCGCGGCTTGGTTGAACTTAAATGTAATCGTGGTCGTGCTATCTTCAATCTTCGTTTTGTATGGTTATACGTTTTTGTAGGATATTGTCATAATTTACTTTGTAAATATTACACCTTATGAATTGATTTGTTGAAAAGGTGGGCGTATAATCACAAATAAAAGGAGGAGATACAAGATGCCTCATTTCGTTCGTTTTGTACTGATTGGTTTATTTTCCGTTTCGGCTTTATCTGTACTCTCTTTTCAAGCCGTTGAGATTTTCCATGCTGTAACGGATGTTGTACAATCATTTATCTATAAAGATTAATCATTTGTAAAATCGGAGAGCTATCTATAGCTCTTTTTTTTGTTACCTGATAAGCTTCAAATAATGATTAACAATCTTTCAAATATGGGTACACTTACTAATGGACTAAGCAATAAAGGATGATTTAGATGAAATTAATCGCAATTGATATGGATGGAACTCTAGTTAATAGACAGTTGAAAGTCACAAAAGAGAACAGTGAAACCATTAAAGAAGCTGTAAACGCTGGCCATCATGTTGTGATCGCCACAGGTCGCTCTTATGATGAAGCCAAACACACGCTAGAAGATGCAGATCTTCATCTGCCGCTTATTTGCGTGAATGGCGCAGAGATTCGATCAGAAGGGTGGGAGATCTTCTCTTCGATTCCGTTAACGTTTGAGCAGTACGAGGATATCAAAAAAATTCTGGACGAAGAAGATATTTATTATGAACTCTACACGAGCAAAGGAACATTTACAGATGATCGTGAAAAAGCATACGAAGTGATGAAAGATATCGTATTAACTTCCAATCCAGAGGCTACAGATGACGACGTTCAAAAAGCGGCTCTTCGTCGTTTCCGCTTAGGATTAGTGAGTGTTGTTGGAGATTTTGATAAACTTTTGAGTGAGAATGGAATCGAGGTTTATAAATTCCTTGCCTTTTCAAGTGATACAGCAAAACTTCAACGTGCTTTTCAGCATTTAAAAGGTGTTGATTCTCTAGCAGTCAGTGCTTCTGCTGATAACAACTTAGAGATCACGAACAGTGAAGCACAAAAAGGTGTGGCGGTTCAACGGTATGCTGAACTTAAAGGAATCTCTTTAAAAGACACGATGGCAATCGGTGATAACTATAATGATGTTTCCATGTTAGAAGTAGCAGGTTTTCCTGTAGCGATGGGAAATGCTGTTGATGAGGTAAAAGAGATGGCCTCATTTGTTACGAAAGAAAACGATGAGAGTGGTGTCTCGTTTGCGATCAAGAAATTCTTAGAACAAAAATAATAACACTTACAAAAGCTGGTTCGAACATTTCGGACGAGCTTTTTTTGTATACAAAAACTTACACATGATTTACAGAAATGCAAAAGCAGGTTCACATTCCCTTGTTACAGTGACAAAGTAGTTCACTTACAACAAAGGGAGAGTGCAACATGATGAAGAAAGTAATAAAAACGGGTATAGGAGCTTTAGCACTGAGTCTTACATTGATGGGGGCTGATAGTTCAATGGTTGATGCAAAAGAAAAACATAAAGACATCTTAAATGTTGCGCATCGAGGAGCTTCTGGTTATGCACCAGAACACACGATCACTTCTTATAAGATGGGTGAAAAAATGCATGGAGATTACATTGAAGTTGATCTTCAGATGACGAAAGATGGCGAGTTGATCGCTATGCATGACGAGACATTGGACCGTACAACGAACGGCACTGGTCAAGTAAAAGATTATACACTGGAAGAGATCAAACAGCTTGATGCAGGAAGCTGGTTTAATGAGAAATATCCAGAGCAAGCAAAAGAAAAATACGAAGGGCTTCAAGTGCCAACATTAAAAGAAGTATTTGAAACGTTTGGAAAGAATGCGAACTATTATATTGAAACAAAATCGCCTGAAGTTTATCCGGGTATGGAACAAAAACTTCTTGATGAAGTAAATGAGTACGGGATTAATAAAGATAATCTCTTGGTTCAATCATTCAGCTCTGAAAGTCTATTAAAGATGAACGAGATCGATCCTTCAGTAAAACTTGTTCAGCTTTTAGAGTATACAAGTCCTGCTGAGTTAACGGATAGAGAAGTGCAATCCATCAAACAATATGCGATGGGAATCGGGCCAAACAGTGATATGATCGACCGCGAGTATGTACAAAAAGCGGTTCAGAACGACCTCGAGATCCATCCGTATACTGTAAATGAAAAAGAAGAAATGCAGAAACTGATCGACTGGGGTGTAACAGGTATTTTCACAAACTTCCCTGATATTCTGCATGAAGTGAAAAAAGGTAAATAACGAAGGAAAGCAGCTGATACACGTGTCAGCTGCTTTTCTCTTTTTTTACAAAAAAAACTTCGCCATCATCTAGTAACTGTGCGAAGAAGACCTCTTTAACATCTTGATAGCCTGCACTCTTTAACTGCTGACCCAACCATTCGTCTGACAAGCTATATTCCTTAAAGGGCTGATCTATTTTCTCTCCGTTCGAGATCAGCATAGTGGGCAAATATTGAGGAGCTTCTGGTGGAATGTTGAGATCTTCTTTTGTAACAGAGTCTTTAAGTGGCTTTTTTAAAACACTGAGTTGTCCGTTAGGCTCCATGACCGCATACTCTACTTCCGTAATATCGAAGACCGCACTGATCCTGAGAAGCATCAATAAATCATCCATCGACATCTGCATCCGCTTAAGTTCTTTTTGCATGATCTGTCCTTTTTTTATAACGATTGTCGGCTGACTCTTCGTGAGTTTTGTGAGCAGGGGAGAATGGCGATTGAGAAATTCTATGCAGAACACGGCTAACGCCCAGAAGCTCAGAGACGCCAAACTTTCCCAAACCGTGATCTCTTTATGAACGACCATGTCTCCAATGATATTACCCATCGCGATGCCTGTTGCATAGTTAAAAAAAGTAAGTTCGCCAAGTTGTTTTTTTCCGAGCAGCCTCATGAGCATTAACAAAAAGGCAAAGCCTAGAACTGTTCTATAGATCGTGATTAAGATTCCTTCCATGTCATCCCTCATTTAATATGTGCTGTTATCAGGATGCCCAAACAAAAATAAGGCAAACAAAAAAGAGCGAACATATTGTCCGCTCTTCTCTTTATTTGCCAAACTGCATACGGAAATGAATCAATTTTTTCAACATAAAGTATGCTAAAACGCCGCCTATTGCTGCGGATAAGTAATAGCCTATTAAAGATCTTGAATCATAGTCTCCAAATATACCGCCACCTAACATTCCGAACGTTAGAGCAAAGCACAATATAACGCCAAAGGTAAAGAATCCTCTTCCTTTTTCGAATACAAGTAATCTACCGTTGTTCTCGTTCTTAGTCCTGCTAAAGAGCCAAGTTCCAAAAACTACGGATAGAATCGTATAAGCGAGTGGAATGAATAACATAACATAAGGAATATGTGAGAAATCAGTAAATGAATTATCTGAGAGATCTATATAATAACGAAATTCTATAATAGGGATTGGCAGTGTGAAACTGTTGATCAAATCGTTAAATAATACAGTAGATGGTGAATTATGATTGATAGAAATCCCATGATATTCTAAAAATGAAACTACAAGAGATATAAAACCGAGTGGAAAGATTAAAAAGATCCCACTCAATACTAGTTGAGAAATTAAATTTCCTGCAATCGTTCCAATAAAAAGACTAAAAGAGAAAATAGCGATCGAGAACGGAATAACCACCATCATGAATTCAAAAAGAAATGTTGCATCTGTTACTTCTGAAAGAATAGTAAACTTGACGATCAACATACATAATAGCAAGTTAACGAGTAGACCTGTTGTAATATGACCCACTCCAAAGATCCACTTTGAAAGAAAAATATCTTTACGCTTAAAGGGAAGTGAAAACGTTAGGTCAGTCGCATGAGATGTTCTTTCACTGCCAACTAGAAGAGCAGCTAATCCTACGATCAAAAATAAGAAAACTACGATATCTGCACCAGTAAAATGAAAGTTCATGTAATAGTTTTCAGGTGCATCCGCATAAGGATCATTTTTTTGAGTTAACATGGTTTGGGCTTTTCCAAAGAAAGAATACGGTAAAAACAAGAACAATGAAATATAGATCCCCCATACGGCTGGGCTTCCTAGTTTTTGGTTCCTCATCCACAATGCTTTATGAAACATGTGATTCACCTCCAAGTGTTGAAATGAAAATATCTTCGAGTGTCATAGGTAGTTCTTCTAGTAATAATGGGTTCTCCTGATTCAACTTCTCAAGGGTTGCATCAATGTTTCCTTTGATCATCAACGTATAGACACGTCCTGTTTGATTTAAGATATTTACGTTGTTCAATTGTTCAATCTTTTCAGGCAGAGAGTGCTTGTAAACAACCTGAACTTTACGGAATGATGTTTTCGCATCCTCGATAGAAGTTGTGGATTCAATCCGTCCTTCTTTTATCATGATGAGTACATCTGCCATCTTCTCCACTTCCTCTAGATGATGAGTAGAGATAAGAACGCATAGCTGTCGCTCGCTCACTTCTTCAATAATAAATTGCAAAATATTTCTCTTCACGATAGGGTCCAGTCCGTTTGTTGGTTCATCTAAGATAATAAGATCCGATTTCGTGGAAAAAGAAAGGATCATTAAGAACAGCGCCTTCATTCCTTTGGAGTATGTTCTGATCTTTTTATTCTTAGGAAGTTTAAAGCGGTCCAGAAGAGAGTAGAAATACACTACATCAAAATCTTCATAAATCGCATCATAAAGCTTTACGATCTCTTTAACGCTATAGCTCTTTAAAATCTCAGTCGAGTCAGGTACATACGTGATCTTTTGTTTAACCTGAGGATTTTGATGAATATCTGTATCATTAAAGAGCACTTGCCCATCATCAGGATCTAAAATACCAGCGATTACGCGAAGCAGCGTAGACTTTCCAACACCGTTTCTTCCGACTAAACCTGCGATTGTACCTGGTTCAAGTGTAATGTTCACATGGTCTAACACTTGAGATCCTTCTATCGTTTTACTAATATTATTCACTCTCAGCATGACTGTCTTTACCCCCAAGCTCTTCTGAAAAGTTTTTCAACCACTTTGATAATGTTTGGTGATCGATACCTAGATAGGAAGCTTCAATAAATAGCTGTTTCAGCTGTTGTTTCAGTTCCGTAATCTTCTGATCATCTGCTTTAGGTATGATAGAAGCGGAAACGAACGTGCCTTTGCCTCTCAAGGTCTCAATGATTCCTTGGCGCTCTAATTCTTGATAAGCCTTGCTCACTGTATTTGGATTGATCAGTAATGTTCCTGATAGTTCGCGTACCGAAGGCAATTTTTCTTCTGGCAACAAAATTTCTCGCAAGATCAATTCCTTGATCTGATGAACGACTTGTTCCCATATCGGTGTATTGCTTCGGGGATCTAAATTCAATATCATGTTATCCCACCTTTATATCACTATATGTGTGTATTACTGAGTATAGTACACTTATAACATACAAGATTAGTAAATTTATGTCAACGTACTTTTCTTTACTTTTTTTTAGTAGGATTACTACAATAAAGGAAGGAGGGATGAGACGTGAAATCGATTATTGATGATGCGAAGTTACTTATTTTTGACTTGGACGGAACGCTATATGAAGATACTGACCATTTTGATTATTACTGCCGCTTGTTACAAAAAAGGGTGTCTGAAGATAAACAGAAAGCTTTTTGGGATACATATGAAAGTATGAAGAAAGGAACACACCCCGTTGTGATCGGAAAAGTGTATGATATCAAGAATGATGCAAGTGTTACAGTTGATCCGATGACCCTGCAAGTAACAAAAGTAACATCCTTTGATGGAGAAGAGTGGCCACAGGATAAAGTAAGAGCAGAATTCTCAGGTGAGCTTGTGTATGATTTTGAACGATTGATCGCGATCGGTGATGGTTGGTGGCTGCCATATGCTACAGCTATGCATTTCGGCTTGAAACAAGCAGATACATGGGATTGCTACAATGCTACAAAAGAGTACATGGTAACCGATCAGTTTCAGCTATCGAAAACACTTGGCCTTAAACAGGCATTGCAACGTTTAAAAGAGAAGAAAAAGGTGGTCCTCTTAACGAACAGTGAAAGAGAAGATGTGAAACGCTTGTTAGATGAATTGGAGCTTCAAGATCTGTTTCACGCTCTTTATACGGAGAGTGAAAAGCCCTTAAAGACGAAAGAAAAATTAAAGACGATATTGAATGAATACGGCGTACAGCCACATGAAGCAGTATCGATTGGTGATAATTTTATAAATGAAATCGCACCAGCACTTCTAATGGGATTAAAAGCGGTATACATCCAGCCTAATTCCATTGAAGTAGAGCATGAAAACCTTCATGTCGTTCCCACCTTAGCCAATGCTCTTTAATATTCTCAAAGTATTTTATGAAAGCTTGTTCTAATTTGGACAAATCGCCCTACACTTTATAGTAGGTAATAAAGGGGGGCGCATGCTTTGAAAAAATCGTTATGGTTTGTAATCGGCTTTGCGATATACGCGGGTTTGATGTGGTTTTACTTGTTTCAAGGAGCAGACGCAAACTTGCCTGTTGATCTAAAAGGCTCTGCTGCGGATCCAGCAGTCTTTATGACTGACCGTGAACTAGAACTTAGCACGGATTTTTCAAGGATCAAAGATTTCATCTACTTCATTTCTGTGCCGCTCGAATGGTTGATCTATCTATTTGTACTAGGGTTCGGGTTATCGAAATGGTTTCGAAAGACTTCTAGCGGGTTAACTAGATTCTCTATTGTACACACCGGTCTTTACGTGCTATTGCTTTCGTTTGCTAGCTGGGTGTTAACATTCCCGCTCCGCTACTACAGTTTCACCATCTCCAAAAGTTACAATATATCCGTTCAATCGTTCCACAGCTGGATGAGGGATGGACTAGTGGATTTCTGGATCAACTGGCTGTTAACAACCGTGATGGTCGCTGTTATGTATTGGTTGATCAAGAAATACGAAAAAAGATGGTGGCTTTACGCGTGGCTGCTTTCCGTGCCATTTACTTTGTTCTTGTACTTTATTCAGCCCGTTGTGATCGATCCCTTGTATAACAAGTTCTACCCGCTTCAAGATGAAGTGCTAAAAGGAAAAATTTTAGATATTGCAGAAAGAGCTGACATTCCGGCCGAAAATGTGTATGAAGTGAACATGTCTGAAAAAACAAATTCATTAAATGCTTATGTAAATGGAATTGGATCAAATTTGAGAATCGTCCTATGGGACACCACATTAAATAAATTAAGTGACAATCAAGTCTTGTTCGTAATGGCCCATGAGATTGGTCATTATGTGATGAACCACCTATATTGGAACTTGATTTCATCTGTTGTCCTATCGTTCTTAGGATTATGGCTCGGAAATATCATCTATCGAAAATGGGTCGAGAAGTACGGAAAATCATGGGGGGTAAAAGGGATAGGAGATCTAGCGGCACTTCCCGCACTGCTATTAATCTTTTCTCTATTAAGCTTTGCTGTATCTCCGGTCGAAAATGCTGTTTCAAGAAAAGCAGAACGTGACGCTGATCTGTATGCGATTCAGATGACTAACAATCCGAAAGCCGCAGTAGGGGCTTTCCAAGAACTCGCGAGCGTTTCTTTAAGCGAAGTGAACCCACCAAAGCTTGTAAAATGGTTCTTATACGGCCATCCGACCATGCTGGAGCGTATTCATTTCTTGGATAGCTATAAAACGAGTAAAAAGATGGAATAAAGATGAAAACTGGCTTCTTTGACAGTGGATAACCACTTTTAGAAGCCAGTTTTTTTATGGATGTATTAGATGAGGTGTGATGAAGTGTTGTGTGAATGTGTTTGTGATCGATTCCCGAGATTTATGATCGGTTCTTGAGATTTATGATCGGTTCTCAGAATTTATGATCGATTCCCATCGCTACTCCACATAATTCTATCATCGTCACACGCTGCTCTAAGGAGGATCACTGCACAGCTTTCAAACTCACATTTGGCAAGACCAGTACTTCTACACGGCGGTTTTTTGCTCGGCCTTCTGGAGTTTTATTCTCTGACTTTGGACGATACTCTCCATAACCGCTTGCACTGACTTGGTTCGGTTTTAATGAAGGATTCTCGAGCAGAACGCGCATAAAGTTGATTCCCCTTAACGCGCTGAGTTCCCAGTTCGATTGAAAGTTTGCCGTGCTGATCGGTACGTTATCCGTATGGCCAGCGATGACAATGTTTCGTGGTGGCGTGGTTACTAGTAGATCAGAAAGTTTTTTCCCGATCTCAATAGATCCAGGCTTAACTGTAGCACTTCCGGAGTCGAACAGAGCATTATCTAAGATGGTGATCAACAAGCCGTTTTCTGTCAGCTTTGTTTGCAGACTAGAATCAAGTTTGTTTGTTTCAATATAGGCATTGATCTTTTTTTCCATCTCTTCTAATTGCTCAAGTTCTTTTTTTGCTGCTTCTAGCTGTTCTTTTTCTTCCTTGGATATGACTTCTTTTTGAGCATCAGGTATGGGAGTAGAGTCGGGAGAAGGAATGGGTACTTGTTCTTCCATGACGCCTGTTCCGCCTGTGAATTCATTTCGAAAAGCACTTGCCATCTGTTTGAACTTCTGAGCATCGATCTCACTCATAGCAAACAATACAATGAACAAAGCCAACAAAAGCGTGAGCATGTCTGCATAAGGAATGAGCCAAGATTCATCCACATGTTCATCATGATGCTTTTTCTTCTTAGCCAACTGAACCACCTGCTTTGTATTGATCACGTTCGCTAGTTGGAATATACGTTAACAGTTTTTCTTCTAAAATTTTTGGTGAAGTTCCGTCTTGAATAGACAACAGTCCTTCGATCATGATCTCTTTAATCATGATTTCTTTTTTTGATTTTCGTTTTAACTTGTTAGCGAAAGGGTGCCACAGTACATAACCAGAAAAAATACCAAATAGAGTAGCGATAAAGGCTGCTGAAATCGCTTTACCTAGAGCGGTGATGTCGGCCATATTTCCTAGTGCTGCAACCAACCCTACAACGGCACCTAATACGCCAAGAGTCGGTGCGTATGTACCAGCTTGCGTAAAGATCGTAGCGTTGCTCGCATGGCGTTCTTCCATCGTTTCAAGGTCTTTCATTAGGACATCTTTAATAAATTCAGGAGGCTGACCATCCACGATCATCTTGATTCCTTGTTGAAGGAAGGGATCATCCACTTCTTCGGCTTTAGGTTCTAATGCGAGCAATCCTTCTTTACGAGCAACGGTTGCCCAATCAATAAAAATGGTTACAAGCTCTTTCATATCGATGAGCTTTTGTTCTTTAAATAAAATCTTAAAAAGAGTAGGAATCTTTTTGATTTCGTTTAGTGGAAATGCGATGAGGATAGCTGCTGCAGTTCCGGCAAATATAATAAGTAACGCAGCTGGGTTCAATAAGGCTGTAGGACTTGCGCCTTTTAAAAACATTCCGACACCTACAGCCAATATGCCTAGAATGACTCCGATTAATGTTGTCCGATCCATAATGATGTTCCTCACTTTATCTTTAAATTCTGTATCTTTTTCTCGAGCTATATTTTCTTTTATATCGGAAAGATAAAGGGAAACTTAATGATAAAAGTTGGAAAAAATGTGATCCGAATTGCTTTATTTTACGTTATCTTTATACATCCATCGTAAAAGAAGACAAATACTGCCTCATTTTGATATGATAGATTTATTATGTGCGCAGTAAAGGAGACAAAAGATGGGTAGAACTTCTGATTACGAACTTTATCTAAAAGTTCAAGAAGAAAATAAAGAAGCCCTTGAAATGCTGTATGATCGTTATGAGAAGCTATTGTTTTCTTTTTCATTTAAAATGTTGAGACAAAAAGAGTTGGCTGAAGAGGCAGTTCAAGACGTTTTTATGAAACTGTGGCGAAAAAAGGGACTCTATTCAGAGGATAAAGGGAAATTTTCTTCATGGCTTTTAACCGTTACACGAAATGCCTGTATTGATTTAATACGAAAGCAGCAAAAAAATGAAGTTGAGATTTTAGAAAAAGATATAGATTACGAACGAACTGAGAGTGTAGAAGAGACCGTTACATGGAACGAGGAAAGAGAGAGCTTGAAGGAAGCCGTTTCTTCGTTAACAGAAGAGCAGCAAGATATTGTAGAGATGTTCTATTTCAAAGGCTATTCACAATCAGACATTGCAGAGCGAAAGAATATTCCTCTCGGTACGGTAAAAGGAAGGATACGTTTAGCACTGAAGCATTTAAAAAAGATCTATCGAGAGAGGGGGGATAAATATGGAACAGAAAACTTGTGATAATCTGCTGGAATATTATAATGGCATGCTAGAAGGTAAAGAAAAAGATGCCTTTGAAAAACACTTAAAGCAATGCGATGCATGTCAAGAAGAATGGGCAGAATGGCAAGACCTAACAGCCGATCTTCCATATTTATCAGAAGAGGCACAACCTCCGATTGGTATGAAAGAACGTATTTTAACAAATGTTACAGCTTCTAACTCAAGCTTTACACATCAAGAAAAGCAGTCTGTTAACAAAACAGATGAATTCACTACAAAGGTTTCTCCTATTCCCCAACGCAAATCAAAACCATGGATACAAGGTTTACTTGCAGCTGGTCTATTGTTATCACTTGGTACGAATGCTTATCTATTTAATGAGAACAACAAAAATGAACAGGTGATCGAAGAGCAGATCAATAAAACGTTCAAGACAGTTCAACTTGCGTCTGAAGAGACAGATTCGACAGGTGTAGCATCAATGGTAAAAGAGAATGACACGATGAATCTTGTTGTTCAAACGAATAATCTAACACAGGTCAAAGGAACCGAGACTTATCAGGTTTGGCTGATTGAAGGTGACAAACCTTATCGAGCTGGCACATTCACACCAGACGAAAATGGAAACGGTGCAGTGGTGTTCCCCGTGAAATTTGAAGGCGAACACAATTGGGATGCAGTTGCAATCTCTCATGAACCAACTCCAAACAGTAAAAAGCCAGTTGGCACGATTGTGATGGCCTCTAATTTATAAGTACCCGGGAGACAACAGCTTAAACATAAGTTGTTGTCTTTTCTAATTTTTAAGACAAACGATCCACTCTGACGCATGTTACTCTTTACATATGAGCATAGGAGGAACTTTGCAGTTGCAGTATGAAATCCTCTATAATGAATTTTAGTGAACCAATTGGAAATGAGGAATTATATTGAGAATAAAATCAATCGCGATCCTTCTCCTATTTGCTGGATTGATTGGTCTAGCATTTTATACAGCTATTGATAAGAAGGAAGAACCCCGAACTGAAGTTAAGGAAGAAGAAAATACCGGACTAAAACAAGGAAGCTCAGCACCCACCTTTTCATTAAAAACGCTTGACGGAAAACAAGTCGACTTAAAGGATTATCGTGGAAAAAAAGTAATTGTGAACTTTTGGGCTACTTGGTGCCCCCCGTGCAGGGAGGAAATGCCCGAGATGGAGAAGTTCTATAGAGATTATAAGAACAAAGATGTAGAAATTTTAGCAGTTAATCTTGAGTACTCTGAAACCAATACAGAGAAAGTAAGCAAGTTTGTTAAAGAATATGAGCTGTCTTTTCCCATTCCTCTTGATGAAAAGAATACAATAGGAAAACAGTTTAGAGCCGTGTCGATTCCTACCAGCTATTTTATCGATGAAAAAGGAATGATCAGTTATTCGCATATAGGTCCAATGGATTATGACTTCATGAAGGATGAAATCAACAAGATGAATAGGTAACTATTGTTTTAAAGCCTTTGACCAATTTTGGTAGAAGGCTTTTTTATTTAATTTCTTTTAAGTTGAAATAATTTATTTTGGAAAACACTTCAAAAGACCTGTATAGGTGATTGTAAAAAATGGGAAAGTTGTCCAATAGGGAAAACAATAATTTTGTCGAATTAAAAAGTTTAGTGAAAATAAAGATGATGTGGTTAAATCTCATAATAGCCCGAGCAACAGATCAGGAAATTCTGTAAATAAGAAGGGGACTAATTAATGAACAAGCAATATGAAGAAGTCGAAATTAAACGTATTGCCGATTTTCACCATTCTCTTAATCATTGTCCTATCCATTTTTTCGGTTTGAGAAGAGATGGTGTGAGTGAATATAAATTTACCTATTCTGTAGGTTCTATGCTAGATGAACTCGGTGTGTCCATAAAACCTGCACCAGGAACAAACCTACATGACCTATTTAACAAAGAGTTAATCGCCGAGTGGACCGAACCATTAGAAAGAGCATTTTCAGGTTCGATCCAAACCACAGATATTCATTTAGGCGTTAGAAGTATCCGTACAACTCTTTATCCTGTAACAGGAAATAATCAGGATGTTATAGAGGTTGTGGGAACATCCTATATAACATCTATTAGAGAGGAAGAAAGGACAACTGTTCAAAATTTAAAAAAGTTTAAACAGTTGTTTAATCATGCACTAGAAGCGATTGTTCTATGTCGTTCAAATATGGAAATTGCCGAAGTGAACGACCGTGCTTGCGAACTATTACAACTTTCTAAAGAAGAACTCATAGGAATCAGTGCCGACCAATTTTTTGTAGGAAATGGTAAAGAGTTAATTCGAAAGAAATGGAAAGAAGTTTTAGATGGAAAAAAGATTGAAGGAGAGTTCCGTTACAAAACACCAGATGGTTTGGTGAAAGAAATTCAATACTCTTGTGAGAAAGATATCGTAGATCACTTGCATGTTACGATTTTGAAAGATGTGACGGATCAGAAGCTTACAGAACAAAAATTATTAAAAGCCGAAGCATTAAATGTTGTGGGAGAGCTTGCAGCCGGCGTAGCACATGAAATACGCAATCCTTTAACTTCTTTAAAAGGTTTTGTTCAACTCATCCAGAATCAAACAGATGAATTCAATCAATATTTAACGATAATTCTTACTGAGGTTGATCGAATTGAACATATCATCAAGGAGTTTTTAGTTTTATCTAAAAGCAATTCACAAAATTTTATGATGTCATGTGTGACCGATATTATTAACGACACAGTAGACTTGTTGAACACACAAGCTATTATGAAGAATATTGAAATCAAAAAAGATTTAGAAGATCAGATCCCACTTGTTTTTTGTGATCCTTTGCAGCTTAAGCAAGTATTCATCAACTTTTTGAAGAACGCGATCGAAGCTTCTGCTGTTGGAGATTGTGTAGAAATTAACATGAAGTTATCTAGAAATAAGGATTTTCTTCATGTTCAAATTCGTGACTATGGATGCGGTATGGATGAAACGGTCATGAAGAAGATCGGTAAACCCTTTTTTACGACAAAAGACGAAGGTACAGGCTTAGGTTTGATGGTGAGCACAAACATCATCAAACATCATAATGGGAGATTAGATGTGAAAAGTAAAAAAGGAAAAGGTACGATGTTCACCATTACGATTCCCATTCATTAATGATCTAGACGAACGAAAAAAGCTTTCCCACAGCGGGAAAGCTTTTTAATATTTATTATCCTTTGAACATTTGAACGAACATTTTACCGTATTGTCCACCATCTACTACACCGATACCAACGCTAGTGTATTCAGACTTAAGGATGTTCTCACGGTGACCTTGAGAGTTCATTAGGCTAGTGTGAGCACCGTCTACAGATGAATTACCTGCAAGGTTCTCACCAGCTGTATTATATTCAACACCAAATTTCTTCATCATATCAAATGGAGAACCGTAAGTTGGTGAATTGTGGTCGAAATAGTTGTTGTCGATCATATCTTTTGCTTTAACGCGAGCCACTTTTGTTAATTCAGGATCAGCTTTAAGTGCTGGTAATCCTTGTTTTTCACGCTCTTGGTTTACTAGATCAAGCATTTGTTGCTCTTGTGCAGTTAGTTCTGCACCTGCTTCAGCTTTAGGTGCCGCTTCAGCTGGAGCTTTTGCTTGCTCTTGTTGTGGAGCTGCCTGAGCTTGTTGAGTTTGATTATTATTTAAAGAAGCGAACGGGCATGAAGATGCCGCTTCTGAGATTCCTGCGTTTGCGCCGAATAGGGAAGCGCCTAATACTGATGCTACTACTAATTTTTTCATAAGATGTTTCCCTCCCAATAATTTATCTTACGTGTACATGTTTCGGGATTTTATGAGGAGGGTTGGGGGTATGGAATTATGTACCAGTTTAAGACACCCACAGCTTGGATACATCTTTTAGAGAAACATCAAAAAGATACACATCTGGATTGGAGAGAAGCTCCCATTCCTTGAAACCGAATGATGGATCAAACATATTAATCATCAAGCTAAGCAGATTTCCATGCGTAACAATCAGAACGGATTTATAGGATTCAGTTTGCAAGTCATTAATGAAGGAAGAGATTCTTTGCTTTGCTTCAAATGTGGACTCGCCACCAGGAAATTTCAGATGTTCTTCTATATATGTACGTTCTAGATTACTTCGCCAATTGGGGTCAGCTTCAGCAGAAAGAATACGTTCAGCCAATCGATCATCTATCTTTATAGATTGTTTACTTAACTCTGCAAAAGGTTTAATGGTGTCGACGGCTCGTTTGAATGGACTCGAGATCACACAATCAAAATGGTGACCCTCCAAAAAGACAGCCAGTTCTTTGGCTTGCTGTTCTCCTTCATTAGTGAGAGCAGCATGGCTTTCCTGACCTTCCGCTTTGCAATGTCTAATAGCCGTAATCTTCATTGATCTTCCTTCTTTCTATTTAGTAATACTAAACAAGGTGTTGATGGTAAGTCTTTTAGCCATCATTGATAAGTTGATTGGAGTGTAGGGTGCGAGACTCCTGCGGGACAGGTGGGCAGGTGAGACACTTAAACCTGAAACGTTCGAATGTGGCTCACCGCCTGCCCCGCGGAAAGCGAAGCACCTGAAACGGAAATCAACACTTTAAAGAACATCACAGAATTTCCTATCATCACTCAATTTAAACAGTTGTTTAAACTTTCGAGACGTAAACCCAAAACCCTCCCGAATACTATGAATGTTGAAAAACGAAGGGAGATTGTTATGTATCCTGAATTAAACCATTTTAAACAGATGAAAAAAGAATACGATATCGATATTGCCCGCGCTCAAGAAAAGTGGCAGCAACTACATAAACAAAAAGAATGGTCTTCAAATGAGTATGAAGAGTTATTAAATTCATACGGTGTAAGAAACTCAAAAATCACGATGGATGATTTAACAGAAGTAAAGAATAAATACTTGTTAGCTATGGAGAAAGAACGTAATGCCATGGAACAGCTGGATGAATTAAAAGAAAACCGAGATGACCGATTGTCTGAGTATCTGAAAACCGTTTATTCTTCACGGGATAGAGAATTAGACACTGCAAAAAATAGTATGGAAAAGAAAATACATCAGCTCGAACGTTTAAAAGCAGAATATCTGATGATGGTCAAACAGATACAAGAGATTCATGCGTATCGTCATTCTGTTGAAATAGAGACGAATGAAGCGATCACGAGTTATCAGCAATCTTATGAACCAAAAGAAATTCTTCCGTTGTATCCTTCATTGGCACGTTTAGAGATTCCGCTCTCTGATATTCAACATGTATTTCAAAAAGGTGAACTGCCTGATCATCTAAAAAAATATATCCATTTTAATGATGATCCTAAACGTTTTCCAAGATAAGAAGTCTGTTTTTTAAAAGGGAGTGAGTTGAATAAACTCCCTTTTTATCTATAAAAAAAAGCCATAATCCTTAAAGAAAGGATTATGGTAAAGAAAACCGAACGCATGATGAAGAAATGGGGGGTAGGGAATTGCTCTGCCGGCCTCTTGCCAACAGGAGAGATTTTGTATCTCACAATCATACTATATGTCCTGAGGAGTCAAATGGTATGGACAAGTGCCATGGGCATTCATGTATTTTTGAGAATAACAGGAGAAATTATTTCTCTTTAGCTTAACTTTACACTTTCGTTCCATTTTTTTAGAAGCTTCTTTTCTTTATCAGGGTGTAAGCCTGCTTTCCAGTCATCTGGTTTTAAGTTTCGGCTTTGAGACCATTCTGCAGTATCTTTTATCGTTTCTTCTATCGGTCGGAAGATCAATCCTTTGTTTATCGCTTTGGAATCATCCGCATAATCAAGACCACGATAATCTTCACTTGAGATCCAGAGTGGCAACTCAATCCATTCGCCGACGTTCTCCTTTAACAAGAAGGATTCGGCCACAGGCACGATTGTCGAGTGTTCTTGACTCCGCAAGCATTTTTGAACAACCTCATTGAAGTCATACACACCTCCAACTGCTTGATAGATCCCGTTCTCTTTATTCTCAGCCATCCGTACGATCCAATTCGCTAGATCACGAACATCAATGAATCGAACGGTCGGATCTTTCATCTCAGGGATTAAAATTTCTCCGCCTCGAAAACCTCTGGCTGGCCAATACGTGAAACGATCTGTGTAATCATGGGGGCCAACAATCAAACCTGGACGCAGGATCAAAGCATTCTCACCGAATACCTCTAAAACCTCTTGTTCACAAGCGGCTTTAAGGGCACCATAATGTTCACCAATCTCAGTAATGGTTCGATCAATAAGGTCAGCGGTTTTCGCTTCCTCCGTAATGTTTCGAACAGACTGATCTTCATAAACGGATACTGAAGAAACAAAGATATAGAAAGTTCCTTCTTTCTTGAGTGCTTCAGCTGATTTTCGGACCTGCTTAGGAAAATAGCCACACGTATCCAGTACAATGTCCCAAGATTCACTCTTAAGTGAAGACAGATCAAGATCTCTGTCACCAATAATCTCATGAACGTTTTCTGTTAACCCTTTTTTTGATGTTTTCCCTCTATGAAACAAAGTCACTTCATGATGATTGTTTTTAAAAGAATCTGCTACATGTTTTCCTAAAAAACGAGTGCCGCCAATAAGTAATACTTTCATCTTCTACACCACCTATTCCATTTTTCTTAAAGCAGGAAGTTTCCACATGATCAAAAGATTAACAACAATTAAAGAGAGTGCACCTAGAGACATAATGTTTTCAATAGAAAAGCCATAAGAGATTAACATGGACGTTGCTGCAAGTGATAAAGGAGCAAGACCCATACTTGCCATGGTTAGCAAACCCATCAATCTTCCTAGAAGGTTCTTATCAACGGAAGATTGTACCGCCGAGATAAGCGGTATATTCGTTGCGGGAAACGTAATGCCAATGAAGAAAATCGTCAACATACAAGCAAAAAGGGTGGAACTTTGACTAAATAAGAAAAAGAATATGTTCATGGTGAATAAAGAAACTGTCACCATCAGTCCACGTCTTTTCTTAACGTTTAAGATACCTATAATAACGGAGCTAATCAGCATGCCTAGAGCCATAGCACCTTCAATAAAGCTAAAATCAAGTGCGCTTCCGTCGAGCACGTTTTTCATGAAGATCGGCAATCCCATCATCAACGGTCCGATTACGAAAACATTAAGAAAGATCGTACTAAGAAAGAGTGCTTTTAAAAAAGCGGATTGTCTTACTACATCAATGCCCTCTTTTATAGATAGCCACATGCCGGGCTTTGCTGTGCTAGAACTCATAGCAGCTGGAATTTTTAACAAATAAGCAAGAATGGCAGAGAGCAGCAGCATCACAGCGGGTACACCGAACGAGAGTAAGTAGCCTCCGCTACTTGCAACAAGAAGACCTCCAATCATCGGTCCAAGTATTAACGAGCTTTGTTGGGTGGTCTGAATGACTGAATTTGCACGTGTTAATTGAGATTGGTCGACAACATTAGGCAGAAGAGATCCGTTTGCTGGCCATACGAAAGCATCAAGTGCCCCAAAAAATAAACCAAAAATGATAAAAGACAGAAGCGAGAGATGTCCTGTTGCAAGCATGATCAACAACCCGATTAACAAAAGGGTTCTTAGAAAGTTAGCGACGAACAAAATTTTCGTACGGCTGACTCGATCCGCAAGAACGCCGCCAATAGCCATGAATAAAATACGAGGAACGTTGGCTGCAATAAATACAATGCCGAGTGAGGCTTCTTTATCTAGAGTCTTCACAACATACCAACTCTGTGAGAATTGAAAGATGGCGATTGAAAAAGAAGAACAGATCGTTATCGCCCATATGAATAGGAATGATCGCTTTCTGAATAAAGACTCTGTTTCATTTTTCTGGAGTACAGCTATTGTGTCGGCCATCTTACTCTAGCTCCTCTTCAGGATAAGGTGTGTCTTTCAAAGGAAAAGAGAGCATAAAGTAGTGATAGATCTCACCATCGTCACTTTCATTCTTCTTAAATTCTGAGATTAAGTCAGATATTTCTTTTGCTTTGTCATGTAACAGTTTTACTTGATCGGAAGAAAGTTTTACATGTCTATAACCAAATTTAAGAGGAGAATCTGAATAAGCTAGTATTTCGGGATCTAATTTACGCACCATAGATTTTGTCTTTTCAAGAGAAACTAATATATTTTCTTTTAGTGCATCTGAAAGTTCATCTCTTACAGCATGCCGTTGATCGGGCAATATTTCGGCAATCGAAAATGAGTGAGCTACAGGTCTGTAGAACTTTTGTATAATGCCATTCTTTTCTTCTGTTCTCTCGACGTTAATTAAACCTACACGTTCAAGTTCCTTAAGGTGGTAATGAATCTTTGGTGCCGGAACTTCTAATAGGTCTGATAAAATTTTTCCTGTCTTAGCTTCCTCTAATATCTCCCATAGGATTTTGATACGCAGCGGGTCAGATATAACCTTTAACTGCTCAACTTCGCGTATATGATAAATTTCCTGCATGTTCAACACTCCTGAAACGTTCAAATATATTTGAACGTAATATATCCTATTTATATGCTAGTCGTCAACACTTTTACACATTATCTGTAAATAATAGTTCAAATGTTATGAAAATTCTTGTATAATGTTAGTATAATTCGCATTACAACTTAGAGGCTGGAGGTTCATAGTATGGGGAATAAGGATTTGAAGTCCTATGTGGAGAGATTGGAGAAAGTGCATTACATTGTGTCAAAGCGTTTACACCCGGAAATTGCTATAGAAAAGGAGTTAACGAAAACACAGTTTGTACTTTTGAAGACGTTGTGTATTAGAAATAAATGGACCGTTTCAAAATTGGCTGACTATATGGGTGTAAAACCAAGTGCGATAACTGTTGGTGCGGATCGTTTGTACAAGCGTGGATTTGTGAGTCGTTACCGTAGTGACTTAGACCGTCGTATTGTATATTTAGAGATTACTGAAGAAGGACATGAAATTTTACGAGAGGCTGAAAGTGAGAGAGTTAATTCTATAAGTAGTTATCTTAATCATTTATCACAGGAAGAATTAGGTATTTTTATTGATATTTACGAAAAGCTTGCAAGTGGCAATCATACAGACTCAGACGAGATCGTCTTTACAACACAAACCAGTTGAGGAACTGGTTTTTTTTGCGCCTTGGAAAGTATTAGTGAATGAGTCGCAGAAAAGTTTCTCTATTATTTTTTCATAGATTGGATTCTATTTAAATTCTTCACTGCATAGGATGTGATAGAAACGTCAACAGAAGTGGAGGGCTATACATGTTTACCCCGCAATTGAATATGAAGCGTTTACCATTATTACTTGCAGGCGCCATGCTATTTATTGTTGTAGCCACTAGCTTTATCACATCCTTTGAGCACAAATATCGGTTAAGTTCATCAACCATGCATAAATGGTTAACGGAATTTTCAGGTGAAGCACTCGTGTATTTCATAGGTTGGGAAAATCGATATTTTACACAAGAGCTTCCAAAAGAAAGTGAACCGCCGGCTTTATCGAGTGTTTTGTTCGAATTGACTACAAGCATAAAGCCTGGGGATATCCGGAGTCTATTAGGAAACGAACTTCCAGGTTTTGCGCTCTATGATTCAACGATCATTGTTGCTGGAGAAGGAACTGATTACACCAACCTGGCTTACGAATCTCCGCCGCCGATGGAACTCCTCTTAAGTGGTGAAGATGCAGAAGTTCAAGATATCGAACGCTTGGAAGATCCTGATCCTTCTGATTCAGATAATCCGCCAGGTCAAACAACGAGCGGAAAGAAAATCGCATATATCTATCATTCGCACAGTTGGGAATCATTTCTGCCTCACTTAAAAGGAGTCACGAATCCCGATCATGCTATTCACTCTAAAGTAAACATCACGATGGTAGGGAAAAAACTCGGTGAGGAATTAGAGGCGAGAGGAATTGGAACATCCGTCGATATGACAAACATGACG
Organism: Fictibacillus tiangongensis; assembly: GCF_048083785.1. Taxonomy (GTDB): domain Bacteria; phylum Bacillota; class Bacilli; order Bacillales; family Fictibacillaceae; genus Fictibacillus. Next base: position 815,870 of record NZ_CP182294.1, read on the forward strand.
GAGCTTTTGAGGAAGAATAACACAGACTATAGAAAGAGCTATCCGATGTCACGAACACTGGTTCAAAGTGCGATGTCAAGCAACAAAGATATTGATTTAATCTTTGACCTGCATCGAGATTCAATGAGAGGAAAGTCTACAACAACAGAAATCAATGGGAAGTCATACGCACGTACTTTATTCGTAATCGGTAAAGCGAATCCTAATTTTGAGAATAACCAAAAAGCAGCGCAAGAGATCAACGCGATCTTAGATAAAAAATACCCTGGTTTAAGCCGAGGGGTCATCGGAAAAAACAAAACTCAGGGAAATGGGGTTTATAATCAAGACCTTTCTGATCATGCTTTGCTCATTGAGTTTGGCGGAGTAGATAACAACATGGATGAGTTGTACAGAAGTGCTGAAGCAGTTGCTGAAGCAGTTGCCGAATACTATTGGAAAGAAAATGGAGCGAAAGCTGAATAATGTTGAAAGGCTCTAGAGGTGGTGTTAACCTCTGGAGCTTTTTTAGTGTTTCTATTTTTGCTTAAAATTAATGTGGACAGTAAAAATAGGAGAGTGGACAGTAAATCTACAAAAGTGGACAGTAAATTAGCGAAAGTGGACAGTAAAACAAAAAAAGTGGACAGTATTTTCGTAAAAGTCGACAGTAAGTGCCATAGAGGAGTTTGTGCATGGGCCCCGTTTTCTTGTTAATGACGGTAATTTGTCCAATTGACTAGTGAATCTGTCCGATTCGAAGATTAATCTGTCGGATTGGTCACATAATCTGTCAAATTCAAAATTCACCACCGATTGGCCCCGCAAATTTCCGAAGTGTCTGTATATCAACCCATTATGTACACAAAAAAACCGTTTCCGAATGATTGAAACAATATCTAATTTCATAACAGTCGTCAAATCTGCAAATCCTATAAAAAAATGGTATAAAAAGAGAGAATCCCTTAGTTTTATTTGTAAGGGGAAGGGAATAAAAGAGAGTAAAAGAAGATTGGTAAAAAGGAGCACGTGCATGAAACGAATATGGGAATTTTTCCTCACACTATTATTACTTGTCTGTTTATACATCGTTTTTTTTGCAGAAGGATATGTAGTAATCAAAACGATTTTTGGGCTCCTTTACATCGCAGTGATTCTTTATACGATTTATTCACTTATGCTTGAGAATAGAACAGCTCAACATACACTTCTATGGATTTATGTTTTGATCCTGTTTCCGTTTATCGGTTATATGTTCTATCTGTATTCGGGTCAGCTTTATCTAAAAGGTCATCTATTCAAATCTAAAAGAAAAAAAGACAGGGACGAGTGGATCCGAGTATCCAAACAAGAAGAAAAACCAGACTTTAGTGATTTGAAAAGGCATCAGCAGTGTTTTGCAACGCACGCTCACCACATTACCCTAACGCGATTAAACAGAAAAACAAGTTCAAAAATTTTAAAGAATGGCCAAGAGACGTTTCCAGAAATCTTTGCGAGACTAGAAGAAGCCAAGGAGTATATACATATTCAGTATTATATCTTTCGTTCAGATCGCCTTGGCAAAGACATTATTGACCTTTTAATAAAAAAAGCCAATGAAGGTGTAAAAGTTAGATTTTTGTTTGATGGAATAGGAAGTCTTTCTCTTCAGCAATATGACATCGACAGAATGAAAAAAGCAGGAATCTTAGTAGAAGCCTTCCTACCTGTTCGATATGGCTTTTTTAATCAAAAACTTAATTTCAGAAACCATCGTAAGATTATCATTATTGATGGAAAGGTTGGATTTGTCGGAGGCTTGAATGTAGGCGTCGAATATTTAGGAGAAGATCCTGAAATTGGCTTCTGGCGCGATACACATATGGTTATGGAAGGAGAAGCTGTTCAAGTTCTTCATGCGATCTTCTTAATGGATTGGGAATATGTTTGTGGAGAAGATCTTTTAGAAGATAATCACCTTACAACCGCATACCCTGCCGAAGGAGACGGAACCGTTCATGTTGTAGCAAGTGGTCCTGACACCCAGCTTGGGATCATGAGTGATCTATTCTATTCTTTGATCTCATGTGCAGAGAAATCCATCTGGATCGCCACGCCATATTTTGTTCCAAATGAAGCAATTCGAACGGCATTGAGAGTGGCAGCAAAAAAAGGAGTCCAAGTTCGATTATTGGTTCCTGAGATCAACGATGGATTCTTGACGCAATATGCGACGCGCTCCTATTTTCCAGAGCTTCTGCGTGCGGGAATAGAGATCTATTCCTACAAAAAAGGATTCCTTCATCAAAAGGTAATCATCATCGATGGTGATACCGCTTCGATCGGAACTGCCAATATGGACATGAGAAGTTTTCACCTTAACTTTGAAGTGAACGTGTTCTTGCTGAATACAGAATCTGTCCATGATCTTGTAGAGCAATACGAAGAAGATATGGTGGAATCTGTAAAAGTGAAACCTGTTGAGTTTTACAAAAGAGGTTTGTGGGAACGCACAAAAGAATCGTTTGCTCGTCTGTTCTCAGGTGTCCTCTAATATCAGCTGGTTGCCTGATATCGGCTATAACCCAATAAAAAACTAGAATAGAACCCCCCCCTCAGGAATAGGTTGTACGAGACCGTGTTTGGTGAGGGGGATTTTTTTATGGATTGGCTTGAGGCCTTAATATTGGGCATTGTGCAAGGAGTAACAGAATTTTTACCTGTAAGTTCTACTGGCCATCTGTTGCTTGGCAGGCAAATGTTTCAGCTAGAAGAAGCTGGATTATTTCTTGATAGCATGCTTCACATTGGAACACTTATTGCCGTGATGTCGGTGTATTGGCGAGAAATTCTAGAAGTGATATTAAGACCCTTCAGCAAAACGGGAGTTCTGCTTATCGCTGGAACGATTCCAACCGCTGTTATTGGACTAGCATTTAAAGATTTTTTTGAAGATATCTCAAAAACGGGGATCACCGTTGGATGGGAGTTTCTGATCACTGGCTTTTTGCTTTGGTGGGCTGATTCCTATAAACGCAATGGATATAAAGGAATCGAGGATATTTCTATACGCGATGCAGTTGTGATCGGAACGTTTCAAGGAGCAGCGATTCTTCCTGCTATTTCACGATCAGGTCTAACGATTGCAGCAGCGCTCTTTTGTAAGATCGATAAAAAAGCGGCTGCTTATTTTTCATTTCTTCTATCTATCCCATCTATTGCGGGTGGAGTAGTCTTACAATCAAAAGATCTATTTACCGGGGCACATCCACCGATCTCTTATTCAGCATTATTAATTGGTACGTTAGCGTCAGCTCTATTTGGATATATGGCAGTAAAGTGGATGATTAAACTCCTTCAAACCGGCACGTTAAAAGGATTTGCTATCTATGTGTGGCTGATCGGAATCGTTGTATTGATCCTTCAATTTTCAGGTAAAATGTAAAGTATTTGTTAACACGCAAAAAATGGATTGACATTTAAAAGAGAGAGGATTACAGTATATGTAATTCGAAATTTAGCAGGCTTTAGATCGCTGAATTTACAGTTATTTTTATAGTGAAACTACTGTAAAACGGGGGAACCAATCTTTTGGGGTGAATTTTGCTCTATTTGCAAAAAGGGATACTCCAATCCCTAATCCGACAGCTAACCCCGTAAGCGTCATGTCACTGGAGAGGTCAATTTGGTGGAAAACCGGACCCGCTTTTTTGTGTGGTCTTTTTTTGCGTTTTTTTACTTAAATTTGTAAGCCTCTTAACCAGCAAGGCTAGAGAACAACGGAGTAAAAACTTCATGGATTTTAAGGGGAGACCATAATGAAAAAACAATTTGCAGTTATTGGGCTAGGACGTTTTGGTGGAAGCATCTGTCGAGAATTTGCCACGATGGGCTATGATGTTCTAGCTATAGATAAAGACATGGAAAGAGTAAATGAGTTTGCTACCATAGCGACTCAAGCTGTTCAAGCAAACTCTACTGATGAGAACGTGATGAAGTCGTTAGGAATTCGTAATTTTACTCAAGTCATCGTATCGATTGGAGAAGACATTCAAGCGAGCATTCTAACCACTTTACTTCTAAAAGAAGCAGGCGTTCAAAAAGTGTGGGTTAAAGCACAAAATGACTATCATCATAAAGTGTTGGAAAAGCTAGGAGCAGACCGTATTATCCATCCAGAACGTGATATGGCGCTGCGCGTTGCTCAACTTATCTCTTCTGAAAAGATTATTGATTTTATAGAGCTATCACATGAACACAGTATTGTTGAGATAGGTGTAACAGATAAGCTTGTAAACCGGACCTTAACAGATCTTGATGTTCGTGCACGCTATGGATGTAATATTGTGGCTATCAAACGTGGAGATGAGATTCTCGTTTCACCGATCGCTGATGTATCTCTTCAATATGGAGATATACTTGTCGTGATCGGTCGTAACGAAGATCTAAACCGATTTGAGGATGAGGAAGTGTAAGCATTGGCACTACATGTCAGAAAGCATAAACGTTTTTTGCATAACCCAATTAAATTGAACCCTCCTCAGTTTTTAGCGTTGCTATTTTTATTTCTCATTTTTGTGGGCATGTGTTTGTTAAAGCTGCCTGTTGCTCATGAAAAAACGTTATCTTGGGTAGATGCATTTTTTATTGCCACTTCAGCAGCAACAGTAACAGGCTTAGCTACAGTCGATCCTGGCTCGACGTTCACTTTGTTTGGTGAGATCGTTATCTTGTTCTTAATCCAAGTGGGAGGACTCGGGGTCATGTCATTTGCATCGCTCGTTGTTATTATGATGGGAAGAAAAATTTCCATCAAACAACGTGTATTGATGCAAGAAGCACTCAACCAGCCTTCTATTGGCGGAGTAATCCGATTAGTTCGGAATCTCTTTATATTTTCAATCGGTATTCAGATCATTGCCATTTTCTTGCTATCATTAAGACTTGTGCCGGATTTAGGTGTGAGCAAAGGGATTTATTACAGCATATTCCACGTCATATCGGCTTATAATAATGCTGGTTTCTCCCTCTGGTCTGATGGTTTGATGGGTTATGTAGGAGATCCGATGATGAACCTAGTCATCTCGTTTCTGATTATAACGGGTGGAATAGGGTTTACAGTATTAGTTGATATTTGGGTAAGCCGCCGGTGGAAAACACTCTCTCTGCATTCTAAAGTGATGTTGCTATCAACTCTAATAATCAATGTTGTTGCGATCTTGTTTTTCTATCTTTTTGAGTTCAACAATCCTAAGACCATTGGGATGCTTTCAGGGGCGGAACAATTTTGGGCTTCTTACTTCCAAGGGATCACGCCAAGAACAGCAGGATTTAACTCGATAGACATGACCGCGATCAATCCAGATACATCTCTAATGATGATTCTATTGATGTTTGTTGGAGCGGGGAGTACTTCAACGGGTGGAGGAATCAAGCTGACAACGTTTGTCGTTATTCTCTTTACGGTTGCAGCTTTCTTAAAAGGTAAAGATGATACAGTAGTTATGAAAAGAACCATTCGAAATGCAGTGGTCTACAGAGCTCTTGCGATTACGACCATATCTATCCTGTTCATTTTTGCCGCACTATTTATTATCACATATGTCCAAAGAGACACATCATTTATGGTCATCGTATTTGAAGTTGTGTCTGCCTTTGGAACAGTTGGATTAAGTATGGGTCTGACCCCAGATCTAACAGTCATCGGAAAAATTGTAATCTGTGTGGTAATGGTTTTCGGAAAATTAGGACCGCTAACGCTGGCGTTCAGTCTTGCTAAACAAACAAAAGATAATATTAGATATCCAGACGGCGAAGTATTCACTGGGTAAAAAAGAGGCTAATGCGATGAAGGAACTTCCTTCATTCTGCATTAGCTTTTTTGGTTATTTATGGGTTAATTGACTTCCTCTTGGGAAAGCTAAACAAGATTTCATTGCTACTTTAAAGAGAGAGGAAGAGGGACCGTTATGCAAAAAATTAAAGAAGCTTTTCTCGTTTCTCCTTTTCTTGTCTTTTTCCTCGTCCATTCTGAACAAGTAGGGGTAGGGGTTCTTGGGTATCAGCGGATCATTGCTAAATACGCAGGTTATGATTCTTGGATTTCGGTTATCATCGCTGCTGTTTTTGTACATATTTTAATCTGGATGATCTATTACGTGCTTGATAATGGTGACGGAGATATCGTAACCACACATAAAACGTTGTTTGGCGGTTTTCTAGGCAATCTATTCAACCTATTTTTGCTTCTCTATTTTCTGCTTTGGTCGATTACTGTACTAAGAACGTATATTGAAGTCATACAAGTATGGATGTTTCCTACATTAAGCACATGGAAGATCGCAGCAGTATTCCTTGTATTAACGTACTACGTCGTTTCTTCCGGTTTTCGAACGGTGGCGGGAATCTGCTTTTTAGGGGTGGTTATTCCATTAGGATTGATCGTTTTATTAGTGTATCCGCTGGAATTTACTCATTTTTCAAATCTTCTGCCCGTATTTGATGAAAGTATTAAGGATTACTTGTCAGCTACAAAAAATATGATGTTGAGCTATCTTGGTTTTGAAACACTTCTTGTTTTTTATCCGTTTATTAAAAATGCAAAGCGTTCTCAAAAGTTTGCTCATCATGCTAACCTTTTTACATTTATGATGTACTTGCTAGTCACTTTGTTTTCGTTTGCCTTCTTTAGCGAGGAGCAATTGTCTAGAAATATTTGGGCAACACTATCTATGGTCAAAATCGTTCAAGTTTCCTTTGTGGAACGCTTTGATTTCGTATTTGTCTCCATTATTGCACTGGCGATTTGGTGTTCGAGCCGTGTAGCCAAATTGATGCTGAACATTCGTCATCATATCACACTCATCGTGATGCTAGTCTTAGTATTAGCGGCATGCTACTTTTTGGACACACGTCTGAAGATTAACATATTAAACAACTACACGAATAAGATCGGTTTTTACTTAGCTATCAGTTATATTCCACTTCTATTCATAATGACTTACATTAAAAAACACTTTAAGAAAAATAATAACGAACAGGCTCCATCTACTACATGATGCATTTTAGTAAAAAAACTGACTGTTAACTTCCTTCATCTGTTCAATAAATAAAGGAGTCAGCAGTCAGTTTTTTATTGTTTTCTTATTCATTGCTGCTTGAAAGTAGTTGATTTTTCGTTACAGATTTTAAGCTTGAAGAAGCATAGTGAGACGTGTTTTATGCTTTTCACGCTGTGAATCATCTGATGTGTTGTGCCAATTCTGCAGAGTCTCGTTGATCAATTGTGTGACCATATGCTTTGTCCAGATTACATATGCACCATACGTATCACCTTTAAAAAAGGAAGAAAGCATATTATTATCAGGACCGAAGAAGAAACCGAGCTGATCATGAATGAGCGTGGCTTCATCCATCGAAAAAGGCATGATTTTATCTGAAAGCGTAAATTGATATGAATTGTTTTCTTTTTTAATAAATGCGATCGCGTATACCTGTCCTTCAGGAAGAAATCCTTTTGTAGTAGGTAAGAGCAGTAACGGATTATGTCCTTTGTCATAGGCGATAAAAAAGTCATTCACATCTTCCTCGAACTGTGGTGTGCGTGACATTGAAGCAAGTGCAATTTCTTTTTGTACGTTTAACATGTAACAACCCTCATTCCGTTATATTTCTTACTATCATTCTTACCGCTAGTTTGATAGATTATACGTGTCATTTTCTTTACTAAACTGCTGTGATAAGTTGTTGAAAGGGAATTGACGGACAAATTGTAAACGCATACACTAGAGATAGTTATTAGCCGTTAGAGAAAGAGTGATTCATGCAATGGCATTATCAAATGAACGTTTGATCGGAAAGATGGCCATGTTAGGGGTATTAGATGAAAGTTATCTGCCTGAAATCGAGAAATTGGGCTGGAAGTATTGCGTAGGCAAAGCCGGTTCAATGGATTCACAAAAGGTAGTAGCTGCCATTGAAACAGCGGCCAAAAGTGAAAATATCATTCAAACTGGGATTTATCGTGAAACACATTCGTTATATCATGCCATCATGGAAGCTTTTCATGGGGTGACAAGGGGACAGGTTCAGCTTGGAACCGTTCTTAGGACTGTAGGTTTACGGTTTATTGTTGTCCGAGGTAATCCGTATGAGAAGAAAGAAGAAGGTGACTGGATCGCAGTCGCTCTCTATGGAACGATTGGTGCTCCTGTAAAAGGATTAGAACATGAGGCGATCGGACTAGGAATCAATCATATTTAAATAGTGCCCATAGTAACTAGTGATTAGGGGGCGTATTCGAAAGAGTTTTCTTTCGGGTGCGCTCTTTTTGTATGTGATGTAAGTCTTTATTAAAGCAGTACTTGTTGCTTTTGAAAGTGGTTGACTTCCGTTCCAGATACTCCCTTTCCGTGGGGCAGGCGGTGAGCCACATTCGGACGTTTTACTCTTAAGTGTCTCACCTGCCCACCTGTCCCACAGGAGTCTCGCATCTTACACTCCAATCAACTGCTCAATGAAGTTTTCTAAGGCACAATTTTCGCAGTTGTAAAAAAAACACGCACTTTGCACTTTTAATGAAGAAGAATATAAAGAAAAGAACCTTAGTAAAAGGGGGATGAAGATGATTACATTAACAGGTAATACGCTTTCCATGGAAGAGCTCAAGCGGATTCTGCATCATAATGAACCAGTGGAAGCTTGCCCTGTCAGTATGAAGAAAGTAGCAGACAGCCGGAAAGCGGTTGAAGAGATCGTGGCTGAAGGTAAAGTGGTATACGGAATCACGACGGGCTTCGGAAAGTTTAGCGATGTTTTTATTTCTAGAGATGATGTTGAGACCTTGCAGATCAATCTGATCCGCAGCCATGCGTGTGGAATTGGAGATCCATTTCCTGAGACAATCAGTCGTCTTATGCTTATTTTAAGAGCAAATGCTCTGCTAAAAGGATTTTCAGGTATCCGCCCAGTCGTAATCGAAAGGTTGCTAGAGTTAGTCGAAAAGAGTGTCCATCCTGTCGTTCCTCAACAAGGATCACTTGGCGCGAGTGGAGATCTTGCTCCGCTTTCTCACCTAGCACTTGTGTTAGTAGGTGAGGGAGAAGCGTATTACAAAGGAGAACGGATCACTGGCCAAGAAGCTTTAAAGAGAGCGGGTATTGAACCTGTCGTATTGACGGCGAAAGAGGGGCTTGCTTTGATCAATGGAACGCAAGCCATGACAGCACAAGGAATTGCTGCCTATATAGAAGCGGAACGTATCGGACTCATGGCAGATGCGATTGCAGCGCTTACCACAGAAAGTTTACGAGGTATAACAGATGCGTTCGATGAGGACGTACATCTTGCTCGAGGTTATCAAGAGCAGGTAGATGTTGCAAAGCGCTTAAGAGAATATTTAGAAGGCAGCCAGCTTACAACGAAACAAGGAGAGATCCGGGTTCAGGATGCTTACTCCTTAAGGTGCATCCCTCAAGTTCATGGTGCCTCGTGGCAAGTTCTTGGTTATGTAAAAGAAAAGCTTGAGATCGAAATGAATGCTGCAACAGATAACCCACTGATTTTTGATGGAGGAAACAAAATCATATCAGGTGGAAATTTTCATGGTCAGCCTATCGCTTTTGCTATGGATTTCTTAAAGCTCGCAGCAGCAGAATGGGCAAATATTTCTGAGCGAAGGATCGAACGGATGGTCAATCCTCAGTTAAGTGACTTACCAGGTTTCTTAAGTCCGAATCCAGGGCTCGAGTCTGGTGCGATGATCATGCAATATGCAGCTGCATCACTCGTTTCAGAAAACAAAACATTGGCTCATCCTGCAAGTGTTGATTCGATTCCTTCATCGGCCAATCAAGAAGATCATGTGAGTATGGGAACGATCGCTTCTAGGCATGCGGCTCAAATTATTGCGAATGCAAGGCGTGTACTTGCTGTCGAGTTAATCTGTGCGATGCAAGCAGCAGATTTTAGAGGTCCAGAAAAATTAGCACCTAAAACAAAGAGAGTATATGAACAAGGAAGAATCGTTTGTCCGACGATACAATGTGACCGCATGTTCCACCGCGATATGGAAGCTGTTGCTTCATGGATCCTTGATAATTCGTGGAATGACATCTTAATCGGATCAAAAATTCAAAAGTTAGCACATTAAAAGGAGGTATTTTTACATGTCAAACGTAAAACATTCTATATCAGCTGCTAGAGGCACAAAATTATCGGCAAAAGGGTGGGTTCAAGAAGCGGCCATTCGAATGCTGATGAACAACTTAGATGGGGAAGTAGCGGAGAATCCGGATGAACTAGTCGTTTATGGTGGTATCGGCAAAGCTGCCCGCAACTGGGACTCTTATCATAAGATCATAGAAACATTAGAGCGTTTAGAGAATGATGAAACTCTTCTTGTGCAATCTGGAAAGCCGGTCGCTGTATTTAAGTCACACAGAGATGCGCCACGGGTTTTACTCGCGAACTCCAACCTTGTTCCTGCATGGGCAAATTGGGATACATTCCGTGATCTTGAGAAAAGAGGACTGATGATGTATGGCCAGATGACAGCAGGAAGCTGGATCTATATCGGCACGCAAGGCATCCTTCAAGGTACGTACGAGACGTTTGCAGAAGCTGCTCGCAAACATTTTAACGGATCACTAAAAGGAACGATTACACTCACAGCAGGTCTCGGAGGTATGGGTGGGGCACAGCCTCTAGCAGTAACGATGAATGATGGTGTTGTAATCGCGATCGATGTAGACGAAACAAGAATCCAACGCCGCTTAGACACAAGATACTTAGATAAGATGACAAAGAGTTTAGATGAAGCATTAAGCATGGCTAAAGAATACGCGGCCAAAGGTGAGCCACTATCCATCGGACTCTTAGGAAATGCAGCTGAGCTTTTACCAAAGATGATTGAGATGGGAGAGATTCCGGATTTTGTTACGGATCAGACATCTGCCCATGACCCGTTGCATGGCTATTTACCAGTAGGTTTCTCGATGGAAGAAGGAGCAGAACTTCGTAAACGTCATCCTGAGCAATATATTGAAAAATCGAAGCAATCGATGGCGATCCACGTTCAGGCAATGCTTGAGATGCAAAAGAAGGGTTCTGTTGTATTTGATTATGGAAATAACATCAGACAAGTTGCGCTTGATGAAGGAGTTACAAACGCATTCGATTTCCCTGGGTTCGTTCCAGCGTTTATCCGACCGCTGTTCTGTGAAGGAAAAGGACCTTTTAGGTGGGTAGCATTATCGGGAGATCCAGAAGATATCAGAAAAACAGATGAAGTGATATTACGAGAGTTCAGTGATAACGAGCACCTCTGCAAATGGATCAAGATGGCTCAAGACAAAGTACAGTTTCAAGGTCTTCCTTCCCGCATCTGTTGGTTAGGTTATGGTGAACGTGCGAAGTTTGGAAAAATTATTAACGAAATGGTAGCTAGCGGCGAATTGTCAGCACCCATCGTGATCGGGCGTGACCACTTGGATTGTGGTTCAGTTGCATCGCCTAATCGTGAAACAGAAGGAATGCTTGATGGCAGTGATGCGGTTTCGGACTGGCCGATTTTAAACGCGATGATCAATGCGGTAAATGGTGCGAGCTGGGTGTCTGTGCACCATGGCGGCGGCGTTGGGATGGGTTATTCTCTTCATGCCGGAATGGTTGTTGTAGCAGATGGAACAGAAGAAGCGGCTCGTCGTCTTGAGCGTGTACTAACGAGTGATCCTGGAATGGGAATCGTAAGGCATGCTGATGCAGGTTATGACCTTGCGATTGAAACAGCGAAAGAAAAAGGCGTAGATCTGCCGATGATCGAGAACTAAAAAGGGGTGTGACGAATGCTGGATACATTGATTTTTGCTGGACAGGTGATTGTTCCAAAGAGTAATGGAGCGGCGCTTCGAGGTGCTCAGATGAATGAACTCTCCATCATCGATAACGGAGCTGTTGGTATAAAAGATGGCGTCATCGCGTTTATAGGAACTGCGGAAGAAGCGGCTCAGTTACAAGCAAAAGAAACGATTGAGGCAGAAGGAAAACTGTTATCACCAGGCTTAGTGGACCCTCATACACATTTAGTGTTTGGGGGATCACGAGAGCATGAACTCGCTTTGAAACAACAAGGAGTTCCTTATTTAGAAATTTTAGCTCAAGGCGGAGGAATTCATTCAACGGTTAAAGCAACACGTGAAACAGCTGAAGATGCTCTCTATAAAAAGGGAATGTTCCATTTAAACAGGTGTTTAACATATGGTGTTACGACTATGGAAGCAAAGAGTGGATACGGTCTGGATAAACAGACCGAATTAAAGCAGTTAAGAGTAGCAAAACAGCTGAATGAAACTCACCCGATCGATCTTGTTGCTACTTTTTTGGGAGCTCATGCTATTCCTGAAAACTATAAAGGAAGACCAGATGCCTTTTTAGAAGAGATGCTTTCCTTGTTAAGCGTAATCTCAAAAGAAGGCCTGGCCGAGTTTGTAGATATTTTCTGTGAAACTGGTGTGTTTACGGTAGAACAGTCAAAAGTTTTTCTTCAAAAAGCAAAAACAGCAGGATTTGGTGTGAAAATTCATGCGGATGAAATCGATCCTCTCGGCGGAACGGAGATGGCCTGTGAGATCGGAGCTGTTTCTGCTGACCACTTAGTTGGAGCGAGTAAAGAAGGCGTTCGTATGCTAGGGGAATCAGATACGATCGCAGTCCTTCTTCCAGGAACAACGTTCTATTTAGGAAAAGATCATTTCGCTCCAGCACGGGATATGATCTCAAATGGAGCGGCTGTAGCGCTTTCGACTGATTTTAATCCTGGAAGTTCACCTACAGAAAATCTGCAGTTTATTATGACACTCGCTGCATTAAAGCTGAAGATGACACCAGAGGAAATTTGGAACGCAGTAACGGTGAACGCAGCTTTCGCGATTGGGCGCGGTGATGTTGCAGGTAGTTTAGAAATAGGAAGAAGAGCAGATCTTGTTCTGTGGGATGTACCAAACTATAAGTATATTCCATATCATTATGGTGTGAACCACGTTAATAAAGTGTGGAAGAACGGTAAGTTAGTAGTTGGAAAGGGAGATATTCATGCAAACTATACCCTTTCTACGTAAATCGGGTGAGGCGCCATTTACTGACAGAGGGATAAAAAAGGCAGGTCAGCTTTTGAAGCCTTGGTCAGGAGATGAAGTGAGAGGGGTAGCAATAGCTGGTGCTCCTCTCTCGAAGACTTCTATTTCGCATTCGGGTGCACATCTCACACCACAGACCATCCGTGCGATGATGCATTCGTTTTCCACTTATAGCATTGAAGAAGAAAGTGATCTTTGGGATTACAGCATTACAGATTTTGGAGATATCGAGATGCATGTAACAGATCTCTTTACTTCACAATCTAGAATACTTTCGGTCTTAAAAGATATTGGAGATCAGCATAGGGAAGCATGTGTAATTACGCTTGGTGGCGATCATTCTGTTTCTGCTGCAGCGATCAAAGCTTTTCAAGAAACGAGAGGGCGTGTTGGCATCATCCAGTTCGATGCACATTTTGATCTTCGGAATACGGAGGACGGTGGTCCATCAAACGGTACACCGTTTCGCCAACTCATAGAAAATGGAGTGATTACAGGTGATCAACTCGTTCAGATTGGTATTCGAGATTTCTCAAATGGGAAACTTTATCATGATTATGCAAAGGACCATGGAGTAACGGTTCATACGATGGGTGATGTAAAAAGAAACGGATTGCTTTCTTTATTACAAAAATCAGTTGACCAGTTAAAACAGACAACAGATAACATATATATTTCTCTCGACATGGATGTTTTAGATCAGGCATTTGCTCCAGGTTGTCCTGCGATCGGTCCAGGTGGATTAGACAGTGACTCGTTAATTGAAGGGATTCAGTATCTTGCAAAAGAGCCTTCTGTTAAGGGGATGGACATCGTGGAAATTGATCCAACCCTTGATTTCCGCAACATGACGAGCCGGTTAGCAGCTTACATCATCATACAATTCACGCTGTTTTATTCAGGAAGAAAGGGAGGTTTACGAAATGAGTGAGTTCGGAAAATTTATTGAATTGTCTAGAAATCAAAAGGGCTTGAGCAAATCAGAGCTTGCACGACGATTAAGCATCACTCCTCAATACATGGCAGATATTGAAAAAGGGAGAATGATTCCATCTGAAGAAAAGATAGAAAAGCTTGTTAAGACATTAGAGTTAAACGAAAAAGAAGCATTTAAACTAGCGGACAAACTTCCGTTACGTGTGTTAGCAGAGGCAAAACAACATTATTATAAACAAGGTTCCTAAAATTTATTTTGAAAACTACGCAATTGTCCTATTTATTTCATTCTTATTGAAACGAAAAAACACCGCTAGCCATTTCGGCTTTGCGGTGTTTCTTGTTTATAAGAATTAGCTCTCTCTAGGCTGAGAGGACTTTGGTTTTAATATTTTTTTAAGCTTAGACCAACGCAATTCAATAAACGGCTGTGCTAGTGCGATAACGGGTTTGCTTGCTAAAAATAGCGTTACGATTACAGCTAGGAAGAGGAGCATAAAGTAAGCGCCGTTCTCTTCAATAGATGCGAACAGATCTGTTGTAAATAAGTATTTCAGCACAAATCCATGCAGCAGATAGATGTATAATGTCCGTTCGCCAAATTCGGTGAAGAACATTCGTCTGCGCGGAAGAAGTGCTAAAAAGCTGAAGGTAGCGGCAAACATGACACCGTACATAGCAAGTCGTACAATACCGCCATACCAATCGTTGTATCCTAGAATTTCCGAGTAAGAAGATGACGAGAGAAGCCATTCTTTTGTACCGTTTGGAAAAATAAAATGATACGTAATAAACAATACCACTAAGAAAACAGCTGAGACAATCTTGGCTCTCGGACGTAATATCTTTTTGAAGTCTCTCTTTTCTAGAAGATGTCCAAGCAAGAACACAGGGAAAAAGACAAATGTTCGAAGGAGACTCAAAAATGTACCAATGTCATGAATATAACCTACTGCTACCCCTATCCCAATGGCAAGGAGAAGCGGATATTTCATTTTCACAAAGACTTTTAAAAGGATGTTCCAGAAAACCAAACTTAATAAGAACCAAAGTGTCCAGTGTGGAGAAAAGAAGTCTAGTTTCACTTCACTTTTACCATATAAGTCATAATAGAAAAAGCTGTAGATTAACTGGAATACTAGATAAGGAATCAACACTTTTTTAAAGATTTTTGGAAGATAGCCATCACGCCACACACCTTTAGTAAAAAATCCTGCTATTAATATGAATGCAGGCATGTGAAAGGTATATATAAAGTTGTAAATCGTGTAAAGCCACTCATTTTGACTTTTTATCGGGGAAATAAAGTGCCCGAACACGACGAGAAAAATTAAAATAAACTTAGCGTTGTCGAAATAATAATCGCGTTCTTTTGTAGCAGTACTCATCGATATTCCTCCAATAATTATTCACCTTATAAAGTATTCGAATGATTTTCTCATTTTTTTTACTTATTTTCTATAATTCCCAACATTGCAGGTGTTTCTAACCTATAAATAGAAAAAAACGTGTTTCCTATTACAGGAAACACGTTTTTCGTTAGAAATCGATCTTAATTTTGATAAACCCTGCACTTCTCAACGCTTCATAGATGATGACGATAGCAGGACCGACGATCAATCCGATAAAGCCTAGAAGCTGGAATCCAATATATAAGGAAACAAGAGCGGCTAGTGCAGATATACCAAGACTTGATCCGAGTATTTTTGGTTCGATAATTCTTCGAACGATGGTGATGACTCCAAACATGATCAGAAGTCCGAATGCAAGATGATCATTGTTATTGATAAAGAAGGAATAAGCCGCCCATGGGACAAGGAAAGATCCTGTTCCGAGAATTGGAAGGATATCCACAATAACGATCAAAAGAGCGAGAATAACCGCATACTCAACATCTAAAATCATGAGTCCGATCAATGCCAATGCGTATGTAACAAAACTTAAGATGATCTGAGCTCTAAAGAACCCTACTGTTGCTCTAGACAGTTGACTAAAGACCAATTCAACCTTTTCGCGGGCTGCTGTTGTAAATAGGTTAAGAAACTCAGCATACAGTCGCGGAAGATCCAGTGAAAATAAGAAAACGGCAACTACATAGATAATAAAATAGATCAACAATCCTGGTATGGCTGTGATCAGCCCTAATATACCCGAAGTTAAGTTCTTTGCTGTTTCAACACCATAATCCTTTAAACCTACTAATCCCTCTTCAAGTGTTCTCACCACTTCAGGAGGTAAGCTAGCATAAAAGTTTTCCATTTCATAAAACGTATTCTCTGCTACTTCGAACAGATGAACAGAATAGGATGGAAGAACGGTTATAAACTCGATAACCTGAATAACAAGTGTTGTTGTGAGCCAGTAAGAGCAAATACCTAATCCCGCAAGGTACAAGATAAAAGTAGCAGTGACGGCCAATAATCGTCTACCTTTAAATAGTCTAATAAACAATTTTACTACTGGTTCTAGCATTATAGCAGTAAGCAATGCGAGAAGGAGAGGTATACTGTAAAAGACAAAGATGACGATTCCGGCAAGCAAAATGAGTAATAAGATTAAGTTTTTTACAGTCATTTTCCAGCCCCGATCTCCGAAATTTTAGCCGGTCAGTAATTTTTCATTACTATCCATTATGACCGGAAAAAAAGATGTTAATTCTTTATATATACACAATGATGTTACGATAATGTGAAAATGTCAATCACAGAAACTGAAGTTTTCAAAAATCTTCTTATTTTCTTAATTCCCTCTTTAATGCGAGTATCGCGTTCAACTGTCCGCCAGCGATTAAGATCATCGCAGATAGATAGAACCACACCATTAATGTTAATAATGCGCCTAAATTTCCGTATATCTGTCCGTAGTCAAAAATAAGAACGTATGAAGAAAATAAATAAGAAAATAGATGCCAGCCTGCTGTCGAGAAAATAGCCCCTGGCCACACGTTTCTGAACGTCAATCTTACATTTGGAGCAAAACGATAAAGAGCCGAGAAAATGGAGAGAAGCACTGAGAAGCCAATAAGGTAGCGTGCTGTTTCCCATATATGCCAGACGGGATGTGAGAATCCTGTTCGTTCAAATATGTAAATCCCGATGTTCCTTCCAAAGACCGGCAAAAGGAGAGCCGTTATAACTGCGATCACAAGACCGAACGTAAGGAACATACCTAAAATGAGTTCTTTTATAAAAGGTCGGCTTTCTTCGACCTGATAAGCTTGGTTGAAAACCCGGATGATTGCGTGCGTCCCGATTGTTGCTAACCAAATCATGATGATTAATGAAACTGATAATACATCTCCTCTATGCTCGTCCAATACCGCCACTAGATTATACTCTAGTAAAGCATATGCTTCTTCTGGTGCGATAGACTGAAAAAGTGATAGTACATAAGCAGAAGAAATAGGCAAAAAGCTAAGGATCGTAAAGATTAGAAAAACAAAAGGAAACAGAGAAACTAGGAAGTAATAAGCTAGCTGTGCAGAAAGGTCAAATACTTTATCTTGAAAGAAACGGTGAAACCACTGTTTCATAAACCAACGCACGAGGACACCCCCATTAAATGGATCTTATCAATCTATCCTGCATTATTCCCTTAATAAAAAAAAAAGAACGCTTTTTTTGAAACAAAACGTTCACTCAATCGTATCAGTGATGTGAAGTTACAACGTAAATGCATTTTGAAACAAGTTACCGTTGCCTTGTTGAGCAACGAGGGCATCTACAAACAACGATTAAGGGAGAGGTTGTTGGTGTAGGTTGAGGCTGAATGAAAGGAAAACAACAAGGATTAATGTCTCGGCAAAATAAAGGAACACCACAAAAGTTTACACAGGATTGGCATCTAACTTTACATCCGCATGAACATGAACGCATAAAAAACACCCCCTTTGCTCTTATTATATGTAGAGATGGATAAGCCTGGCAGGGCATAACGTGTTCGTAATTACTCATTTTTTATTATTTTTGTCACGTTTTTCTAAAAGATAGGTGCTTTCATGCCTTGTCTACTTTGGTAGTTGATTGGATGGAACGAAAAATCAACTGCTTTTTAAAAACAACAGATGTTTAACAGGGAGGATTTTTTTAATGGATTTTTTAACACCAGATTTTTGGTCGGCCTTATTGGCGATCGTTGTTATCGACTTAGTATTAGCTGGTGATAACGCAATTGTAATCGGCTTGGCAGCTAGAAACTTGCCGAAGGAGAATCAGAAGAAAGTAATCATCTGGGGAACAGTAGGAGCGATCGTGATTCGTGCAGCAGCCACGCTTGCGGTTGTATGGCTGCTGCAGATTCCAGGCTTGCTGCTTGCAGGTGGATTAATTCTTGTCGTTATCGCTTATAAGCTTATGATCGAAGAAAAAGATCATGAGATTGAAGCCCAAAATAGTTTCTGGGCAGCCATTCGGACAATTATTATTGCTGATGCGGTAATGGGTCTTGATAACGTTCTTGCCGTTGCAGGTGCTGCACATGGCGATTTCTTACTGGTAGTAATCGGATTATTAATCTCAGTCCCTATTGTTGTTTGGGGAAGTACATTGTTCCTAAAGGTTATTGATAAATACCCGTTCATCATCACAATTGGAGCTGGTGTCCTTGCTTGGACGGCCTCTAAAATGATCGTCGGAGAAAAATTCATGGCTCCTTATTTTGAAAATGGATTTGTGAAATATGGATTTGAAGTTCTTGTGGTTCTCCTTGTGCTAGGATTAGGTACACTGAAGAAAAGAAAGATCGCTCAAGAGAGAGCATCTGAAAAAGTGCTTGCTAGAAAAGAAGCGTAAAAAAAGCCGCCTTGTGCGGTTTTTTTGTTACTTCATTTATGAAAAGATAACTAGTTCTAGGTAAAAAGTACTTGTTTCGAAAGGTTTTAATATGAAAATGAATCTTTTGTACCTGTTTAGACCTATTTCTTAAATCATTTATAACTAGATGTCGATATGTAGGTAAGGGGTTTTAGATGATAAATGGGGGTTAAACAGATGTTTAAAAGAATTCAAACAAAGATCATGCTTTCTGTAAGTATTCTAGTTGCACTTACACTCTTATCTGTATCGCTATTTTCTTATTTTCAAACCAAACAACAGCTTGAAAGCAACAGCAATGAACAAGCAACAAGTCTTTCAAGCGAAGTTAAAGCCTCAACAGAGCTGTATTTGAAATCATACGGAGATACAATCGATCGATACAGCCAGGACAGCAGACTTGTCAATTATTTAAAAACAGTAAAAACGAATGAAACAAAGGGTTTGAATGAATTTTGGCCGATCGTAGATCAAGACTTCAAACACTTTTTGGATCTTAATAAGAACGTTGCTGTCTTATACATAGGCGCAGAGACAAAACAGTTCAAAACGACTCCTGAACTTGAGCTGCCAGATGGATTTGATCCAACGGAACGCCCTTGGTATCAAACGGCTAAACAAACACCAGAAAAAATAATGTGGACAGAACCGTACGAAGATGCAAGTTCCGGTGAATATGTTGTAACAGTTACAAAACCGGTGTTAGACCCTGCAACAGATGAGGTTCTTGGTGTAGTTGGTCTTGATTTAAATCTTGGTGGATTGACGAGCATGATCAACAAAACGAAAGTCAGTTATAAAGGATATCCGGTCCTTTTTGATCCGAAAGGTATGGCACTCGTTCATCCGACACAACAAGGCAAAGACTTAAGTAAAGAGACATTTATAAAAGAGATATACAAAAATGAAAAAGGAAACGTTTCCTATACTTTTCAGAATAAAGACCGAGAACTCTATTACACGACGATAGCCGGCACGAACTGGAAGCTCGGTTTTGTCTACGATCAAAAAGAGCTGCTAAAAGATGCTGAAGAGCTTTTAAACATGATACTCATCTTTACATCTGTCGCAGTAATCGTGGCGTTAGGAGTAACTTATATGTTAGCAAAAAGTATCTCTAAACCAATTACTAGATTACAGACACAAGTACAAAAAGTTGCAGAAGGCGACCTTACAATATCTGTTGAAGCTAAGTCCAAAGACGAAGTGGGGACACTCACCCATCACTTTAACGCTATGGTAGAAAACATGCGTGGACTAATAACATCTGTCAGTCATTCTGTTATAACAGTTAATGAATCTACTTCTAATTTGAGTGCCGTGTCAGAAGAAACGATTGCTGCAAGTGAAGAAGTTTCAAGAGCAGTCAGAGAGATTGCTTCTGGAGCTACTACACAAGCGGAAGATGCCGATGAAACAAACCGTCGAACGATGGACTTATCCCTACAGATTGAAAAAGTAAATGAACAAGCAGAAGAGATGACCCGACTGTCTTTATTAGCTGAAGCAGCAAATAAAAAAGGAATCTCACAAATGGATGTGTTGCGTGAAAAAACGAGTGAAAGTAACCAAGTTCTGAAAAACATTGAATCTGTTATTTCTGGACTAGCTGTAAAAGTAGAAGAGATCGAGCACGTGATTCAAACGATTACAGAGATCTCGAACCAGACTAATCTACTAGCTTTGAATGCTAGTATTGAAGCAGCTAGAGCAGGTGAGAGCGGGCGAGGTTTTGCAGTGGTTGCTGATGAAGTACGAAAATTAGCAGAACAATCGGCTGTTGCAGCAGATAAAGTACGTAAGACGATCTCAGGAATTGGTGAAGAGTCTGAACGAGCTGTACACGAGATGGCATACACAAAAAGAATTGCTCACGATCAGAATATGAGTGTAACAGACACAGAGTCTGCCTTTAACGAAATCTCCGGTACGATGGCTGATATGGTGAGATCAATCGAACAGATTACGAGTGAAGTTGAGATGATCAACAACTATAAAGAGGAAGTAGTAGCCTCCATTCAAAGTATTGCAGCAGTAGCTGAACAATCTGCAGCAGCGAGTGAAGAAGTTAGCGCCTCTTCCGAAGAGCAAGTGCGTGCACTCTCCACAGTTTCTCAGTCGGCCGAAGAATTGAACGATGCATCACAAGCGCTGACTGAAATGATCAAACACTTCAAGATCTAGTACAAGTTGCAATTAGACAGATTATGATGTCGAATGGCTAGATTATCATCTGAATCGGACAGATACTGGAGTCAATCAGACAGATTGACTCCAAGAACGGACAGATTACCTTCGACAGTATAGAAAGAAGTCACATAAAAAAGGAAACCGGCTTTGCGGTTTCCTTTTTTTTTTATTTTAATAGATATCTCTCTTAGAAAACGTTACGAAAGCGATGATGAATCCAGCTATTCCCCAGACAGCTAATACGCTCATGGAGAACCCTAAAGACATCCCTTCGATTGGAGTTGCCATTCCACTCACATAGTTTGTAAGGTTCAGGTTTACCATAAAGAAATACTTCGCGCTTTCCCAAGATGATACCATGTTTGCTAAGATGGCTCCGGCAATGAGTGACGCGAGCATGATTCCCATAACGGCAGCCGTACTTCTTAACAGTACGGACAGCATGAAGGTGAGTGTTCCGACGATCATACATACATACCATACGAGACCGAACTCCA
Organism: Fictibacillus tiangongensis; assembly: GCF_048083785.1. GTDB lineage: Bacteria > Bacillota > Bacilli > Bacillales > Fictibacillaceae > Fictibacillus. The sequence continues at coordinate 837,398 of NZ_CP182294.1, forward strand.
TCAGGATGTATTGCCATTGTGGAACGATGTGTACATTTTCAGTTAAAAGTTCATCTCCAGAAACCGTGAAGCCTGTTAATAGTGGCATGTTCCATCCGCCATATCCGAAGACGACGCCAGATATTCCATACGATAGAACGGCTACTGATAGAACGATGAATGATATCGAGAGCAGCATCGCTAAGTATTTGCTAAGAAGAATGCGCCATCGTTTAACTGGACGAGTGAGTAAAAGTTTAATCGTTCCTCCGCTTGATTCAGAAGAAACGAGGTCTGCCACAATGACCATGACGAGCAAAGGGAGAAGTAGATCGATCGAGTTCTCAACGAATATTCGCATGAAAGTTGGTGCTCCTGGAGCACGTGGATCGATATCGTTCTCTAAATAATACTGTTGCTGTGAAAGTCTGATCTTTAGAAATTTACGCCATTCATCTTGAATGCGGCTTGAGCTTAGTCGGTTTTGAGTGTCAGTGATCTCTTGCTGCAGTGTAGTTCGCCAATCTTGATTCCCCATCTTCTCACGTTGATCTTGTATCTCTTTAAACTGAGCATATGTAAAAAGAGGAACTAAGAAAGCGATGATCAAGATGATGACATACAATCGTTTTTTTCTTAGAAGCTTTAACATTTCATTCCGGACAAGATTAATCAATGCTTTCGCCTCCTGTTACTTCTAAGAACAGATCTTCTAAAGAAGGAAGCTGAGTTCTCATTTCTTTTACCTTCACTCCAGCTTTTACGAGTTTTTCGTTCCAATCTGGCAGCAATGGTTCATTATATAACGTGATTAGTGTTTGATCAGGACCTTCTGTAACTTCTGTTTCCATAGAAAGAATCTCTTTAGCGACTTGAATAGGTTCAGCACGCCAAATCACACGTTCCTGTTCAGCCAATAGGTTATCAACAGAGTCTGTGCGTAATACCGTACCTTTTGAGATGATCGCCACACGATCACACATCAGCTGAATCTCACTTAACAAATGGGAGGATACAAGAACGCTTAAGTTTTCTTCTCTTGCTAACTGTCGTATAAATTCACGCATCTCTCGGATACCTGCAGGGTCGAGTCCATTTGTCGGTTCGTCCAAAATCAGTACTTTCGGTTTTCCTAAAAGAGCTTGAGCAATTCCTAAACGCTGTCTCATACCGAGTGAATAGGTGCTTACACGATCGTGAATTCGATTTTGTAACCCTACGAGTTCGATGACTTCCTTTAATCTCGTCTTAGGGATGGATGAATCCATTTTTTGAAAGTGTATAAGATTTTCCCAACCTGTTAAGTACGGATACAGTTCAGGGTTTTCAACAATACAGCCGAGATGTCTCATCGCTTCGGTAAATTCCGTTCGTACATTCTTACCACCGATTTTAATCGTTCCAGAAGTAGGAGAGATCAAACCAACGATCATTCGAATCGTCGTCGTTTTTCCAGCACCGTTCGGTCCAAGAAAACCAAAGACTTCTCCGGGAACAAGGGTAAAGGAAACACCTTTTATGATCTGCTTGCCCTTAATTTTCTTAGTTAGATTCTTTACTTCTAATGCAGGTGTCTGGCTCATGATTCGTTCTCCTCCTGTTCAAATTTGATCAGTGAGGCTACTCGTTCAGCAATCAGCTTGTAACCTTCCGTGTTAGGATGAAATTGATCGGTATAGAGATAGTTTTCTACTTGAAGCTGAAAGAGATCAAAGGTAGGTACATATACGATGTTATCTAAGCCAGCTGCTGTTTCAGCAGACTGGAAGTTCCAGTCTCTAACGATTGAAGAAGTCGTTTTTGAATCGGGCATATTGCTAAAAGGGTTGTACAACCCAACATGATAGATGACTGCCTCAGGATTCAGTTCTCTGAGCTGTGTATAGATTTTTTTTACATTGCTTAAATAGATCTGTTTTTTACCGTTAATCGTATTATTATCTAGATTCTCAAGTGCTGCTCCTTGTTGAAAAAGGTCATTTCCGCCAATCGTCATGACGATCACATCTGCTTGTTTGGCTTGACGCTGAATCTCACTTTGTTGCAGCTGCTTAAGAAGACCTCTAGATGTTTCCCCCTTGATGGCAGTGTTAAGCAGATTAATCTCTTGGTCTGTTTTTTCTTTTAAGCGTTCAGTTAGATAGCCAGTATAACCTTTTCCGTCAGCGTCACCGGTTCCACGAGTAAGAGAATCCCCTAATGCAAAGATCGTAAGGGTGCCATCTTGTTTCTCTGTTGAAGTTGATTCGGTTTTTTCTTTAAGTTGTGAAACTTTTTTATTAGCGGAAAATTGGTCTTGTAACGTCCAGCCAAGACCAAACAGCCATAATACTGTGGCTGCAATAGAGACAATTGAAACGACCGTTAAGGTATATTTTTTCAAAACCGCTTTCATCCTTCCTAAATCCTTGATCTGTTCTTTATAGAATAGCAAATAATGACGCATATTCTAACTTTTTTGCCTATTTGCGGTAAAATAAACCAAAGGGAGTGGAATCATGAAAAAAAAATTTAAGTGGGGTTCATCATGAATTGGAAACCAGTCGGAGAGCAAGACAGAATTCATTCGCTAGATGTAATGCGCGGTATCGCCATTTTTGGCATTCTACTCGTAAATATGAAGTCATATTCAGGACCGGACTCACCGATCCGTGCTTTGAGTTATGAATATTTTGATGAGCCGTATAACGTATGGACGAATGTGCTGTTAGAGTTTTTTGTTCAAGGAAACTTTATAACGATGTTTTCCTTTTTATTTGGTTTTGGTATCGTGTTGATGGCAGAAAGAGCTGCGGCGAAAAAGACGAGGTTTGTTCCTGTATTTCTAAGACGACAGTTTGTTCTGCTTCTCTTTGGAATCCTTCATGTTCTGTTTTTTTGGTACGGTGATATATTGATCATGTACGCGATCGTTGGTCTGTTCATGTTGATCTTTTATCGTTTAAATAGGAAAGTATTAATCATAACGGGATTTCTGTTAATAACGGTTTACAGTTTATTTATGACAACATTAACGTACGATTATTGGAGTAGTGGCGCGGCGAAAACCTATCAAAGTGCTCAAAATGAGCTTTATGAACAAGAGATCGCGCAATCCATTCAAATTTACAGCAATGGTACCTATGTTGAGATCATGAAGGAAAGAATTCATGAATGGGGAGATCTGAACCGTTATTTTCTCTTTTTTATAGCAGGACTTTTGCCGATGTTTTTATTCGGTGCTTATGCTGCTAAGAAAAGAACATTCACGAATCGAGGCTTATGGAGACTGTGGCTGTTAACATTGATCCTTGGTCCTGGAAGTAAATCATTCGCTGTTATTTTCTTTCCTTATAAAGGAGAAGATTGGCGTTATGAGACTGCAATGTCATGGGGATACGAATTTGGTGGGGCAATGATGAGCATCTTCTACATCTGCAGCATCGTCCTTCTCTATCGAAGTGGAGTATGTAAACGTTTGTTTAACTTCTTTCAATTTACAGGTCGTATGGCTTTTACGAACTACTTAACTCAATCGATCATCGCGACAACGATCTTCTATAGTTATGGGTTAGGTCTGTATGGTGAGTTTGGACCACTCGTTGGTGTTATCTTGGCATGCGTTATTTTTTCTATCCAAGTTATTTTTTCAAAGTGGTGGATAAAAAGGTATTACATGGGACCGCTTGAATGGGTGTGGCGCTCACTAACATATGGCCGAAAACAGCGATTCAAAAGAAACGAAATAAGCAATGGATAAAGAAGCTGAGAATTCTCGCTTCTTTTTGTTTTGCACAATTCTAAAATTTTCGGTACACTCTAAGTAACATATATGAGCATATGTTCATATAATGAATAAAGCCGGATTTTAGGGAGCTGTTTTTCATGTCTGATCAGCAAAACAAATATGAACACCTCGATGAGGAAACACTATTTATCGTATCTCAAACGTTTAAAGCACTTTCAGATCCAACTCGCATTCGAATTTTGCATCTACTAGGGGAGAGAGAATGCAATGTTTCTGAAATTGCTGAAGAACTATCACTTATGCAATCAACAGTATCCCATCAGTTACGGTTTTTGAAAAATTTAAGACTTGTTAAATTTAGACGCGCTGGAACTACACTATTCTACTCAATAGATGACGAGCATGTGATGACCCTTCTGCATCAATCCATCCATCATGCTAGACACGACTAGAAAGGAGGGACTTTAAATGAAAGAACATAAAATCACAGGATTATCTTGTGGGCATTGTGCATTAAAGCTGGAAGAACAGATCCAACAGCTTCCTGGTGGAGAGCGAGCGAAGGTGCAATTTAACTCAAGCAAAATTGTATTAGATGAACAAATGGATATGGACAGTGTTCGTTCTATCCTTTCAACGGAAAATGTGCGTTTTGAATCAGATGGAGAGCCTACAGGACCTAATTGGCTCATGATTGGTTTATACGTCTCCGTTGCTTCCTTCATAGCAGCACTTATAACAGAACATATGATGAACATAACGTATGTTTCCGTACTATTTTATGCGGTTGCGACGATTTCTTCTGGGTACTCAACGTTTTTAAAAGGCCTTCGAAATCTAACAAAGTTAAAATTTGATATAAACACTTTAATGACAGTTGCCTTAGTCGGTGCAGTAGCCATCGGAGAATGGAAAGAAGCTGCACTTGTGGCAATCCTTTTTGGTATTAATGAACTGCTTGAATCTTATGGGATGGAAAAAGCACGTCGTTCGATGGAATCTCTTTTAAAGGTAGCACCGAAAGAAGCACTTCTCTTAAGAGACGGGAAAACAGAAGTTATTTCGATCGAAAAACTTGCTGTTGATGATGTGGTTCTTGTAAAAACAGGGCAAAAGATCCCATCAGACGGCGTTGTTGTCTATGGAAAAAGTTCTGTGAACGAAGCCGCGATCACAGGTGAATCACTTCCTGTGGAAAAAGAGAGTGGAGAGAACGTATTTGGCGGAAGCATCAATAACGAAGGTGTTCTTCATGTGAAAATATCGAAGACTTATAACCAATCAGCTCTTTCTAAAATTTTGGCTCTTGTTCAGGAAGCACAAGAATCCAAAACGCCAACGGAGCTTTTCATCAATCGGTTTGCAAACTATTACACACCGATCATCATGATTATTTCTGCACTTGTTATGTTAGTACCGCCACTCTTGTTCAACGATCCCTGGGGTGAATGGTTCTATCAAGGACTTGCGGTATTGATCGTGGGCTGCCCTTGTGCGCTTATTCTATCTTCACCGATTGCGATCCTATCTGGAATTACCGTTAATGCAAGAAATGGGATCTTGATCAAAGGCGGGGCTTATCTTGAACAGCTTGGGAAGATAAATATCATTGCTTTTGACAAAACCGGTACTCTTACACTAGGGGAACCGCACGTTGTGGCGGAGAAAGCGTTCCATCCCGACTTTTATAAAGTGGCTTATGCGATTGAAAAGTCTTCTTCACACCCACTTGCAAAGGCAGTCGTTGCAAAGTGCCGGGAAGTTGGTGCTGAAGAAGTAGAAGCGGATGAAATTACTACAGTTAGTGGTCAAGGAATTACAGCGGTAGTTGATCATAAAACGTATAGGCTAGGAAACGAAAAAATCATTGGCAGTACGCATGCGGATGAGGACGTAAAAAAAGTTATTGATTCATTTAAAGCAGAAGGTAATACGATCGTCCTCGTTGCAAGTGACACTGAAATTCTTGGTGTGTTTGCTATTGCTGATGAAATTAGAAAAGAAAGTCCTGACATTATCTCTCTGCTTCATGAAAAAGGAATAAAAGAAACGGTCATGCTGACTGGTGATCACCCCATTGTTGCAGAAAAAGTTGCTAAGAAAACGGGAGTGTCTACTTTCTTCGGGGGGCTGCTGCCAGAGGAAAAAGTAGAAAAGATTAGATCGCTAAAGAAGCATGGGAAAGTGGCTATGATTGGTGATGGAATCAACGATGCTCCCGCATTAGCTACTGCTGACCTCGGTATAGCGATGGGGAAAGGAACAGATAGTGCGATCGAAACGGCAGATATTGTACTCATGCAAGATCATTTAGGAAAACTTCCAGATGCTGTTCAGGTTTCAAGGAAAGTAAATACAATCATCAAGTGGAACATCGGATTATCACTTGGGTTGAAGCTTTTAGCTCTGCTGCTTACGATACCGGGATGGCTCACACTTTGGATTGCAATCCTTTCTGACATGGGTGCTACAATTCTTGTAACATTGATCAGCCTTACTGTTCTGCTTCACAATAGAAAATAGTGAACGTAAAAAGTCATGCAGCTGCATGGCTTTTTTAGTACCATAAAGGGGTATGAACTTAGGATTTTTTAGGAGGAACGCATGTCATGTCAGAAACCGTGATTCAATTTTTCCAAGAGTATAGCGAATGGGCGATTATCATTTCACTCGTACTCAATATATTAATTGGAATTTTAGGTGTTGTTCCTACTGTTTTTATAACAGCAGCAAATATTTTATTCTTTGGGTTTTGGTACGGAACATTCATTTCATTTATTGGAGAAGCATTAGGAGCAATGGTTGCTTTTTTTCTATACAGAAAAGGATTCAAACAGGTTTCTAGAGAGAAGCTTAAGGGGTACCCCAGGGTGGTAAGGTTATTAGATGCAAAAGGAAAGGAAGCATTCATTCTCATTCTGTCACTTCGATTGCTGCCATTTGTCCCATCTGGATTCGTTACGTTTGCTAGTGCCATCGGGGCTGTCTCAGCATGGACTTTTGTTGTAGCGAGTTCAATAGGGAAGATACCAGCATTGGTACTTGAAGCATATTCAGTGTATAACGTTACCGAATGGAATACAGAAGGAAAGATCATTTTAGGAGTTGTAGCGTTAGCAGGGATCTGCATTTTTGTAAACAAAAGAAGAAACTGATCATAACATTTGATACTATAGGGGGGTATAGTATATACTAACTTTGTAAGCATCCAAAACGAAGGGATGAACCCATATGGAAAAAAAAACACATCGCTGTGACAGTGATAAACAAGATTTAAACAACCGTTTAAAAAAGATCGAGGGCCAAGTTCGTGGTCTTCAAAAAATGATAGAAGATGATCGTTATTGCATAGATGTTCTTGTTCAGATTTCAGCTGTGACAGCCGGATTAAAAAGAGTAGGATTTCAATTGATGGAAAGTCACACTCAGCATTGTGTGGCTGATGCGATAAAATCTGGTGATGGAGAAGACTCTATCGAAGAATTAATGAGGGTCATTAAGCAATTCTCTAAATCATAAAAGAAGGTGAAGACCATGAGCAAAAAGAAAGTAAATCTAGGAATCACGGGCATGACGTGCTCAGCTTGTTCAACTCGAATCGAGAAAGTGCTGAACAAAATGGATCATGTCGATGTTAACGTCAACTTAGCCATGGAGAAAGCTTCTGTAACGTTCGACTCTGAGATGATAAGCCTTCAGGAGATTGAACAAAAAATTGAAAAGCTAGGATACGGTGTTGTGAAAGAAAAGATAGATCTTGATATTTCAGGCATGACTTGTGCAGCATGTTCTACACGCATTGAAAAAAGCTTAAACCGTATGGAAGGAATCTCTAGTGCTACCGTTAACTTAACGGGTGAAACAGGATCCATAGAATATAACCCTGCGATTGTTTCTGTAGACGATGTTTTAAACAAGATTAAGAAGCTTGGGTATCATGCGTCGACTCACCAAGATCGTGAAACGAAAAAGACGAAGAAGGAAGAAGAGATCACGGCTAAGAAGAGAAAGTTAATTCTTTCTATCACCTTGTCTCTTCCACTTCTCTATACGATGTTTGCTCATATGCCTTGGGGTTTTGGTCTTTTGATGCCTTCATTATTCATGAACCCTTGGTTTCAATTTATTCTCGCTTCTATCGTACAATTTTATATCGGAGGACCTTTTTATATAGGGGCTTTTCGAGCGCTTCGTAATAAGAGTGCGAACATGGATGTTCTTGTTGCACTCGGAACGTCTGCTGCCTTTTTTTACAGCGTCGTTGAAGCTTTTAAAACGATTAGTAATCCCGACTATATGCCCCAGCTGTACTTTGAAACGAGCGCTGTATTAATAACGCTAATCTTAGTCGGTAAATATTTCGAGACTCTCGCAAAAGGTAGAACAACTGAGGCGATTTCCAAACTATTGAATCTGCAGGCAAAGGAAGCTACTGTCGTTCGAGATGGAATGGAAGAGAAGATTTTAATCGATCAAGTGGTGGTGGGGGATACGCTGGTTATTAAACCGGGTGAAAAAATACCAGTCGATGGTACTGTGCTCTCTGGAAATTCTTCTGTCGATGAAAGTATGATTACAGGCGAAGCGATTCCTGTTGAAAAAGCGGAAGGTGATTTCGTTATTGGAGCTACACTCAACAAGAATGGCACGCTTCGTATGAAAGCCAAAAAAGTAGGAAAAGAAACGGCTCTAGCAGGAATCATAAAGATTGTTGAAGAAGCTCAAGGATCGAAAGCACCCATACAACGTATGGCAGACTATATTTCAGGGATCTTCGTGCCGATTGTAGTAGGTATCGCAATACTTGCTTTTGTAACTTGGTATTTTCTTGTTGATTCAGGAAACCTGCCTCAAGCACTTGAAGTCAGCATCGCCATTCTAGTGATTGCCTGCCCATGCGCACTTGGTCTTGCAACACCCACATCCATTATGGTTGGAACGGGTAAAGGCGCAGAGCAGGGCATCTTGTTCAAAGGTGGAGAGTATCTAGAAGGTGCTCAAAGAATTGATGCTGTTCTACTTGATAAAACAGGAACGGTTACAAAAGGTAAGCCAGAAGTAACAGATCTCACAGAGTTAAAAGAAGGTTTCCTTGCTCATGTGATTTCCGCAGAAAAAAGCTCCGAACACCCTTTAGCGGAAGCGATTGTTGAGTATGGAAACAAACAGCATATACCATCCATTGAGACGGAATCCTTTCATGCTATCCCGGGGCATGGTATTGAAGCGGTAGTTAGTGGCAAAAACGTACTCGTCGGAACGAGAAAGCTCATGAAAGAAAAAGCTGTAGAATACAAAGAGCAGGAAGCACTTCTTGAAGCATATGAGAACGAAGGAAAAACAGCTATGCTTGGTGCAGTAGATGGAGAGCTCGTTCTAATTGTAGCTGTTGCTGATACGGTAAAAGAAACTTCTAAAAATGCGATTAACGCTTTAACAGAACAGGGTATTGATGTGTATATGATCACAGGTGATAACAAAAGAACAGCTCTTGCGATCGCACAAGAAGTAGGCATTAAAGAGGTATTCGCTGAAGTCTTACCCGAAGATAAAGCACGTATTGTGAAAGAACTTCAAGATAAGGGAAAAACAGTAGCGATGGTAGGCGATGGGATCAATGATGCTCCAGCACTCGCGACAGCTGATATTGGAATGGCAATCGGAACAGGAACAGATGTAGCGATAGAAGCCGCTGATGTTACGCTTGTTGGCGGGGATCTAAATCATATTCCTAAAGCGATAGAATTAAGCCGGAAGACAATGCGGAACATTAAACAAAACTTATTTTGGGCATTGTTTTACAATACAGCAGGTATTCCGATAGCTGCATTCGGTTTGCTCGAACCATGGGTTGCCGGAGCGGCTATGGCTTTTAGCTCTGTTTCTGTTGTAACGAACGCATTGCGTTTGAAACGAGTCAACTTATAAACTATATAGGAGGAAAAGATGATGGAAACAAAAACACTAGATGTAGAAGGTATGACGTGTGGACATTGTAAAGTAGCGGTAACGAATGCCCTGAATGAACTAGATGGAGTGAAAAACGTTGTAGTTCACTTAGAAACAGGAAAAGTGGAAGTTGAATTGGATTCCTCGAAAGTTACAGAAGCAGAAATGCGTGAAGCGATTGAAGATCAAGGGTATGACGTGAAGTAATGTGAAAAAGCCCCTCCATGTGGAGGGGCTTTTTTATATAGATTCTATAAGTTTCCTTTAAGTGCTTTTGCCACTTTTGCCACGCGTTTTCCTAAACGAGATGCCATTGTTTTCTCTGCATCTTGAGGCTGCTGACTACCATCTGCTCCAGCTACAGTCGACGCTGCGTACGGCGAACCACCGATGCCTTCTGATGTCATCTGTTCTGGATTTTCTCCATAAGGAAGACCTACATATATCATTCCAAAGTGCATGAGTGGAACAAAAGAAGTGATCGCAGTAGATTCTTGTCCGCCATGAATCGTATTAGAACTTGTGATTACGGCCGTCGGCTTGCCTTCTAAATCGCCATTCGCCCAAAGACTGCCCGCAGAATCGAGCAGTTGTTTGATTTGTGCTGGCATCATCCCATATCGTGTCGGAATTCCCCAGATTATTCCGTCTGCCCATTTTAAATCATCTAGTGTAACTTCAGGAATATCAACCTGTGCTTCTTGAGCTTTTACATAAGCATCTTGTTGAGACATATATTTTTTTGTGACTTCAAATTCAGGAACTTTTACAACTTTAACTTCAGTACCGTCAACTTGCTTTACACCTTCAGAAGCTGCTAGTGCCATTTCATGAATATGACCATAAGAACTATAATATACAACCAAAACGTTAGCCATTATATTACCTCCTTAATTAATATGACTTAAGTACACTTCCCGTTTTTTCCTAATTGAAATCATGAAAAAATCCGCCTGTATGTTTCAGGCGGACTTCTAATAATATGGGTATGGGTAGGGCGGATAATAAGGATATGGATAAGGTGGATAATAAGGGAATAATGACAAAGCTGCCAAGGATGCTAGTGGGAAAATCTGACGATAATATCTTCTATAATAAGGATTACCATACCATTGTCGTTGATTTTGTTGTGAACTTTGTTGAACTTGCTGAGATTGTTGCTGGGGATTTGCAGACTGTTGTGTAGATTGAGGACTCTCTTGCTCTTCTTCAACTGGCATCATGTTTTGCGGAACCATCATATACACATTTTTCTTGTCTAGATCGGTAATGATACCTTCAATTTCTTGCCCGTCCCGGGTTTTAATCGTTACATGATAATACATATGCTGCTTACACATCTGATGCATACTGTCAGCCCGATACTGATCCTTCGAATGTAATTGATCTTCGCTCATATTTTCACTCCTTCCCATGTTATTCATATTTCCTTCATGCCCAAGTTATGTCTGTACATAAAAAAACAGTTATGAACTAGTTTAAAGCCACAAAAAAAACCGCTTATAAAAGCAGTTTCTTTTCTTTAACTTTTTTCTGTACTTTGAAGTTTTGTCTTAAACATTCGTTTGAAAAAGCTGAATACCGTTTCAGCCTCAAGATAATAGAACAGTTTAAATAGCAGGCTGCTTAATAAAATCCCAGCAACTACATCCAATACTACATGCTGTTTGACGAAAAGTGTCGACAAAATAATGCTGTAAGCGATCGTTGATACAATGATATCTTTCTTGATCGTCCACATCTTACTATGACGAATTCCTAATATCATGAGATAACTACTCAGTACATGAATACTCGGAAAACAGTTGAACGGTTGGTCAGCGCCATAAACATACTGAACCATTTTGGTGAGAATACCCCCTTCAACTAATTCGGGACGGGGAACCGTAGTCTGGAAAAAGAAGTAAATCACATAACATACCAGCATTCCTACACAAAAACTTAATAAGGTCCGATAATAGATGGCTCTGTCATAGACACAAAAGTAAACAAACATAAGAAAAATAAAAGCGTACCAAAGGATATAAGGTACAATGAAAATTTCCGCAAATGGGATTTGGTGATCCACTGCTGTAATAAGTTGCCTCGCCCCGCGTTCCCCATGATTTAATACTTGATAAATAATATTCAGTAAAGGGATAGAGAGGAGGAGACATAATGCTAATATATTCTCTTTTATAATACGCAATACGAACTACTCCTTTATCTAAATCATCAGCTTAATAACATATTCCCGTTTTGAAAGGTTTTACACGTTTTAAATACACCCTATTGAGGTTACCATATTATGGTTTATTTGTCATAGGTCATGAGACGTATTCTACTACAAATTTTATCTCAATTTATTGTTATGTCTAGTCTTCCCAAGTACGGTTACAATTTCTTTGCCACTATTTGCGTCAAGTAGTAAATGTACCCGTATATTATATATGCAGACTATTCTTTTTTGACTTTTCTGACAAAAGGAATATAATGGAGGTACAACCGTAAGACCTAATGCATATTTAACCTCTTTGAAAGGGAGTGTTATGGATGTATGTAGGCAATACCATAAAAGTTGATCGTTATAATGGTGAGTACTTTATGATCAGCCAAAAGTGGCTGATGGAAGTGGTTTGGAACAAATACAACATGCCATTGCACGAGTTTTTATTAGCATATGACAAATCAGACAGTGACTACATCATGTCACTCGCTGAACGGCAAAGCATTCAATATGAAATCGCACATGATGAAGACTACCTGTACATAGGGTAGTTTTTTTATTTTTATGTATGTCAAAAGCCTCCCTTCCTACATACACTGGGTTTAGGATTCAGGGGGAGGGCACATTCATGGCTAAAAAAAATGCAAAGAAAACAACAAAAAATAAATATGACAGTCAGGTTAATAAATACCAGCACACACAAAAGATGGTTACAAGTGAAACTTGCATCGCCTGTAAAACCCAATGCGTTAGAGGATTGGCTTACATGGAACGCATGTCACAGCCAGGAGCTATGGGTAAAGGAGTACCATGCCATCTTACAAAAGGAAGAGGACATAAATAAAGTGATTGTGTTCGCTGGCCGAAATATGGGCCAGCATTTTTTTGTTGCTTTTTTGAAGGTAATTTATAGGTAGAGAAGTGAAGAGAGGATTTTGAAGAGAATTTCTAGTTATGGCGATGAGGATTATCTATGGTTTAGGGAATTATGATCGATGCCGGGGATTTATGATCGATGCTTAGGATTTATGATCGATGCCGGGAATTTATGATCGGTTCTCAGGATTTGTGATCGATAGCGGGAATTTATAATCGATTCCCGAAAATTTCACCCACCCCAAAAACCCTGAATCAACAACAACATCCTCTACTCAAACACCGTCAAAGACGTAATCACCTGTTTGTGGTACACTTTGTGTGGTTTATATTACCATAAAAAGGATGAAGCATTTTTATGATCAAAGCAAATCGCTATTTTCATTTTTTATGGAGCGGACAGACGCTCGCGAACTTAAGAGATATTCTCTATATCATTTGTTTGATTACACTTGTTTACAATGAAACGGGATCTGTCCTGCATATGGCTCTTATTCCATTTGCGAAAACGATGTCCTTGCTTGTTTCAGGTTTTCTAGCTCCTCTTTTTATTGAAAAGTACAAACGAACAAGTTTGCTGATCAATACGCTGCTCCTTAAAACAGGGGTTTTATTTTGTTTATGTTTATTGAGTTTATATGGTATACATACGGCTGCAGCCTTTACCCTATTATATATTTTGGTCGTGATCATATCTCTTCTCGAAGGTCTCGGAAATCCTGCACGAAGATCGATGGTTCCTGATCTTGTAGAAAGTGATGAGCTTGTAAAAGCAAACAGTTTCATCAGTATTGCCAACCAGACTTCTATGCTTTTGTCATGGCCACTCGGCAGTGTTCTATTGGTGATGTGGGGGGAACAAAATATGCTATGGGTAACTTTTGGCTTATTTGTCGCTGCAACCTTACTTACTATACAAATAAAGGTTAACGAAAAGGAGAACGTTCAGCAGCAAGAATCAAAGTGGAAAGCGATGAAAGAAGGTTGGCAACTGATCTTTCAATCAAAAAAACTTACAACATTAACAGTTATGGATGTACTTGAAAACTTCGGTCACGGGGTTTGGATCGCAGCAATTCTTTACGTATATGTTGAAACAGCGATAGGAAAAGGAGAAGCGTGGTGGGGTTACATCAATGCGTCTTTTTTTGCAGGAATGATGGTAGCGGGTGTCGTAGTATATCGATTCTCTAAATGGATGGAATCATATCTGGGCTTTGTCATTATGGCATCGACGGTTTGTTTGATGTTCCTTAACGTGTGGTTCGGTTTAACTTCATCAGCATGGATTGCCTTATTGGTTTCATTCGTTTTTGGGTTTCCTCAGATGGCGAGAGATGTGTCCCAAAATACGCTGATCCAAGAATCCTATAGAGATAAACAGCTAGCTAAAGTGTATGCATCTCATGGGACACTCGTGTATGGGACATTTGGAATAGCGACATTATTACTCGGTTGGTTTGCAGAGGAATTTGGAGTTAGAGAGACATACTTATTAGTGAGTTTTCTGTTTATGGTTTCCTTTTCGATCGCTTTTTTGAATCGTAAAGTCCTACATTCTAACCAGAAAATGACCCCACTTGAACAAGAAAGTGTATAGATAACCTATCAATTCTATCTAATAACTTGGGAAAACTGCTTGTATTTTACTAAAAAGAAAGCACATGTTCTCCTTCAATTTTCCCAATACAAAGCAAGTCGGCATCCTGTTACAATAATTATACACCCTCTTCCCTGCAAGACGGGTAGAAAAGTAACAGGAATGGGTGAATACCATTGAAAAAGAAAGTACTTGTCTATTTGTATCCACAATTTAGAGAAGTTGAAGTAATGACGACTTTATCTATTATCGGTAAAAAGTATGAAGTGCTGCCTTTCTCGCTGTTGCCAGGAACTGTTACTAGTGAATGTGGTTTACTGATGCAGCCTACGATTAAGATGAAGAATATTAGTCCTATTGATTATGAGATGCTTATTATTCCTGGAGGAAAACAAGCTTTCACACAAGGAAACCCGAGACTTCTGCATTTGTTGCAAGTGTTCAACAGAGAGAATATTAAGATTGCAGCTATTGGAAACGGAGCAGTTATTTTAGGACGAGCTGGTATATTAAACGGCAGATCATATACTGTGTCTTTACGTGAAGATGAATTTGCGAAAACAAACAGTTGGTTGAATGGAACGTATCAATCAAAACAGATTGTGGAAGATAAGAATCTTTTAACAGCAAAAAGCCATGCTTATATTGACTTTGGTTTAACGATCGGGGACCGTTTGCAATGTTTTGACGGCCTGGAAGAATATAATTTTTATAAAGGTACAAGTTCCTTTTAACGGAACGCTGATCTTTGCTCCCCCTTATCGCTTTCTGGCTATTAGCTAGAAAGCGTTTTTTTATGGAAAAATTCACTAAAGTAATCTTTGATAATAATTAAAAGTTTAGTGCTTGACAAAAGTAAGTTATGGAATTATGATGTAAAGGAATCAACTTACTAAAGAGAAGTTAATTACAACAGATACAAAAAGGAGAGAAACAAAAATGAAAGTACTTTACATTAACTCTAACCCAAAACCAATGGATCAATCGTTCGGGCTTCGCTTAGGACGTCACTTTTTAAACGAACTTTCTAACCAAAATGAAAACGTAGAAATTGAAACGGTGAACCTTTATGAAGAGAATATTCCGTTCATCGATGCAGATGTTCTAGATGCTTGGGGAAAATTAGCTGCAGGAGTAGAGCTTTCTCCATCACAAGTTGAAAAAACGAGCCGCATGGGAGAAATCTTAGAACAATTCCTTTCAGCAGACATGTATGTATTTAACACACCAATGTGGAACTTGAGCTATCCTCCAATGCTTAAAGCGTATATTGATAATGTAGTGATGGCAGGTAAGACGTTTAAATATACAGAGAACGGTCCAGCTGGATTATTAGGCGGTAAGACTGCAGTTCACGTTCAATCTCGTGGTGGAGTATATTCTGAAGGTCCTGCTCAAGCATTTGAGTTCACGAACGGATACCTTCAAGGTGTGATGGCATTCATCGGAATTACAGATTATCATCATGTATTTACAGAAGGTATGGCAGCGGCACCAGATCGTGCAGAAGAGATCTTGGCTGATGCAAGAGAAAGAGCGACAGAATTAGCTAAAGAATTAGTATCAGCTAAACGCAATGCATAATTTTTGACTTCAACTGATAACCCACTATAATTGGTGGCATAGTAACGAGGTGTCAACTAAAATTGGCACCTCTTTATTTTATAGAGAAATCATTAGAATGCGGAATAGGGAGTGGAAGAAATGAACGAAACATTTAAAGTCATGGAAGAACGATCTTCTGTCCGTTTGTATCAAAAAGATAAAGAAATACCGAGTGAAACGCTTCATCAGATTTTTGAGATGGCTGGGAAAGCTCCGTCAGCATGGAATTTGCAGCACTGGCGTTTTATTGTAGTAACCTCTCAAGAACAAAAAGAGAAACTTTTCCCGATTGCTTATAATCAAAAGCATGTGCTGGATGCATCAGCTGTAGTGGTAGTCTTAGGAGACACAGAAGCAGATAAAGTAGCTGCAGAAGTATTTGAAAAAGCTCCAGAAGAAGCAAGAAATATGTTATTAAAAAACATCAACTCTGCCTATTCACAAGGGCGTGCGATTGGCGAAAGAGAAGCACTAAAAAATGCATCACTCGGTGCGATGCAACTCATGCTTGCTGCTAAAGCCGTGGGTGTTGATTCATGCCCGATGACAGGATTCGATCATGCGGCTATTGTGCCTGCTCTCGGAATTCCAGAACGATTCATTCCTGTAATGATGATTACATTAGGGTATGGTAACGGTCCTGCAAAGCCCACAGAACGCTTTGATGTTAATCGGATCGTGATGCATAATAAATTTGAAGAAAAATAGATCAGTTTATTAAGCAGTTGTGCATACTTTAGGCATAGCTGCTTTTTTGATCTTACTTACTCGAGAAGCACTAAGTTGTTTCATGTGAAAATGTGCTATCATACAAATAAAATCAGTTTTGGCAAGGAGACTGTATGAACACATTAACCATTTCAATCCTAATTACCCTCGTTATCATCATCTTCGTCGTCATTATTTTTGCAGCTGCCATTACAAAAGGGTATTCCTATAAACATACGATCGATCAGTTGGACGACAATCCGTATCTTAAAAATGAAAATAAAGATAAAGGAAATGAGGAAGATAAGGAGCGTTCATAAGAAAGGGTGTATAAGTATGGAGTTTGTAATAGAGCCTAAACCACCATTTGATTTTCAAAAGATGATGCAGCGACTCACGGTTACAGGGAAAACACATGTTTTAAAACTCAATGAACAATTTACAGAATACGAAAAAATAATCAGGATAGAAGAGAGCTCTTGCTTTGTAAAAGTAGTATGGAGCGGAACTGTTACTAGCCCTGTTCTAAACTGTAAGACAATACCTTTAAATGGTTCAGTATCTGAAGAAGCAGTTAAGAAAAAAATTCAACAACTGTTTTCAACTGAAGTCGATCTTTCACCTCTTTATGACCACTTTTCTGAACACGAGAAATTGGTTGGAGTACTACAACGTTTTAAAGGATTAAAACTTCTTACAGACACTGACTTGTTTGAATCCATTGTAAAAATTATTATCGGTCAACAAGTAAATTTAACTTTTGCTGGAACGTTGACAGAACGTCTTATTGAGCTTGCTGGAGAAAAGGTAGAGGTAGAAGGTAATACATATCAAGTCTTTCCAACTCCCACATCTGTCTCAAAACTTAAGTATGAAGACCTTCGCGAGCTTCAATTCAGTCAGAGAAAAGCAGAATATATCATCGATCTGGCAAAGCTGATCTCAGAAGGAACTATTGATTTTGAAAGCTTATGGAGTATGTCAGATGAAGAAGTGATGAAAACGCTGTTGCCTATAAGAGGGATAGGAAAATGGACGATCGAATGTCTTTTAATCTTTGGTATGGGAAGAACGGATGTACTGCCTGCTGCAGATATTGGATTAAGAAATGCCATCCGTCAAGTATGGAAGTTAGCTGAGCAACCATCAGAAGAAGAGGTAAGGGAGCTGGCGCAGGATTGGACACCGTGGCGTACATATATCACGTATTATTTATGGGAGAGTTTAAATCAGACTCCTGTAGTTGTGGATCATACTTAATAAAAAGGTGAGGAGCACTCTGTAAGTGACCCTCACCTTTTTTCATTTATAATTCTTTACCAAGAAACTGTGCGATCGCCTTCATGCCATATATATTTGCTTCTGCTTCAGCATCACGGTTGTAGTTCGTATTCGTGTTTACATCATAGGCATATACGTTTCCACTCTTATCCGTAATGATCTCAATGCCGGCAAACGTAATTCCGTTTGCGTCTAAGAACGCTTCATAACTTTCTTGATTTGGTAGAACAAAGTCTTTAAGAATCTTAAACTTTGGTGTTGGAGTCTCTGGTTGATCTGTAATCGGACAGAACTGATCACCGATCTGGCAAGCGTCAGCCGGACAAAGTTCAAATCCTTCAGAAGTATCTACTTGAACGGCATATAAAAATTTGCCCCCAATAAATTCGCAGCGCACGATATAAGGTTCTGGTGCTTCGATATAATCTTGTAGAAGAGTAATTCCGTCGATGGATTCATCAAAATTCTCCGAATGTACATAAAACTCTAGGGCAGTTTGCGTTTGAAATAATTGAACCCCAAGACCTTTACCAGCACGGTTGTGTTTCGTGATGAAAGGGCCTTTAAATTTCGTTGCAGCGTGTAGCAACTCTTCTTTTCCGTAAGCGGCAATCGTTCGGGGAACAGGTATATGAAATGCTTTTAATGCGCTGTATTGTTTCACTTTACTGATCTCAAGCTGAAGCGCTCTTGAGTCGTTAAATACTTTACGGTCATAGCTCTCAAGCCAGGATAATACCGCTGACGTATATTCAGGTGCATATCTGTGTCCTCTTGTGTGAGAGGAGGCACTCATTCTGTTGTAGAAAATACCTTGTGGTGGAGCTTCTGTCAGATCAATGTGTCCTTTTTTCATATGCCAATCTTCATAAGGTAGACCCAGCTCTTCAAATCGTTTAAATAACGGAGCAGTCCATTCACTATTCTCATGAATCACATATATTTTTTTTGTCATAATATCCTCCTTGTATGCAAGAATTCCGACTAATTATATATTATTAGTCTATATTAAATGAAGTGGTATGAACAGAAAAAAGAAGCCGTTTACTTTGGCTTCTTCAAGTGCTCTAACTTCTCAAATTTTTTTAATGCATCTACATACTGTTTGTACTCAGTATCAGAAATGTTCTCTTCACCGTAACGTACTTTTTCATATGCGTTTAAAACAGATACTGCCTCTTTTCCGGATAAATCAAGTCTCATAAACCAATTCGATGCGGATTCACCCGGTTCTCTTCCAAACCCCTTTTTATCCATTGCTTTTTCAAATTGTAAAAATTTCTTTCTCGTTCTGTCTTTTGATTGAAGCCATCTTTTCTTACCCATCAACTGTCTGTTCGCATATGAATTATCAAGAACTGAAATGTTTCCGTTAAGCAATAAGCTCGACTGATTGTTGAATATATTCTTCTTCTTCCAAAGAAAGAAAAGAACAATGATGATAAGAATCGCGATTGTTGTATATAGAAGCATTGGAGACTCTGTAAGTGTTTCAGGACGCTGTTCTAATACCTCCTCTGTCGTATTACCCAGCTTCACCTTTCCGCCTTCTTTTGTATTAAACAATTTTTTAAGCATTTGGATCAATGAGGGAAGAAGGGAAAACAACTTCCAAAGAGGAACCGCCAAAATATAATACAAAATGAAGAATACCCCGTCTAGAATCCAATAAATTAGTTGCTTTATAGGTCCTAATACAGCAAGGATCACCCCGCTTAACCCAACTAGCGTTAAGGGAACAGCAAAATCCTTCATTACGATCACAATAGAATCATTCTTAAAATAATGCAGAATCATTTTAATGAGTAACATGAGCAGGAATTGTGTCCAGATAGCTCCATATATGACGGTGTAGCCATCTTTAAAAAAGAGCGAAAGAATGAATGTTAACACTGCGCCGAGACCAAAAATCAATTCAAGATCTGTCTTAAAAGGATCATTCCAATTTTCTGCACTTCTCCACATAAGTACGATTGAGACGAGAATGGATAATAGGATTGAAGACGTCATGTACCAAAACAGGATTGAAGATAGGATCAAAAAACAAACTAGTGTTATCTTAAATAACTTAGGTTTGAATATAAACAGAGCCCCGCTAATTACGATCAGGGGTATTAGATTTACAACGAACCATACGAATTCTAGCC
Source organism: Fictibacillus tiangongensis (assembly GCF_048083785.1). Taxonomy (GTDB): domain Bacteria; phylum Bacillota; class Bacilli; order Bacillales; family Fictibacillaceae; genus Fictibacillus. The sequence continues at coordinate 857,476 of NZ_CP182294.1, forward strand.
AAGTTGCCCCCGTTGTAAAAATGGTCATGATTATAAAAACTAGCACGGCATCAAAGGTTACGTTCAATGCATAAAGTGAAAACTGCTGATTTTTCTTTAGCATGAAGCGACCTCCGATGAAAGGTATGGCATCAGTATGGCACGTTCTTCGTTTTGCTCGACATAAAAGGTTCTTCCACCTGATCTAGACCACTTCTTAATTAAGATTTGAGAATTTTGGTCAGTAGGAATATGGCCTAAAAAGATGACGAAAGGACTCGTTCCGACAAAACTACGATCCATCTTATTCCACATGATCTGAGGTTTAACGATGACATTAGATCGGTCAATCCTCGCCAGACCTTCAAGGATACTGCTCAGGTGGATCGCTCCGCTTCCAGTTGGCACATGATACATCCCCATCGGACCTGGAACTTTAAAATTCATGAACACTTCAAAAGGAATCCCTTTTTCAGCAGCAAATTGACACATGTATGCCAAGTGACTGATCTCGTTCTCCATATCCTCAAGAGATTTCATCTCTTTATGATCAGGAAGTATCGTATAAACAAATGTCCAGTGATATACAACTGTTTTTTCAAAAACTCTTGTTTGAAGCGAGCCTGAGCGTGCTGTAGCTTTCCAATGTATCTTATGAAAAGAGTCTCCTGGAGAATAATCTCGATTACCTGCAGGAAGAGATACGTTCTCAAATAATGCAAAAGGTCTTACAGCTTCACCGCTGCCTTGAGAAAACAGATGCTCAATGCGATGAACAGGGAGTGGTCTCGGGTAAACGACAATTTCTGTTGGAAATATACCGTTATAAGCCAAGGCTTGACCACTTAATGAAAGAGGATCTTGTAATTGAAGGGTCAAATTAGAAATTCTTGTTGTTCCTCTTCTTGTAGCAGTAAAAGGTATTGTTTGTGTAAAAGCTGTTTGGCGAAAGAGTGCAAAATGACGTTTAACTTCAATTCTTCCTTTTGAAGTTTGGTTGGACTCAACATGACCTTTGACCTCTATCGGAGCTCGGTGTGTGAAGATGAGCTCTCCTCTGTAAGAAGGCCATCTGCCATTATGAACAAGTTTTACATTGAATTGATCTGTATCTCCAGGAAACAAACGATGAACTTGTTTAGTAGTATCTAAAACAATCTCCTTTTTTGCTAACCTAGATTGAAGCAATAACGTTCCATACAAAAAAATGATCGCAAGTCCTAATAAAAACAGAAATGGAATATTACGATAAAAGCCTATCAGAAGTATTAATGGGCTGAAAATAACTATGGCCCGAAAGATGGATTTAATCCATACCTCGCTGTTCCAATGCATGTTATCTACCTGCCTCAGACTCTACAGGGACAATAATTGCTTCAAGGATCTCATGTAACAATTGATCTTTCGTTTTTCTCATCGTTCCTTCCATCGTTAATACTAGTCGGTGAGTTAATACATAAGGAGCTACGAATTGGACATCGTCTGGAGTAACGAACGTTCTTCCTTGTACATAAGCAGCACCTTGAGCAGCTCTCATGAAGGCAAGGGTACCACGAGGAGACACACCGTTCTCAATAAATTCATGACTGCGGGTCGCGTGAACGATGGATAGTAGATAATGCTCAATACTATCACTAACATGAATGTGCTTTACTTCTTCTTGCATGACTAATATATCTTCTAAAGTGAAGACAGGTTCTAAAGAATCTTGTGGGTTATTTTTACGATACATGTGAAGCATTTCTTTTTCTTGATCGTAGTTTGGAAAACCAGACGGCAGTTTCATAAAAAAACGATCAAGCTGAGCCTCAGGAAGTGGGAATGTTCCGTGAGATTCTATAGGGTTCTGTGTTGCTAGAACTAAGAAAGGAGATGGAAGGGGAAGGGTTTCACCGTCGATCGTCACTTGTCTTTCTTCCATCACTTCTAATAGACTAGATTGAGCTCGAGGTGTAGCCCGGTTGATTTCATCTGCTAATAAGATGTTAGTCATAACCGGACCGGGACGCAGCTCAAACTCTTGATGCTTCGGATGAAAGAATTGTATACCGGTAATATCAGCTGGAAGGATATCTGGGGTGAACTGAATTCTTTTAAATTCTCCACCTATTAATCGGGCGAGGCTTTTAGCAAGCACAGTTTTTCCTGTTCCGGGAACATCTTCTAAGAGTAAATGACCTTTATTGACGATCGATATCATTGTTAATTCAACAAGTTCTTCTTTTCCTGTTAACACTTCAGCTATTGCATTTTTAATAATTGTCATCTTATCCTTCATGTTCATGAATGTACATCCTCTCAAAAATGTTAATTTAACTTTATCATTATTATAATATTTAGAAAATAAAAAATGTAATATTTTTGAAATTAATGTAAACATAAAAAAACTCACAGCTTATTTTAAAGCTGTGAGCGAAGAATAGATGAAGTACTGTGACATCATCTCATTTAGTTTAAAATGGTAATATTTACGCTTTTTCTTCCCCAATTAACGGCGTCAGAATAGTTTTTCATAAATACATCAATCTCTTTACCATCGATTCCACCACCAGTATCGTCAGCCACAGCATAACCATAACCAGGAACATAAACAACAGATCCGATAGGAATAACGTTTGGATCAACAGCGATTACTTTTGCATAAGGAATTTCTTTTAGGTTTGTGCCATTGAAAGTTGTACCGCTGCAGCCTTCACAACTTGCCGTATAGGCAGTCGCAGAAACAGTCATACTCTTTTTTGTAACGTTATTTTGAATGCTGTTAAACGTTTGAGGTCCAGCAATACCGTCTACTGATAAGCTCTTAGCTCGTTGATAGTCTGTTACGGCTTGTTTAGTAACGGGACCATAATAGCCTGTTGTTACAGCAAAATCATAGAATCCTAGCGCTTTTAATTTTCCTTGAAGTTCATATACGTCATTGTCCCAAGTACCCGGTCGGAGAGTGTGATCCCCCATTGCTGCAAATCCACTAACGGGAGCAGAAACGAGCAATCCGAATGCCAGAGCCCCTGTAATTACCCATTTTTTTATCATGATAACTCCTCCTAATATGTATAATTGGTTAAATACGCCTCGGTTGCCAATTATACTAATCAAATGTAACAAACTCATTAGGAGAAGATAACAAAAAGATTACATTACTATTTTCATATAATAATAGGTAATTATGGAATTTAATAGATATCCTTGATGTTCGATAGGAAACAGTAGAGAATAAGGTTTTTAAACGACAAATTTCCCAGGAAATAGACAAAAATTACGAGTTATCGCTAGGCTCACCAATAAAATCATCTAAGCGATTCAATAACTGATCTAATTCCTGACTGCAGATTACTGTTTCTTTAGCAGTTAAACCATATGTTTTGCCAAGACATAACAATACTTCACGTTTTTCCTCAATTAATTGCAATAACATGTTTCATTCACAACTTTCATGAGAGATTTTGTCTTCACTTAATATGCAATAAATTCACAAAAAGAAAAAGGGTTTCGTCTAAAAAAGTGATAATGTTACAAAAATCTACATAGCGACGGGGTTGTATGTCGAATTGAGAACCTAGGAGATGGAAGGTCTTCTAAAATAAAAAACGACCTGGATATAGGCCGCTTATTATGCTTTTTGTTGGATTCTAGCGTACTGATTTAATAATTGGTCGAGTTGTTGGCTTATTGTGACCAGTTTAGGGTGTGTTAGTTCATAGTTTAGTTGATTTGAGTTTCGATATAATTCTTCTCTTAATAGGAGGATTCGTTCTTGAATACTTTTTTCTATTATACGTAGTTCTTCCTTTCCGGATGTAACGACTAAGAAGTCTCTATGGCAATTGACTAGCATATCATTAAAGATAAACTTAACTCCACGGAACTTCTTTTCATATATCTTATCTGTTGGTTCATGCTTGTAAAAGTCTTTATGAGACACTTCACTTAAATTTATCGGTAAAAATTGGAATTGTTTTAGGTGTTAAATGTGTATCTTTGGTCAATTTCATCGGTTTCCTTTAAAATAGATATGATATACATGAATGAGTCTAGATGTATTTTGCTATAATTGGTAATAAAAAGAAAGGGGGGAGACGGAATGAAACCAACTGAAGAGCATAAAGATAAGGGCGAAACTCAAGTTCATTATGAAACGCCTGAGCAAAAAGTTCAAAACACACATTCTGTTCAACTATGGCGAGAGTATTTTTTAGAACGGTTTGAAACATTCGAGAGACGCAAGCTGCAAACCGTCTCCTTTCGAGATCTCGCAGACGGAAAAGATACGAGTTATACATTTGTTCATATTTACCGAGATTATTACCCTGCGCTCTTAAATGCAGGACAATTCTTTGATGAAGATATTGCGTTGTTATACAAATATCACGTACAGATTGAAACGCTGCTCCGATTATTTTCTTTTGAAGCTCAATATGGTGTGGCTACATATATGCAATCGAACTTTGATGCTACCGTTGAGAAACTATGTGATCAAATGTATATTTCATTAAAACAGATCGACAGCAAAAAACTACTAAATGAGAATAAAAAACTTGTGGAAGAAAGTTTAAGAAACTTTCAGAGTTTATATGAGATTCCACCCAGGTGGGGACATCTTCTATTTTATCTATTCCAGATCAGCTGGTCGTTACTTTATATTGAACAAGCTTGGGTGTCTAAATATGAAAAGCAGCTTTTAGAAGAAAAAGAGAGTGGCAAAACATCTCAAATGCTCGAACTCGCTCTTGTTCATTTTGCCTTTGCATGTGGGAATGAAGAACTTGCTTTCAAACGATTAACTCAGTGTGAGAAAAAAGTAGACATGGTTCATTATCTGGTTTGGATGAAGTTATTGGTAGACAAACAAGAATGGGATCGCCTCTTGTTATGGCTGCTCGATCTTAAGCCATATTTCTTAGAAGGTGTTGGTACGTACTATTATCATTCCGATTCTCGAGAGTTTTTTCATGAATACTTAAGCTATTTTTGGAAGTACGCTCAACACACAGGTGATGAGGATCAGTATGAAGAGATGCTGATCGAATTTTTACCTATCACGTTCTACGAGTATGGTGAGTATTTGATGGTGATCGGTGAGCATGAGAGATGGGTGGAACTGCAAGTGATCATGGGCTACTCACCAGAGTTGATTCAAAGAAAGGATCTAAAAGAGGTCGTGTCTTTTCAAAAAGAATCTGCTTTGCCGATCTATCATCAAGCTATCGATAGGCTTATTAATGAGAGGACAAGAAAATCTTATCAATCCGCCATTAAGCATTTAAAAACGCTTCGCACTTTATATTTTGATCTTGGAGAAGAAGAACGTTTTTCACAGTATATCAATCAGATTGCTACAGTTTATGGGCGGCTTAGAGCCTTTCAGGAAGAGCTTAGGAAAGGAAAGTTTATTTCATGATCGATACAAGCAATCTTTTGCTACACGCGAAATGGCTTCATGGCAACATGGTTTTATGGGCCACAAAACATTCGAAAAGAGTGCATGTAAACGACTGGAAACCTCTTTTATTTACATGGCATAAGCCTTCATTTTACGGGACGTTGCTAGATGTTGATGATGATCAGAATGTTTATTTGGGTGCTGGGGAAGCATTCGATCTTTTTAATCGTTATCCCGACTTTTTTCTGGCGGAAAATAATTGGGAAGAAGATTCCTTGGCTTTTGTAAGAGAGGCTAACGATGTCTTTCGTTTGATGCAAAAAGATAAGGTTACTCCTGATTACGAGGCATGGAAAACAGGGGTGTGGGCATGGAGAACGGATGGAGAAAGAATTGAATCGGCCTGGTTGAATGAAGCTCTCTCTACATTGCCACATGACGGAAGTACTTACTTGCCTTCAAACTTTAACAGAGATCGTATGAAGGGGGTACCTCGACAGATTATATCCGCCTTAAATCACTTGAATGAAGAGGAATGGCTGATTAAGATTGGCTGGAGAAAAGATCCGAAGCCCTTTGATATCATTTTTGAACTGTCTGAACCTGCTAATGATGCTGAAGGTAGTGATGATATATGGAAGCTGAACGTCATTCTTCAAGAAAAAGATGATGGAATAGCGGTACCTTATCTCGGAAAGAGCACACTTCTCCCAGAGGAATGGAAACCTTTTAAAGAGATGTTAGAATCGGATATAGAGCTCGTAACAAAATTAATCTCATGGTTAAAACCAAATACACGTAAAGAAATCCGTAATGAGATAACCGAAAAAGAGGCTTGGGATTTTCTGACACTAAAAAGCGATCTGTTAAGACAGATTGGACTTACCGTTGTCCTTCCAGCATGGTGGCAAACCGTTCAAGAACTTCAACCGAAAGTAAAAGCAAAGATTAAAACAAAATCGCAACAATCTGGCGGTGCACCGTCTTTCCTTGGATTAAATGCAATCATGCAATTTGATTGGCGAATGTCAACGGGGGACGAAGAGCTTACGGAAGAAGAGTTTCGAAAACTCGTTGATGGCAGCAGAAGACTCGTTCGAAGAAACGGTCAATGGTACAGAGTCGATCCTGAGTGGATGAAACAAGTACGGCATCTTATTAAAAACGTGGATCGTACAGGCATACAGCTAAAAGATGTGTTAGAACAACATCTGCTAAACATGGAAACCAACCCTGCTGAAGATCTTGAAGGAATAGAGTCAGAAGGACCGATGCTTGACATTGAGTGGGATGAACCATTGAACGCATGGATGGATCAGCTTACAGAGATCAAGACACTACCCATTCAGCCAAAAGCTGAAAACTTGATCGGAACGTTAAGAGACTATCAAAAGACAGGAAGTTCATGGATGTACTTTCTCCGGGAATTCGGTCTTGGTGGTTGTTTAGCAGATGATATGGGGCTAGGGAAAACCGTGCAGACCATTGACTATTTCTTAAAAGTGAAAGAAAAAGAAAAGCACGAAGGTACTTTTTTACTCGTATGTCCTACTTCTGTAATCGGAAACTGGCAAAAGGAGCTTCAAAACTTTTCACCGTCTTTATCAGTAGGTCTTCATTACGGAGGGAACCGAAAAAAAGGAGATCAATTTACTGAGTGGTACAAAAAATTCGATGTTGTTATCACATCGTATACGACATGCCAGCTTGATTTTAATGAGATGAGTGAAACGTTTTGGGAAGCGATCGTACTCGATGAGGCACAGAACATCAAGAACAGTTATACAAAACAATCAAGAAGTATCCGCAGGCTGAACGGACGTCACAAGATTGCGTTAACGGGGACTCCTGTAGAAAACAGGCTTCTTGAGCTATGGGCGATCTTCGACTTTTTAAACCCAGGATATTTAGGGAGCGAACCATCGTTTCAGAAAAAATTTGTAGTACCAGTTGAGAAAGACAATGATACGTTGCGTTTACAGCAGTTAAAACAGCTTGTTCAACCATTCCTGCTGCGAAGAACGAAGATGGATCCAGCGGTACAGCTTAATCTGCCTGAGAAACAAGAGATCAAAGAATACTGTCCATTATCAAAAGAACAAGCTTCTCTGTACGAAAGACTTGTTCAAGATACGTTTGAGCAGTTAGAAAAAGTTACAGGGATGCAAAGACGTGGATTATTACTTGCGATGTTAGGCAAATTAAAGCAAATCTGCGATCATCCCGCTCTTTATACGAAGAATGATAAGCTAGGAAAACTCGAGGATCAGTCTGTTAAATTTGCAAAAACGATCGAATTGATCGATGCAATTCTTGAAAAAGATGAAAGGTGCTTGATCTTTACACAGTTTATCTTTATGGGGGAATTAATAAAGAAGTATGTGGAGAAAAAGTTCGGCCGGTCCGTTCTCTTTTTGCATGGCAGTCTGAGCAAGAATAAACGTGACCAGATGATTGAAAGTTTTCAAGAGGGAGAGCATCCGATCTTTATCTTATCTCTAAAAGCTGGCGGAACCGGTCTCAACTTAACCGAAGCCAATCACGTTATTCATTACGATCGATGGTGGAATCCAGCTGTTGAGAATCAAGCAACAGATCGTGCACATCGTATCGGACAAAAAAAATTCGTGACGGTGCACAAGATGATTACGCTTGGCACATTAGAAGAGAAGATTGATATGATGCTCGAGAGCAAAAAAGAACTTTCAGAAAAAGTAATTCAGAGTGAAAACTGGATCACGGAACTATCAACAGACGAATTAAAAGATCTATTTACGCTAAGAAAAGAGTGGGTAGAATCTTAGGAAAAGCACAGCGAGTGAGCTGTGTTTTTTTGTGTGTGCTTTTTGTAGGCTTGATTTTCGGTTGATTTAATTTATTTTATAAAAGCGTCTTTTTCACGAGTTTTTTGATAAACTTATACTATTATCCAAAAATTAGGGGGAGAACGATGCAGCTTGAATCGTATCTAGCTTGGGGTATGTCGGGTATTTTTCTTATATTATTAATCTTCATCTATAAGAAAAAAGCGGCTCATGAAGAATCTAACATTGGGTGGAAACTGATCGGTTACTTTTTGTTAGGTACGTTTACGTTTCGCATTGAATCATTGGTATTGCCTATCGGTATTGCTATTTTTTTACTCTTTTTTCTTCCTAAGCTTATCGTTAATAAAGATGCAAAAAAGTGGGCTGCTTCTCTTGGGGTGTTATCTTTTTTATCAAGCATCATTGTGAACCACTCAGTAACAGCTTTCTATGAAGAAGTGCTTCATGTTAAAGCAGCAACGAATGTGTATGAGATGAATTTTTATAATGAGTATGAGAAGGTAAAGAAAGCGCTACATGCAGAGGGAGAGCTTGCTATAAACAATCTGGAGATCAACTTTAATAGCGATGGAGAAGTTCGGCAGTTTAACTATGAAACTTCTTATTATAGAGATGGTCGAGATATGAATGCATGGATCTCGTTGCATGATGGGAATTATCAAATAAGTACACATGTTATGGATGAAGAGCTTGACATGGTAAATCGCGCAAACTTTATTTCTTCTCCTAGCATTTATTTTAAAGCTCTCGATCTGCATGGCTTAAAAAATATGGTGCCAAAGGGTGATTCCTATTACGTGAGTTTTACGAACTCTGATGCAATTCAGCTTGATAAGAACAGCTCTCTATGGATTATAGAGAGATCAGGTATTACTGAAAAGACCGCAGTAGCTGTAACTGCTGAAGACAATTCTGAAACCGAGGAAGAAACGGAATTTCAAGCCTATCATATTAGCATCAATACGATGAATGCGATGGGAGCCGAAGCCTATCAGTCAGATCAAGTCCGTTATTTCATCATTTCCCCCGAACTTTTTAACTAAATAGAGGAGGTCATATATGTATTTACCGTCATTTTCACTTAAAGGCAAAACAGCTCTCGTAACGGGTGCTGGAAGAGGGATCGGACAAGCGATCGCGATTGGATATGCAGAAGCCGGAGCGGATGTGATCATTGTATCTAGAACACAATCTGATCTCGAAAAGACAGCACAGTTGATCGAAAGTGCAGGAACAAAGGCGTATCTTTTTGAAGCGGACGTTACGAACAAGGAACAGGTAAAAGGAATCTTTAAAACACTAGATTCAGAGCAGGTTGGGGTCGATATACTTGTGAACAATGCTGGAATGAATATCCGTTCAAAAGCTTTAGACGTATCTGATGAAGAATGGGATACGATTATGCACACGAACCTTCGTTCAGCTTTTTGGTTCTCACAGCAAGCTGGTCAACGAATGAAGCAAGCTGGAGGAGGAAAGATCATTACCATTTCTTCTGTTGCTGGACATGTTGCTCTCCGAACAGGCGTAGTCTATGCCTCTACTAAAGCTGCGATCATACAGATGACAAAGAACTTAGCTCTTGAATGGGGACAGTACGGCATAAATGTGAACAGCATCGGACCGTGGTATTTTAAGACACCCTTAACAGAAAAACTTTTAGCCGACGAGATATATCTACAAGATATACTCGCTGTTACTCCGCAGAAGAGAGTAGGAGAACTACCTGACCTTGTGGGACCAGCAGTATTTTTAGCAAGTGAAGCCGCTGATTATGTGAACGGCCAAACGCTATTTGTTGATGGTGGAATGACGATTCAAGGGTTCTGATTAGAAAACGAATTATTAAACTATATAAATATTTTTCGGAATTTTATATCTTTCTGTATGAAACCTATTTTTTTCGTTAATAATGTTGCTACACAAGCAGTTCATTCAATGTTTGAAGGGAGCAACTTATAATGAAAAAGATGGATTTAGTAGATGCCGTTCGAAATGCAACGAGTATGAACAAAAAGGAATCAGCGCTTGCCGTTGATGCAGTGCTAGATGCGATTACAGATGCTTTGAAAAACGGTGAGAGCGTGCAGCTTATCGGTTTCGGAACATTTGAGACAAGAAACCGTAACGCAAGAAAAGGGCGTAATCCTCTTACTGGTGAAGAGATCATGATCCAAGCTAGCAACGTACCAGCTTTCAAGCCAGGTAAATCGCTAAAAGAAGCGGTAAAAGCCGTTTAATCGTCAGCAGATACGAAAGACGCTTTCCTCGAGGAAAGCGTCTTTTTGTCATATTTAGGCGAAAAATAAACGAATTTGACGTGCGAAATCCTCAAAAAAATAAAGGAAAATTGACCCTTTTATTTAATCTATAGACGTTAAGAAAGTTTTAGTAAAAAAGGGTGGATAGAATGAAAGTATTAAGTCAGGACGAATTACCTGCAGTTGCCACTTTAAAAGAAATGATCGATGTCCTTCCCGAATTTGTTTGTTTAAGGTATCCGGATGGAACTTGGGCAGAAGCGAACCGGTTCGCTCTAAATATTTATGGAATCAACCACGATGAATATAAAGGAAAAAGTCTTGAGGAACTCAAGACAAGACTTTCATACGAAGCAATTGAACGATGCAGCCTTTCCGATAAGAGAGCTTGGGAAACAAGAAAACCGATAAAAACAGCTGAAAGGATTATGATGAAGAGCGGTCGTAAAGTGATGCTAGAGCTCATCAAGCAGCCTACCTTTACGAGTGATGGTAAACCGCAAGTGTTGGTTATCACAGGACGTGATATTACACCTCATAAACAGAAGGAAGAAGAGCTGAGTGTGGCTCTTGATCTTTTAGAGTCAGTTTTAAAAGGAACAACAGATGCCATTCTCATTATTAACACAAGGCAAGAGGTCATCAAGGTGAACGATGCATTCATTCAGATGTTTGGCTGGGCTGAAGAGGATTTCTCGGAGGATAATGACGACTATCCTGTTATTACACCAGCACACCTGCAAAGTGAATCGAAGGAAATCATTGACTTATTGAAACAAGGACAATCCGTTCCGCTTCATGAAACACAACGTATACACAAAGACGGAACCGTTTTTGACGTATCTGCATCTTTTTCAAACATATGTGACATGGACGGTAAAATTATGGGGTTCGTAATTGTATACCGTGATATTACTTCTCAGAAAAAAGTAGAGCGTGCTCTACGTGAAAGTGAGGCGAAATATCGTTTGATCGCAGAACATTCTACAGATCTTATTACTGTGATTGATCCATCTGGCATTATTCAATATGTATCTCCTTCACACTTACCTGTACTTGGCTATGAAGACGGTGAGATTAAAGGGGCTATCCTGGAAATGGTCCATCCTGATGATTTACAGAGCCTTTCTGATCTTTTCATGAGAGCTCTTGTGAAAAAAGAACCGTTTCAGACAGAGTTCAGGCTGGTTCATAAAAGTGGTGATTGGATTTTACTAGAGGCCCGCGGTGTTCCGGTTATGACGAAAGACGGTCATGTGGAGAGCTTAGTTACCTTTGCTAGAGATGTAACGAAAGCAAAGCAGACAGAAGAACTCATGTTAAAATCAGAGAAGCTCTCTGTTCTCGGTGAGCTAGCTGCAGGAGTCGCACACGAAATTCGTAATCCGTTAACTTCACTTAAAGGATTTACGAAACTTTTGTCAGATGCAGACGATGTGATTCGGTTAGAATATTTAAGAATCATGGAGTCAGAACTCAATCGGATCAACGACATCGTCGGTGAGCTCATGCTTGTTGCTAAACCGCAGGCGGTTAGCTTCGAACATACGAATATCCAAGAATTGATCTATAGTGTTGTAAGGTTGCTAGAAACGCAAGCGATCATGAAAAACATACAGATCTGGGTAAATATTTCAGATAACATACCGCTTGTATATGGTGTAGAGAATCAGCTTAAACAGCTTTTCATCAATCTATTGAAGAACGCGATCGAAAGTATGGATAAAGACGGAGAAATTCATATTAAGATTGGCACTCGAAACGATTCTGTCCTTCTCGAGTTGAAAGATCAGGGATGTGGTATTCCTGCAGAACGTTTAAAAACCCTAGGAGAACCCTTCTATACAACAAAGGAAAAGGGCACGGGCTTAGGATTGATGGTGTGTTTTAAGATCATGGAAGAGCATGGTGGAGCTATTCAGTTTTCTTCGGTTGAGAACGAAGGGACGAAGGTAGAAATCGAACTTCCAACTGCACCGTCTTCATCAAAATAAGGTTTAATGTATGAAGAATCCGACCACACTGTTCATAAGGGAGTGTGGGAGAGTTGAATAAATACCGTATCTTTTTTGTGTATCGAGTAAAGGATTTAAATTATATTCACGTTCATGGGATGAACATGGAAAATAAGAAGTTATTCACAGTATTAATCTCATCCCCAAACGATGAGATGAACCTAGCCCATCATCATAGTGAACTTCCTAATGAACTATTGTCATTGTTGGAATCGGAGAGCAAACGAATTAATTCTGGGCTCTATGATCTTGCTCATTGGGAACCATATACGTACAGCTGAAACTCCTTTCATTTTTGTTGAAAGGAGTTTTTTTGTGTAAAATGTTCCTAAAAGGATAAAAAGGAGATTCTCTTTATTATGACACAAGACGAAATTGTGGACTTGTTAACAGGCAAGATCAAGCTTGTTCGAACAGAACTTGGATATACACAAGACAAGATGGCCGATATATTAGGAATTTCAAAGAAAACGTTAGTGCAGATCGAAAAAGAAAGAATCAAAGCGAGCTGGACTGTAATCGTTGCTATGTGTGCATTGTTTCGAAACTCAGACATTCTTAACCATGCATTAGGTGGAAATCCACTTGATGTTATGGAGCTGGTCGTTCATGAGTATGTAGCGATACCGAAAGAAAAAACCTGGGGTGGACATGTCTGGTGGAAAGAAGTGGATTCACGTAAAGGCTATCGGCTTCAGCAGAATGTAATCAGTCAGCACTTCCGAATTCTTGATCAAAAGGATTATCGAGTGTATAGTTCCTTTGAAGAAAATGAAGCAAGAAAGAGGTTGAAAGAAATATAGTAAATTAACTGTTTCATAAAATGTTTAATGTGCTGTTACATGAAATTTACGTTGTGCTGTTACTTTCAAGATGCAAGTTATTTTGAAGGGAGAGTAAAACATGAATTGGAGAATGAAGCTAACAGCACTTGTTATCTCAGGTGCTTTAACGATACCTGCTGGACAAGCACATGCCATCTTGTCTGGTTTAGACAAACAAGATGGTGGGATTGGAAACACTGAAAACTATTTGGATAAGGTGCCTAATTTAGCACTAGATCCAAAAGTAGAAAATATTATTTATCCACTTATGTCAACTCCGGCAATCAAAAAGAACGGATCTGATCTGACGATTAAGGTGGATACAAAAGATAAAGTACCTGCAGGATGGGAAGTTTCTTTAAATCCAACGGAAGCAGCGAATATTGATGGAACATTTACTCTTCCTGTAAAAGATGTGCAAAAAGGATCTTCTTATTGGAAGGACAGCTCTTCTATTTATGAAGTTACGGTACAAATTCCTGACGAGGTTCCAGAAGAATTATTTGATCTACGAGTTTCTTATACAGGTAATGGAACACGTATTACAGATGATGAACCAAACTCGGTTAAGGTAGTTAAAGAGTTCAAGAAAAAATTTAAGTTTATGCACCTAACGGATATTCATGTTGGCTCTCCACGTAATATTGCAGATCCTGCTAATATTACTGAAGCTGGATTGTGGCACCCAGATCGAACGAAACGTTGGTTATATCTCCAAAAAACGATTAAACAAGTGAATTTGTTAAAACCAGATTTTGTAGTGATGACTGGTGATTTAATGTATGGTCAGATGAATCCGAAAGAATACATCTATGAATATGAAGAAACATACCGCATGCTAAAGCAGTTTGATGTTCCTGTGTATATCGTCCCAGGGAACCATGATTATTATGCACAAGATGCTACACTAACGGATGGTGCTAAGTATTGGGAACAATATTTCGGTCCTCAATATTTCTCATTTGATTATGGACCATACGCTCACATGATCGGATACAACTCTTTTGATTGGCACAAGTTTGATAGACAAGGCCACGGATCCGTATCTGTTCCTACTTGGGGCGGACAGATACGTGATGAGCAGATGGAGTGGATTAAAAAAGATTTAGCAGATAATAAAACCAGTGCACAACCTGAGCAAGTAAGAGGATTATTTTCTCACCATAATCCGTTATGGCGTGATCGTGACATATGGCCGTCAACAGATCCGCATGTAAACGAGTATTGGGAAGAATATGATGCTAAGCATGATCCGCAGCATTTAACAACGCTCATAAAAGGTGAGGCGCTCGGTATTAAATACGATCAGCAATGGCATGGTGAAGGGTCTCATGAACTGATTGATGTAATGAAGCAGAACAACGTTAATTTATCTTTGCATGGACATACACACATCGATAACATTACAGAGCAAGACGGTATTTTGTATTCCACGACTGCTTCTATTGAATTATCAGCTAAACCATGGGTTGGCTATCGGTTGTTTGAGAAGAATGCAGCTGATAATAAATTCAATTCATACGTATATGAAGGTCCAGATAAATCCATGCCAGTATATCAAAATGGGAATACGTCAGCTGGAGTTGTTTCATTTGAAAATAAGTTTCAACTGCCGAACGATGGATCTCAAGTTATCCAAACAGCTACAGTTACGAATCGTTTAAATAAATCTTTGACTGTTAATATCCCATTCTATATGAAACAAGGCAGCTACACGCCTTCTGTTGGTAATGTAGTGGAAACACAATTATATGGTTCGAAACAGTTTGTAGAGGTGCAGGTAACCATTCCGCCGAATACGATAGAGAATGTAGAATTAAAAAGATAAGTAAGAAAAAAGCCTGAGTATTTTCTGCTCAGGCTTTTTTTATTGTTGGTACATAAACTCGAGAAACACTAAAAATGAATAGTAGATTTATTATCATTTTTGAGACTAAAACATTTGAAATTCTTAACCGATAAACATAGAGAGAACTCATGACTATTGTTTAATGAAGAAATACCTAGAAAAGGAGCAAGTGAGATGTCACTTAGCACTCAAACTTTAAAGATTGTTGTCATAACAGCTGGTGTTGAACAATATGGCCTTCCGATCGAACATGTCGCTTCGATCGAACGCGTTCTGGACATAACACCGATGCCAGAGATGCATTCAGACGTATTGGGAATCATTCATTTAAGAGGGAACGTTATTCCGATCATTGATTTTGGACAGCTGATCGGTAAAGGAAAGACCGAGATCACAGATCAGACTAGAATTGTTATTTTACAGAATGAGGAAAATTTCTTAGGGCTTCTAACGGAAGCGGCAACCGATGTTATGGATATCGAAGCAGATTCCATACAATCACCAGGAAGTTTTCGTTCAAAAGAGGATTCGTTAATAAAAGGTGTTTCTAAGCAGGATGATCACCTGATCATTGTGCTGAATTGTCCGGTTCTTTTTAGCAACAGAAATTTATAAGAGGTGACGTATGAAACTAACGTTAAGAAAAAAGCTGGTAGGTTCTTTTTTAACAATTGCCGTTCTGTTTGCTGCAACCTGTGGTGTTTTCTTTTACTTTTTAAAAGACATGCAGCATACATACAGTGAACTATTAGACAGAAGAACGGTAATCTATAACAATGCGAAAGAGATTGAACTTCAAGCGACTGTTCAAAACAATAGTGTCAGGGAATACTTGCTCGAGCAATCGAACGAAAGCAAACAAAAGTTGACCGGCGCGAACGAAAGGATTAATACACTTGTAAATGAAACGATGAAACTCGTTAAAGTAAAGGCAGATAAAGATAGGCTGGAGAAAATTTATTATTTGAACAATGATTACAAAACAGAATCAGACCGTGTGCTGCAAAACTCAATGAGTAACATGGAAGCAGCAAATGAATATGCAAAAAGCACTCTTTTTCCATTAGGCAGAGACATGCGAGCTGTAACAGAAGAGATGGGCAAGAGACAAGCAAATCTAATGGCTGAAGGAAGAGTCGTCGTTGCGGACGAAGAGAAGTTCGTTTTCTCTCTCATCACGATCTTAGGAATCGTTATTGTAGTGGCTGCACTTGCAATCGGTTACACGATCTCGCTTATGATCTCTAGACCTGTTGTGAGAATGTCCAATATGCTTAATGACATCGCAGATGGTGACCTGACAATGGATCCGATCTCTGTAAAAAATAATGATGAGATTGGTATGCTCGCAGATGGCATCAACCATATGGGTACAAACCTTGCTGCTTTAATCAGACAAGTCAGAGCTACTGCTGAACAAGTAGCAGCATCATCTGAAGAATTAACGGCTTCAGCTGAACAAACGAGTATGGCAACAGAACAGATCGCGACAACGATAGGTGAAGTGGCAGGAGGATCTCAAGAACAAGTACGTACGGTAGATGATATCGTAGAAGCCATGAACCAGCTTTCTGCCGGCATCCAACAGATCGCAGTTAGTATGCAGAACATGTCTGAAGCATCCGCTCGTTCTATGCAGGTAGCAGAAGGCGGAAATGAGACCATACAAAAGACGATCGGCCAGATGGATGCGATTCACACTTCTATGGACAGCACCTCTAGAGTCGTAAAGGATCTTGGTGAACAGTCTCAAGAAATTACGAATATCGTTGACGTGATTACGGATATAGCCGGTCAGACAAATCTTTTAGCACTGAATGCGGCAATCGAAGCAGCTCGTGCAGGAGAACAAGGCAGAGGATTTGCAGTAGTTGCTGATGAAGTACGAAAATTAGCAGAGCAATCATCAGCATCTGCGTCCCAGATCGGTCAACTGATCACTAGCATACAGGAACTAACTGAAAAAGCCGTTACCGCAATTAAGGACGGTGCGATAGAAGTAAATGGCGGTAGGGAACTGGTCTATCAATCAGGAGAAGCATTCAAAAGTCTGTACGATACCGTTGCTGAGGTTTCTGGACAAGTTAGCGATATCTCAGCTGCTACAGAGCAGATGACAGCGAGTACCGAACATGTTGTTGGCTCGATCGACGTGATCTCATCGATGGCAGAAACAGCAGCTTCGTCCACGCAAGAAGTTTCTGCTTCTGCAGAAGAACAGCTAGCAAGCATGGAGGAGATCTCATCTTCATCAAACGCACTTTCACAGCTAGCAGAAGAGATGAATGAAGCGATTAATAAATTTAAAGTGTAAATATGAAGCGAAGTGGAAGCCAGCCACCAGTTTAAATGGGTGGCTTTTTTGTTTGCGACAGAGGAGAATTCCCTGTGACCGAGCATAAATCTGGTGGACCGAGCATAAATTTCGTGGACCGAGCATAAAACCCCGGGACCGAGCATAAATTTCGTGGACCGAGCATAAAACCCCGGGACCGAGCATAAAACCCCGGGACCGAGCATAAATCTCAGGGACCGAGCATAAAACTCGTGAACCGAGCATAAAACCATTTAAACGCACTAAAATAAAATTTTTGAAAGAAACATAAACATCATCAGCTAAAAAAAGCTTGTCATTTAGGGGAAACCCCCAAATAGACAAGCTTCTATCATTATTCTTCTTTATAAAACCGATCGCCTGTTTCCGGATTATAATAAACGCGTTCCTTTTTTCCGGAAGCAGGGTCAATTGATATTTCATCTGTCCAAATATAGCCTGAAGGCACTTTTGTTTCACTTTTTTTGTATCGCTTATCAAAATACAACCATGAGATGATAGCTAAGGCGATTAAGAAAAGGATAGATATGACTTGCCAGCCGATTAGGATGCCTATGATGTTCATTGTTTTTCAATCACGACAACTGTTCCATAAGCGACGATCTCGCTCATGTTATTGCCCATCTCTCCGGAATCAAAGCGCATCATGATGATTGCGTTGCCACCCATTTCAGTAGCATTCTTTACCATCCGGTCAACTGCTTGCTTTCGCGCATCTTCAAGCATGCTCGTATATTCTTTGATCTCACCGCCCATGATTCCTCGTAATCCCGCCATGATGTCGCCGCCGATTCCACGAGCGCGTACAACGACTCCAAAAGCAGAACCTTTAACTTCCTTCACCTCATAGCCTTTTATGTTTTCAGTTGTAACAACGATCATGAAATAACGCCTCCTTGGTTTGTTTTAACTCTAATACGAATCATACAAGCTCTTCGTTCATTTCTATATTATGATCTTACCAGGGTTTAAAATGTCGTTTGGATCCAATTGTTTTTTTATTGCAAACATGATGGGAAGAGTATCGGCATGTTCCTTAGCCAAATATTTCGCTTTTCCGATTCCGACACCATGCTCTCCTGTACACGTGCCGCCTTTTTGAAGAGCATGATCAACTATACGTGCGTTGACCATATCTGCCTTTTCGCGCTCCATAGTAATCGAGCTATCGTACATCAGGATAGCGTGAAAATTACCATCACCTACATGACCGAGGACTGCCCCCGGTACACCTACCTCGTCCATCGTTTCTCTCGCGTGTACGATTGCTCCAGACAATTCGGAGAGTGGAAGACAGACATCGGTAAACATCATTGATTTTCCAGGATAGCCATGTTTAAATGCATAAGCTAAATGGTGTCTTGCTTCCCAAAGTTTAGCGCGGGCCTTAGAATCACGTTCCTCTGTCCACTCTAAACCTCCAAAGCTCTCGAGCAATTCCTTTGTGAGTGATGCTTCATATGTAACACTAGCTGGATTTCCTTGAAACTCTAAAAATAAGGTTGGAGCTTCTGTATACGAAGTATCACTATTTTGGTTCACTTGGATGATCGAGCGTTCATCAACCAGTTCCATCCTTGCGATACCAGTTCCAGAGCCAAGAACTGCACTTGCTGCTTCAACTGCCGTTTGAACAGATGGAAACGTGCATCTTGCTGCAAGTACTGCCTCAGGAATTCCGTATACTTTTAATGTGATTTCAGTAAATACCCCTAAAGTACCTTCTGAGCCTACAAACATAGAGGTCAAGTGATAGCCAGCTGATGATTTAGCAGCCATTCCACCGGTTTGAATAATTTGTCCATCCGCTAATACGACTTGAAGATTTCTTACTTGGTCGCGCATGATTCCATATTTTACGCTTGTTGTTCCACTTGCATTCGTAGCTGCCATTCCACCGATCGTAGCATCAGCTCCAGGGTCGACTGGAAAGAACAATCCGAATTTTTTTAGTGCTAGGTTAAGCTGAGTGCGTGTGACGCCAGGCTGTACTTTCACTAAAAAATCATCTGGACGAATCTCCAGCACTTCATTCATTTCTTGAAAGTTTAGTGTGATGCCACCTTTTACGGGTATACAGTGGCCTTCAAGACTAGAACCGGCTCCGTAAGGCACAACAGGAATTTTGTTTTCATTTGCGAATTTAAGTATAGAAGAAATTTCATCTGACGATATCGGGTATACAACTACATCAGGAGAAACAGGGTGGTGATAAGATTCATCGTGGCTATGCTGCCAGAGAACCGTTTCATTTTGTGTGGCACGTTTTTCAGAAGTTATTTTCTGCATTTCAAGCAAAAGATCTGACTTTGTCATTTCCAAAGAAACACACTCCTTCTACGTATAGATTCAATCTCTATTTTACATGAAGTAAGCTAAAATTCCTTTTTAAACATGAAATTACGTATATATGCCCAAACTAACAAGTGAGGTGAAGAACGATGATAAAATGTAGGATAAATAACTGGCATGTTATACTGATCATATTATGTATTTCGATAGTCGTTACAGGCTGTGGAAACAATGACAGCCAAAACCAATCCGAGGGGAGAGAGCAACCAGTGATAGGTGATGGTAAAAAAGATGATAAGAAACAACAAAGTCCTAAGGATGGCAAAGAAGAGCGATCTGGACAAGATGGTCAGAACGGTATCGTTGCAGGAAGTATTGAAAGTACGATTAATATTCAAGAGCAGCAGAATGCAAAAGGTATTCTATTTCGATATGAATTAAAGAATCAAACAGAAAAAGAGAAGGTTTTTCAATTTTCGTCTAGTCAAAAATTTGATTATGTGATCAAAGATAAGAATGGGAAAATCGTTTACCAGTACTCGAAAAATCATATGTTCATGCAGGTTCTTTCTTCATTAAAACTGAAACAAGCGGATGTTTTTAAACAGGACATTTTAGTGAATAATCTTGAACCAGGAGCATACACACTTGAAGTATGGTTGACGCCAACCGGAGAAACAGAAGATTACAGACAAAAAATCACTTTTAATTGGAACTGATTTGGGGAAGAGATGAGTTAAGAGCTCATCTCTTTTTGTTATTTTTAACAGTCAAACAAAATACTTGAAAGTCAAAAAAGGTCAAAGTATAATATGAATAAAGGTGAAAGGTCAAAGAAAGTCAAAGTCAAACTTTTAATAAGTAACCAAATCGCCTAAATCATAAAAGTTGCGAAGCGAAGGGCATACCGTTATAATCGCAATAATTTATACAACTTTTTTAAAAAACTTATAGGGGGTTACAAGTATGCGTTGTGAACAATGTGAAGTTAATCCTGCTACGATTCAAATGAGTATCTCTATGAATAAAGAAAAGAAACAATTTGTGCTCTGCTCTAATTGTTATCATAAAGTAAAACAAGAAATGACAACTGGGGGAGGAATGAATATGAATTTTTCTTCTTTCGATGATATATTTCAACAGATGATGAATGGTCAAGCATTTGCAGACCAAGCAAACGATCAACATCATCAACAAACTCAAAAAGGAAAACGTGGCGGCGGAGGCTTCTTAGATAAATTTGGCCGAAACTTAACAGATGCTGCAAAAGCAGGAATCATTGACCCTGTCATCGGACGTGATCAGGAAGTACGTCGTGTGATTGAAATCTTGAATCGTCGTACAAAAAATAACCCGGTATTAATCGGTGAGCCAGGTGTAGGGAAAACGGCGATAGCTGAAGGCTTAGCTACTAAGATCGTAGAAGGCAATGTACCGGCAAAACTTCTGAATAAAGAAGTCTATTTGTTAGATGTTGCTTCCCTCGTTGCAGACACTGGCGTGAGAGGTCAGTTTGAAGAAAGAATGAAACAACTGATTGCAGAACTTCAAAAACGGAAGAACGTCATTCTTTTTGTAGATGAGGTGCATCAGATCGTAGGAGCAGGGTCTGCTGAAGGTTCAATGGATGCAGGAAACATTTTAAAACCAGCACTGGCTCGTGGTGAACTTCAGATGGTTGGTGCTACAACACTTAAAGAATATCGCCAGATCGAGAAAGATGCAGCGCTTGAAAGACGCTTTCAGCCTGTAATCGTTAACGAACCAACGACGGATGAAGCGTTTGAGATCCTTAAGGGACTTGCTTCACGTTATGAAGACTATCACCAAGTTAAATTTACAGAAGAAGCTTTAAAAGCTTGTGTTACGTTATCACATCGGTATATTCAAGATCGTTTCTTGCCAGATAAAGCGATTGATCTTATGGATGAAGCAGGTTCAAAAAGCAACCTTCAACATATTACGATTGAGAAATCGTCCATTGAGGAGCGATTAGAAGAACTCGTTAAAGAAAAAGAGAAAGCTGCTGCAGATGAAAACTATGAACTTGCAGCTAAGCTTCGACAAGAAGAACTAGTGCTTGATGAGAAACTTAAAACACAAGAAGAAGATAAAAAGGCAGCGATTGTACAAGTAGAAGATATTCAGCATATCGTGGAACAGAAAACAGGAATTCCAGTTCGTAAACTGCAAAGTGATGAACAGTCTATGATGAAAGAGCTTGCTGCAAAGCTTTCAGCTCAAGTAATCGGACAAGATGAAGCGGTGGAAAAGGTAGCAAAAGCGATTCGCAGAAGCCGTGCAGGATTAAAGACAAAAAAACGTCCGATCGGTTCCTTCTTATTCGTAGGACCAACGGGTGTAGGAAAAACTGAATTAACCAAAACATTAGCTAAAGAGATCTTTGGTGATGAAGAAAGCATGATTCGTCTCGACATGAGTGAGTATATGGAAAAGCATGCTGTATCCAAGTTGATCGGATCACCTCCAGGGTATGTAGGACATGAAGAGGCAGGACAACTTACAGAACAGATCCGCCGTAAGCCATATAGCATACTTCTGCTCGATGAGATCGAAAAAGCTCATCCAGACGTACAGCACATGTTCCTTCAGATCATGGAAGATGGCAGATTAACAGACAGCCAAGGGCGTACAGTAAGTTTTAAAGATACTGTGATCATCATGACAAGTAACGCAGGTTCAGCTGTAAAACAAACTAAGAAACTTGGCTTTAATACAGAAGAGGTTGAAAAAGAGACACAGATTTTAGACTCTTTAGGCGGCTATTTCAAACCAGAATTTCTTAACCGTTTTGATAGCATCGTACAATTTCAGTCGTTAAAAGAAGAACACCTTGTGAAGATTGTGGATTTGATGCTACAAGAGCTTTCAGATCAACTTCAAGATCAAAATATTTCAATCACAATAACTTCAGCTGCAAAACAGAAGCTTGCAAAACTAGGTTATCACCCAGCATTTGGAGCGAGACCACTTCGTCGGATCATTCAAGAACATATCGAGGATAAAATTGCAGATGTTCTTTTAGATGACGAGAATGTAGAAAAGCTAGCAGTAAATGTTGCAGAGGGACAAATTGTTGTGAAAAAGGCGTAAGATTAGCTAAGGAAGTAAGAAGTAAAGTAGATAGAAAGTTAAAACTAAAAAACCTTGCTTGGAGAGTGTTTCTCCAGCAAGGTTTTTGTTTTACAATTCACAGATAGGGTATTTCTAGTTTTTAGATAAATTTATCCGAAAAAATAAGCCATGCATCTGCATGGCAGAATAATAAGAAACAAAACTCTCTGTCTTTATGAATCATCTTTGGAGCGGATAATGGTAAGAACAAGCATTGAAAAACCAATCATGAGTGACATCGCTTCAAATACTGTCATCCCCATCCCTCCTTACAAATTAGGAGTAAGACTCGTACAGAAACTAGAGAAGGAAAAGTATTGTATGATTACCATTTTATCCCGATTTATAAAATGAAACAAGAACCGGAAAGACTATTTCTATTAACTCTATTTAGGTCAATAGGATTATTTTACCAATATCATTTCAAGGCATAAAATGCATTTGTTTTTCATTTTTTTCGGGGTAGACCAAAAGGCCTATAAAATAATCAATTCCAACACATCTAAACAACAGGTGTAGCTAGGAACATCGTGAAAAGAAATATAAATAGGCACAAAACAAAGAGTAAGCATTTTCTTTTCATTCTTTTCATCCCCCTTGTGTATATCAATGTATAAAGAAATGATGTATTTCATGACTATTATTCAAGGAAAATTTTTAAGGAGGATTATTCATTGGACACATCATATGTTTGGTATGTAAGTTACGGATCGAATTTAATGGAGCACCGTTTTTTATGTTATATTCTTGGAGATCAGCCTGAAGGTTCTACTCAACGGGAAAGAGGCTGTAGAAATCCAGCTATGCCTCTTAAGAACGGTAAAGCTGTTTTGCCATATCCCCTTTATTTTGCAAGAGAGCGGACGAAATGGGGAGAGGGTGGAGTGGCTTTTATCGGACACGAAAGAAATGAAGCATACGAGACGTACGGCAGAAAATACTTGGTCACTGTCGAGCAATTCTTAGATGTTACAGCTCAAGAAAATAGCTGTGAAGAGATAGAGGCTGACTTAGAGGAAGTTATCGAAAAAGGTTACATTCATTTTGGTCAAGGCTGGTATAGCCGTATGGTGTATCTTGGTGAGGATCAAGGATATCCGATGGTTACGTTCACTTGCAACCTTGATATGCACGAACAGGATTTGAACCCTCCACCTGCAGCATATCTCATAACTATTGCAAAGGGACTTAGTCAGATAGGTCTATCTTGCGGTGAAGCGGTAAAATATTTTGCTCAAACTCCTGGGATTGCAGGCCGAATGAAGGATGATGAGATCGAAAGCATCATTAAAACGTATTTTTAGCATGACAAAAGCTAGATAACTTGTCCAACCACCGGCTAATTTACCGATTAAAGGGTTGAACATAGGCCTAGGGGTATACGTCTAATGGAACTTACGTGATCTGAAAATTGGTGAGATAATAAAGTCCCCTATACATATAGAGGTGCTTCCTATAGAGAAGCACCTCTTTTTTTTGAACTTTTTTAAAGGCTGTTAGCTTACTACGCAGTTTAACTTCGTTTCATGGCTGATCGCTTTCGGCAAAGCTGTGGGTGAACGAACATTCAAACATTCTCTATTTTTATTTGGCTCATCTGTCCACGCACACTAATATATACACTTATGCGTTCATTTTGATTTGTTTAATAGAGATGATTGCAGCAGAACAATTGAATTGGTCAGCGATCAGCTTTTTTACTTGTTCGTGGAGATTGGCTTTGCTGGGATAGATGTTAACAATCACGATGTTTCCTTCTGTAATCTTCTCCTCACCATGACTAAGTTGAAAATCCACTACAATTTTAGCCATCTTCTTTCTCCTTATCATTTATGTCATAAACTGCTTGTTGAGGTATTCGACATTTTTACGAAAATCCTGTCTTAATTTAGAGAAATTAGGCGAAAAGTATGGAGGTTTTTCAATACATTTACTTTTATCATTTTTTTACAGGGGAAATCCGTCACATTATAGAATGTAACTAGGAAGATTGTAGTGGCAGGAGGTCTATAGGTGGAGAGTACGCTTCAGAAAAAAAAGTCCGTTAAACGAATTACTTGGAAAAAAAGTTTAATGATCATCGGCATCGCTATCGTTGTGACTCTAGCGGCTGCAGCAGGTACAGCCTATTTTTTGCTTCAAAAAAGCAAGCCTGTAATTAATGGGGCTATTCCATTAATCGGACTTCAAGCACGGGTAGATGTTTACAGAGATAGCGATGGAGTTCCCCATGTTGAAGCAGAATCAATGAAAGACCTATTTATGGCTCAAGGTTTTGTAACGGCGCAAGACAGGATGTTTCAGATGGACTTAAGCAGAAGACAGGCATCCGGTATGCTTAGTGAGGTAATTGGGGAAAAAACACTCACCCGTGACAAGTTCTTTAGAACATTAGGTTTAAGAAGAGCGGCAGAAGCTTCTTATGATGAGTATTCTAAAGAAATGAAACAATATCTGTCATGGTACGCAGATGGTGTCAACGCTTATATGGACCAGGCGAAGAAAGGTAATACGCTACCTATTGAATTCTTGCTCGTTGGGTATGAGCCAGAGAAATGGACCCCCGTTGATTCCCTCGTAATCGGTAAATATATGGCTTTCGATCTTGGTGGCCATTGGGAAGGACAAGCATTTCGATATTATTTAACGGAAACGTTTTCAAAAGAAAAAGCTTTGGATCTATTTCCAGGATATCCGAAGGACGCGCCAACCATTTTAGAGGATCTTCAAACAGAAGGTATTGATTTTGAGAAAAGTTTCGCAGGATCTGTAATTCCAAACTATCATAATGGAAGTAATAACTGGGTAGTTGCAGGCGATAAGACAAAATCGGGTAAGCCGCTTCTTGCCAATGATCCACACCTTTCACTAGGTACACCTTCTATCTGGTATCAGGCCCATCTGAAAGCTCCTGATTATGAAGTTTCCGGTGTAATATTTGCAGGAATACCGGGGATTATTGTAGGTCATAACAAGACGATCTCATGGGGTGTTACAAATGTAGGACCGGATGTTCAAGAACTATATGTTGAGAAAAGAAATCCAAAGAACTCTTATGAATTTCAATACATGGCAAACTGGGAAAAAGCTGATGTAGTAAAAGAAAGAATCAAAGTAAAGGACAAAGTGGACATCGATCACGAAGTTGTGATCACAAGACATGGACCCATTATCTCTGAGTTTGCACATCATGATAAACCAGGTACAGCTCTCTCATTGAGGTGGACAGCTCTTCAACCTTCAAAAGAGCTTGAAGCTGTCATTATGATGAACCGCTCAAAAAACTGGACTCAGTTTGAAAAAGCGCTTCAATCGTTTCATACACCTGCACAAAATTTTGTTTTTGCGAGTACAGACGGAACGATTGCCTATAAAGCAAATGGATTGATTCCCATTCGTAAACAAGAATATACGTCACTTCCTGTTCCAGGATGGACAGATCAATATGAATGGAAAGGCTATATCCCGTGGGATGAACTGCCAACAAGTGTTAACCCTGAAAAAGGATATATTGCGACAGCGAACAATAAGGTTACTGCTGATTCTTATCCTTATCACATTTCGGATACATTTGCTCAACCTTATCGACAACAACGGATCGTAGAAGTTCTTGAAGGAAAAGAAAAGCTTACGGCAAAAGACATGCAATCTTTGCAGTTTGATCAAAAAAACAAACAAGCAGAAGAAATGCTGCCGATTTTTATGCAACAAGTAATGAAAAAACCATTGAATAATAAGGAAAAGAATGTTATCTCACTTCTAAAAAAATGGAACCTTACCGATAGCAAAGATAATGCTGCTCCATTAATTTTTCATATCTGGATGAGTCATTTTAGCAATGAATTGTTTAAGGATGAAATCAGCGAAGAGATGCTGAAGATGTTTGATGGCAGGGAACAAGTGGTGGACGAACTGATAAGAAAGGCGAACGCTGGAGATCCCGGCCCATGGATTAGAGAAAATGGCGGGTTAGAAAAAGTTACTCAACGCTCTTTTGAATCCATGATAACCTTTCTATCAGAAGAATTTGGGGAAGATTCATCGAAGTGGGAATGGGGAGACTTTCATACGTTAACATTTGAACATCCTCTTGCTGCCATCAAACCTTTACATCTATTATTTAATCCACCTTCACAAAGTATGGGCGGAAGTAGAGTGACAGTTGGTGTAGCTGGGTGGGACCGGGAAACAGGCAACATTACACACGGTGGAGCTTGGCGGATGGTAGTCGATATGTCTGATACATCGAGATCTTATCATGTAGTAGGCCCGGGTCAATCTGGCCATGTGCTGAGCCCTTGGTATGAAGATCAGATTGAAGATTGGGCAACTGGAAAGTATCACGAAACCTCTTTAGATCAGAAAAAATGGCCGAAGGAACAGCATCTCGTTTTGAAGCCAAAAATAGAAAAATAAAAAACGGTAGACTCTTGTCTCTGTCAAAATAACAGGTTGGACATATGGTGTAGAGAAGGCAAAAACAAGCTGGGAGGTTTACCCTTTGTCATACCAAACGTATCACCTGTGCCGTAGTTATTTAGGCAGATCGGTATATATTGATTGTCATTGTGGCACAAGATATCATGGTGTTCTTAAGCATGTAGATGAGAGTAAAGCGTATATTCTACCGTATAGTTCAGAAGGTCAGGACGAGAGCAGCGACCGCTTCTTTTTTGCTCCTGCATTAGTAGGACTAACACTTGGAACCATCGCAGGTCTAGCATTAGCACCACGACCGTACCCAATCTATCCTGTCTATCCGCCATACCCTTATCCGCCGTATCCGTATTAAGTTTCCTAAGACTGATCCTATACTACACATAGCGTGTAGATAGATCAGTCTTTTATCTTGTTCTTTAGAGATTTTTTTGAAGACTTCTAGAGTAATTAATGACCAATCATTTTGAAAGGAACGATGCATACGAATACAGACATTTTAAAATAGAGCTTTTTAAAAAAAGGAGCAGGAAATAAAGAAGAAGAGAGGGAATTTAACGAATACATAAAAGTAAAAATGAATATAAATCTAGCACATGTTCACTTTACGAGGGGGTATTGGTATGAAGCTCGCTTTTTTGTTTCACCCAGTAAAAGATTTACAAGAGTCTCAGCAATATTATGAAGGTCTTGGCATGACTGAAGCCTGGCGTGAAGGTAACCAAGTACTAGGGATGTCGATGAAAGATTGTGAAGTGCAGTTGATGATTGAGGAAGATGAACATGACCTTGGACCGGGCGGCGTATTTTTAGTAGATAGTGTAGATGATTTCTATCATGAACATGAGGGAAAGCTGAACTTTGTTAAATTACCTTGCACGATTCCTCCTGGAAGATATGCGATCTACCAAGATGCAACAGGCAATCCTATCAGAATCATTGATTCTACGAATAAAGACTAGAAATGGTAAAAAACACCATCCGATTTTTTTGAATGGTGTTTTTATTTTGCTTTTTTTAGGAATGTTGCCTCGGCTGGTTACAAGAGGAGGCGAGTGTTCTTGAATGAAATTACTATTCTTAAACAACGATGATTACACAGTCTCTTCAAATACTTCTGAAGAAGGGTATTTCTCTAGTGATAAAACTCATCGTTTTCGTTTAATGCAGGATCATGCAGATCACCAACGAAATGTAACAAACTATCACCTTCGAAGTAATAAGGTTCTGTGTCTTCTAACCAGCTTCTGTATTCTTGGAAATCCTGATTAAAGTCTCCAGAAAAGAAACGGTGAGCTACCTCGTTTGTTAATGTATCGATGATTACGATACCTCTGTAACTTTGACGATCCGGTTCATCATAATCGCATGCTATGTAATAAGCCATAATATTACTCCTTTTTCAGTCATACTCATAATGTTGCAAAATAGTTCTTTTTTCATACCATTATTTTTCAGATTCTTCATAAATTGAATGCATAAGCCATAAAACTCTAACATGGAGTTAAAACGCTCTTTACATTTCGCTAGTAAAATAAAAAATGAAGAGGACTGAAAGAGGGTCATACAATGAAAACTTACTTTATGGTACAAGAGAAAATCAGACCAACTTGGATTCATGAGATGGTCGTTAAAGCGAATGAGTTTGAACAATGCCAAATCTTTTTTGAATGCAACACGTTAAGAATCAATGCAAAAAGCCACCTTAGTATGAGTCTTTTAAATGGCATGCAAGGGGTCTGCTGCGTTTCTGCAACTGGAGAAGATAGCAGGGGAGCAGTTGATGCATTACGAAGTTTAGGAACAGGCACAATATCATAAAAATATAGAGAAACATAAAAGAAGCAGCCATACGACTGCTTTCTTTTATTTGTTTTTTTTAGGTTGGACCGTTGATCGATTTTCATGGAATTTCTTTTGAATATAAACATCACCAACTACAGAACGTGCTTGTTCAGCTTCTTTGTGCTCGTCGCGCGCTTTTTGCTCAAGCATCTCGATTTCTCTTTTACTGTATTGTGTCAATTTTCTTGTCCACCTTTCTGC
Organism: Fictibacillus tiangongensis; assembly: GCF_048083785.1. GTDB lineage: Bacteria > Bacillota > Bacilli > Bacillales > Fictibacillaceae > Fictibacillus. The sequence goes on from NZ_CP182294.1 coordinate 886,860, forward strand.
TGCTCCCACATTTCGTGTTATTCCCGCAAAAGAGATGAACAGGGCCCTATTCCTCTAAAAAGGAGTAATCATAATAAAGATATGATCAGACATTTGCGTATATGTGTTTTATTTTGTGAAACATCTTGCAATTCAGGTGAAGAGGTCTAATATGAAGGAGGGAATCAACAACGAAAGAGAAAGGATTTTTGTTTTGCGGCGAATCATGTGGTTAACGTTTGGAGCTTTTTTGCAAGGACTAGCTATGGCGGCATTTCTTTTTCCTCACAATATCCCTTCTGGCGGTGTAGCGGGTGTTGCCATACTAAATGATTATTTTTTCGATGTATCACTAGGTTTAACATTATGGACGATAAATTTTGGATTGTTGCTGTTGGCGTTAAAGACGCTCGGCAAACAAACAGCATTATGGACGATCTATTGTGTAGCAATTACATCCATCGTAGTGGATTGGATGTATACTCATACAATCACTCCTTTTAACGATACACTAGTTGATGTGGTATACGGAGCGATTATCTTCGGAACAGGCGTAGGTATTCTGTTTAGATTCGGTGCATCTTCAGGTGGGATGGATATCATTGCACTGATTCTTTCTAAATGGACTGGTAAGAAGCCAGGTAATATCCTTTTTCTTATCAACAGTTTTGTATTATTGGGAACATCGTTAACTCTAGGACTTGAGATTATTCTATTCGCATTATTGTGTCAGTGGATTAGCACAAGACTCATTGATTTCGTAAGGACGGTATCTCCTAATAAAACACCAAAACCGTTTTTGTAAATAAAAAAAAGAGGTGGGGATTAAACCCGCACCTCTTTTTTCTGCACATAAAATTAGCAATCTTTTCCTTTATATGCCCACGAACAGCCAACAATAATCAGAAGGACAAATAGAACTACTATGATCGCAAAACTCTTGCCATAACCTCCGCCACCACAATAACCATATCCGCCACCATATACTGGTGCGTTTGCAAGTGAAGCATTTACCGGTGAATTTGCATACATTCTAAAAACTCCTCCTTAAAAGTGTACTTTCGACTTCGATACAGTATATGTAAACTCCGGAAAGCGTGTATGGACAATTGTTTAGATTTTAAAGAAATAGGCAGATGTAATATTTGAAAAGAAAATGTGATGTTACGATTGTACGGAAATGGGGTAAATGTAAGCAAGGAGGCGTTATACATGCAAACTTCAACTCAAACTCAAATGAAAACAACGAGTAAGTTATTGAAAACACAATCTTGGGCCTTGATTGGTCTTGGTACAGGAGCGTTAGTATGGCTCTCTTTCAAACCAAACCGCATTAAAACAAAAATGAAAATTAAGGATATGAAACGAAGAGTTCGACCCCATCACATCGATCGTACGCAACTACCTATCAATAAAGCAGGTCATCCAGATCCGATGGACGTTGATGACAACAAGATGGTAGAAGAAGGAGCTATGTACTCTGTAAACTATTACAATGATAAAAAAGGTTAAAAGGATGGGAAGTCGCCCATCCTTTTTTTCTTTTATAAGGGAAATAAATCTTTATTAAAAGAGGCACTTTTGCGAGTGGAAATGCTAGTGTTACGCGTAAGAAAGTAGGCGAATGCGGCTGAAACTTGGATCATATTGAAGGATATATTGGGTATTTATGACGATATGTCATGTAAAAAAATGTCCGCTTTTGTAAGATTACTTCTTCTTTTGGTGAATCTATTTTCAAGGATAAAAAAAGCGTTCATAATAAGCAAGAGGTATATAAAAATGACACAAGAGGAGCGGATTTTCGTGGAGAAAAAAGAATGGAATAACTCTCTTCTCATGGAATGTATAAAAGAAAAAAAAGAGAAGCTGGTAGAAGTTGCAGACCGCAATGGCTTAACCAGCAATGAAACGGTAAAATGCAGCCAAGAACTAGATGTATTGCTGAATGTGTATCAAAGACAATTTTCTTTTTAATTATCTTTTATTGAAGATGAGTTCATCTGTTAGTTGATCGATACGAAGTAGAATCGCTTTTTTTGTTACTAAAGGATAATTACAGTGAAACTCTGATAGAAGTTCACGTATCTCCTGAATCAGGGTAAATTCTTGTTCAGGCATAGATTTAGATGATTCGCTTTTCGTTTTAAAATGAATCAGATTGTCCTTCACACCAACACCCCATTTTCATAATGTGTTGGATACTACTTCCATAGAAGGATTTAAATACCTTCTAAAAGTCGAAATGTTTCCTTTCTACAGCAGAATGTGACAATATCTTTTTAGGGAACAAAATTTGGCTTTTATAATGGGAGGCTATTAAACAGATGACAACAACAATTAAATCATTGCAAGATACGACTGTCTTACACAATGGAGTTAAGATGCCATGGTTTGGACTTGGTGTATTTAAAGTTGAAGAAGGACAAGAAGTAATAGATTCTGTTAAATGGGCGATTGAAGCAGGATATAAGAGTATTGATACAGCAGCCATCTACAAAAATGAAGAAGGTGTTGGACAAGCTATTAAAGAAGCGGGAGTTCCTCGCGAAGAATTGTTCATCACAACAAAAGTATGGAACGCTGATCAAGGCTATGAGTCAACGCTTGCAGCGTTTGAAGAGAGCATGAATAAGCTTGGCCTCGAATATCTAGACTTGTATCTCGTTCACTGGCCGGTAAAGAGCAAATATAAAGAAACGTGGCGTGCACTTGAAAAGCTTTACAAAGACGGAAAAGTAAAAGCGATTGGTGTCTCTAACTTCCAAGTGCATCACTTAGAAGATATCTTGGCAGACTGTGAGATTAAACCGATGGTGAACCAGGTAGAATACCATCCGCGTTTGGCACAAAAAGAGCTTCTTTTATTCTGTAAAGATAACAACATCCAACTCGAAGCATGGAGCCCGCTGATGCAAGGGGAACTGTTAGAAGAGCCATCATTGGTTGAACTAGCAGAGAAACACGGTAAATCTGTAGCTCAGATCATCCTTCGCTGGGATGTTCAAAATGGTGTTGTAACGATTCCGAAATCTATTAAACAACACCGCATCGTAGAGAATGCAGATATCTTTGATTTTGAACTATCTTTAGAAGACATGGCGAAGATTGACGCGTTAAATGAAGATCGTCGCATCGGTCCAGACCCAGATAACTTCGACTTCTAAGAAGGGGTCTGACCCCAAACAAATACAACAATTTAAATTTGTCCACGTGGAATCTACAGATTTCACGTGGATTTTTATTTCTATCACAGATTGTAGAAACACCTCTTCTTGATTGTTGTTTCACAGAAGTATGAAGGGGTATAGGCTTAAGTAAACTCTTGTCCGTCCATAATAATACGAGTAAATGGTGTTCAAGCATACATAAAATCATATCAACGTAATATAGTTACTTGACAAAAGTAAGTGATAATCATATACTTAACTTACAAAAAATAAGTTAATGTAACTGAAAGGATGTATTGGATATGACGATGCACACGGATGGTATTCACCACATAACTGCGATTGTTGGTAATCCCCAAGAGAATGTAGATTTTTATGCAGGCGTTTTAGGCCTCAGACTTGTTAAAAAAACTGTAAACTTTGATGATCCAGGAACGTATCACCTTTATTTTGGAGATGAAGGAGGAAGTCCCGGAACGATCATGACGTTTTTTCCGTGGCCGGATGCTTACAGAGGACGAGTAGGCTCAGGTCAAGTTGGAACTACATCTTTTGTTGTACCAGAAGGTTCCTTACCATTTTGGGAAGAAAGACTTGCCAAATTCTCGGTAGAGTATAAAAAGACCGTTCGTTTTCAAGAAGAATATCTAGAATTTCTCGATCCTCATGGATTGCGTATAGAAATCGTTGCAAGGCAAGAAGGTAAGAATAGCGAATGGTCATTTGGCGAAGTCACTCCTCAACATGCCATTAAAGGATTTGGTGGCGCAATACTTTTATCAGCAGCTCCACAGGAGACTGAGCGAGTTCTTACAGAAGTGATGGGGTTAGAAAAGGTAGGGCAAGACGGAGATTATATCCGGTTTTATGCAAAAAGTGACATTGGGAATGTGATTGATATCAAGCTATCGCCTGAAGCAAGGGGAGTGAGTGGAGTAGGAACCGTTCACCACATCGCTTGGCGAGCTTCATCTTATGAAGAACATGAACAATGGCAGCAACATGTAAAACAGAATGAGTTTCAGGTAACAGAAATTATTGACCGACAATATTTTAATGCTATTTATTTCCGGGAAGAAGGCGGCATACTTTTTGAGATTGCGACTGATCCACCAGGGTTTACTCGCGATGAGCCAGAAGAAGAGTTAGGTAAGAAATTATTGCTTCCGCCATGGCTCGAGCCTCATCGAGAACAAATTGAAAATCATCTACACCCTGTAGAAGCAAGAATTTTAAAGGAGGATATCCAATGATCCATCTATTCAAAAAAGGGACAGATTTAAACAAGCCGGTACTTCTGTTATTACATGGTACCGGAGGAAATGAGAAGGACTTACTTTCATTAGCAGAAATGATCTCACCAGAATCATCTGTGTTAAGTGTTAGAGGAAATGTTTCTGAAAACGGCATGCCGAGATTTTTCCGCCGTTTATCAGAAGGTGTATTTGATGAAGAAGATTTAATCTTTCGTACAAAAGAACTTTACGAGTTTATTGAAGAAGCAGCAAATAAGTATGATTTTAACCGCGATCAAGTAGTAGCAGTAGGTTATTCGAACGGTGCTAACATTGCAGGAAGTTTAATATTTCACTATGAAAATTCATTAAAAGGAGCAATCCTCCACCACCCGATGGTCCCTAGACGAGGAATTGAACTTCCAAAGTTAGATGGACTTCCTGTTTTTATCGGTGCAGGGAAAAACGATCCGATCTGCCCGCCTCAAGAAACGGAAGAGTTGCAGCAATTGTTGAACAACGCAGGTGCAAATGTACATCTGAAATGGGATGACATGGGGCATCAGTTATCAAGAGCTGAAGTAGAAGAAGCAGCTGAGTGGTTCAGCAAACACTTGCTATAAATCATTATTGTTAAAAATAAGTCAAAAGATAAGACGATTAGATCATAGACACAGCCTATCGTCACAATTGAATCATTATCTGCTATTTAAAGAGCTAAAAAAGTTACAATAACAGCCTAAAAAAATAGTAAAGCGGGTGAAAAATCATGAAGTCTATCGATCCTCAAGAATTATCCGTAAAAGAGAACTATAAGTTTCTAACAGGAAGTATAATTCCTAGACCGATTGCGTTCGTTACCACTCTATCATCAGATGGTGTCCTAAACGCTGCACCATTCAGCTATTTTAATGCGTTAACTTCCGATCCTCCTCTGATCGCCATATCAGTTGGGAGGAAGGATGGTATTCAAAAAGATACGTCACGAAATGCAGAAGAGCTAGGTGAATTCGTAGTGCATATTCCAGACGAAACGTATATTAATGCCGTAAATCAAACTGCTGCCAACCTTGAGCGAGATCAGAGTGAAGTTGAACTTACAAATTTAACGAATGCTCAATCTGTCAAAGTAGGAGTTCCAGGTATCGCTGAATCCAAAATACGCATGGAATGTGTAGTTGAACAGATTATTCCACTTGGTGGTACACACGACAAACCCTCTACTGATCTATTAATCGGAAGAGTTGTTCATTATCATATCTCAGATGAACTCTACCAGAATGGTAGAATTGATGCTGATAAGCTAAAGCCTGTTGGGAGATTAGCAGGAACGAACTATGTAAAGCTTGGAGAAACTTTTTCGTTAGAACGGCCAGAGTAGTCATTGCCTTCCTCGTTTAGAGGAAGGTTTTTTTTGACTTCAAAATTCTTTACGAGGTAACCCTTGTCAAAAACCGACATTATATAGAATTGAAATGAAGATATTGTTACAAACTATAATATTTTAAGTGATAGTTTGCGACTTTAATAGGAAAATCTACCGCTTTTTCCGACATAAGACCTGCATCTTAGAAAGGAATATTGCCTCACTGGTGGATCGCGAATCTTCTTATATTACGGAAATTGTAAAAAACAAAGAAAATATTGGAATTAATCTAGTTTATTTTTAACACTAATAAAGGGACTGAGTCCTCATTTTTCATTTCGATTATTTTATATTACAAAAATAAGTAGATAAGTACCGTGCCATAAGTTTCGCAATCTAAGAAAAATTAACAGATAGAAAAAATGGACTAACCAAAAGTCACGAGTAAGTAAAATAGCTGTCATACAAAGGGTTTATTTTCCAATTACTAGTACTTTCTGCGACAAAATATTACATAATCTTACAGACTCCTTCCGTTAACCTTTATATAACAACAAAGAATTACTATATTTTCATAAAAAGATACAGGAGGTGTGACAGAATTCTTGCTAGGTTAGATCAACCAAAAACAAATAGACCAGGGAGGGAAAAGTTACATGAGTAAAAAACGAAGAAAAGTACGCTGGCTTTCCGTATTTTTAGCTTTTTTAATGATTGTTCCAATGATGTTCCCATCTCAAGCGAATGCTGCTACCACCAAAGGTAAGGCTTCTACTTCAGCAAAAGAGGCAGCATTAGACAGTAAAACGAGCAAGGTTGCAAAGAAACTGAACGAGCAATTCAGCAAGAAGGATAAAGTTACATTCCTCATTAAGTTTAAAGAACAAGTAGATACGGCTGCAGTGGCGAAAAAAGCTGCTAAAGAAGCTAAATCTCAAAAACTTTCTTCTAATCAAACAAAATTAATGAAACGTTCTACGATCGTTTCCACACTTCGCGCCAATGCGCTTGAAACTCAACAGCACACGAAAAAATACTTAGAAAAACAAGAAAAAGCAGGTAAAGCTGAAAGTATCCAATCTTTCTATGTTGTTAACGGTATGGCCGTTACGGCAACAAAAGAAGTAATGGAAGAAATCGCAGCTTTTCCAGAAGTTGAAAAAGTTCTTCCGAATGAAACAAGACAGCTTATTCAACCTGTAAGTTCTGTAAAGCTTCCAGAAAAGCAACTTCCAAAATCATCTCTACAGGTGCAACCGAAAAACGATACTTCTTCTATTGAATGGAATATCGAACGTGTAGGTGCTCCTGAGGTTTGGGGGATGGGTATTGATGGAGCTGGTACAGTTGTTGCCAATATCGATACAGGTGTTCAATGGAACCACCCCGCACTAAAAGAAAAGTATCGCGGATACAATCCTCAAAATCCAGATGCAGCAGATCACCAGTTCAGCTGGTTCGATCCTGTTGGTAATCAAGCTACTCCATATGATGATGATGGACATGGTACACATACGATGGGAACAATGGTAGGTGCTGAACCGAACGGAGGCAATCAGATCGGTGTTGCTCCAGGAGCAAAATGGATTGCTGTAAAAGCGTTCTCTGCATCAGGTGGATCAGATGTTGATCTTCTTGAAGCCGGTGAGTGGATCTTAGCACCAAAAGATGCAGAAGGTAATCCTCACCCTGAAAAAGCGCCAGATGTTGTAAACAACTCATGGGGTGGCGGAGCAGGACTTGATGAATGGTACAGAGAGATGGTTCAGGCTTGGCGATCTGCTGAGATTTTCCCGGAATTCTCTGCAGGTAACACAACGATCTTTAACCCAGGTGGGCCAGGATCAGTTGCAACTCCTGCAAACTATCCAGAATCTTTTGCAACAGGTGCAACAGATATCAATAACACTTTAGCAAGTTTCTCACTTCAAGGACCTTCTCCATATGACGAAACAAAACCTGAAATCTCAGCACCGGGAGTAAATATCCGGTCAGCGGTTCCTGGAAGTGCATATGAAGGTGGTTGGAATGGTACGTCAATGGCCGGACCACACGTTTCAGCAGTAGTTGCTTTATTAAAGCAAGCTGATTCGAGTCTGACAGTTGAAGAGCTTGAAGAGATCTTGTTGAATTCAGCTACTCCTCTTACAGATGCGACATTCCCTGAATCTCCGAACAATGGATATGGACATGGACTTGTGAACGCATTTACAGCCGTATCCTCAGTAGTAACTGGATTAGGCAGAATCGAGGGAACTGTAACGAAAGAAGGAGAAGACAGTGAAGCTCCTTCCATCACTCATGAAGGACCAACTGAATCTTACAAGGAGATGCCATTAAATCTTGAAGCTGAAGTGTCAGATAACATTAGTGTTACTTCAGTTACATTAAGCTATCAGAACGAAGACGGAAGCTGGGCAGATGTGACTGCTGAACGTACAGGTGGAGATTATAAATCAGGTACGTACAGCGCTTCTATTCCAGGGTCAGCATTAACGGGTGATTCCATTGTCTATAAATGGACAGCCATCGATTTTGGAGGAAGTTCCGTTTCAACTGATAACTATACAGTTGCACTGCTACCTGGAATTTCTTCAGGGTACAGTGAGGATTTTGAAGGAACTCCTACAGGATGGACATCTTTTGGAGCAAATAACAGCTGGGAGCATGGTGTGCCAACAAGCGGACCTGGTGCAGCATTCTCAGGTGAAAAGGTATATGCTTCAAGTCTTGCTGGAAACTATGCGAATAGTGCTAACATGACACTTGTTATGCCTCCAGTTGACCTTCCTGAAGGGAACACATATCTTCAGTTTAAACAGTGGCACGATCTAGAGCGTAACTATGATTACGGTCACGTGTTTGTATCGACAGATATGGAAAACTGGACTCAAAAGCTTCGCGTTAACTCTACTTCAGGTGGTTGGATTGACGGAGAAGTAGATTTAAGTGAATATGCAGGTCAACGCATTTACGTTGCTTTCAATGTAACTTCTGACGGTTCAGTCGTTAAAGCGGGCTGGTACCTAGATGATGTGAAGTTGCATGACCAACCGATTACACCAACGAAAAAAGCAAAACTTGGCGGAGCACCAGCAGTTGAAAAAGCGCCTATGTCCCAAGCAAAACCAAAAGTGGATCCTTCTAAAATCAAGCCGATGAAACCATCTTCTGAAAAAGAACCTTCAAAAGATGGTAACGGTGCTCCACTAGCACTTCCGATGCGTGCAGAAGTTAGTGTTCTTGAAACAGGACGTTCTGTTTACACGAATCCTCAAGATGGTTCGTATAGCTTAACGCATGCAGCAGGAACATATACTGTACAAGCAGAGGCGTATGGTTTCCGTTCGCAAACACAATCAATCACATTAGAAGCAGACGGAACAGCACGTGCGAACTTTACACTTGAAGAAATTCCAAGAGGAACCGTGTCAGGCACGGTTACGAATGAAGTGACAGGAGAACCGATCGCAGGAGCTACTGTGATGCTCATGGAAGATGCTGCGATTGCACCGGTACAGACAAATGAAGACGGTACGTATGAAATCTCTGCCTATGAAGGCGAATACACGCTAAAAGTACTTGCTCCTTCTTATTATGGTGAAGAAGTTTCCGTTACCGTATCTGGTGGCGAAACAACGGATCAAGACATCGCGTTAAAACCTTTCATCGGTTACCCAGGTGAGATTGGGTATGACGATGGTACAGCTGAAAATGCTCGTGCATGGAATGCTGCAGGAAACGCTTGGGCAGTAAAGATGTCACTCGCAAACGGTAATGAAAAAGCGGCTGTAACTGGAGGGCTATTCCGATTCTGGGATACTGAATGGCCGGTACCGGGTGGAACAGCATTCCAAGTAGCTGTATACGATGCAAGTGGACCGGATGGAACACCAGGTAAAAAGCTTGCTGGACCGTTTGATGCTACAGCATTACGTAACGGCGAGTGGACACATGTTGACTTAAGTCAGCACGGCATCATGGTCGAAGGAGACTTCTATATGGTGTATATCCAAAACTTTGCGAACCCGAACACACCAGGCCTTGCAACAGATGAAGATGGAGAATGGTCAGGTCGAAGCTTCCAAAGCTTGAGTGGAGCATGGTCTCAATCTCCAGAAGAAGAAGGTAACTATATGATCAGAGCGACTGTAAACTATGAAGTAACGGCACCATCCATTACTTCTCCAGTCGATGGATCGTTTACAAACGAAGAAAAAGTAACTGTAACAGGTAACGCTGCTCCAACCACCACTGTTGAAATCTACAGAGATGGAGAGGAAGTAGCTACTGCAGAGACGACAGACCAAGGAACGTTCTCTGCTGAAGTTACGTTAGAAGAGGGTGCAAACACCTTAACGGCTAAAGCCTTCACAGAGAGTGGTTCAACAGATGAATCAGCACCAGTAACAGTGACGCTTGATCAAACAAAACCAAAAGTGAGCATCACATCACCTGCTGACGGTCTAAAGACAAACCGTGAATCTGTAACGGTAAAAGGTACTGTTGATGAAACGAACCTAGATTGGGTAAAAGTAAACGGACAAAAAGCCCAAGTAGATGAAGACGGTAACTATAGTCACCGAATGCTCTTAAATGAGGGAGAAAATGTGATTAAAGTGGTTGCGCTTGATAAAGCTGGAAATCGCCACTCGAAGACAGTAACCGTTTATGCGCAATTTGAAGCTCCAGTAGTTGAAAACTTGAAACCAGACACAGACAAAGAGCTGAAGAGCGGAGAGTCTGTGAAGATCGAATTCGACAGTGCGACAGGATTGGATGCAGTATTCGTTATCCATATGCCGCTAACAAACGCTGGCGGGGTGGCGAACGCAACTGAACTTCCAATGCGTGAAACATCTGAGGGTCATTACGAAGGCTACTACACAGCAACTACAAATGTTAAAGCACCAGGTGCAGTAGTTGAAATAATCGCTTCAGATGATTATGGCAACAAAACAAGCGAAAGAGCATCAGGCAAACTTTACATCAACGCAAAAAAATAAAAAATCACATTTTATTTTCCGGCCTTCTCCCTTGTGAGAGGCCGGTTTTTACGTGGATTTAGTACCAAGTCATATAATATGTTCACAATTCGACAAATATAGGTGGGTGCTAAATTCATAATATGTGATAAGATAGGGAAGATGTGAAGTTAAAGGAGACTGATTTAATGAGCGAACATTCGAAGTACGACATTCGTGAATGGAAGAAAAAATTAGCACCATTTGAGCGCCCGCGTATATCAGCAAGTGTATGGCAGTTAGTTAATTCAGTAGGACCATTCTTAATTCTATGGGTATTGGCTTATTTGAGTTTAAATATATCATTTTGGTTGACACTGCTCTGTGCAGTGCCGGCAGCCGGCTTTTTAGTTCGAACATTTATCATCTTTCATGATTGCACACACTATTCATTTTTCAAAAGCAGAAAAGCTAATCAGATCGTGGGGATATTTACAGGTCTGTTTACGTTCTGTTCGTATGAACAGTGGAAGAATAGCCATGCAACACACCACGCAACGAACGGAAACCTTGAGAAACGTGGGGTTGGTGATGTGTGGACAATGACGCTTCAAGAGTACGCAGAAGCTTCTTGGTTTAAACGACTACAATACAGAACCTACCGAAACCCGATCGTGCTCTTTTTGATCGGACCACTATATATTTTCTTGATCGATTATCGATTTAATGCAAAAAATGCTTCAAAGAAAGAAAAAATGCATGTTTGGTTAACGAACATCGCATTAGTAACAATCGTATTAGCAGTTGGATTTACGATTGGCTGGAAAGCTTTCTTATTAGTTGAACTTCCGATTTTCTACATTGCAACTTTTTCAGGAGTTTGGTTATTTTATGTTCAGCATCAGTTTGAAGATGGGTATTTCGAACATAACGAAAAATGGAACTATGTTGAAGCTGCTCTAAAAGGAAGCTCGTTTTATAAACTGCCAAAAGTATTACAATGGTTTACAGGGAATATCGGTTTTCACCATGTGCATCACTTGAACTCTCGTGTGCCGAACTATCACTTGGAAAAAGCACATAAAAGTGATCCTCGACTTCAAGATGTACCAACGCTTACGCTTCTAACTAGTTTAAAATCGTTAACGTTTAAGCTTTGGTGTGAGCAGTCTAAGAAGTTCATCGGAAATCGTGATATACGTAATTTTATTCGGAAAAATAGAGCTGCATAAAAACATTTAAGAGTCACTCCTCGTTACGTTAGCTAAAAAACGTGCGGGGAGTGGCTTTTTACTTTTTGCTTAAAGTTGTTTCATCTTGTTGCTGTGTCTACCTGGGAACCAATAACCTTGAGCGGCAATCAAGCACTTTCAAAACCAACCTAAACGATTATCCATAGGCACCATTTGTATACTTACTGTCATAGAATACTTACACGATGCTCCACAGGAAAGAGGAGATATGGCATGAAGTTGAATGTTCAATATATTCATCTATCTAAAATTAAGCCGGATTATTCGGTAAAATTAACGGAACACGTGAAGATGCTAAAAAATAGAATGTGGGATTCTATGCATATGCTTGTAGTAAAGAGAGATAAGAAAACGGGGTTCAGTATTATTAGCGGTAATGATCGTTATGAATATTTAACAAAACACACAAAAAGTAAATATGCATTATGTATGATCGATGAACATCCTAGAACAACACACATAAAGAATTGGTTACAGAGCTTAAGATTTCTAAAAAAGGAGGAGAATGTCAAACGTTTCAATAAAGTAAGTCCAGCTGTGCTTTCCATCATTAAGTGTTTTGTTAAAGAGAATCCACGTTATTATGAACTGACTTTGCGTAAACGACTAATTGTTCTGTTACTTGCTGTTCGATACAAACAAACAGTTATGAGTTCTATGCGTTCAAAAGTAGATGATTTATTGCATAAAGAGTAACATAAAAAAACAAGCACCTCATTTTAGTCTGAGGTGCTTGTACTTGTATTAGTTCATATCCCATAAATCACTAAGTTTAGTAGTAGGATCAACCTTTTTTACCGCATATAATATCTTCCGTAAACATATCATTCTTGGATTTTTATTTGGATTGTAGGCGAGCTCTTCTATCGTTTGTCTTTCGATACCAGACGTTCGGGTCAACCAATCAGTATCTTTATTATGCTGTTCGAGCCACATACCTAATTTGCTGCGTTTCTGCTCCACTCTGTACATATTCAATGATACCCCCAAACATTTAATTGCCAAATTTTATCTCTATAACTATGGGGTACCCCTATAGAATAACAATTAAACCTTATTTCTTGTATATGGATAAGTCTTTTGTACTAAAAACACTCTCAAACCTTCAGAATACGCCAAAAAAAGAGGATATCTCTTGAAGGATTATAGGTAAAAAAACCTATTTCAGCTTGAAGGGTATATTTAAAAAATATTTTAATTATTCGGCGTATACCTTATAGTGGAAACAAGGTGGTGCTTAATTGTGGAGGATGTAAGAGATCTGCTGCAAAATTTAAGTAGAAGATATGAAACGTTGCAAAAGAACAGTTGTCGTTTGGTAGAAGAAGATTTGACTTTAGCACTTAGTCATATCCTTTATGAGATCAGTAAACACTCGAAGCCTTCCATGCAACACATTGCAGATAACGTTGGGGTGGATATAACGACATTCAGCAGGCAAGTGAAATCATTAATGAGGATGGGTCTTGTTGAAAAAAGCGTGAATCCAAGTGATAAAAGAATTTCTTTTCTACTATTAAGTGAAAAAGGAGTTCGGACGTTATCTCATTTAAATACGATCTTGAGTACACATCTCAATAAAAATATCGAAGGACTCTCTGAATTTGAAAGAAACACGATCATGCAAGCTCTGAAAATATTAACGAAAGCATTAAACACCCAAAAATAAGAAAGAGTATCTGCTAAAAACCAGATACTCTTGTTTAATAAAAGAATTATATGATGGCGATATCTTTATCTTTTTTAATGTTTATCTTTCCTTGCTGAAAGAAGAAAATGTACAAGCAGCTGTTGAAGATGCTGATCTTGTATGTTTTTCTTTGTGAAATGACGTTTCACAAGATGACGGATGATCACTTCACTCATTTTCTTTTCCTCCCTTCTTGGTTTTCTCCATAATTCTCTCTCAATCGATAAATATCCTCTTAATTGTCGAAACAATAGTACAGCTTTCCTAGGAATAGATCATACTAAGAGAAAACAGGACATTTGAAGGGGAATGCTCATAGGTTTTGAAAATTTTACTTCTTTTTTGCTAAGAATAATGCAACTGCATGTTTTTTTGTAATCACACCTGAATTTTGCGCCAGGATCGCTTTCCTTATTTCTTCATAGAGCAATGCTTTTTGTTCAGGAGCTAATAGTTGGTGACCAGAATGTGTATCTAATAAACCTACATATTCTTCAGCTGTATAGGTTTGGTTCCATGTGTATGTACGTGTTTGTAAATCTATAAATGCTCCTGATGCGAGCGTTTGTTTGTTTTGTTTCTCTATAAATTCAGCAAGGGTAGGAGCATGGCTGTCTTCTAAGTGAGGAGCAAAGGATTCATACGCTTTACGAATAGAAACGTACACGGGTTCATAAGAAGGAATATGTACAAACCAGAAGAGGGCCAATACCCCATCATCTTTCAAAAGCGAGGCGGCTTTTCGATACCCGGTCTCATGAGGAATAAAATGAAAAGCTGTTCCAGAAAAAACAAGGTTGTATTTGACCTTTTCTGGATGATTCCAATCTTCAAAACTCGAATGGATTACTTGAAGATCTGGATACGATGAAAACTTTTTCTGAGTAAGCTGAGCTAAGTTTCGACCATATTCAATACAAGTGATGGTTGAGATGCCTTCTTTAACAAAACCTTCTGTAGCTTTACCAGTCCCACTTCCTACCTCCAAAAGAATATGATCCTCTTCAAGGTTTGCATAACGAACAATGTCTTCAAAAAGCTCTTGTGGATACGTTGGCCGGTACTTTTCATACGAATCAGCCACAAAGTTAAACGATTGTTTAAGCAAAGTCATTATGATCAGCTCCTCATGTTTTAAGGAAAATGATACCAAATTGAAAGCCGATTGAATAGAGGGAATGAATGCAAGGGAAAAGGTGCGCATTCGGCAACACCTTATCGTTGATCTAAGGTTATGGCAGTGGTTGTGAAAAGCAGTTCGATCGGGTCATCATTCTTTAACAGAGCTTGAAGTAATTTTGATTTTTCGATTCTCTTTGAAGGAGAGGAATAAATGTAGTCATACATATCTAAACTTTGTATAAGTTTTTTTACTTTTTTTATATAGGATTTACGTAGTTTTCTTTCTGAAAAGTATGAACATTTCTTTTTCATCGAGCTTTTTAGAAATTCAGGATGAAGTGATAGATACAGAGGCGGCTTGTACCGTTTTAAATATTTCTGCATAGAAGGAATGAGGAGATACTCTCCTCCTTCAATATCCATTTTAATGAGTGCGAGATCTGTAATCTTATAATCAGACACTAATTCTTTAAGAGTACTTACAGAAACCGTTTGAAAATCATCTGATAATGATCGAACTAAACTTGAACTAGAATCACCAAATTGTGTTCGTTTATATAAGTTCATCGTCCCTGATTTATAAGATAGAGCTTTGTTAACAGTCGTAATTTTTTCTTTGAGTTCTGGATTTAGCTTAATATTTGTTTTCAATGCTTCATAGGCTACTGAATCAGGTTCAATGCCAAACGAATGTTTCGACTTATTTGCTGCATAGAGTAAAGTGGGACCGATCCATGAGCCTATATCTAAATAATTCCGGTCCGGATGTAAGAAATGATCCAAGACTTGAAACGTAAAGTTTTCCCAATGATTAGGAAACACCTTGTTCCAAAAGGATGCGAACTGTTCATCGTCAGTCACATTAAAGGACACTTCATTTTTTATTACGTTCTTCAAATCTTCCACCAACTTTCAACTGAAAAAGCTGCCACAAGCTGTTAGAGCTTGGCCAACTATACAACAGTATATGTATATACGGCACTTAGGGAACTTCAATTACTCTTAATCTCCTATATGAAAAGAAAATGTTTGTTTAACCACTTTTAAGATTATGACTTTGTTCTAATCATTTTGTCCCTTCACATAACATGAGGTATCACGTGGAACAGGGGGGATGAGATGAGTAATTATTTGAGGTGGTCTAAAATACCATATCCGGGTGAAAGCTATCCCCCGACACCCGTAACGCCAGCAGCAGGCAATTGGCCGATGTTTTTTATAGCACGAGAAGGCAATACATTTTTAGATCCGTTTCGTAATCAAATCACGTGGAGAATCAAGGATCCTAATACAATTAATTGGGAAAATGAACTGCAAATTGTACAGCAGGTCATGCAGCAGATCACACCTGAGCAGATACGCATTGCTCAAATGTGGGCTGCCGGAGAGGTGAATAAACAGATCATTCCAATCGTTTTTCAGATGATGGAAACGTATGGACTTGCTTCAACAAAGGCTGCTAGATTTTTAGCGTTTTATCAAGCTGCTATCAATGATGCTTTCGTCATCACCTGGCATTTTAAATATCTTTGGGATGTTGCGCGACCTTGTCAATACGACCGAAACTTAAAGACAGTGTTGATGACGCCTAGGTTTCCTGGTTATCCTTCTGCACACGCTGTTATGGCTGGCTGTACAGAACCCATCCTAAGCTATTATTTTCCTCAAGAAAGAAATCGCATTCACCTGCTCATGGAAGAGTGCGCGATGTCTAGGTTATATGCTGGTGTTCATTTTAAAGTAGATAATGACGAGGGGCTGTCACTTGGAAGACAGCTCGGCGAAATTGTCGTGAATTTAATACGATCGCAAAATATATAAGCAAAAAGAAAAACCGGACGTAAGCTGTCCGGTTTCTTTAATATCCTCGATACACATATTCTTCTTTTGGTTTCTCGATCTCTTTCCAGTCCTTCACTTTTACATAAGGAATGTCGGCTTTAAACGGTTGATAATATTGGGTTTCTATACTGCCTTCAATCTCGATCCATCTGTCATTAGGAAATTTTGTACCTTTTGGGAATTCCACCATCATGCCAAAAACGCCAGAATCGGCAATACAGTGTATGATTCCAAAACGTAGAAGGAAAAGTTCGTTTGATTTAGCAGCTTGATCTTCTGCATTGTAAGTAAACCCTTTGAACTGAACATCTTTCCCGAGAAAAATACCAGGTTTATAATAGATGCTCTCCATGCCTTTAAGATAGTTCTTATCGTTCAGCACAACCTGATTTCCTTTTGTAAAGGGCTTCAGTTCTTTATCCATGATAGAATTGTAGCTTTCTTTTCCGTAATAAACACTTGTATCCGGCTTTAAAAACTGGTGCTCACCAAAATCCCCTTCGTTCTCAAGGCCTTTAAAGTGGAACCCTTTCGTTTTTACGGTTTCAGAATCAAGAGAAGCGATAGGAAAGAATAACCCGGAAATGATCGGGAAAATAAGTATACTGTTCACAGTTATATTCTTTAATCGAGAAGGTTTCTTATGATGATCGTGTCCACAATCAGGTGTGCATGAATCATCATGTTCATGTTCACCATCATCACTCTTACCGTAAATATAGAACTGAACAAGCGTAAGAAAGCCAAGAATAAATATGGCAGAGAAGGAGATATATGAATATTTCATGTTAATGTATTTGCTAATATCACCTGTTGCATGCAGATGCATGAACAAAAAGGTAAATCCGATCAAGATCAGGATTCGAATCATAGATGTGCACCTCCTTTAAAGAAATAAAGATCCGACTAGAACGAGGATCGTAATATATACAACAAGACTAACAACGAGCTTTTTCTTAAAAGCAGCTAACATCATAAGGACGTTCTTCACATCTAACATCGGACCATAGACAAGGAACGCAACGATCGAACCGATTGTAAACGTACTTTGAAACGAAGACGCGATGAAAGCATCAGCTTCTGAACAAAGAGAGAGGATAAAGGCTAATCCCATCATCACAAGAGAAGATGATACTTCACCTTGTCCGATTTCTAGAAGTGTTGATGTTTTTACGTATGTTTGCATACTCGCAGCAATCAAAGCACCGATCACTAAGTATTTTCCGACAGAGAAGAATTCTTCTACAGCATGCACGAACGTACCTTTCAGTTTGTTATAAAAAGAAATCTTTGGCGATGAGACCGTTGCTGCCGTTTCGTTGTTAAACGGTGAGCGGGAAACAGCACCTAATTCATTCTTAAGTACTTTTACATTTTTAAATTGAACGGCAAGGATAAAACCTAGTAAAACGGCAACAATCATGGCAAGAGAACCTCGATAGATCATAACTTCCCATCTGTTTCCGAACGCAACATACGTTGAAAACAAAACGACAGGGTTGATGATCGGGCCTGTGAGCATGAAAGGTATGGCTGCAAAAACAGGAACACCTTTTTCGATCAGCTTTCTTGTGATCGGTACGATTCCACACTCACACGCCGGAAAGATTGCCCCTAAAACAGCCCCGAATAAAACAGCACCTACCTTATTCTTAGGCATGATACGTGCCACCATCTCCTCAGTGACAAACATCTGTATGACACCAGCGATGAGCACTCCGATCAGAACGAACGGAAGTGCCTCGATGAGGATGCTTATAAATACGGTATTCATCTGTAAAAACGATTTGTCGAGCATCCGATTACTCCTCCAACTCTATAAACTACCTATCATCATAAAATATAAACTTTATGAAGTAAATTTTTAATATGCAATATCCCCACTATAACGCAGGATCCACAGGAAAATAAATGACAAATGAAGAATTAGAAGATAATGGGAAAAGGGGTCTGACCCCAAACAATTTATTCCCCATAAAGAAATTGAGCAAAAGGAGTATGCAGATGAACCATTTTGACCTGCGTCCGAAGCGGCGTTCGGCATTTCGAATCTCGTTAGGAAAAAAGTATTATATGTTTAGAAGATATTTAGAATGGTTTACAGATGAAAAGACGTACGCCAAAACAAGGAAGAATAAACAGCTTCCCTATGTTCATTTTTTACATCAGACGATTCTTCTTCGAAAATTAAAAGATGTAGAGATGTGGTATCAGCATAATAAAGTGAAAAACCTCTCGATTGCTATCAAACAATTAAACGGTATCGTGATCCATCCAGGGGAAACTTTTTCGTATTGGAAAAGCATTGGAACGACAACACGATCAAAGGGGTATGTTGATGGAATGGTCTTGTTTTACGGAAAATTTAAGAAGGGTACGGGTGGTGGCCTGTGTCAGCTCTCAAACTTGATCTATTGGATGACCCTGCATACTCCGCTCTCTGTCACAGAGCGTCACCGACATAGTTATGATGTGTTTCCAGACTCGAAGCGTACACAGCCGTTTGGAAGCGGAGCGACTTGTGCTTATAACTACCTAGACTTGCAGATTAAGAACACGACGAATCAGACTTACCAGCTTCACTTATATTTAACGGATACTCATCTTGTGGGAGAATGGCGGACAGATCAAGAACCACTGCAATCGTATGAAGTGTATGAAAAGGACCATTGGATCACACCTGCTTATTGGGGTGGATATTTAAGGCATAACTTGATTCATCGCAAAGTATTTAACCGTCAAAGAAAACAGATCGACGATGAATACGTAACCGAGAATCATGCTATCATGATGTACGAGCCACTGCTTGAGGCGAGTCAAAAAAACGCATAGTAAAAACCCTTGGCCGTTTCAAGTGGCTAAGGGTTTATTTAAACATCTCAACATACGGTTAGGATTCCATCAATATTAACAAATAAATTTTTCATCTATTTATTATGTTTAATGGTGGGCAGGATTAAGGTCAAAAGTAGTTTCTGTTTCGTTTGAATAAGGATTCCAACCACCATCAATATGAGTTCTTTATCATTTTTTTTAAATTGCAGCATAAATCCTCCCCATTCTTCTATGGAAGCTCGCTTATGAACGGGCTTCCAACCATGATGCGGAAGTGTATCTCTATAAAATTTATAGATCTCATACCAATGATTTCCCTTAATTACATAATGATGGTCTTGAAATTCTAATCCCTCGTAAAGTGGGAGGTCTTTTCGATGTTCGGGAACTATGGAAACAGATGAGTAACGGTCCTTCTCGAGAACGAATTTATAAACGGCAGCACTTGAAACCATCAATAAAATAAAAGCAAAAGATAGTACCATTCTTTTGTTCAATACTAACAATCCCCCCATACCTTACTTCACTTTATTCTAACAGATTAAGGAAACTAGAAA
The DNA here is from genome assembly GCF_048083785.1 of Fictibacillus tiangongensis. Classification (GTDB taxonomy): domain Bacteria; phylum Bacillota; class Bacilli; order Bacillales; family Fictibacillaceae; genus Fictibacillus. The sequence goes on from NZ_CP182294.1 coordinate 906,873, forward strand.
GTTGTTTATGGATCATTAAAAGATCGCAGTTTTTTTATTGTCAAAATAAAAAGCATCGATTATTGTAGATAAATGCTGCATTCTAAAACAAATGTTTCAAACCACTGAAAAAAGTTAAAGAAGTTAGGGAAATGATAATAAGTGAAAGAAGGTGTAATCATGGTCCGTACAATCGCTATCATCGATCATAAAGTAATCATCAATCCACCGTTTCGGCAAATCAATGAAATGAAGCCCGATTGGTTCTGGGTTGACTTTGACTGTCCGACATCTGGTGAAACCAATTTATTGCGCACTTTTTTTGACTTCCATCCTCTTGCTGTTGAGGACTGTGTGAATGCCTTGCAACGTCCAAAGGTTGAATTTTATGAAGAACACCTGTTTTATGTGGTGCACGCTCTAGACAATAAGACACTTGAAGCAACTGAGGTTGATATCTTCACAACTAAAAACTGTGTGGTTACGTATCATAAAACAAACGTTCCAGAGATTGATTTTGTATGGAAGTATTTAAGTGGACACGAGACAATTCCGCCTGAACTCGGTAAAAATGAACTTCTTCATAAGCTGATGGATAAACTGGTAGATATGTATTTTCCCATTATGCATGAATTAGAAGAACGGGTAATTTCCATCGAAAGCAACGAAGATGATGAAGCACCCAAAATCATTAACCAAATCTTTGATATTAGAGGAGATCTCTTAACATTAAGAAAAACAGTCGTGCCTATGCGAGAGCTTCTCTATCGGATGCTCGAATCAAAACGTGTGGGTTTAGATTCGGATGAAAGGTCTTATTTTCATGATATATATGATCATCTCCTAAGGTTAACCGATATGATGACTTCAGCGAGAGAAATGACATCGGATATTCGTGATAATTACATCTCTCTTAACTCTTACCGTATGAACAATATCATGAAAACATTAACCGTAATTACAACGATTTTCATGCCGTTAACCTTTATTGCGGGCCTTTATGGGATGAACTTTGTAAACATGCCAGAGCTTCAAACAAAGAATGGTTACTTCTATGTACTTGGTTTTATGGTCTTCTTAGGAGCAGTCATGTCCATTTGGTTTATGAAAAAAGGTTGGTTTGAACAAGATTGAGTACCGTTTAAAAAATGCTTAACAGGGGAACCTACTTGTAAAGAACCGTTTGGAGGGAAACCAAATGAAAAAAGATATTATCGGTACATATACGAAAGAAGAAGAAGCGGTTGGCGCAATCAAAGCATTGGTCGAAAAAGGATATCATCCATCTGATATTTCGATCGTTGCGAGAGATGATGAGATGGTTGATCATGTGGCAGACGAGACCCATGTAAACGAAAGAAAGATTACAGAAGATGATGCTGATAGTGCAACATATGGCACGATTGCAGGTTTTCTAACAGGTATCGGCGGAGGGATTGCCGTTCCTGGTCTTGGAGTACCAGGGGTCGGTCCACTTTTGGCAGCTGGACCTTTTGCTGCAATGTTTGATCACGATGAAGCGGATATGAAAGAAATTCTTCAAAACATGGACGTTTCGGAAAGTGATGCAGAAAGATACATGCAGGATTTACAAGATGGCAAGATCTTAGTGATGGTTGAACGAAAATAAAGATAGACTTTAAAGGCACCTCTTAAAAGGTGTCTTTTTACTTTTTTGAAACTTTTTCCATTGTTTATTCGTATTAATGTATATAAGATACGCGGGGTGTTTAAACATGGAACTTTTCTTAAATGTGTTTTTTGGAATCTTAATCGTATTAGGAATCATGGCAGCCGTTTATTACCTTTTGAAAAATGTGAAAGACAAAAAAAGAGCAGTTCCTGTCTATGGACTTTCTTATAGTGGAGAATATACACAAAAGAATTTTTGGACACACGAGATTATGATCGTGGTCATTATCACACAAGGTTTTGGTTTGTTGAAACTTTCAATGCCAGTCAATGTTTTAATGATCTGTTTATTGGTGTTTCTCACACTTCTTTATTTTACACAAATATGGCGAGGTGCGATCGGTAAGAGAGGCGTTGTATCGGCTACTAAGTTTTATGATTGGCACCAGATCGATTCAGTGGACTGGATCACCGGACTTCAAGCAGAGAACCCAGGATATCCGAGTTGGGGTTTAGTTCGGTTTCATACAGGTGAACGATATGTAGAATTCGTAATCAAGAAAAAAGCTGAAGAGGAAGTGCGTTCTTTCGTTGAAGAGCGGATGAATCTTGCAAAAACCAATTAGTTAGCTGAATTTGTTTTTAAAGAATAAAGGTATTCTATCTTTTCCTAAGAATAAGTTATATGTAAAAGGAAAAGGTGGTTTTTCCATGAAGCCATATGTTAAGGCTGGACTCATTACTGCTGGGATAATCGTTCTGATCAGTACTTATCTGCTTGGAATGTATGTAGAGAAATTAAATGTTCAAAGGGAGTCACTTAATATGGATCCGATCCATATCGTTAGTGTATTATTGGGAGCTTCACTCATCCTAATAGGATTAAGAATAAAAACAAAAAAAGATATAGAAACAACAGAGAACAGTGCAAAATAAGCACTGTTTTTTTGCGTATTTTGTAGAGAGTTCCAATCTTTTGTATAATACATATAGAAAATCCAATACATGTGCTAGAGGAGACAATCATGAAATACGAAGATTTTAAAGAAATCGTTCACGGCAGAAGAAGTGTCCGAAAGTTTACGGATCAAGCGGTTGCTGAAGAAGACATTTATGAAATCATGGATTGCGCACGTTACGCCCCGAGTGACACGAATTCACAAACGTGGGAATTTATCGTGATTCGAAATAAAGATAAAGTAAAGAAAATTGAAGAGATGACGTGGGATGCTATTTATAAATTGGCAGCAAGGGCTGAAGAGAACGGCAAAACGAAGGAAGCAAAATTGCTGACGCGCTCTTTCGGTCCGTATGCGACAGCATTCTCTGGAGCACCCGTATTGATCATCTGTTTAGCCACTCCTTACGAGTCTAAGTTTCGTGAAAAAATCTTTGATCCGATCGAACTTGCGGAAGAATCCGTTTGGGAAGAGGAAGGAATCAAGAGCAGCTGCTTAGCGATCCAAAACTTGATGCTTGCAGCCCATGCGCGTGGACTTGGCACTTGTCCGATGACTGGTCCAGTATTGCTTGCACAAGATGCGATTCGCGACTTTTTAGAAATTCCTTCTAAGAAGCAGATCAACATGGTAATTTCACTGGGGCATCCACAAGATCAACCGAAAAAACTCGCTAGAAAAGCCGTAGAAGAAATCGTCACATATGTAGATTGATGGTGATTGGGACTTTGTAAGTTCCTTGAAAAGCTCGTCCAGCGGGGCTGACAAGCATGCTGGACGAGCGCCATACGAAAAATACGAGCGCCATTTGAAAATACACGGCTACACCGCTTTACGTTCCTCATGTACACCCTTTCTTATCCCTCCATAAGACTTCAGACCTACAAGAAAACGTAAGAAAAAAGGATTTTTTTCGACATATACCGAATACATGTTTCATGAAACGTATTTTCAATTTTAGAAAGAGGAACTTCTTATGAAAGAGACATTTGACTTGATTGATTATGCACTGCAAAAAAGTGGATTAGAAGAACTTAAAGATCCGACTCAGGTTCAATATTTAGGTGAAGGAGCGTGGCATCTTGCTTATCTTGTTCAGCTGCGTTCTGGAGATGCTGTGGTCGTTCGTTTTCCGAAAGGAGAGGCTTACGGGAAGAACGTTGAATTTGATGAAGAAACTATTCACTCAGAATATGCAGGGACTAGAGCATACTATGAGTTAGCTAACCAAGTTAAACCAGGAATCTGCCCTGCTTTTTTCAACTATCATGTAGAAAAAGACAGAACATTTACCGTTGAATCTTATGCGGGAAAGGCGATCAAGCTTGATCAACTAACGGCTGTAGAAGCGTTTCATATCGGAGCAGAACTTGGTGAGTTCTTTCGCAAGATGAATGCTGCACATCATGGCTTAAAGGGGTTCGGCTATCTTTCATGGAACGGAAAACATATTGAAGGGAAATTTCAGTCAGATGTTTCTGAATCTATGAAAGAAGAAAACAAGGAATACATAGATGATTTTCAAAAATTTATTCATGCATATGATGGTTCTGTGTCTCCATCAGCTCTGATTGACCTTCAAAACTGTATGGAAGATAGAGAGATCGAGAATCTTACGATTGTACTTACGAACCAAGATACATCTCCAGAGAACGTATTGCTTTATTCAGATGGTACTGTCTGTTTGATCGATCCTTTACCGATCCTATATAGTGGTGATTCACTGGCGGGGAATTTTCTTAATAATTACCGTACCTTGTTCCCAACATTTTTTAATGCACCGCGTTATGCACGGCACGAATTTGATCGGTATGAAGATCAATTGAAAAGAATGGCAGACGGATTTTTAGAAGGTTATTCCAATGGAGATCTAGCAGTAAAGCGTCGAGTTAAACAAGAGGAGTTTATCCAGCTTACGGATCTAACTGTAACGCATTGGCAGCTGCTTCAGAATGATGAATTAACGTCTGAACAGAAAATCCGATTTGGAGAGAAAGAGGCAATTGGCAATCGAATAACGGTACTCGTAAAAAAAATCGAAGAGTTTCAATGGTTTGATGAAAAAAGTGGAACAAAGTTAGCATAACCGGCATAGCATGGGCATAATCTTAATTCAAAGCTGACAGTTGAACACTCATTCTTTTGTATAACTTTTATGATTTTTCAAAAAACGGTTGACTTTCTAAAACATCATACTCTATAATCCTATTCAAGAACAAAATAAACATCAGCACGTTAATGTGTTAAACATAATTTGAATATCTCTTATCCAGAGAGGCGGAGGGACTAGGCCCGATGAAGCCCGGCAACCAACAAACCACATTTGGTTTGGAAAGGTGCCAATTCCTACAGATCTTTTTTTGATCTGAAAGATAAGAGGAGGACCAAAACCCTCTTCTTAGGAAGGGGGTTTTTCTTTTTTCCCCCTTATCATACTTCAAGCACAAACATCACTTAGTCACTTACTTCATTTTTAAAATTGAATATAGCAAAAGGGAAGAGCATTAATCTTTATCCCTAGTTTTCCTATAGGTTTTATTTGAATAATAAGAAGGAGCGAATACAATGACAAAATCTTTTGATGGATACGATATTGAAACATTGCTATTACACGGTGGCCAAGCGCCTGACCCAACGACAGGATCACGAGCAGTACCTGTCTATCAGACTACTTCCTATGTTTTTTCTGATACAGATCATGCGCAAAGCCTTTTCGCACTCGACGAGCCAGGAAATATCTACAGCCGGATTGGAAATCCAACTGTTGATGTTTTTGAGAAAAGAGTTGCACTTCTAGAAGATGGTGTTGCAGCTGTCGCTACTTCTTCCGGTATGTCAGCAATCGCGCTGGCTATCTTAAACGTTGCACATGCAGGCGATGAAATTATTGTAGCTACGAATCTATACGGAGGAACTTATAACCTGTTTTCTACTACTCTTCCAAAATATGGAATAAACGTAAAGTTTGTTGATGCAGAAGACCCTGAGAACTTTAGAAAAGCGATTACTCCTAACACGAAAGCATTTTTTGCTGAAACGATCGGTAACCCGAGTCTTAATGTTTTAGATATTGAGGCAGTTGCAGATATTGCACATGAGAACGGTGTCCCTCTAATTATTGATAATACGTTTGCAACACCATATGTAACAAAACCAATAAGCTTTGGAGCAGATATCGTCATTCACTCAGCAACAAAATGGATAGGCGGGCATGGTACAGCCATCGGCGGTGTTGTGGTGGACGGAGGACGCTTTAATTGGAACTCAGAGAAATATCCAGGATTCACTGAGCCAGATAACAGTTATAACGGATTAAGATACGCAAATGATTTTGGAACATTAGCTTTCGCGACAAAATTACGCGTACAGCTGTTAAGAGATTTCGGGGCATGTTTAAGTCCTCACAATGCATTCCTCCTTTTACAAGGTTTAGAAACACTGCATCTAAGAGTGGAAAAACATGCGAAGAACGCACAAGAAGTAGCAGAGTACCTGGAAAAACATCCAGCAGTAGATTGGGTATCCTATCCGGGTCTTTCTTCGCACAGAAGTCATGAGCTTGCTAAAAAATATTTAAGCAATGGTTTTGGATCCATCGTAAACTTTGGAATCAAGGGTGGGCGTGATGCAGGACGTAAGGTCATCAACAACATTTCATTATGGTCACACGTTGCAAATGTTGGGGATGCAAAATCATTGATCATCCACCCTGCTTCTACTACTCATCAGCAGCTGAGTGGAGAAGAATTAGTAGCAACAGGCGTAACAGAAGAACTGATTAGGTTATCGATCGGACTTGAATCCGTAAAAGATCTTACGAATGATCTTGATCGTGCGATACAAACAGCAACAGGAATAGGATCGGATAAAACAGAGATCACGATTAACGATGAAGGTGTCATTCGTTGGGCATTGCAATCATCAGTGTATCGAGCAGTCGAGAACGGTCAAGAAATTCAACGTCCGAAGACGCTGGCAATCGTAGGACTCAGTTCTAACCCTGCAAGACCAAGCCATCGATTAGCCAGAAAAATGCAGCGCCTTGGCTATAAGATCGTCCCAGTTAATCCAAGAGAAACGGAAGTGCTAGATGAAAAAGCATATCCAGATTTAAAATCCATCCCGTTTCCGATCGATGTGGTTCAAGTGTTCAGAAGTCCAGAAGCGGCGATCGAGCTCGCAAAAGAAGCGGCGATCACACAGCCAAAAGTGTTCTGGCTGCAAGAAGGCGTCATCTCGCCAGAAGCCGCAAGAATTGCGAAAGAAGCCGGAATTGACGTTGTCCATAACAGATGTACGTATAAAGAAGCACAACGATTAAGAGGAACCATTTCAACGTATGCGTGTGAACTTTAAAAATAGAAATTGCTGATTAGTCTTTATCACAGAGCGCTGGGAGCTTACCGAAGCCTCCCGGAAAGCGTGCATCCTGGAGCGAGAGTCAACGTCTTTTAAGAATAACTCACTAAAATAGCCATACAAAAAGAGATATACGTGGAGGGAAATACATGTTGAAGATTTGGCAGAAAGCAGCACTGGCATTAGGCTTAGCTGGCGCTTTAGTGTTAGCAGGCTGTTCCAGCGGTGCGAAAGAGGGAGAAAAACCAGAGAAGATCCGACTAGATTATGCCTTTTATTCTCCTACAAGTCTAGCACTTAAAAAGTTTGGCTGGGCGGAAGAGGCGTTCAAAAAAGAAGGCATCGAAGTGGAATGGGTTCAAAGTCAAGGAAGTAACAAAGCGCTCGAGTTTTTGAATTCAGATAGCGTTGATTTTGGATCAACAGCTGGTGCGGCAGCTTTAATCGCAAAAGACAAAGGTGCTCCGATCGAGTCCGTTTATATCTATTCTCAACCAGAATGGACAGCACTTGTTGCAGCAGATGGATCGACGATTAAAGATGTAAAGGATCTGAAAGGCAAAAAAGTAGCGGCAACGTTTGGTACGGACCCGCACATCTTTTTACTTCGATCACTTGCAGATGCAGGCCTTTCTGCAAAAGACGTACAGATCGTAAATCTGCAACATGCCGATGGTGCGAACGCATTACTGAAAGGGCAAGTGGATGCTTGGGCTGGATTAGATCCACATATGGCTAGAACAGAAGTTGAATCCGGAGCGAAGTACATTTATCGCAATCCAGATTTTAATACGTATGGCACGTTAAACGTACGCTCTGAATTTGCGAAAAACCATCAAAAGCAAGTAGAACAAGTGGTTGAACTTTACGAAAAAGCTAGAAAATGGACGATTGAACATCCAGAGGAAGCAGCAAAACTTTTATCAGAAGAAGCGGGGATTAAAGAAGATGTCGCAAAAAAACAACTGCAACGAAACAACTTCGAGGAACCTGTTCCAGGATCACAGCATGAAAAAGCTATATCGGCTGCAGGCGAAGTACTCCAAAAAGAAGAGATTGTCAAAAAAGATACTAACATCGAAGATCTGGTAAAGAAATTGATCAACCCGAAGTTCGCTGAAAAAGTGATCAACCAATAACGAGAGAGAGGAGGAAGTGTCGATGATTTCTGAAACACATAAGTGGAAAGTAGCCCAGAGAGCTTCCCCTCAAAAGCTCTCTACTTCTAAAGGCTTATTCCAATTAGGAAGAGGGATCCTTATAGGCTCTATCTTGCCTATCATTTTATTAATAGCGTGGGAAATCGCAGCGAGAACAGGACTTCTCGCCGCACACCTATTGCCTGCGCCAACCATTATTTTAGAAAAAATAATCAGTATGTATCAAGATGGTTCACTGTTCGGTCATATCTCGATTACCCTGACTCGGGTATTCTTAGGATTTGCGATTGGAACGGGAGCGGCGGTTGTAGTCGGTGCAATCGTAGGTTATGCAAAAACAGCAGAAAGACTATTAGACCCATTATTTCAAGCCATTCGATCTATCCCTTCTCTCGCATGGGTACCGCTCTTTATTCTTTGGATGGGAATTGGAGAACCTTCCAAGATTTCGTTAATCGCAGTAGGTGTATTCTTTCCTGTCTATTTAAATATTGTGGCAGGAATCCAAGGTGTGGATCGTAAGCTTATTGAGGTCGGAAGAATATATCAACTCACACCTTACCAGCTAACAAAACGCATTATATTGCCAGCTGCATTGCCTTCATTTATTACAGGTATGCGCAGCGGGTTAGGGCTTGGGTGGATGTTCGTAGTAGCGGCAGAACTTATGGGAGCAAGTGAAGGACTAGGCTATCTGCTCGTGGTAGGTCAGAACACATACTCACCGGATACGGTAATTGCAAGCATCTTGCTGTTTGCAGTCTTAGGAAAGATAACGGATGCCGTATTGAAATGGGTGGAACATCGTTCACTAAAATGGCAAGACAGTATGACCAATCAAGGATAGAAGGAGGGGAAACAAATGCTGAATGTAAATCGTTTGAAACGTACCTTTAATCATGATACGGCCGGGTTTAAAGATATCAATCTTTCTGTAAAGAAAGGGGAGATCATTGGGATTCTAGGCACGAGCGGCTGTGGGAAAAGTACATTGCTTCGTGTGTTATCAGGGCTCGATCAACAGTATGAAGGTACGATTTCAATAGAAAACGGATCGAATAATCAGATCGGTATGATGTTTCAGGAACCTCGCCTTCTGCCGTGGTTGTCTGTAAAAAAGAACATTTCATTCGGGCTGGAAAAAGAGGAGAGAAACACGGAAAAATACAAAACGTATCTAGATTTAGTGGGATTAACGGGTTTCGAAAACCATTACCCGAAAGATTTATCAGGTGGGATGGCACAGCGTACAGCAATCGCAAGAGCGCTTATTACGGAACCGGACATTCTATTACTAGACGAACCGTTCAGTGCTTTAGATGCTTTCACCAAAATGCAGCTTCAAGATCTTCTATTATCCATATGGCAAAAAAAGAAAACGACGATGATTTTAGTTACTCATGATATTGATGAAGCTCTTTATTTATGTGACCGAATCTTTATTTTAAAAGGTCAGCCAGGTGAAGTGTATAGTGAAGTTTCAATAGAAAAACAACGACCGAGAACCCGTGGAGACGGTTACCTCTCTAAACAAAAAGCTCACATCTTACATCTATTAAACGTTGAAAAGAAAGCAGCAGGTGAACATCAATGACAAAACTAGCCACCATTCATCCAGTCGAAGGAACACATAATATTTCAGAGGATCAAAGGAATACAGCATTTTCTTGGGAAACGTTTATCGAAAGATTCAATAGACGAAGTGATGGTAAGACGAATATGGCCTATGAATGTGTAGATCGACATGTGGAAGAAGGAAGAGGTGAAAAAACAGCTCTTCATTATATAGACGATTCACAAGAAATAAAAATGAATTATAGAGAACTAAAGGAAACGACAGATCAGTGGGCGTCGGTTTTTAAAAAGCATGGTGTAAAGAGCGGAGACTTTATTTTTGTTTTCTTGCCAAAACACCATCATTGTCATATCGCGATGTTAGCGGCCATTAAGCTGGGAGCTATAGTGGGTCCGTTATTTGAAGCATTCATGTCGGATGCAGTAAGAGACCGAATCAGTGACTGTGAAGGAAAGTTCTTAATTACAGATAAAGAGTTGTATCAGCGTGTACCAAGAGACGATCTCCCAAGTCTTCACACGGTCTTTCTGACAGATGGTGAAGGAGGAAAAGGTGAGATCTCACTTCAAAAAGAGTTGAAGAGTTTGGGAAACACGGAGAGTCAGATTGAATGGGTAGACCCTGAACATGGTCTGAACATCCACTACACTTCTGGTTCTACTGGAAAACCTAAAGGGATCATCCATGCTCATCGAGCGTTAGTTCAGCAATATCTTACAGGCAGATGGGTATTGGATATTCAAGAAGATGATGTGTATTGGTGCACGGCTCATCCTGGATGGGTGACAGGAACGGTGTATGGCGTTTTTGCTCCATTATTAAACGGAGCTACCATTGTCGTGCACGGCGGGCGATTTAAAGCTGAAACTTGGTACGAAACTCTGCAAAAAACAGGTGTGACCGTATGGTATAGCGCGCCAACAGCTTTTCGTATGTTGATGGCAAAAGGGAATGACCTTCCAGGACACTATGATCTCTCTAAGCTTCGCCACATATTAAGTGTAGGCGAGCCATTGAATCCAGAAGTCATCTATTGGGGTCAGAACGTGCTCGGAAAAAGAATTCATGATACGTGGTGGATGACGGAAACTGGTGCGCAGCTTATTGTGAACCTTCCAACAGAGCCGATCAAGCCTGGATCGATGGGAAAAGCATTTCCTGGCATAACCGCAACCGTGTTGGATGAAGAGGGGAATGAACTGCCTCCTTATGCTGTAGGTCATTTAGCGATCAAGGCTCCATGGCCGGCGATCATGAAAGAAGTTTGGCAGAATCCTGAAAAATATGATTCATATTTTAGCTGGAGCGAATGGTATGTATCAGGTGATCTTGCTATAAAAGACGAAGATGATTATATCTTTTTCCAAGGACGTTCAGATGACATGATTAATTCTTCAGGAGAACGAATCGGACCTTTTGAGGTTGAAAGCAAACTGATCGAGCACAAAGCAGTTGCCGAAGCAGGAGTAATCGGCAAGCCAGATCCCATACGAGGGGAGATCGTTAAAGCCTTTATTGTTTTAAAAGATGGATATAGCGAGAGTAAAGAGCTTTTGGATGAAATCCGAATCTTTGTTAGAGGAGAATTAGCTGCACATGCTGCACCTCGTGAGATTGAGATCGTAGAAGAACTCCCAAAAACAAAGATCAGCGGAAAAATATTGCGAAGAGAGCTGAAAGCCCGTGAGTTACAAAAACTTGCTTGATGCGTCAAGAAAGATAGGGAAGGTTAAAATCGGTGACTTTGCTCTAGAGTCAGGAAAAGTGATTCCTAATGCTGAATTGGCTTTTGAGAAAACAGGCAACGCAAAAGGTCCAGTCGTTTTACTCTGCCACGCTTTAACTGGAAATCAATATGCTTACGGATCCGACGAAGACCCAGGTTGGTGGCGTGGATTAGTTGGCCATGATCAATATATAGACACAAACCAGTTTCAAGTTATTACGTTTAATGTGCTCGGAGGGTGCAGTGGTTCAACGGGTCCAGCAAGTAGGAATCCTGAAACCGGAGAAAACTATGGAAAGTCATTTCCTTTTGTAACGGTAAGAGATATGGTTCGCGCACAGCGGCAAGCCCTTAGCATTCTAGGGATTCCGAGACTTCTTGCGGTCATGGGAGGATCACTCGGCGGTATGCAGGCACTTGAATGGGCTGTGCAGTTTCCATACTTTTTAGAAAAAGTATTTATCTTTGCGGCAACTCCTTTCTTAAGTGATTATGGTGTGGCTTTTAATAGACTTGCCCTTCATGCGATCGAAAATGATCCTGTGTATAAGAGTGGTAACTATAGAGGCGAGCAGAGATTAGCAGGTTTGGAGATCGCACGTATGGCGGGGCTATTAACGTATCGTCAACCAAAACTATTTAATGAGAGATTCAATAGAGAGATCAAAGAAAAAGACGATGAAGGCAAGCCGTTCTTTCAAGTAGATTCCTATCTTACGTATCAAGGGGAAAAGTTGACTAAAAGATTTGATGTGGAAAGCTATGTATCTCTTCTATACGCGATGAACGCTTTTGATATCGGGGATAAACTCGGTGGCTGGGAGAGGGCTGCGTCACAAATACAAGCTGAAGTATATGCTTTTGGTTATGAAGGCGATCTTCTATATCCACCAGAAGTGATTGAGAATTTCGTAAAACATACTAGATTTGGTACCTACTATTCTATAGAAACAGACTTTGGTCATGATGGATTTTTAGTAGAATTTGAGAAATGGGGACCACATGTAAGAGAAGCATTGAGACAAGAAGGGAGGCTGCAATATGGCACCTATTAAAGCAGCGCTGCTAGGGTTTGGAACAGTTGGCCAAGGTGTATATGAAGCACTTAAAACGCATAAAGAACAACTTCAAGCCGTGCTTGGTAGAGAGGTTGTGATCGAAGGGATATTGGTGAAGGATGGATCCAAGAAGCGTGAAGTGGATGAGCATGTTCTAATAACTACTGACTTTGATGAGATTCTTAATATCGATGGACTAGAGGTCGTATTTGAAGCGATCGTAGGTGAAGAGCCAGGCTTTACTTACTTAAGCCGTGCTCTTGATAAAGGGTGTCATGTAATCACTGCAAATAAAGTCATGTTTGCAAGACATGGAAGAACATTGCTTGATAAGGCAGAAACTCTCGATCGTTATGTTGGTTATGAAGCGACAACAGCTGGCGGAACACCGATCATTCGAAGTATCTCTCAGCTTCTTCAAGTCAACGAGATCTACTCAGTCGAAGCGATATTAAACGGAACATCCAACTACATTTTAACGAATATGAGGGAAAAAGGTCTTCCGTTTCATGAAGTGTTAAAGTCTGCACAGAAACTAGGTTATGCAGAAGCTGACCCGGCAAGTGATATAGAAGGTTATGATGCTTTTTATAAGTTAATGATTCTTAGCGAGTTGTCGTTCGGTGAGACGCCGAAATGGGAGGACGTAGAACGAAAAGGGATAACAGAAGTAACGGAAGAGCAGATCTCTATATTTAAAGACTGGGGATATAAAGTGAAGCATTTGGCGCGGATCCGCCGTGACCGCGACCAATTCACTTCATCTGTAAAACCTGTTTTAGTTGATGCAAATCATCCATTATATGGGGTGGAAGACGTCCAAAATGCGATCATGGTCGATACGAGCCTCGCAGGTAAAGTTACGGTTCAAGGAGCAGGGGCAGGAAAACTTCCAACAGCAAGCGCCATGGTGGAAGACTTGACTTATGTACTGCAGCCTCGTTCTGTAGTAAGAAAGAAAAAAGCAGAGCAGCATGCAGCTGATAGGAGTGAAGACACAAACTTTACATCAGTTGGAGAGTATGTTGTCATAGGTTCATCTGTGAGCTTTCATGGAACGGATGACGTACAAATTTTAAAACAAGAAATAAAAGAAGAGCTTGTTTTTCTTCTGATTGAGTGTCAAAAGAGTACTGTAACTTTATTAAAAGAAAACCCAGATCTTGTTGTTTATGAAGTAGCAGGAAAGGAGAAGAAAAAAGCGGTTAAGCAAGAACAAAAGGATTTTCCGCTGAAGAGAGTAACCAATTTATAAGAAGAAAAAAGGTATGCTTCATCAAGTGTGATACAAGAACATTGCAGAGTGGCTCCTGCGATGTTTTTTAGTTTGCATAAAAATCTGTGAACGCGTAAATCTCAATGAACGATCATAAAAATCTATGAGCGAGCGTAAATCTCAATGAACGATCATAAATCCGTGTGAGCGAGCATAAAACTCTGCAATCGAGCATAAATCTCCGCGAACGAGCAAAAAAATAAATCATTTGTACAATAGGGCGAAAGTTCTCTTGTATTCATACATACAAAGACCTGCACTTTAATTAGCGCAGGTCTTTTCTCTCTCTATTTCTCTCTCTAGGTTCTCTCTATCTGTTTTATACGAGGGGTTGTTAAAGCAAAAGGTTTTAACGCAATTGATCACATCTGATGGACCAGAACGATTTCCACTCAGGAAATGAACTGATTAGCACCAGCCGTGTCCGCCACCGTAACCACCGCACCAACAGCACCCAACGATGATTAACAAGATAAATAGAACTACGATTAAAGCGAAGCTATTTCCGTAAGACTGATATCCCATTTAACCCACCTCCTTCTTTACAATGACAGAATATTAGAGGTACAAGTTAAAGGTTTGGGCGGAATTAGCCCATTTTTTCGGGACAAGAGCGGACGCCTTATTTTCAGGAGAAATACATTTACCAAAATGTGGTTTGTTGTATAATTACACTAAACTAATTAGGATTATCGACTATTGAACAAAACCATAATTGGAGCTGATAACATGTACGGTGTAATTGCTTATTTAAACAGTGAAACTGAACAGAAGATAGACGATTTAAGGAATGGACTTGTGAAAGAGGGAATCAAGGGTCATGGTATGAGGCCACATGTAACTCTTGGCACACATCCAGAGGTTGAAATTGAGTCTTTCAAGAAAATGTTTAAAGACTACTTTAAGGATATCGCTGCTGTGCCTCTTTTCTTTCCATCTCTAGCGATTTTCTTAAACAGCGGAACATTATATGCAGCACCGACTAAAAACAGCGTGCTGACAGATTTTCATCAGCACTATCATGAACATTTTGAGAACGAAATAAACCAGCAATCTCTGTACATTCCGGTTCACTGGGTGCCTCATTGCACGCTTGTAATGGACCTAACACATGAAGACTTAGTGAAGGCGTTTGATTATTCCACAAGAAATTTAGAGACTTTTCATGCAACGATCGACAGTGTAGCACTTATTCAACTTACTTATGAAGCAGATGTATGTACAGATGTGAAAGATATTCTAACTGTGAAACTAAAAAAATGATGACGTTAAATTGATATCGGATGACGTTTGAAAGTAGATGCTGTATGGTTATACATATACTAGTCATACAGAAAGGAATTAGGGTGCATGTGGAACGAATTTAAAACATTTATTATGCGTGGCAACGTGATCGATCTTGCCATCGGTGTGATTATCGGAGCAGCTTTTAGTAAAATCGTCACTTCACTCGTTGAAGATGTGATCATGCCTCCAATTGGATTATTACTTGGTAAAGTGGATTTCAGCAATCTTTACATAAATTTAGGCAAAGGCGACTATGCCACCTTAGCAGATGCCCAAAAGGCAGGAGCAGCGACACTTAATTATGGATTATTTATAAACACACTGATCAACTTTTTTATCATTGCGTTAGTCATATTCTTAGTAGTGAAGCAGATCAATCGTCTTAAAAAGAAAGAAGAAGTAAAAGCGCCTGATACAAAAGAATGCAAATATTGTTTATCAACGATTCCGTTGAGAGCCGTTAAATGTCAAAGCTGTACGGCAGATTTAAACGATGATGCTGTTGTGAGACAGCCCTCTGAGTAAGGGGGCTGTTTTTTGTATCGTCCATCTAATGCTAAACACAAATTTTAATGAAGCAGTTGTGCTACAATTCTTACATAGAAGATTGCGAAAGAAGGGTAGGTGAAACCATGATAGATACTGTTAAAATCTCTGTACGGTCTTTAGTCGAATATGTATACCGTTCAGGAAGTATTGAATCTGGCTTTAAGTCCACCTCATCCCTAGTGGAAGGAACGAAGGCTCATCAAACGATACAAAAAACGTATGAAGAGAGTGATTTTGCAGAAGTATTCCTCCAAACAAGCTATCTCTACGAAAATCTTGAATATTGGATAGAAGGACGATGTGATGGTCTTCTTTTACGTAATGATACCGTTACGATCGATGAGATCAAATCCACTGCGCGAAACTTGAGTGAGATAACAGACGAAACATATCCTGTTCATTGGGCTCAAGCGAAAGTTTATGCTTATATATACATGGAAAAAGAAGATATAGATAGAGTTACCGTACAGCTTACATATGTTCATGTTGATTCTGGCGAGCAGAAGAAATTTCAAAAAGAAGTTACATTTACAGAGCTTGAAAATTTCATGCTTCAGCTTATAAAGAACTATTCACCATTCGCTGAGCTGCGTCTAGAAAATCAGCAAAAACGGAATATCAGTATACGAGATTTAGCTTTTCCATTTCCTTCATACCGAAACGGCCAGCGTAACTTTGCTGGTGCTATCTATAAAACGATCATGGATAAAAAGACGTTGTTTGCAAACGCACCGACTGGGACAGGAAAAACCATCTCCACTCTGTTTCCAGCCGTCAAAGCGATCGGCGAAGAGAAAGCAGAAAAGATTTTTTATTTAACAGCCAAAACACTGAACCGAAAAAACGCAGAAGAAGCACTCTTGTTGATGAAAGAGAAGGGCTTGTTTCTGCAAAGCACGACCATCACGGCTAAAGACAAAGTTTGCTTTAAAGAAGAGACTCGTTGTGAACCCTCTTACTGTGAGTTTGCTGATGGATATTTTGACAGGATCAATGGAGCTGTTCTTGATATCTTGAAAAATGAGACGGTGATGGATAATGAAGTCATCTCGCAATACGCTCAAAAGCACAAAGTTTGTCCGTTTGAGTTCTCTGTAGATCTTGCTTATGCATCAGACAGTGTAATCTGTGATTATAATTATGTCTTTGATCCGAGGGTCTCGTTCAAGCGTTTATTTGAAGAGCAAAAGAAGCGTACGGTTCTTCTTATGGATGAAGCGCACAATCTTGTAGACAGAGCACGCGGCATGTATTCAGCTGAGATTATGAAATCGTCATTCTTACAACTTGCACGTGATTTTAAAGGGAAGCATGACGGGGTTTGGAATACGGCAAAAGCCGTTAACCAGGAACTGCTTTTAATAAAAAAAGAACATGAAGATAAAGATGTTGCAGTCATTGAATTGAAGGAAAGACTACTTGAGAGTTTAGAAGCTTTCTTAATTCAGGCAGAGCAGTTATTAGCAAGTGGTGATAGCAGCGAGCAATTATTAGAGACTTTTTTTGAAGCGCTGCAATGGGTGAAGATTTCACAATTTTACGATGAACGATTCGTAACCTTCATTTCCACGTTTAAAAGTGAAGTCAAAGTGCGCCTTTTTTGTATGGACCCATCACAGCTTCTTTTTCAAACAGGTAAAAAATACGGCTCACGCATTTATTTTTCAGCAACACTCTCACCGCTGTCGTATTTTCGAGAAATGCTTGGAGGAGAGGAAGATGATTACACCATTCGGATGCCTTCTCCTTATGAAAAAGAACAGCTGGATGTGTTTGTACAGCCCCTGTCTACGCGCTTTAGAGATCGGGAGAAAACAATAGATCCGATTGTGGGTATGATCAAAGATTTGGTCGTAAACAGACCCGGAAATTATCTTGTTTTTTTTCCGTCGTATCGTTATATGACAGATATTTATGAACGAATAGTAGAAGAAGATCAAGCTTTTACCCTTATTGTTCAGCATCCTGCTATGAAAGAAGAAGAGCGAGAGACCTTTTTAGCTCATTATGAAACTGTAGGCGAGAAATCGCTTGTCGGGCTAGCTGTCATGGGCGGCATCTTTTCTGAAGGAATTGATCTAAAAGGAGATAAGCTGACAGGTGCTGTCATTATTGGTGTTGGTTTGCCTCAAGTAGGGTTAGAACGCGATACGATGAAGGATTACTTTCATCGAGCAGGAAAGAATGGTTACGACTTTGCGTACGTGTACCCTGGGATGAATAAAGTACTGCAGGCAGGTGGGCGGGTTATCCGGTCAGAAGAAGATCTCGGTACGCTCGTTTTAGTAGATGATCGTTTTCTAACAAGAAAGTATGTGGAGATGCTGCCAGAAGAGTGGCGGGATTTTGTTGTATTGGATCGCTCGTTTATGTAAGTTATGTTTGTGTGTTTTGTCGAAAAGCCTATAAATGATTTTGAAGGCCTATAAAATTATTTAAAGGCCCATAAATAGATTTGTAGACCCATAAAATTTTCTGAAGGCCCATAAAGTAAAAATTAGGGCCCATAAACGCCTCAGAAGAATTCTTCACATACATCTTAAGCAATCAAAAAACACTTGGAGATGAGACTCCAAGTGTTTTTCTTTTATTTTCGAAACAAACCTGCATTTAAGAATGGCAAGCCGAAAGTATCAGCGGGTTGTGTTATTTCTTCCATCTTCCTTAACTCAACCTCTTCAAGATCAGAGAAAACCTCCCGCATCCTCTCAAACGTATAACCCAATCCGCCTTGCATAGAGCGATCTTTGTACACTTCCATATCGGGAATATCAAGGCCCATACCGACAGCATCAAAACACGTAATAGCGAAATGCCCGCCATCTTTTAAACAGTTATTTAAAAGTTGTAAATAACTCACACGGCGGTGAGGAGGCACATGATGAAAACAGCCAGAATCATAAATAAGATCATACTCCATGTGAGGTAGATCCAACTCAAAGATACTTCCTTGTATAAAATTCACATCGACGCCTTTCTCCATAGCGCGTTCACGAGCCCATTCCAGCCCTTCGTTAGAGAGGTCAACAGCATCTACTTCAAACCCAAGCTGCGCTAAGAAGATCGAATTTCGGCCAGGACCACAACCAAGTTCTAACACACGACCAGGCTTTAGCAGACCGTGTTCGATATATTTCACGAGATTTTCATCGGGTGCGTCCACAAAAAAAGGAATCTTCTTATTTCTGCCTTCATAAAAAGAGTTCCAGAACGCTCCCTCATCACGTAAAAGAGAATCTAGCATGTTAAAAACATCTTCATTTTTCGTAATCAAATTTGTCAAAAAATCATCCGCCTTTCTCATTCAAAACGAGCCCCAGACTGACTGAGAAGTATACCTCTATTTTACCAAAAAATAGGTTATAATGGGGTGGTTAAAGGAAAAAAAGAGAGGTGAAAAGATGAAAAGATCAACATTTTCAGAAGACATAACTCTCATGAAAGCTGGACCGGATGAAGTGAAAGGAATAGCGAGAGTATGTTCAGAAGGATGGCGTGCTACATATGGCTACTTAGAAGATGAATCGTATGTAAACACTGTTATTGAAGAGTACTATAACGAGAAAAGAATTGAAAACGAAGTGACCGAGTTCAGCGAGAATTGGCACGGATATTTTGTAGCAAAAGAAGATGGAGAAGTAGCAGGTGCGATCGGCGGGGGAACGATAGGTGAAGAGATTGGTGAGATCTTTGTGTTCTATATGGATCCGAACAAGAGAAACAGAGGGATTGGGTCAAAACTGTTAAACTATTACACAGACTATCAGAAGAAAATAGGTATTAAAGAACAATGGCTATCTGCACAAAAAGGTAACGAAAAGGCCATTCCTTTTTACGAAGCAAAAGGGTTTATTAAACAATCTGAAAAGATCAGTGAATCAAGTGAGACTCACGTATCCATCCGATATATGCGACACATAGAATAAGCCCCTCACATGAGGAGCTTTTTTTAATCTACTATCGGTTTCTTTCGCAACATCAGTGATTGAAAATCCATACTTCCCCCAGCTTCTGGAACGATGTGAAAGTCTATCACGTCAAAAAGTGGAGACACAACTTCTAATAGATTCTCATCTGTATAAAACGAGAAGAATCGCTTCGGGATATACGAGTCTTCTTGCCACACGCCCTCTGAATCCTTCCCGCCATAAACACCCATGTAAAACAATCCATCTTGTGCAAGGACGGTATGTATGTTTTTAAGAACAGCGGGCAGACTTACCTTCGGAACATGAAGCAATGTATTCATAGCCCAAACGGCATCAAAAGATTCAGCCTGAAAATCTAGCGTATAATAATCCATGATTTCAGCGCTTAACCCTTTTGCTCGGCATGTTTCGACCATGTTAGGAGAGAGGTCTATACACGTTACATCGAGCTTGTGGTCTGACAAATACTTACCGTGCTGACCAGAGCCTGCTCCCATATCTAGAAGTGAATGAAAGCCATCATTTCTAAGAGCAGCAATAAATAAATCTAGCTCTTTAATCTTCCAGCTCTCAATCTCTACTCTATCCCGTGAATCAGCTTGCTCGTTGTAGCTTGCTTTCAGACTTTCTTTTAATAAAAGATCCATGGTGTTCTCTCCCTTACCTTAATCTGAAAATGGGTTTTCTAAGCAAATAATGTATTTATTATAGCGAAAGAATGGCAAGAGATAAATTTAGAAATGCATGAATATTCTGCAAAGGTAAGCCCTTACATCACTCTAAGATCACGTACCCTCTATGATCTAGTAAAAAAGTAGCGTTCTATATGACCCCTTGAAACCGAATGATAGAGGCGGTAGAATGTGAAGAAATTTAAAATTTTTCTGAAAATTTATAACAAAAGGGAGGATATCCATGGCACGTTCAGCATTGAAAGCAGTACCTTCAGCAAATTCACCAGATCCAGGCAGTAACAGCAAAAAGAATTTTTTTCATAAACTGTTGGACTGGGTAGAGAAGAACGGAAACAAACTACCGGATGTTCTTACTTTGTTTGTCATCATCACGGCCGTTATCTTGCTAGGTTCATTCATAGCAGGAGTTGCAGGATGGAGTGCTGTGAATCCAGCCAATAATGAAAAAATTACAGCAGTCAATCTTCTGAACGAAGAAGGAATCATACGAATGCTGAGTGAACTTGTAAGTAATTTTGTGAACTTCCCGCCACTCGGTCTCGTGCTCGTTGTTATGCTAGGCGTAGGTCTGGCTGAATCAACAGGGTTGATATCGGCATTTATGCGCAGAGTCGTCTTAGCCTCACCAAAAGCACTTATTCTACCGATCATCATCTTTATTGGAATCGTAGGGAACGCAGCTGCTGATGCTGCTTTGATCGTGCTACCTCCCGTAGCAGCAATGGTGTTTCTCACTCTTGGCCGTCATCCGATCGCTGGCCTTGCAGCAGCTTATGCAGCAGTTGCTGGAGGATTTAGTGCGAATATCATTATTAGCATGCTTGATGTAATGCTTGCTGGTTTCACAGAATCTGCCGCTCACCTTCAAGATAAAACGTATACAGCAAACCCTGCTATGAATTACTACTTCATGTTGGCCTCAACCTTTGTACTGTTACCAGTAGCCGTTTGGGTAACGACGAAGATTGTAGAACCACGTCTCGGAGAATACCAAGTTCCTGATGATCTTGAAGTGAAGAAACAAGCTCTAACTTCAGAAGAGAGAAGAGGCTTAAAGTGGGCAACAATCTCTCTTTTCATCTACACAATTATCATTCTACTTGTGACCGTGCCAAAAGGCGCTATGCTTCGAAATGCGAAAACAGGTGAACTCATTGAATCACCGTTTATGGATTCCTTGGTTCCGATCATGCTTCTTTTCTTCTTTATCCCAGCAATGGCTTATGGATTTGGATCTAAGGTCTTAAAAAATGATAAAGATGTCGCTGAACATTTAACAAAAGCGATGAGCGGTATGGGGTACTATATTGTGCTTGCTTTTATCGCAGCCCAGATGATCGCTTATTTTAGTTGGAGTAACTTAGGTTCGATCATCGCGATAACAGGTGCTGACTTTTTAAAAGAATCAGGATTTACAGGACTTCCATTATTGATCGCATTCATTCTTTTCACAGCGCTAGTAAACTTACTCATCGCTAGTTCATCAGCAAAATGGGCAATCTTAGGACCGGTATTTGTTCCGATGTTTATGGCTTTAGATTATAGTCCAGCATTTACACAAATGGCTTATCGGATCGGGGATTCAATCACGAATACAATCACTCCGATGTTAGCCTACTTCGCTATTCTTCTAACGTTTGCTAAAAAGTTTGATAAAAGTATGGGAATGGGAACTTTAATATCTTCCTTATTGCCTTACACGATTGCTTATACGATTTTTTGGTGTCTTTTATTTACTGTCTGGTATGTGCTAGGACTTCCACTAGGACCTGGCGAATATATAAAAATGTAGATTATATGAGGAGTGAGCAGGAATGGAACAACTATTTAGCCGTTTAGCAAACTATCAAGATGAAATGGTGGAGATTCGCAGACACCTTCACCAAAATCCTGAACTGTCATTTGAAGAAGTTGAAACACCAGCCTTTATCGCATCTTATCATGAGAAATTAGGATTAGATGTGCGAACGGGAGTCGGCGGACGGGGCGTGGTCGCTACGTTAAAAGGTGGAAAACCAGGTAAGACAGTAGCACTTCGAGCAGATTTTGATGCACTTCCGATTCAGGAAGAAAACGATTCTCCATACAAATCGAAAGTGCCTGGTGTTATGCATGCGTGCGGGCATGACGGTCACACAGCATCGCTGCTCGTACTCGCAAAAGTTCTAACAGAGCTGAAGGAAGATGTGGAAGGGACGATCGTATTTATTCATCAGCATGCCGAAGAACTCGCTCCTGGTGGAGCTATTGCAATGATTGAAGATGGCTGCCTTGATGGGGTGGACGTTATCTATGGAACACATCTTTGGGCAACGATGCCAACTGGGACAATTGGTTATCGAACAGGTCCCGTTATGGCTGCAGCCGATTCGTTCACGATAAAAGTTCAAGGAAAAGGTGGACACGGGGCGCAACCTCATAAAACAAAAGACAGCATTGTTATTGGAGCCCAGCTTGTTTCAAATCTTCAGCAAATCGTGAGCCGCAGAGTCAATCCACTAGATGCTGCAGTTGTATCTGTTGGTGCGTTTGAAGCGAAGAATGCGTTCAACGTTATCGCAGATACAGCAAAGCTGACAGGAACGGTTCGCACATTTAAGGAAGAAGTTCGAGTTGCCATCGAGCAAGAGATCGACCGCATTGCAAAAGGTACATGTCTTGCATCAGATGCTTCCTATGAGTATGTATTCAAACGTGGATATCCGGCCGTTGTAAACCATAAAGAAGATACGGAGTTTGTAGTGGATGTAGCAAGAAAAGTTCCAGGTGTTATCGAACTTGAAGAAATTGAACCGCAGATGGGTGGAGAAGATTACTCCTACTACTTAGAGAGAGTACCAGGCACGTTCTTTTTCACAGGAGCTCTTGATGATTCGTGGGAAGAAGTGTTTCCGCATCACCATCCGAAGTTCAAGATTAATGAAGATGCTTTATTGATTGCAGCCAGTTTATTAGGAGCTGCTACGCTTACGTATTTAAAACAAAATGTTTCAACAAAAGTGTTGAGTTGAAAATACGTTCATGAAAAAGCTCCCTTACGCGAGGGAGCTTTTTTATATTTATGAGATTATTCCCAACAGCTGTCAGGAGCAGTTCCACTAGGAATTTCACCAGGATTTCCACCGGAATCATTCCCGTTAGACTTCTTGGATTTCTTACAAGACTTTTTAGACTTTACAGCAGGAACTTTCTTAGACTTCTTACGTTTAAGACCATCACCTAAAAGAGAGCGTAAAGCTTCAACAGTACCGGCTTCTGCACCATTTTCAGCAGTCACTTCAGCTTCCGTCTCTGTGCCGTTCGCACCTAGAGTATTCAATGCTTCTAATAGTTCTTTTCTTTTTTTACCCAATCGTATCACCCCCACTATTACTATATGAAATGCTTCAAAGAGTGCTTGTACGAATCACCATTTTTAAGATGGAGAAGCGTCTAAATTCTTTTCTTTTAAAAATCAAAAAAGACTTCTTTAAAAACATATTGTCATTCCTGAGTGTTTCATTTTATAATAAATGTGTAATATTACACTTTTAATAAAAAGGGGTGATGTAATGAAAGGGAAATATTTGTTAATTGGGATCTCATTATATGGGATCGCTTTTTATACGAGTACCTCTATCCATTCCCTTCAACAGAAAACAGTCGTCATAGAAGATGCGGGAAAGCTTTTGCCCACAAGGATGAAAGAAGTTAAGAGCACGCAATCTACTAAGGAGCTGCAGAATTGGGTGAGAAAAGAAAAGACGATCTCAATCGCTGGAATGCAACATAGTCAGGGTGGGCATACGGTCTATCCAGATGGAACGCTGCTTGATATGAAAAGTTATAACGAGATTCTGGACTTCAACCCAAAAGAAAAAACGATAACGGTTCAAAGTGGTGTGACATGGGCTGATATTCAGAAGAAGATTAATCCGCACGGTCTATCCATTCAAGTTATGCAGTCACAAAATATATTTACTGTTGGTGGCGCCCTTAGTGTCAACGTTCACGGACGGGATATCAGATATGGTTCTCTGATTGATACTGTGGATTCCTTTCGTTTGTTAAAACCAGATGGAGAGATCATTTCTGTGAGTCGTGATGAGAACAGTGAATATTTTTCATATGTAATAGGCGGCTACGGTCTTTTTGGAGTCATACTCGATGTCACATTGCAATTGGCTGAGGATGAACTGTATCAACAACGCATATCCACAATGGATTACAAAGCATACGAAGAGCATTTTAAGAAGAGAGTTAAGAGCGATGAGAAGGTTAAGATGCACCTTGCCCGCTTATCTGTAGCACCTAAGACCTTTTTAAAAGAAATGTATGTAACGGACTATGTATTAGCAGATAATCAAAAGAAGTTAACTAGATTCTCAACGTTAAATGAAGAAGAAAAAGTCGCACTTCCAAAGTTTATGTTAGGAATGTCTCGTTATAGTGATTGGGGAAAAGATGTATTTTGGGAGACTCAAAAGAAACACTTTCAAAATAGCAATGGCAGCTATCAATCAAGAAATAATGTAATGAGATCAGATAGTACGTTCATGGAATATGAAAACGCCAATCGAACAGAAGTGCTGCAAGAATATTTTGTACCTGTTGATGAGTTTGCTTCTTATATCGACGACCTGAGAAAGGTGTTAGAAAAAGAGGATCTGAACCTATTAAATATTACGATTCGGTACGTCGAGCATGATGAAGATGCCGTGTTGTCTTATGCGAAGGATGATATGTTTGCTCTTGTGCTATTGATCAATCAAGGCCGTTCTGAAAAAGAGATAAGAAAAACAGAAAAGATCATTCAGAAGATGATTGACGTAACGCTAGATTACGATGGAAGTTATTACTTACCTTACTTTTCATATCCGACAAAGAAACAACTGAAACAAGCATATCCCCGTATCGATGAGTTCTTTCAGAAAAAGCGGGAGCTCGATCCTGATGAGCGGTTCAAAAATCTTTTTTATGAGGTGTATGCACAATGAATTATCGTACATTTGTAACAGCACAAAGCCTTTTAATGACAGCAAGCTCGATGGTCTTTCCCTTCTATCTGCTTCTCATTCGTAATATCGGTGACAGCTACTCGCAGTTCGGTTTAGCATACGGACTTTTTGCACTGACAGGCGCACTGGTTCATCCTATAATTGGCAGACTTTCAGATCAATTAGGTGACCGCACCTTCATTCTGGTACATACATGGGGTATGGCTGGAATCATGTTGGTTATACCAATCATTGAAACAGTAACTGCTCTTTATCTCGTCCAAATTGTAATGGGTATTCTAGGTGCAGTACAAAAAACTTCGGAGAAAACCGTTCTGGCTAGGCAGTCGAATGGCGTGCAGGCTGGAAAAAAGATAGGAAGCTATCACCTTTGGACAAGTGTATGGGGAGCGATCGCGGTCATGTTAACAGGATACCTGATCGATTTTTTAACGATCGGAAGTTTATTCTACATCGCATCAATTCTTTACATGATCTCTGGCTTTCTCATTTTTAAGTCAGCAGCCATTCCACTAAGGGTACAACAAAAAAAGCCTGTACAGCTATAGCTGACGGGCTTTATGTGTACATTTGATACAGAAACCAAGTGATGACCAAGCACTGGAGTGCAAGAACGGCAATTCTTTTGGCAGAATGCTTCACGCTATTATTTAGTATTCTAGTAAACAATGTTTCAAATGTAATCACTATCAAGAATGTGTAAATAAAGCCTAGAAGCAGTTCTTCCATTTCTTCACCTACTTTGATGATTCTGCTATTTTATTTATCCACATTCGTCGTCAAATCTTTTAGGAAGGATCATCGTTTTTTTTGCCTCTTCTCCAATACTTTTGAATGAAGTTTTTTACAATATCTTTACCTGCTAATAGCGCACCGAGCCAGAAGAAAACTTCTCCGCCGATAAATAATCCACTGACGATGGCTGTTTTAACGCCTGCACTAAATGATAAGAAAGGTATGACCGGTATTAGAATCCAAAGAACGAACGAAAGTATAATAAAAGTTATTCCGAATTTCTTTTTCAATGCAATCTCCTCCGTAGCTAGTTAGACAGTTAGACGTATTACGAAAGAAACGAGATAAAGTTCCCATCTCATTATTCTACCAGTTTGCTAGAAATTATTTCCACTAGTTATTTAAATATTAATTGGATGTGATTACCAGTAATCTCGCAGTTGAAAATGTTTCCAAGTTTGGATAATGTTAAGGGGAAACTGGTGTAAAAGGGTGGGGTAATTTTGAAAAAAGAACTTGTATATCAGAGTAGAGATAAAGAGATTGAAGTGTACGAAGACGAATTTGGAAGTATCACGCTAAAAGAGATTCCGTATGAAGCCGCGGTAATGGTTGCGTTAGAGAACGATTCTCTTATATTGATCAGCCAATATCGAGCTGCAGTAGATCAAGTTATCATTCAACTACCAGGTGGTGGAATGAACGAAAATGAAGATGCGATGGAAGCAGCAAAACGGGAACTGCTTGAAGAAACGGGCATCGTGTGTGGAGAAACGGTTTTCTTAGGAAGTATCCAGCCTAGTGCGTGTTTGAGTAATACGGTTACGCATGTTTATTTTACAAACGATATTGTAGATTACAGATCTCAAATGCTAGAGAAAAAAGAAGCGACCATTCAAGCCTTTCACATTCCTGTAGATCGAGCATTTCGTAATATAGAGCAGGGACTTTGGAAAGATAGTGAACTTGCACACGGATTATTATTAGCTAGGCTGAAAGGATTGATATAGAGTGAGTTGTTTAGGATGTGAACTAGCGAATAAAGTCTTACCCATACATGCGGTTTATGAAGATGAGTGGGTGACATGTTTTCTTGATATTGATCCTTTTAACGAAGGACACACATTAATACTTCCGAAAAGACATGTGAAGGAGTTAACAGAGCTAACGAATGAAGAAACGAGCGCTGTGATGGAAGCAGCAAAATACATATCGAAGAAGCTAGAGAACAGTTTCAACCCTGATGGGATTACGATCAACCAAAATGGGGGAAAGTTTAGTGATCTTACTCATTTTCATATGCATGTGATTCCAAGATATGAAAACGATGGATTCACGTGGAGTGAATCTACGATATTAGATAATGCTTCTGAACGTTTAGCCGAAACAGCAGATAAACTTCAAAGAGTATAATGTTTTTAACTTTATAAAGATTGTGCCACAATGTGAAAAAGGAGGGATTCATTATGCCAAGCAGTATTCATGATCGTGCCGTTCTACATAATGGTGTTCAAATGCCATGGATTGGTCTAGGAGTCTACAAAGCTGAAGATGGTGATGAAGTCATTCAATCCATAAAGTGGGCGCTCGATGCAGGTTATCGAAGCATTGATACGGCAAGTTTATATGACAATGAAACGGGTGTAGGTCAGGCGATCGCTGAATCAAACGTCCCAAGAGAAGAAATTTTCATTACAACAAAAGTTTGGAACACTGACCAAGGCTACGAAAAAACCTTAGCAGCCTTTAATGCCAGTCTAGAAAGATTAGGATTGGATTATGTGGATCTATACCTAATCCATTGGCCAATGCCTGGAAAGTATAATGAAACTTGGAAAGCACTAGAGAAAATCTACAATGAAGGCCGAGCTAAAGCGATCGGTGTCAGTAACTTCAAGCAGCATCATCTTGAAGAACTGATGAGAGAAGCAGAGATTAAACCAATGGTGAACCAAGTGGAATACCATCCTCGCTTGTCTCAGGAAAAATTGTTGGCGTTCTGTAAAGAGCAGGGTATCCAACTAGAAGCATGGAGACCTCTTTTAAAAGGAGAGATCTTTGAGGAACCAACCTTGGTAGAGCTTGCTGATAAATACAACAAATCAGTTGCTCAAATTATTTTACGCTGGGATCTTCAAAACGGTGTGGTTACGATACCTAAATCGGTAACGCAGCATCGGATCGAAGAAAATATTGAACTCTTTGACTTTGAATTATCAAATGAGGATATGACACGTATCTCTGCGCTAAATCAAGACAAACGTAACGGTGCAGACCCTGATGATCCGGAGTTTTATAAACAATTTGAATGAAATGAATGAAAGTCTTCCTGTTGTTAGGAAGGCTTTTTTTGTGGATTGGTACTTATAGGCCCTAAACAAACATTTATAGGCCTTCAAAATAATTTATAGTCCCTAATGATGGATTTATGGTCCTTCAATAAATTTTATGGGCCATAAAAATCAGTTTATAGGCTTTTCGACAAATCCACCATTTAAGTTCGCTCCCTTCTATTTTTTATTGTGTTTTAAATCATTGAATTCGGGAAAAATGATAAACGTAATGTAATGAAAGGGAGTGTAACAATGACAAAACGAGTATTGATCGTCGTAACGAATCATCAAAACATTGGGAATAACAAGACGGGGCTATGGTTAGAGGAGTTTGCGGTTCCTTTCAACGAATTTCGTGAAAAAGGATATGACATTACTGTGAAAAGCATCAAAGGTGGAGATGTTCCGCTTGATCCGAACAGCTTAGAAGGTGTGGATAAAGAAACGTATAAAGAAGCACTGGCACAGCTGGAAGGTACTGCAGAACTAACTCCTGAAGATGCGACAAGTTATGATGCGATCTATCTACCGGGCGGTCATGGTACC
Organism: Fictibacillus tiangongensis; assembly: GCF_048083785.1. Lineage (GTDB taxonomy): Bacteria > Bacillota > Bacilli > Bacillales > Fictibacillaceae > Fictibacillus. The sequence goes on from NZ_CP182294.1 coordinate 935,669, forward strand.
GTTTTTGATTTTCCGAAGAGTGATGCATTAAAAGAAGTAGTAAGTCAGATGGCACAAACTAATAAAGTGATCGGAAGTGTCTGTCACGGACCTGCTGGACTTACAACGGCAACGCTTAAAGATGGTACACCTATCGTAAAAGGAAAAACTGTTACAGCATTTACTGATGAAGAGGAAGAAGAGATGCAACTGACGAAAGAAGTACCATTTTTACTCGAAACAAAGCTTCGTGAACTTGGAGCAGAGTTTCAACGAGCAGGAAAATGGGAAGATTTCGCCGTAACAGATGGCACACTTGTTACAGGACAGAATCCTCAATCGAGTAGAAGTGTAGCTCTTCGCATGATTGATGTGTTGGATAAACAATAAAAGATGATTGAAGCGATCAGCCTGGAGCTGATCGTTTTTTTTTTGATTCATTTATCAATGGACCTTCTTTGAATTGAAACCACATCATCGCATAATCATGAGCCTTAAGACCTACATAGCACTAACTGCGCTAAAAATAACAGGAAAGAAATTAGGGATAATTTATCATTGACGATGATAATCATTATCAATTAAGGTTATACATGTAATCAGTAATGAGAATCATTTTCAATAAACCGCAGGATCATCCACTAGGAGGAATAAAATATGAGCATGTTACAAATAGAGATGAACGAAAAATACCTAAAACAACAAGAGAAAAGAGAATCAAATGCAAGGTCTTATCCACGCCGAATTCCCATTGCCATTGAAGAAGCTGAAGGAATCTATGTAAAAGATGCAGATGGGAAAACATACATCGATTGTCTGGCAGGAGCAGGAACTCTTGCGCTTGGACATAATCACCCGGTTGTGATTGAAGCCATTGAGAAAGTGCTTCATGACAAGCGCCCATTACATACACTGGATTTAACGACGCCAGTAAAAGAAGAATTTGTGAGTGAAGTATTTGACAGCTTACCTCCAGAATTTGCGAAGCGTGCCAAGATTCAGTTCTGCGGACCGACTGGCGGAGATGCGATCGAAGCAGCGATCAAGCTAGTAAAAACGGCAACAGGAAGAAGGAGCATTCTTTCTTTCCAAGGTGGCTATCACGGTGCTACACATGGGACGATGGCGCTCTCTGGTAACTTAGGACCGAAACAGAACGTACAAGGCTTGATGCCAGATGTACACTTTATGCCATATCCGTACGAATACCGCTGTCCGTTCGGGATCGGTGGAGAAGATACGTGGAAAATCAGCGCTAACTATATCGAGAATCTTTTATACGATCCAGAGAGTGGAATCCTTCCTCCAGCTGCTATGATCTTGGAAGTCGTTCAAGGAGAAGGAGGATCTATCCCGGCACCAGTAGAGTGGCTGCGCGAAATCCGCCGCATCACAAAAGAGCGCAACATTCCTTTAATCATTGACGAAGTACAGACCGGAATCGGACGTACAGGCGAACTATTTGCATTTCAACATGCTGGAATCGTGCCGGATGTAGTCGTACTGTCAAAAGCGATCGGAGGCAGCTTGCCATTATCTGTTGTGATCTATGATCGTGAACTGGATAAATGGGGACCAGGTGCACATATTGGAACGTTCAGAGGAAACCAGATGGCGATGGCTGCTGGAACAGCAACACTGCGTCATATTAAAGATAACAATTTGTCACAGCATGCTGCTGAACTTGGTGAGAAGTTAATGCTTGAACTTTCTATCCTACAAAATGAGATTCCTGAGATCGGTGATGTGCGAGGACGAGGTTTGATGGTAGGTGCAGAAATAGTAAATCCGCGAATTCCAACGGGATTAAAAGGAACGTATGCTGCAAATCCTGAACTCGCTAGCCGCATTCAACGAGAATGCTTTAATCGGGGCTTAATCCTAGAAGTAGGTGGAAGGCATGGAAGTGTTGTAAGGTTCTTGCCACCACTTATCATTACAGAGAAACAACTGGACGAAGTAATCGCAATATTTACAGACGCGGTCAGAGCCGCACTAAAATAGGGGTGGAAGATGAACACAACTGATTTTGATCGCTTTTTCCTTAATGATAGTGAAGCAGGAATACAGAATTTTCAACAGATTATCCTTGAAACTCAAGCCCTGTTAAGCGGGTTTTATAAAAATAACTCTGATGCTTATACCGGTGTGTTTTCTACTCAGATCGAGAAAGAAATAAACGAACTATCACTCACTTCAGAGAATGGAGAGGAAAGTGGAAAGGTTTTAAACGATGTATTGGAAAAGGTTGTGAGGAACAGCATACATGTCTCTCATCCGACGAGCATGGGCCACCTTCATTGTCCACCTTTTATCTCAGCCATCGCAGCTGAATTGATCATCGGTACTCTCAATCAATCTATGGATTCGTGGGATCAAAGCTCAACGGCTACTTATTTGGAAGAGCGGTTGATCAAATGGGTGAGTAACAAGCTTGCCCTTCCCTCTTCAGCAGATGGAACATTTACGAGTGGTGGTACGCAATCGAACTATATGGGGCTGTTACTCGCTCGCGATTTCTTTTGTGATAAACGGTGGAGCTGGAATGTAAAAGCTCAAGGATTGCCAGCAGAGTCGCATAAACTCCGTATCCTATGTTCAGAGGATGCTCACTTTACCGTGAAGAAATCAGCTTTTCAATTAGGGCTAGGTGAACAGGCAGTCATAACGGTTGAAACGGATGAGCATAAAAAGATGAACCCAGCTAAATTAGTCCAAGAGATCGGGCGCTTGAAAAATGGCGGACTTATCCCGATGTGTATCGTTGCAACGGCGGGAACAACGGATTTTGGAAGTATCGATCCGATTTCAGAGATTGCAGAGATCGCTCAAAACAATGGGTTATGGCTTCATGTTGATGCAGCCTACGGTGGTGCGTTACTTTTGAGTAAAAAGCATATTCATAAGTTATCAGGAATTGACACGGCAGATTCCATTACGATTGATTTTCATAAGCAGTTTTATCAACCGATCAGTTGTGGTGCTTTCTTCGTAAGAGAAAAAACAAATTTTCACTATATCGCACATCATGCAGACTATTTGAATCCTGAGAACGATGAAGAAGATGGTCTTGTTCACCTAGTGAGCAAATCGGTTCAAACGACAAGGCGTTTTGATGCGTTAAAACTCTTTATGTCATTACGCATCGTTGGAGAAAAGAGCTTTGAAAACATGATTGATTATACGCTTCATCTTGCGAAACAGGCAGCGGGTGTAATGGATAAGCATCCTCAGATTGAAGTGTGTAACATCAATCCAGAGATCAATGCGGTTGTATTCCGTTATTCCGACGCCGCAACAGGTTCATTAAATGATGTGAATACGTATATCTACAAAAAAATTCTTCATTCCGGAACAGCTCTAGTCGCAAAAACAAAAGTGAAAGGTGAAGTCTTCTTAAAATTTACGTTACTGAACCCACGAACAACAATCGTGGATATTGAAGATATCCTTCATACTATTTCTCAATTTGCCTTAGAGTACGAAAACAGGGGGATCACCCAATGACAAATCACAAACAACAAGCAGAAAATGCAAGTATACAGAGTTTCTTAAACTGTTATCTTCGAGAAACACAAACATTTGTTACCGTTAAGGATACGGTTGACCATTTAGGATGGAGTGGGGAGACACCGAACAGATGGGTGAAGATCGAACTCAAGAATCAAGGTTCAGCGATCTATGCGGCAATTAAGCATTGGTCTTTAACAGGAAGACATCTGTACCATTTTCCTATTCTTTATAAAAGTAATGAAAACGTGATACCACTTGATTATATTTCGCTTGTCTCTATTCTTTCAAAAGAATTGTTGCTAAAACAAAATCGTGAGGATGCAGAAGATGAATTGATGCTGAGGACGATACTCAGCAAAAAGAACATACAACGGTACTTAGATTCGCGTGAAGATGACTCAGGGAGTCTAGAGAGCAGTGAGTTTACATTCATTGAAGCAGAGCAGTCGCTTTTGTTTGGTCATCTGCTTCACCCGATTCCGAAAAGCAAGCAAGGAATGAGTGATGAAGAGGAATCTCTCTATTCCCCAGAACTTAAGGGAACGTTTCAGCTGCATTTCTTTCAAGCGGACAAGTCGATCATCGATCAGGATACGGCAGATGAAGTGACGGCGGAAGAGATTACTCGAGAGCTTCTGCAACGAGATGAGAAATTCGCCAAACAGGTGGAATACGATGATGAATCTGTCTTCATACCGGTTCATCCTTTACAAGTTCAAGTTCTATTGAATGATTCATTTGTTCAATCTTTAATCGAAGTTGGGAAGTTGAGCTACATCGGTCCGTTCGGTGAGCTGTTCTCCGCCACATCTTCTATGCGTTCTGTATACAGTCCAAATTTTAAATATATGTTCAAGTTCTCTGTACCTGTGAAGATTACAAACTCTCTGCGCGTTAACCTGGAAAAAGAACTGCATAGAGGGGTAGAAGTTTCTCGCCTTCTGCAATCAAAAATCGGACAAGAGATGCAGGAGATCTACCCATCGTTTCAGATTATAAAAGATCCAGCATTCTTAAATATTCCAACGGATAAAGAGACTTCAGGCTTTGAAGTGGTGATCAGAGAGAATCCTTTTTACGAGAATGATAGAAATGCAAGTTTAGTAGCAGGCCTTTGTCAGGACCACGGTTTTGGAGGAAACTCTAGAATCGCTTCAATCATTCATAACATCGCTCAAAGGGAGAACAGAACGACAGAAGAAGTCAGCAAAGATTGGTTTTTACAATATTTATCAATCGCTCTTGATCCGATGCTGTGGCTGTATGAAAGATACGGTGTAGCACTTGAGGCACATCAGCAGAACTCGATCGTCCAAATGGAGAATGGCTATCCGAAGCGTTTTTATTACCGTGATAATCAAGGTTACTATTACAGCGAATCAAAAGCCGATCTGCTTGTTGAACAGCTTCCAAGCCTTAATCGTAAGAGTGTAACAATCTGCAGTGACGAGGTTGCGATCGAACGTTTTCGCTATTACTTTTTTATGAACCACTTATTCGGTTTGATCAACGGTTTTGGAGCGGCAGACCTAATCAATGAAGAAGATCTAATAGACATGCTGCGTCATCGCTTGATGCATCATGACACGTTAACAGACAGAAAGTCAGGCTTGATCAGAAGCTTGCTAGATGCGGAAGAACTTCCGTGTAAAGCGAACTTACTTACTCGTTTTCATGATATGGATGAGCTTGTTGGTTCTCTGGAAACACAGTCTGTCTACACGAAGATCCCAAACCCATTACAAAAGGTGATGAAATCAGATGCAGCCAGAATTTAGTTTTTTTGATCACACGGTCCAAAAGACGTTATCGTATGTAAAAGTGGTTTTGGAGCGGGATGTTTCACTTCTTCATAAGTGGCAGCAGCAACCGTATGTGATTCCATACTGGAAACTGGATATTTCGTTTGAAGCATACAGAAGGCATTTGAAAACTTTTCTGGCAGATCAGCACCAAACGCTGTATATGGGCTTAATAGATGGAGTTCCGATGAGCTATTGGGAAGCATACTGGGTAAAAGGAGATGTAGTGGAAAACTGCTATGATCCACATCCGAAAGACCAGGGGATTCACCTTTTGATCGGAGAAGAATCCTTTATTGGGAAGGGTTACGCACTTCCTTTATTACGGGCGATCGTACATTTTCAGTTTTTATCGAAAGGGACTGAAAAAGTAATCGCTGAACCTGATATTCGGAATGAAAAAATGATTCATGTATTTGAAAAGTGCGGCTTTGAAAAAGTAAAAGCGATTCAGTTGCCGGATAAGACCGGAATGCTCATGTTCTGCCATAGAGATACGTTCGAGAGGAGATGGAAAGATGTCTTTCAAACAATTACAACATAAAGAGATCTATGACATCATCGGTGTCGGCATCGGTCCATTCAACCTAGGACTTGCAGCGATGCTAGATGAAACAAAAGGGAAAAAAGCACTTTTTTTTGAAAAGAAAACAGAGTTCAACTGGCATAGTGGCATGCTGATCGATGGCACAACACTACAAGTACCATTCTTTGCGGATCTAGTAAGCATGGCAGACGTAAGAAGCAAATACACGTTTCTAAACTATCTGCAGAAACATAATAGATTGTATCACTTTTATTTCTTGGAAAACTTTCATATCCCGAGAAAAGAATACAACCATTATTGCCGTTGGGTAGCGAGTCTGCTAGACTCTTGCCGTTTTGGTATGGGAGTGGAGCACATTCAACCGGTTGAAGATGCGAAGAGTTCGGTTTACGAAGTGATTGTAGAGTCTTTAGAAACCGGGGAAACAGAGACGTACTATACAAAGCATCTTGCTGTGGGCATCGGTACGATTCCATCTGTACCTTCTCATATGGAGAAGAAGCTTGGTCCAAGAGTTATACATTCTTCACAATACTTAGATCGAAAAGAAGAGATTCTTAACACAAATTCAGTGACAGTTGTCGGTTCTGGTCAGAGTGCAGCAGAAGTGTTCTATGATCTGGCACAGCATCAGGATAATGACTCTTATTCTTTAAACTGGTTTACACGATCAAAAGGATTTTTCCCAATGGAATACTCAAAGCTTGGACTTGAGTATTTCTCACCAGATTATACGAATTTCTTTTACAATCTCCCTTCTTCGAAGAAGGATGAACTTTTGAAAAAGCAAGACCTTCTCTATAAAGGAATCAGCATGGATACGATCGCGGATATTTATGATCTTCTTTATGAGAGATCAGTTGGACAACATAAGCCTGATATCCATCTGCAGGCGATGACCGAACTTGTTCATCTTGAAAAGTGTGAAGATACTCACTTGCTTACACTTCGTCAGAACGTAACAGGAGAAGTGTTTGAATTAAAATCTGATTTTATCGTGTTAGGTACAGGCTATGCTTCATCATTTCCGCATTTCTTAATGAAAATGCAGGACCAGATTCAGTGGGATTCTAAAAACCGCTATCAGATTACTAGCGATTATCGACTGGAGACAAAGGGACTTCAAAATAACCATATCTTTATTCAGAATGGCGAGCTTCATACTCACGGTGTAGGTGCTCCTGACCTTGGCCTTGGCGCACATAGAAACGCAGTTATTATCAATACGCTATTTGAGAAAGAAATGTATCCTGTTACTACAAAAAATGTGTTTCAGAATTTTGGAACGGAACCTTCATGGAAACCAGCAACCGTTCGTTAAACCTTTTTTTATTGAGCTGTGTCTTTCTATTCGTATGCACAGAAGTATTGCTATCTCCTTTTTATCCTCAATTTTTTAAAAAGGTGTATGGCATAAATGATCCGGATCTGACAGGGTTCTACATTATGACGTGCAGACTCGTCGTTGTGATCTTTACTCCCATCTGGGGATTGATCGCCCATAAAAGAAATAACAGCTCTACATTATTAATCATCGGACAATGGGGAACAGGAATTTCTTGCTTTCTGATGGCAAGCTCACCAAGCTTTGAAATGTTTGTAGCAGCGAGTGTACTTCTATTGATCTTTAAGAGCAGCTATTTTCTGTTGTATACCATTCTAATCTCTGAGAATCGAAATTCTACAACAGGAACAGCAGCCAGCTATCATGCCGTATTGCAAGGTGCGATCGTTACAGCTACGATTTTGTCTGGATGGGTTATAGAAATGGATCATCCTTTATTGATCTTTTGGATTGTTGGAATCATTGAATGTTTAATGGCATTCTTCAGCGTACATTTCTTAATAAAAGTAAGCAAAAACAAAATAGTAGACCCAGAATTAGAAAAAATAAATCATCGTAGCTCAGTAACTCCATTCTTGTTTTTTGGAATCATCGTTTTAACCCTTCATCTTGCAGTAAATATGATCCGGCCGTTTTTTACAACATACACGGAAAATGTGTACAGCACGCATACGATGATGAGCAGTTCGTTGTATTTGATACCGAGTCTGATGACGATCGTCACATTGCCGCTCATCCGAAAATACAGTGAACGGTTAGGATTTTACGGCTATGTTGGTGCGGCAAGCATGATCATTGTTGGTTTGTTTCTCCAAGGAATCGAAACGAGTATCGCGGGACTCATCTTGTTCCGCTGTATGTTCGGTATAGGGGCGGCTTGGTGTCTTGCGAGTATAGACGTATTTATCTTTAAGTGGAGTGGAAATATGCATGGAGACTATAGCAAGATCTCTGCGATTCAAAATGTAGGGTTGCTGATAGCCCCAGTCGCGGCATCCTCCATCGTTAACACCCGTTCGATTTCAGACGTATTTACTTATGCTAGTTTGTTCGTCGTTCTACACTTATTCATTTTCTTATGGGGAACGTACTCGAGAGAAAGAAACAAAGGAAAATTGCACATACATAAGGAGGAAGAAGATGCTTTATATAAATGAAACAGAGTCCATGTTAAAAAAAGATACATGGGAAAAAGTGAACAAAAATTTGTTAGCAAAGATGCTTGCAGAATATATATATGAAGAGATGATTTTCCCAGAGCAAGAAGACGAGGGATATGTTTTTACAGTGAATGAAAAACGCAAATATCGTTTTGCTGCCGAAAAGCGTTTATTTGAAAGCTTCGATGTAGATCCAGAGTCAATCCAGGTGTTAGAAAGTAATGAATGGAAATCTGCAACAGATGCGATTCGTTTCTTAATGGATATTCAGCCGATAATCGGCATGTCATCCGAAACAGCAGGTCACCTTATTAAAGAACTGAATCATACGCTTATTGCTGATGCAAACCTACTAAACAATCATAAAAAAACATCTGATGAATTGGTTGATCTTGATTATGCTGAGTTAGAGGGAGAGATGTCAGGGCATCCATGGATCACGTATAACAAAGGTCGTATCGGTTTTGGTTTCGATGACTATAACAAATACGCTCCTGAGAATCAGAATGAAACAAAGCTGTTCTGGATTGCCGTTCATCGCGATCGTGCTCAGTTTCAATCTGTACAGGAACTTCATTATGAAAAACTTTTAATGAGAGAACTAGATGGTGTTCTTGTTCAACGCTTTAATGAGATTTTACGAGAGAAGGGGAAATTACCGCTAGATTATTATTTTATGCCGGTACATGAATGGCAATGGAATAACGTATTGATTCAAAATTTTCCTCTTGATCTAGCGACAGGCATGATCGTTCCTTTAGAGGAAGGAACCGATCATTACTTGCCTCAACAATCTGTTCGAACGTTTGTAAATGTAACAAACCCGTTGAAATCTCACGTCAAGCTTCCGATGAGTATTTTAAATACACTCGTGTATCGAGGGCTTCCGTCAGAACGAACACTGATCGCACCACTTGTTACAGAGCACATCAAAGGAATATTTGAAGGAGACCATTTTTTACGTGACGAATGTGAAGTGGTCCTACCGGGAGAGATAGCGAGTATTAATGTAGATCACCCTCACTATAGCGAGCTGAAGGGAGCACCATATCAATACCTAGAGATGCTCGGAACAATCTGGCGCGAAAGCATCTACACGTATTTAAAAGATGGCGAACAACCGATCACACTTGCAGCACTTCATCATGTTGATGGAAACGGAAAGCCTTATGTACAAAGTCTGATCGAAAAGTCTGGATTAAGTGCTGACGAATGGATGAAAAAGTTCTTCGGTGTTGTGATGCCGCCGTTGCTTCATTTCCTTTATCAATATGGAACAGTCTTTTCGCCGCATGGTCAGAACACGATACTGATCTTAAAAGATTACCAGCCTGAGAGATTAGCAGTAAAAGATTATGTAGATGACGTGAACATCTCGGATCAGCCTTTCAAAGAGTTAGAGGGTGTAACAGAAGAGCTGCGCGCTGTATTACGCAGTGAACCACCTGAAGGATTGACTCAATTTATTTTCACGGGACTATTTATCTGTCATCTGCGTTATCTGTCAAATGTACTGGTGCGTAACGATTTAATAGAAGAAAAAGCGTTCTGGTCACATTTGGTAGACAGTATTGAAGCGTATCAAGCAAGATTTTCACATTTAGAAGAGCGTTTCAAACTGTTTGATTTCTTTAAGCCAGAACTTACAAAGCTATGTCTAAACCGAAATAGAATGGTAGATTACGGTTATGGAGATGGAGATGACCGTCCACACGCCTCTGAGTTTGGAAAAGTAAGAAACGCACTTTATGAGATTCGCAAAAACAAAGAGATAAGTGTTTAATAATGGAAAAATGAGGACTTCCTTGGTGAAAAGGATGTCCTTTTTTTGTGTGTGGGGTGGTGAGAGACGATTTATCGGTGGAAAGAGTTAGCTTTCAGGTGGTTATTACCATGTTACCGGTGGTCGCGCCGTTATTTAAGGTGGAAAGAGAGCATTTAACGGTGAACGTGTAACAGAAATAAAAACACGTACCGTAAAAGAACGGCGATAAATCTGAAACTTCTATTTTTTCGCGATCGTATGTAATATTATGGTAAGTAGGTAGGAGGGATGAAGTTATGGAGGGTTTTGAAGAACCAGGATTTGGCGGCAGCGGAGATCTGATGTTTGATATCGTGCCCATTTTTATTGGTGCTGTCTTTGTAATCGTTATATGTATTTTTGTAATTGTTATCGTGAAAGGAATCAGTCAGTGGAACAGCAATAATAAACAGCCTGTACTGTCCGTCGCGGCAGAAGTGGTTACGAAAAGAAGTGAGGTAAGCGGTGGTTCTAATGATACGTCTGCTTCAACATGGTACTATGTCACGTTTGAAGTAGAGAGCGGGGACCGAATGGAGTTTCACGTTAAGGCACAAGAATACGGTACGTTAGTTGAAGATGATAAAGGAACACTCACTTTTCAAGGCACACGTTATTTAGGTTTCGAACGAAGAAGGCAATCACAATCTCTATAAGTTGAGGATACAAACATATGAGAAAATTAAATCAAAGTGATCATGAGAACGTAATGAAACTTCTGAGCAAAAAGCCGGCTGAGAACCTGTTTACGTTGTGGGGAATAGAATCATATGGGTACGAAGCTGATATCCAGACGCTTTGGGGTCAGTTCGATTCCAAAGGTGATTTAATCGCTGTGCTCTGTAAATTCAAAAACAAATATACACCGTATTGGGAAACAGAATGTAATATACAGAAGTTTGCAGACATCATCAATACAGATACGAATGAAAAAGAAGTCAATGGCATTGAGCGCTTAACGAAAGAGATAGAACCATTCATTACAGAAGGGTACGATAAACGCGAATGTTATTATTATGCTAAATGTGATCCCAAGCCAGATCTTAACCGTTCTGCTTCTGTCAGATGTTTAAGCAAAGAAGAAATTCCTCAGCTCATCTCTTTTTATCAAGAAGTTCCAGAATTTAAGAGAGAGTATAATCTGGAATCTTTTATTGATCAGATGAATAATGGTTGGTCTAGGATATTCGTGATTGAAGAAGATAACAGATTAATTTCATCAGCATCTACCGTTTGTGAGACATCTGTAGCGGCTATGGTATCAGGTGTCTGTACCCTGCCCGCAAAAAAGGGAAAAGGATTGGCAAGCATCTGTATAGAACACTTGATGTATAACCTTTTTCAAGAGAATAAGACACTGTCATTATTTTATGACAACCTAGAAGCTGGTCGTATCTATAAAAGATTAGGCTTTAAAGACATCGAAAAATGGACGATCAATTTCTGTAAAGAAAGGAACAACCATCATGACAACTGGTCTAGATAGTTATCAAAAAAGTGTATTGAACGCATTTTTAAACAAAGACGGACGCTTAAAGAACATCCCTTCACAAAAGAAGAAGAAATTAGTCGTGTTAGAATATTTAGTTCAGCAGTTGAATGATAATCAGTCCTATACGGAACGAGAGATCAATGAATTTATAAAGACGTATCATGAAGATTTTTGTACCATTCGCAGAGAATTTATAGTGAACGGATACATGGACCGAGATGCCGGAAATTACATAAAAAGAGATGAAACGCTTTGGACAAAATGGCAAGAACTCAAGTAACAGTTAGAAAGAAGTGAAGTGATTGGAGACAGAGATACCGAATGAAAGTCTTTGGACTCATTTAAAAGAAGAGGCAGAAACCCGGTTTGGTTTTAAAGTGGATAAATGTACACCGATCAATCGAGGGTGGCTGAATCAAAAATGGAAGATAGAAACGAATCAAGGTGTTTTTCTAATAAAACAATACAATAAAGAGCGAATGAAAAGATACGAGCTTCAAACGATCCAATCTGCTCTTCATACACAAAATAGATTGTTCTCACAAGGGATAGCTTGTCCTGAAATTATGTCATATAAAGGTGATATTTTACAGAAGTCAACAGAAGGTGAACGTTTTACTGTAATGCGCTTTATGGAAGGAAGCTTAGTCTCACCAGGTAATCTTTCGAGTACACAGATGCAATCTCTTGGTGAGGAAGTTGGAAAGCTTCACACTTTATTGAATGATGGAACGTTATCATGTAAATCAGAAACGATATTTAAAATTCCTTCTATAGAAGAACGTGTGGAGTATTGGCAAAATGGAATACATAAGTGTGATGAACAAGGATTAGACCGTATACGTTCTTTAATGGAGCTGCAAAAGACTGCAACCTTAGCGTTAGATCAAGATCATTTTAATTATCTCACTCCTGGCTGGTGTCATCGCGACCTTTGGGTGGATAACTTGCTCTTTTCCGAAGTTCATTTGTCGGCGATTCTCGATTTTGATCGAATGAACTATGACTATATAGAATTGGATATCGGGAGACTGATCATCTCAACGTGTCTGCAAAATAATATTCTAAATCGTAAAGCTGTCCAGGCATTTCTTAAAGGGTACAATAATACAAATGAATTATCAGTTGAAAGATTAGTGGTATCTTTAAGATTGGTTTGGTACATGGAAAGTACGTGGTGGATCGATATTAATCCACATGAAGGAGAGCCTCCAAAAAGATTTCAACAAGAAATGGTTTGGCTGGCTCGTCATCAACAGTCACTAGAAAAAGAACTGGAAAAAAGAAGAAGTAATAATCATGTTTTAACAAACTAGCTTAAGGGAAATTCCTCATTAACAGATTAGAGGAGTGGTTAAGTGGAGACGAAACAATTGTGTTTGCTGAAAAAAGAAGATATGACGAATTCAGAAATAGTGCCAGCGTGGGTGATCGAGGAATATAAGACTTTCCATGAGACAGTGACGAACAAAACGTTTCCTTGTTATTTTGGAATGGCTGCTGAGAATAAGGGAGAATTGCGATATGCGTATGTGACGCATGATGACTGGTCGAACCTGCCTGAGGCAATTCGAGAATTTAACAAACTTTTTGATGCACCTAAATTGATTCGTCACGGATTATTTGTGTTTGTTGAGCCGGAGAAAGAAGAAAAAGACATTCCGTATTACCGTGATTATTTTTGGAAGATGCTTCAGTCATTGCACGAAACAGATAATCAACCTTGGCCAGAACATATACCGAAAGACCCGGACCACCACTTGTTCGCTTTTTCATTTGATAATGAGCCTTATTTTGTATTCGGGAACGCACCTGCATACAAACAAAGAAAAACAAGAGATCTTGGTAACAGTTTAGTCCTTGGATTCCAGCCTCGCCGCATTTTTGAGGGCTTAGAGGGAACTTCACCTGGCGGAGCGATGTCTCGGGAAAAAGTTCGCGAGCGAGTAGAGAAGTGGGATAATCTTCCGAAGCACCCGAACATCAGTCATTATGGGGACCCGGAACACCGTGAATGGAAACAGTACTTTATTGGAGACGACGTTGAACCGATAGCGGGAAAATGTCCGTTTCATCATAAATAAAACATAAAAAAGGACTCTTATTTGAGTCCTTTTTTATCTGTCCATTCGTGCTCTAGCAAACTAAATAACATAGAGTCACGCCATCTGTCTTTAAGCAGGATGGATTCACGTATGATGCCTTCTAACGTCATGTCTAGTTTTTTCAAAACCTTTTCTGAAGCTTTATTTCTAGGGTCACAAGTTGCAAAAATGCGATGAAGCTGCAGATCTTCAAAACCCAACTTGAGCAAAAGCTCCCCTGCTTCCGTCGCAAAGCCTTTTCCCCAATAATCCGGATGAAGCACATAACCGATCTCACCAACACGATTTGAAAAAGAGGTGATCTGTAATTCTCCTGCTCCGATCAACAAGTTTGATTGCTTTTCAACGATCGCAAAAGCATACCGTTCACGAGGATTTCTGTTTGCATCATTAATTACTTCATTCACATAGGTTATAGATTCTTTTTCATGATTCGGTCCCCAAGGCTGGAACTGAGAAACAATCTCTTGTGAGGCATATCGGTGAATCGCTTTCCAATCTTCAGGAACCATCTCTCGAAATTGAATTCTACTTGTTTTTAACATCTCATCACACCGTTCTTAAATTAGACTCTTCGATAGATTTTACATGTAAAGTTAGCCCACGCTTTTTTGAGTTCGTTAATTCTAATTACTTGCCACGGGTTAAACATCGTTTGGCCATGTTTGTTAAAGGCATGTTCTTCACTTAAAAGATAAGCAGCATGTACAACTTGATCTTGCTCATTGAACCATATCCATACATCTTTGGCTTGAACAGAAGAAGTCTCAATGTGATGGTAGTGGTTTTCATCTAACAGTTGGAGAAAGGGTTCAACTTGCATCCAGCACTTTATATCATCGGTTGAAGAACGAATTGCTGAAGCGACAGCCGCAAGACAGTTAGGACCGTTCTCTTCTGAAAAAGTGTCCATGTACGGGTATAATTCTGGGTATCGAGTTTGATAGCTTTCACGTATTTCTGGTTCTAAAGCATATTCCTCAATCCACTCATCTGCGTAGTTCATCAAGATAGTATGTTGAACGTTCTTTGATACTTGATTCCAGTTGCACTTTTGAAGAATTACAATGTCTTGAAAAGAAGCACCTTGTTTTAAGATTTCCAGTTGGTTATCGGTGTCTGGCAAATTTACATTCTTCATTAGACCTTTTAATTCGTCCTCTGTAAAAACAAGACCTCTGTTTAGTGCTTTTTGTTCTGTTATTATCATTTCCTTTTCTAACGTAGATAGAGCTTGAAACTCTTCATTGAACATCACGCATACATATTCAGCTTTATTGTTAATAGACCATGTAAGAAAAGAGGTTCGAACGTCGAGTGTAAACACAGTTTGATTCATTTCTGTTATTTTATGAGAAGGAAAATGGTCTGGTTTACTCCTAAAATAGAAAAAATCACAATCGGGCACAAAAATTCCACTCCACTTTTCCAATGTTTCTTGAGAGATTGTGTACTTCTTTATAGTTTGCATAGCTACTCCTAATAAACGATGTTAAATATATGATAATCTAATACTATCAATATTTTACATATGTTAGTAGACTTTAAAGAACAAGTTAAATTAGATGAAAGCGGGAGAATTAAAAAGTGAATCTAAAAGATATGGCTAGGAAAATGGCAGCTGTTTATAAAGAAAATAAAAAAGTGCAGGCTGTATTGTTGGCAGGGTCTGTTTCAAGAGGCTGGGAAGACAAGCACTCAGATATTGAACTGAATATTTTTTGGTCGGAACCTCCAACTGATGCAGATCGAATGTTTCCTATTCACGCGGTAGATGGATCAATCATCGAGTTTCATCCATATGAAGAGGAAGAATGGGCAGAGAGCTATTTAACGCCTCAGAATGTTAAGCTTGAGATCAGCAGCTTCTTAACATCTACAGCACATACGTGGATAAAAGAAGTAGTAATAGATCATGAAGTGGATTACGGCAAACAATGCATGGCTTCATCTGTATTTTATGGAGTAAGTTTGTACGGTGATCACGTGATTAGTGAACTAAAAAAAGAAGTGGAAGTGTATCCAGATCAATTAGCTCAAAACATGATTGAAGAAAATCTAGCATTATGGAGCAGGTGGAATAACCGCTATGCTCTGTTGGATAGGAACGAGTGGATCATGTTATACGATCTGATGGTGGGTGTACAGAAGAAACTTCTCGGAACATTATTCGGTATGAATAAATTGTACATTCATCATCCGTCCTTTAAATGGATGCACAAATACAGCGAGATCTTCACCATAAAGCCAGATCATTTAGATGAGCGGCTATCCCGTATTCTCATTCAAAATGTTCATGAGAGTATAAAAGAGTTAGAACTGTTGATTCAAGAAGTTTTTACCCTTGTGGAGAAGCATTACCCTGACCTTCCATTTTTAGCAGCTTACAAAGAAAAGCTGAGCTTTGTCCGGCCGGAAAATAAAGGCTGATTCCAAGTATAAAAAAGTTGTTATGCATACACAATAGAAATAGCCATCCGGGTGGATTCTTCTTCTCGGGTGGTTTTTATTTTTTATAGGACGTTCACTGAATACCTTATAACAAGTGACAACTTGGAAAGAAAATACAACCTGAAATAAATCCTTTTTTAAAAATATAGTTTAACCGTTGACAAAATGAGGTAAATAGAATATAAATAAATTAACAATAAACATTTTGTTAATTAAAAGGAGGGGCACCATTGTCTAATAAGCAAGCATTGAAACAATACGACATCAAAAAATATCGAACGCCTGATGGTTACACTTCCGATATTTGCGTTTTTACAATAATCGCAGAAAAAAATGAGGCATATAAACCTCCTACGATGGATCTTAAGATCATGTTGATCAAAAGAGCAGCACTTGATTCAGAAGGAAATATGAACATTGAAGCAAACAGGTGGGCGATTCCAGGAGGTTTTGTTCAAGACGATGAAACCGGCTTTCAAGCAGCTAAACGAGAGTTAGAAGAAGAGACGAATATCTCTGGCATCCATATTAAACAATTTGGTGTTTACGACAAACCTGGCCGCGATCCTAGAGGTTGGATCATCTCGAACGCTCATTATGCGATTGTTCCTGATACGTATCTAACGCTAAGAAAAGCACAAGATGATGCAGCTGATATTGAATTATTCTCTATAAAAGATGTAATGGATCTGGAGTTAGCTTTCGATCATCAACAAATCATTGCAGATGCGATCCGAGTGATCACAAACGATCTGTTGCAAACAACTGTAGCTAAGAATTTCTTGCCTGAATACTTTACGTATTCTGAACTTCAGGCTGTTTTAAAAACTGTAACGAATGATCCTGCGATTTTAAGTGATCAATCATTTTCAAGAAAGATAAAATCTCTTCCTTTTATTCAAGAAGTACAAGGAAAAACAACAACAAGAACGTCGAAGAGAGCAACAAAACTTTATACATTCATTGAGATGGATGTTTTAAAGCCTATCTATACAGCACGTTACTAACCATATTTTTTTACGGATTATAATTAACGAATTGTTAATAGTTAACCAAACAAAATTAGGAGGCAATTATTATGAAAAAAGCGTTGATCAATATTGACTACACATTTGATTTTGTGGCTGATGAAGGTGCACTAACTTGTGGGAAACCAGGTCAGGATGTTGAAAATGAGATTACTTCTATTACAGAACAATTTATTAATGACGGTGATTTTGTTGTATTTGCCATAGATCAGCATCATACCGATGATAAGTTTCATCCAGAAAACGAGCTTTTTCCTCCACACAACATTGAAGGTACACCAGGTCGAGAGCTTTATGGAAATCTTCAAAAAGTATATGAAACACATAAAACGAAATCAAATGTTTATTGGATGGATAAGACCAGATACAGTGCCTTCGCAGGTACAGATTTATTAATGAAGCTTCGCGAACGTGGTATTACAGAGGTTCACATCGTAGGAGTGTGCACAGACATCTGCTGCCTTCATACAGCTGTTGATGCTTACAATGCCGGACTTAAGATCGTTGTTCATGAAAAAGCAGTAGCGAGCTTTAACCAAGCGGGGCATGAGTGGGCATTAGGACATTTTAAGAGCTGTTTGAACGCAAAAGTTATCTAAATCATTCTCTTGGAGGTAATGAAAATGAACAATAAATATGCTGATGATAGTTTAACGCTGCACACAGATCTTTACCAGATCAATATGGCAGAAACATATTGGGAGGACAATATTCATAATAAAAAGGCAGTATTTGAAGTCTTCTTTCGTAAACTTCCATTCGGGAACGGGTACGCTGTATTTGCAGGATTAGAGAGAATCATAGATTATCTGAAGAACTTTAGGTTTACAACAAGCGATATCGATTTCCTTCGAGAAGAACTAGGCTACGGAGAAGATTATTTGGAGTATCTGGAGCAAGTAAAATTTACGGGTACTGTCCGCTCTATGGTGGAGGGAGAACTGGTTTTTGCAAACGAACCGCTCATACGAATAGAAGCACCATTAGCAGAAGCTCAGCTTATTGAAACAGCTATTTTAAATATCGTAAACTATCAAACACTTATCGCCACCAAAGCATCTCGCATTAAACAAGTGGTTGGAGAAGAACGAGTGATGGAGTTTGGAACACGCAGAGCACAAGAGATGGATGCGGCAATATGGGGAACGAGAGCCGCGTTTATTGGTGGTTTTGAAGCGACGTCAAATGTAAGAGCAGGAAAACGATTTGGCATACCAGTCGCAGGTACACATGCTCATGCACTCGTCCAAACATATCGTGATGAATATACGGCATTTCATAAATATGCCCAACGTCACAAAGACTGTGTGTTCCTAGTCGATACGTATGATACTTTGCGCTCTGGAGTGCCTACAGCGATTAAGGTCGCTAAAGAACTAGGAAACAAGATCAACTTTCAGGGAATTCGTTTAGATAGTGGAGACCTCGCTTACCTATCAAAAGAAGCGAGAAAGATGCTTGACGAGGCAGGATTCACAGATACAAAGATTATTGCTTCAAATGATTTAGATGAGAATACGATCATCAATCTAAAAGCGCAAGGTGCGAAGATCGATTCGTGGGGAATCGGTACAAAACTGATCACCGCTTATGATCAGCCAGCTCTAGGAGCGGTCTACAAACTCGTCTCTATTGAGGACGAACAAGGAAAGATGGTAGACACGATTAAAATCAGCGGAAATCCTGAAAAAGTGACGACTCCTGGCTTGAAAAAAGTTTATCGAATCATGAATACACAGAATAATAAATCTGAAGGCGACTACATTGCGCTGGACAATGAAAAGCCCGAAGAAGAGTCTAGACTTAAAATGTTTCACCCTGTTCATACATTTATTAGTAAATTTGTAACGAACTTTAAAGCCAAAGAACTTCATCAAGATATTTTTGTAGAAGGTAACGTTGTCTATGAAACTCCTCCTCTAAAAGAGATACAGATCTTTGCAAAAGAAAATCTTGAAGTGTTATGGGACGAATACAAACGCACGATGCATCCCGAGGAGTATCCAGTTGATCTGAGTCAAGCATGCTGGGACAACAAGATGAAGAATATTCAAGACGTGCAAACTAAAGTACTGTCATTAATTGAAGAGGGAGAATCTCACAATGGGTAAGATTGGAATCTATGGCTCATCTTTTGACCCGATAACGAATGTACATCTATGGACCGCTAGTACCGTTGCACACCGCTGTAAACTAGACAAAGTGATCTTCCTTCCATGCTCAAGTAAACGAAAAGATAAAACGATGAAAACCTCAGATACCCATCGCTGGGAGATGCTCCAGCTTGCAATCTCAAATAATCGTACATTTATTGCCGATGATTATGAGATGCTTCAAGAAGCTTGGGAAGTATACACGTATTACACGATGGAGCATTTTAAACAAAAATATCCTGATGATGAGGTGTACTTCATTATGGGAGCAGATCTGTTGGTTGATATTGCAGATGGCAAGTGGAAGTATGACGAAGAGTTAATCTCGAGCAATAAGTTTATTGTGATGGCAAGGGTTGAAATCAATATGGTCAAAACGATCTCTCGTTCACCCATCCTAAGAAATCATGATGATGGCACAAAATTTCATCTGATCGATAAAGGACTGTCTATGGAAATCAGCAGCACCTACATACGTGATGAATTTTCTAAGGGTGGCGAACCAAGGTATCTGCTGCCTGATGCTTGTTATGAATATATAAAAAAACATGAACTGTACTCTTCATGACGAGTGGTACAATTCTAAAAACAGCTGACCTAAGAAGGTACTCTGAGAAGTACCTTAGAGTCAGCTGTTTTTTACATATTATTAAATATTTTAAAAAGAAGTTAACTTTCAGCTATTTTTGGAAAAAATATAAATAAACTAATGAAAGATGCAAAAAACGTTTACGGGACTATTGATTTAGGGAAGAGCCTTATAAATACCTTATGAGCGTATGGAGGATTATAGATGGCTACCGTAATAAAAGGAGAATACAAACACGTGAACTGTGATAGTGAATATGGCACATTAAAGAAAGTAATTGTGTGTGAACCAAGATATATGAAGATCGATGAAATAATCAACGAAACACAGCGCCATTTTGCAAAAGACAACATCAACATGAAACGAGCGATGAAACAGCATCAGCACTTCGTGGATACGATGAAAGCAAACGGTGTAGACGTTTATAAACTTCCCGCGATAGAGAAGTTCCCTGAACAAGTTTTCACGCGTGATATTGGATTTACAATCGGTGAAACGGTATTCGTATCACGCATGGGAAGCAATATTCGCGATGGAGAAGAGAAAGTATTACGAAACTGGTTATTAGAACATCAGATTAATCTTTCTTTGATCGAGGGGGACCGTATTGAAGGCGGAGATGTAATCGTGCATGGCGATACCGTTTATATCGGGGTGAGTGGCAGAACGTCTGAGGAGACCATTCAAGAACTTCAATCACAGCTTCCTCATATGAAAGTCATTGCCGTCCCATTTGATCCTATTTATCTGCATCTAGATTGTGTTTTTAACATTTTGTCTGAAAAAGATGCTTTAATCTATAAACATGCATTTGAGGAGAAAGACTATCAGTATTTAGCCTCAAAATTTAATGTAATTGAAGTGGAGAAAGAAGAACAATTCACGATGGGTACGAACGTTTTATCCATTGGAAATAAAAAAGTTTTGAGCCTTCCTGTAAATAAAAATGTTAATGCTGCACTTCGTGAAAGAGGATACGAAGTTCTAGAAGTCGATATCTCTGAAATCATAAAATCAGGTGGTTCGTTCCGCTGCTGTTCGATGCCGTTATATCGAGAAGAGATGCATTAAATCGTTAACAAGTAGTCTTTGCCGGAGGGCAAAGACTTTTTTTGTTATTTCCTGAACGCTCGAGGGATTTAGCAAATAATTATCTGTTGCTGGGGTTGAACGATTAGTATTTTTGTCCATTTGAGTCATAAAAGTAATGTGTTCAGTGGCTTATCGGTGAAATTTACACACAATCAGGTGAAAAACACATGATCACAGGCGAAAAGTCAGGCATCATAGGTGGTCCTCAGCACTTCTCAGGTGGTCAAAGCTCATTTACCGGTGAACGCGTAATAAATATAAAAACACGTACCGTAAAACATATATCAACTGCTTAACACACTTCTTTATTAATGATTGGAGTGCAAGCTGCGCGCCTCCCGCTTGGGAATCATCTTGCACAATATTCTACAGCGACAATTTTTTATACAAGAGCTTTCTAAAGGACAATCTTTGTAGGTACAAAGCTATAAACTGTCTATTTTAGACATATTTTTAATCCTGGAGGGTAAAGAGTACTATCTTTAACCTAGGAGGCTATGTAATGAGAGCAGTGACTTTTCAAGGTACGAAAGATATTCAGGTTAAAAATGTTGAAGATCCTATCATTCAGAAAAAAGATGATATTATCGTCCGTATTACTTCAACAGCTATATGTGGTTCAGATCTGCATATCTATCAAGGGGCATTACCTGCAGCAAAAGATTACGTGATCGGACATGAACCGATGGGAATCGTTGAAGATGTTGGACAGGATGTAACGAGAGTAAAAAAGGGTGATCGTGTAGTGCTTCCTTTTAATATCTCTTGTGGACATTGTTTTTATTGTAATCACGAGATGGAGAGTCAGTGTGATCTCTCAAACGGAAATCAAGCAGTTGATACAGGAGCGTATTTTGGTTTCACCGAAAGATATGGAAACTATCCAGGTGGCCAAGCTGAACTACTGAGAGTACCCTATGGAAACTTTATGCCCTTTGTTATTCCTGAACATTGCGAACTGGAGGATGAATCTCTTTTATTTATGTCGGATGTCTTGCCGACCGCCTATTGGAGCGTTGAGAACTCAGGTATGAAAGAAGGAGATACCGTAGCTGTTCTGGGATGTGGTCCGGTAGGGTTAATGGCACAAAAGTTTGCTTGGATGAAAGGTGCTAAGCGCGTAATAGCCATTGATAATATTCCGTATCGTTTAAATCATGCAGCGATGAAAAACAAATCTGAAGTGTATAACTTTGATGATTTTGATAACATGGGTGCTCACATAAAAGAAATTACAGGTGGAGGTGCGGATGTTGTCATTGATTGTGTAGGTATGGATGGCAAGAAATCAGTCATTGAAAAAGTGGAACAGAAACTGAAACTACAAGGTGGCACGTTGAGTGCGTTTGAGATAGGACTCAACGCGGTTCGTAAGTTTGGAACCATTCAGCTTACAGGTGTATATGGTTCCATGTACAACATGTTCCCGCTTGGAAATATATTTGAGAGAAATGTTACATTGAAGATGGGACAAGCACCCGTGATTCATTACATGCCAATGCTCTTTGATAAGATCATGAACAATGAGTTTGATCCCACAGAAATTATTACACACAGAGTACCATTAGAAAATGCGGGTGAGGCATATAAAACGTTTAACGATCACGAAGATGAATGTATAAAGGTTGTTCTTAAGCCTTAGTAGCAAGAATTTAAATAAGGAACTTGGGTTTCCAAGTTCCTTTCTATATTTCTATTTGTGAGTTTTCTTCCTCAGTCGTTACAGCAGTACTCTGAAGGGGAAGTACGATGGTGAAGGTCGTGATGCTATCATCTGATGAACAGCTGATGGACCCGTTATGCTTATCAATAATTTTCTTGCACACGAAAAGGCCTATACCCGTGCCTAATTCTTTTGTTGTAAAGAATGGCTCGAAGATCGTACTGATTGTTTCGGGGGGAATAGCTGGGCCGTTATTAGAAATAGTAATATGTACGTTATCATTACCTTCAATCTTGCTAAAAATCATGATTCGGCGATTCTGTCTCATCTGGCGCAGTGCATCAATCGAGTTCATGATGAGATTAAGCAGTACTTGTTTCAACTCGTCCTTGTGTGCCCGCAGTGTAATCGTAGGATCGATACGCGGAATGACCGTAACGTCTGCATCCACTAAACTTGGATACATGAAATCTAGAATATCTGTGAATAAATCTTCTAAAGCAAAATCCTCCGCTTCCCGTTCTTGAACCCCTTTTCTTGAGGCATGAAGAAATTGAGAGATACGAAAGTTTAATTGTGTTAATTCATGACTGATGATATCAATGTATTTCATGTTTGGATTCTCTTGCTGCATGAGTTTTACGAAACCCATTACTGCTGTCAAAGGATTTCTGAACTCATGTACAAAACTAGATGACATCTGTCCTAAAATGGTTAACCGTTCTTTGTGACTTTGGTCGATGAATACTGTTTTTTCCTCAATCTCAATATCCTTCAGCTCCGTATACTTCTTAACGGCATGATATAAAAACTCATCGAAAAGAGAATTGATCGTTTCAATCACAGGCTGCAACTGTTCGATGGAAATACCAGAGCCCGTTACGAAACGCACGATCTCACTTCGTCCTAGGTTCACATTGTACACGAATTCACCAATATTAATCTTAGCTTCTAACCGCTGAACAGCTACTTCATGGGCGAGGTGCATAATTTCTTTAGGAGATATTTTACGTCGTAAGGATTGTTTAACTAGCTCAACCATATGCAAAGCATTCTCTGTTACTTTTTCTTTATGTACATCATGATTTGAGATCACAATTCTCTGGTGCCAATCATGTAAGTAAGTAGGCAAGTTATCATCCATATATGTGATTAGACTTTCTGTTATGTCCACAGCTCGCACCTCTTTCAACATTAAAATCATGGAAAGAATAAAATATGAATAAGCCAACGTTTGTTATATAAAAGTATTTATACTACATATAGTAATGGAAATATAGACGAAATGCCATATGCAGTTTACAATTTTTTCATTAAATTATGAAAATAGGTAGGTAAATCGACACGAGACCACGAAAACTATCATAAACCTCCAGTCTTTACTTCTTCTTTATGAATGAATACTATCCTTTAAAAATTTCTGACTATTCTAAATATATTTTATGTAATTTCATATTGTGAAATTTAGAGATTGTACAAGTCTGTCTTTTTCAATACGATGAACGCATATTGAAAGGGGTGGTAGCTAAGCTGACTTCAACTAAATCGTATCCGTTGAGGGGGAGAATTGGTGATCTCATCTGTTCAAAAAATTTCAAGGATATTAAACTGCTTCACCAAAGATGAACCAGCACTAGGAAACTTGCAGATTGCTGAAAAACTTAACATGAATGCGAGCACGGTTCATCACTTAGTTCGTACACTTTGCTCAGAAGGCATACTGATTCAAGACAGTCAAAAAAAATATAGATTAGGATGGAAATTGCTAGAATGGAGCAATCACGTCATGTATCAGCAAGACATCAACACGGAAGCACTGCCATTGTGCGAAGGTCTTGTCAGAAGGTTTAACACAACCGTACATATTGGAATGCTAGATCGTGGTGAAGTGCGCTTCGTTCTAAGAGTAGCTTCTTCAAATTCAGTAGCTGTCCCCACTTTTATAGGCGATACAAAACCTGCATATTGTACAAGCACAGGAAAAGTATTGCTAGCTTTTAACCCCTCCATGATTAAGCCGACCATATCAAGGGGATTGCTTCGCCGCGCTCCTAATACCATTACATGTGTTGAGAAATTAAAGTATGAGCTTGATGTTATTCGAACAAATGGTTATGCAATCAGCAACAACGAAAACGAGATGGGGTTGTATGGAATTGCCGCTCCGATCAAATCGTATACCGGACAAATCATAGCTGCTCTTAATATGGTTGGACCAGTATCGTATATGCTCGGGCAAGATACCCCTTCTATGATTCATCATGTTGTAAAAACAGCGGAGTCAATTTCAAAAGAACTCGGTTATATTAGTGTTTTATGATAGCGCTTACATAAATAATAGGGAGTTGATAGGGATGAAAAAGTTAAGGATTGTAATGACTGTTTTGTTGGCATTATTTCTTTTAACATCCTGCAGCAGCGGAGCGAAGAATTCCGCAAGTTCAGGGGATGCATCTTCTGATGGAAAGACATACAAGTTCAAACTAGCGCATATCACACCGCCTTCACACATGTGGCATAAAGCTGCAGAAAAATTTAAAGAAGAGCTATCTAAACGTTCAGATGGAAGGATTGAACTTGAGATCTATCCATCCTCTCAGCTTGGAAGTGAAGCGGACATGATGCAGCAAATCGAATCAGGTTCTGTTGACTTTGGTTTTATAACAGCTGCTTACACAAGCTCCCGTTCACCATCTTTCGCTGCGTGGTTTGCTCCATATGCTTTTGAAGATCTGGAAGCAGCACATAAGGCGAGACAGTCTGAACCTGCAAAAAAGATCTTAGCAACACTAGATGAGCAAGGAATCACAGGGTTGGATTATTTGTTTGCTGGTCAGCGCGTCATGTTGTTTAAAGATAAGGACGTTCAAAAACCTGAAGATATGAAGGGGCTAAAGCTTCGTGTAACACCAAGTCCGCCAATGCAGGACTTTTACAAATCCACTGGTGCATCAACAGAAGGACTGCCTCTTCCGGAGGTTTACTCAGCTGTACAGACAGGAGTAATCGACGGAATGGACATGGACCTGGATGCAGCGATTACGAACAAGTACTATGAAGTTGCGAAATATGGAGCTGTTACAAATCATATGGTATGGCCGGCAGTAGCCATGGTTAACAAAAAAACGTTTGAAGGCATGTCTGAAGAAGACCAGAAGATTGTGCGTGAATCTTTAGAAGCTGCAGCAGATTATGCGGTTGAAACCCGTTCTGGTCAAGAAGAAGAGTTTAAGAAAGAATTAGCAGATAATGGAATGAAAATCTATGATATTGATCCAGAACTATTCAAGCCTTATATAGAAGAATTTGATAAAAAATACGGACCGACTGACCCTCTTATTCAAGAATTTATTGATTCAGTAAGAAAGTAGATTGAGAGATTGGTGTGGTTAATATGAAGATTAATTACGACAGGAATATCAATGAAAGTATAAATCCTCCGATTAATGGGGGAAGAGGCTTTATACAGAGTCTTAGTAACGGAATTTGTCAGGTGGAAAAATTTCTTGCTGCGATTCTCATGTTTGCATTAGCAGTGATCGTTGCCGTTTCAGTGGCATTTCGCTACTTCTTGAACGCACCATTATCTTGGTCGGGTGAAGTTGCTGTATTTCTATTGATTTGGATTAGTTTTATTGGAGGCAGTCTGGGGCTTAAGTACAAGTCTCAGGCTGCTGTGACGCTATTACTTGATTATTGCCCTCGAAAGATAAAAATGTGGATAGCGGTGTTCAGTCAGATATTCATCATGATTTTTTTAGTTTTGATTCTGTCGTACACGTACACCTGGATCATGTCAGACGGGGTGGCTTTTCAAAAATCCACAGCAATTTTGCTTCCAATGTGGATTCCTTACAGTGCTGTTCCCATCGGTTTAACGTTTGCATGCGTCCATGTACTGGCTCAATTTGTTCACGTTATTAAAACAAAGGGGGCAGAGCTATGATAACTGCTCTTATCATTGGGATTTTTATTTTATTCTTATTAATGGGAATTCCGATATCACTTGTTTTAGGCATGATTACCGTCGTTTATTTTTTCCTGAATGGGAACACAGTTTTATTAGATTCAACACCAATGAGACTATATTCGGGTCTTGATAATTTTGGATTACTTGCAATTCCGTTGTTCATGCTTGCCGGAGAACTGATGAACGGAGGGGGAATTACAACTCGTCTTGTGAAATTCGCAAAAGTTTTCGTTGGTCATGTTCGTGGCGGACTTGCTTATGTAACGGTCGTTGCCAACATGTTCTTAGCCTCTATCTTAGGTTCTGCAAACGCACAAGCTGCCATGATGAGTAAAATCATGGTTCCTGAGATGGAGAAGGAAGGATACTCTAGTGAATTTTCATCATCCCTAACACTTGCTTCATCTATCATTGCACCCATTATTCCACCAAGTATGATCTTTATCATTTACGGGACGCTGTCTGGAACATCTATCGGCGGACTTTTTATGGCAGGGATTGTTTCAGGGGTAATCTACGGAGTCGGATTTATCAGTGTGATCGCATATATGGGATATAAATATAAGTTTCCTAAAAGTAAAAGAGCAACTGGAAAAGAAATGTGGGAAAGCACAGTTAAGGTTCTGCCCGCGCTTTTAGTACCGTTCGTTATTATTTTTGGTATCCTTTCTGGTGCATTTACGGCAACTGAGTCTGCGGCGGTAGCTTGCGTAATCGCCTTCTTAATAGGCGTTTTCTTTTATCGAGAACTTAGATGGACGTCGATTCCTCAAATCTTGATCAACACTGTAGTCAGCACAGCTACGGTTACATTCTTAATTGCAATGGCTAATATTTTTGGCTGGTTGATTGCTTTTGAACAGCTTCCGCAAGTTTTTGCAGACAGCATGTTATCCATTTCAGAGAATCCATTTGTTTTTCTTCTCTTGGTCAATGTCATGCTATTATTTGTCGGAATGCTGCTGGATGGGATTGCCGCTTTAATCATCTTAGTTCCCGTCTTTATGCCGCTTGTGACTTCATTTGAGATCGATCCGATTCACTTTGGTGTAATCATTTGCATCAACTTAACGATTGGTCTTTTAACGCCACCTGTTGGAACTGGGCTATTTATCGTATCATCCATTGCTGAAGTGCGGTTTGAAAAACTAGTTAGAGCATCAGGACCGTTTTTGGCAGTTGCAATCGCTATCTTGTTTTTAATCACATACTTAGAAGATGCGGTTCTTTGGATTCCAAGAATGATCGGTCTTTAAAAGTAAATAGAGCCTCTTTCGCATGCTGGCTTTATTTTTAAATAGCTCTTTTCTAAAAGATTGTTGCATTTAAGTCATTTTGTAATTTTCTTCCTGATAAGTTGATTGGAGTGAAAGGTGCGAGACTCCTGCGGGACGAGCGGTCAGGTGAGACCCTTAAGGGCGCAAAGCGGCAAGGGGCTCACCGGTCGCCCCGCGGAAAGGGAGCGCCTGACACGGAAATCAACCACTTTCAAGAGCAACTTTTTATTAAATGACCTATTAAACTTTTTGATAATTTCATAATGTGAAATTACAGCATTGAGAATTGAAAGCGCTTTCTTATATAGTTGAAACAAATTAATACATGATTCATAGAGGAGGCATATGGAATGGGAATTAGAACTGGTGCTCAATATATTCAAGCATTGAAATCTCGTTCACCAGAAATTTGGTTAGAGGGCAGGAGAGTAACAGATGTTGTGAACGAACCTGTTTTTAAGCAACCAATTCTAGAGATCGCTAAACTGTACGACATGCAGCACGATCCACAATATCAAGATTCCATTACACATATTTGCAATGAGACGGGTGAGCGAGTCAACAACGCATTTTTACATCCGACAACCTATGAAGAATTGATGGCAAGAAGCCAGTTGTTTGAAATCTACGCAAAATCTACTTTTGGGCTCATGGGCCGAACTCCCGACTTCCTGAACGTCGTTGTAACCGGTATGGCACACAATGGCTGGTTCCTCGATCAATACAATCCGGAATGGTCTGTAAATATAAAAAACTACTTTAACTACATAAGAGACAATGATCTGTTTTTAACACACGCGATCATCAATCCTCAAAATGACCGAAGCAAGAATTCTCATGGACAAAAAGATATGTTTACACATCTAGGCGCTGTTGAAGAAACGCCTGATGGTTTGATCGTTAGGGGAGCAAAAATGCTCGCTACATTAGCACCCATTACAGATGAAGTCATCATCTACTCGTTCCCGGGCTTTGCACCAGGAGACGAGCGTTATGCTCTTGCATTTGCAGTGCCTGTGGATACGCCAGGACTTAAGCTCATATGCCGTGAACCGATGCAGGACGGCAAGCGATCACAGTTTGATCATCCACTTGCTTCAAGATTTGAAGAGATGGATGCATTGCTCGTCTTTAATGACGTACTTGTGCCTTGGGATCGCGTGTTTCTTTATAACAATGTGGAAGCAGCGAACCTTTTGTATCCGAAGACAGGCATTGCTCAGCAGCCTGCTCATCAGTCAGGTGTAAGAGGATATGTGAAACTAGCATTTGCAACAGAAGTCGCTTGTAAGCTAGCAGACTCAATTGGTGTAGATGGGTACTTGAATGTACAAAACGACTTAGGTGAACTTGTGCAGAACGTGGAAGTGATCCGCTCTTTATTGCGAGTAGCAGAGTATGAGTATGAAACAACAACATCTGGTGAAGTGATGCCAAATGCAGCGGCACTTGAAACAATAAGAGGTATGCTTCCTAAAATGTATCCAAGAGCGATCGAGGTCATTCAAATCATCGGTGCTGGTGGGTTGCTTATGTCACCGACTGGGAATGACTTTAACGCTCCAGAAATCCGAAGTGAGATTGATAAGTACTATTTAGGCCGTGACGGTGTGGACTCTCTTGAACGCGTTAAGCTGTTCAAGCTTGCATGGGATCTGTGCGGTGAAGCTTTCGGGCAGCGGCTTGTGCAATATGAGCGCTATTATACGGGAGATCCAATCCGTAAGAGAGCCATCTTCTATAACGGTTATAAAAGAAAAGCGAAGTTCTCTATGGTGGATGAAGCACTTTCTGTAACAAATGAACTCGTGAAGGACCAGCCTAAGCTGGCTAAATAAAGGGAGGTAATTGTAATGAGTACAACGACTTTGAAATCTTTTAACCTATTAAAATGGATCGATGAAAACAAAGACTTGCTCAAGCCACCGGTTAACAACAAAGTGATCTGGCAGGATTCCGAATTTATCGCCATGATCTTAGGTGGTCCGAACAAAAGACGTGATTTTCACGTGGATCCTTCTGATGAGTTCTTTTATCAGATCAAAGGCAGCTGTTATGTGGAGATCATTAATAAACACGGCAAGCGTGAAGTAGTTGAAGTAAAAGAAGGAGACGTGTTCATGCTGCCGGCGATGGTTCCTCATTCGCCGCATCGTGTGGCTAATTCTTATGGTCTTGTGATCGAGCGTAAACGTGCACAAGGTGAGCTTGAAGACTTCGTTTGGTTCTGTGACCGCTGTGATTCTGAGATGCATCGCGTGACGGTTCAATTGAGTGACATTGAGAAACAAGTAAAAGAAGCAATTCACAGTTTTAATTCCAATGAACGTGTCCGCTTGTGTAAAGATTGCGGTTACCAGATGCCAGAGAACGTGGAGGAATGGAAGTGCTAAGAATTGACTTTCACACACATATCATTCCAGAGTCGTTTCCTGACTTTGCCGAAAAATATGGTGGAGAAAGGTGGCCGGTGTTAAACCGGACATGTGCTTGCGGCGCGGCCATTATGGTAGGTGGCAAGAACTTTAGAGATGTAACGGACCAAGTATGGGATCCAAAAAAACGGATCGATGACATGGATCGTGAAGGGGTGGACATTCAAGTGCTATCCCCGATCCCTGTAACATTCTCGTACTGGGCGCCGCCAGAACAAGCCGAAGCAATGGCGAAGATCCAGAACGACTTTATTGCTGAAATGGTCAATGAATACCCAGACCGCTTTGCTGGTCTTGGGACTGTGCCGATGCAGGATGCTAAGACGGCGATACGGGAGATGGATCGCTGTATGAACGAGCTAGGACTTCATGGAATCGAGATCGGAACAAATATAAACGGACAGAATCTCGATCATCCTGACTTTATTCCGTTTTTTGAGATGGCTGAGAAGTGGGAAGTACCGCTCTTTATTCATCCGTGGGAAATGCTCGGAAAAGAGCGTATGCCAAACCATAATTTCATGTACACGATCGGGATGCCGAGTGAAACTGCATTAGCCGCAGCATCCTTAATCTGGAGCGGTATGATGGAGAAATTTCCTAAACTTAAAATTTGTTTTGCGCATGGTGGTGGTTCGTTTCCTTACTTGATTCCGCGCCTTGACCAGGGGTGGCAAGTGTGGCCGCATCTAAGGCTTACTACACATCCGCCAAGTCATTACGCAAAGCAGTTTTATTTTGATTCGTTAAATTACGATCCAATGAATATTCGCTATATGATGGAGCGATTTGGTTCAGACAAGATCTTTATGGGTTCAGATTATCCGTTTCTGCTGCGTGAAGTGAATCCCGGAAAAGTTTTAGATGAAACGCTTGAGCTAACGGATGCACAGCGGAAAGCAATGCTTGGCGGAAACGCAGCTGAGTTTTTAGGTCTTGAAAAACGAAAGAGGGGTGCAGCCGTTGCAAGTCATGCAAACACCGGAGGATAAGCTTCAAAGTCTAGGTCTTGTACTACCAGAGGTGCGTCCAGCTGTCGGAAACTATGTGGGCTGTGTAAGAGTGGGGAATCTTCTATTTACAGCCGGACAAGGTGTTGATCAGTACCACGGTAAGTTAGGAAAAGATTTATCGGTAGAAGAAGGCTATGCAGCTTCTCGCCAGTCCATGTTAAATCTCTTAGCAGTCGTTCAACACGAGCTTGGGAGTTTAAACAAAGTGAAGAAGGTTGTGAAGCTGTTAGGCTTTGTAAACTGTACAGAGGATTTTACGGATCAGCCAAAAGTCATAAACGGAGCATCAGATCTACTTGTTGCTGTTTTTGGAGAAAGAGGCAAACATGCTAGATCAGCCGTAGGCATGGCACAGCTACCTGGTGGAACAGCGATTGAGATTGAAATGATCCTTGAGATTGAAGACGAAAAGGGGAATTAGCTTATGAAACCTGAAACCCTGACACAACAAGTGAAGATAATGGATGCAAAACTTTTTATTGATGGAGAATATGTTGATGCTCTCTCAGGAGATACCTTTGAATCTATTAATCCAGCGACGAATCAAAGATTAGCACTCGTGGCTAACGGCAGTGAGCAGGATGCGAAACGTGCGATACAGTCTGCCAAAAATGCTTATGATAGCGGCGTTTGGAGCAAGATGCCTGTTGAGGATCGGTCTGATATTCTATGCCGAATGGCGGATCTTATCATGAAAAATGTAGATGAACTGGCTATGGTTGAAACCCTCGATGTTGGAAAACCGATTAAAGAGAGCAGAGGGTTCGATATTCCAAGAGCGGCATCGAATTTCCGCTTTTTTGCTGAGATGTCTAAATATATGGTCAGTGAACATTATGACAAGCATAACATCATGTCATATGCCAAATACAGTCCAGCAGGAGTAACAAGTCTTATCATCCCTTGGAATCTGCCATTCATGCAGATGACTTGGAAAGCATCAGCCGCTCTTGCTGCAGGAAATACCGTTGTCATCAAACCTGCCTCATATACACCTCTATCTGCTGTCATGTTTGGAGATATCGCTAATGAAGCAGGACTTCCTCCTGGTGTCTTAAACATTATTACAGGACCAGGAAGTACGATGGGAAGTGCGATGACAACTGACCCGAACGTGCGTCGCATCTCGTTTGTCGGAGAATCAAGTACAGGAAAAACGATCATGAAGAACGCTGCTGAGAACCTGATTCCTGTCTCCCTCGAATTAGGAGGAAAATCAGCCAATATCGTTTTTGAAGATGCAGATTTAGATGAAGCGGTAAAAGGTTCGATCGATGCCATCTATCGAAATCAAGGTGAGATCTGTCTTGCTGGATCACGTCTTCTTCTACAAGAAAGCATCTATGATCAATTCATGGAAAAGTTTGTAGCTGCAGTTAAACAAATTAAAGTTGGGGATCCGACTCTTGAGGACACAGACATGGGAGCACTTGTTTCAAAAAATCATCTGGAGACCGTAGAAGCCTATGTAGACATCGGTATAAAAGAGGGAGCCAAGCTCGCTTGCGGTGGTAAGCGGATAACAGGTCTTGGAGAAGGAAACTTCTATGAACCTACCGTTTTATATGACGTGAACAACAAATGGCGTGTTGCACAAGAAGAGATCTTTGGACCTGTTCTTGTTGTTATCCCATTCAAAACAGAAGAAGAGGCGGTTTCTATCGCAAATGATTCCCAATATGGTTTAGCTGGCGTAGTGTGGACAAATGATATTCGTCGGGCACAGCGGGTTTCAGCTGCTGTTGATTCGGGTCTGCTCTGGATTAACTGTTGGTACATAAGAGATCTGCGAACTCCTTTTGGTGGTTCAAAAGCGAGCGGAATCGGCCGTGAAGGTGGAAGACACAGCTTTGAATTTTATTCGGAGGCAAAAACGATCACGATGAAACTATAGATTTTTGTATTGAAAACGTGATTGGATGACAGTCGCGTTTTGCTATTTTGATAAAAGAAGGGAGGAAACAGACATGCAACAACAGATCATTTCTAAATTAACGACAGAACTGTTAGAAGCAGAAGAAAAATTAATACCGGTTGAACCTCTATCTGCACGTTTTCCTGAACTCTCTGTCAAAGACTCTTATCATATTCAGCTGAAATGGGTGGAAAGGAAACTTGAAGAGGGACGAGTGATCATCGGAAAAAAAGTAGGATTAACGAGTAAAGCGATGCAGAATATGCTTGGAGTCGATGAACCGGATTATGGTCATCTGCTCGATCATATGGAGGTTTCTACAGGTACCGTTCTGTCTAGAAAAGATTTCATAAAGCCAAAAGTTGAAGCAGAGATTGGCTTTATCTTAAAAGATGATTTGCAAGGCCCAAACGTTACTTATATAGACGTGTTGATGGCGACTGAGGCTCTCGTGCCCACATTAGAGATCATAGATAGCAGGATAGAAGATTGGAAGATAAAGTTAGTAGATACGGTTGCAGATAACGGTTCATCAGCTAGAGCAGTTGTGGGTAAACCTTTTTATGAAATTGATCAGATCGACCTTAGGATGCTAAGTATGACGATGTTAAAGAACGGTGAGATCAGAGCAACAGGGGCTGGAGCTGCTGCACTCGGTCATCCGGCACATGCTGTTGCTTGGCTCGCTAACAAACTAGCAGACTATAATATGTCATTAAAAGCAGGTGAGCTGATCCTGCCAGGAGCTCTATCAAGTGCGATCGATCTAGAGTCAGGCGATGAAGTGACTGCCACATTTGGAAAGCTAGGCTCTGTAAGCATCTCGTTTTGTGAATAAAATCCAGCATAGAAAGGATCAGCCATCGTGAAAAAAATAAAGGCGGCGATTATTGGTTCTGGCAATATTGGTACAGACTTGATGTATAAACTGCAGAGAAGCGATGATCTTGAACTTACAGCGATGTTCGGAATTGATATGGAATCGGGTGGGTTAAGACGTGCGAACTCTGCTGGATACCGAGTGTTTACAAATGGCATTGATGACTTTGTAGAAAGACCAGATTTAGCTGACATTGTGTTTGATGCAACTTCGGCTAAAGCTCATCTTCGTCATGCACAACTTTTAAAAGATATGGGAAAGACAGTGATAGATCTTACTCCTGCGGCGATTGGCCCCTTCGTATGTCCTCCAGTTAATTTTAGTGAACATATAGATTCACAGAACATTAATATGATTACATGCGGCGGACAAGCAACAATTCCGATTATCCATGCGATTAATTCTGTTGCACATGTTTCTTATGGAGAGATCGCTGCAACGATATCGTCATCAAGTGCAGGACCAGGAACACGTGCGAATATCGATGAATTTACACTAACTACGAGGCGTGGAATTGAGGAAGTCGGTGGAGCGGAGAGAGGAAAAGCGGTCATCATCTTAAATCCAGCAGATCCTCCTATTCTCATGAGGTCGACCATATATTGTGAAGTCAAAGAGATGGACGAAGCTAGAATACGAACAGCCATCCTGGACATGGAAAACAGCGTTAAAAGCTATGTACCTGGATACAGGTTGAAGAATGAACCTCTTTTCGATGGTGATCGGGTAACGGTTTTTGTTGAAGTTGAAGGAGCTGGCGATTACTTTCCGAGCTATGCAGGAAATTTAGACATCATGACCTCAGCAGCAAAACAAGCTGGCGAAATGGTCGCGAAGCGTTTGCTTCGCAAGTTCAACATGGATAGGGCGGTGACAACCAATGATGCGTAATAGCTCGCTGCCTCTAAAATTCACGGAAGTCTGTCTGCGTGATGGCAGTCACGTCATGTCGCATCAATTCACAGAAAAACAAGTCTACGATGCTGCAAAGTCACTCGATGAAGCAGGTATGCATTATATCGAGGTCAGCCATGGCGATGGATTAGGCGGATCTACCTTACAGTACGGAAGGTCACTTGTAGATGAGATGAAGTTAATAGAGACAGCTGCTGGAGTGTGTAAACATGCTAAAGTTGCCGTCCTTTTGATTCCGGGAATTGGAACCGTACATGAATTGAAGAAAGCACATGAGTTGGGAGCAAGTCTTGTTCGTGTCGCAACCCATGTAACAGAAGCGGATGTTTCCGCGCAACATATTCATATGGCTCGTGAACTTGGAATGGAAGTATTCGGGTTCTTAATGATGGCCCATTCCGCTCCTGTTAAAAAACTTGTTGAACAAGCAAAGTTGATGGAGTCCTATGGCGCAAAATGTGTTTATGTAACCGACTCTGCAGGAGCACTGCTGCCATTTGAAGTGAAAGATCGAATCTCAGCATTACGTGAATCACTAAACATTGAGATCGGTTTTCATGCACACAATAATCTATCAGTAGCCGTTGCAAACACACTTGTAGCCATTGAAGAAGGAGCGACTAGAATCGATGGAAGCGTTCGCTGTTTAGGAGCGGGTGCTGGTAATACACAAACGGAAGTTCTGATCGCAGTTCTTGAACGAATGGGAGTGGATACAGGTATTGATCTCTATAAAATGATGGATTTAGCAGAAGATGTGATCGGACCGATGCTGCCAGGTGCGCAGGAAATTCGTAAAGGAAGTTTAGCGATGGGGTATGCAGGGGTTTATTCTAGTTTTCTTTTACATGCAGAACGTGCTGGTAAACGATTTGGTGTTGATTCAAGAGATATTTTAATAGAGCTCGGGAAACGAAAAGCAGTGGGTGGTCAAGAGGATCTGATCTTAGAAGTGGCAGCTGGCTTAGCAAAGTCCAAACTGGAGGTGTAGAAGATGACGGTTACAAATAAGACGAACGTAAATTTGGTTGATTATCTGTTAAAAGCGGAAAGTGATGTGACGGAAGTGGTCAAGATTACAGACCAATATCCTGAACTATCAATTGAAGAAGCGTACGATCTGCAAAAAGCACTTATTGAAAGGCGCATGGAGAAGACACAAACAAAGCGTCTAGGAATAAAGCTTGGACTGACGAGTAAAGCGAAGCAAGAGATGATGGGTGTGCATGAAGCCATTTACGGTTATCTTTTGAGTGATATGCTCGCATTCGAGTGGGAACCCCTACAGCAACACCGTCTTATCCATCCAAAAGCTGAACCAGAGATCGCTTTTATCATGGGTGAAGATTTAATGGGAAGTGATGTGACAGCATCAGATGTCATGCGAGCAGCAAAGTATGTGGTAGCTGCGATTGAAGTGATCGACAGCCGTTACAAGGACTTCCGTTTTACACTTCCAGACGTTGTAGCAGACAATTGCTCATCCGCTAAATTGATTTTAGGCAGCAAACTCGTTCGCCCAGAAGAACTTGATCTGGCGAATATTGGAATGGTGATGAGTAAGAACGGAGAGATGATGACCACTGGTGCGGGATCTGCTGTTCTTGGTCATCCTGCTGAAGCGGTAGCATGGGCTGTTCAAAAGCTTGCCGAGCGTGGAGAAGGTTTATTAAAAGGAGATATCGTTTTGAGCGGGGCATTATCTGAAGCAATTGCTTTTGATATGGATGACACGATCGTCGCACAGTTCGATGGTCTGGGATCTGTAACACTATCATCGAGATATGTGAAATAGGTGCAGCGCTCATGCCGATCATTCATGTGCAAGTGATAGAAGGGCGAACAGATGAACAGCTGAGCAAACTGATGGAACGGTTAACACTGGCGGCAGCTGAATCATTGGATGTGAAAAAAGAACAAGTTCGTGTGCTGATCCAAGAGATTCCCAATAAGCATTGGGGAGTTGGCGGAAAACCGAAGTTTTAAGAGCGAGAAATGAGACCCTTTGCGGAGCAAAGGGTTTCTTTTTTGGTTTGTGAGCGGAGATTAGCGACCAATACCAGATATTTGTGCTGATTCTTATCCCTTTCTTTTATTTGCTCAATCTTCCTCATGAAATAATCGGTATAGTACAACCTTGACTTTACATACCTTTAAACGACATGCAATCGTGAGGAGGAAGCTTTATGTTTAAACGCTTTAATCGGCTGGCGATCGAACTGCCGACACCGACTAATCCTGATGCGAATGCGGCAGCGGCAGTTCAAGAATTGCTAGGTGGTCGTTTTGGTGAGATGTCGACACTTAATAACTATATGTATCAATCTTTCAACTTTAGAAAAAGAGGAAAATTGAAACCGTTCTTTGACCTTGTCTCAAGTATTACAGCAGAAGAGTTTGGGCACGTTGAGCTTGTTTCACACACGATCAATATGATGATTTATGGCACGACCCATCCTGGAGATGTGAACGATGCGCCTATGGCAGCAGCTACTGATAAAAGGAATACTCAGCATTTTATTGGTACGGCACAAACATCCTTTCCTTTTGATTCGATGGGAAAAGCTTGGAACGGTGATTATGTGTTTAGCAGTGGGAATCTACTTCTCGATCTTCTGCATAACTTTTTCTTAGAGTGTGGAGCAAGAACACATAAGATGAGAGTTTATGAGATGACGAGTAATCCTGTTGCCAGAGAGATGATCGGCTATCTTCTAGTGCGCGGCGGTGTGCATGTTTTGGCTTATGCAAAAGCGATCGAAATGGTTACAGGCGTTGATATTAAAAAGATGCTTCCAGTACCAGATCTAGAAAACTCGGCTTTTGAAACGACGAGAAAATTTGAAGCTGAAGGCGTACACAGAAAATTATATACGTTTAGTGATACGGATTATCGAGATATCGCCTTGATCTGGGCGGGGCAGCATCCATTAGGTGGTCCACTTGAGACAGTAATCGGCGCTCCAGCTGGTGCTCCAATGCCAGAGTTACGGTCTATCTCAGAAGAGTTCGCACCAGGGATCTCTCATGAAGATTTTATGCAGATTGCTGAAAGACTGAAGAAGAATGCGGGAATCAGTTGATGGACCGGCGTACAATACGTCGGTTTTTTTATGGTATGATTTATGATGTTTATAGATTTTGTAAGAAATGAAAGGAAGTCCGGTAGATGACATACAGACAAATTAAGTGGTTGATCCTTCTCATTCCAACAATATCTGTTGGTTTATGGGAATACGTTAGACATACAGTTCTGTTGCCTTATATATCTATGAACACGGGAAACTGGCTCTCTGCCATCATCGTATTTTTAGTTACACTTTATTTTTTGAATATCTTGTTTGGAAGGTTAGAGCGTATGCAGCAGGAGCTTCAGAGAGAACGGTCGGAGAAAGCGGTCCTAGAAGAACGAGAGAAAATTGCGAAAGAGCTGCATGACGGCATCGCCCAATCGTTATTTTTTCTCTCCGTTCAAGTGAATAAGCTGGGAAGTGAGTTTAGTAAGGATGATAAATTCTATATTAAACTCAAAAAAACGTTGCAGCACATTCATGACGATACGCGTAGTGCGATTCAAAATCTTCGAAACGTTCCGGCTCAAGCAGATATTTCGTGGACACGATCATTAAATGCGTTCTTCAATGAAATGGAGACTCAGCATGATTTCAAGATTCATCGAGAGTGGAGATTACAGGATGATGATCTGACTTCAAAGGAAAAAATCGAATTATTTGCTTGTGTTCGTGAAGCAATTATCAACGTAATTAAACACGCTAACACGAATGAAGTATGGTTGGATACGTTGAAAACCCCAAATGGATGGGTTTGTACGATTGTAGATAAAGGGACAGGGTTTGATTCTCAAGAGCCTACAGAGGGTTTTGGTCTAAAAATTTTACAAGACAGAGCGTATTCAATGGACTGGCAGCTAAAGATTACCAGCACGACAGGAAAAACAACGATCACGATCGAGAAGGAGGGAAATACATGAAACAGCCTATCCGTTTATTGATTGTAGATGATCATCATCTTGCTCGAGAAGGTGTAAAAGAGATTTTAGAGTGTCAGACTGAGTTTGAAATTGTGGGTGAAGCGTCTAACGGTTTACAAGCGATAGAGAAGACAAGAGCTCTTATGCCGGATCTTGTACTCATGGATATTTCTATGCCAAAGATGAACGGGTTTGAAGCGACAAAAGAAATAAAGAAGCAGTTTCCAAACATAAAAGTGGTGATCATGACGGTTTCTTATGACATTACGGACTGGTTTGAAGCCCTAAAGCGTGGGGCACAAGGATATCTTCTTAAAAATTTGAACACAGAAGATATGTTAAATGGATTAAAAGCTTATGCTATGGATGAAATACCGATGTCGAAAGAGATGGCTTTTCGAATTTGGAAAGAGTTTAAGAAGGATGGACAAGCTGGGCAAGCTCTGTCGGCCCGGGAACAAGATGTGCTTCAATTGGTAGCCAAGGGGCATTCCAATAAGGAAATCTCAAAAGTTCTCAATATCTCTGAGAATACGGTTAAAACACATATGAAGAACATTTTAGGAAAACTGCATCTAGAAAACCGTGTACAATTAGCGAGTTATGCTTACGATAACGGAATCGTTTAATTTCCAGTGTCATACAATGGACACATTTTAATTTTCATAATCACCCTTTAGAGTGATTACCATTTCCAGCTTGTTGTTTATACTTTTCCATATTGAGTCCGAATAAGGAGAATATAGATATGCAAGCAACAGCTTATAAGTTACCAGAAAACAACGAGAATGCTTCAAAAAAATCCAACAGTCTCTATCAGACGTTTTGGAGATGGCATTTTTATGGCGGAATCATCTTTGCACCTTTTTTGATCTTACTTGCGATTAGTGGAGCATTATATTTATTCCAATCTGAAATTGAAACGATGATCTACAAAGACAAGATCATTGTTCAAAAAGGTGACCAAGCTCTTCCTCTCTCACAGCAGATTGAAACTGTTCAAGCGGAGTATCCTGGCGCAGAGATTGGTTCGGTCAGACTACCGAAAGAAGATAATCGAGCTACTCTAGTAAAAGTGATCGAAAATGATGTTGTTACACAGGTTTATGTAAACCCATACACAGCGTCTATAACAGGAACGATACTTGATGAGGATCATTTCAAAAACGTTGTCGCTAAGCTTCACAGTGAATGGATTGTTGGAGGAACGTTCATCAATCGATTCGTTGAACTGGCTGCATGTTGGACGATCATCATATTGGTGACAGGTCTATACATTTGGTGGCCAAGAAACAAAAAGACTTTTATGGGAACAATTTTCCCCCGCCTTAAGAAGAATGGTCGCATGTTCTGGAGAGATCTTCACGCAGTGACAGCGTTCTGGCTGTCGTTGATGATACTCATCCTTATCGTTACAGGGCTGCCATGGTCAGGTGTGATGGGAGAACAGATCAACAAGCTGGCGACTAATGCAAATGCAGGTTATCCAACTTATGCATTCATGGCGCCAACGGCAGAAAAGACAACAGATGAAATCGCAGAAGATATTCCATGGGCAACGGAGAACAATCCTGCTCCAACATCAACGAAAGATGACGGATCACTTTCTGTTGATCAAGTGATGTACTTAGCTCAAGAGAACAAGATCCAAAAGCCTTATACGATTTCAATGCCTGCAGGAGAAGATGGTGTATTTACTGTTGCTTCTTCAAGAGATAAACCGGAAAATGAAGCTACCGTCTATTTTAACCAGTATAACGGAGAAATTGTAGAAGATGTGAGGTTTAGTGATTACGGATGGATGGCAAAAGCGATCTCAATCGGAATTGCGCTGCATGAAGGGCATTACTTTGGTCTAGCTAATCAAATTTTAGGAGCTATAGCTGCTCTAGGTTTAGTAGCGATCGTTATCTTTTCTCTCATCATGTGGAAGAAACGTAAACCATCTGGAAGATTGGGAGTGCCAAAAAAATCGGATAAGAAGCTAAAACCTTGGATTATCATCCTCATGGTCATAACAGGTATCGTTATGCCACTCGCAGGTATATCTTTCGTTTTCGTATTCTTATTAGATCGCTTTGTCATTCCACGAGTAAAACCACTTCAAGCATGGTTGTCATAATATTATTAGAGGTGAAGAAAAAATGAAAAGAATGATACTGATTTTGGGACTAGTGCTGACGATGGCAATATTGGCTGCATGCGGTTCAGGCGGATCAAAGGACGAACACGAGAATCATAAGAACCACGAACAACAGAATAGCGAAAGCAAAGAAACGTCTCAGTCATTAGACTGGGACGTTCAGTCGTTTTCTTTTAAGGACCAAAACGAGGCTGAATTTGGATTGGAAGATTTAAAAGGTAAAGTGTGGACGGCGAATTTTATCTTCACAAATTGTACAACCGTTTGCCCGCCTATGACTGCACATATGGCTAAACTGCAAGGAATGGCAAAAGAAGAGAAGGTTGATGTAGAATTTGTTTCTTTCTCTATCGATCCAAAAAGAGATAATGCTGAGGCATTGAAGAAGTTTGGTGAAAACTATGACGCAGATTTCTCCAACTGGCACTTTCTCGGTGGCTATGAAGAGAAACAGATCGAACAGCTAGCAAGAGATTCATTCAAAACACCAGTAGTGGCTGAT
The DNA here is from genome assembly GCF_048083785.1 of Fictibacillus tiangongensis. Lineage (GTDB taxonomy): Bacteria > Bacillota > Bacilli > Bacillales > Fictibacillaceae > Fictibacillus. The sequence goes on from NZ_CP182294.1 coordinate 977,433, forward strand.
CCAAACTCAGACCAGTTCATCCATGCATCAGCCTTTTTCTTAGTAGATAAAGAAGGAAAAGTCGTCTCCAGATATGATGGAGTAGAGAATACACCATACGAAGAGATAATCGCAGATATGAAAAATAGACTGAAAAAGTAAACCAGCTTTTTGAGGTAGTAGAAATAGAGCAAACACCCTGGTGGAAAAAGGAAAGCTGAGGAAAAGCAAAATAGTTTGGGGTCTGACCCCCAACTATTTTGCTTTGAATTTGTTCACACAATAGTTATGGTTTGGAAGTCTAACTTCTATCTACTTATGATAAAACTATAGATAGAATCGTCATTAAGCATTAATGGAGGTATATTCAGTTATGAATCCAATAAAAACGTTAAAAACAGTAGGATATCTTGAAGGGGCTTCGTTCTTAATTCTTCTTTTCATCGCCATGCCGTTGAAATATTTCTTAGATCAGCCGATGGCCGTTTCAATCGTTGGTGCCCTTCATGGTCTACTGTTCGTTCTTTATATCCTAGTCATTCTTTATGTGTACAACGTGAAGAAGTGGCCGATTATGCGTGCGTTCTTGGCACTAGTTTCTTCTGTCCTGCCGTTCGGACCGTTCATTTTCGACCGTAAGTTTTTAAAAGATTAATACTGTTTGAGGGAGCCACCTTATTTAGGAAGCTCTCTTTTTTTTGGGGTTAAAAGGTAGAGGACGTGTGTCATCATTTGTCGAAAAGCCTATATTTCCCAATTTTGACTTAATTGTAGATGAATTAGACTTAATTATTTTATTTTAGACTTAATCGATAGCGTTTCCGGCTTAATTACTAACGACCATGACTTAATAAGCCTCGCCAGCACCACCACATGCTAAAGATGTGCTTTCCACAGAAACACTGAACATGCGATTGTCCTCCTCGGAAGGAAAAGCTAACTTCCTACTGCTCACTAAACCGATACCCCTAGTATTTTTCAATAGTTTTGTTCCCGCCATGTTAAGAATTCGTGTAAATTGTTTTAATTTTCTAATTTTCGGCTATTTATACTTTAATATGGTTTTTAACAGGAGGGACAATCTCATGATTAAAGCACTTCTACTTAATGCGTCTCTTAAGAGTGGTGATGAAGTCTCTAATACCGAAAGCTTGATGAACGAAGCGGTGCATATTTTTAATAAGAACAACATAGATACAGAAATGGTAAGGCTTGCTGATTACAGGATCGCTTATGGTGTTTCTGCAGATGAAGGAGAGGGTGACGAGTGGCCAGAGATTTTTGAAAAAGTGAAAAAGGCTGATATCCTCATCATCGGAACGCCGATCTGGCTCGGTGAAAAGAGCAGCCTTGCTACACAAGCGATCGAGAGGTTATATGGTGCGAGTGGAATGACGAACGAAAAAGGCCAATATCTATTTTATAACAAGGTGGCAGGTGTTGTTGTGACAGGCAATGAGGATGGAGCAAAACACGCGAGTGCTTCCATTCTGTACGGTTTGTCTCATATTGGTTTCACCTTACCGCCAAATGTGGATACATATTGGGTTGGTGAAGCAGGTCCAGGACCTTCCTATATAGAGGCGGAAGGCAACAAGAATGATTTCACGATGCAGCACAATAAAATAATGACGTACAATCTGATTCACTTTGCAAAGTTATTAAAAGAACATCCTATTCCAACAGAAGGCAATGTGGTAGAAAGTAACAGATAATCAAGGGAGGATACTTATGGCAATCGATCAGGTAGCGGCAGAACGATTAGTTGGGCAATTCGAGAGAATCAGATCATTATCTGAAAAACTAGCATCAAAACTTCAAAATGAAGATACGATCATTCAGGCGATGCCAGATGTGAGTCCGCCAAAATGGCATCTAGCACACACGACATGGTTTTTTGAACGATTCATCTTAAAAGAAAAGAATCCCTCCTATGTTCCTTTTAATCCTAAGTTTGATTATCTTTTCAATTCCTACTATGAGACGATTGGTTCGTATCATCCAAGACATTCTAGAGGCGTGCTTTCCAGGCCTTCGATGGATGAAGTGTATGCCTATCGTGAGCATATAAACAGAGAAATCTTGAGTCTTCTTAATAACTATGGAGATCAGCTACCAAAAGAGGTTGAGGATCTGATTGAGATCGGTCTTCAACACGAACAGCAGCACCAGGAACTTCTATTAACAGATGTAAAATATAACTTCAGCTGCAACCCTTTACTGCCTTCGTACACAGAACCTTCTTCACCTGATCACACAAATTCTGAGCAAAAATCGCAAGTCACTGAAATTAAGATCCAAGGAGGACTCGTTGAAATTGGTTTTACAGGAGCTGGTTTCTCCTTTGATAATGAACGGCCTCGTCACAAGGTTTGGCTGAATGCTTACGAGATATCTTCCCACCCAGTCACGAACGGAGAATATCTTTCATTTATTGAGGCGGGGGGATATGAGCAGCCTGAGCATTGGTTGTCAGATGGCTGGGCAACCGTGAAAAAGGAAAAATGGAAACATCCTCTTTATTGGCGTAAGAGTGAGGATGGCTGGTACACGTTCACATTAACAGGTGAAAAGAAACTAAATCTCGATGAACCTGTCTGCCATGTAAGTTTTTATGAGGCTGATGCTTTTGCTAGGTGGAGCGGAAAAAGGTTGCCAACAGAAGCAGAGTGGGAACATGCGATGAGTTCCCTCCCAATAGAAGGGAATTTTGTTGAAGAAGAATCGTTTCATCCTATTGTGGGTGAACCTTATTCAAAATCCCCGATCAAGAAAGCGTTTGGAGATGTTTGGGAATGGACCAGCAGCCCTTACACATCCTATCCACAGAGTAAACCGCTTGAAGGTGCGCTCGGTGAATATAATGCAAAATTCATGTGCAATCAGATCGTTTTGCGAGGTGGGTCATGTGCAACCTCTAAATGGCATATCCGACCTACTTATCGCAACTTTTTTCAAGCCGATAAAAGATGGCAGTTCAGCGGAATTCGCTTAGCGGGGGATCTCACATGAAAACGATAAGATCGAACGTTCATTATCACATCGGAAACGAACCTGAAACAGATATGTATAGTGAAGTACTTCATGGACTGCGACAAGAGAAAAAGTTCATTTCACCTAAGTATTTTTATGATAAAAAAGGTTCCGAGCTGTTTGAAACGATTACGATGCTCACAGAATATTATCCGACCCGAACAGAACTGCTGATCTTAAATAAATATAAAGATGAAATGGCTCACGCAATTGGAACGGATACGGCACTCGTAGAGTTTGGAAGCGGAAGCAGTGAAAAAGTTAGGACACTTCTTGAGGCGATGCCTGAACTTAAAGAATATGTACCGATCGATATCTCTAAGGATTTTCTGTATCAATCCGCACGAGCTCTGTCAATGGAATATCCTCATCTAGACGTGCATGCTGTGTCTGCCGATTATACAGATAAGTTTGAGGTGCCAGAGCTCAATTCTAAACGCAAAGCGGTGTTCTTTCCGGGATCTACGATAGGTAACTTTGAGCCTGAGGAAAGAATGAATTTTTTAAAGATGACAGCGGATTTTCTTAAGCCAAAAGGCGGTCTGTTAATCGGAGTAGATATGAAAAAAGATCACGCAGTGTTGAATGCAGCTTACAATGATAATAAAGGGATCACAAGTCAATTCAATCTAAATTTACTAAACCGGTTAAACAGAGAACTTTTGGCAAATTTTGATCTCGAAAAATTTCAACATCATGCATTCTATCATGCAGAAAAGGGCAGAATCGAGATGCATCTTGTAAGCCTGATAAATCAGACGATAACCATCGGTAATGAAAAAGTCTTCTTTACTGAAGGAGAAACTATCCACACTGAGAATTCTTATAAGTTTACGATTCAAGAGTTTCAGAATATGGCGAGACAGTGTGGATTCACACCTAAAAAAGTATGGTGTGATGATAAGAACTGGTTCAGTATGCATTATTTGGTTGTAGAATAGACTCCAAACTAAGGGACTCCTTTTGTCAGGAGTTTCTTTTTTTGTGGATGTTAATAGCATACGAACGTACTCAAAGCTTTTTATTGGGCATTTTTTTAGCAAAGGGAGATAATAAAAGAAAATGGAATGGAAGAGGGATTATGATGAGACTTAAAGGAATTCACCATGTTTCCGCGTTAACTGCGAAAGCCCCAGAAAACTTTAGATTTTATACTGAAGTAATGGGCTTAAGACTGATCAAAAAAACGGTAAATCAGGATGACACAAGCGTTTATCATTTGTTTTATGGTGATGAAAAAGGGAATCCAGGAACAGAGCTTACGTTTTTTGAAATTCCGATGGCTGGAAGAAACCATGATGGTAACAACAGCATTTCAGCTATCTCCCTTCGAGTAAAAAATGATGATGCACTTCGCTTTTGGAAAGAGCGTTTAAAAGAACACGGTATTGAAGCGGAAGATATCATGAAACGTGCAGGCCGTAACACGTTGGCGTTTAGAGATCCTGAAGGTCAAAGAATGATTTTAGTCTCAGATGAAAACAACAAAGGGGTTGCAGGTGGCCAGCCATGGAACAAAAGCACAACGCCACAAGAATATGCAATCGTTGGCCTTGGTCCCGTAAGGTTAACTGTGCCTTCAGCTGAACCAACTGTAGAAGTGCTGACTGAACTATTAGGCTTTAAAAAAAGCGGAAGCTACGCACCAGAAGTGACAGGTCAACCTGAAATTATTGTGCTGGAAACAGGTGAAGGGGGAAGTGGTGCTGAAATTCATGTAGAAGAACGAAATGACCTCCCTCAAGAACGACTTGGTCGAGGTGGAGTGCACCATGTTGCCTTCCGAGTTGATAATGAAGAAGAACTTCATGAATGGATTGAAAAAGTAAAAACATCAAGGTTTCCGAATTCTGGATTTGTTGATCGTTTTTATTTTAAATCTCTCTATTTCCGTGAACCAAATCGCATTCTTTTTGAACTTGCAACAGATGGTCCAGGATTTGATACGGACGAAGATATTGAACATCTTGGTGAGTCACTTGCACTACCACCGTTCCTAGAAGCTCATCGTGAAGAAATCGAAGCGAAATTAAAACCACTGGATACAAAACAATAAAATTCATATGGCCTGAATCTTAACGGATTCAGGCCTATTTTTTTGCATAAATTTTTTGAGCGAATACCCGACATAAAAATCGTATTTTAGGAAAAATTAAAAAACGTTACAACAATATAAAGAAATAAGGAGATGTCACAAGATGTATTGGCAAAAAAACGCAAAGAATATAACGAAGTACGTTAGTGCTTTTGTTTTGGCATTAGCTCTACTTTTAGGTACTTCAAACGCTGCTTCTGCAGTTGGAAAAAATGCAAAAGGTCCAGATGTCTACGCAATTCAATCCATGTTAAAGTCTCTAGGCAGTTATTCTGGGAAAATAAATGGCTACTATAATGCCTCAACAGTAAAAGGTGTAAAGTATTTTCAAAAGAGTCACGGACTGCCTGTGACAGGATCAGTTGATGCGCGTACGTATCAATCTATTCTTTATGCTTACTCTTCATTAAAATTACCTAAAGTTCGTCAAGGCGGCGGAGCAGGTCAAGGCGGCGGAGCAGGTCAAGGCGGCGGAGCAGGCCAAGGCGGCGGAGCAGGTCAAGGCGGCGGAGCAGGTCAAGGTGGCGGAGCAGGTCAAGGCGGCGGAGCAGGTCAAGGCGGCGGAGCAGGTCAAGGTGGCGGAGCAGGCCAAGGCGGCGGAGCAGGTCAAGGTGGCGGAGCAGGCCAAGGCGGCGGAGGAGGCCAAGGTGGCGGTGCAGGTCAAATCGAACAAGGTGAAGGTCAGCAACAAGGTCAACAAGAAGAAGGCCAAGAGCAAGAAGTACCAAAACAGATGGAAGAACAAAAAGGTGAGACACCACAAGCACCACAAGCACCTAAACAAGAAATGCAGCAAAAAGGTTCAAAACAAAGTCCAAGTGTTCAGCCTGGGAAGAGCAGTCCATCACCAGGGATGAAAGATAATGGAAAAGACTAAAAATAGAGTATGAAAACCAAATTTTAAATGAAAATAACAAAGAGGTCATGTCCATGATCTCTTTGTTTTTATGAAGAAGAGAAATAATGAATCGGAGTGATCGGTCAATGTTGCAAGTATGGTTAGCTGGACTTCTTTTATTATCGACTACTGCAAATCAAAACACGGAAACGTTCATTGTGAACCAAGAAGGTCAAAAGCTAGCAGAAGTAAGCCGAAAACAGTTCGAGGGCTCAATTCCTGGATTTCCAATGATCGATGACACGAAATATAATCAGTTCGTTGATCTGCTTGATAAAAGATTATATAAAGCACCTATCAATGCTAAATTAAATGATTATGGAGCTATCATACCTGGTCAAGTTGGTTATAAATTAAATCGAAAGTTATTTAAAGAAAAGTTTTATACCTATTTTTTTGAAACCGGACCGAAAACGATTGATGTGCCAGAAATGAATATCTATCCAAAAGTTGATACAGAGGTTCTTGCTCATATTAAAAATCAGCAGATCGGGCAATATGTTACATACTTTAATTCAAATAATAAAAGCAGAACAACAAATATTGAGCTGGCTGCAAAAGCACTTGATAGTCATGTTGTTTTTCCAAATGAGACATTTTCATTCAACAAAGTCGTAGGCAGACGAACAACCGCAAAAGGCTACATGCGTGCACCGATCATCGTTAGAGGTGAATTGTCTGAAGGAATTGGGGGAGGTATATGCCAAGTCTCATCTACGCTGTTTAATGCTGTAGATCGAGCAGGATTAAGAATCGTTCAACGCTATTCTCACAGCAAACGTGTTCCATACGTACCATCAGGGAGAGATGCGACTGTTAGTTGGTACGGACCAGATTTTCAATTTCAAAACAAATACGATCAGCCAATACTTATTCGTGCAAAACGCTATGGAGGAAGTTTAGTCATCAAACTTTATTCTTCTGAAATCCTCGATCAAAGAAAGAGAAAAGTACCGAATGCACCAACTCATATACCGGAAGAAATACAAACGGATCAGAATGTACATCTTTCTAACCCTAAGAGATGATTTACAGTACAATAAAGATGTTCACATGTTTTTGAATAGGGGAGTTGGTTCGTTTGCAGACATTAGAAAAACTTACAGAACGTTTTTGGTACCAAACACCTGTTTCAGACACAGATCGTCCAATTTTAGGAGCTGTCGTGGGAAACGAAATGACTTTGATGATCGATGCAGGAAACTCAGAAAAACATGCATCTTACTTTTTGGATGAACTGCGTAAAAAGGATATTCGAAAACCTGATCTCGTAGTTATTACGCACTGGCATTGGGATCACATTTTTGGATTGCCTGCTTTAAACATCCCATCCATTTCTTCAGCAGAAACAAAAACAAAAATGCAGGAACTTCTTCCGTTTTCATGGAGTGATAAAGATCTTGATGAGAGAGTAAAGCAAGGCGTTGAAATTGAATTTTGTGCAGAAGCAATCAAAAAAGAATTTTCAGATCACCGAAACATCAAAATAAAGCTACCGACGATTACGTTCCATGAAAAAATGGAGATCGATCTAGGTGGGGTAACATGTGTTCTTCAACATGTTGGCGGGGACCATACAACCGATTCGATCATTGTATACATACAGGAAGAAAAGGTTTTATTTTTATCCGATTGTCTCTACGCAAATATGTACGCACCTAAAAATAACTATACGGTGAATCGAACGCTGAATCTGTTAGATCAATTAGAATCGTTTTAAGCGGATTTTTATATATTCTCTCATTGGAAGGCTGCTACGAGACAAGAGTTTCTAACAGAGGTATCCCTGTTGCGAAGGTTCGCTAACCTTACGAAAGAATTTGAAGGTAATCCGCAAGCAATTGAAGAAGAATATAAAGTCCAGGTTGATCGTGAACTTAATGAAGATGAAAGAGAAACCTTACAGTTTTTTGTTAACGGTTTCAACCTCAACCTAGATTAATAGAATGGGAGAATAAAATGCTACAGACATTCAAAGTGACCATTTCGCAATTTGGAGAAATAGAAAGACAGATCCGTGTGTGTCTGCCTCACGATTATAGTGACAGTTATGATCATTATCCCGTCCTTTATATGCATGATGGTCAAAATCTGTTTCATGATGAAGACGCCAGCTACGGTGTTTCATGGGGCTTAGCGGATTATTTAATAAAGAGTAAAGCACCTCTTATCATCGTTGGAATTGACTGCAATCATGAGGGGTTTGAACGTTTTAATGAATATGCTCCATGGGAAAACCCGACAGTAGGACCAGAACTTCTTAAATTTGATGGAGTTTATGGAGGAAAAGGGGAAGCGTATATCGAGTTTATTATGCATACGTTAAAGCCGCTGATCGATGAAAAATACAGAACGAAACCTGACGAAACATTAATGGCAGGCAGTTCGATGGGTGGATTGATCTCAACGTATGCAGCATGTCGCTACCCTCATATATTTCAAAGAGTAGCAAGTCTTTCTTCCGCTTATTGGTTTAATCAAACAGAGATTGAAAGGTTCATAGAAGAAAGTGACTTAAGTGGGCTCAAAAGATTTTATATGGATATCGGAACCGATGAGTATACATCAAAGGTGGATGCTGCTCATTACATACGTTCTTCTGAAGAGGTCTATGAAGTTTTTAAGACAAAGAACATCGACGTGCGATTTAAAAAAATTGATGGCGGAGTACATCATGAGACAGCTTGGAGAGAACGGATGCCTAAGATTATTGAATATTTGATGAAGTAAAGGGGAGATAGGCGTTTGATCACATTTGAGAGAATGAACAACAAGCAGTTTAAAGATTACCTAAAGTTTATGCTGCCCGATTATATTCGTGATACAGAGGAACATTATAATCTCGATCAAGAACTAGCCACTGAAAAAGCAGAAAAGCAAATGGAACAGCTGCTTCCTGATGAGGAACAAACAGAAGGACAGCATTTATTTCACATCAAAGAGGATCAAGAATTGGCCGGCTACCTTTGGTTTCATGTTTCAAAAGAAGAGAAGAAAGCTTTTCTTTATCATATTTACGTGCTGGATGCATTCCGTAAGCGAGGAATCGCTCAGACTGCTCTTCGTTTTTTTGAGAATGAATCAAAAGATGAAGGAGCGGACTATGTGGGTCTACATGTGTTTGGTTCGAACGAGAATGCGATCGAACTATATAAAAAACTAGGTTATAAACAAGCATCTATATCGATGAACAAAGTTTTGTAAACGTTTAAAAAGGAGAGAGATAAACAATGAAAAAAATTGGATTGCAACTGTACTCCATTCAACAAGAAGCTGAAAAGAATTTATTAGGTACATTAGAAAGAGTGAAAGGGATCGGATTTGACAGCGTACAATTTGCTGGATTATTTGGTATATCTGCTAAAGAGGTAAAAAAGGTATTGGACGAAAATGCTTTAACGGTTGCGGGAGCTCATATCCCACTTCAGCAATTCTCTGGAGATGCATTTAAAAAGCAGATGGAAGATCAACTGATTTTAGAGAATGATTTGATGATCATGCCATACTTAACAGAAGATGAAAGAAAATCGATCGACGATTACAAGCGTGTAGCAGACGTATTGAACGAAGCTGGATTAAGAAGCAAAGAGTATGGAATCCGTGTAGCTTACCATAATCATGATTTTGAATTTTACGAGCTTGAAGGTAAGATGCCGTTCGATTTGCTTTACCAAGAAACAGATCCTGATTTAGTCAAGATGGAGCTGGATACGTATTGGGCAAAATATGCTGGGTTCGAGCCTGAAGAGCTGCTGAATAAGTATCGCTTCCGTTGTGTATCTCTTCACCTTAAAGATATGGTAGATAAAGACGGGCAAAAACAGAGCACGATCGCTGGAACAGGAATACTTGATATCGGTAGCTTCTTACGATTAGCTGATGAACAAAAAGTAGATTATTGCGTGATCGAGCAAGAACATTTTGAAGGCGATCTTCTTTCGGAAGTTGAAAAAGGTGTGCAGAACGTTAAAGCACTTTTATAGAGGAGAAAACAGCCGTGGATGATGTAGCATTTGCTTCTTATATAGAAAGTAAGCATTTTGAGCTGATTCAAGAACTAAACAAACAAGAAGGCTGGACACAATTAGTTGAAAGGGACGAAGAAACAAAACAGGCTTGGAGTAAGTCCAATATAGCCTATGTCATGACAAAGGACGAAGAGGTAATAGGTTATGTTCGTGGGCTAACAGATGAACACGTAACACTCTATATATGCGAGATGCTAATTTCTAAGCCATATCGTGGACTAGGATTAGGTGAAAGCTCTTGAACATCATCCAAGTGAAGTATCCAAAAGCACGAATGGAGATGCTTGCATCCCGTACATCGCGCACTTTTTATGAAGGGCAAAATTTCAGACCTTTTTACGGTTATTGAAGAACGTTTGAAGAATGTAAATTTTAGGAGGCGTCTTTCATGAGTGAAAAAGTAACGAGTATTTCTGCTATACAAAGTCACATCAACAATGTATTCGTGCATGTAACTGATCTAAAGAAATCTGTAGCATGGTATGCTGATCTATTGGGAATTACGATAGATGTAAGTGAAGTGCAATCACCTGTACATAACATTCCTGTAACAGGACAAACAGGATTATCACTAGATGATCATACGTTTGACCCATCTTTCCACCGATCACCTGGTTCAGGTCCTATGTTTAATGTATTTGCAGCAGATATTGATGAAGCATACAAAGAACTTCAAGCGAAGAATATGAAAGTGATCCGTGAGATCGAATGGCACGGTGAAGTAGCTTGGTTCAATGTAGAAGATCCAGATGGAAACGTAGTTATGATCTGTAATTGTTAAACAATTAATAAATTTTCGAACAAATGATCCTTACCCGTCCTTCATATGTACGAGTAAGGGTCATTTTTATCTATTTAAACTAATAACCATCTATCTAGTATTTTCCTATTTGTGGTAAAGTGAATAATAGAACGTTTTCGGGAGGAATCGAAATGAACGATCAGAAAATAAATGCACTAAAAGAAGAGTTTGAGAATCTTGTAAGCGTAACCATTACTTCAACAAATGATCTTATGAATTTTTTAAATCAGCAAAAACGAATCTACGAAAAAGTAGAAGAAGAGATGCTTCGCCATTATATTGCGTTTCAATGTCAAAGTAATGATAAAGAAGTTAAAAAGCAATTTGAATTTGATCAGCAGCACATCAAGCCATTGTTTAAAAAGTACCAATCGATACTGGATGAGAAAGTGTTAGAGTCACCATTCATGGCTGAACTGCCGGACGATGAATTCGGAGAATATAAGAGGAAATTAAGAACACAATTTGCTCTATTTCAAGAAGCCAACTTGGAAATTGAAAAACAAGAGGATGCTCTAACGAATCAATACTTTGAGATCACAGGAGGTCTTTCTTCAAATTGGGAGGGAAAAGAAGTAACGATTAGTGAACTCTTTGTTCATATTAGAGATTCTAAGCGTGATATAAGAGAAAAAGCGATGAAAGCTTTGTATGAACCTATCCTAAAAGAAGAAGAGAAACTTCAAAGTATTCTTGACGAGTTGATTCAACTACGAGTGAAGAAAGCAGAGAACGCGGGCTTGAACGGTTTTAGTGATTTTATGTTTAAAAAATATAATAGATTTGACTACACGCCAGAGGATTGTACAGAACTCGCTGAATCCATACGTGAGCATGTTCTTCCGTTAACAATACAACTTCAAAAAGAGCACAAAGCTGAAATTGGCGTAGATATCTATAAGCCATGGGATGTTCAAGCAGAAGCAATCGGTCGAAAACCATTACAACCTGTAAGTTCTGATGTGGAGTTGATCAATAAATCAGCGAAAGTATTAAGCGAACTTGATGTTACATTCGGCTCTCTTGTCCATGAAATGAACGAGAAGAAGCTTTTTGATCTTACGAGCAGAAAAGGAAAAGCACAAGGGGGATTCTGTGAATCTTTACCTGAAACAGGGCTTCCGTTTATCTTTATGAACATGTCCAATACGGATAGTGACTTAGTTGTTTTTATGCATGAGATGGGGCATGCGATTCACGATCTATTAAAGAGCGATTTAGAATTATACGCTTATAAACAAATTCCAATGGAGTCTGCGGAACTAGCCAGTATGAGTATGGAGCTATTTACAATGGACCGCTGGGACGAGTTTTATAAAACAGAAGAGGAACTTAACCGAGCGAAGAAAGATCAGCTCAAAGGGGCATTGATGAGTCTTCCGTATATTATGGTTATTGATCAGTTTCAGCACTGGCTGTATCAACATCCGAACCATAATTGGGAAGAACGCACGAAGAAGTTTGGTGAGTTGAAAGATCGCTATGATGCTTCGATAATCGATTGGAACGGATATGAAGAATGGAAAGTTAAAGGATGGTTCTATACCCTTCATATCTTTGAAGTTCCGTTCTATTTTGTTGAGTATGCCATTTCTCAACTTGGAGCTATTCAGTTGTACAAAAATTACAAAGAAGACCCAGAGGGGACGATTCGTAAATATAAAGATGCATTGAAACTTGGGAGCTCTAAGTCCCTTCCAGAAGTTTATGAGGCTGCGGGGATCGAGTTGGATTTTTCATCTCATAAGATCGCGGAGCTTATGGAGTTTGTTGCGAAAGAACTAAACCTACTATCAATTAGTTAACTAAAGTAATAACTAATTAAAGAATTTAAACAATATAAAGGGTTTCTACCTGTTTAGTAGAAGTAATTAGATAAGGCGCACTTTATAAAAAAATGTTATCTCAATAAATAATAAAGAGGTGTCCATAAATTCTTGTCATAACCGGTTGGTGAGAAAGTATTTAATTGCACTGCCGACATACCGATTCCGATATTGAGCCGGACTCTATTCCCAGTGAACAAAGGAGCTTGTAAGCTGGATTCTCAATAACGAGAGTAAAATATGCACAATTTAACATACGTATTAGGATTCATTTTCCTTTGCAAGGGAAAAGTAAAGTTAAATGGCATATTGTTTATGGGCAATCATTCGGAATATGAGGGGTGAAAGGTATGCGAAAATCAGATGACGAGAAAATATGGGACACTGGAACTTCAAATTTTGAAGAAGGCGATAAGATCACCTTTCACAATACCGAACAAGGTGTTGAGAAAACGTACACGGTTAAATGTGTAAAAGAGAATGGTGATGTTGAGCTAGTCTATGCTGTAAAAAAACCAAGACCACCTATGCAGTAACAAACGTTATAAATAGCAGAAACAGCTCACATGTTTAGTGAGCTGTTTTTCGTTTATTCGAATGAAAAATGTAATACGTATGAATAAATGGTTAATAGTAATAGGAATGATAAATTATGGGTGTTTACCATTTCGTTTTTAAGGTAAAACATGAGTGAACAGCATATTGGAGAGGAAGTTATATATGACTCAAAAGCCATTAATTGGATTAACAAGTACGATCATGTCGATCAATACGATTGAAACTCAGAATGAAAACGTTGATACGATCGTTGTTTATAATAAATTTGCGGAAACGGTTAGAGATGCAGGAGGAATACCAATTGTGATTCCGATGGGCAAGCCAGAAGAAGCTGAGTTTTACGCAACAATGTGTGATGGGTTAATCTTTACAGGTGGTGAAGATATCAGCTCCATCACTTACAATGAGGAACCTCATCCAAAAGTAAAAAAGGTCAATAAGAATCGTGATGATTTTGAGATTGAACTTGTGAAAAAGGCTCGTGAGAACGAAAAAGCTATTCTTGCCATGTGCCGAGGCTACCATCTATTAAATGTCAGTTATGGAGGAACAATCATCCAAGATGTAGAGAGTGAGTTTTCTGACAGTATTAATCATTTCCAATCATCTGCAACTCGATCAGAACCTTCTCATACCGTTAGCATTGAAGAAGACAGTAAACTGTATAAGATTGTTGGTGAAAAAGAGGTTGCTGTAAATAGCTTTCACCATCAGGCGATCGGTAAAGTAGGTAAAGGGTTACGTGTTGCAGCAAGAGCTTCTGACGGTGTAATTGAGGCATTAGAGCTAGAAGACCAGAATAAAACGTTCCTGCTAGGGACTCAGTGGCATCCTGAAGAATTAAGACATGACAACGAGAATATGATGGCGATCATAAAAACATTTATTGAGGAAGCAAAGAAAATTAAGGAATAGAGAGTGAAACCTCCAAAACAGGAGGTTTCTTTATTTATATAGAGAGGTAATGTTTAGAATAGGAAACTTTTTTCGTGGTATATCCGTATTATATAAATAGCAATCATTGAGGAGGCTGTCTCATGAACATATCGAGACTTTTGAAAATGATAACTGGTGGTTTTGAAGCTTTCCTTGGTATACCTTTATTAGGAGGAGCCATCATTCTTGCTTCAGCATGGGGACCACTTCAGTTCATGTTTGTTTTTCACTTGATCACGCTCATCGTTTGTATTGTTCAAAAAGAGAGATTTATCGGCAGTATATTAGGTCTCATTACTTCTATCGTCGGTTACTTTCCAGTAATCGGTATGATTATGCACATCGTTACAGCCCTTGTTTTATTTTACGATGCTGCTAGAGGGAGTAAGAAACGAAAAAACGAGCATGTTATCGATGTGAGAAAAGGATATTAAAAGCGTACATTTTTTATACTGAAAGCTTTCAGCTCAAGGAGTGGTTGAAAGCTTTTTTATTTGAAGAAAAATGATACATTTATTGAGGAAAGAAAATATAATGAGAGGGGATAAAAAGAGTTTGGAGATCTTATACGTTCCTTTAATACAGTTTGCTATCGCTTATTATTTGTTTGTTCAAGCACCGCTATATAATAAAGATCGCTGGCTGTGGTCAATATTAGGTTTTGTTTTTACCTTCTTCACGTTAAGTGTTTTTCTAATTCTAACAAACCGAAAAGGATTAGGTTGGACTATATTAATTGCATTGACTCTTTCTGCTATAGCGGGAATTCTATTTTTAAGTTTACTGGTCTGGGCTGTCTTTTTTTCAAAAGGATAATGCTTGTATGAAAAAGAAGGTGGGTTTATGAAAAAACAACTCGTGTTTGTGTACGGAACGCTTCGAAAAGAGGGAAGTAATGCCCACTATTTGCAGAATGCAAAATACATAGAACATAGATGCTACGCCGAGGGACAACTATATGACACATGTTGGGGTTACCCCGCATTAATTCTTGAAAAAGATAAATGGGTAACAGGTGAATTATATGAAGTGACAACGGAGGAACTAAAACAATTAGACGAGCTTGAAGATTTTGTAGAAAACAGAGCTGGTAATTTATATGATCGCATCACGGTGATGATACATACTGCAAGTGGTAAAGAAGAAGCTATCATGTATGTGATGAGAAACAAAAAAAATCATTTTATATCCATTGTTGAAAATGATTGGATCAGATATCTCAATAAGTAATAGTAACAAAAAAAGAGGTCACCACATATGGTTGACCTCTCTCATTATAGTAAGGAGAAAATTTTCTCTATTTAGCAATCAAAGTATTGATACAATGAACAGCTGAGTCGACGTTATCAAACCGCTGAAGGGAGTTTGTTTCAATCTGAATCACTTCGAACGTTTGATCGTTCTTTAAATATTTTACAGAGAATACAGCTGTGTTGTTCTCACTAAAGGTGTGCGTAATATCAGATTCGATATACTGTTTGTTCTGCAAATTTAAGAGTATGCTTTTCACTTCTTGTTGGTTCATTATACATCGTCCCCTTTCTATTATGGGGGAACTTGTTAGGAACCCAAATAATAAATTACTTTCCTTCCTTAACATTTATGCTAACATAAGTAATTTTGTAAGTACACATAACAGAAGACCTGTTCTTCAATAATCACCCTTTTTTTATCGTCAAAATCGCCTCTATTTCGACATTACCCTTCAATGCTCGTGAAATCATACACGAATGCTCAGCTTTTATGGCGAGTTTTTGAAGAAGTGTCGAAATGTTTTTTGCCGGGTCAGGTTTGATCGTGACGACCGGTCGATGAATAATCTTTTGATAGGTAATGACCCCGTTAGTCACATCGACATGCCCTTCTGACGTCATCTTCAAATCTATCTTCTCTATTTTACTGCGTTCCATCATGGCAGCGAGAGTGATGATATAGCATGTTGCTGCTGCTCCTAGTAACATCTCATCGGGATTTGTGCCAATTCCCGGCCCATCCATCTCAGGGGGGATGGAAACCTTTGTTTGCAAATTCTGTGTTTCAATCGTTCCGATATCATTTCTGCCGCCTTGCCAATGTGCATTCAGATGAAAAATATGTTGTGCCACTTAGAATCACCTCGACTTTTTTCTTCTTTAAGTGTAAATGAACTAACCCTTTTCGTCACATTTTCTGTTTATTGTGTACAAAATGAAAAATATTTGTTTTTTTTGGTGATCCAAATTGGAATTACCTACGTTAGCTATTTGAAAACTTACAGAAGGAGGTGATAACCAGGTGAAACGATTAGTACAATTGGTAGTATTCGCAGCTGGGATGAGTATACCCGCGATCGTATCAGCGGATAGCGGAGGGATTCTTTCTCCGGTAACTAGTCTTACAAAAGAAACAGCTGAGATCGTTGAAAGTGTTCCAGACAAAGTGAATATTTCTACTAAAGATCATTCTGTTTCTGATGAAGTTGTGAGACCTACTCTTAACACAGTTACAAATATTGTTAAAGACACAACTCGAGCTGTCGACAGGGTGGATCAAACGGTTAACAAAGTTACCGAGACCGTAAAGCCAGTAAATGAAGCGGTCAAAACGGTAACGAATACAGTCGATACGGTAAAAGAAGCAGTACCGACAGAAAAGCTAAAAAGTTCTAAACCTATCGCGGATGTGGACCTTTCTGAAAAACCATCGATACAAGTCGATGTGTTAGATCAGGAGGTGAACGTTACGGTTCCTGTTACTTCGGAAAAACCTCAAGTAGAAGTGAAGCTTCCAGTCGTTTCTGAGATAGTTACTACTGAGCCGGAAGTTGAGGAAGTGGTCGAAGCAAAACCAGAACCAGCTCCTGCCACAACACCAGTCACTGAACCTGTTGTGGAAAACAAACCGAACACTAGTGAAACGATTAATGAAACGAAAGGTGCAATCACTAAAAAGCCGGTTGCTGTGACGACAAAAGAAATTTTTGTGAAAGACATAGAGAATCCCGTTAGTACGAGTGGAGAAGTACTTAAAAAGAGCAGGGATCAAAAAGAAACTGAGAAACCTGTACGGCAAAAAACAAGTCCGGATTATCCGGTAACTCAAAAGGTAACTCAAACACAAATGCTAACTCCATCATCACAAGGTGGACAATCTCCTTCAGGTTCATCCAATGGACCGATGACTTCTTCAAGCACTGTTACGTTTTTGGCTATTCTAGATGGTGGCCAAAATGATACTCAGCTTGAAACAGGAAGTGTACGTGGTGAGGGAGTTCGACACTATTATGATCAATGGCTAAATGCTCCACCTGGGCAACCACCACAATCTTTCTTCTAATTAAAATTTGGTAAAACAAAAAAATAAGAAGAAGAAGGAGAGAAATGACAATGAAAAGATCAAACTTTATTAGAACATTTGCGATTACAGGTGCTGCGGCTGCTGGGTTATTTTTTGGAGGAAGTGAAACATTTGCAGATGAAGGGTCATCGAGTCTTAAAATCGGAACAGGATTGATCAGTAACATTCAGATTTCTGAGAAAGATGAAGAGTCTAATCTTAACCTTGATCTAGGTGCTGTAACAGGCATCGAATTAGAGAGTTCAGATGATGATTCGAACCACAATAGCGTAAAAACAAACGTTGGTGCAAATGTAAATGCTGAAGCTTCCAGTGAAGAAGATGAAAAAGCGCAAGTAGGTACGGCTGTAAATGCTGGAGTTGAAGCGGAGTCAGAAACTGAAGATCATAACGACGTTGCTAATACAAATGCGGCAGTCGGAACTGATGCTACAGTTAAAAGTTCTTCTGATGATGAAAGTAAAGCCTCTGTAAACGCAGATACAAATGTTGAAGCGGAAGTTCGTTCTAATGAAGAAGTTAACAAAGATTCTATTTCTCTAAATGCGGGAGCAGATGTTCAAGCAGCTGTGGAAGCTCAAGATGAGGAAGAATCAAATACAGAGGCTGCTTTAGATGCAGGTGTAAATGCAGGAGTAGAAGCAACTGAAGAAGACGAAGAGTCAAGTGCGAAAGTAGATGTAGGCACAGATGTGATGGCGAACGTAACTTCTGAAGATGAAGAGAATAACTCTTCTGTAATGGCTGATGCTGGTCTATGGGCTGGAGTAGAAGCAACTGAAGAAGACGAAGATTCAAGTGCGAAAGTAGATGTAGGCACAGACGTGATGGCGAACGTAACTTCTGAACATGAAGAGAATAACTCTTCTTTGATGGCTGATGCTGGTCTATGGGCAGGAGTGGAAGCAACTGAAGAAGACGAGAAGTCAAGTGCGAAAGTAGATGTAGGCACAGATGTGATGGCGAACGTAACTTCTGAACATGAAGAGAATAACTCTTCTTTGATGGCTGATGCTGGTCTATGGGCAGGAGTGGAAGCAACTGAAGAAGACGAAGATTCAAGTGCGAAAGTAGATGTAGGCACAGACGTGATGACGATGGTTATGTCAGAAGATGAAGAAGATCGTTCTTCTTTAAGCACTATGCTTAACACGGATGCAGCACTTTCTTTGTACTCTGATGATGAGCTTGAAAACACTTCTCTTAAGTTAAATACTTCTATCATGGCAGATCTAATGAGCTCATTTGATGAAGATGAAGATCGTTCTTCTCAATTTTCTTCATTAGATACTGGCCTTGAACTTGGACTTGAAGGCAATGACGAAAATAGTGAGTTAGAATTAGATCTTTGGACAAGCTTAATGCTTGGTGCAATGTATGAAGGTCAAAATAGTGAAGATTCTTTCTTAGAGCTTTAATAGAATAACAAAAAGAGACGGCAGACGTGCTGTCTCTTTTTGTTTGGAAAGGGAAAGAAGTAAGAATGTGGATAATTTCTCAAAAACGTAAACCAACCATTTTTATAGGTTATTATGTAGAAAACACCCTTAGTAAATGGAGAGAATTAGCGAAGGAAATAAATTGTTGGGGGACAGTCCCTCATGTATACTTAAGTTTATTAAGTAAGTAAGTATACATGAGGGTGTTAGATTAGGAGATGGCGCTATGGTACATAAAGAAACAAATCTAAAGTTAGTCGTAGCCGGCTTGTTGCTAGGTATTCTAATGGCCGCGATGGATAATACCATTGTAGCAACGGCGATGGGTACGATTGTTGCGGACCTTGGAGGGTTTGATAAATTTGTTTGGGTTACAGGGTCTTATATGGTCGCTGTAATGGCCGGGATGCCTATTTACGGTAAGCTGTCCGATATGTATGGCAGAAAACGATTCTTCATTTTTGGTCTTGTCGTTTTCCTAATCGGTTCTGCGCTTTGTGGTCTTGCTCAAAGTATGGAGCAACTGATAGCGTTTAGAGCGATTCAAGGTATCGGTGGCGGGGCATTGATGCCTATTGCCTTTACGATTGTTTTTGATATTTTCCCTCCAGAAAAGAGAGGAAAGATGACAGGACTTCTTGGGGCGGTTTTCGGAACTTCGAGTGTTCTCGGACCTTTACTTGGAGCATTCATTACAGATGCGATCAGCTGGCATTGGGTGTTTTATATCAACGTCCCAATTGGTGCAGCATCATTTTACTTGATTTTTCGTTATTATAAAGAAACGCTTGAACACCGCGATCAAAAGATCGACTGGTGGGGTGCCATCACACTTGTGATTGCCGTTGTTAGTCTGATGTTTGCCCTTGAACTTGGTGGCAAGACGTATGCGTGGGATTCAACGCAAATCGTAGCATTGTTTACGATATTCACCGTCTTTTTCATCGTGTTCTTTGCAGTAGAACAAAAAGCATCCGAACCGATTATTTCATTTTGGATGTTTAAGAAGAGGCTTTTTGCTACTTCACAGATTCTAGGTTTTCTATACGGTGGAACATTCATTATACTCGCCGTGTTTATTCCTATTTTTGTTCAAGCGGTATACGGTGGTTCTGCAACAAGTGCAGGCTTAGTTCTTACTCCAATGATGTTAGGTTCTGTTGCTGGAAGTATGATTGGTGGTATCTTTCAAACAAAAACAAGTTTCCGTAACCTTATGATCGTATCCGTCATTTCTTACTTTACGGGCATGTATATGCTGAGTGGAATGACATCGGATACGTCTAGAATGATGCTTACATTGTTTATGGTGATCGTCGGATTCGGTATGGGCTTCTCGTTCTCTCTACTACCGGCAGCAACGATCAATAAGATGGAGTTTCGTTACAGAGGTTCAGCCAACTCTACAAATGCCTTCTTACGGTCATTAGGTATGACGCTTGGTGTAACCATTTTTGGAGCACTTCAAAATCGGATTTTTTACGAGAAGATAAGTGAGAACCTAAAAGGCTTTGCAGGGCAAGGTGCTGCGGCATTAAAAGAGATTGATCCACAAAAAATATTTCAGGCAGGAGAAAGATCTAAGATACCTCCTGAAGTCTTAGATGGAATAACAGCTTCAATGTCTGCGTCTATTACGACTGTTTTCACTTATGCATTGATCCCAATCGTAATTTCAGCTGTAGTCATATTATTTATGGGTGATGAACGGGTAGAAACATCGAAGCAAAATATAAAAGCTAAATAAAAAAAGAGTTTGGGAAGGAAAATTCCCAAACTCTTTTTTTATGCTGCAGAAGCTGCTTTCTTTTCTTTTTTCGGAGCGACCGTATAGGACAAAGATACAACGATATCGATGGCGAGTATCAGCGCCCAAATACGTGTGACATTATTAGCGACATCGTTTTTGTAGAACAAATCTGTATTTGTTGTGTCATACCAATCTTTTAAGAGAGTGTCTAATTGTATGGATGAAACAGCATCGGACAATCCGAATAACAACCAGAAAACTCCTTGTGCTGTGATAAATAAGAGAACGTGTTTATAAAGATTTTTTCTTTCTTGTTTTGCATGCTGCATCCCATACAGTGGTTTTGTATCAGGTAGATCGGGTTCAGGCAATCCACGCCATTTTGCAACCTTTCGCTGAATATAACAATCCAACTTCTGAAAATCGCTTTTTCCATACAAAAAAGCATAAGCAATTACAACCAGAATAATAATCTGATAAGTAGAGAATTCTCCTGTTCTTAAATAATCGAAATATCCCATCGCAGCAATCCATAGGTCATTTAAGAGAAAGAGAATGAAGAATGCAATGCTTAATTTCTTTAGATTGAACCAATAACGTACCACTAAAAAAGATAAGGTAGAAACCCAAAATACGGTCTCAGCTAGAATGAGAAATACCCATTTATGATCCAGTACAAATTCCATGTTGATGTTCATCCTTTCTTTGCTGGATTGTACAACAGTGTTTTACCATTTTTAGAATACCACTTAAAAATGGGTAAGTCTCCCATATTTAGTATCATTTTTCTTTGTTATTATGCAATAATTAACAAGAAGAGAATAAAAAAATGGAGTGATTTTATGTATTCAGATACCGCTTCTGAATTGCGCAGCATTCGTAGGACATTGATTATTTTAGGAATCTTGTTATTGTTTGTGATCGGATCAATTAATAATGGTGGAAGCGAAGATAGTGAAGAGAATGAAGATTATTCTGCTATTACAACTAATTTAGAAAATAATCTCGTTCCATTAGGTAACGGGTATTTTGGACTATATTCCAATTTTGAAGAAACTGATTCGGAGCATGGAATGAGGATCTATTATTATGATGAAAAAGAGAATAGACTGGTGTTGAAAAAAGAGGAAGACTTAGATACGGTTGAGATTTCTGAATAAATCTAAGAGTGGTACAAGGGTCAGAAAAGCAAATGTAAAATACAAGTAAGTTGTTTTATTAAGTAAGTTCTTCAATTATATGATATACTTTTTCTAAATTATAAAAAATTTATAACACTTAGGAGGTGACAACTTATATTCCAGTAACTTGGGGTATAAGGAGTCTTTTTGGACAGTTTGACCTTATTGAAATTACTTGCAGTAGCCGTACTTATTCTACTAACCGCTTTTTTCGTTGCAGCAGAATTTGCGATTGTTAAGATTCGTAAATCAAGAATAGACCAATTAGCTGAAGAAGGTAACAAACGAGCGATTGCAGCACAAAAGGTTATATCGAACCTTGATGGATCACTCTCAGCCTGTCAGTTAGGTATTACTATTACAGCATTAGGATTAGGTTGGTTAGGTGAGCCTACGGTAGAAGCAATTCTCGGTCCAGTATTTGAAAAAATGGATTTAAGCCCGGCAATTGTTCACACATTATCATTTGCGATTGCATTTGCATCCATTACTTTTTTACACGTTGTTCTTGGTGAGCTTGCACCAAAAACAGTAGCTATTCAAAAAGCTGAAAAGATCAGCTTATTGTTATCACCTGCATTGATTGGATTCTACAGAGTTATGTATCCATTCATTTGGTTCTTGAACGGAAGTGCGCAGCTTTTAGTAAGAATGTTTGGATTAAAGCCTGCTTCAGAACATGATATGGCACATACCGAAGAAGAACTTCGTTTGATCCTAAGTGAGAGCTACAAAAGTGGTGAAATCAACAAATCAGAGTTCAGTTATGTAGAAAAGGTATTCGAATTTGACGACAGAACTGCAAAAGAGATCATGGTCCCTCGTACTGAAATGGTTTGTCTTTATGTAGACAATACTGTTGCAGAAAATATTAATATAATTGCAGAAGAAAAATATACACGTTACCCTGTTGTAGGGGAAGACAAAGATAATGTTCTTGGTATGGTAAATGCAAAAGAAGTATTTTTTGACTTGATCAAAGGAAAAGAATATCCTCTTGAACATTACATTAGACCAACATTGAGCGTATTTGAAAATACACCAATTAAAGAAACACTATTAAAGCTTCAGAAAAAAGGTTTTCATATGGCTGTTTTAGTTGATGAATATGGTGGAACAGCCGGTATTGTAACCATCGAAGATATTTTGGAAGAGCTTGTTGGTGAAATACGTGATGAATTTGATGAAGATGAATCACCAATGATTCATGCTGTCAGTCCAAATGTGAAGCACTTTGACGGTAAAGTATTAATCGCAGAAGTGAACGACATATATGGACTTGAAATTGATGATAGTGAACTTGATACGATTGGTGGATGGGTTTTGTCTCAAAACTCAGAAATACAGGAAGATCAGGTCATATCGTATGGTGAGTACGATTTCAAGGTGATTGAAATTGATGGTCATCAAGTTAAAAAAATTGAGATCACGAAAAGACTAAATCAGGATGAAGTAAGTTCTTCTTCATCCCAAGAGTTAGAACACAACTTAGTTGAAAAAGAAGCATAAGTTTTAGAGACCGTCCTAACAGATGGTCTCTTTTCTCGTTTATTTTTTCAGATGCAGGGAACAAATGAAAGTAAAGGAGGAGATTTATTTGAAATCTATTACTATTCAATTAGAATACGATGAAACAAATATCCAAACACCGCAAAATGTTGAAAGGATATTGGAGAAACAATTTTCTGGAACAGATTTTAAATTAGTTTCCGTATCCTCATCTTCTGACCATGAAGGTGTTAATAGGATAAAAGATAAAGACTCTACAGGAGCAGGTGGACAAACTTCTCCTGATAATGAAAAACCACCTAATAAAAATTAAGACGGGATTCCCGTCTTTTTTATTTTATACTTCTAATTTCCCAGGAAATCGACTTAAATTGACAGAATATATTGACAAATTTATAGTGATTATTTACTATTTAAATAACTAAACTTTTAACACAAAAGTAAAGGAGATGAAAGAATAAAAGGAGGTTGAGGGAGATGGTAAGATCGCCGCAATACCGTTTTATTCGTTTGATAACAAGGAGTGAAATATTGGATGTTGATATCTTTCTCTTCAGTGACAAAACAACTGTAGTAGTTAGTATGCTTTATTACAAACATGAACATATTATCATGTCCTCTCAGACAGCTCCAGATCGAAAAACAGCTCTAAAACACGCCTTTCATTCTTTTTACAAAACTAAATTCATCTATGACCAAAAACACCTTACAGTGATGAACGAATGACATTGAAGGATTTTTCTTTAAATAGTTAGAATGTTTTTAAAAAAATATCTTTATTTGCAAAAGGACATATGTTTATAATTTAGGTAATTATGAACGAAACGTTTTGATTAACGTTTTTAATGGAGGGTGGGTATGGAAACTTCAGATGGTCAAGTATTAAGAGACAGCCTTTTCATTAATCAAATGAAAACATATGCCAATCAATTTGAACATTCTGAAACACCTTTTCTTATCCAGAAAGATCGAACTTGGGTTTATGTAAATCCTGCTGCTAGAAGGATTCTAGAAGCAGAAGAAGATATAATTGGTCAGCCTATATGGAACAACCTTCCTAACGAATTACATGCCTTAGTAGAAGAGAGGATTCAAACTTGTGACAAAGGTATCGCCCCTAAACCAAGTGAACAAACATGGATTACTCAAAAGGGTAACCATATTCGATTAGAAGTTATTGGATTTCCCCTTTTGTTCTCTTCACACGCCACACAGATTATCATTCGTAATTTAACTCAGCAGCAACTCGAAAAGAAAGAGACTCTTGATCATTTAAAGCTTATAACTGAGAATATGATAGATATTATAGGAATTGTTAGTCGTGAAGGAATCTTTACCTATTTAACACCGTCGTATTTTTGGGTAACTGGTTATACACAAAGTGAAGCGATAGGTACCACTCCATTTAACCTTGTGCATCCTGAAGATAGAGATAGAGTAATACAAGAATTTACTAGAATGATTTTAGAAAATGTACCTCTTACGATCGAATACAGATACTTGAAGAAAGATGGCGTCTATATTTGGTTGGAGTCGAAAGGAACGCCAATCAGTCATAAAAATAACCTTTCTGCAATAGTTGCATCTCGAGACATTACGAAAAGAAAAGAAGCAGAAGCTGCTTTACGAAAAAATGAGTTTAAACATCGTATTATTCTTGATCACAGCAATGATTTAATCTGTTCAGTTGATCCTGATGGTAACTATTTATACGCTTCACTTTCTTATAAGAACATTTTAGGAATCGAACCAAACTCACTAATTGGTACTAGCGCTTTGAACTGTGTTCATTTGGAAGATCATGAGACCGTAGAGGAATATATAAAATTAGTTGCATCACTAGAAAACCCCCTTCCTCTTATCTATCGAAAGATGCATGCTTCAGGTCATCCCGTCTTATTAGAAGGTAAGGGAATGCCCATGGTGTCTGATGAAGGGGACATCGAGGGAATCGTATTTATCTCCCGCGATATTACAGAAAAGAAAAAAACGGAGGAATATATACGAAATAGTGAGAAACTTGCAGTGTTAGGTGAACTAGCGGCAGGTGTTGCCCATGAGATCAGAAATCCACTCACATCCATTAAAGGTCTGTTCTCTTTAATGAAGAACAGTGAGATCGATCAAAGCAAACTTTTTTTATACAATGAAGTGATCTGTGATGAACTTAACCGGATTGAATCAATTGTTAATGAGTTTATGGCGTTAGCGAAACCAGATGCTACACAATATATGAAGAACGTAAATATTATTCAGCTTCTGCAAGACACGGTAATGTTATTAACATCGGAAGCTAATTTGTATAATGTTGAGATTCGTTTGTTGTTTAAAGAGAATGATCTTTTTGTCTCTTGTGAAAAGAACCAGATTAAACAAGTATTTATAAATATTATAAAAAATGCGATTGAAGCTATGAATGATGGAGGAATCCTCACGATAGCGATTGAAGAAACAGCTGATCAAAAAGTAAAGCTGATTTTTGTAGATAATGGAGTTGGAATAGAAGAAGAGCGACTAAAGAGCATTGGCGTTCCATTCTTCACTAATAAGGAAAAGGGAATAGGACTAGGGCTTACGGTTAGCAATAAAATTATTACGGAGCATAAGGGAAATCTGAAAGTAGAAAGTTACCCTGGTAAAGGGACAACCGTTTCGGTTACATTACGAAAAACAGAATTTAATATTGTGAATGGAAAAGACTGAACTCCAAATGAGAGTTCAGTCTTTTTAAATTCCGTCAAACAGCCTAAAAACACTTCTGCCAACAAGTCGGACCAGCCATATGATCAGTTCTGGAATCACTAATAGAAGATCGATCATAAAGTCTAGCCATGTGTATGTGTCATTGTTGGACTTCTTTTTCTTTCTTCGTCTAAGTGCCATAGAGCCATCACCTTTTCCTTTAATAGGTGTATACAAACACCTTTTATCTTTGACTAAGAATTATATGTATGTTGTAAAGATTTTATAAAGAAGAACAGTACATTCGATGCATAAGATTTTTTTGCGAAAGTGATGAAAACTAGCGCAACCGTTCATCATTTTTTTTTTGAATTGTAAGATTAGTCAGTTGTTCCTATGAGTAAGTCTATATACGTTTACATGAAAAAATAGTTTCTTAATATTTCCACCCTATAATGAAACCTGTACTAAATTCATTTAAAAGGGGTTGCATCAAGTATGGATGAAAGACCGATGGATGAATGGATTAAGAAACTTACAGAAGAGAGCTTAAAAAAAAACAAACTGAATCGGAGAACATTTCTTTCAGGTGCCGGGAAAATTGCCGGAATTTCACTGGGACTCACAATTGCTCAGTCGCTCGGAAGCTACGAAGTGAACGCAGCACCAACATTTAGAAATTACCCGTTTACGCTAGGTGTAGCCTCTGGTGATCCTTTATCAGACAGCGTTGTTTTATGGACAAGGTTAGCGCCAGATCCGTTGAATGGTGGAGGTATGCCTAATCAAGCTGTACCTGTTAAATGGGAGATTGCAGAAGACGAAAGATTCAAGAGAGTTGTTCAAAAAGGAACTGAACTAGCGCGTCCTAATCTGGCGCACTCTGTTCACGTTGAAGTAGGTGGACTTAAGGCAAATCACGTATACTATTACCGATTTAAAAGTGGATTTGAGTATAGTCCTGTAGGGAGAACAAAGACTCTGCCTAGAAAAGGTGCGAATGTAAAAAGCATGACATTTGCTTTTGCATCTTGCCAGCAGTATGAACATGGTTTTTTTACCGCATATCAGCATATGTCAGAAGAGGATTTGGATTTTGTTGTTCACTTAGGTGACTACATATATGAGTACGGACCTAATGAATATATATCACCATCTGGCAATGTTCGAACACATAGCGGTCCTGAGATTATGACGCTCGAAGACTATCGAAACAGACATGCTCAGTATCGTTCTGATGGCAATTTAAAAGCAGCTCATGCAGCATTTCCTTGGGTGGTAACGTGGGATGATCATGAAGTAGAGAACAACTACGCCAATATGATTCCTGAAAAAGGACAGTCTGTTGAAGCGTTTGTCAAACGTCGTGCAGCGGGTTATCAAGCGTATTATGAACACATGCCACTTCGTCGTTCATCGCTGCCGCACGGAGCGGATATGATGCTCTATCGAGATTTTACATTTGGAAACTTAGCGATGTTCAATGTAATGGATACAAGACAATATCGTGACGATCAAGCGAACGGAGACGGAAGTAAACCGCCAACTCCAGAATCTCAAGATCCGAATCGGACATTAACAGGGGTAGAACAGGAACAATGGCTGCTTAGAAATTTAGGGAACTCTAAAGCGCATTGGAATGTTCTTGCTCAGCAAGTATTCTTCGCACAGAGAAACTATGGTACGGCTGAGGCGCCACGTTTAAGTATGGATGCATGGGACGGCTATACGGCATCTCGTGAACGTATCACAAATTTTGTACAATCAAAGAATTTAAATAATGTAATCGTACTAACGGGTGATGTACACGCGAGCTGGGCTTGTGACCTGAAAGTGGATTACAATGATTCAACTTCACATGTAATTGGAGCTGAATTTGTTGGCACATCCATCACATCTGGTGGAAATGGTGCCGATAAACGTTCTGATACAGATAAAATACTAGGATTGAATCCTCATATTAAATTCTTTAACGATTACCGCGGGTATGTGCGATGTACCGTTACACCAGAAGAATGGCGAACTGATTATAGAGTCGTTCCGTTTGTCACTTCACCAGGTGCTGCAATATCTACACGTGCTTCATTTGTCTATCAAAAAGATCAGAATGGTCTGCAGCAGGTAGGTGCAGCAAAGGTTTCAGAAGGAGTTAAGGTATCTCGCGAAGTAGAAGAAGATCGAAACCGTGCTCATGGTAAAGCACATGAGAAGCAGATGAAGAAAATCGGTGTAGAAGCTACTCAATAAAATTAGGAGAGGATGGATGGAAAGTTATAATCCATCCTTCTTTTTGCTTGGTTGGTATATGTGTACTGATTGAATGTAAATGAATGAATTTTTACCTAACGTGCTTGTATTCACAGCGTGATCTTAACAATGATTAACTTATCTGTAATCAAGGGTTTATATTTTATCAATATACTTTTCATGTAGGATTAACATCTTGATAGGAGAGAGAATAAATGACGAATTCCTTTGATGAACAGCACCCAGACCAAAAATCTAAGATTACGCGTAGAACGTTTATTGAACGCACAACAAAGGTAGCTGGACTTTCCCTAGGGTTAACTTTTATAAATCCAATGACTTCACTCGACGTGCTAGCTGATAGTGGTAAAAAAATGAGTCGCAAGAAGCCAATACTTGTTTTTCCAGTTGTCAGTGATGTACATATGAATGAAACGTCCGATCAAACCTTCAATAAATTTAAAGAGACTCTCAAACAATTAAACCAACTCATTCCTAAGCAAGATGCATTTGCTGTAGTAGGTGACTTAACAGACAATGGTCTAGTACCGGAATTTGAGAAGTTTAAAACGGCCTATGAAACAAATAAACAATCAAAAGCTGCTTCGCTGATTGCAATTGGAAACCATGATTATTGGAACGGTTTACCAGAGGCTGATGCACAAAAACGTTTTTTAGAAGTAACTAAAATGCCGGCAATCTACTATCACAAGATTATCAAAGGGTATCATTTTATTGTGCTTGGGACTGAGGACGGGGTGACAGAGGGTACGTTCTCTGTTAAACAAATCAAATGGATGTCTGAAAAGTTAAAGCAAGCACATACCGATGATCCGAAGAAACCCGTCTTTGTTTTCCATCACCAGCCGATAAAAGATACCATGTACGGAAGCGAGTGGGGCTTTACGGCAAATAGAGATTTATTTTATGATACGTTGAAAAAATATCCGCAAGTCATTACATTCTCAGGCCACACACACTATCCATTAGATGATCCTAGAATTATTCACCAAAAAGATTTTACAACGATCGGTACTTCAACTGGCGCGTATCTGTGGCTGGACGCTGGCCGTATTCAAGGTGAAGTTCCTGAAGGAGCAGATATTCTAAATCAAGCTTTAATCGTTGAAGTGTATGAGAATCAAGTGATAATAAAACGCCGTGATATCCATAATAATGATTGGACAGGTGAACCGTTTGAAATTAGTGTTCCTGCCAATAAGAATAATTTTAAATATACGGATGCTAGAAAAGATAAAAAACCACCATTTTTTACAAACGATGCGATGCTTTCTATTGCGAACGACATGACGACAGCTACTATTCTTTCAATTATGTTTACACAAGCAAAAGACAATCTACTGGTTCATGATTATAAAGTAATCGTTACAAACATAGAGACCAAAGAAGTGGCGAAAGAATATATAGGCTTTTCCGAGTTCTATAAAGATCCTGTTCCTAATCCCCTCATTCTTAATCTTGAAGGATTAGCACCATCTACAACTTATGATATAGAAGTGTTTGCACTCGATGCATATGGAAATATCAGTACGAATTCAATCAAGGCCATAGGCAGAACAAAGAAAGGTGAGTCAATAAAAATTACATTATCAAAAGAGAAAGTAAGCGGTATAGAGGAAACAATAGATGTGGTTGTGGAAGGCGTTAGAGCTCCTAAGAGTGACTGGGTGGGTTTGTATGAAGTAAACGAAAAACCTGGTGAGGTGGAATCGATTTGGTGGCAGTACACCGAGGCTAGTGGTGGAACATGCAAATTTACGTACAATCCAGAAAACAATTTAAATGCAGCACGTTACAAACAAGGATCTACGTATAAAATGGTTTATTTCTATGGAAGCGGTTATGATGCAGTAGCTTCTACGACATTTAAGGTTGAGTAAAATTGAGTAAGAAGAGCGTACTCGGGAATTGGACAGATTCGTTAGGCAATCCGACAGATCAACGTTTGAAGCGTACAAATTCAATTACCCTAAATTAAAGAAAGCTGACTTCATGAGGTCAAAATAGCAGTAACATGCTTTTTGAAGCCTTAGAAGTCAGCTTTTCGTCTATTTTTTATCCTTCATCGCTGCTTTTAGAGCATCTGCTAAACTGTTTCCAAAGCCCTCATCTTCTTTGTTGTTACTATATTTCTTAAGAAGCTGGCGTTCTTCACGCTTCGTCACTTTCTTTTTCTTATCCTCAGCTTTTTCCACTACATTACATGGTTTACACTGAAAATAAGTGCCTGCCTTTCCGTTATGCAGTTCCATTTTTTTGTGACACTGCGGACAGCGGCGGTTTGATAGCTTAGGGTCTTTGCGGCGGCGATAGGAACATTCACGATCCGAGCAGACAAGAACTTTGCCGTCGCGTCCTTTCACTTCTTTTAATAATTTTCCGCAATCAGGACATTTGGACCCCGTAAGATTATGTGCACGATACTCTTGAGAGCTCGTCTTGATTTCCATTACAAGCTGTTTTGTTTGTTTTCGGATATTCGCTAGAAACTCTTTCGGATTTCCATTACCGCGTGCGATCGCTTCAAGTTCTTGCTCCCATTTCGCTGTAAGTTCAGGAGACTTCAACTCATCGTTTACAAGATCAATCAACTGTTTTCCTTTTGGCGTGGGGTGCAGCTTATTATTTCTTCGATCAAGCACTTCAGACCCTAGAAGTCTTTCAATGATATCAGCCCGAGTTGCAGGTGTACCAAGACTGTATTTTTCCATACGAGATAAAAGATCAGCTTCAGTAAAACGGGAAGGCGGCTCAGTGAGCTTTTTCTCCGCATTTACTTCTTTAACAGAAAGGGATTGCCCTTCTTTTAAATGAGCGAGTGCACGCGGGCTTTCTTCTTCTTTACCAGACAGCACTTTAAATCCTGGATCAAGCACTAGCGTTTCACGGGCCATAAATGTTTCACCCGCAACGTTTAATGTAGCGGTCAACGTTTCCGATCGATACGCAGGGTAAAATAGAGCAAGGAATCGGCGTGCGATTAAATCATAAAGTTTACGCTCATCGTTATCAAGATCACCTAATTGTAGGTATTCATCAGTTGGAATGATTGCATGATGATCCGTTACTTTTGAGTCGTTAAACACTTTATTAGCTACTACGCTTCCTTTGTTCTTAAGCAAAGGCTGCACTTCTTCACGATATCCAGATGACATACCTTGAAGTCGGTCATACATCGTATTTTCCATATCTTTTGTTAAGTAGCGGGAATCTGTTCTTGGATACGTAACAAGCTTGTATTGTTCATAAAGTTTTTGTAGTACCGAAGAGGTCTTCTTAGCAGAGAAACCGAAACGACGGTTCGCGTCACGTTGCAGTTCAGTAAGATCGTAAGGCATCGGATGCGCCTCTGTTTTTTCTTTCTTTTGAAGTGAAGAAACAGTTGCTTGCTGTCCCTTTACTTTACTTACGATATCTGTCGCTTTTTTCTCTTCAAAAAGACGCTTCTCACCGTTATGTTCCCAAGACGCTTTTAACATACCGATCGTCGCATCAATCGTCCAAAAGTCTTTTGGCTGAAACGAATTGATTTCTTGCTCACGCTCTAAGATCATCGCAAGTGTCGGCGTCTGAACACGACCAGCAGATAGCGGATCATTATACTTTGTTGTTAACGCTCTTGTAACGTTCAGTCCGATCAACCAGTCTGCCTCAGAACGGCAAACGGCAGATTGATAAAGATTGTCATATTGTTTAGCAGGTTTGAGCTGATTGAATCCATCTCGAATGGCTTTGTCTGTTTGAGAAGAAATCCATAAACGTTTTACTGGTTTTTGCCATCTTACTTTTTCCATGATCCAGCGAGCGACAAGTTCGCCTTCACGTCCAGCATCCGTTGCGATTACAAGCTCACTAATGTCTTTTCGTTTAGAAAGTTGTTCAACCGCACGAAACTGGTGACTAACTTGTCGGATAACTTTTAGTCCCATATGGTTTGGAATAATCGGAAGGTCTTCCAAGCGCCATTGTTTATATTGCTTGTCATAGTCTTCTGGCATCTTTAGCTCAACTAAGTGTCCGAGTGCCCAAGTAACGATGTGTTTTGGTCCTTCAATATAACTTTTATTCTGTTGCTTGCAGCCTAGAACACGGGCAAGATCGCGCGCCACGCTTGGCTTTTCAGCAAGGATTAATTGTTTCATAGTGTACCCCTTTCAAACTTCTACTCTTGTCATTATAACAGAGAGAAAAAATAAGCTGAAAATGACGGATTATTTTTCTGAAACATTTTTAAATGATGTATACTGAATAGTGAGTCTATTTTATTTTGTGAAATATATATATTGTTTATCATTAGAATGATTTCGGTATGACTGAGGGGAGAAGGGGAACATGTGGAGAAACCGGAATTTTTTAATTTTAATGTTTGGACTGGCTGTATCTAGTACAGGTCTATGGGTAGGTATTATTGGGAATCTTGAATTTTTGCAGATGAATGTTGAGTCCTCTTTTTTGCAGGCTTTAATCATTTTAGCTGGGTTCCTAGTAGGAATCTTTCTTGCGCCGATGGCGGGTCGAATCATTGATCGCAGCAATAAGAAAAAGATATTGATCTATGCTGGGTTTGCTCGATGTGCAGCTATCTTCTTTATGTATTTGGCGATCGCATATAACAATGTTTGGTGGATGGTCATTTATACGCTTGTTATCGGCATATCTGGAACGTTCTCTCAGCCTGCCATGCAAACCATGTTGCCGTTGATCGTTAAAAAAGAAGAACTTTTAGATGCTAACGGTGTAAATATGAACATCTTTACGGCATCTCGAATCGTAGGGACTGCACTCGGCGGAGTAATGCTAGTTGGCATGTCGCTATTTTCTTTGTACACGGTCACACTTATTTCGTATGTGATCCTTCTTATTTCTACTTTCTTTTTAGATGTGGAGGAACAGCCTAAGAAAGCAGATTCCTCAGGTACAAAGGATAATTTCTTCAGAACGCTTGCAGATTTGTATCCCATTATAAAGAACGAACGTAAAGTTGTGTATGGTATCTTTTTATTGATTCCTGCTTACCTATTTTTATCTGGATTCAACTTAATGGTGATTGAGATTAGTGAGTTGCAGGATAATGCCGGTATTAAAGGAATCCTTTATACGACTGAGGGCGTTTGTGTATTCATTGGAACGTTCTTATCTAAGAAATTCTTTAGAGATAATCCGAAGTTAAGTTATATGTTCGCTATTACATTCATTATCGCTGCTGCACACACATCTCTGTTCTTAGCAGATCATCCAACCATGTCAGTTCTTTCTTTTGGATTATTTGGTCTTGCTGCTGGAACGCTGTTTCCTGTTGTTACTACCATATTTCAGACAGATGTCCCGTCAGACTATCACGGCAGGTTCTTTTCTATAAAAGGGATGGTTGATAATATTATCTTTCAAGTTCTGATGCTGTTAACAGGATTGTTCCTAGATACGATTGGATTTCATAAAATGGTCATTGGGTTTGGTATTACATCTTTCTTCATTGCAACAGTCATCTATTATCAATATAAGACTAAGAGCGGGTCAAAAAAGAAGGGCAGACTAGCATCGATCAAGTAAATAAGTAAATATAGGATAAATGAGAGTGGCGGATCGTCACTCTTTTTGTATACCGTTGTTTAAGGATATTTATTGAACGCTGAGTGAAGAAGACCATAACAGCAAGAATGAGGACGATTTGTTAAGTTGAAATTGTTAAAATGATGGAAAGATGATTTATGGAGGTGTAGGTCAGTGAATACCATACAGATGTCGTTTGATGAGATGTGGGATAAGATTATGGAATGTAACAGGTCATATGATGGCCTTTTTTATACAGCTGTAAAAACAACAAAGATATATTGCCGTCCATCTTGTCGTTCGCGAAAACCTAAAAAGCAAAACGTAGCATTTTATGATTCCATTTCTCAATGTGAAAAAGCAGGATATCGGGCGTGTAAAAGATGTCAGCCCGAGATCGAACATTGTCCGCAAATCAATCTGATTAGAAAAGCAGCTAGTTATTTAGTAAATAACCATCATAAAAAAATTCTTCTACAAGATGTAGCGCAGTACTCTGGACTGAGCCCGTTCTATCTCGAACGATTATTTAAAGAAGAAATGAATGTTACGCCTCGAGAATATGTGGAAAATATTCGTATCGATAAAGCAGCATACCTGTTAAAGAATACTTCAAAAACATGTCTTGAGATATGTTTTGAATCAGGATTTCGGAGCCCCTCTAACTTTTATAAAACGTTTCGCGAGCATAAAGATTGTTCACCAAGCGACTACCGAAAATCAAAAGAAACAACAGGTAACAAACCATGAGATGGAATGTATTTGATGGGAAATTAAAGATAGAGTTACCGCTAGAATTCTCCTTTAGAGAATGTTTGGTTTTTCTTGAGAGATCACCATTAGAAATTCTTCATCACGTACATGAGAACAACATCTACAAAGTAATCATGGTGGATACTGAGCTGATCTTGATCAAGATCAGTTACAAAGATCACGTGCTCATAATCGAGTTTCCGGATAAGGAACCTTCTAACATGGAAACGGTCGTTGAATTTGTAGGGAATTGGTTTGACCTGAATCAAAATCTTTCGTCATTTTATGGAGCTGTTTCAGAAGATAGCCTATTACAGCCGCTCGTAGAACGCTATTATGGTTTACGTATGATCGGGATTCCAGATCTTTTTGAAGCATTGACTTGGGCAATCGTGGGACAGCAGATCAACTTAACGTTTGCCTATACTTTGAAGAAGAGGTTGGTCGAGAACTTTGGGAAGAAGCTAGTCCATCAACAGAATGAATTCTGGGCATACCCATCTCCTGAAATCATCGCAGATCTTCAGGTTTATGATTTAAGAAACCTTCAATTTACAACGCGAAAAGCGGAATATGTGATTGGTATAGCAAAAGAAATAGTGGAAGGCCGACTGTCGAAGGAAATATTGAGATCTTCTAAAGATCCTGCTAAACATCTTATTTCGCTAAGAGGAATCGGACCTTGGACAGCGGATTATGTGTTGATGAAATGTTTACTAAAAACCGATGCATTTCCTGTAGCTGACGTGGGGTTGCAGAATGCCGTAATGAAACAGTTAAAATGGAAGCAAAAGCCAACAATAAAAGAATTAAAGAACCAAGCGGAAAATTGGAGTGGATGGGAAGCATACGCCACTTTCTATTTATGGAGGTCGTTATATGAGTAAGCACTATAGAGTAGAGTTAGAATCTCCTATAGGCGTTATCGAGATTTTAGGAACCGAAGACGTTGTTCAGTCCATTCTTTTCTTAGAAAAAGAGGAAGCGGTTGAGGATCAAGACGAGGTTCCTGCCGTTCTTCTAGCCTGCCGGGATCAACTTACAGAATACTTTCAAGGTTTAAAGCAAGCTTTTACGTTTCCATTCCAATATAGCGGTACTCCTTTTCAACACACGGTCTGGAATTCACTTGTTAGTATTCCGTTTGCAGAAACCGCCTCTTATCGAGATATTGCCATCACGCTTCAAAAAGAAAAAGCCGTTCGGGCGGTAGGGAATGCTAATGGAAAGAACAAGTTAAGTATTGTGGTTCCTTGTCATAGAATTATAGGTTCAACCGGGAGCTTAACGGGATATGCGGGAGGCTTATGGAGAAAAGAATGGCTATTACATCATGAGAAAAAGGTTAAGGAAATACATTAGTATAGAAAGATAACTTTTATATTAAAATAAATACAAAATACAATTTATTGAATAATTAGATAATTCAATCATATTAAGGCTTCAGCATTATTTTTATCGATTTATAAGAAAACGGATACATTTTAATTTACAATAGTAAGAAAAAGTATTAAAATGAGAAAGTTCCAAAAAATAGAAATATATAGGGGGCTTTCTTGATGAAAAAGTTTTTAGCGGTAACAGCGGCTGCTGTTCTTGCGCTTAGCGTAGGTTGCAGCAAGGAAGAAGAAAAACCAAAAGAAGAGGCTAAGCCAGCGGCTGAAGTAAAGAAAGAAGATGGAAATGCGGAAAAAATCACACTTCTTAATTTTGAAGGTGAGCTTGTAAACCAACTTCGTGGCTATCATGCACCATTCAACGCATATGCTGCAGGTCTTGAAAAAGAAGGCGAAGAAGCTCTTCCACAAGCAGAGCTTGATAAATTAAAAGCAGATGCTAAAGCAAGTGGTGAAAAAGCAGTTGCAGAGATTCCTTCTATTGAAGTACCATCAGATCTAACAAAAGAACACCAAGAATCTGTAAAAGCATCGCTTGAAGAACTTAAAAAGTCTTATGAAGCTCGTGTAGCTGGCTTAGAAGATGAAGCAAAAGCAACAGAAGCTGATGAATTATTTACAGCATTTGAAGAGAAGTTAAATACAGTACATGAAGATTTAAAAATGATTCCAGGCAAATTTGCGAGTGAATTATAATAATTATTGAACTGCTGTCCCTAAAAAGACAGCAGTTTTTTATGAAGTTCTTTGGACTTGAAAAATAGAAAACAAGAAGCCGAGGCTTCTTGTTTTTTATTCTATAGAAACAGACCTGCAATTGCAGCAGATAAGATACTTACTAATGTAGCACCATATAAAAGCTTTAATCCAAAGCGAGCAACCGTATTTCCTTGTTCTTCGTGTAAACCTTTTACAGCACCAGTAATAATACCGATTGAAGAGAAGTTAGCGAATGAAACAAGGAAAACAGAAACGATCCCAATCGTTCGATCAGACATGTCTTTCGCGTATTTTGCTAAATCGATCATAGCTACAAATTCATTCGATACAAGTTTAGTTGCCATGATTGTACCCGCAGAAACAGCTTCTGCCCAAGGGATACCAACTAAGAATGCAACTGGAGCAAATACATATCCGAGCATCGTTTGAAACGTAATCCCGAAGATCATATCAAACACATCGTTGATTAATGCGATCAATGCTACAAATCCAAGAAGCATGGCACCAACGATTACAGCAACCTTAAAGCCATCCATGATGTACTCACCAAGCATCTCGAAAAAGGTTTGTTTTTCTTCCTCGATTTCAATGATGTCATCATCTTCTGTAACTTCATAAGGATTGATGATGTTGGCGATGATGAACCCACCGAATAAGTTAAGCACGAGTGCAGTTACCACATACTTTGGATCGATCATGGCCATATATGCTCCAAGAATTGAAGCGGAAACCGTTGACATGGCAGATGTACAAAGCGTATATAAGCGATGCTTTGGCAGGTGACCCAATAATTTTTTTACTGAGATAAATACTTCTGATTGTCCAAAAACAGCAGAAGCGACTGCATTGTAAGACTCAAGTCTTCCTAAGCCGTTTACCTTACTTAGTGCAAAACCAATCCACTTGATGATGAATGGAAGGATTCTGAAGTGCTGTGCGATCCCGATCAAGACAGAAATAAACACGATCGGTAATAAAACAGTTAAGAAAAAGGGCATTGCAGCTTCGTTCGCCAGACCGCCGAACACGAATTCAACCCCAGCACCTGCGTAGCTTAACAACTTCTCGAACAGTTTAGAGATACCTTTTATAATGACAAGGCCAACGCCTGTATTTAATAGAAAGTATGTAAGGATAAGCTGTAATCCAAGCATAACTAGAATCGGCTTGTATTTGATCTTTTTGCGATCATTACTGACTAAAAAGGCTAACAAGAAAACCGCTGCCACTCCAGCCAGAAAGATGATGTACTTCATTTTTCTTTTCCTCCTAAATAACTCACTTGTTGAACCTTACTATTATTAGATAATTTCATGTTTTTCGCAACTATAAAAAATCCCTTCTTTGTTAGTAATAACCAGTTATTGAAATAAATATTTGATTGGCAAGGATTTTTGTACTTTTAAAAGAAGTATTAAAGTGATGAACGAAAAAGGAGCGGATAATTTGAAACATGCTTTATTGGTTATTGATGCACAGCAAGAACTGATTGAGGGGAATGCGAGTGAGCAGGGAGTTTATAACAAAGAAGGTTTGATTCAAAACATAAATGTTGTTATTGAAAAAGCGAAGCAAGCAATGGCTGCCCTTGTTTTTGTAAGAGACGTAGATGTTTCTGAGGGAGAGGGAGCAGGTTTTGAGGTTCACTCTGCAATTAATGTTCCAGAGGGTGCTCGAGTTTTTGATAAGCAGGCAACGAATGCCTTTTATAACACACCTTTATTAAGCTATCTAAAAGAGGAGAAAATTGGCCATCTCGTTATGATGGGCTGCAAAACAGAACATTGCATCGATACTGCTGTACGATTCGCAACTGTCTCTGGTTTCGATGTCACACTTGTTGAAGATGGTCACTCTACTTCAGATTCAGAAGTGTTAAAAGCAGAACAGATCGTAAGCCATCACAATAAAGTTTTGCATGGTCATTATAATGTAGACTATTTTTCTGTTGTACGTAAAACGGATGAAGATCTATTTACACCCATTCACGATAACTATCGATCAGAATAGATTTTAGCCTTTCAGCATAACGTTTGTCTTGAAACGATAGTACACGTATGATGAATGATGAAAGAGCAAAATCTGAGGAGGTTTATTATGAATCAATTAACAATTCAAAACTTTGAACTAGCGAGAAGTTTCTTTTTGAAGCAATTGGATGGTATAGATGAGTCTGCATCAGATATTCAACCTGATGGGTTCAATAATAATATTCGCTGGCACATAGGACACGTCCTTACGACTGCGGAATACTTCATGTTTGGGTTCCCGGAACATTCTGCTAATCTGCCAACGCGCTATGTTGAGCTATTTAATAGAGGAACAAGTCCTGCAGATTGGAAAGGTGACGTTCCTGCACTTAAAGAACTCAAACAGCAGTTAGAAGAACAGTTAGTACGGGTAAAAGAGATGCCAGAAGAACGCTTGTTTGAAAAGCTGGAGAAACCAGTATTCAATTTAACTACTTTTGGTGAGCTTGTAAATTTCACAGTTTTTCACGAAACGTATCACCTTGGACAAATGCATGCGATAAAAAGAATCATTGAAAATCAAACAGCTAAACAAGCATAAATTTTTTGAACAAAAAAACAGTGAAAACCTTTTAGGGATTCACTGTTTTTATATATGTACTTTATATACAGAAATATGCTATTATAGAAAAGACGCACTAACGAATTATTTTAATTTATAAATCTTCCTAATTTTATTATACGATAAAACAGGAACGTGTGTCAACGATTAACTAATAAATTTTTTTGTAGGGGGAAATCGGATGACAACATGGGATCAGGAACAACAAAATGAACAAAAGCGTGTAGATCAAGTTATTCATAAACTTTCAGATGCAACAGATAAACTTCTGGATCATCTAGGAGGAAAGAAGGCTGATGTTGTTCAAATCCGAAAGAATTTTTGGTCTGATGTTACAGTGAACTTAGAAGATCCCGACGATGCAATTGAAACGGCAGCTAGCATTAAACAGCAGTCAGAATTATTATCTGAGATCGAACGAAGTCATACTTCTGCTGAAGCTCGACTTAAAACCTATGAAAAATTAAAAAGTTCCCCTTACTTTGGTCGAATCGATTTTAAAGAAGACGGAGAAGAGGAAATAGAACAAGTGTATATCGGAATAGCATCTTATTACGATGAACCTTCGAGCACGTTTCTTGTCCATGATTGGCGTGCACCAATTTCAAGTCTATACTATGATCACTCTCTCGGCGAAGCTGATTTTCGTGCACCGAGTGGTACCATTGAAGGGGAGCTCGAACTTAAACGGCAATTAATGATTAAGAATGCTCTTATAACAGGAATGTTTGATACGGGAGAAGCGATCGGTGACGAATTGTTACAGCACGTATTAGGCAACCAAGCGAATACACAAATGAAAAGCATAGTCGCGACAATTCAAAAAGAACAAAATGCAATCATACGAAATACAGCAAGTGATTTACTTGTTGTTCAAGGTGCAGCTGGATGCGGGAAGACATCAGCAGCTCTTCAGCGTGTAGCCTTTTTGTTGTACCGAGATCGAGAAACGATTCAGTCGCACCATGTCGTTTTATTTTCACCAAACAACATGTTCAATAGTTATGTAGCAAACGTATTGCCCGAACTGGGCGAGGAAAACATGGAACAAACCACGTTTCATGCTTATGTGGATCACCACTTAGGAGGAGACTATTCGATCGAGACTCCTTTTGAGCAGATGGAAGAGCTTTTATCTGAACAAGAAGAATCAAAGCGTGTAGAAGCAATTCAGTTTAAAGCATCAGTTGAATTTCTAGAAGCGATTCATCGCTATGTTGAGAAATTAAGTGCATCTGGCATACAATTTTTAAATGTGAGATTTCGAGACCGTATTGTGATTCGTTCTAAACAGATCAGTGAATACTTCTATTCTCTCGACCAGAAAGAAACCGTTCCCTATCGAATGAAAAAGACGGTGGCTTGGATCTTAGAAGAGCTGAAGAAAATAGAACGAAGAGAACGCAAGAAACCATGGGTTGAAAAAGAGATACAGCTTCTTGATAGAACTGTTTATACAAGGCTATATGAGAAGTTAGAGGAACGCAATAAATACGGAGCTGACTCATTCAACGATCTTTCGAGTGAACAAAAAGTGCTATCGGCTTATGTGACGCGAATCGCCTTTAAATCACTTAGAGAGAGCATCGAACAGTTTTCGTTTATTGATATAAAGAGCTTATATGCTAAGTTGTTTCAGAAAAATAAACGATTGATGGAGGACGTGAATACTTGGAACGAAATCTGCAATCAAACATTGTTTAATCTGAAACAAAACCATTTAGCGAATGAAGATGCTACTCCGCTGTTATATGTAAAAGAATTATTAGTAGGTTTTCAATCTAATGCAGCAGTTCGTCATGTTTTTATTGACGAAGCTCAAGATTTCTCACCGTTTCAGTTTGCTTTTATTCAGCGTATTTTTCCAAGAGCAAACTTAACGATTTTAGGTGACTTAAACCAATCGATTTATGCACATGCGTCAGATGAAACGTTCAGTATGCTCAAAAACTTATTAAACAAGAAAAATCCGGAAACAATTACTTTGCAAAGAAGTTATCGCTCTACAAAAGAAATAGTAGAGTTTACGAAAAGTCTATTGAAAGACGGAAGCGAGATTATTCCGTTTAATCGTTCAGGTGAAAAACCAGTTATTGCAGCAGTAGAACGTGAAGAAGATCATCTTGATCAGGTGAAGGATCTTGTAGGGAATTGGTTGAACAAAGGTCATGAAACGATAGCGGTGATCTGCCGTTCGGCTAAAGAGAGCAAAGCGGTTTATGAGAAATTGAAAGATAATCTAGATGTGAGGCTCATGATTGATGAAGATGCTTCTTTTCAAAAAGGAGTAATCGTCATCCCATCCTATTTAGCCAAGGGAATCGAGTTTGACGCAGTAACGATATTTGATGCATCAGGTTATCAACTCGAGCGAGAACGTAAATTGTTTTATACAGTTTGTACGCGTGCGATGCATGAGTTAACCGTTTTTTACTCAGGAAAACCATGTCCATTTATTGAAGGTGCATCGAAGAGCTTTTATGAAGTTGTTCAGTAAAAAGTAATGGATCCGTTGTTTCTTTTAAGAAGCAGCGGATCTTTTTCTTATCAAATTCTTTATTATTTTTTTATCTAAAAGCTGTTCTCGTATACCTTGATGCTTTTGGAAGTGTTGATTTCCGTTCCAGGCTGCTCGCATTCCGCGGGGCAGACGGTGAGCTACATCCGAATGTTTCACATTTAAGTGTCTCACCTTACGCCCCGTGCGATCTGCAGCGGAAACCAACAAACTTTCAAAAGCAACACCGATTACGAAAACACTCTTTATTTTTGATTTCTTTCTTTTAGGGTAACGATAACAAAAAGGAGGAAAAGGAAATGGCATTTGATTATGACCTTGACTTTGATAATATCGATTTTCGAAAACATCCTGAAAAGTATCGTGTAGGCCGTGGTGAACAAGGAGTATTATTAGTGGAACCTTATAAGAGTGAGATCTTGCCGCATTGGCGCTTTAAGACCCCTGAAGAAGCTGAAAAGTCATCAGAAAAAATCTACGAACAGTTTCTAGACTATAAAAAAAATAAAGACTTCGTGGGAGCAGATATGGCTAGGAAGTTTCTTCAGATGGGGTATACACGCGCAAGACGGTATACGAACTATAAAGGCGGAAGGAAATAC
This sequence comes from Fictibacillus tiangongensis, assembly GCF_048083785.1. Lineage (GTDB taxonomy): Bacteria > Bacillota > Bacilli > Bacillales > Fictibacillaceae > Fictibacillus. The sequence goes on from NZ_CP182294.1 coordinate 1,019,885, forward strand.
AATGAGGAGGGTGAGGTTAATAAAAGGAAGATTGATCCCGTGAAAGCAAAGTCAGCCGCAATCTTTGAAGAGAAGTGGAAATTAGCGCGAACAGATGAAGAATATCTGAAGATGAAAAAAGCACATCAAAAAGAGTTTGGTTAAGCATCTCCTTTTAGCAAGGAGATGCATTTTTTAATTTATGATTATGCTATACCTTCTACTATACGGTCACTGCCTCAGTTTCAGAAACAAACTCACCAAAGACTAACTTTTCAAGTGGTGCTACATGTGTGACAAATTCGTCTAATCGTGCCTTCATCTCTGGATCTTGATCGAAGTCCTCCATCGTCATACGTGCATGTTCTTCAGATTGGAAACGAAGAAGGCCGATCCAGAGTTCTTCACCTTCATCAACTTGCAGTTTTTCAGAAATGGAGGAGAATCCATAATTTTTTGGTGATGTGGACAATTTGAAAATCTGTTCTGTCACACCCCCGTATTCTTGAAATTTTTTATTTGATCTCGATGATATTTCAAGAAACTTTTCTTTCACTTCAGGTTTTAATTTATAAAAATATACGAGTAGGTATGCCATCATTTAACCTCCGATTTTTTTAGCCATTTTGATAAAACTAAATCAATTACTATGCATGGTCTGTCCCAGTGCAACAAGTGTGTCGTGTTTGGCACTATATGTAGTACACCGTTTGTGTTATTTCTAAACGTTTCAGCGGTCTGCAATCTCATTTCAGACAATCGCTCAGGTATTGTGGCGACAAATAAAGTGATACCTTGTGGAAGAAGATGATAGATATCTTCTGTTTCGTTTAGATGCATGCCACGAATAATATGACGAGCAGTTTCACCTTTAGCATGCCAGCAAACTTTACCTTCTCTTTCAATACCTAGATCTTTAACTGCGATATTTTTTAACGGTGACCACATCAAATAGTTTTCTTTTTCAGCTAGAAAAAAGTCATTCCAAGAATCGAACACGTACTCATCAAAATCTTTTTCATAATGATCCATTTCTTCTTCTAGAGAGGAAGACCAGATACGCTTTGTTTGATAGCCGCCATCGATTAATATCGTATCCAAAACTTGCTCAGGATAACGAACCAAATAGTGAAGAGCTAGAAAACTTCCCCATGAGTGGGACAAGAGATAGAAATCGCTTACATTTAAGTGTGCTAACAAACCATGAAGCCAATCAACGAGTCTAGGCATCTCATAATCTACAGCTGTGTCAAAGGGCTCAGACTTCCCGTGTCCAGGAGCATCAAAGGCAATGATTGTAAAATCCTTCTGTAATTCCTCAGCTACTTCTAGAAAGCTAAGACTTGTACTTCCTAAGCCATGTAAGCAAACAATTGTTGGGTTGTGGGCTTCACCCCATTCAGTAAGGTGGACAGTTTTTTCTTTATAGGTGATCAACGATCTTCTCAACTCTTTGCCAACTCCTGGTAAATAAAAGTTGTGTTTATTCACTTTGTGAAGTTTTGTATCTTTCAATAGTATCATATTATTATAAAATCGTTTGAATAGTTTGAAAAGAATTCAGTGAAAGTGAACCATAAAATGGTAATATGTAGGTGAAGCAAATTTAAAAAAGGGGGAGTGTTAATTGGGCAGCGATCAATATGTAAAGAGAAGTTCGTTTTTCCTGCTTGCCATCTTTCCTGTTATGATCGTAGGTTATTATTTCGCCGTATATCATGAAAGTTTGTTCTTTCTCTATGAATGGGCATTAGTCCTGTTGGTATTAGGAGCTGGATTGTTTTCCTTATTTGGTGCAGTGATAGCAAAAGGAAAAGAGAAGTGGGTTTTGTTTTCAATCTTAGCTTTTTCTATACAGTTTGCTTCTTTAGGATTGTTTTTAGGCCCGTTGACGTTTTATCCTATGTTTTTTGTGTTTTATGCAGCAACGATACTAGCGATGACAGTTTATGGTATCACGCTTGCTAAAGTGGATCACTACCGATTCATATCAGTTATCTTTATGATCGTTTCTGTACTGCTTACTCTATATATGATTCTTTTACAATCGTTATGGGGGCAAGATTTAACGTAAAGAAAGCGGGGAAATGAATGGTACCTTATATAATGAGAATGACGTTGATCACTTGGAGCATGCTTTTCTTATTAATGGGGTGTACGTCATTCCACTCCTCTAATGAAGTAAAAGTAACTTCTGAGATGAATGAGTTAATCTCAGATTACATCATCCAACATTATGATGACGTATATCCTGAATCGGAAAAACAGTTTGAAGTTCATAAGATCTATGGAGCGAAAGAAACAGGGGAAGTGACATCGATCTATCTTTACTCATTGTTTCAGGGATTTAACAGATCAACAAAGGCAGAAGGGCAGTCTGGCCATTCCGTTCCAGCCGTAATCAAACTTAGGAGTATAGATGGAAAGTATGTGGTTTCGCATTATAAAGAACCGCAGGATGGAGCTGACTTTAAACGATCATTGTATAAGATCTTTCCGAGACAATACGCAGGAGAAGCATTAGAAGACTCGAAGAATTCTGCGGGACTTCAGAAGAAAATGAATCAAAAAGCAGAAATGTGGCTAAGAAAATAGCACTATTTATGTTCACAAAACGTCCTAAGGTAAAGTGATTCAAATCACACATTCTCTTTTATCATTCTTTTACGATAGAGTTGTAAGAAGAATATAAGGGGGAATTGACATGCTACAGCAAAGAACTATTGAAATAATTAAGTCAACCGTACCTGTTTTGCAAGTACACGGAGAAGCGATAACTTCCCGTTTTTATGAAATGCTTTTTCAGAAACATCCAGAGCTATTAAATATTTTTAACTATGCAAATCAGAAAAAAGGACGTCAGCAAGCTGCATTAGCAAACGCCGTATACGCAGCAGCAGCTAATATCGATAAGCTTGAGACGATCATTCCTGTCGTAAAAGGAATCGCACATAAACATCGAAGCCTTGGTGTAAAGAGGGAGCATTATCCTGTTGTCGGTGAAAACCTGCTTCTTGCTATTAAAGATGTTCTTGGTGATGCTGCAACAGATGAGATCATCAATGCTTGGGCAGAAGCGTATGGTGTGATTGCGGATGTCTTTATTGGGATAGAAAGTAACATGTATGAAGAGGCAGGTTGGGAAGGCTTCAGACCTTTTATCGTAACACGTAAAATAGAAGAAAGCTCTGTAATCACGTCCTTTTATTTAGAGCCGCAAGATAAAATAGCACTTGCAAAATTTAAGCCCGGCCAATATGTGAGTATCAAGATGGATATACCAGGTCAGGTAAACACACATATCAGGCAATACAGCTTGTCTGACGCTCCAGGACAGAGCAGTTATCGCATCTCTGTTAAAAAAGAAAGCGGTACGGATACAGTCGATGGAATGGTTTCCGTTTATTTGCATGAGCGTGTTAAAGAAGGAGACATTCTTCATTTAAGTGCTCCAGCTGGCGACTTTTATTTAAATACAGACAGTGAAAAGCATGTTGTCCTGATTAGTGGTGGTGTGGGGCTTACCCCTATGGTAAGCATGCTGAAAACTGTAGCAAGTGAACAGCCGGAACGGAAGGTTACATTCGTTCATGCCGCAATCAACGGCCAAACACACGCTTTAAAGGAAGAAGTTATAGATATTGCAGAAGCTTCCGATCATATCACTACACATTTTGTGTATGAAAGTCCGTTAGATGCAGATTTAGGTTACACGAAGAGGGGTTACATCGATCAAACTTGGTTAAAGGAGATCTTACCTTTAAACGATGATGCGGATTATTATTTCTGTGGTCCGATTCCGTTTATGCAGGTAATAAATGCAGCTCTTCGGGCGTTGAATGTACCAAAAGAGAACATTCATTTTGAGTTCTTTGGCCCTGCCTCTGATCTACAGAAGGAAAGTATCAAGTCATAAAGAAGCAAAACACCTTCCTGATGTGGAAGGTGTTTTTTTATTTAGATGAAAGATAGTGAAAGCTCTGTATCATTGATTTACGTTTAACGATGAGAAGGACTAACAAGGTGACTAAACTTAGTGAGATGATCCAAGCACCTAAATAGATGCCACCGATGGTGAATGCTCTAGAGATTCTTACGGAAAAGAAAATCCATCCCACAATACCAACTGTACCTATACATAAGTTTAGCATCATACTGACAAAGAAGTGAGGAAGCACCATACCCGTATGTGTGACAGTAAACTTTGCGTATTTATAGCTGACCGGTAACCCGAGTAGAAGGAACAAGGTATAAAAAATGACGTTAAGGTCTGCTTCGCTCAAAGCGTTCACTCCTTTTAATAAAGTATTATTCCTATATTCAAAAGAAACGAAAAACATACCAAAAGATAAAAGACTCGATAAGGTAAACCTTTGCCTCATCGAGTCTTTCTTATTCATTAATTATCTGTACCTGTTTTCATAATCCTTTCAAATTGCACTTGAGACAATTTCTTAACTGGCACAGGAGTTTTTACCTTTCTTACTTTTCGTGTTCTTTTCGTGTAAGAGCTTTTTGCAAGGTACTGACGTTTCATCGCTTCAACCATAAAATTCAAGGCGAGAATGGTTATTGCAAATCCAGCGAGTGGAGCAAAAACGATCCAGCGATCACCCCGAATTTGGAAGTAGTTGGCACCGATCATGCTGGACCATTCGTTGATCATAGCAACAGGCACAGTATTATTTTCCAATGGATCGAGAGTGATGAAGTCAGTTCCACCGATAAATACTTGTAAAATGCCAAGATGAGCCCCAAGTAAAAGGGTGGCGATCAGCTGTTGGCTATACAAAATACTCAAATGCGGTCTAAGGTGTGGCATGACATGTTTACGTAGAGTATGTAATTTGCTGCCGCCTAAAACTTTTACAGAAGAAATAAACTCATTTTCTAAAAACTTAGAAGTTTCACTCGCCACTGTCACCATAATAGGGGGAACAGCGATAATAACCAAGAGTATGACAGCGAATATCGTCTGTATATCACGTGGTAGAGACCATGTGAATATCTGAAGTACAGGGTATAACAGCAAGTAAGCAATTATAGTAGCTGGAGCATAGTAAAACGATTCAAAGAGCTTACTTAAGGTATTTAGAATGAATTTAGGCAACTGACTGATGATCAGGCCAAGGAAAGTTCCGAAGAATAACCTAGCAAAAGCAATAAAAAATGCAACTCCAAGTGTATATTTTGCGCCATCTATTACCTTGTGTAAGATACTTACACCGAAACGATCTGTACCAAAGGGCATATCTTTAAAAGGTGCAATAGGAGCACCATCTATTGCATTTTTATTATCGTCGTATCTGATCTGCATAACGGGCTGTTTATCATTGGGAACAAAATGAGAATAAATGATGCTTCCAAAAAAGAGAGAAAAAATGATTAAAAAACCTGTTAGAAAGAGCGGGCTTTTCCAAACGGACATCTTAAGCCACCTCTTCTTCAGTGCGTCCTAATTTATGAGAAAGAATGTACGAGACGACTGTAAATAGTAAATAGAATGGTACAAACATTAATAGGATACTTACCGTGATAACTTCTGGTGTTGTTGGTCCGTTATCAAGCATGAAGTCTGTTATTCCTGGTATGGCCATTACAGTTTCCACCATAAATAATGTGGAAATCAATAACCAATACACGGTCTTCGAGTAATAAAAAAGACTAAACAATGAATTTCTAAGCATATGAGCATATAGAATAAGAGCATATCTTAGCCCTTTTGCTCGTGCGAACTCAACATATGTCTTAGAGTCTTCATCATCTAACAAGAATAATAGTGTCCTTGTTAAAAACAGAGTAGGTATGATGGCCAAGCATAAAATCGGGATAAAATAGGTAGGATTCTGGTCGCTATGTGCAATTGGGAATAAAAGAGTCCCAGTATTCCGGAAGTATAGAATCATACTATATTGTATCATCACGACTATGAAGATATCAGGCAGCGATTCTAGTGAAAAGAAGACAAACCGAACGGCTTTTTGTATTTTGACTGGCAAAATTTTAACGATTAACGCAAGTACTAACGATGTTGTTATAGCTAACAAAAAAGCGCCGATCACTAGTTTTACAGAATAATAAAATGGGGTTAATATGGTCGGAAACAGAAGTTTGATCTGCTGATATTCATAATATTCTACATTTGAAAAGGTGATGAGTCTCAGCATTAACGAACCAATATTATCTAGATAGTTACTAAAGAAAAGACCTAAATCTTGATCTAAAAATAAGGCATTCTTTATTGCTCCGGACTCCAATAAGCGTGCTACAGCCTCGATACCTTGAACATTGCTGAAGAAAAGGTAAGGAAGTGCACCAATGAAAAAAACACCTACGATCGGCATCAAAAAATAAAAAATGCGCCGAAGGACAAGTAAATACATAAAATATTCCCCCTAAATCTCTCTATCTCTTTTTTTATCTAATAAAGTTAACTATAATCATTCGGCATAATCCATTATTTTCCTCTTTGTAAAATAAAAAAGCTCCACTGAGGGGAACGTTATTTGAGTATGCCTAAGTATGTTTTCCATGGACCAACATCCAAATCATATCGTTTAGCTAGAATCCTAGTAATCTGGTTGATATGTGTAAGATCATGAACGGTCCAGGTTGAGAGTAATTGTTGCATGGTAATAGAACCAAACTCAGGGTGTAGTCCAGTTTTATTTAAATCAAAGGAACTAATTTTTAAAGTACCTAATTGGTATAAGCTCTGTTGGCGAGATTGTGAGAATTCACGCAACAGCTCTTCCACCCCTGTCTCTTTACCCAAATGAGAGAACCGATCAAAGGGTGGAAGAGGGACATTCTCATAGTTTGAAAGAATGCTATGAATTCGCGGTATCCAGTTGCACTTTTCACAGTCGATCAAGTGAGCGACAACTTCAAGAGAATTCCATGAATTGTCACCCTCATTGCTGCTTAACCATTCATGAGAGAGTCCAGATAACAAATTAGTCAAAACGGCAGGTGTACGTTTTAGAATTTCAAGAGCTTCACTTTGTTTAAAGTTCATGATTTTAATACTCTGTCCTTCAAAGTGATAAAATCATCAATCCTTTTAATCACACTTTTAACCGTATCAATAGACTTTAGAATATCGTTGTCCACTTCAAGTGCATGATTTGCATCTGAAGGAATCATACACTCTATAGAAGGGTTCATTATGATGTGATTCATCTTTTCTGCGTCATAAAAGGGGTCTTTATCACCGATTACACAAAGTCCGCCTTGTTTACAAGCTTTTAATGTTTGAAAAACAGATAGATCGATTAGACGAGGTGTTAGCCAAATTGCTTTTGTGCTTTGGGTAGTTAACATATCTAAAACAGCAGGAATGGCCATAGTGCCAAAGGATTTTCCTACCACGTAATAAGATTTATAGATTGTGTGATTAACCACTTCATTTAACACTGTGGAAACATCATTAATAAGGGCAGAAGTAATTTCTTCAAAGCTAAAATCTTCGTAATCTGTTGAATAATAAGGATAGTTCACATGCAAGACATCATATTCTTTGTTTAAAAATGCTCCTGAAGAAAAATGGAACAATGGTGATTTAACTGTATATCCTATACCCGGAAGCATGATGGCCAACCCTTTTGGCTGTTCTGTTTTACTTTGTATGACGTAAGGAATCTTCAACAGTTTATAGCCACTTACATAATGAGATCTGTTTTTCATTCCTTCAACCTCCAAACTCTAATATAATAAATGAAATTTATATATTCTTCTCCTCGCTATTAAATTATCCTTTATTTACATAATGAGATTTGAGACTTCCTATTATTATCAGTTTTCTACGACCATTTTACTGTTTGTTATGAAAACGCATACAACCATTGACGCAAAAGCTTCTTTGCTCCTTATTTATTTCAATCAAACGTGCTAAACTATTGGTGAAACGTTTCGATTGACCATTATTATTACAAGTATGGAGAGGAGCAACGCGTCCATGAAAACAAGTAAATTCATTAGCTTTGTATTGATGTTCAGTTTGATTGCGAATGTATTTGCAACAACATCAGTGTCCGCAACTGACAGAGGAAAAGATCATGCATTTCAAATGGAGTTAAAATCAATTGCTAAGAAAACATACAAGTTTTATCAAGAACATACTGATCCAAAAACAGGTTTGACCTATGATGAGACTCGATATACAGCAGAGGGCAAAAAAGATGCAACACACACATCTCCCACAAACATTGGGATGTATATGATGAGTACGATTTCTGCTCAAGAATTAGGAATCATCTCAAAAAAAGAAGCGATAAAACGTATACAAGTCACGTTGAATACTCTCGAAGATCTTGAAAAATGGAATGGCTTATATTACAACTGGTACAACACAAAAGATGGTTCCGTTAAAAAGGACTGGGGACAATTCATCTCACAAGTGGATAACGGCTGGCTGTCTGCAGGGCTGATTGTAGTTGGACAAGCTTATGATGAGCTGAATCCACAAACGAGTAAGCTCGTTGAAGACATGAATTATACGACTCTATATGATCCAGAAGTGGGACAATTTCGTGGTGGATATGATGTTGCACAAGGGAAGTTAACAGATCATCACTATGGTTTATTCAACACAGAACCACGTGTGGCAAGTTATATCTCGATCGGTAAAGGTGATGTGCCAAGTGAACACTGGTGGAAGATGTACCGTACGATGCCAAAAGAATGGGACTGGCAAGCACAGATTCCAGAAGGTGAAACGCATGAATATGATGGGGTTTCTGTTTTTGAAGGACATTACGAATACAACGGTGTAAAATTCGTTCCGAGCTGGGGCGGAAGCATGTTTGAAAGCCTTATGCCCGGAATCGTATTAAATGAGGTAGAACTTGGCAAGGATGCGCTTGGGCTGAACAACAAGCGTCATGTTGAATTACAGCAAGCTTTTGCAGAAGAGAAAGGGTATAAGGCATGGGGCTTTTCTCCATCTGCAACTCCGGATGGTTACAGTGAGTTCGCGGCAACACCACTTGGTACTTCTGGATACAAAGATGGCGCGACCGTAACGGCTCATGCATCATTTCTAGCATTAGATTATGATCCAAAAGCTGTTCGAAAAAATATAAAAGTATTAAAAGAGCTCGATACGTATAGCAAGTACGGATTCTATGATTCTGTAAATGTAGAAACAGGCGAAATCGCCAAAGCATATCTCGCGCTCGATCAAGGAATGATCATGGTTTCAATCGCTAACTATCTAAAAGATGGTGTGATTCGCGATTACTTCCATCAAGATCCGATTGGTAAAAAGCCAGAGGATCTGTTGAAAAAAGAAAAGTTCTCCATTCAATAGTCGAATGCGGCACCTGATTCCATATGGATGAGGGTGTTTTTTGTTTGATCAAGCTTGTTTTATGAGCCTTCAGGTGGAAGTTTAGAGGTTAGCGGTGGTCAGGAGGGATTCGTAGGTGGTGAGTGTGAGTTTATCAGTGAAAACGTGATGTTTAGAGGTGAAAAGATACCATTTAGCGGTGAACGTGTAAGAAAAATAAAAACACGTACCGTAAATGACGATAAAAGGGTACAGGATTTACATGTGTAACTTCTTTCTAAGACAGTTGTGCGTACCATTTATTTAGCTGCAAAATTTCAATGTGGAGTGAAGAAACAATGTGTACAAGTTTTGTTTTGCATGAAGATCGAACGTATATAGGAATGAACTTTGATCTGTCAGAGCGGCCGATTAAAATGGCCATATCAGGTGTCCATCAGCTCTTTATTCTCCAACAAGAAGGCGACCGTTTCTTACCGGCCATTGGCTTTAATAGAAAGGGTATCTTCATGAACCTTCATATGGTAAACCCGAATGAAGAGGGCAAATATAAGAGAAACAGGAACTCTGTTCATATGATGAGACTTTTCGATGAAGTGTTGTCTGAAAAAGTAAAAACGACAGTGTTACCTACATATTTTCAAGAAAAAGAAATCGTAAATGTTCCAGATTACAGTGTTCAAAGCTTGATAGTTGCTCCTAACAAAAAGTCATTCATTGTAGAGCCAGGAAAAAAATATATAGACACAGATCAGCTAGAGGATGACTTTATGATTCTTACAAATTTTTCAGTTCGAGATGCAATGGAACATGAAGATTCGGCATTGCAAGGACCAGGAAGTGATCGGTATCAGGCGGCATATGCTGAATTGTCAAACAGAAGAGGTAACTTTTCCGTTGAACAGGGCTTAACCATTCTGAAGCAAACTGCTCAATGGGAAGGTGACTATCCTACTCAGTTATCTATGATCTTTACTCCAGAAGATGAGAGCATCTATTTTTCTCTTAAAGGAAATTATAAAAGAATATATAAGTTCTCTTTCTCGGATAGGATGCTAACAACAGTGAGTGGTTTTGAGCGCCATTTTAGTTTGTTAGTAAAGAAAAAAGGTGTTTTATTGTCAGAGCTTGAGGGTTGGGGGTAGGAGTACTGAATTGAGAGTGGAATTTTGAAATAAGATAATTGAGCAATTTTCGATTTATAGGCCGTAGTTCTTGATTTATAGTCCTTCAAATAAATTTGTAGGCCTTTGTAAATATTTATGGTCCTTCAAAAATTTTTATAGTCCCTCAAAATAATTTATAGGCTTTTCGACAAAGATTCATCTTCTTACATGATGGTAGTGGAGGTACATATGAAGAAAACATCGGAGAAAAGATTAAACGCTTTTTTAATATTAACTGGAATCCTGTTTCTGTACTCTATCTTTTCAAAAATGTATCATTTCAACAGCATCCTAAATGATATTGTTTATGCTTCAGGATTCATATTTGCAATCCTCATCCATCTTCATTATAGAAAGAAAACCAAGCTCCAAAAAGTAGACAAATAAAAACAAAAAGAACCCCCGATTACATATTTGAATCGAGGGTTCTTCAAAGCCAATTTTCTATTTCATTCCTGAAATGGTATAGCCTTCGATAATGTGCTTTTGGAAGATGATGAAGATGATGACGATTGGAACAACCATGAACGTTGATCCGGCCATCTGCAACGCGAAGTTTCCTCCATACTGTCCTTTTAGAAGACTTAAACCAACAGACAATGTGTACAAGCTTTCATCGTTCGCGATGATCAACGGCCATAAGAAGCTGTTCCAGCCTGCGATAAACGTTAGAATTCCTTGAACGGCCATGATTGGTTTGGAAATAGGCAGAACGAGCTGCATGAACACGCGGAACTCACTTGCCCCATCTAGACGAGCGGCTTCAAGCAGTTCGTCCGGGATGGTAGACATGAACTGACGGAATAAGAAGATGCTGAATGCACCGACTAATCCTGGCAGAACGACACCTGCCATCGTGTTCGTCAACCCCATCTGGTTTAAGATTAAATAAACAGGGATCATCGTTACTTGTCCTGGGATCATCATGGTTGCTAAGACAAGGTAGAAAAGCTTTTCTCTTCCTTTGAACTTGTACTTCGCAAACGCATATCCAGCCATCGCATTAAAGAAAAGTCCGACGAAAGAACAGAGGACGATGATGATCGTATTTCGCAAATAAACACCAAAGTTCATGTTCTCAAACAGGTAGACGAAGTTCTCCGTAGTAAAGGTTTCAGGCCACAGAGTCGGTGTGAGCTGAAGGACTTCACTTTCAGGTTTGAAAGCAGAAAGGATCATCCAAATAAATGGGATGGCAACTAAAAGGCCGCCAAGTGTTAAGACGATTCCTGCGATCCATTGCTGAATTTTGTATGCTTTCTTCGCATCAGATACTTTTGATTTCATGTTCTCACCTCACGTCCTAAATATCGGTATCTTTCTTTTGCAATCGGAACTGAATCATCGTGATGATGATAATGGTTACAAACAGGACGAATGATCCTGCAGCGGCATAACCGAAGTTGCTGAGCTGGAATCCGTTGCGGTAGATGAAGAGCGCAACAGAAGTGGTGCTATCCAGCGGTCCGCCGTTCGTCATAACGAATGGTTCTTCGAAGAACTGAATCCATCCGATCATCGTTGTGATCGACACGAAGAAAATAGCGTAACGAAGAAGAGGAATCGTAATCTTCGTAAGCTGTTTCCAGTTGTTCGCACCGTCTAATTGAGCGGCTTCATAATACGTTTTCGGAATACCTTGTAAAGCTGCTAAGAAAATAATCATGTTCACACCGATCGCGCGCCAAACGGCTAATGCGATCAATGATCCCTTGGCGATCGTTGGATCCTGTAACCAAGGTATGGCAGGTATGCCTACAAGTCCGAGCAGATAGTTGAACAGACCGAACTGCGGGTTGTATAGGTACGTCCACACAACAGCTACTGCTACAACGTTTGTGATTGAAGGCATATAAAAAACAAGACGAAAAGCCTTGAAGATGCGCGCTGTACCGAAGTTGATCAAAAGAGCGATACCAAGTGAACATGCGATAACGAGAGGAACACCAAATACGACATAAAAGACAGTGTTACCAATCGATTTTAGAAAAATAGGATCTTTAAAGATGTTTATATAGTTTTCGATTCCAATAAAGCTAATATTTGAATAGTCTGCAAGTCCAGCTAGGTCAATATCTGTAAAACTAATCACCAATGCAAGAACAATGGGAAAAAGAGAGAATAAAGCCAATAATAGAAGTGCTGGTCCAATGAAGAGGTAAGGAGTCGTTTTTGAATAGCTTTTCATGTTTTCACATCCTTCATCGTTACCCGTGTTGATGATAAAAAGGGAACGAGCAGGATAACCTGCTCGTTATACCCCGGATCAACAGGATTTATTTCTTTAAGATCTCTTCCGCTTTTTTGTCGAAGTTATCCAATTCCTTCTGAACATCTGCTCCGCCTCTGTAAATCTTCTCAAAGCTCTTTAAATAAGATTGAGCGATTTCTTCCCATTGCTTAATAACAGGCATCGGTTGTGAAGCTTCCATCTGTTCACCAAACGCTTTGTAAAATTCATTTTCAGTAAGAGACTCGTCTTCCCATGCTTTTTGTGTTGCTGGAAGGGAATTTGTCATCTCCATCCATTTTAATTGTGTTTCAGGCTTGCTCATATATGCTGCGAATTTTAACGCTTCTTTTTCGTGTTTCGTATGTTCGAATACAGAAAGGTTAGATCCACCTAGTGCTGAAATGTTATTTTCTTTTGCCGGAAGAACAGCCGTACCCCATTTACCTTTAAGCTCAGGAGCTTGGTCGTTGATCAGCTTGATCATCCAAGGACCACTGATGAACATTGGCAGGATCCCGTCACCACGGAAACCTTGAACGATGTCCATTCCTAGTTCTTCTTTTGGAGCTGCTCCGCTTTCATAGAAGCTGTTCAAGTACTCAACCGCTTCCACGAACTTAGGATCATTGAATTTAGGATCATTGTTTGCTCCTAATAGTTCTGCGCCGTTTTGGCGTGCGAACATGAATGACAAGCTTTGTTCTTTAGCATCGATCGAAATTCCATATTTCCCTTTTCCACGGTCAGCTAGCTTATCAGCAGCTTCCTTCAACTCGTCCCATGTTTTTGGAGCTTCTTTAAATCCAGCTTTCTCGAGCAAATCTGTACGATAGTAGAGCAATCGAGTATCAACGTACCAAGGTACACCAACCATTTTGTCATCAAACTTAGTCGTTTCAACAGAACCTTCAAAGAAATGTTTTGGATCTAGTTCCGGGTAATCTTTAACATGAGGTGTTAAATCTTTTAATGCTCCAGCTGATGCAAATTCCGGAATCCAAGTTGTACCCATCTGAACAACATCTGGCCCTTTTTTAGAAGCAACTGCTGTTAAAAGCTTATCGTGTGCTTGATCCCAAGGAAGAGCTTGCACTTTAACATCAATTTTTGGATTTTCTTTTTCAAATTCTTCAGCAATCTTAGGAAGTGATTTTGCTTCTTCACCCATTCCCCAAACCGTAATTGTCGTTTTTCCATCTTCTGAACCTGAAGAGCAGCCAGCTAATACACCAGATAGGACAAGTGCACCAACCATTGACGTAACCATTGATTTTTTAAACCAGCGTTTTTTCATGTGAGTTCCCCCTATTATTTGCCTGTGAAAGCAATCAATTTTTATTATTCCCGAATTTTCTTTGAGATTATTGTTGAAACGTTTCGATAAGCACATTATAATTCAAGTTGTAATCGTTTACAACATGGAATTTTCAAAAAGAGGTTAGCTTCCATAAAATGTTTGAAACATAAGGTTTTATATACTATTTTCCTTGTTATAAAAGGGCATGTAGAAGATAACAGTATGAGGTTCAAAAACCTTGGAACTCTCTTGAATTCAATTGAAACGTTTCGATAAAATGCTTTCTTTTATTCAAATAGAGTTTGAAAGTTTCATGTTTATTTCAACAAAAATTGTAATTCAGTAAGCCTAAAAACAAAATAGCCATTATATACGAATTGAGGGATAGACAATGACAACCTTAACGAAAGGGAACATCACGATTAAAGCTGGTGACTTTACATTTTCGTTCTTAAGTACTGGTGATATCTACAAAGCTTCCCACCATGATACGATGATCAACCAATGGATGAGTAATCCGATCGATGGTTCTTTAAACAATCTTTATTTACGTGTCTTTAACAATGAGGGTATTCAAGTAACTCCACTTTTAGGTAGTAAATCGAACAGTATCGTTTCGTATAGTGAGAATCAAGTTTTTTGGAGAGGTACATTTCAAGACATCTCTTATGCAGTCACTTTTTCATTAAAAGAAAATGGTATCTGGTTCTGGGATATTGAACTCCAAGGGAAGGCAGAGAAAGCTGATATTATTTATGGCCAAGACGTAGGGCTTGCTCATATAGGAGCTGTTCGAACAAATGAAGCATTCATCGCTCAGTATGTAGATCATGGAGTATTTGAAGATGAGAAGCTGGGTTATGTCATCTGTTCGCGTCAAAATCAGCCTAATGGAAAAGCCTTTCCTTACCTGCAACAAGGATCTTTAACGAAATCTATTGGCTATATAACAGATGGTTTTCAATTCTTCGGTACTTCATATAAAGAAACGGATGTTCCACAAGCACTTTATAAAGAAAACTTAGATAGTGAAGTGTACCAATACGAATTCGCATATATTGCACTTCAATCAGAGCGAGTTGAACTTGATGGTAAACATCACATCAATTTTTATGGATGCTTTAAAGAGGATCATCAGGAAGCTGTTACGTCTATTGATTTTAAGGATGAGATAATGACAGCTTGGAATGATGTTCAAGCTCAACCCAAAAAAGATACGACTACACTTGAAAAGATCAACCGTAATGACCAGTTTGACGGAACATTAAAAACAGTGGATCTTTCAATGAAAGAAGTGGCAGCTCTTTTCCCAGAGCGTATTTTAGAAGAATATGAGGGAGAAACGCTTCTATCCTTTTTTACACCGACCTATGAACATATCGTTTTAAAAGAAAAAGAAAGAATCGTAGAGCGACCTCATGGACATATTCTCGTTACGGGAGATAACGTGTCATTAAAAGAGGACACGATCACGACTACTTCTTATATGTATGGAATCTTTAATTCACAATTAGTAGTAGGAAACACTTCATTTCATAAGATGATGACGAATGCCCGTAATGCGTTGAATGTTATGAAAACATCGGGTCAACGAATCTATGTTGAGTTAGATGGAAAGCTGAAACTATTAACGATGCCTTCGTTGTTCGAGATGGGCTTTAACTATACGCGCTGGTTCTATAAGACGGAAGATGAGACGTTCATCATCACTAACTACACAACTGTCGATACCCCGGAAGTTGAGCTGCACGTTAAGACCCTCAGCAGTAAATCATACCGATTCGTTGTGACGAACCAAGTATCTTTGAACAATCAAGAATACGAAGTGCCATTTAAGATGGAAAAAGAAGATGGCGTTCTTTCGTTCTTCGCAGATGCTGCTTCAGACAGTGCGAAAACGTATGAAAATTTAAGTTATCGAATGAAGATTACGGGAACCGAGTGGAGCGTAACAGACGAGAAAATCTTTGGTGAAAGCATGGATCGTGGATCTGCTTCTCTTGTGGTTTGCGATCTTGAACAAACAAATGAGTGGGGCATCTCTCATCAAGGGTTGATCGATGGGAAGAAGATTCCGTTTACAAGTAAGACGATTGAAACGGAAATCGAGTGTTACCGTACATTTATACAAAACACGAACCGTGGATTCCGTTTGACGAAGGATGGAGTCGAGACACACGATCTTCAGAAGATGAACGCGTTAGCGCATTGGTACACGCACAACATGCTGATTCACTATTCTGTTCCGCATGGTTTGGAGCAATATGGGGGAGCAGCCTGGGGAACTCGTGATGTTTGCCAAGGACCTGCTGAATACTTCTTAGCAACTCAGCATTATGGTGCAGTAAAAGACATCTTGCTTACGGTATATTCTCATCAGTTTGATGAGACGGGTAACTGGCCACAATGGTTCATGTTTGATCAATACTTCAAAATCCAGCAAGATGATTCACATGGAGATATTATCGTATGGCCACTGAAGTTAGTGACTGATTACCTTGCTGCTACGAATGATTTTGATATTTTACGTGCAGAAGTACCTTACACGTCTAACCGTGACTTCAATTTTACTGAGCAAAAAGAAACATTATTACAGCATATTCAAAAACAGATCGGTTACATGAGAGAGAACTTTTTGCATGATACACACCTTTCCTCATATGGAGACGGTGATTGGGATGATACGCTTCAACCTGCAAATCCACAGCTTAAAAAATACATGGTAAGTTCATGGACGGTTGCATTAACGTATCAAGTTATGACTCAGTTCTCCCAGCAATTACAGCATGTGGACGAAGAAGAAGCTGCAAAACTGAGCGAGCTCGCTAAAAATATTCAGGCAGACTATCAAGAACATATGTTAGGCACGGATGTAATCCCTGGATTTGTTTACATGGAGAATCCAAAATCACCAAAACTGATGCTTCATCCTAGTGATAATACGACAGGTATCAACTACCGTCTATTACCGATGACGCGCAGTATGATCGCAGAATTGTTAACACCTGAACAAGCGGAACAGCACCTTGATCTGATCATGGATAAATTTTATTGCCCAGATGGCGTAAGATTGATGGACAAACCTGCTCATTATAGAGGCGGTGTGAGTACGCATTTCAAACGTGCTGAACAAGCATCGAACTTCGGGCGTGAGATTGGGCTTCAATATGTTCATGCTCATATTCGTTTTGTTGAAGCGATGGCGAAGCTAGGTAAAAAAGAAGAAGTGTGGAGTGGATTAGAGAAGATTAATCCTGTTATGATTCAAGAAAAAGTTCCAAATGCAGAACGACGTCAGAGTAATGCTTATTTCTCAAGTTCTGATGGTGATTTTAAAACTCGCTATGAAGCACAAGAACGTTTTGGCGAACTAAAAGATGGTGAAGCCAAAGTTAAAGGTGGATGGAGAATCTATTCTTCTGGTCCTGGAATCTACATGAACCAGTTGATCTCAAATTGTTTAGGTATTCGCCCACAAGGGGAGAACCTAATCATTGATCCGATATTAACAGAAGAAATGAACGGCCTTGAATTGCAGTATATGATAGACGGAAAAACTGTCAAAATGGTATTCCGAGACCGCGGTGAAGAAACGAATCGACTCATCGTTAATGGCCAAGAAGTACAGAGTAATACGTATCAGAACATCTATCGAGATGGTGGTGTGAGCGTGAATCGCTCTGAATTTATAAATAAATTGTCAGCAGACGTGAATACCGTAGAGATTTATTCATAACCATTCGTTATAATAAAGGAAACGTTTGCAACATGAGAGATAGGAGAGAAGTTCGTTGGTAAGTATTAAAGACATTGCAAAACAAGCAGGTGTTTCCATTTCCACGGTCTCCTATGCCTTGAACGGAAGTCCGAAAGTTACGAAGGAAACATCAGCGCGAATATTGGCGATCGCTAAAGAACTTAATTATATTCCTAGCGCAGCCGCTCGCTCTTTAAAAAAACAAGAAACAAAAATCATCGGAATCTATTTAACGAATTATAGTGGTGCTTTTTATGGTCAGCTTCTGCAAGGAATGATGGAGACATTGAGCGAGAATGGCTATGAGCTTATTGTCTGTAGCGGCAAAGAGTCGCATCGTTTTCTTCCTGAGCGGATGATCGATGGGGCAATTATACTTGACGCTACTTATGAAACGAAAGAATTGTTAAGTCACGCGGAACGAGGACATAAGCTGGTCGTGATGGATCGGAGAATGGATCATCCAAACATCTCTCAAGTACTGCTTGATAATAAAGCTGGGGCTACACTCGCGATCGATTATCTAGCTGAAAAAGGTCATCGGAAGATCTGTGTTGTTAAAGGTCCCGATATCTCTTTTGATGCGAGGCAGCGGTTAGAAGCTGTACAAAAAGCGGTACAACGCTATTCGCATATTGAGTATATCGAGATCGATGGTGATTTTAACAAGCATTCAGGTGAAGAAGCAGGAAAGAAGATTCATCAAGGCTTTACAGAGCCTGTAGGTGTGTTTTGTTTGAATGATGAGATGGCGATCGGTATGTATAATTATTTTAGCCGAACGAATCTACGCATTGGTGAAGATGTTCATATTATCGGTTTTGATAATATTGAAGTGTCTCAATATATTCAACCGAGACTTGCGACGATCAACTATTCGAAGCATAAATGGGGAGCATTAGCTTCAGAACTGCTGCTGAATTTAATACAAAAAAAGCATAGTCCTGAGCATGAGAGAATCAACGTAAGTCTGATCGAAGGGGATTCCGTACGAAAACGATAAACAAGGAAGAGGAGCTATTGTAAGCTCCTCTTTTTTTGCAATTATTCAGCTTGTGATTGTGGGGATTTTTCTTTAGAGAGAAACCAACCGCCAACAGCGATTAAGATGAGAACAACATAAAACGTGATTTTCCACTCTGGTGACTTTGCGAAACCTTCAGAGAGGATTGATAAGTCAGGGTGTGCGAGTGTGTATACGGCCAACTTAACCCCAACCCAACCTACGATAAGGAAGGCTGCAATTTCAAGCCCTGGCTTGGATTGTAGAAGCTTAACAAAAAAGTTAGCAGCAAAACGCATGATAATGAGGCCAATCAACCCACCGGCAAAGATCACAAAGAACTTTCCGCCATCTAAACCGCCGATGTTCGGAAGACCTGAATCGGGAAGTGCCACAGCTAATGCTACTGCTGCTAAGATTGAATCCACAGCAAACGCGATGTCAGCTAGTTCAACTTTTAATACTGTAGTCCAAAAACCAGCTTTCTTCTTTTCAGAGTTAGACTTTTCCGTAGAATCATCTGCTTTTTTAACCACAACTTTTCTGAAGATATGGTTAAGTGCGATGAATAAAAGATAGACAGCCCCGATAGCTTGAACCTGCCATACGTTGACTAAGAATGAAATGGCAAACAGTGATGCGAAACGGAAAAAGAAAGCACCGACCAAACCATAGAATAATGCTTTTTTTCGTTGTTCTTCTGGTAAGTGTTTTACCATTATGGCTAAGACCAGTGCATTGTCTGCTGCTAATAAGCCTTCTAATGCGATCAGGACTAATAAGATCCAACCATATTCTAACAAGATAGATAGTTCCATTTTGGTTCCTCCTTAAAAATGATAGTTGCATGAATGAAGCGAGAACAAATTACATAAAGCGACCTCCTGGTAACAAATAAAAAAAGACCTCTACCAATAGCAGGTAAAGGTCTTACATATAAAAAAGACCCTTACCAACCGAACGGTAAAGGTCTTGCTAACAACGATAAAGTTGCCAATATAGCCGAGAGCACGAAGCTCCGAAATGACGACTATATTGTAAAAGCTACTCCCCTTTAGGAGTTATGAAGTTACTATTATCTTATTATGCTTTCTTGGAAATTGTCAATTAGTTTATGTTTGGAAAGATGTATAGATAACAGACATGACTCATTGTAGTATCATAAATATATATACAGGAAAAGAGTGGGTGGAAGTTGGACAAACATCAATACATAATAGACATGATTAAAAATGATGATTGGATGATGCGAATTTTACATGCTGCCAGAGCATTATATTTACCAGACTGGTGGATATGTGCAGGGTTTGTTCGTTCTAAAGTTTGGGATACTCTTCATGGCTTTCAAGAAAGAACAAGACTGGCTGATATCGATGTTGTTTATTTCAATCCTGAAGACCTCAAAAAAGAGAGTGAAAAAAAGTATGAGGAAATGCTTTTAGGACTCATCCCAAATTTACCGTGGTCTGTAAAAAACGAAGCGAGGATGCATCTCGTCAATGATGATTTCAAACCGTACACGTCAACAGTTGATGCAATCTCCAAATTTCCTGAAACGGTGACTGCTCTTGGTGTTAGACTAAATGATCAGGATGAAGTCATTCTTGCTGCTCCATGTGGAATTGAAGATGTACTAAGCATGGAAGTAAGGCCAACAGACAGCTATAGAAGCACTGACGATCGAAGAAAAAAATATGCAGAGCGCGTGAAGAAAAAGAATTGGGAAGCTGTTTGGTCTAAAGTTAGAGTGGTAGAATAAAGAGAAGCTTGGGCCCAATTGCTCAAGCTTCTTGTTTTGACCTTAGATGTTCCTTATAGAAAGTAGATAGCATCCTGAAATTTGAGATGAAATGCACATGTAGATTCCGCAGTTGCAGATCGATCGTACTTCGTGAATGAAGACTCGAATGGTGTTTCAGTTCGTCGATCTCCATTTCAAGACTTAATGTATCCGTTAATAAACTTTGCAAATAAACCTTAGTACTTTCTGAATATTCCTCTTGAAACGCAAGGTTGATGAGTATATCTAATGAATCCTTAACTTCAAACTCCATATCAGTTAACGATTTTCGTGTGATGGTTATAGAATCTTTGTCGACCAACCAAGGAAGTTCATACATTTGTAATAGATATTCAATATCATTCGTGGTTAGGTCTTTAATCAATTCTTCTTTCCTTTGTTGTTTGAGACGAGGTTCATACTCCAGCTTGAATGCTTTTAATTCTGATCTATAATCATCAATGAGTACTTGATCTCCATCATAGGAAATTGATTTATAAATGTTGAGTGGTGAATAAGGAAATACCCAATTTATCAATAAGAACAAAAGGATAAATCCTAAAAAAATCTTCAAAGCACCTTTTTTCTTCATCCCCACTTTCCTCTCTATCAAACCGTACTTTTACTTCTGTATCTTCTTTCGTCTGATGGACCTGTAGGTTTTTTAGGCTCTTTGGGTTCGCGTTTTCTTCTAGGTCTAAATAACGCATAACTTAAACAAAAACCGATTGAACAAGTGATTCCATAGCCAAACACAGCAAACGTATTCAGTCCTTCAAACTTAGCCCAATAGAAAATAGTGAAACGGTATATCAAAAGAAAAACAATACTTAATGCCACATATGAGAGCAGATGAAATCTGAATTTCAACCTCATTCTATCTTTAGAAGATTCAATGATAAAAGCAATTGGCAGTGTGCAAAAAAGAAAAAAGGGAAGAGCTGTAACAATACCAAAGAATAGACCGAATAACACACCTTGTAGATCAAGCTTAAATGGATTCCCGCCAGGAATAGCAAAAAAGAACAATGCTCCACAAAGTACCGATATTACGGATGAAATGATGACTCTCATAACTATCTCCTAACTACCTGTCGAAGCTTTTCGTTCATGGCTTCTGAATCCTTATATTCAAATAATCCTAAGGAGTTTCCCCAAGGATCGGAAAACGTAGCCCATCTTACAGGAACTTCGACACGCTCAAAAATTTCAAAATCTTCCACATGTAAAACGTCCATCAATCGTTTTTTCTCATCTTCGAGATCGACCACACCTAGGCGAAGAGGTCCGTTGCCAACAGCTGGGTCCCCCTCAGCGACTTGCAGCCAACAGTTAGGAAGCAGCTCCCATTCTGCGAAACCTTCATGTGGAGTGAAGTCAGGCCGACGATTCAACAGAGTTTCATAATATTTTTGACCATCTTCCATGTTCGATACACGAACTTGAACGGTCATTTCATATATCATATGTAATTCTCCTTTACTTCATTTTATATTTACTAACAACGTTTTTAACGAGGCAGAGGTTTCATAACGATTAATTGCTTAATAAACCTTTATTGATAATTGATAGTAATACCTTTTTTTCAAAATCAGGAAGATTTTCACTTAATCGTGCTGCAGCTATCGGAACCATCCAGCTCGCTAATGGTTTTAAGGAGAACTGGTAATGTCTAGTATAACTTTTTCTATAATACATAGCTAAAAGTTTTCGTGCATATAAAGTAGTTCTAAAATTTAGAAAAGATGTGCGATCTTGTAATCCCCCGTAGCACAAGATGAGGAGAGTCCGTGCTAAGTCTGCCATACGGTTGCCACTTGTAGCATCACACCAGTCAATGATAAAGAAGCACTCGTCTTTTGTTACTAAAATATTGTCAGGATGAAAATCACCATGGCATAGACTATTACTAAGGGGGAGTGCTTCTAATCCTTTGTTGATTCTTTTCTTGTCATCCCCATTTAATTCTTTTACTGACATAATCTTTTGTTTTAAAACTTCAAATTGAGAAGGAAGAGTAGATAATTTCTTTTCGTGAACGCTGTTTTGAAGAGTCGCCATCTTCTTTAAGTAATGAAGTGCTTTTTGTGGTTGAGATTCTAATAATTTTGTTAACGTTATTCCCTCGACTTTTTCATAAATCAAAGCTCTTTTTCCAGGAATCGGTTTACCCCATCTTACTTCGGGTACCAGAAGCCCTGATTGAAGAATGTTTTTATGGATCAAATACTCATGTTCAACAAAATCATCAGATATGTGATCATGAAAAATCTTTGCAACTTCGGTTGGAGAATGTATTACGACCTGTGCCGTACTCCCTTCACCAATTAGTACATTGTGCTCCAATTGTTTAACTCCTTTGCTCGATGTTCTATATGGATAATTTTAACACATGGAGAAGGGGGGAAATGTGTAAATATTACAGCAAGTAAAATCGGTGACCGTTTGTTATTAAAGCTTACATTCAGAACAGTACTAACATATGGCATCTGTTTCTAATTACCGTCTGTCATGGAAACGATTAAATATGTTTGGTCAACTTCTTTCTCGAGCGTATTCTTAACAGGACTTATCTTTATCGGAATTGGAAATTTTTGTTGCTTTATCAGTAGGGAACAGTCGTTTCAAGAAAGAACCAGTCGACCAAAACACGGATTGTAAGGAAATTTCATCAAACCACGCAGTTACAGAATAAACAACAAAGAGCTGATCCAAGATCAGCTCTTTTCATTATCATTCCAATCATTTGTGCTTACCGTTGCTTATTCACCATCATATCTAAAAGTACAGAATCGGTTGTACTTGATGTTTCAGCACCTAATCTGCAGAAATTTTCTATCGTCTTTTCAACATCTTCTTCAATAAATCCGTTTGTAGAGGGGATACACAATCCGTTCGATGCTAGGACAGCCGATTGAACAGCGGCACTTGAACATGTTGCCACTTTCATAGCGCACCCGGCTTTGGCTCCATCACAAACCATTCCACTAACGTTGCCTAATGTGTTCTGTATAGCAGCTTTCATCTTATCTAAGTTGTCATCCAGCAAATAAGTAATCGCAGCAGATGCACTAGCACCAGCGACAGTCACACCGCATAGTGCAGACAACCGTCCGAATTTTGATTTCATATGAATCGAAAGAAGGTGGCTCAATGTTACAGCTCGTAACATCTTTTCTTCTGTTGCACCTAATTTTTCTGCTGCAGCCACAACAGGCATGGTTACAGCGATTCCTTGGTTCCCACTGCCAGAATTCGCCATTACCGGCATAGTAGAACCAGCCATTCGTGCGTCAGACCCTGCAGCAGATAGCGCCATACTATACGTAGCTAGATCATCTGAAAGAATTCCCTTTTTTGTTTGGTCATACAACGTTTTACCCACTCGTAAACCATAATCATTCAAAAGACCTTCTTTGCAGATCGCAGAATTCAACTCGACACTTCGTTTAACAAGATCCAATCGATGTAGTGGAACTTCGGTAATGAACGTATAAAGGTCCTCAATGGTTAAATCAGGATTATCAGCTTGATGAGAACTAGACGTTGACCCTGGTCTTGATTCATCGACTAGTACTCTTCCGTTTTGAGAGATAAAGCTTATGTTCGTATGATCTCCCGAGATCACAACGATTGCTTCCTCTGATGAAGTTTTTAACTCGACTTCAATAAATAGCTTTTCAGGACCATCTGCAGTTGCAACTGAAACCATTCCGCTCTGAACGAAACGAACCGCTATTTCTTCCTCATTAA
Organism: Fictibacillus tiangongensis; assembly: GCF_048083785.1. Taxonomy (GTDB): domain Bacteria; phylum Bacillota; class Bacilli; order Bacillales; family Fictibacillaceae; genus Fictibacillus. Next base: position 1,044,142 of record NZ_CP182294.1, read on the forward strand.
CCGTAACGCCTTCGAGTACTTGAAGACCTTTTTCAGGATCTCCTGCAATCATACCGAGAGCCGATGTAAAATCGATACCTGTATGATTCATGCCGGGAATCCCTACAGATAAAGCGTTCTTGATAACATTGCCGCTCGCTTTAACAGAGATCGACGTTACCGGTTCGCTTATATATTTTTTGGCAGTAGCAGAAGCGAGAGCAATTGCAACTGGTTCAGTACACCCGAGTGCCACAACGAGTTCTTTTTCAAGAAGTCTACAGATGTTTTCGTTGATCATGAATTCAACCCCATTCCTCTAAATTCTCTATCTTTACAATAACTGGTGTGAGAGGTAAAAAGAAAGAGGTAAATCTTATGAATTTTAGAGTATGAACCTGAGTCTCTAAATGAAGCCCTTACATGGTATAGGGGAAGAGGTGATTCACTTATTGACTTACTGACAGTTAGTTTTTTAAAAAATAATCTCTCTTAAAGAATTTGATTTTACTAAATAGATCTATATCGATTTTCCCTCTCTATAAAACCTTGTTTTACTGTTTTCCAATCTTTTTTTGTAATGGAATACAAAACGGCATTACGAATATAGCCATTTGAGAGAATGCGTTCGTTCCTAATGAGTCCCTCTTTTACAGCACCTAATCGTTCAATCGCTTTTTGTGAGCGCTCATTTCGCTCGTCAGTTTTAAATTGCACACGAATAAAATCTAAAGTTTCAAAGCAGAACGTGAGAAGCAGTTGCTTACATGCAGAGTTTACGAATGTACGCTGATAATCTTTTCCGTACCAAGTGGAGCCTAATTCACACGAACGATGAGTAGGATTTATTTCGTAAAGACGAGTAGTACCTACAATTTTCTCGTTTCTCTTGTTCACAATTGCAAAAGGTAGAGCAAAACCTTCTTCTCGAAGCTGTATCGCATTACTGACCCAGTCATCCATTTCCTGTTGGGTGTTGATTGTAGTTAGCATATAAGCCCAATTGTCAGAGTGATTAATTTGGAATAGTGGTGAAGAGTGTTCAAATTCTAATGGAATTAGCTTAATATCTTTATTTTCTAAAGTAGGCGGATTTGTAAATAAAGTCTGGTTCTTCATTTTTTTCTCTCCTAAAAAATGATACATATTTATGTTAATATTTAGTTATTTCATACAAAGAGGTGACTAAAATTAATGGAGTTTTTTATTTTCATAATATTAATCGTATTTTTGTTCGACGCGGCAAAAATACGAAAACAAAATGAGACGGTTATTTTGCAGAATGAAAAAATGATTGCTCTACTAGAAGAGATTAAGAATAAATAATTACTCTTCTTTATAAAGGTTAAAAAATTGGTAATGATCTTTTCCGGTAATCTTTAGTACAAGTTTTTTGTTTTCTTTTAGACTCTTAATTTCCCCATCAAAAGTTACGGTTATTTGATTTGGAAACTGATTCATCGAGAAGGTATATGCGCCAATCTCTGTTTGCTTTTTTTCTTGACCATAAGCTGTACTAAGTGTGAATGTTAGTTCTTTCGGTAGAATGTTTTTACCTTCGATATGTGTTAGCTTTAGTTGATTTGTTTTATCATTAGAAAACAACGCTTGCCAGTAATCATTTTCTCCAGAATAAATGATTCCGTCCTTTTTGGATGTTGGTCCCTTTGTACTTGAAGTTGGAGCTGAATCTTTAAAGAAGATCGTTAAAACAGAAACAAAACCTATTAATAAAACAGCAGCTAAAATAAGCTTCTTTTTCATCCTCCACCGTTCCTCTCATCCACTACATAACAGTTTATTCTTTGTTTAATGGTGAATTCCTTGTTTCAATTAACTCTAAGAATGGAGGTGGATGCGTGAAAATCAGAAAGTACGAAAGTGAAGATTTTCAGGCTGCTCTTGAGTACTGTTTACCACCACAACAAGCATTATATACGTCCATGCCTGTTGAGGTCCTTGAAACGTTTCAAAGAGATGTATTTAATCAGCCATTTGTCGTTTACGCTGACCAACAACTTGTAGGCTGGTTTGCTTTATATACAGATGGTTCTGGCAATATGTATACGAATAATAAGCAGGCCATTCTATTAAAATCATTTTCGATCGATGCTAGGTTTCAAAAGAGAGGATTTGCGCTAGACTCTCTACAATTACTACCGAAACTCGTGAAGGAACATTACAAGGATAAGAGTGAAATTATATTAACCGTTCATGAAACAAACCATGCAGCGATATCTCTTTATAGAAAAGCGGGATTCATCCATAAAGGTGAAAACTACCATGGGGGATATGGCATAGAGATGATCTTTCATATGAGTCTTTAGACCTTTACAAAGTCTTAACCAAACCTTAACACCACTCCTTAGTAAAAATTGTAATAATTTCTATACATAGACAAAAGGGGTGGCAAGTTTGAATAAGGTTTTTCAACAAATGCGTTCACAGATTAAGAGTGTAAAGATTTCTGAACAACTGAAACGAATTACATCTCAGAAACTAAAGCTTCATCTACAGACAAAGCTATTATTGGTGATGCTCTCGTTATTTATCTTAACCATTTCAATCGTAGGTCTTTTTAGTTATTACAAGGCATCTGAAACTACGAAGACGATTATTGAAAATCGTTTAGAACGTGAAACAGAAACTACATATGACATTGCAAAAAATCTTAAATTTAGTTTTATAAGAGAAGAAGAAATGTTTAATAAGCGTGTGGCTGAAAGTATCAATTCACAATATGTAGGCCTTCAGCAAGATGATATGAAAGCAACTATTTTCTTATTACAAAATGGTACGATAATTCCATATAAGACGAGCGGTAAAGAGACAGTTGGTTTATCCTCAAGCAGTATGAAGAAAATAAGTGAACTAGAAAATGGTGTTATTCACACGCATATCCAAGATAAGCCGTATACACTAGCTATTAAACAGATTCAAGAGCTGAGTGGCATCTACGTGATAGCTGTTGAAACAGAAAGTTATATGCAACCCGTATATGACCTCCGAAATTTTATAACTGTTGCTGTAATCATTAGTATTCTATTAACTGCATTAGTAATTATCTTCGTTATCAGAAGCATTACTTCACCGTTATCAGCGCTCAGCCAAGTTATGAAACGTGTTCAAAAAGGTGATTTTCAACATAATGTGGATTATCGTTCAAGGCATATTGAGATTCAAAAACTCATTGATAGCTTTAACCAGATGATGATGTTTATTAGAAATATACATGATCAGATTCAACAAATATCTAGGGAACTAACTGTTCAGGGCACTAAACTTGAACATACATACAGTGAGGCCAACCAATATAATGAACAACTTGTGAAAAAGATAGAGAATGTGATGATAGGTGCGAAAGAAACGGCTATAAGTTCAGAGCATAGTGTGCGACTATTCACAGATATGCAGGAAAAAGTGAGTGATTTGAACAAAACGGTGATGACTGTAATGGATGAGTTTTTATCTATGAATCACAATGCCGTTTCAGGTCAAGAAAAAGTGGGGAAGTTAGTTGGTGAGATTCACGATAATCATGGCCGTTTTGTGCAATTAAACAAAATCATTGATGAGATGGGCACATACTCAAGCCACTCCCAAAATGTCATCTTTACAATTAAAGAGATTTCCGAACAAACAAAACTGCTAGCATTAAACGCTCGAATTGAAGCGGCTAGAGCAGGAGATGCAGGAAGAGGTTTTGCCGTAGTTGCTGATGAGGTAGGAAAATTAGCAGACCAATCGAGTAAAGCGGCGGCAGATATTATTGCAACAGTAAATCAAATGAACCAAACTGCTTTACAAGCGATTCGTGAGTCACGCCTTCTTGGGGAAGCGAATCTATCACATGTGCAAAAGGTGAAGGATACCACTGAATTCATTCAATATCTAATGAATTCAGTAGTAGAGAACAATGAAAAAATGGGTGAGATGAGTGTAGCTCTGCAACAGTTAAAAGTGGCATTGCCTGAAATCGAAGCGGCAGCTATTCAATTTTCAAGCATTTCTCAAGAAGCTTTAGCAAGTTCAGAAGAGATGTCTGTAACTTCCACAAAACAGAATGAAAAGATTAAACAGGCTTATCTCGTTGGAGCGACGTTATCGAGCCTGTCGCATCAATTAACTCAAGAAAGTCAGTATAAGCGTGTAAGTGAAGGCAAAGAAACAGCATAAATGAGGAAAGTGACGGGGGATGATGATCTGTCACTTCTTTGATTGTTTTAATGTAGAAAAGTAGACTTGTAAATATAAGGATAACTAATGGTGTTTTTGGAGTTAGTTATTGAAGAAGATGTTATTATACAGTCTTAACTAGATTCTTTAATAAAGTGATATATACTTCGTGATATACTTATTGCAATACAACATAGATCAGGGAGGAATAAATCATGTTTAATAGTGAAGCTGAATTAGTTCTACCTGCAAAAGCATCTTTAGGTGAAGGTCCGTGCTGGGACTCGGGACAAGGAGTCATGTATTGGGTTAGCATTTTAGATAAAAAGGTAAACATCTACGATCCACACTCTCACCAAAATCGAGAGATTCAACTAGATCAGATGGTAGGAACGGTTGTACCGAGGGAGTCAGGTGGTGTAGTCGTAGCTCTTCAGAACGGATTCTTTTTTCTAGATCTTAACACGGAAAAACTTACACCTATTGTCGACCCTGAACAAGAGCTTCCTGAGAATCGTTTTAACGATGGGAAGTGTGACCCGTTCGGAAGGTTTTGGGCAGGAACGATGAGTTTAAGTGAAGAAGCTGAAAAAGGCTCTCTTTATTGTTTAGATCACGATCTTCATGTGGAAAAGAAGCGAGAAAATTTAACGATTTCCAATGGTTTAGCGTGGTCGCCTGATCAATCGTATATGTATCTAATTGATACACCAACGAAAAAAGTAACGAGATTCCAATATGATCTTCAAACGGGACATATCCAAAATGCAACAGAAGTGATTTCCTTTCCAGATGGAGTAGGTGCTCCAGATGGAATGACGATTGACGAAGAGGGCATGCTTTGGATCGCTCATTGGGGCGGTGCGCAAGTCTCCCGGTGGAACCCAGAAACAGGCGAACAGCTATATTCTATTCCCATCCCATCATTAAATGTTACATCATGCACGTTTGGCGGAGAAAATATGGACGAGTTGTATGTAACAACAGCTAGGAAAAATACAAGTGCAGAGAACCTAGAAAGATTTCCAGAAGCGGGCGGGTTGTTTAAAGTAAGACCAGGTGTGAAAGGAATGCCATCATATTCTTTCAAAGGGTAAAAGCAGGACAGCGTTATTAAACGCTGTTTTTTTTGATTAACAAAAACTTGCAATCATCGTTCGTCGTCTAATAATAAGAGAGGGGGGATAGGTATGGAAAACATGTTATTTGAAGTGATCTCAGCTGAAGATAAAGAGCACATATTAAATGAAGCTATGAATGAGCACGGACAAGACTTGCTGCAGCTAGTTTATTCCTATGTGAACCATACAAGTGTTGCTGAAGATTTAACACAAGATATCTTTGTTAAGTGTTATAACGCATTGCATACATATAACGGAAAATCAAAATTTAAAACATGGCTATGGCGAATTGCCATTAACCATTGTAAAGACTTTTTGAAAAGTTGGTACAACAATAGAGTTATCCCCACAGAAGAAGAGCCTTCTTTTCATCGAACTGAGGTGGATGTAGTTGAGCATGAAGTCATTCAAAAAGAAGATGATGAGAACTTAATCCATGCAATTATGCAGTTGGAAATCAAATATAGAGAGGTTATTTATCTTTTTTATTACGAGGAGCTGTCTATTAAAGAGATCGCTTTAGTGACTGAAGTGAGTGACAATACAGTCAAAACAAGAATGCGCCGAGCTAAAGAACTATTGAAAATATGTTTGGAGGGTTAGGGATGGAGAACCGTTTAAAAAACTTAAAGAAAATCATGGACAAAAAAACCTTTTCACAAGTAAGGTTCACCGAAAAGCATCGCGATATCATACAGAATAAATGGAGTAATCAAGAAGATAAGGAACAGATTGTATTAAATATTTTGCAGTTGTTGAACCAAAAAAAGACAGGTTATCAGTTAGCGAACTTACTTATTGCACGCGGGGTAAAACAATTTGATGACAATGAAGGATCTCTCTATGTATTGTTGCACCGTTTAGAGAGTAAAGGAGTCGTTCAATCTGGATGGCTATCGAAAGAGAAAACCAAGTATTATCAGTTAACAAATAAAGGGAAAAGATTATTGAAGCAAGCAGATCATAAGGAAAAACGGTCATCAGTCATTCTGCAGCAGTTGATAGGAGGAGCGGAATGGAAAATCGCAGAAAGTCGTTTCTAAACGAAGTGACGAATCAAATTCGTTCAAAGGAAGCAAAAGAACAAGTTTCTGCTGAGTTGAACTACCATATGAAAGAAGCAAAAATGCGATGGGTAAATAAAGGATATTCTGATGTGGATGCTGAACAAAAAGCGATTGAGCAGATGGGAAGTCCAATCACGCTTGGTATTCAGTTAAACAAGATTCATCGTCCAAGAATTGATTGGGTCTTGGTCGCGTTATTGACTTCTGTACTCTTACTAGGATTTTTACCTATACTCTCTTTGGGGTATGATAGCAATCATTACTTTTTAATGAGAAAGATAATATTGGTTGTCCTTGGCATGATTGTGGCTTTAGGTCTGATGTTTGTTGATTATCGGAAGTTAGTAAGGTGGGGGTGGGTGTTTTATGGGGTAGGTACTGTGCTGCTGCTATCTTTGCTCTTCTTATCTAGTGGTACGATTAATGGGAAGCCATTCTTATTAATCGGAGAGCTAACAATTGAAAGCATTGTTGCACTGCCATTCTTTATGATTGCCTGGGCTTCTTTCTTTAATCGAGATACCTTTAAAGTCTATCAATTTATACTCTTATTCTTGGTTTCGCTATTATTATTCTTCATGATACCAAGTATCGCAACGACTTACTTGTATTTTGCCATGGTACTGTCCATGTTATGGTGGAGCAAATTTTCCAATCGGCAAAAAGGTGTTGTTTCAGGCATTACGGTAGGTTCGTTACTATTAATTGGTATTTTCTCTTGGCAGTATCAACCGTATTTTATAAAAGATAGAATGATAGGTTTTCTGAATCCTGGAAAAGTAGCTGATGGAGCAGGGTATCAGGTGCTTCAAATTCAGAAGTTAATATCTGGTGCAGGATGGTTCGGGGAAAATAAGAGTATTAAACAGTTCATACCTGAAGCACACACTGATTTTGCATTTGTAAGCATCACGTATCACTATGGCTGGATAGCAGCGATATTTCTTATACTCATCTTTTTATTTATACTTGCAAGAGTGGTTATCGCGACACAGCAAGTAAGAGATTACTTTGGAAAACTTCTGATCATTGGCAGCTTATCTTTATTACTTTTTCAAATGGTAAGTAATATCGGAATGGCGTTCGGATTTTTCCCTCTTACTAGCATGTCACTGCCGTTTATTAGTTACGGGTTGGTTCCCATTCTATTAAACGCTATCTTGATTGGAGTAGTGCTAAGTGTTTATCGAAGGAAGGATTTAAGCAGGTCAGCTCTTTAATAAATTTCTTTAGTGGCGTTGTCGATTTTGAGGGTTTCCGTTCGTTGTATACTTAAAAGAAAAAATAGTTTTTGCATACAAGGAGGAAACGGCTATGCTATTCATGCTGATTGTTAAAGCATCAAAAAATTCAGAAGGTGGTAACCGCCCGAATGAAGAGCTTAATGAAGCGATGCGAAAGTACAATGAAGAATTAGTTAAGGCTGGTGTTCGGGTTCTTGCTAAAGGATTACACCCAAGTAGAAATGGGATGAGAATCTCTTTTCTGCATCCAGGAGAAAAACCAGTGGTTACGGACGGGCCATTCACGGAAACAAAGGAATTGATTGCTGGGTTTATTCTGATTGATGTGAGCTCTAGGGAAGAAGCCGTTGAATGGGCGATGAAGATGCCTGATCCACAAGGAAACGGTGAAGGTCAGATCGAATTAAGGCAAGTATTTGAGTGATTATTGTTCCTGCCTTTAATAATTGATAGAGTGAAAAGAACCTCTGTTACAGAAGGGGTTCTTTTTTACACATGGTTATGATTAATGTTATCTCAGGAAATATCAAATGTTTGTTCGGTGTTGTTTCACTTATACGTTTAATGATTGGATAGTGAGTTTGTAATGTTATTACTAAAGAGTATCATTCTAGGTTTTTCTATATCCGCTCCAGTTGGGCCGATCGGTCTTCTTTGTATACAAAGAACACTCTCACAAGGGAAGTCGGCCGGATTTTTAACTGGCTTTGGAGCAGTTACAGCTAACATTGTTTATGCAAGCATTGCAGTACTAGGCTTTTCAGCTGTGTCATCAATATTGATACAATACGAAATGTTACTTAAAATATTCGGTACCATCTTTTTACTCTACCTAGGGGTGAAAACATTCTTAAAGAAAGTACCAAATCAAGCCGCTCAGTTAGCAGGGGAAAGCAAGTTGATGATGTTTTTCTCGACGTTCTTCTTAATGATTACAAACCCTGTTACAATTTTGAATTTTACAGCAATGTTTGCAGGTCTCGGGTTTGGTGAGAGTGAGATGACATTACAAATTGCATTGCTCTTAATAAGTGGTGTGTTTATCGGTGCTACCTGTTGGTGGATGTTCTTAAGCATGGTGGTAAGCCTGTTAACAAAAAGTATTCAGCCGCACTTAGGTACCATCAACAAAGGAGCAGGTTTATTAATCATAGGCTTAGCTTTAGCGAATATTCTAGCGTAACGGTAAAAAAAACAATATTCCGAAAATTATATTTACTTTTATATCCATTTGTTTTACAATACAAGAGGTAAGGAAAAAATTTCAAGATAAGGAGGCGTTGGACATGATTAAATTTTTCGACACTACAAAAACAACATTATATTGTCCAATACACAACCTTCTTAATGAGAACTCAATCTGTTAATGAAACGTGAATCAGAGCCTCAGGATGTGTATACATTCTGGGGCCTTTTTATGTATTTTTGTACGAAAAGTCACCCTTCTATTTCTGGGTGGCTTTTTATTTTGAAGAAGCTATATAGAAGATGATTCAAAAAACTTGGAAACGAAACAACGGTACGATAATTAAAAAGCGGAGGTTAGAAAAATGGAAGTATTGAACACGCAGATCACTGATCAGATCACGATAGTAGAATATGATCCGAGCTATGCAGCAGCAGTCGCTGAAATGTGGAATAAAAGCCAAGATGGCTGGGGTGGCGGAAACTCAATCATGACTGAAGAACAAGTATTAAAGAAAGAATCGAACTCATCAAACCTCCATTTATATCTTGCACTCGATGGAGATAAAGTCGTAGGCTATTGCAGTTTAGGAGAATATCGAGAAGATGAGGGAGCGCTCTACATCCCGTTATTGAATGTAAGAGGCGATTATCATGGTAAGAAGATCGGTAAGAAGCTTGTACTAAAAGCGCTTCAAAAAGCGATTGAAATGAAGTGGCCGCGTTTGGATCTATATACATGGCCAGGGAACACAAAGGCAGTTCCACTGTATAAAAAATGCGGCTTTTTCTGGGAAGATCGGGATGACACTACACATCTTATGAACTTTATGCCTTCTGTGATGCAAACAGAAGCGGTTTTAGATTATTTTACGGATGGTAAATGGTACGAAAACAGTACACGTACGATTGAAACGACACCTGATGGAAACAACGAAAATGAATTTCATTATTATGAGTATTCTTGGAATCATAAGACTCTCGGTAACTTGAAGATGGAATTTGAGCGTTTTGGAAGAGGGCTTCGCTCCATCGAAACAGACGATTATAAAATCTTAGCGGATGTTGAACACTTTAATCTTGTTTTTGGCTCTGAATTCAAGATTCGATACCACATGATTAATAAAACAGGTAAGCCGTTAACCGTAGAGATCCAAGGTGTGGACGATAAGAACATTCAGTTTGCGACTTCAAAAAAAATCACGGTTCAAAAGGAAGAAGAGATTGAGATTCCTTTCGTGGTAAATCCGATTATTGAAGATCAAAGTGTTTGGAGAACGCACCCAGCTGTTACTTCCCAATTATTAATCAATGGGAAAAAGGCGCAATTTAGAGTAGGAATTCGTCCTAAGTATCCCGTTAAATTAAGCTGTAACACACCAGGTAACCTTAGTTTTGTTGGTCGTTCTTCTCATCTTTATTTTAACTTTGAAAATAACTTTGATGAACAAGTCACATTTAGCTTTGAACTTCCATCATCAGAATTGGTTACCATTCAGAATCGAAATGTGAGTGTTGCTTTGGCACCGAAAGGAAAGCAATCGGTAACTGTTCCTTTCGTGATAAAAAAGAATGGATTTTACTCTGCCGAAGTCCAAATCTCCGCAACGAAATCCAATGGAGATATCATTACTTTTACGAAAAAGCTAGGTGTAGCCTTACAGGGAATTGGAGCTAAATTCGCTGGAGAGTGTGACGATTTTTATCACGTATGCAACGGACAATATACAATAAAATTAGATAAGTTCAACAACTGGATCGCACCTGGTAAAGGTGATGTGGATTACAAATTGGCATTCATGGTGCCTCAGCTCGGCAAACCTTTCTCAGAAGAGATAACGCGACTTCGTCCTGAGAAAATTGAACCATTGCAAGAAGATGGTTACGCAGGATTAAGAGCAATTTTTCAATCACAGGCTTTTCCAGAATTGCAGCTTGCAACTGTTGTGAAGTTGTACGGTGAAGGTCTAGTAGAAAGGTACGATGAAGTAACAAATATTAGCGGTGTAGAAACGGCCGCTGAAGTATGGCTGAATACGCCAATTATGTGTCCTATGTTAGATAAAGGTGTATTGCCTTACGAGGGAAAATACGTTGAACTAAATGATTCGATGGGATCTGGCTTATCTTATTGGAATCCTAGTAAACTTACGGAAAACTGGCTTTTTCTTCGTGGAAATGATAACCCTAGAGGTATTTCATGGCCAAGAGAGGGAAAGGTGAATTTCTCCAGTTGGTTCATGTATTTTGAAAATAAGTTAGGCAAATTATCTCCTCAAGAAACAGTTGCTACAGAACCAATCACCATGACAATTGGTGCTTTCCGTGATTGGCAATCATTCAGAGAATTTGCGACGCAAAAGAATGATAAGTCAGCCAGTTTGACCAATCACATGAACGTATCGGTTAACGGGGGAAATCCTTTTGTTGATAATGGTGACTGCAAAGCTGTTGTGAGAGATTATAAGTCTTCTTTTTTTAACGGGTTTATTGAAATGAAGCTAGACGATGAGATTCTTCAGAGTCACCTATTCGCTTCAGATGAAGAGTTAACACAGGCCGAGTTTGATATTGAATTGCCTGACGATAGAGGGATTCATGTATTAACTTCCAAAATGAATTTAGGTGCTGTTCATGTTACACGACAATCAGCCGCTTTTATGAAGAAGGACCAACCCGTTCAGTTGGAAAAGTCGATAAAAGATGGTCTCGAAGTGTACTCCGTAGATAATGGAGAAATGAAGATCTCTGCTTCAGCACAGTTCGCACCATCATTGTTCTCTCTTCAATATAGAGGTCAAGAGTGGATGGATTCACCGTTTCCAAAACCAACACCAAAATCGTGGTGGAACCCTTGGTTCGGGGGTATCGCGGGTCTTCTAGAAGGCACGAGTCTTCATTCCTTACTAAAAGAAGAATGCACTGTTGAATTTGACGAGAAGAAAGATAACAAGGGGAATGAGTGGAAGGGTCTTAAAGTATCTACCCATTATAAAAAACACGATACGTTTACAGGTATTCAAATTCACAAGTACTTCTTGATGCTGCCAGGAGTTCCGGTACTCTGTCATACAACGGAAATTGTCCAGAACATGGAGAGCTATTTGGATGGTCAGAACTTTTACACAGGATGTTTCCTAAATCCAGGAACAGAGCCTGCGAAGAGCTGGGGAAGCTTTCAGTCTGAAAATGGGGAATGGACTATGGTTTCTGGTGCCAAAGGTGAGCAGGAAATGACAGTAGAACGCAGCGTGATTTACGGATCTGATGATCATGAGAACCTGCTTCAAATTGTAGCAGACCAAAACGTCACACATGTTGATTCTTATATCAATTTAGAAGTCATTGAGCTTGGGTACTCAGAAAAGGTGAGCCTTGAGCACGGTGCTAAGCATTTCACGTCACCGGTGTTTTATGTATTTAATGATAGAGTGATTCCAGATACAGCATTAGAAGATCTGAAGAAAATTAAATTCAGCTAGAAAGGGCGAACTCATGAAAATTATCGATGCACACATGCATTTTTCAAACATTGAAAGCTTTAAACATACGGCGATAAACCTTTCTAAACTTGACTATTCGTATGAAGGAATCATCAAAGAGTACCGTGAATCTGGCGTAGTGCTTGGCATCGCGATGGGGTTAACAGAAAAAGAGGTAGAGGGTTTTCCAGACCCTCTAGCTCCAACTCCGATGGGTATCGATCTGGATACAGTCATCCCTGAGAACGTCGTGTATTGTGCTGGCATCAATCCGTATCACTTAGGTGAGAGTGAATTGATACAGCTTGAAGAAACGGTACAGCGGCCTGAAGTTGTTGGTATTAAGATCTACCTCGGTTATTACCCGTACTATGCGTATGATGAGGTGTATCAGCCAGTTTATAAGCTAGCGGCTAAATACAGTTTGCCAGTCGTATTTCACACAGGTGATACCTATTCAGAGCGAGGTTTGTTGAAGTACTCTCATCCCCTTACGCTAGATGAAGTAGCGGTTATGCACCGTGATGTAAACTTCATGATGGCGCATTTCGGTGATCCATGGACGTTAGACGGAGCAGAAGTTGTTTACAAGAATCGTAATATGTATGCCGATCTGTCAGGACTAGTTGTTGGTACAAGGGAAGATATTACGAGATACAAAGATTCACCGCGTTTCTTCAATCACTTGCGCCATGCGTTAACGTTCACGGATAACTATGAAAAGTTTTTGTTTGGAACAGACTGGCCCCTTGTGCCAGTAGAGCCGTATATGGACTTTATAAAAGAGATCATTCCTGAAGAATATCATGAAGATGTTTTTTACAACACAGCGGTAAAGATTTTCCCTAAGATTAAGGCGTTTTTAAAATAATATACAGTTGTGAGAGGGGTGATGCCAATGGTACGTGTCTGCGGTTTTTATAAGGCGTATTTTAATAGATTACGAACTGAAAGAAGGGATCACCACTATGATATCCGGAAAAAAAGTAGAATTACGACCCGTTTCACTTGAAGACCATAAGCGAACCTACCACTGGCGAAATGATGAAGAAACCGCACGTTTTGATTCAGGTTCTGGTTATTATCGATATAGTCATATGCCGCTTGAACAGATCGAAGCAAGCTATGAAAAAGATATTCGTACCATTGATAAACGTGAAGTAGGAGAGTTCTCGATCTACACAAGAGGGGAAGACGCCCGTCATATTGGTTCGATCGGCTACCGCAATCTAGACATTATTGCACGACGATGTGTGGTAGGCATAGGAATCGGTGAAAAAGAGCTTTGGGGGAGAGGATATGGAACGGATGCGTTACGAACTTTGGTTCAATTTTTATTCCATACAATGAACTTGAAAAGGGTACAACTCGATACATGGAGTGGAAATGTACGTGCAATCCGCTCCTATGAGAAGTGCGGTTTTGTTGTTGAAGGACGACTTAGAAATGACTCTTATATTGATGGTAAATACTATGACACTATTGTTATGGGGTTGTTAAGAGACGAGTTTCAATACAATATCCCAGAGTAGTAACTACATCGCTAGGTGTAATTGCATCACTTAAACCAATCGCATATTGTTTTTATTTTTAACACAAGGTGAGCTAAAAGGACTCACCTTTTACTTTGTAAATGTGTCGACAGCCTAAGGCGTAGACTTGTGAACATTGCATCAGTCATGAAACTTAACAATGTTGCTAAACGACTAGTTCTTAAAGGGGGATTGGTTGAGATGAAGAAACTCCTAATAGTTACTTTCTTGGGGATATTTTTATCTGTTCTGGTAATAAAGAATGGGGCCCATGCTACAAGTTGGGCGGAATTGGAACCAAAGGAAGTTCATAAAAGAGCTGAAGTGATTGTGGTGGGCAAGTATGATTTCACGAGTAAACCAAAAGGAAGATATATGGTATTTACTAGTTATGAGTTTAACATTCAGAAAGTGTATAAAGGGGATGTAACACATAACATAAGGGCAGGCATTGATGGGTACGACGTTGGTTGGGCGGACGAGTTTCAAAAAGACGGTGGAGAGTTTTTGCTTTTTCTTGATAAAAATAAGGAATTTAGCTTTTTAACACCAGTTGGAGGACCTAATGGAATGATTCAAATTTCAGATGGTAAAGTACAACATGATAATATTACAAGCAGAGCATATTATGAGGAATTTCTTAAAGAACAAAGAGAAAAACTTATCGTGAAAACAAGTAATGAATCAGTTCAGAACAGTAATAATAAGTATTTGTATATCAGCTCAATCGTCTTCTTTATAGGTATAGTACTTTTCATTCTTTCTAAGAGGCTTACAAAAATCAATAAAAAATAGTTTTGACAACTTTCACAAAACTGCTTATACTAATAAAAATTTAACAATTTATGGCTATGAAGAGAAAAGTAGTTAAGTCACATTATTTCCAGAGAGCTCTTGGTTGGTGAGAAGGAGCAATAATCAATTTAACGAAAAAAGACTCTGAGCTTTGTACGGATGCAGAGATATCTTTGCTGATACTACAACGGGATCTCCCGTTACCGAGATAGGGTATACGCAAGTGATTGTTTTTCATTGCCGTACCTGAAGAGGTTGATATGGTGACATATGAACAAACTGAGGTGGTACCGCGAATGCTAATAAGCTCTCGTCCTCAAGATGAATAATCTTGGGGGTGAGGGCTTTTTTTGTTTTTTTTTTTTTTTAAATGGAGGAGTGATCCAATTATGCATTGGGCATATCGAATAGCAGAAGAATTAATTAGAAAAAATCCAGAGCGTGAGACTTTTGTTTGTGCGTCTGGCATCAGCCCATCCGGTTCGGTTCATATTGGTAATTTTCGTGAGGTGGTTACCACTTATTTTGTGGTGGGAGCATTACAAAAGCTAGGAAAGAAAACACGTTTCATCTTTTCATGGGATGATTTTGATCGATTTCGTAAAGTCCCGAAAAATGTTGATCCTACTTTTGAACAATATATTGGAATGCCATACTCAGATATTCCATGTCCGTTTGGGTGTCACAGTTCTTACGCAGAGCACTTTGAAAAAGAGTTTGAACAGTCATTGAGAGAGTTCGGGATCGTTCCTGAGTTTATTTATCAAAATAAGGAATACCGATCAAGAAGATACAATGCACAAATTCTTCATGCTCTTTACCAGCGAAAGCAAATTTATGATATCTTAATGGCGTTTAAGACAGGGGAACCGAGTGAAACAGAACGAGAAAACTTTTATCCGGTTAATGTGTATTGTGAAGCTTGCCAGAAAGATACGGTAAACGTTACTGCATTTCATAATGATGTGTTGAGTTATGCATGTATGTGCGGTGAATTAAATTCAATAGATGTTATGAAAGCAACAAACATCAAGCTGAATTGGAAAGTGGATTGGCCGATGAGATGGATGACGGAGAAGGTGGTGTTTGAACCAGGTGGGAGGGACCATTCCTCCGCTACTGGAAGTTACAGAGTTTCAAAGGAAATTGTCTCTGAGATCTTTAATCACCAAGCGCCCCAGTATGAACCGTATGATTTTATCAGCATAAAAGGTACGGGTGCCAAAATGTCGAGTTCATCCGGCAACAACATAACACCTGGAGAACTGCTGAGGATCTATACACCTGAAGTAATCCTTTTCATGTTCGCAAAATATCAGCCGAATGCACCTTTTCATATCGGGTTAGATGAAGATGTTATTCGAAACTATACAGAATATGAGAGGTTTAGTCATTCTGAACGAGGGGTGCTGAAAGAAGAGATAAGAGATGCTCTGGGGTTGTCAGTGGTAAGGGGAGAACCGAGACGTACACCAAAGTTCAATCATGTGGCGAACATATTGCCCCTTGTGAATTTTGAAGCTTCATTAGTTCGTGAGGTATTAGGTAGAACAGGTGAGGAGTATACGTTGGAAGAGGTAGGGGAAGTTTGTGCGAGGGCAGAATATTGGCTGCGAAACTGGTGTCCTGAGAAAGTGCTTCGCGTTAATGAAAAGAAGAATCAAGATTATTATGGGTTACTGACTGATACGGAGAAGGAGTGGGTAAGAGGTTTTGTAGATGTGTTGCAAGATGAAACGAACCCACAAGATGATGAGCTGATGAGAAGAGTTTACGATATTTGTCATGTGGAGGATCCAAAAATGAAGAAAAACAACCAAAAAAGGTTGTTTAGTATTCTATATCAGCTTGTATTGAACAGCAGCAGTGGTCCACGTATACCTTTACTTCTTCATTCTGTAGGGAAAGAGCGGTTGATAGCTTTATTAGGGCAAGGAAGTAAGGGTTCGAAATCATAATCTGTCCAATTCAAGCAATAATCTGTCCAATCTCATCCGTAATCTGTCCAATCTTAAGTATAATCTGTCCAATCTCGAGGATAATTTGTCCGATTCAAGCAATAATCTGTCCAAACTCAATATGCATTAAGGTGACGCCCCACCCGGAGCGTCACCTTTCCTCAGAATTACTTCTTCAATTCCTGACCCATACCCTTCAAAAAATGAAGCCCAAAGCCGATTGCTCGATTAATATCAGGATCTTTTAGCGACTTCACAAGTTCAAACGCCCCAATCTTCTTATCGCTCTCCACAAAATCTTCCCCCGATTTAACCCCGGCAACGACACTATCAAGCAATTTTGCTGTTACTTCAGGATCCATCTTCGTCAGAACGCCAGCAGCACCCATCAAGTTGTTGATCATGTTCGTCACAGGCTCGCGGGTTGCTTGTCCAAGCGCGATACTTGCAATCTTGTCCTTTGCAACAAGCATGGAGTTCGCTGCTTCCAATGCCCCAATCTTGTCTAATTCTCCAATAAAATCGAGCGCCTTTGTGAGCGCTGCATCTTTTTCAGCTAATGCTCTTTGCAGTTCAGCGAGCTTCTCTTGCTGAATCTGCTCCTCGGTTTTTACGTTCTTTTTTACAACGGTCGTTGGTTGTGCCATATAATATCCGCCCCCTTACACTTCATCCGTCAGGTGAACATAGCCCGGACGGTTCCATTTTCGCTGAACTTCAACACCGTTCTGCGGATAGCGTTTTTTATTTCTCGGATTGTTGCCAGGAAGCTTCACTTCACCTTCACGGCTGATGATCTCCATCCGTACTTTCGTCTGCTTGTATGCTGGTGTATGTGTTCGGTGATCAACCGCTGGACCAGTTAAAAAGTTAATTGCCGTCTCGTTGTTTACCGAGTTCATCGGTAGATACAGCTCGTTGTTTTTAACTCGATCGGTAACGAGTGCGTTCAACTTCACGGCTCCAAACGGCGAGATCAACCGTACAACAGATCCATCGATAACACCGCGTTCTTCTGCAAGACTAGGTGATACTTCAACGAAAACATCTGGAACTTTATGTTGGATACCTTTTGATTTATTCGTCAGATTGCCTTCATGAAAATGTTCGAGCATGCGTCCGTTGTTGATATGAAGATCGAACTCTTCTGGAAACTCAGCTGGATGCATCCAGTCAGAAAGTGCAAAACGCGCCTTTTTATCAGGAAAGTTAAAGCCTTCTGTGTAAAGAAGCGGTGTGCTCTTTCCGCTAAAGTCACCCCAAAGGAAACTGCCCCATCCTTCTAGCACATCATAGTTTGCTTCTCCAAACAGGGGAGCAAGTCCCGCCATCTCTTCAAAAATTTCACTCGGATGACTGTAATTCCAATCAGCACCCATTCGAATAGCGATCGCTTGGATGATTTCCCAATCGGGACGTGATCCTCCTGTTGTAGGAAGAGCTTGATACAAACGCTGCACACGCCGTTCGGTATTCGTAAACGTGCCTTCTTTTTCTAGAGAAGGAGCTGCAGGCAGAACGACATCTGCGTATTGTGCGGTTTTCGTTAAGAAAATATCTTGGACAACAAAGAATTCAAGCTGACTGAGCATCTCATGAACGTGGTTTGAGTTTGAATCGACGAGCGCCATGTCTTCACCGACTAAATACATAGATTTGATCTCACCCGTTCCGATTCCTTCAACCATCTGGATATTGTCTTTACCAGGTTTATTATCTATCGTTACGCCGTATGCTTTTTCAAACTTCGCTCGGGCGAGGTCATCTGTAATATGCTGATACCCTGGCAGCCAAGCTGGAAGAGACCCCATATCGCAAGCACCTTGAACGTTGTTGTGGCCACGAAGCGGGTAAGCGCCAGCACCTGGACGACGATAGTTGCCGGTTGCTAACAGCAAGTTTGAGATCGCAGCAGAAGTATCACTTCCACCCGTGTTTTGCGTTACACCCATTCCCCAAAGAACGCATGTGCCGTCAGCGTCACGAATCATTTTCGCCACATCAATGATTGTTTCTTGTGAAAGACCCGTAATTTCTTCTGCATATTCAAGCGTGTATTTTTCAAGTACATCTTTAAAGTCTTCAAAATAATGCACGTTTTCATCAATAAATGTCTGATCGTGCCAGCCTTGATCGATCATGTACTTCGTAACGGCCATGAGCCAAACTTGGTCTGTGCCTTGCTTCGGACTCATGAAAATATCTGAGCGTTCAGCGAGTTCATGTTTACGAAGATCCGCTACGATTAATTTTTGTCCGTGCAATTTATGCGCACGCTTCACGCGAGTGGCAAGAACGGGATGTCCTTCTGTCGGATTCGCACCTACAACGATTACAAGGCCAGCTTGCGCGATATCTTGAATCGTACCTGCGTCACCACCCATACCGACCGTACGGAACAATCCGTCGGTTGCAGGAGACTGACAATAACGAGAGCAGTTGTCAACGTTGTTCGTGCCGATAATCTGACGTGCGAACTTTTGCATCAAGTAATTCTCTTCATTCGTGATTTTAGAGGAAGACACAAAACCAAGTGCGTTGCTGCCGTGTTTTTCTTTTATCGCGCTCATCTTATCAGCAATCAGTGTAAGTGCTTCGTCCCAAGTGGATTCTACAAAAACGCCTTCTTTACGAATGAGTGGTGTAGTGAGGCGTTCTTCGCTATTTACGAAATCCCAGCCGAACTTTCCTTTAACACACGTGGAGATCGCGTTTACAGGACCTTCACTCGGTTCTACTTTTAAAATCTTTCTGCCTTTCGTCCAAACTTCGAACGAACAGCCAACACCACAGAACGTGCAAACCGTTTTTGTCTTTTTCGTACGTGTTTCACGCATAGCGGCTTCCACTTCAGAAATGGCAAAAATACCACTATAGCCAGGCTCAACTTCTTTTACAAGTTCGACCATCGGCTCAAGTAGATCTTCTTTCAATCCTGTCATGAAGCCCGCTTCACCAAGCATTGATTTTTCCATGAGAGCGTTACACGGACAGACGGTCACACATTGTCCGCAGCTGACACATGAGGAATCATCGATACTTGATCCAGCATCCCAAATCACGCGTGGGCGTTCGCGTTCCCAGTCGATCGAAAGCGTCTCGTTCACCTGCAGGTTTTGACACACCTCTACACACTGACCACACGTGATACATTGATTGGCATCATAACGGTAAAACGGGTGAGACATATCGAGATCGACCATTTCTTCTTTTGGTGAGTAAGGAACCGCTTGATGTTCGATCTCCATCAGTTCAGCGGTATTATGCAGCTTACAGTTGCCGTTATTGTTATCACACACCGTGCAATAGAGAAGGTGGTTCTCTAGTAAACGATCCATCGCCTCGTTCTGTGCATCCTTTGCTCTCGTAGAAGAACGCTCGATCGCCATACCGTCCAGTGCCATCGTTGAGCACGAACGCATCAGCTTGCCATCTACCTCCACGATACATGTATCACACGTTTCGATCGGATCAACTTGTGGGGTGTAACAAATTTGAGGGTGAGTTAGTTCGTTTTTATTTATTATATCGAGAATGGATGTGCCGGAAGGAGCTTCATATTTTTTGCCGTCAATTGAGATTTGAATCATCTTATCCATTAAGAATCTTCCTTTCGTTTAATACTTCTAGTCATCGTGAACGCATGATGGTACAAAAAAATCCACCACGAAAGCACAGATTCTATAGACGTACAGAAAATGTGAATTCATGGTGGAATAGTGTAATAGCAGGTCATACCATTAGGCCAATCCAGCATTAGATCTCTTTTATTTGGAATAAAAGATAGATCATTATGTAATTTACAAGATGGAAGAAAAAACAGTGTGAACGATTTTCTCTACCAACTTTTCTCCTTTATTATAGCGTTTACACCATCAATAAACAACAAGACTTGTATTCTAGCTTTTCATTTTTATCACGTGCGAAAAGTAAGTACATCATGTATGATTAGTAAAAAATGGAGAAATAGTGGTGATGTCCGAATGACGAAGAAAGTGCATGACTTTAATGATATTATTCGTAAACTCCGTAAGAACTTATTAGGAAAAGGACCTGAGAAAATTCATACGGTCTTTGTGGAAAACATGGCGATTTCAACTATGTACGGAAATTTAACACCAACTGAAAAATTCATTGCCCGAACGGCTGAAGGAAAAGAGATGGTGCATGCTGCAAGGACTCGTCTGATTCAGGACGTTTACGCAACAGCCCCACCAGATGGGTTAGAAGATGTGACCGGTGCAAAATTCGTTCATCTGTTCTCAGATTTCAAAGTGGATGAAGATATGGCGGTATCTGTTTTTGTTTTTGATAAACCGATAGGATAGCGAAGGGGTGATTTTCTTATGAAACTTATAGTTACCAAGCGTAGTATCCTTCAGATTAAGAACGGACATGCAGTGAATATTGAAGACACTATCGTAACCGAGCTTCCTGTAACAATTAAAATCAATGGGGAAGAATTTGTAACGATGGTATGCAGCCCAGAGTACATTGAGGATATGGTTGTCGGCTATCTCGCCTCTGAAGGAATTATCCGAAACTATAAAGATATTAAAGACCTATGGATGCAAGAAGACGGTGGCTTTGTGCATGTGACAACTGATCGTTTGAACCCGGTCTATCAAAATTTGCAGAATAAAAGATACATAACTTCATGCTGCGGCATGAGCAGGCAAGGCTTTGTTTTTGCCAATGATGCACGAACAGCAAAATCAATGAATGAAGTCAGGGTGAAAGTTACGCCGGAAGACTGCTTTCGATTGATGCGAGAGATGCAGAAGGGAGCAGGCGTTTTTCAAGAAACAGGAGGTGTGCATAACGCCGCACTTTGTGATGTGAACGGAATCGTGCTGAGCCGAATGGACATTGGACGTCACAATGCCCTTGATAAAATCTATGGATATTGCTTGAAGAATGATATTTTCATAGGAAATAAGATTCTCGTGTTTAGTGGTCGGATTTCTTCTGAGATACTGTTAAAAGTAGCAAAGATCGGCTGTGAGATCGTCCTCTCAAAATCAGCACCAACAGAATTTGCTCTGCAATCAGCCGAAGAACTCGGAATCACGACGGTTGGTTTTGTAAGAGGAGATTCTATGAATGTGTATACACGTCCTGAGCGAATTGTTGTATGAGTCTAAGAGTTAACACACTTGGTATTCTTTTAAACAATTGCCGCATTTTGTTAGAAGAACGGGAAGGGAACCATTCGGAAGGAACGGGGACGTATTATCGACCTATTGGTGGAACGATAGAATTTGGAGAAAAATCAGAGCAAGCGATTGTTCGCGAATTTTACGAAGAGATAGGCGCACCCATAAAGGTGAAGCGTTACCTGGGATGTGTAGAAAATATTTTTGTTGTCGATAAAAAGATAGGACATGAAATCTCACAGATTTATTTAGTGGAATTCGTAGATTTAGGTTTATATTCAGCTGAATCATTCGTTGTAACAGAAAAGCAGAAAAAAACGATTGCGAAATGGATAGAATTAAATGATATCTTAGATAACCGTAAGCTTCTTTTTCCAAAGAAATTAAGAGATTTACTTAAGGATTACTAGTGAGCTTCTTTACGATATCGGTCACAAGAGCAAAGACAGTACTAATACAGCGTAAAGCAGTTCCGCTGTATAGCGAAACTGCTTTCTTTTTTTACCAACCACGTTCTACCCAATCGTATTGAACAACAGCTAATCGTTTCTTGTTTCCTCGCTGATCACTTCCGTATACATCATCTACATACCATCCTCTACCGTTTACAGATGCATCGGTTTCATAGAGGAAGCGAACAAACGTTGTTCCTTCAGGAAGCTTTACCTTTTCGCGGTCCCATGTTTCTTCTTTTCCGGTATAGGTGTTTGGTAGCGTGGTCCACGTTTTATTATCACTTGAAACTTGAACCGAGCCTTTATCGCTTCCATCTTCAATACTGAACCAATGGTTAAAATGAAGAGTATCCTGATTTTTACCGACTTCAAATGTTAATCCTTTTTTCAGGTTATCGCCATATCCTGAAAACCAAGCTTTATCTCTATGATGAATAGGAACTGAGATTGCATCCGCTGTAAGCTGTGCGACCTTGCGTCGAATCGGATTCATCGAGACTGTCGCACGAGATGGATGAACCCGATTTGTTAAGGTTAGTACAATCGTTTTATTCTTTGGTGAAACAACCATAGATGTACCGGTATATCCGGTGTGTCCTAGTGTTTCTTCATTGCTGAGAGCATCCATGTACCAACCTTGATTTAATTCCCAGCCTAGTCCGTGAGAGTTGGTTGGAAACTGTGGGAGCTGATTTTCTGTTAATAAGCTAACCGTTTCTGGCTTTAGAATCTGTGTTTTACCATACTTTCCGTCCTGTAAAATCATGTGTCCAAAGATGGCGAGGTCTTTAGCGGTTGAAAAGACACCGGCATGTCCTGCAACGCCATCTAAACTCCACGCGTTCTCATCATGCACACTGCCCCAAACCATGCCGCGTCCGATTGCTGGCTGATATTCTGTTGCTGCGATTCGGTTACGAAGATCTGGAGAAGGGTTGTACATCGTATCTTTCATTCCTAGAGGTTCAGTGATGTTCTTTTTTACATAGTCATCGAGACGTTGACCTGACAATCTTTCGACTAAAACACCTAGTGTAATCAGATTTAAATCACTGTATGTATACGTTGTACCAGGATTATTCTTTAACCCGTACTTTAAAGCAATCTGCAACCGTTCCTCGCGATTTGCTCCCATGCTGTATAGAGGAATCCATGCTGTAAAACCGGAAGTATGGGTCATAATCTGCCGAATGGTTACAGTCTCTTTTCCGTTTTCATTGAACTCCGGTATATATTTTCCAACAGGATCATCTAGATTGAATTTTCCTTGTTCATAAAGCTTCATTGCAGCTGTTGTGGTGAAGAGTTTGGAGATTGAGGCAATATCAAAAATCGTGTCTTTTCTCATCTCAACAGGGTGATCCATTTCTGTGAACTGATCGTCTATGTAGCGCGCGGAATAGCCGTAAGCATCATGCTTCGCGATGCTTCCACTTCTAGCGATGAGAACGACAGCACCTGGCATAGTGCGTTTTTCAATCTCACTTTCAATAAACGAACCAATTTGTTCGAGCGGTTCTACTTTTAGTGAGGCACTTTCAGGTGTTCCCGGATGTAGAACAGGTGATGATTTAGAGGGGTGGTTCCAGTCACCGTGATGTGTTCGATTATTTTGTTGGGAGGAGGAGCCCTCTGCAAAAATGGAAGGAGTAAAACTGGATAATAACATGGCTGTACTTAGCATGGTACAAACTAAAACACGTTTTCCTCTCATATGTCATTCTCCTTATTCTGAATATTCTTACACTTACTTACAGTAGCAATCTGGAGAAAGGGTGTCTATCACTCAGAAGTCCCACAGCAATTTGTACTAGTTAAATTGTTTGGAAATTGTAGGGGGTCTGACCCCGGGTCAGACCCCCTACAATTTAAAGGAACTTTTCATCTTTTCTCGAATAGTAACAGTGGACAAATAAGAGAGGAGACTACAGTCGTGTTTTTACAGCTAGCACCTGCTTTTATCACATTTTTGTTAACCGTAATATTTGCCCCTCTGTTGATCATGACATTAAAAAGACTAAAGCTCACACAGCCCATTCGAGTAGAACTTCCACCAGATCATCAGGAAAAGAAGGGGACACCTTTAATGTTAGGAAGTGTGTTTTTTGTAGGGATTTTTGTTGCGCTTTATTATTACACGACAAGTCCCATCATGCTCTTTCTAATAGCAACGTTTATATTATTTAGTTTTATTGGTTTTTTAGATGATTTTTGGAAAGCTTCAAAACAAGATCCTGGCGGGGTATCAGGAAAAACAAAACTAAAATTTCAGTTCGCGTTCACTATTCTTCTCTTATATGTTGGCATTGATCTTTTTGACATTGATACAAGCATTCGGGTGACGGAATCATTTAACATTGTTCTTCCTTACATCATCTACCTCATCCTGATCACACTGTTTATTGTCGGGACGGCAAATGCGATCAATTTTACGGATGGTATGGATGGACTTCTAGGCATGGTTGCGATTCCTACTTACTTCTTTTTCTTTGTGATCACTGAGTATATGGAAGTAAAGGTCTTTTGCTTAGTCATGATCGCTACGATTCTAGGATTCTTAATCTATAATCTGTATCCGGCAAAAGCGTTCATGGGTGATACAGGATCACTCGCTATCGGAGGGACCTTATCGTTTCTTGCCATCATTGAGAACGTAGAGATCTTAATCCCCATTCTGTTTATTATCTATCTTGCAGAACAGCTTTCAGTCATCATTCAAGTCGCATATTTTAAACGAACAAAAAAGAAGCTGTTCCGGTTCACACCCATTCATTATCACTACGGAATAAAATATGGATGGTCAGAAAATATAATCGTAACCGTGTTTGCGATGGTTTCGTGGGCTGCGTGTGGCATTTGTCTTATCTATTATGAGTTTTTACTGTAAAACTAGTTAATAGGGGTTATACTCTGCCCTTTTAAGCTAGTTTTACTTTGTTTTTTAAAAAGATTTTGCTGTAGAACACGGCCTATGAGGTGAAAAAGAAGCATTTACAAGTGGAACGAGGTTCCTTACAGGTGAAAGTAGAGACATTAGCGGTTAATCCATGTGAATCTCAGGTGAAAACACATCATTTACCGGTGAACGTGTAACAAAAATAAAAACACGTACCGTAAAGCGACGTTAACCATGCATCTTCATCCACCACATAACTAAACAAAGAGCAGACTCTAAAAATAGAGTCTGCCCTTCGATATAGGGTTGGTGTTACAGCAAATATTCTACCAAATCTCCTCAGCCCATTCTGGGTGGTCGATGAATGGATTGCGGTTATGCTGGAATTGGTCATATATGATGTTGTTTCGGTTGCGTTCCCAGTTATCGACCGGATCCTCTAAGTGCCACTGAAGCAACACAGACATTTTACCGTGATATGGAGCCGTTCCGTTATTGACGTTGTTGTTGAGTTCAAGTTGTGGCTCACCGCTGTCACCTTCATAACGAACTGCCATGTAAAACAGCATGCGGGCAACATCGCCTTTTACGGCATCGCGCGGTTCCCATGAGTCGCTGTCATAATAGTTTCCAAGTGCTTCAGAATGCTGTGTGCCTCCGTTATCAAAATCAAGGTTTCCACGAGAGCTGTTAACGCTAACATCTGTTGGGCGCAAGTGGTGGATATCCGTACCTGGACCCATCGCTGTACCGAAATCACCGTGTGATTTTGCCCAAACGTGCTCACGGTTCCAATCGTTTACATTACCACCGTTCGTTGACTTACTCTGTGAACGGCCCGTGTATAAAAGGATGACATTGTTGCTGTTGTTTGGATCTTGATCGGTTACTTTAAGTGCGTTCCATACGGCATCATAAGAGAGTTCAGTATGATCATCAATAATATTGTGAAGAGCTGTTTTTAATGCTGCTCCCGTTTTTCCTTGTGCAGGATCATAATACGATTCATCAAATATTGGTGGGTCAGTAGGATCTGTCGGCGGATCTGTTGGTGTTGTACCAGATGCTTTTTCCATAGCAGTTGGATCTTTTAAGCCAGCATGTGAGAAGTAAGCTGCCAGACTTCCTGTAACTTTAATGGATTGCCCTTTTAAAGTAGGGTTTGTTTTTAGGCCAAACTGTGATCGGTAAGAAGTTGGAATCTGAACATACACCATGTTAGATGTGTTTGTTTCAGTAGGACTGTCTGCTAAAGCAAGTGCATAGTCGTTTGGATAATTGCTTGTTACCACGGTAGTTGTTGCGGTAGGTTGTCCTACTACATAACCTTGAACAGTCTTTGCAGAATTGTTCTGATTCGAGATACTTTGAGAAACTGAATAAGGACTAGTCCACGATCCGTCGCCTGCAGCTTGAAGAGCAGGAATAAATGCTAACGTGCTTACCACTAAAGCAATTACAACTGAGAAAAGCGAAAGAAATTTTTTGTTTTCATGCCTTTTCATCATCAACGCCTCCATCCATTTAGTTTTTACCCCTTGCAGCTTCATTTCTAGTTGTTTCACATATTTCAAAATGTTGGTGAAACAGGTTTTATTCTACAATACTTTTATTAACTTCATTTTACAGATTTGTAAAACGAGAAAACTAGCTACAAAGGGAGGAACTAAATAGACGAAGAAAACAGTTAAATGGACCTAAAAATGATTACGTTACCCATTTTCACTTACTTTCTTACTGCTTACTGCGTAATACCGTAATGAAACCATCTAATATCTCATGACTGATTGTAAATCCTTTACGCTGATAAAAGGATAGGGCGTCATCATTTCCATTTGATACATAAATAAAATAGTCATCCACTTCATCAAAAGAAGAGAGCCAGTTCATAGACATATTAAATAGTTTAGAACCAATTCCATATTGTCTGTACTCATCCTTAATATAAAACTGAGAAAGGCAACCGACTGCTTCTCTCTTAACGGATTTCATGTCAAAAAAGGTAGCAAAATCATTGCGATACACTTCTTTAGGAGAAATGTTTGCATACACGTATCCCACGAGTTTATTTCTATCTTTAACTACAACGATATAGTTATGCATGGCTTTATGTACAGATGGAACCAAGCGTGTGTCAAAGTTCATAGTGTCAAATAATTCAGGGCTTATGGTGGCTTTTGCTTTTTGATACGTCATAAGTTCATTGCAGAGATCTCGGCAAACATCAATCTTTTGATCAGGAACAATCTCATAGTGTAACTCCATATTAATCACTCCTATACGTAGTACTTACGCTATAATTTTATTACAAAGAAAGACGAAAACAAGTATGCAGTAATTTCTTACTAAGTCAGTAAAAACTGATTAAAGGAGCCAAAACATGAGTGAGGAAGGATATAAGAGAAAAGAAGATTGCCCGTTAACATTTGCTCTAACACTAATCGGGAGTAAATGGAGACTTCCGATCATATGGGCTTTATGGAAAAATAAGACGATACGATATAACGAACTTAAGCGTCAGGTGGATGGAATCACAAACATGGTCTTATCTCAGTCTTTAAAAGAGATGGAAAAACAAGGTCTGGTGGTACGAACGCAATTCATGGAGATACCGCCTAGGGTGGAGTATTCATTAACGGAGGCAGGAGAAGCTTTAATTCCATCATTAAAATCCTTGGCAGAATGGGGAAAAGAGATGCAGGTAAAGGTGAAAGATCATGTCTGATTGCCCGTTATGTAAGAGAGATAATGCCTGTGCAATTTCAAACGGAAATAACCCAGAAACGTGTTGGTGTATGAACGTTCAGATGCCAGCTCAACTTCTTGAATGTGCTGCTTCAAATCGTGAAACGTGTATTTGCCAGACGTGTGTGGATGAATGGAATAAAAAGGGGTGCTGATTTTTAAAGAATCAGCACCTGAATTTGTTCTCTAAAAATCTTTATAGGAATTTCTTAATTGAATCATCTTGGAAAGAAGGTCGTCTCCAATCTCACTTTTAAACGCTCGGTACACGGGCTCCCAACCCTTTGCCCACTCTCTTTTTTCTTCCTCTGTCAGATAATGAATATCGATTGAAGAATTTTTCTCGATTAATGCAAGCTGTTCCTCGTTCATCGCGAAGGATTGAGTTTGGTTCCAGCTAGTAGCTTCATCCAAAGCTTCAGTTATGATTCTTTGCTGCTTCTTCGTAAGATTGCTCCAAAACTCATCATTCATGATTACAGCATACCCTAAAAATCCATGATTGCTTATCGTAAGGTGACTTTGCACATCAAAGAATTTTTTAGAATAGATGTTAGAGATCGTGTTCTCCTCACCGTTTAATTCTCCAGATTCCAATAATCGGTACGTATCGTTAAAATCCAATCCAACTGCTTTAGCTCCAACTTGATCAAATTGATTCTCAAGCACAGAACTAGGCATGATTCGCAGGTTTTGCCCTTTTAGATCATCAGGGTGAACGACTGGCCCGTCGTTTGTTGTAATCTGTTTAAATCCATTGATCCATAACGTAAGGCCTTTCATGTTTTTCTCTTCTAATGATTGAAGCAACGTGTTCCCAATGTCTCCGTTTAACGCCTTTATAATACTTTCACGAGTAGGCATGGCATAAGGAAGATCAAGAACCTGCCATTTAGGTGAAAATGTGCTTAGCTTTGTCGTAGCAGGTGCGATCATCTGCACATCACCACGCTGCAGCGCTTCAAGTTCTTCTTGATCGGAGTAGAGTCCACCGTTTGGAATCACTTCAATTTTAATCTGACCATTAGATTTCTCGTTTATCCGTTTTGCAAAACGCTGTGCAGCAAGTCCTTTAGGAGTATTCTCTGCAACCACGTGACTAAACTTGATGACAACTTGGTCCTGTATGCCTTTTTGATCATCATCATAGGGAAGTGTTCCTTCGGCCATTTTTGTATGAAAACCAATCCAGATTGATACTCCTAAACCCGCTATCAGTATCAGTGCGATCCCAATGAAAGATTTCATCCATGAATTACCCCAAATCCGTTACTTTTTTAAATAGTCTAACATATTGAAATTGAAATGATACAATAGTGACAATGAAAAGGAGGTTGCTAGTAAATGACGATGAAACGATTACCCATTCGAACAAAAATCATGATCCTAACGTTTGGAATCGTGCTCTATGCCATCCTAATCGGAGGTGTCGTCATTATTGGTAAGATCCTCGATATTCAGGAAGAAGAGCTGGGGAAGCGGGCAATGATTACTTCACGCACCGTGGCACAGCTTCCCGAAGTGAAGAAATACATTCAGATAAATAGAGGCTGGAACGAGATAGAACCAGTCGTTGAAAAGATACGAGTCATTAATGAAGCAGATTATGTCGTGGTCATGGACATGGATCATATCCGATATTCTCATCCTGTTAAAGACATGATTGGTACGGTGTCTAAAGGGAGTGATGAAGGAGCAGCCTTTGCTGACCACACGTTTATCTCGAAAGCAAAGGGAGAGATGGGTACAGCTGTAAGGGCATTTGTTCCCATCAAAAATGATGAGCTAGAGCAGATCGGGGTTGTTGTGGTCGGTCATGTGATACCAGGTTACTACGAAGTGTTTCATGACCTGACAGATGAGATGACTCTTATTCTATTATTGGTTCTCTCGTTCGGTGTGATCGGTTCCTATCTACTAGCTCGTCATCTTAAACAGCAGATGTTTTATTTAGAACCACACGAGATCGTACGAATGTTCGAAGAGAGAACAGCAACGTTCCACTCTATGCATGAAGGTGTAATCGCAATTGATAAAGAGGAACTCATCACGATCTTTAATGAAAAAGCAAAAAGTATATTCTCAGTCAGGGGTGACGTTGTCGGAAAACAGATTCGTGAAGTAATACCAGATACGCGTCTTCCAGAGATCATAGAACTGAGTCGTCCTGTTTATAATCAAGAAATTCGAGTAAGTGGAAAAGTGATCATGAGTAACCGAGTGCCGATAAAAGTAAATAACAAGATCGTTGGAGCTGTCGCTATTTTCCAGGATAGAACAGAAGTTGCAAAGATGGCGGAAGAACTGACAGGTGTTAAGGCATTTGTAGAGGCACTACGAGTTCAGAACCACGAGCACATGAACAAGCTTCATACGATCGCAGGGCTTCTTCAGTTAGGCAATTTGAAAAAAGCGATGCAGTATGTTTTTCAGATATCAGAAGAAAAAGGTTCACTCACTCGGTTTTTAAATCAAAGGATCAAGAACGAGAGTCTTGCAGGTCTATTGTTAAGCAAAGTTGGACGCGGAAAAGAACTCGGAATAAAAGTGGATATTGATAATGAGAGCTCACTTAAAACGTTCCCAGATCAACTCGATCAGCATGATTTTGTAACGATCATTGGTAATCTGATAGAGAACGCGTATGACGCTCTAAAAGGAGTTCATGAGGGCAGGATTGATGTTTCCATCGCCCAGGATTCCGAGGCTTGTGCGATTTTGGTCGAGGACAACGGATGCGGAATGAGTCAGGAAGTCCAGCAGCATATGTTTGAAAGAGGATATACGACAAAAGGAAATAGTGGGTCTGGAATAGGGTTGTACCTGATTCGTCAGATTGTAGAAAAAGGTAACGGAGACATAGAAGTAACATCTGAAGAAAACCAGGGAACAAGTATTGTAATAGTATTTCCGATGAATGGTAGAGGTGAAGAGGATGAGTGAGATAAAGGTTCTGTTGATTGAAGACGATCCGATGGTCTTAGAGATAAACAAAGCGTTTATTGAAAAAGTAAAGCGATTTAAGGTAATCGATACAGCATCAAATGGAACAGAAGGATTGAAACGTATAAGAAAGCATAAGCCAGATCTCGTCGTACTCGATATCTACATGCCAGAGCAGGATGGGATTGAAACACTTCAGCAGATACGAGCGGAAAAGATTCAGGTAGACGTTATCATTATTACAGCTGCCAACGACTTAGAGACCATCCGTTCTATGATGCAGAACGGCGCGTTCGATTATATTATCAAACCATTTACTTTTGAGCGTATTGAAAAAGCATTAAACAAATATCGAACGTATCATTCTACCGTGTCACCATCCGGAACAGTTACGCAAAAAGATCTAGATAATCTTTTCTATTCTGAGATACGTGATGTTCCTGTTACGGCGGAGCTTCCTAAAGGGTTGAACGAACTGACGCTTAAACAGATCGCAAGCTTTATAAAATCGCAGGTTGAGGCGAAGTCAGCAGAAGAGGTAGCAGAAGGAATAGGCATCGCACGAGTGACAGCACGAAGATATCTTGAATATTTAGTAAAGAACGGAACGATTCAAATGGATATTCAGTACGGTACGGTCGGACGACCTGTCAATCGATATCTTCTTAAAAAATAGTTGAAGACCAAAAAGACCAAAACGTCCAATAAGTTCTTAATATTCTAATAAATTAATGGAAGCGCTATCATTGTTCTTACAAATGGTAGCGTTTTTCTTTGGCTTGTTAAATTGTATGGAAATTGTCTGGGGTCTGACCCCGGGTCAGACCCCAGACAATTTAACTTTCTAAAAATTCATTTTCAAACTCGAAAGGAGAAGAACAATGAAAAGGTTATTTAAGAACTTAACGTTTCAGGTTTTAACGGCTATCGCCGTAGGTGTACTAGTGGGACTCTTCTGGCCAGATTTTGGGAAACAGATGAAACCTGTAGGAGATACATTTATTAATGCTGTGAAGATGGTGATCGCACCGATTATCTTCTTAACGATCGTACTAGGCATCGCTAAAATGGGTGACATGAAAAAGGTAGGTAAAGTTGGAGGGAAAGCTTTCATCTACTTTGAAATTGTTACGACGCTCGCACTTGTTATTGGATTGATCGTTGTTAACGTGTTAAAACCAGGTGCGGGCTTAGACTTTGATAAGCTTGAGAAAGGTGATGTGTCACAATACACGTCTGAAGAAGGCGGTAAGATCGATTGGATCGAATTCGTTACACATATCGTTCCGAGCAACATGGTTGATGCATTTGCTAAAGGTGATATTCTGCAAGTACTATTCTTTTCCATTCTGTTTGGTGTTGGACTTACGGCACTCGGAAACAGCGGAAAGATCATTATCGAATTCTTTGAAAAGTTGCTGAACGTCTTTTTCAAGATCGTCGGTTATATCATGAAAGCTGCGCCACTTGGAGCGTTCGGTGCGATGGCGTTTACAATAGGAAACTATGGACTAGAGTCACTCGTACCGCTCGGTAAGTTAATGATCGCGGTGTATACGACGATGTTCTTCTTTGTTTTTATCGTGTTGAACCTGATTTGTAAGATGTATGGATTCAGTTTGTGGAAGTATTTGAAATTTATAAAAGAAGAGCTCTTGATCGTACTCGGAACAAGTTCTTCAGAATCGGTTCTGCCACGAATGATGAACAAGATGGAGAAGTTCGGATGCTCGAAATCTGTTGTAGGTCTTGTTATACCAACCGGTTATTCTTTCAACTTAGACGGAACAAGCATCTACCTCTCGATGGCAGTCGTATTTTTAGCTCAAGTATTTGGCATCGATCTCAGTCTAACCCAGCAATTAACCATTATCGCTGTATTGATGCTAACGTCTAAAGGTGCAGCCGCAGTTACAGGTGGTGGGTTCATCGTCCTTGCATCTACGCTAACGGCTATGCAAGTCATTCCTGTTGAAGGGTTGGCACTTCTATTAGGAGTTGACCGTTTCATGAGTGAAGCGCGTGCCATTGTAAACTTAATCGGAAACGGAATTGCAACGATCGTGGTATCTAAAAGTGAAAATGAGTTTGACGAAGGTAAAAGTGAAGAAGCCATTCAGGAGATGTACGAAAATAGAAAAATTGCAGTTTAATGGAGGGAAGAGCTTTAGTCGAAACAGACTAGAGCTCTATCTTTTTGTTATGCTATTTAAAAAGCAGGAAATGGAGGAAGATACGTATGATCTGCAGCATGCTCAATATTAAATATCCAATCATACAAGCGGGTATGGCGGGTGGCCCAACAATACCTGAATTAGTAGCAGAAGTAAGTGAAGCAGGAGCATTAGGAACACTTGGTGCAGGATATATGAGTCCTCAACAAATTAAAACGGCTTTTAAAAAAATTCAGCAACTCACACGATCTCCCATTGCTGTGAATCTGTTTCTCCCCGAGCCCGAGACACATAAAATGGACGAGGAAGCTATTCAAGCGATGCAGCAACACTTGAATACATACCGTTCAAAACTTGGAATACCTGAAGTTCATGACATTCCAGATGTGGAGAATTTATTTAAGAAACAGCTATCCACCGTGATCGAAGCGGGCGTTAAAATAGTTAGTTTTACATTTAATGCGCCGTCTAAAAGATTAGTAGAAGACTTACATGCATTAGAAATGGTTGTTATCGCAACGGCAACTTCTGTTAAAGAAGCGATTCACCTTGAATCCAATGGTGTAGATCTTATCGTTGCACAGGGTGCTGAGGCAGGCGGGCATAGAGGTACATTCTTAAATGGTGAAAGTGAATCTATGATCGGCACGATGGCTCT
The DNA here is from genome assembly GCF_048083785.1 of Fictibacillus tiangongensis. Classification (GTDB taxonomy): domain Bacteria; phylum Bacillota; class Bacilli; order Bacillales; family Fictibacillaceae; genus Fictibacillus. Next base: position 1,077,708 of record NZ_CP182294.1, read on the forward strand.
TGTTCCACAAGTAGTAGACGCTGTTTCATGTCCGGTTGTGGCAGCGGGGGGCATCATGGATGGTAGGGGAATGGCAGCAGCACTAACTTTAGGTGCCTCAGCTGTTCAGCTGGGCACAGCATTTTTGACAGTTAAAGAGAGCGGAGCAAATACCATTCACAAACAGACCATCCTATCTAGTCGTGATACTGACACGAAAATAACAAAAGTTTTCTCTGGAAAAAGTGCGAGAGGTCTTAAGAATAAGATGATGATAGACTTAGAGAGTCATATTCGTGATTTGCCTCCTTATCCACTGCAGCATATGTTAACGTCTGATATTAGAAGAGAAGCAGCTAATCAAGGAAATAAAGAAATGATGTCCATGTGGGCTGGTCAAGCATCTGCTCTAGCGCAAGTAAGGTCTGCTGGTGATTTAGTGAGAAGTTTAATCAATCAATGTGACACTGCACTCGAAAAAGCTACATGGAGATAATATTTTTACGTAACGGTCTATTTTCATCCAAGTTTTAATAAAATTTGTATTAGCTATACAAATTTTATCGATTGGGGTGGAAATCATGGATTTTATGACCGATTTTGCACCGTACATTGGTTTAGCTGTGGTTTTATATGCCATTCGTCATACGGATCGTTTTTCGAACAAGTATATCCCCATTGTTGCAGTTGTCCTAGGCGTTCTTTATGCCTTTTGGGAAGCGGGGGCTGCTACACCAGAAGCTACATTAGTCGGATTAAAATACGCACTTCTTGGGATAGGAACAGTTGCAGGTATAAAATATTCAGTAGAGAAAAATCTAAAAAAATAAGTGTTAATTAAAACAGTGCTTGAAATTCAAGTGCTGTTTTTTTATTGTACAAAATATATATGAATATTCAACAAGTGTTGTGTTCAATGTTTAACACCTTTAATTTATGGGAATTGGAAATTAACAAAGGAAGTAACAGGAGGGTGTTGCTGAAATGAACATACGACATGACCTTGATAGCAAAATATTGACCAGATTGCTACATAAGGATTCTAGTGCCTTAAAACAAATGGTCGATTCATATAGCACACTTTTATATCAGGTTGCCCTCCGAATTACTGGTGATAAGCGTGTGGCTGAACAAGTATTGTGCGAAGTATTTCGCGATCTATGGGAAAACCCAAACCAATACACAAAAATAAAAGACAAATTTCTTTCCAGTTATTTGATTAAACTATGTAAATTAAAATGTGTCGATCGCGAAGAAATTCATATCACCCGGCTATTATCTAAAAAGTCAAAAAATTATGTTGCGAATAACGCAACGATTTGATATTATAAAAACGCTTACAACTAATGTGAGAAGTAATGGAGAAAATACACGATCTGTACTTTTTCTATTCTACTTTTGATGATGAATGGACGCTCTGCACGAGTATGTAGAGCTTTTAGGCAACATTCTACAATGGACTTATTTGAAAAAATAAGTACTTTTGAATGTTGTCTTTTTTTGTGCCTTACATTAGGGTAAGTTTCATGAATGTTTAACTTTATTAACTTTATAGGGGGGAAATAAGGATGAAAAAGTCTAAAAATCGGTGGCTCATTGCTTTATCAGCGGTAGGAATACATATTTCCATTGGATCGGTGTATGCTTGGAGCAACTTCACGAATCCACTGATCGAGAAATTTGGGTGGACAGCTTCACAAGTGCAGATGACGTTCAGTATCGCCATCCTATTCTTAGGTTTGTCTGCAGCTTTTTTAGGACATTTTGTTGAAAAACATGGTCCAAAGAAAGCAGGTTTGCTTGCAGCCATTTTCTTTGGATTAGGAATTGCTGGATCTGGTCTTGCAGTCAATATCGGCTCGTTAACGATGCTTTATATCTTTTATGGTGTACTTGGTGGAATCGGGCTTGGAGTAGGTTATATTGCACCTGTTTCTACACTGATCAAATGGTTTCCCGATCGTCGTGGTCTAGCAACAGGACTTGCTATCATGGGATTTGGTTTCGCAGCAGCGGTCAGTTCTCCTATTATGGACGTACTTATTAAATCTGTTGGTATTGCAAACACATTCTACATTTTAGGAATTGCTTACTTTGCTGTAATGACATTGTCCTCTCTTTATTTGGAAAAACCAGAAGAAGGATGGCTTCCTGCTGGGTTTAAAGAGAATGTAGAGAGCGGAAAAGTGAAAATTAAACAAGACCTCTCACAACTAACAGCAAACGAAGCTGTAAAAACACGCCGTTTTTATTATTTGTGGATCATGCTATTCATTAATGTTACATGTGGTATCGCCATTCTTTCTGCCGCAAAACCTCTAGCTGAAGAGAGTATTGGATTAACAACTGCTGAAGCTGCGGCACTAGTGGGCGTTTTAGGATTGTTCAACGGTTTTGGTCGAATTGGATGGGCATCCATTTCAGACTACATCGGGCGACCTAATACTTATACGACATTTTTCGTTTTGCAGATCGCTCTCTTTTTCATGTTGCCACAAACGTCATCATCCATTCTTTTTCAGGTGATGCTCGCTGTTATCTATACGTGTTACGGTGGAGGTTTCGCATCGATTCCAGCCTACATTGGTGACCTATTTGGAACGAAACAGGTTGGAGCGATTCATGGTTATATTCTAACGGCTTGGGCAGCAGCTGGTCTTGCAGGTCCATTATTCGCTGCGTGGATTAAGGACACAACAGGTTCTTACGCGAACAGTTTAACATTCTTTTCTGGATTGTTTATAGTTGCGCTCATCGTATCCATACTAGTCCGTTTTGATATGAAAAAGCTCGCCGCAAAACAAGAAAAGTCCGTAGCCTAACTTTAAACGAAATGCAGTGTCTTCAGTAATGGGAAGACACTGTTTTTTATCACGTTTGAGCTATCATTAGATTCTATATCTTCATTAAATGAGATATTATGGTAAAATTGGAAATGTAACTTACAATCAAAGGAGAACTTATGACACAAAAACAAGTGACGATCGCAGAACTGAACGCAGAAAATTGGTACGAATGCTGCTTTTTAGAAGTAGCAGATGATCAAGTGAGCCATATTGAACCTAACGCCGTTTCTATCGCTCAATCAAAATTTGAACCAACCTTAAAGCCTTACGCTATTCTATTGGAAGGTAACACAGTTGGATTTCTTATGTTCAACTCCATGAAAGAAGAATTGGATGGGTATTGGATCTATCGAATTATGATCGATAAAAATTACCAGAAAAAAGGTATTGGCAAGATCGCAACACAGTTGATGATTGAAGAAATGAAGACTTTATTAGATGCTAATGTAATTGTAGTGGGTTATCATCCTGAGAATAAGGGTGCTCATCAATTGTATGAGAGCTTAGGGTTTGTTGATAAGGGTGATAGATTTGGAAAAGAAATGGCTGTTGTATTAGAGGTATAATACATAACTTGTGTTGGCAAAAACTTCTGAAATCTTTGGTCACCCTCAAATTTTTAGTGAATCCCTTCGAATAATTAATGTTGAGTATATAAAATTTTTAAATGTTAGAACTCTAATCTTTATTAGAGTTCTTTTTGTTTTGTTTTATCACGAGAGGGAACGTTTGATATGAAGGAGTGATTGTAATAGATGAGAAGATCAGAACGCAAGAAGTCAAACAAGAGAAATATTGTATTATACAGTGCGTTAGGAGCTGTTCTTTTAGCGTTATTATTCTTGCCAAAAGATGCGCTGCTGATGGGCAGTGAAGAAGAGCCAAAGAAAGAGGAAGCAAATAAAGAACCAAAACATAAAGTGGTAAAACTTCAGCCTGATAACGAAAGTGCTTATGAAGAAGAACGTGAAGAAAAAGAACCAAACAACAAGGAGAAAACCAAGAAACAAGAACCATCTGAAGAAATTGGCATAGATCCTGAAAAAGAAGCAGATAAAAAGGAAAAAGCAGAAAAAGCTGAAGCGGAAAAGAAAAAACAACAAGCTTCAGGTGACAAACCAGTTCTAAACGAACCAATTGGTACTTCTCAAACAGGACCTCATACATCAAGTTATGATGAAGGCAGTGTAGACTGGAATGAAAAACTAAAAGCGATTCGTCTGGCTACAGGTCTTGATGAAAACATGACGGTGTGGAAAATCGCAAATGGTGGAGGCCCACAGAAATCAGTTGCAGAAGTCAGTCCGAATAAACAGCCAAATGAAAAATACACGGTTAACCTTGAGTGGGTCGATGAAAAAGGCTGGATGGTAACGAGTGTTCAGAAGTAGTTTCTGAATAAGTGGACAGTAAAATGTTGAAAATGGACAGTAAATGAAGACAAGTGGACAGTAAAACCTCAAAAGTGGACAGTAAATTTAGAAAACTGGACAGTATTTTGAATGAACTGGACAGTAAAGCTCTATCTTCCAAACAATCCAACAGAACATTGTCAAGAAAAGCTGGCTCAGCGCGTTCAAAGCGAACGATTGCTGTGCCAGCTTTTTAACTTTCCTTATTTTTTCCTCGCTTTTATTAGAAAACGATGCTGTTTCACTTCAAAGTATCCATTCATTTGGATCAGTTCATGAATGTGATGCAGCTTTTCTACAGAATCTTCGAGTTGGAACTCTGGTACCTGCCAAGGTATTGCATCTAAATAATAGAGCAAGGCACCAATATCATAAAAGCGCTGAACAGGAAATTCTTCTTTAGTTTCTAAAAGTTCAAATCCATTTTCTCGCAGTTCATTTTCAGCAAAACGCAAATTCCAATGTGAGAACTCATCATTGATTGGATACCCAAGCAATGTGTTAATCTCAGCACAATCTGAACCGCCAACTTGTTGTGTGAGAAAGATTCCCCCATTCGTTAATGTGCGTTTTACTTCAAGTGGAGAGTAGGATTCGTGTTTATTAATGATAAGGTCAAACGTATGATCTTCAAAAGGAAGAAGATCATCATCACCGATTTGAAACACTTTTACACCAAGAGGTTCAAGACGTTCTCTTGCGATTGGGACGTTTGGCAGATATCCTTCTGTTGCACAAACTACTGCAGGAAACGGTTGAAGCTTGGACAAAAGCTCTCCACCTCCAGTGCCCATGTCAAGCATCGATGACACTTTTCCAATGAGAGGGGTCACCATACTGCCATATGACCAAGAAAGCATTCCACTTGCCATCCGACCAGATTCAGTTATATATGAAAAATCCCACCCTGAGAATGGTTTGTTAACTTCCTTAATATACATTTCAAAATCTACATCACGTTTCATACGTGCACCTCCAAAAGTTTATCTTTAAGTAATGAATTTATCTATTTTGTTGGAGGTCCTCTAGGGTAATAGCCGTTTTATATCTCGTGCTCGAAATGATTCATCATGTGTTCTCCTCATACCAGCATAATGTCTTATTAAAAAATTCTTCAAAACAATCCCAGTTCCTTCCTGATTCTGAAAATTAGAGGGAATTTTGTCGTGTTGTCGAAAATAGGCAAAGAAGTAAGAATGAGAAATAGGGAGGGTATTATGAAACATCATGCTATGAAAATGTACGATTATCACGTTTGGGCGAACAAGGAGTTATTCCATCGGTTATCAGAACTTGGAAATGAAGTGTATCATCAGACAGTGCAGAGTGTTTTCCCATCCATCTCGAAAGTAGTTTCACATATGTACATCGTTGATCAGCTTTGGTTTCATATCATTTCAGGGACTAGTATGGCAGAAGCACTCGAGATTGAAAAAGTAGAGTCCGATACAAATAGTATTGAGGAGATCATTACAATGTATAACGAATTAACCAATCAATATAGTGAATTTCTTAACAATGGAGTCGATTTGGACAAAGAGCTAATTCTTGATACGCCATGGGCGGGAAGAAGAGAGACGAGTATCTCTGAGATGTTGCTGCATATCACGACTCATGGTGCTTATCATCGGGGTAATATTACAGCTATGCTGCGTCAGAATGGTTACAGCTCAGTTACGACAGATTTAACGAGTTTTTGGTATTCTTATTAAATCATACCTACAAATAGCTCTATACATAAATGAGGAGAAATGAATGAAGAAAATAGTCATATACGTAAGCGTGGCGATCTTCCTATTGATCGGATTGGCGTACAGCGGTTTAAAGTTAAGCAGTTCGAGAGACTTTCAATTTTTTGGAGGTTTAGTAACAAGTGCAGATACTGCTGGAAAAGTAGTTGCCTTAACATTTGATGATGGCCCAACAGATAACACCGATGAAATTTTGTCGATTTTAAAAGAAGAGGGCGTTAAAGCTACTTTTTTTGTAACTGGCAGGGAGATTGAAGAGAACCTGGGAGAAGCAAAAAAAATAGTGGCAGAAGGACATGAGCTTGGAAACCATTCTTATTCTCATGAACGAATGGTTTTGAAAACACCGTCTTATATTCGTAATGAGATTGAGTCAACAGATAAGCTGATTCGAAAAGCAGGATACGAGGGGAAGATTCACTTTCGCCCACCATATGGGAAAAAATTGATCGGACTGCCGTACTACTTAGATAAACATGATCGAAAGACAATCCTTTGGAACATTGAGCCGGAAACATATCCAGAAATAGCAGCTGATTCTAAGAAAATAGTGAAGTATGTGAGTCGAAATATTCAGCCTGGCTCAATCATCCTGCTGCACGTGATGTATGACAGCCGCACAGAATCGATGGAATCTGTTAAAGGTATCATTACGGATTTGAAGGCAAAGGGCTATACGTTCAAAACAGTGTCTGAAATGGTTCAATAAAATAGAGGAGCCCATCTTTTAAAGAGGGGGCTCCTCAAACGAATTAATTGTTATTTAGAAACAAGTACAGGTTGATGTGCGTTAGAAACAACTTTTTGACTAACGCTTCCTAAGAAAAGTTTTTTAAATCCGCTATGGCCACGATTACCAATGACGATGAGATCGATGTTATGGCTATCCGCATAACCACAAATGGTAGTAGTCGGGTCACCATGCAAAATGGCTGTGGTTGTCTTTATTTGATGATCCACACGTCCTAACGCTCTGTTTAGGATTTCTTCACCATGACTTTGCTCCAAAATTTCTGCTTCTCTTACTTCTACTGCTGAACTCGCTACTCCGCCTGGATGTACGCCACCATACAATGGCAGAACTATTTCATTGGTCACATAAAGTAACGTTAACTCAGCCCCTGTATGCCGTGCAATCTCATTACCATTGTGTAGAGCGGTGTAACTTCCTTCAGAGCCATCAAAAGCAACCAGAATCTTGGTATATAACATCACGTTGATCTCCTTTCTTGCAGATTTGGCAACTTGAATGAAAATGTCACCTTATAAAACCATTACCCCTTGATATTTTATATAAACAAAATACAGATTTCTGTCACAAAACAAACGCCAGTATCGTCATGTTTGTAAAATCAGAAAGTGGTGATTATACATGAATACATTTGATGTGGCGATTGTTGGTGGCGGAATAGCCGGTTTAACTTCTGCCGTATATTTAGCACAAGCAGGAAAGTCTGTCTTAGTACTAGAGAAAGCTAGCCAATTAGGAGGTCGTGCACAAACCATCTCAAAAAACGGAGCACTATTTAACTTAGGTGGGCATGCATTATATAGAGGGGGAGCGGCTGAAGAGATTTTAAATGAGTTAGAAGTAAATGTATCTGGGGCAGTTCCTGATACCAATGGATACGCGGTCTGGAATGATAAACTTTTTGAACTGCCCGGATCATTAGGTGCAATGGTCAAAACAAAACTTTTAACATGGTCTAACAAGACGGAATTGGTAAGAGTGATGTTAAAGCTTAAAACGATTGACGCTGCATCGATCCCTCATATGAGTTTACGAGAATGGGCTGAGAAAGAAATTAAAAATCCTATGGTCCGTAACATCTTTTACGCATTGACCAGAACATCAACATATTGCATAGATTACGATCAACTATTAGCGAATGCAGCTATCCAACAAGTTCAACTAGGTCTGAAAGGAGTCCTTTATGTAAACAATGGTTGGCAATCCATCGTTGAAAGTCTTCGCAATAAGGCTTTTACTGCTGGAGTAACCATTTATACAAACAAGAAGATTTCTTCTATTGATTATGGAATTACACATCAACTCTTCTGTTCAGATGGAGATACCTTCGAAGTTTCAAATGTACTATTAACAATAGGATCTGAGCAATCAATGAAATTGGTGAAGAATGCAGAAGGGACATTGCTAGAAAAGTGGAGTCAGCAAGCTTCTCCCGTATATGCTGCATGCCTAGACGTAGCTTTGAAAAGACTCCCTAAATTAAATCATCATTTTGCGATAGGAATTGATCAGCATATTCTGTTCTCTAATCACTCTCGAGCGTGCTCATTAAGCGAGGATGGGAAGAATGTTATTCAATTAATTAAATATTTAGGAACTAATAAAGAGGGCAGTGCAGATTGTCATAGAAAAGAGCTTGAAAGTATTCTTGATCTCATGCAGCCGGAGTGGAGAAAAGAACTTGTAGCTCAACAGTTTTTACCAAGAATGATAGTGGTGCAAGATATGATCAGCATCAAAGACACTCAATATTTTGGTCCGAGTATACCTGAAATACCAGGACTCTACATTGCAGGAGACGGTGCAGGACATGGAGAAATGTTGGTGGACGCAGCATTTGCTAGTGCTAAAAGAGCAGCAAAAGCTATTGAACAAAATATAGGATTAAATCGTTTGCGAAAGGAGGCTTAATGGATGAATGATGTTCAAACTGAGCTTCTATTTACAACATATAAACCCCTCTTGTTTTCATTAGCATATAGAATGCTAGGAAGTGTGCAAGATGCGGAAGATATCGTGCAAGATGCGTATATTACTTGGAGTGAACAAGAAATGGATCTTGTTCAGAACCCAAAAGCTTATCTTTGTAAAATCGTCACGAATCGCTGTTTGGATCTGCTTAGGTCTGCTCGTAAACAACGAGAAGCATATGTAGGACCTTGGCTTCCAGAACCACTGTTAACAGACAATAACGAAGATCCAGCATTACATTATGTGATGAAAGAATCTCTTTCTACAGCATATCTACTATTATTAGAGCAGCTGTCAGAAACAGAACGTGCTGTATTTTTACTTCGTGAAGTTCTAGAGTATGATTATCGTTTTATCTCAGAAATGGTCGGAAAAAGTAGTTCAAACTGCAGACAAATTTTTCACCGTGCAAAAAAGGCGATAGGCAATCATACTACTTCTACGATGTCACCTCCAAAAGCTTCCGCACTAACTGAACAGTTCGTAGCAGCAGTAGTTTCAGGAAATGTAAGTAATCTATTAAATCTGCTTGCCGTAGATGCAAAGCTCATTTCAGATGGTGGAGGGAAAATAAAAGCTGCTCTCGTTCCAATCCTTGGAGCAGAGCGGATCTCACGCTTCTATATGGGAATCATGGCAAAAACAACGGAAGACTTTTCATTCAAATATACGAATGTTAACGGCGAACCAGGCATTGTACTGTATGTGGAACAACAAGTATTTGGTGTTCTGTCCTTACAGATTAAGAATGACTTAATACAAACGATATATTGGGTAGTAAACCCTGACAAACTTACTCACATTACCTAACAGATACTCGGAGGTACACTTTGAAACCAATTTTAATAAATTTTCCAACTGAATTTACAACAGATCGACTGCTAATTCGTATGCCAAAGCCTGGAGATGGCAAAGCGATGTTTGAAGCTATTCATGCTTCACTAGATGAATTAAAGCCTTGGCTACCTTTTGCCCATTTTGATCAAACAGAGGAAGATGTAGAAGTTAATATTCGGTAAGCGCATTTGAAGTTTTTAAGCAGGGAAGATTTAAGATTGCTCGTATTTTTAAAGGACAGCGGGAACTTGATTGCTTCATCAGGATTACACCGTATTAATTGGGAAATTCCAAAGTTCGAGATTGGATATTGGATTGATACTCGCTATGCAGGAAAAGGATATATGACAGAAGCTGTTAATGGAATTACTGATTTTGCTGTTAAGGAGCTTAAAGCACGAAGGGTTGAGATCCGTTGTGACACACGTAATACAAAAAGTGCAGCCATCCCTGAACGGTTAGGATTTACATTGGAAGGTATTCTACGCAATGATTCATTGGAGATTGGTTCAACAACAAGCCTTCGAGATACTAGTGTATATGCAAAGATTTTTTAATAGGGGGAGAAACCTTGGTTAAAGCAGTTTTCTTTGATCTGTATGAAACGTTGATTACGGAATGGAAAGATGGATATAAGAAAGCCAAGTATTCTATCGAACCTTTAGGATTAGATAAAGATATTTTTAAAGCAGAGTGGGATCTAAGAAGAGAGCTTAGAATGAATGGAACGTTTCCAGATCACCAGAGTGTGTTAAGAGATATTTTAGATTCACAAGGGATTACACCAAACGTAGAAGCTATTGAGTACGTTCACCTAGAAAGATTGTCAGCTAAGAGCATTCCTTTTCAAGAGATCGATCCTCAAGTGATAGAACTGCTTCAAACTTTAAAATCTAATGGCCTGAAGCTCGGTCTGATCTCAAATGCTGCTCCTGAAGAAGTGGATGCATGGGAAACGTGTAAGCTGCCAGACAACTTTGATGAAGTGATTTTCTCCTATGAGGTACGAGTAGCGAAACCGCAAAAACAAATCTATCAACTGGCTTGTGAAAAGCTTGGTGTAATACCGCAAGAATCAGTATTTATTGGTGACGGTGGATCTGACGAATTAAGAGGTGCAACAGAAGCAGGAATGACAGCACTTCAAGCAACTTGGTTTTTGCCAACAGTGATCAGTGAGAGAACGACAGGTTATCCAAAACTCAAAAAACCACAAGACTTACTGCTTCATGAGAGCATAAAATCTATTACAATCTATTAATCTAAAGCTAGCACTAATTAATGTGCTAGCTCTTTTTGTTTTGCATCTTTATGATAATTTTCTTTTTTATTGTGATAAAAGTACATTAACACATTAAGTGTTACGGCAAAACAGATGATGAATAGAGATATTCCGATGACAACTTCTTTAACATTTAACCACTCACTTAAGAAACTAGCAAATAGGATGATAACGATAAGACTTATACTTTGAAAAAACCCTAACGTAGCTCCAACTCTTCCCATTTTGTTAGACGGAATACTTTGTTGGAAAAAAGTTTGGAATCCGGTGTTAGCAAATGATGAAAAGAAACCTAGAATAATAAAACCTATACATGCGGAAAAGAATGAATGAGAGAAGGCATAAATTCCATACCCTAAACTAAAAAGCGTGGAAGCAAAGCCAATAAGGTAGGGAACAGGAAATTTATTAGCCATTACAGCGAGAAGTAAAGATCCGGTTAAATAGCCAATTCCAGTTATACTCACAAGCAAACTATATTGGCTTTCTGTAAGCCCAATAATGGTCTGTGTGAAAACGACTTCTTGAGAATCTAGAGCTACAGCTAAGGTCATGATTAATTGAAACAGGATGTAGGTAGCTAAAAACAATCGTTGTTTTCTTAGAAAGTCACCTACTATTCGCCAGTCATCAATCAGTATGTTTAGTTTGTTAGAACTGGAAGAAGAAACCCCTTGTTTATCATATAAACTTGGTAGAAAAGAAAGAATGCATGCTGATAAAAGAAATGAACTAGCATTACACCAGATCGCAAAGTTATATGAACCAAAATGGACGAGTGCCCCAGCAATAGCTGGTCCGATAACAAGTGCGCCAGTCGTTAGAACAGAAGAAATTGAATTATAGCGCAGCCGTTTTTCTTTCGGTACGAGTTGAACGGTGTAGGCTGAAGATGCTGGATTAAAGAATGAACTACAGAGGCTAACGGCAAACAAGATCGTATAAATCATCCACAATTCTGTTAAGAAGGGGATACAGGCAACGAGTAGCGCGCGCATAATATCAGTGATCATCATGATTGTTTTTTTATTTAATCGATCGATCAAGCTGCCTGACCATAAGCTTGTCACGATTCCAGCTAGAGGGCCGATTAACCATAAACCAGCAACTGCTGCAACAGATTCCGTTTTTGCAAAGATAAATAAATTTAAAGAAACTAAGTAGATAAAGTCACCAATATATGAAATACCCACCGCAGATAACAATAGGGCGGGAAATTTCCACTCGCTGTTTAGTTTCCTCATTACGCATTCACCTGAAACGTGCAATAGACCTTATATTCTTTTTTAGTGCTATCATTTGTGACTTGACTTTCCCATCGAACGAAAAGCTGTTCTAACTCTAGTAGGAACTGTTTCTTCTCTTCATCATCAAGTATAAGGTTGGTTGAAATAGACGAGGGTTTAGTGTTATCTTCGTCAATTAATTCAAAACGAGTGGATTTAGAGCGGTAGTATTTTTCTATGATTCCGCCTTTCTTTTGTTCTTTTACAAGTTCTAATATGCCTCCGTTATAGAGAAGCTGGATGTGGTAATGAATCGTACCAGCTGTTTTTCCCAGTTTATCTGCAACTTCTTTAGCCGTTAATTCCTCATTCTTTAACAAATGGATAATTTGGATGCGAGTTGCATTTGCAATTAATTTTTGTTGATCAGCTGATATGGAAAGTGAGTTAGTCATCTGTTATGCCTCCTTAATCTAATAATATAAATCATTCTATTTTTTTAGAACATATCCTTCTTTTTATTTAACAAATTTTAGGTAAAAAAGAACTACAAAGAAAATATGCCATCAGACACTATGATTTCATTTCCTATTTTTTACTCTAGTAACAACTAATTAACTTTCTGAAAATTCATATAAATAGAGTTTGAGAGGTGATATGATGTTGCAAACAAAGTAAATAAAAGGAAATTGGAGGCGTGACAATGACAAAGAAGAAGTGGGTTGCAATGGGGATTGCGGCAACATTAATCGCAGGTGCGTTCGGACCATCAGCAATGGCTGCCACAGAGCAAGTAAAGGTAAAAGTAAGCAGTGATTCTGGAACTCCAGCTTTTCTAGCAGGTAAGTTATCTTCTAAATCAAAAGCTTCTGCACAAAAGGTACTATTCAATTATGTGAACAGTCATAAATCAATCTTCAAACTAGGGAATTCAACAGCAGAAGATTCGTTCTCCATTGCAGAGAGTACAAAAGAAGCAAACGGGAATACGGTTCTAAGACTTCAGCAAGAATACAAAGGTGTTCCGATTTGGGGTTATACGCAAGTGGCACACATTAATAAAAACGGTGAACTTACCGTGATCTCGGGTGAAGTTGCTCCAAATATGGACAAGCAGTCAAAATTGACGAATGCAAAGCAGATCAGTGGGAAAAAAGCGGTAGGCATCGCAACTGCTGCACTTGGTCTAAAACCGGAATTTGAGAAGAAGCCAAAAGCGGAAAAAATCGTATTGATGAAAGAAGGTAAAGCGCATTTTGCGTATCTTGTAAACTTAAACTATTTAACACCCGAGCCAGGGAACTGGAACTATTTTATTGATGCACAGTCAGGTGAGATCCTCAATCGGTATAATGACATGCACGAAGTAACAGGAACGAACACGACTGGAACTGGAAAAGGTGTGCTAGGTGATTCAAAAACACTGAACCTCACGCTATCCAGCGGAAAGTATTATATGCAAGATAATACGCGTGGAAACGGAATCTTCACTTATGATATGAAGAACCGTACGTTCCTTCCTGAGTTCTTCTTGCCAGGAACGCTATACAATGGAACGGATAACGTGTTCGACAGCTCATACGATCAAGCAGTTGTTGACGCTCACTACTTTGCCGGATTAACCTACGATTATTATAAAAATACACACGGACGTAACTCGTATGATAATAGAGGAGCACAAATTAAATCGTCTGTTCACTTTAATAAAAATTACAATAATGCATTCTGGAACGGTTCACAAATGGTATATGGCGACGGTGATGGAACGAACTTTATCGCTTTCTCAGGCGGCATTGATGTAGTTGCTCATGAATTGACGCATGCCGTAACAGATACGAGCTCCGATCTTGTCTACCAAAACGAGTCAGGTGCATTGAACGAAGCGATGTCTGATATCTTTGGAACACTAGTAGAGTATTATAATGGTAAAAATCCTGACTTTGAGATTGGTGAAGACGTGTACACGCCTGCCGTAGCGGGAGATGCCCTTCGCTCAATGTCAGATCCAGCGAAATACCAAGATCCTGATCACTATTCTGTTCGCTATACAGGAACTGGTGATAACGGAGGGGTTCATATCAACAGCGGGATCATCAATAAAGCAGCATACCTTCTTAGTGAGGGTGGCAGTCATTATGGCGTCTCCGTTACCGGAATCGGAAGGGACAAGCTAGGCGCAATCTTCTATCGTATGAACACGGTTTACTTAACGTCATCTTCAAACTTCAGTCAGGCGAGAGCAGCGGCAGTCCAGTCTGCAACAGATCTATATGGTGCCTCGTCACAAGCTGTTACTTCGGTAAACCAGGCATTTAATGCAGTAGGCATTCAATAATTATTGATATAGCTAGAACCATGTTTGGTGGTTCTAGCTTTTTTATGGGGAAATAGCGAATGTCAACGATTACAGAGTCGTGGATTGAGGGCCGAAACTTCTGGATTGGTAGCTGAAACTCGTGGATTGAGAGCTAAAATTCGTGGATTGAGAGCTGAAACTCGAGGATTGAGAGCCGAAACTCGTGGATTGGGAGCTAAAACTCGTGGATTGGGAGCTAAAACTCGTGGATTGGGAGCTAAAACTCGTGGATTGGGAGGGGAAACTCGTGGATTGGAAGCCGAAACCCTGGGATTGCAAACTCAATCTCATGAAATTGCCCCTCTTTAGCAGGGCTAATCCTGTCGATATAGAATAAATAAAACGGTAACTTAGCAAAAAAGGTTAAGAACGAATGGATGTTCGTGTATATGATGGAAGTAAGGTAGGTGATGGAGATGGATTATGAAGATAGCATTCAGCGGACACTCGATTATATTGAAGAAAATTTGCAGAACCGTATTACATTAGAGGAGCTTGCAGAGCTCGCTTGCTTCTCACCTTTTCATTATCATAGAGTGTTTCAGTTTCTAGTCGGCGAATCTGTTATGGATTATGTGCGGAAAAGAAGACTCTCACACGCGGCAAAGCGATTATTGCAATCAGACGATAAAGTGATAGATATCGCTTTTGATCTAGGGTTTCACTATCATGAATCATTTAACCGAGCTTTTAAAAAACAGTATGGCCGATCGCCGAGAGAGTACCGTAACGCATCCGTTCATCCCGTCTCTCTCCATCAAAGGGCTTACCTGAATATGAACCGTTATACAGGAGGAATGAACATGGAAATGAAAATCATTAAAAAACCAGCTTTCCACATCATCGGGTATGACTTAAAAACACGCAACACGGACGGTCAGAATAATGTAGATATTCCAAAGTTTTGGGAGAATTATATTCAAAAGAAATTAGGAGAAAAAATTCCCAACCCTCTAAACAAGAACCAGGAACTAGGGTTATGCACAGAGTACAACACGGCAACAGGTGAGTTTGTTTATATGATTGGAATGGAAGTGGAGAAGGGTATACCTGCTCCAGAAGGAATGTCCTATAGAAGTTTTCAAGAGATGGAGTATGCCGTTTTTACAACACCAAAAGCTTCAGAGGAGAACTTCGTACAATCGATTCAACAAACATGGGTTGAAATCTTCTCCAAATGGTTTCCAGATTCAGGATATGAGCATAACGGAAAGTTAGAGTTCGAGCTTTATGATGAACGCTGCTATGGAGATGAAAACAAACAGATCGACATCTATATTCCACTCGTTAAGAAAGCGGAAAAAATAAAATAAGTGGTGTGATGCCCTTTTTGCTCAATGAGCAGAAAGGGTTTTTGAATCTAAGAAAATGGAATTTTGTGTTAAACTAATAATCTGAATATTAAAGAAAATCCAAGCGCATAAACGAGGAAGGATACATCTAATATGAAGTTTACGATTGACCAAAAATTATTCAGTAAAGCTCTTTCTGATGTTGGAAGAGCTGTTTCTCAAAAATCACTTGTTCCCATTCTAACAGGCATTCAAGTTCTAGGAAATGAAGAGGGGATTACACTCATCGGAACAAACACAGATATTATAGTTAAACGGATTATTTCTAAAGACAAAACGTCCGGAAATATTCACATTGATCAAACAGGTAAAGCAGTCGTTTCAGCGCGGTACTTTACAGAACTCATTCGAAAGCTTCCAGAAGTCGTTCATATCGATGTAGACGAAAAGCAAGTGGTAAAGATTAAATCGGGAGACATTTTTACTCAACTGAATGGATTTCGAGCGGACGATTATCCACAATTACCTGATATCGATGGAACAAACTTCCTCATCATGGAGGCAAGTGACTTAAAAGAGGTCATCAATCAAACGGTTTTTGCTGCAGCTAAAAATGAAACAAGACCAGTTCTTACAGGTGTTCATTTTATGTTTTCTAATAACCAGCTTACGGCTGTTGGGACTAATTCACAGCGATTAGTTTCTATAATAAAAGAAGTCCAGGTAACCGAAGAGACCTCGTATATTGTTCCAAGCTCCAGTCTGAACGAACTTGTAAAACTAATCAATGATTATTCAGGACTCGTGAAAATTCAATTAGCAGATGGATATATCCTATTTGAAACAGATCAAATTTCATTATATTCTCGACTGATTTCTGGCCAATATCCGAATACATCCAAACTCATTCCGAACGAACAAATTACAGTATTGACTCTAAATAGAGAGCTTCTTGTAAAAGGAATTGATCGTGCCTGTTTGTTTGCGAGTGAATGGAAAAACAACACGATCACGTTGAGTATTAAAGAGTGTAAACTGTGCATCACTTCAGGCTCTTCAGAAATGGGTCACATTCAAGAATTACAAGAAATTATGGACATGGCAGGTGAGGTTGATTTTAAGATTTCGATCGATGGTCACTATTTAAAGGAAGCGTTACATACGATTAAAGATGAAGAGATCAACTTAAAATTCAACGGCTCAATGAGACCGATCGTAATAGAATCCACACATGAAAAATCAAATTATCTTCATCTCATTTCACCAGTTAGATCTTTTTAGGGAGTGTGTTTCATGAAATACATAGATGGAGAATATCAACTATTCCTTAATGAAATAGGACATTGGATAAAAATAGAAGGGAGCTCAAATAAAACTGTACCTTTAGTGATCATCCATGGTGGTCCGGGAGGTAATCATTATGTTTTTGAGCGGACTGCAGGTCCAAAGCTGGCTGAGGAGCGCACAGTAATCTATTACGAACAAAGAGGTTGCGGTAGAAGCGAATTACCATTCTCTGAGGATGCATATTCAATAAAGTTATTAATAGAAGATTTCTATTGCCTTTTAGAGCAGCTGGGTATCAAGAAAGTGGATATATTAGGTTATTCGTTCGGAGGTGAATTAGCGTTAGAAATTGCTTTTGCTTATCCAGAGATAATCAATAAAATTGTTCTTTCTGCTCCTAGTCTAATGTTTTCGAATACCGTTTTAAAAACACAATTACAAGGCTTTAAGACGATAGGTGATAGCAAATTCTTAGAAAGAATGGAGAAGGTACTAAGTCAAAATATGTCCATAAAAGAAAAATGGGAAAAAGTTTGGGCACTCGCTGATTCAAAAATAGTTGATCGTTTTTTATTTGAAGATCAAAAGGTAGCTAAATATAACAGATGGTTATGGGAAAACAGCGGCTTGAGTAACACAGGGAAAATGATGGAGGCACTTCAAATGAATCCCCCGTGTACCCCTCTTGAAAAACGATTAAACCAAATTAAGCATCATACGCTTATCTTAACGGGTATCTACGATCGAAATACAGGTTTGAAAATATCAAATATTTTTAAACAAGAACTATCGAACAGTAAGTTAGAGAAATTTAAAAACAGTGCGCACTTTCCAGATTTAGAAGAAGAGAAAAAATTTGTAACAACGACATTAGATTTTTTAAGATAGGGGTCTCAGTATGTTAGATATATTGGATACGTCGAAAGTTAATAAAAAATTGATTAATAAATTCTTCCAAAAGCACTGGGGAAGTCCGGAGATGGTGATTTCCAGTGGCACATTTAATTGCAATGAACTTGATGGTTTCGTTGCTATTAATGAGATGGGTGAAATAGTAGGTCTCCTTACATATATCATACAGAAAAATGTCTGTGAGATTATTTCTTTAGACAGTACTTTAGAAAACAAAGGAATTGGTACAGAGCTTCTAAAAAAAGTTGAAATACAAGCTATTAATCAAGAAGTTATACACGTAAAAGTAACAACTACGAATGATAACATAAAGGCATTGAGCTTTTATCAAAAAAGAGGTTATTGTTTAACAGACCTTCTTCCAAATGAAGTAGAAAAGGCTAGGAAAGTAAAACCCGAAATTCCTCAAATCGCAGACAATGGCATCCCTATTCGAGATGAAATCGTGTTGAGTAAATGCCTTCAAAGGAGTATTTAAGGATGGTCGACATAGAAGAGAAAATCACTTATGTTACAGACGACCAGAATGTGTCTGTTTCAAAATTTCTATCTTTAGTGAATGCTGTATGGCCAGGTAAATACGATGATCAATTTACAAACGAGGCTTTACAAAAAACAGTGAACATTACAGCATGGGATCATGAGAAACTCGTTGGCTGTGTTCGAATTCTAACTGATGGTTATTTCTTTGGAACCATCACTGAAATTCTTGTCAGGCCAGACTATCAAGGCAGGAAGATAGGCAAACATCTAATGGAATTGGCTTGGGAACAAAGTCCAACATCCCTTTTTATAGGTGCTCAGCCAGGAAAAGAACCTTTCTTCGAAAAGTTAGGTTATACAAAGTCCATTCAATCTTTTCAAAAGAAAAAAGAAAGAAAATAGGTGGAAACATGCAAAAGGTACTTCCAAAAGTTCAACTTAGGGATCTTGTTATGGAAGATGCTGAAGATCGTTATGCGTGGTGTTTAGACGTAGAAGTGACAAAGCACCTTAACATGCCTGACAAATATCCCCCGTTCAGTATAGAAGAAACAAGAAATTGGATAAGGCAATGTATCGCAAAGAACAACGGTTATGAGCAAAAAGCGATAATATGTGAAACGGATAAACATATTGGTTGGGTAGATCTAAAGAATATAGATCGATTGAATCAACATGCCGAGTTAGGTATAGCCATCGGAGATAAGAGTTATTGGGGCAAAAGGCTATGGTATTGCAGCCATGCATGAGATGTTAAAGTACGGCTTTTGTGAACTCTCTCTTAATAAAATCTGGCTGAGAGTAGAAATCGATAATGAAAGAGCCATTACATCCTATAATAAAGCGGGTTATATAGAAGAAGGAATTTTAAGACAAGACCGTCTACGAAACGGAATGTTTGTTGATCGTTTAAGAATGAGTCTTTTAAAAGAAGAATATTTTGCAGATAGTGTTTCGCAAAGTTAAGGAATGTATACAAAATATACACCTGTAAAATTTTATAAGTTAATTGGAATAATTACTCATTTTAAGGTAAACCTAATGACATACAAAGAACAGGTTTGCCACTTGTTTCACACAGGACGATACTGTAAAAATCGTCCTATTTTTATTAACAAATACTACCTTTTACCTTCGCGCATAAGAACGATTCATTGTGGAATTATAATCTTAATTCAACTAGGAGGTGAAAACAACATGGCTAACTCAAACCAATTAGTAGTACCAGGTGCACAACAAGCTATCGACCAAATGAAGTATGAAATCGCTTCTGAGTTCGGTGTAAACCTTGGACCAGATTCAACTTCTCGTGCTAACGGATCTGTAGGTGGAGAAATCACAAAACGTTTAGTTGCTCAAGCTCTTGGCGGAAAGCGCTAATTCAATTTAATATCATGGCTTGGCTATCTGTTCATCACAGATAGCCTCTTTGTTTTTTACATAAAAACTTTTCTGTTTGACATTTGAAATAAAGTATTTTATATTAGTTGACGTATCAATTATTGAGCTATCAATTATTTGAAGGAGGGGGATGCTGTTGTCCAACTCATATATAGATGATGAGAAGATTATTAACCGTTTGTATGAGATACATCGTAGAACGGTTCCTAAGTTTGAGAGCTGTACAGGCATTAGTCAAACACGCTTAGAGCTTTTGCATGAGTTATATGAAGTAGAAGAGATCAGTCAGAGAGCTCTTCAAAAGAAAGTTAATATTGATCATGCAGCTGTAACAAGGCATCTTAAGCAGCTTGAAGATAAGGGTATGGTTATTAGAAGAAAAGACCCTAAAGATCAACGATTTACGTATGTTTCTCTATCAGAGGAAGGTCGTTTGAAAATCATTCATTACCGGGAAGAGAAAGAACGTTTTATTTCTGGTGTATTGCATGATTTTTCTGAAGAAGAAAGAAAAACGTTGCTGGAGATGTTAACTCGTATTCAGCGCAACATTGAAATTTTTGAGTAGTCACTAACTTAAACAACTAAGAATTTTAAACACAAAGGAGAATGCACAATGCAACAAACAAAAATCAATGACTTCAACGAAATTATCACAGGACGCCGTTCCATTCGTAACTACGATCCATCAGTAAAAATTTCTAGAGATGAGATGAAAGAAATCCTAACAGAAGCTTCACTTGCTCCATCATCTGTTAATTTACAGCCATGGCGTTTTGTCGTGATCGATACACCAGAAGGCAAAGAAACGTTAGCGCCTCTAGCTAAGTTTAACCAACGTCAAGTAGAAACATCATCTGCTGTAATTGCTGTATTCGCAGATAACAATAGCTTAGATTACCTTGAAAAAATCTATGACAAAGCCGTAGACGAAGGGCATATGCCAGCTGATGTAAGAAATCAGCAAGTACCAGCAATCCGCGGACTTTTAGAACAGATGACTCCAGAACAGTTTAAAGATATGAACTTGATTGATGCTGGGCTTGTATCTATGCAATTAATGCTCGTTGCTCGTGCACACGGATATGACACGAATCCGATTGGTGGATATGAAAAAGCTGAGATTGCTGAAGCGTTTGGTCTAGACAAAGAGCGTTATTTCCCTGTTATGTTGCTTTCAATCGGTAAAGCAGCGGATGCAGGATATCAATCTGTTCGTCTATCAGTAGAAGAAACAACAGAGTGGAGATAAGAAAGGGGAATAGAAAAAGATGATTATTATTCACGCAGGTTTAACGGTACAAAAAGATAAAGAAGAAGCATTTTTAGCGGAGGTTAAAACGTTAGTAGAAGCTTCACGTGCTGAAAGTGGGAACATTCAATACGATCTGAAGAAAGATACAGAAAAAGAAGCAACGTATATGATGGTAGAAGTTTGGGAGAACCAAGAAGCGGTTCAAAACCATAACACAAGTGAGCACTTTGTGGCATTCGGTAAAAAAGCGGCGAGTTTTATGGCTGCTCCAACTGATGTAAAAGTGTACGCAGGTGAACAAGTTAAATAATCACGAAAGGAAGGCATTTAAAAATGTGCCTTCCTTTTTTGTGCTTCTATTCGGCTTTCGTGTACTTGCGCTCTTGCTCAGCGATTAGCTCGTCATCCTCTGCATTATCACGAGTAACTTTTTGAGTAAGAATCGCACCTACAGCCACAAGAATCATCACGGCAATATAATAGCCTTTTTCGTTCAGTTGCAGATTGTCTGCATTATAGAGTCCGATACAAAACATGGACACTCCAGCGATGAACGTGAAATAAGCTAAAACCGTAAAAGCGGGTGTGTTTCTTCTTCTGTGACGCTGCATATGTAAACCTCCTTCTTTATCTTTTAAATGGATAAACATATATATGCCAAAAGCTATCTTCATTATAATCAATAAATGGTTTTATTTCCTTATTTTTCTTGTTATGAATCATTACATATTTTTAAGAAGAGGAATTAAATAATCAACCGAAGGGCGATGATTGTTGTTGATAAAATCGTTTATTGAGCTTGGTTCATTCTTAATTGAAACCAAACGAACAAACTCTGATTTTTCGCCGATTGCTATTGATGCTTCACTCAATTTTTTGTACTCATACTCTAATTGGCTATTCGTTAAATTCAATTGAATGTGAAACAAAACGGCTAGAAAATCATAATTTCCACCAGTTTTTAAGAAACGAACAGAACAACTAGTCACGCAATGGAGCTGAATACCAAGCTCTTCTGTCATTTCTCGCAAAACACTATCCTTTAGCTGGAACTGATTGCTTTGTAAATCGGTTCTGCTTAAGCCGCCGCCCACACACTGTAAACGACCTGGATAAGCGGTATGGTCATTCATCTCACCAAAAACAAAGTAAGAATCTTTGGTTTCTACTAATCCAGCTCCATATATAACTCTGCAGGCATGGTCGCTCATATTCTTCGTTTGCACTGAATAAAGATAATGAGCGTAATCACTCGATCTTAAATCAAAAACGATTTCCTGTTCTGTTTCTTTCACCTCATCAATATGAAAAACTTCACCGTTCGTAAAACGATTATCATGATTAAAACGACTCCAAAAAGTTTCCACTTCATATTGAAAGGATTTAGGTAATTGTAAAGGGTGATTGTCTAAAATAAGCTTTAATGGCTTGGAAACAACTTGAAGCAAGACTGGTTTCATTAAGAATCTCCTCGTATGTCCTATTTTAGTGTCATAAAAAAAGCAGGTTCAAGCATCTCGGATTCAATAATGATTGCAGTAAGACCACCATTTGTAGATGTTTCATGATATTCTCCCTTGATCCAAAAAGCAGCTTCACCCTTGTTGATTTTATGCATTACTCTATCCTCACCACAAACCTCACCTTCACCACTCACCACAAGAAGGAGCTGTGGAATCACAGCTTTATGATAGCCAATGACTCCTCCAGCATCTAGATGAACACATCCAATGTGTGCAGGTTCCTCCGTTCTTGCAATTCTAGACATAACAAAATTAGAGTTGAATTTCGAGATGTGTGTTCCTGATTCTTTAGTAAATTGAAAAATTTTCATGTCTTTTCTCCATTCCCTAAAACATATAAGGCCCAACAACAAGCGATAAAAAGAAAGTGTTTAATACAGCAAAATAACTAATAGCCGTAAGTTTACTCCAGTCTTGCTTTCTTCCATACCAAACGGCTGCACCACTTGCAAGAGCGAGCGCGATAGGGATAACAAATGAACTCCCTGAAAAAGCTAAGTAATCGGGAGCATACATGTAATAGTGAGTATTAAACAACTTCTGAATAAATATAAATTGGACACCGAGAAACAGGGCTAAGATCGTGTACAAAATGCGCTTATCTTCATCTTCCATCAATTTAATTTTTACTATGTAGATGACTAATGCAAAAAGAACGGCAGGTGTGATCCAATATACTGAACTCATCGCAAAGATTAATCCTTGAAAAAGAGACAATACCGTTGCAGAAACGGCTTCCTTAAGATCTACTTTTGTTATTTTTAGGCTCTTTTTAATAACATCAGGATGCTTGGAAGCTCCACTAAATGTGTACTCTTTATATCCCACTAAGTTAAGCCACATAACTGAATCTTCACCAATCCAGTAAGGGTGCAGGGACTGATGATTTGTAGTACTTCGAAGCTCAGTTTTCCAAACATCTCCATCAGCTCTCGCTTCATAAACATTAACAGCTTCTTTTTCGTTAGACTTTAATGCACGAGTAGTAAACATTACTTTTGCCTGACCATTCTCATCAACACCATATTGAATGAACTTAGGGTTTTCTAACTTCACTCCATTATTATCAATGAATGTCATTAAGTTAAAATCCCACTCTTTATTTGTGTTCAATGGATTAGTTCCTTGATAAATTTTATATGACTTCCCACCTGAATTATTAGTAAACAAAGTATAGTAAATCGTTACATCTCTGCCATTCTCAATAAAGTAAAAGCCGAAATGATTTTCTTTAATTTGTTCATCTTTATCCAAGATTACGTATTCCTGATAGCCAAAATGATGATCAGGTTGGTGAAAAGTAACCTTAATATGTTTAGTCGTTTCCTTAGAAGATTTTCTAACACTAATAAACGAATCCGATTTGTCGTTTAGAACGACTGAATAAATTTGATCTGGCACCTTTTTCAAAGACTTAACTTTCAATAAATTCATATCTACAGTTAATATCTCGTTGTCTTTAAAATAGATGACATTGTTTGGATTAGAATCCATACCTCTAACATCTTGATCAAGGACGTTTTCTTTCTCACCGTCATAATGAATCAGCTGCTTGTCCCTCACGAATACAAACTGATCACCTTGTACCCAGAAGTCTTGGGGACTTGGAATAGAAAGAGGAATAGTTTGTTTATCTTTTACCTCTAATTTGTCAGTAACTTGAAAACTCAATACTTCATTTTCTTTCGGAACATATACATGTTGCATTCCGTTTTGTTCTTGAAATACCGGCTTAACTTCACCAATCTTTTCTGTTTGTAATGGAAGAGAACGGCTCCAACCTTCATTTGGTAGTTTCAGTTCAGTCTTTAAGTTCTCTAAAGTGAACGCAACACAAACTACCAAGAAGAATAGAAGTGGAATAACAAAAGGCTTCATTTTTCTCATTTTATTTCCCCCTTATTCCAAAATTCGACTAAAGTCCATATTTTTCCTTTTTTAAATTAAGTATACAATAGTAAAAGTAGGGAGGAGTTCATCTTGGAAATTAAAGATATTTTTTCGAACTTACCAACATTAGAAACAGAGCGTCTTCTTTTAAGAAAATTAACAGTAGAGGATGCACAAGATATGTTTCAATATGGATCCGATGCTGAGGTTTCACGCTATGTGACTTGGGAAGCGCACCGAACATTAGAGGATACAAAGGAATTTATCCAGTTTGTATTAAAAAAATATGAAAAAGGTGAATTAGCACCTTGGGGGATTGTACTAAAAGAAACCAACGAATTGATTGGTACGATTGACTTTGTCTCATGGCAGATCAATCATAAAACAGCTGAGATTGGTTATGTAATCGCACAAAAATACGGGTCAAGGCATCACGACTGAAGCGGGTAAGGAAATTCTGAGATACGGTTTTCAAAACATGCATTTAGAACGGATTCAGGCAAGATGCTTTGTAGAGAACGGTGGATCTGAAAGAGTTATGAAAAAATTGGGGATGAGCTATGAAGGTACGTTAAGAAAAGCGATGTTTGCTAAAGGTGAGCATCAAGATTTAAACGTGTATTCTATTTTGAAAGAAGAGTTTGAATTATAGTATCAATACTGCAAGGTAGATAAGGTCTTCTACCCACTCCTAAATTACTATATTTACCTTTTATTAATTATTTTTACAAATTGTCTAGTTAGAACGAACGGCTTTCTAACTGCCTATGTAAGTCCTTAAGTATGATTGAATTTTCTGACAATAAAGTTACACTTACCTTATACATATATAGGAGGTGTGCTTGTTATGAAAAACAGTAAGAGGTGGCTATCTTCTGCACTCGTGCTTTCAACTGTTGCAGGGATAGCTTTTTCAACCATGGAATCAGGTGTGACGCCGCAAGTTGCTGAAGCTTCATCTCTCAAGATACAACCAGTTGAGTCCGTTTCTCTCGTTCAGTTAGCTGTGCCAAACACGAAGGAAGCGATGAAGAAGATTGAGGAACTTGGTATCGATCTAACCCACAGGATGCACGTTCATGATGGACAAATTGAAGTAGATGCGGTTATAACACCAACTGAAGCTGCGATGCTGAAGCTCTATGGAATTAACGTAAAAGAAACGCTCATTACAGAGAACCAACTCAATCAGCGCGCAACAGAAAGAAGAATGGCAGTTAAGCAAGAACAAAAGCTAACAGCTGTTGAAGAAACAGTAACAATCCTCAGAGCAAACCACTTCACGAATGCATCCGACACTTTCCTTTACGTAGAAGCAAAATCCACATCCGGTGCCGTATCAAGTACGATTCTAACCGCTAGATGGACAGAGAATGGAGAAGAGAAAACGGCAACACTCCAACAGATTCAGGATGCCGGAGAGTACCTCTATCATTCCTTTATGTTACCAATTTCAGCAATACCAAAAAATATAACCATTGAAAGTTCGCTCGGAGGTTCAGCTACATCTTCAGTAACTGAATGGCTCGGGGAAGGAAAACCGGACAAGCCGAGCAAACACTATGTGAAGAACTTTGTTGACCATTATATGGATCCAACTGAAACGAACGCGAGGATCGAGAATTTAGTAAAAGAATACCCTGAGCTCGCTGAAATCGTTGAGATGCCGAACAAGACGAACGGATATCGCAGACAAGCTCAAGCGACTCTAGGTACGTTGCAGAACACAGCTGTTGTTGTGACATCTCGAGACTGGGGCCATGAAGGCGGAAATGCGATCAGCTTAGAATTGAAAAAGGCATCAGCAGCAGGTGCTCCTCTTTCTGTTGGTACGAGCGGAAGCAAAATCATCGTTACACTTGCAACGGATGCTGCAGGTAACGCAAAAAGTACGGCAAAGGAAGTCGTAGAACTGCTGAATGCAGAAGTAAGTGATCTTGTATCTGCTACGACCTATCGTGGAAATGCAGGTAATGGAATTGTAGAACCTGCGACTTCCAACTTGTCAGATAACTTAAGAGCACCCGCCACCGTTTCACGTGATCCATTTACTGTTAAAGCAATTCGTATCGGAAAGCATAGAGATGGCTCCAAGCCTGGGGTACTAGGTTACTCACAAGAACATGCACGTGAATGGGTAACACCACTAGTTTCCGTTGAGACTGCTGAACGACTATTGCGAAACTATTCGCATGATAAAGAGACTAAGAAACTGGTTGATAATCTTGATATCTTTATTGTTCCGTCTATGAACCCAGATGGAGGGCACTATAGTTTTTATGACTTTAATTCACAGCGGAAGAACATGACGAATCACTGCTCCCCAAATCAATCAGATAATGGATACCGAAATTCGTGGGGCGTAGATTTGAATCGTAACCATGATGTGGGATCAGCTTTTGATGGGTATGTTGGAGCATCAACAACGAATTGTTTGAGTAGCACATATGCGGGGCCAAGCGAGCATTCTGAACCAGAAAGCCGGAATTTAGTTTGGTTAACAGATGAGAACCCGAACATTAAATTTGCTATGAATATCCATAGCTATGGTGGATATTTCATGTGGTCACCAGGTGCTTATACGCCAGAACGTGAAACATTGCCTCGCCCGTCTGCTGGGGAAGAAGCGTATTATTGGCAAGCATCCGACCACATTTTAAAAGAAATCAAAAAGCATCGTGGAACAGTGATTCTGCCAAGCCGAACAGGACCGATTCCAGACGTTCTTTATTCCGCTGCAGGAAACTCAGCCGATCACCTTTGGTATGAAAAAGGAATCTATGCTTGGAACTTCGAAGTGGGTGCTGATCTTTGGAACAAAGAAACAAAAAGATGGGAACTGGTAGGTTTTCAGCCTCCGTTTGACGAAGGACACGAAGAAGCAATGGAATTCTCAAACGGATTATTAGGACTGATTGATGTGGCGTATCAATATTCTAAAGATAAAAAAGCGCCAAAATCGAGTGTCACACCAAATGGAGGAAGACACGAAGATAAAGTTGAAGTCAGCTTCAAAACGAGTGAACCTGCTACGATCTACTACACGTTAGATGGCAGCCGTCCAACGTTTAATTCTCAAAAGTTAGCATTGAGTGGTACACGTGAAGGACCAGAAACGTTAACGTTTGAAAAGACAACAACGTTAAATTGGTTCTCGGTCGATGCGAGTAAAAACGTAGAGAATCAATACGAACCTGGAAACAACAAGAAGTACAACACGGAAACTTTCTTTATCAAATAATGTATGAAAGGAAGAGGCAAAAGACTTCTTCCTTTTGTCTTTTAGAACTGTTTGATGCATGCGTTGACATTTAATGTTTACGACCATATACTAACAATTGTAAGTAGAAGTCATTTTGGAAAGGAACGGTACTACGCTGATGTGGAAAACTCTTATTTTCTTAGGCTAACTCAATATTGAGACCTGGAGAATAGGATAAGTCTGCCCATTTTGCGTATACACGTAAATATCCCTTATGATTTCACACAAAGAACATGATGTTCTTGTGTTTCTTTGGATACGTGTTATTACCATATTTGTGCGAACTCACCAACCTCTCTGGGTCTCCAGGGAGGTTTTTTTTGCGAGCCTCCCTAACGAACAGGAAAGAGGTGAGCTGCATGACGACTGTATTACAAGTTAAACGATTGCAGAAGAAATTTGGAGATAAAGAAATATTAAAAGATATTTCATTTGATATTAGACAAGGTGAAAAAATTGGCTTAGTAGGTTGGAATGGCAGTGGGAAAACAACGCTCGTTAACATTCTTATGAAATGTATCAACCACGATCATGGATCAATTACGACCTGGCCGGTAAATCTGCATATGGGATATTTACCACAATCAACAGATTATGTGTTAGATGTTGAACAGGAGTTGATGGAAACAGGTGAAGAATTGCTGCGAACGAGTAAGAAGTTAGGACTTCAAAAATATTTGCTTCAAAAGAGTGGATTACAACATTTGAGTGGTGGAGAACGTTTAAAGGTATCTATCGCGAAAATATGGGCGAATCATCCAGAGTTCCTTATTTTAGATGAACCGACAAATCATCTAGATCTTAAAGGAATCAATTGGCTTACAGAAGAGGTTCAAAACTATAGAGGTGCAGCCATTATCATCTCTCACGATCGTTATTTTCTTGATGAAACGGTAGAGAAGATTTTTGAACTGGAAGACGGGATTCTCACCATTTACGAAGGAAACTATTCAGCGTATAGAAAAGAGAAACAACGTCGTTTTGAACAACAACAAAGAGATTATGAGAAACAACAAAGAAAAATACACATGATCGAACAGCAAGTGAACACGTTAAAAACGTGGTCTGATAAAGCTCACCGGGAAGCAGGTAAGGGAGGAACGGCAGCGGAGAACAGACAGATGGGGCTAAAAGAATATGAAAGGATGAAAGCGAAGAAAAAAGATAACCAAATTAAATCAAAATTGAATCGATTAAATCTAGAACTCTCGAAAACAGGAATCGATAAGCCCAAAGAAGAAAGTGACGTATTCTTTCAATTTGATTCCTCTGGAAAGAGAGGGAAAAGACTCATCGAAGCACGTGATTTAACGAAACAATACGGAGATCGAACCCTCTTTGAAGAAAGTTACTTTTATATCAAACATGGAGAAAGAATAGCGTTACAGGGTCCGAACGGTTCTGGTAAGACAACATTTATTAAGATGTTACTTGGGGATGAGTCTGTAACGAAAGGATCGATCTGGAAAAGTGAATCGATGAAAATTGCTTATCTTTCCCAAGATGTTAGTGATCTGCCAGAAGAAAAAACGGTGTATGATTATTTTGATTTAGAAGAGAAGCATCAAGTGACGCAGGCAAGAACAATCTTTGCCAACATGGGCATCGAGGACCGAAAACTTTCGAAGCCAATCCGCCACTTGAGTTTAGGAGAGCGAACACGCGTTAAGCTGGTCCTGATGATTTTGCAGGAATATGATGTACTCATTTTGGATGAACCTACAAATCATTTGGATCTGCCAAGCCGGGAGCAGTTGGAGGAAACCTTGTCACAGTTTTCAGGCACACTTATCATCGTCTCGCACGACAGATTCTTCGTTGAAAAGCTGTGCGATAAACTGCTAGTTATCGAGAATCAGCAGCTCAAGAGAATAGAGGTGGGCCTTAGTGAACATGAAAATCAAAGTAAAAGATCTTCAGTTGAGGGCGTTCAGCAGTGGGCTGAAGAATTAGCTTTAGTAGAAAACAAGATTACAGAAATGCTTGGAAAAATAAGTTTTTGTAAAACGGGTACGGATGAGTACAGAGCGGTTGATGAAGAGTTAAAACTATTAATGAGTAAAAAGCGGCAGCTCATACAAAAAATATCTCTGTAAAACAAGGTCAGGTGGAAGTATCCTCCTGGCCATTTTCTATTTATACCGGCTTGTTTGTCAATACGGCGATTGAGATCTATACGTTTTGGGAGAAAGCGAAACTGGCATATAACAGGTTATTTCGACCGTCCGCTAGAATTTATGGTTTCAGTTGTAGTCGATGCATTCAAAACAACCGTTTTTCACTACAAAATCAGAAAAATCAAGGCGACGTTTATGCAATATTTTTATGGAACGCTAAAAGGGATGTTCATAGTCGAGAGGAGACGCGAACACATGGCGAAAGTGCCGCGGTACAACTGGGTAGATGAGCCTGAAAATTGATAATCACATAAATTTTTGAAGGAATCACATAAAAAATGGAGTCGATCACATAAAAGTACGACCTCATCATATAAAAAGCAAATATAATCACATAATTCTGAAATTTTAATAAATAACCATTGAAATTTTAGATAACTCGTATATACTCTCTTAAAAAGGAGAGTGACAACCATGAGATTTCTAGAGAAAGTAAGTAAGACAGCGGGCAACACCTTTGCGATTTGGGTGATTCTTTTTGCCATTTTAGCATTTTTTGTTCCAGGAGGCTTCACATGGATCGCTCCCTATATTCCTCTCTTATTAGGAATTATCATGTTCGGGATGGGGCTCACCCTTTCGCTGAATGATTTTAAAGCGGTATTTCAAGCCCCGAAAAGTGTATTGATCGGTGTGGCAGCACAGTATACGATTATGCCGCTCCTAGCATTTGGACTAGCTACGACATTTCAATTACAGCCAGAAGTAGCAGTTGGTGTTATCTTAGTAGGATGCTGTCCAGGCGGAACGGCATCGAACGTTATGACGTACTTAGCAAAAGGAAACACAGCACTGTCGGTTGCGGTGACATCCGTGGCAACGTTACTTGCTCCGATCTTAACACCAGCGTTAACACTGCTGTTTGCGAGCAAATGGCTCTCGGTATCAGCGGGCAGTTTGCTGCTGTCGATCGTGCAGATTGTACTCGTTCCTATATTTTTAGGTCTTGCCGTTAAGTTATTATTCCGTAAACAAGTGGAAAAAAGCGTTACTGCCCTGCCGCTAGTATCTGTAGTTGGAATCGTCGCTGTAGCATCAGCTGTTGTAGCAGCAAACGCAAAACAAATAGCTGAGACTGGATTATTAATCTTATCCATTGTGGTTCTTCACAATGTGCTGGGACTTTTAATCGGTTTCCTGATCGCGAAAGGTTTGAAGCTGGACTTTGAAGATCAAAAGGCCATTTCCATTGAAGTCGGGATGCAGAATTCTGGACTAGGTGCGGCGCTTGCAGTGGCTCATTTTTCACCGTTGTCTGCTGTGCCAAGTGCAATTTTTAGTGTGTGGCACAACATATCAGGACCATTACTTGCAACATGGTGGGGGAAGAGAGCGGAACATGACGTCGCACAAAAGAGGACAAACACTACATCATCTAAAGTAGTCTAAACAGATAGAGAAGCAAACCTTTATACATTGAAGGGTTTGCTTTTTCTCTTTTTAATAGGCCATTAAAAAAACCATGTTAGATAATCTTACATGGGTGTAGAATCTGCGCCAGAACTGTATAGAATGAAAGAAACAGTTCAGTAGGGGGCGTTCAAATGGAAGATATCGTGTTTTCATTAAACAGTGTTTGGCTTATTTTAGGTGCACTTCTTGTCATTTTAATGCAAGGCGGGTTCATCTTACTTGAAGCGGGATCGACTCGAATGAAAAATGCAGGACATATTGCAGGAAAGACAGTCTTTACGTTTGGATTAGCATCAATCGTATTTTGGGCAGTCGGATATGGATTTATTTTTGGTGGTAACTCGAACTTTTTTATCGGGCTGTCTGATTTTTTCTATTCAGGTGATCAAGCGGAAGGAATGGCCTATTCGACAGCTGCATTTTTCATGTTTCAGCTTGCGTTTGCAGGCATCTCTTTAACGATTGCGTTCGGAGGATTTGCTGAACGAGCGAAATTGTCTGCTTATCTCGTGTTTGCTATTCTTTTCTCAGTTGCAGTCTATCCTGTTGTTGCTCATTGGATCTGGGGCGGAGGTTGGTTAGCGGAACATGGCAAGCAAGATTTTGCCGGAAGTACAGTCGTTCATTTAACAGGTGCGATGGCGGCATTTGCTGCGACATTCCTCTTAAAACCGCGTATTGGAAAATTTAATAAGAATGGTACGTCCAATAACATCTTCGGACATAACCAAGTGTATACAGCATTAGGAGTTATCGTCCTTTGGGTGGGATGGTTTGGTTTTAATGGAGGAAGTACCTTTGTGGTTGATGATGGATTTTTCGGATTTGTTGCGTTAAATACAAATCTCGCGGCTGGAGCAGGTGCGGTAGCTGCACTTATTATTTCTTGGATGGTTTTGGGTAAATCTGATATTCCGACGATCTTAAACGGTGCGTTAGCAGGACTTGTTGCGATTACAGCTTCTTGTGCATTCGTTGAAACGTGGGCAGCCGTTTTAATTGGGTTTGTTGCAGGAATCTTAGTATTCTATTCTGTGAAGTTTTTCGATAGATTAAAAATAGATGACCCGATCTATGCGTTGAGCGTTCACGGAGCGGCCGGAGTTTGGGGAACGTTATCTACGGGGTTGTTCGCGACACCAGAACTTGCTACAGTCGGGAAGCCTGGCTTGTTTTATGGTGGTGGATTCTCACAGCTTGGCGTTCAGGCGATGGGTGTATCTGTGTCAGCACTGTACGCTTTTGTTGTTTCATTCGTTCTATTGTATGCTATGAAAAAAGTAATGAAGGGTCTTCGTGTTTCAGAGGAAGAAGAAATTATCGGCTTGGATGTGAGTGAACACGGAAACTATGGTTATCCAGAGGCGTTCATCGCAAACGAAGAAAAAAATAGAATCGCAAATTAATAGTGATGAAAAGCATTGGGGGCTATTCCTCAATGCTTTTATCACATAGGATGTGTGAATATGCCTTACTCAAGTTTGAAAAAATGGCGTGATGAAAAATGGATGGAGCATCAAGTCTCGTCACAAGCTTTAAATGAATTTCATGATGAAATGATGAAAAAAGTCTTTCATATTGCTCTACAAAAACATATTGCAACATTTGGCCCTGTTCCATGCCGGTACGAATGGTTTGTGATGGGGAGTGGGGGGAGGTTCGAACAAGCAATCATCTCAGATCAAGATCATGGGCTGATCTATGAGGAAAAAAGTGATGAAGCGAAGTGCTACTTTCTTTCATTAGGAAAAGAGTTAGCAGATGGTTTGAATGAAGTGGGTTATCCGTATTGCGATGGAAATGTGATGAGTTCTAATCCTGTTTGGAGTAAATCCATAGTAGAGTGGGAAGAGCAACTTTCAAAGTGGCTTACCGAAGAAAGCTTCGAGAGCATACGTTTTCTTTTGATTTTTTATGATGCACGAGTACTTGTGGGTGAAGAAACTTATTGTAAAAAACTTAGAAAGCTCATAAATGATTATGTGAAAAGGAATCCGCATCTTTTAGAACGGCTGTTAGAAAATACACAGCATGTAAAAAAAGCAGTAGGCTTCTTTCATCAATTTTTAACAGAATCCCATGGCTCACATGCAGGAAGTATCGATTTAAAGCAATCTGGTTTCTTTCCTTATGTGAATAATGTCCGCTTACTTGCTATGAAAGAGAGTGTAGAGGCTACCTCTACACTTGCAAGACTGAAGGAACTGTGTAGCATATCAAACTATAAAGAAGAGCTTAGTTGGTGTTCAGACGAATTCGAAAAGCTCCTTCAATACAGATTGCAATATCATAAAAAAAATACAGAAAACTACGATGACATTCACTACTTAAACATAAAAGAACTCAGCAAAGATGAAAGAAAAGATATGAAGCATATTCTATTAAACGGTCAAAAGCTACAAAATTATACGCAATCGGTCATTAAGGGAATGTTTAATATATGAGGATGAATCCGCTTATTCAATTTATGAAACAAGTCCAAGGGAAAATAAACTCAAGTGTTTATGCGTCATTACAAGGTCAATCAAGTCCTCAGCATGTCGCATTTTTAAGGCAGCTTCAAAAGGAATTAAAAGTGGAGGAGAGCTTAACCATTCCTTTTAGTGATTTGAATGTTGTGGTGTTCGATCTTGAAACTACTGGTTTTTTTCCTGAACAAGGTAACCAGATTCTATCGGTCGGTGCAGTGAAAGTAAAAGGGGGAGAAGTGCAACATGAAGAAACCTTTTATTCTCTCGCGCAATGTACGGGTGAACTTTCTCCTGAGATTAAAGAACTTACAGGAATAGAAGAAAGTGATCTTCAACATGCTCCTCAATTATCAAAAGTGCTGGTAGATTTTTATGAATTTGCAAGAGGACACGTTCTCGTCGCTCACCATGCAAGTCATGAGAAGAATTTTCTTCAACATTATAATTGGAAATTATTTCGAACTCAGTTCAAACATCGAATAGTAGATACTTCATTTTTACTAAAGATTGCTGAACCAGAGACTGCTCTTGTCCGGTTAGAAGATTGTTGTGAACATTGCAATATACCGATAGCAAACAGGCATCATGCATTAGGAGATGCTAAGATGACGGCTGAGCTTTGGAGTGTTTATGTAGCGCGTGTTCAGGAGTTAGGAATAAAGAATTTACGAGAGGTGTATGAGCGACTCTCGAGATAAAACAGCTGGCACCATTTTACTGGGGAGCCAGATGTTTTCAATTTCTCATATTAAATTGCGCGTTAATCTGTCCTCGAATCATTTTATTACGTTCGTCACGCTGCTGCTTTTTCGTAAGTTCTTTTTTGATCTCATATGTTTGAACACCATCTTCAATTTGATCGGCAATTTCCATCAGACGTTCTACATCCGAGAAAGAGTATTTGCGCGTTCCCTTGCCCGTTCGTTCAGGAAAGATAAGTTTCCTCTCTTCATAGTAACGAATCTTACGTTCTGATAGTCCTGTTAGTTCACTGATGATACCTATAGACATGACTTTTTTATCTTTATAAGATTTATCCACAGACATAATTTTCCTCCTTCCTATTGAAGTATTAGTCGACAATTCTAAATATTGTTACTTATTATATCATATTGATGTTAGGTTTTATTACATATAAGTTATTCCATTTTATTTTTATTTGTGAACACAAATTTTAATTCATACGGTTAGAATTCTTTTGCTAAAAGTTGATAGTAGAAAGGGACCTATGTATAGATAGGTATATAAGAAGTTGATAAAATATTCAGATATATGACATAATTAGCAGATGTTCTACTGAAAGCGTTTTATTACAGAGAGAAGGAGGAGCTGAAATTGAACAATGAATTGGAATTAAACAATGAACTTAATTCAGTTGCTGGTAACAATCCTTTACCGCCTCAAACGATGGGTCAAAAACTAAAAATGATCGGTCCAGGTTTTGTAGTTGCAGCAACTGGAGTAGGTACAGCGGATTTAGTAACTGCCATTGTAATCGGTACCTCATTCGGAATGACTTTTGTATGGGCCATCGTAATCGGTTCTATTTTAAAGTATTTCTTAAATGAAGGAGTGGGCCGCTGGTACCTTGCGACAGGACAGACCATTCTGCAAGGTTGGCATTCACTCGGAAAATGGGCGACTGGATATTTTGGTGTTTATTCGGTCATCTGGGGTTACATTTACGGTGCTACTGCGGCTATGACTTGTGGATTAGGTATGCATGCGATGCTTCCTATCATGCCGATATGGGCTTGGGCAATCATTCATTCTTTATTAGGTTTTGCACTTGTTTGGACGGGGCGTTATTTGCTTTTTGAAAGAATAATGACTGTATTGATCGGTGTTATGTTTATCACAATTATTGGTACATCTTTGCTTTTCTTACCTACGATCGGAGAATTTGCTGGTGGATTTGTACCCAAAATGCCAGACGGATCGCTCATGTTAGCTCTTGGATTAATTGGAGGAGTAGGCGGTACGATCACGATGGCTTCTTATGGATATTGGCTAAGAGAAAAGAATTGGAAAGGAAAAGACTTTGTTCCCATTATGAGGCTTGATACGAAAGCAGCGTATGTTATTACGGGACTTTTTACGATGGCGGCCCTTGTAATCGGAGCGAAGTTCTTATTTGGAACAGATGTGAAGTTAGAAGGAGATCAAGGTCTTCTAAATCTTGCTGAACTTTTAGGCCAAGAATTCGGAACACCGTTGCGCTGGTTATTCTTGATCGCGTTCTGGTCCGCTGCTTTTACTTCACTTCTTGGCGTTTGGAACGGAGTGCCGTATCTGTTTGCGGACTTTTTAAGAACCATTAAGACAAAGAAAGAAGACTTACATTCCGTAAAGCCGGTTACAGAAAAAGATAAGTCGTATCGTGCTTATTTAGCATGGCTGACATTCCCACCGATGCTGATCTTCTTTTTTGGAAAGCCGGTTCAGCTGATCATTATATATGGTGTGTTAGGTGCATTGTTCATGCCGTTTCTTGCGATCTCACTCATTATCTTGTTGAATTCTAAAAAAGTGGATGCGGAATATCGCAACAAGTGGTTAACCAACGCAGTCTTGATCGGGTGTCTACTCATGTTTGCATTCTTAGGAATAAATGAGCTGCAAAAGCTGTTTTAATTAACGCTATACAATCCAAAGCCCACTCAACGGTGGGCTTTTAACTTTTTATAGCTTCTATATTAGCGATACGTTTAGGGTTATCTTCTATTATGTAAGAGATAATGTTATCTACACTTGTTGCTAAAAAATTGTGAAACATGTTGTCCGTCTTCCAACCAATGTGAGGCGTTAATAGCACGTTATTAAGCTTCAGGATTGGGTGGTCTTGTCGGATTGGCTCTTCTGAAAAAACATCTAACCCCGCAGCTGCAAACCACTTATGTTTTAATGCGTTTACAAGTGAATCCTCATCTAGTACTTCACCTCTTGACGTGTTTATAAGAAAAGCGTCGTGACGCATAAGTCTAAAATGCTCTTCTCTAAGGAGGTGACGAGTTTCGGGCACAAGTCTTACTGAGATGATGACAAAGTGAGAGGTCTGAAGAAGTTCTTGTAATTCTTTGTATTCAACCTCTTCGGCCTTCGCGCGCTCAATGGTTAAGCGGGGTCCCCATGCGACAGTATTCATTTTGAAAGCTTTTGCGATCCTTGCTACACCTGAACCAATCTTACCTAGACCGATGATACCTACTGTTTTGTTTTCCAGACCAAGACCAACTGACTCTTTCCATACACCCTGTTTCAGTTGTTGATCTAAATGCAAAAGATTTCGAGCGTGAACGAGCATCATGCCAAAGATTAATTCAACGACGGCAGCAGATCCACCTGGAGTAGTGGCAACTGGAATGTTTAGCTTACTTGCCTCTTCCATGTCGATGTGTGAAAGACCTGATCCGGTTTGAGCAATGAGTTTTATATTCTTTAGTTGATTAAGAAGCATTTTCGGAAATTTTGTGCGTTCTCTAATCGTTAAGATGACGTCTGCCTGTTCAATTCTACAGATTAATTCATGTTCTGTTGGTTTATCGCAATAAATGTCTACAATGAAGTATTTTCGTAATCGGTCTATTTCAGGGTTTGTTGCAAAGGAATGCTCCCAATCATCTAATACTACTAGTCTCATCATCCCCAGAAAAACTCCTATCATTTCATATTGATATATCACCTAATATTACTTATTTCATCTCACCATCTGTTTAACAAGCTCACGATTGCGTTCTTTAAACACCTCATTATGTGAGGATACCATCGCAACTTTTTGTGCATCAGGTTGAATGAATTGCTTTGCTTTATTCACTGCATTTGCAGCGTCTTGAAAAGCACCAGAGATTAAATTTAATTTCCCATCATGTTTAAGGATATCGCCAGCAGCATACAGTCCAGGAATAGAAGATTCACTGTTAGCGTTTCCTGCAATATAAAAGTTGTCCGCGAGCTCAATGTTTAACCCGCTGTTTCCTAAAAGAGATGTATCTTGTTCATAGCCATGGTTTATGATGACTTCATCGATAGGGAGGTAAGAAATCTCACCTGTTTCGTGATTTGTTAACTCAATCTGTTCAATAACTTCATGGTTGGGACAGGCGAATAATTTTGAGATCGAAGTGTTGAAAATGCAATCGGCACAGCTGTTCATCAATTGTGTAACTTGCGCTTCATGTCCAGCGAGATTTCCTTTTCGATAAGTCAGGTACACTTTTTTTGCGATCGGTACTAATTCGTTCGCCCAATCGATCGCCGTATTTCCGCCACCTGATATGACTACAGTCTTATCTTTAAAATGCTGAAGAGATTTAACGGTATAGTTTAAGTTTGACACTTCAAACCGTTCAGCTCCTTCAATATCTAATCGCTGAGGATTTAAGATACCGCTTCCAACTGCAACGATAACAGTTTTAGTAAAGTGCTGCTCACCGGAAGATCCCTGCAAAATAAAAATACCATTCTCATCTTGTGAAATTGATTCTACTTTTTCATTCAGTACTACTTCAGGATTAAACGTAAGTCCTTGCTCAACAAGTTTTTCAATAAGTTTTGCACCTGGAAGAGGGGTATGTCCTCCAACATCCCAAATCATCTTTTCTGGATAGACATGTATCTTACCGCCTAACTGCGATTGAAACTCTATAATTTTGGTCTTCATTTCTCGAAGACCACTGTAAAAAGCTGAATAAAGGCCTGCTGGACCTCCGCCGATAATGGTCACATCAAAAACGTTATGTTGATACATAATGTTCGCTCCTTCTTGGAACTTCTAATATTGATTATCATTCTCAATTAGTAGTATACAATCATATGTAACACTTTACAATCAGGAAATTGAAAGGGGATTTGCTAAGTATGTAGAAGGTTAAGATACAGAAGCTTTCACTTTTAAAATTTCATATGAAAAAAGGAGCTAATTATGTACGAGCAAAAGACAAAAGAAACCGAACAGAGTGTTGTTGAGTTTATCGAGAATGTAGATAGTCCAAAAAAGAGAGAAGATGCTTATAAGTTGTTAGATATCTTTGCGGAAACGACTGGTTTTGAAGCGAAGATGTGGGGGCCGAGTATTATCGGATTCGGCTCGTATCATTACAAATACAAGACAGGACATGAAGGGGATGCACCACTTGTTGGATTCTCACCAAGAAAAGCAAAGATAAGTCTGTATTTTGCCCCAGGAGACCCGGATCGTACTGAGCTGCTTAAACACTTCGGCAAACATACAACGGGTGCTGCATGTGTATACATTAATAAACTAGCTGATGTGGATGAGGAGATCTTAAAAAAACTGATTAACAAGTCAATTGAGTTTTTATTAAAAACGTATCCTCAAGAATAGTTCTATAATCTGGAGAACTATATCTTAGTATTTAAGCGTGCTCTCGGGTTCCTTATTTTTAAAGGAGGTGAGCCGATTATGAAAAAACGCAGCAAGTTTAAGGGAAGTGAAATGGCGATCGGAATTGCCGTTGGTATAGCGATTGGGATAGCGCTCGATAACATTGGATTAGGTATAGGAATAGGCGTTGCGATCGGAATTGCTTTTGGTCTAGGTTCTAAATAAAAGGATAGTTGAAAAGGAGCCCAACACTGGACTCCTTCTTTTAATTAATGTTTTTTATGACAGCCGCAGCTTTTCTTCTTCTTTTTCTTGCAACGCTTACATTTTAGATAGATATAGCTTGAAGAAGACTCACATTTGTCTTTTTTCCAACAACCCATTAAAATCACCCCATTATTTTCACAACACCTTTGTTTGGTGCTGGTAATACATCATATGCAGAAAAAGGACAAGTTGATTAGACATCAAGACATGTGAAAGCGTACATTTTTTAATAATCTAGCAATATGTAATGTTTTGTAAAACATGCTATCATAAAGCAAAACAATAGGAGTTGATTGAAAATTGAAACAGGAAATAATGGATCGTTTTATTACATACGTAAAAGTAGATACACAATCTGATGGAAGTAGTGACACGACTCCATCAACAAAGGGTCAGTGGACGCTAGCTAACATGCTTGTTGAAGAGTTAAAAGCAATTGGTATGGAGGAAGTAACTGTCGACGATAACGGCTATGTTATGGCAACATTACCATCTAATTCCGACAAAGAAATTCCGGTCATTGGGTTTCTTGCACACGTGGATACAGCTACTGATTTTACAGGAACGAACGTTAAACCGCAGATCGTCGAAAACTATGACGGAGAAACGATTATCTTAAACAAAGACTTACATATCGAATTGTCTCCAAAAGACTTTCCTAGTTTACAAGATTATAAGGGGCATACATTGATTACAACGGACGGAACAACATTGCTTGGTGCTGATAATAAGGCAGGCATCGCTGAAATCATGACAGCGATGAAGTACTTGATCGAACACCCAGAAATTAAGCATGGGAAAATAAGAGTGGCTTTCACTCCCGATGAAGAGATCGGACGCGGTCCTCATAAATTTGATGTGGCTGCATTCGGAGCAAAGTATGCTTATACGATGGATGGCGGACCTTTAGGTGAATTAGAATATGAGAGCTTTAACGCAGCTGATGCTAGAATTCGTATCTTAGGAAAAAATATTCATCCCGGTTCTGCAAAAAACAAGATGGTGAATGCGGCAAAAATTGCTATGGAATTAAACAGTAAACTCCCTATTGAAGAGGCGCCTGAGCACACAGAAGGCTATGAAGGGTTCTATCACTTGATCGGTCTGAAAGGTGATGTAGAACAAACAGACATGTATTACATCATCCGCGACCATGACAAGGAACTTTTCCAAAAGAGAAAAGATAGAATGCAAGAGATCGTGGATGAAATGCGTGAAAAATATGGCCAAGATAAGGTTCAGTTAGAAATGAACGACACGTATTATAATATGAAAGAAAAGATTGAACCGGTTAAAGAGATTGTTGATCTCGCTTCTGAAGCAATGAAAAAGCTCGATATCGAACCGAATATCAAACCAATCCGCGGGGGGACAGACGGATCTCAACTATCATTTATGGGCCTTCCGACTCCGAACATCTTTACGGGCGGAGAAAACTACCACGGTCGTCACGAATATATATCTGTCGATAATATGATCAAAGCGACTCAAGTCATCATTGAACTTGTGCAGTTGTTTGAGCAGAAAGATTAACTATTAAGCTAACCAATATCTTTTGGTTAGCTTTTATCTGTCACTAGGGGGAGTAGAATTTGTTAGCGCAAGGTGTTGTCATTCGTGAAGGAAAGATTCTGTTAGTACAGCAAAAAGTGAAACGTGGGGAAATTGTCTGGAACTTTCCAGGGGGTGGAGTTGAAGACAGTGAAACCTTCGAACAAGCATGCATACGAGAAGTAATGGAGGAAACAGGCTATACCGTAAAATTAATAAAATCCCTGTTTCAGAGTAAAGAGAAACAAACATTCCTTTGTGAACTGATCTCAGGGACCCTTTCTATTGAAGATGATGAAGACATACTTGACGTACGATGGATTGATCTAAAAGATGATCGATATTTTGATGATGTTTCTAGACCTGTAGTTGAAATGGTGCTAAAGAATATGGATGTTGTGTAAATGAGCTATCCTATTCGTGTTAAAGCAGGGGCTTTGATTATTGAGAACGATGCTATCCTGTTAATCGAGTTTCATGATGAGAACGGACTTCATTATAATTTACCAGCAGGTGGTGTTGAAGCAAATGAATCTGTAAAAGAAGCAGCAAAACGCGAAGCGAGAGAAGAGGCATCAATCGAAGTAAATGTCGGTCCACTTGCATTCACTTATGAGTATGCACCACATCTGACTGATAATAGATACGGAACAACACATTCACTAGGACTCATGTTTGAGTGCACTCGTAGAGGAGACTCCGAACCTAGATTACCGGATAAGCCCGATCCCAACCAAACAGGTGTGAAGTGGATTCCTCTAGAGGATTTGGAACATATCGTTTTGTATCCTAGAGTACAAAATCATATCCGGGAGTATGTTCAACACAAACAGATCAACTCTTTTATTGAAGAACATTTGTTAGATACCTATTAGAATAAATTTCTTAACCACATTTATAAAATTCTGAAAAAAGCTGTTAATGCTATCAAAAAATCTTTATACTATATATATATAAATAAACTAACTAGTCGCTTTTATTAACCTATTTAAGGAGGATTCATATGGAGTCTTATTTTTTTGAACGTAATCGTAGCAGATTAAAAGAACTTGTGCCGAATGAATCATTAACGATTCTTTTTGCAGGGAAAGCTCCGCAAAAATCAGCAGATGAACAATATCCATTCACACCAAACCGAAACTTTTACTGTCTATCTGGGATCTCCGAACAGAACGTGATCCTCGTGCTAAAAAAGAGCGGTGATAAATTTGAAGAAACACTTTTTATCGAAAAAGCTGATCCAGTCATGGAAAAGTGGGTCGGGAAAACCGTATCTAAAGAGGAAGCAGAGCATCAATCAGGGATAAAAGATATCAAATATGTGGATAGCTTCGAGACGTTTGTGGCCAGTCAATTCTTTACAAATCAAGCTCTTCATGTTTGTTTAGATCTAGAACGCCGTGGATGGACGGGTGCCCCATCTGAAACATCACAATTCGCAAAACATATTCGAGAACATTATCCGCATGTGACGATTCACAATGTATATCCTGAAGTTACTGAACTGCGTGTGTTCAAGACGACAGAAGAGATTCAAAAGATTAAAGAAGCGATTTCCATTACGAAAGAAGGAATCTATAATGTGCTGAAACACGCGAAAGCTGGAATGAAAGAATATCAGCTCGAAGCACATTTTGACTTTACTTTAAAATCAAACGGTGTGCGTGATT
This sequence comes from Fictibacillus tiangongensis, assembly GCF_048083785.1. Lineage (GTDB taxonomy): Bacteria > Bacillota > Bacilli > Bacillales > Fictibacillaceae > Fictibacillus. The sequence continues at coordinate 1,120,317 of NZ_CP182294.1, forward strand.
TCGCATTTAAGACGATTACGGCTAGCGGAAAGAACGCTACGATTCTACATTATGAGCATAATAGCGCGCAGACGAATCCCGGTGAGCTCGTTCTTCTCGATCTAGGAGCACAAAAGGATTATTATAACGCGGATATCAGTTATACGTTCCCGGTAGATGGGAAGTTTACAGAACGTCAAAAGGTTCTCTACAATATCGTACTTAAAGCGCTAAAAGAAACGACGGCTATCATTAAGCCAGGTCTTGCCTTTGCTGAACTTAATAATCATACGAAAAAAGTGTTAGCAGAAGAGTGCAGACGTATCGGTTTGATTCAAAATGATAATGAGATCTCTAACTATTATTATCATGGTGTGAGCCATTTCCTGGGACTTGATACACATGATGTTGGTTCTTACAAAGACCGCATTTTAGAGCCTGGAATGGTCATAACGATAGAACCTGGACTTTATATCGAGGAAGAAGCGATCGGTATTCGAATTGAGGATGACATCTTGGTAACAGAAGATGGATTCGAAAACTTATCCAAAGATATTTTCCGTGAAGTAGAGGAAATTGAAGAGTTTATGGCTACTCAAGGTGTTCATGCGATAAAAGCTTAATAAACTTGTGTTAACAAGAAAAGAGGTCCCATATAAAAGGACCTCTTTTTGTAGTTTAGCATTTTGAAAAAACGGTCTGAACAAGAATTGGAATTGAATTCTCGTTACAAGACATGATTCTTTATAAACCTTTGATTGATAATGTGCTTCATGTTCCATACCCATTTTCCATGAAGAGTCATATTTTTGTAAATAAACAGTCCTTGATGCTCACCAGTTGAAAGTAAGGAATAAGGATTTCTCCTTGGCTTGAAACGTTCTAGTGATCGACCTGATATAAAACGTTTTATATTTTTCAATAGGATAGGTCCTTGTTTCATAGCATGTACATCCCTCTTCACTAGTTCTGGATACTCTGAAATCGTCACACAGTTGCCGGCTCCGAACACATAGGGGTACTCGACGTTTTGCAGTGTGTCTTCAACAAGTAGAAATCCATCAGAATCAACGGGTAATAATGCTTGTTTAAAAAGAGAACTAGCTTTAGGTCCTGTAATAGGTAGGATGCTAGTATATTTCACCTTCGTACATTTATCAGTCATTATATAATTATCGTTTACATCGTTCACTTGTTCATTTTCATAGATTTCAAGATTTTGATGATGAGCGATCTCTTTAATCTTTTTCGTCGCTTTACCCCCAAAGGAGTGAAGAAGTGAAGATGAACTTATGAGGGTTACGGTCTTGCTCATATTATATTTCTTTCTCCAAGATGTTATTGAAAGAGCCATTTCAATCGCTTCAGCTGCATTACCAATGATTACTGGAGAATCACTTGTGCGTACTTTCTTTAACTTATCTAATAGATGATGTTTAGGAATCAATTCTGACGTGGAAATGAGTTCTGAAGAGGACCAAGGTTCAATATCGAAAGAAATTACATCAAAAGAATAGATTCCGCCTGAAAATCCCAACAACACTTTCTGCATGGGGTCAAAAGAGATGATGGTGTCCTCTATAAACGAGACAGAAGCTCGAGAGCATAAAGACTCTAAATCGATTCGAATTTCATCTTCATCATATTGGCCTTCTGTAAATCCCGAAAACATTCCTGAATAATATTGAAATTTGGACGATGTAATAAGTGTAACTTCTAAATCACTAATTTCTTCATGTAAAAGACTGCGTAGTATGGAAAGATGGGCATGTCCACCACCGATTAATAAAAGCTTTGTCAAAATGAACACTCCAGTTAGATTGATGAGTAATTTTCTTAATCATATAAGTACGATGTAGATAGTGCCAATGATTTGTATGTTTGTAGGAAAAAAGATAAATGCAACAAAAAAGTTGGAAATTATGTTAGTTTTTGGATGCGTTATATGGTACTTTACTAGATGGTGATAAAAATGATAATTGTTAAACAGCTTTTTGCTAATCTTGCAATTTTAGTCGCACTATTATTTCTGTATACCCAAATTAAGAAAGATCCACCACTTAGAATGAGTTCTTCGATTAAGAAGAAGCTTACGACAGGAGTGGCGGGAGGATTGTTCAGTAATATCCTCATGCAGTACAGCATTCCAATTGGTACAACTTTGATCGATCTTCGACATATCCCGATTATTCTACTAGCCTATTTTGGTGGAGCAGTGCCAGCTTTAGCAGGAATGGCTTTGGTTATTGCAGGACGTTTTTTTATTGGGATCAACATCTCATCTTACACTTCAGGTTTGTTGATGATCGCTATTACATTGTTTGCAATCGTAATAACAAGAACAAACTTAAGCCATCAGATAAAAAAATGGTCGATGCTCACTTTTGCTAATCTACTAACAACTCTATTATTTTTCTATCTGATTGAAGACCAACAGTTGCTGCTATACTTAATTCCTGTATATTGGTTCGTATCCTTTCTCTCCGGTTATGTAGCGTTCCAAGTATTACTAATTTTATTTAAGAGTCAGATGATGTTTGATAAGTATAAAGCAGAGTCTACAATCGATCCGTTGACGGGGCTGAACAATGTAAGGAAATTTGATGAAGTATTTAACCGTTGTATGGCAGATCTTGAAAAGAAGAAAAAGCTATCTTTGCTTTATATTGATATTGATTTCTTTAAGAAAATCAATGATACGTTTGGACACTCAGAAGGTGATGTTGTCTTAAAAGATCTAGGGTTAATTTTAAGGTCATGCGCAAGACCAACCGATATCGTGAGTAGGAACGGCGGAGAAGAATTTACAGTATTGCTCCTAGACAGTACATTGGATCAATCAAAAAAAATCGCGGAGAGAATTAGATCAACAGTCGAACAGCATGCTTTTCTCTTAAACAGTGGAACGGAAGTGAACATCACGGTTTCTGTTGGGTTATCTAACTTTCCAGAAACAACAACGAATGGAAGTTTGATGATTAAAGACGCAGACAAAGCATTGTATGAAGCGAAGAGAACAGGCAGAAATAAAGTATGTACAGCTAATTAATAGTAGATAGGAAAAAGGAACGAAGACATTATCGTTCCTTTTTTTCTAATTATAACAAAATTATATTGACACCAGATGGCACCATCATGGCAAGATGCATGGTTAAAAACAATCTAAATTGATGCCGGCTAACATGATTTAGCCTTTCTTCAAGAGATGTATTTTACATGTGTACTATCAAATCAACAATGTTCATATCGAGCGTACTTCTTGCATTAAAATTTAAACATCCTTGAATAATTTCACGGTAATTTCGGATATATTCACGGATAGCGCTAATAATTTCACGGATAACATTCATAATTTCACGCATAAAATATTTTATCCGATTTTCGACAAAAACCCTTTCTTTTCAATGAAAAAGAGTATTAGAATAAATCAAAAACAAAAGTTGGGAGTAACGTGGATGGAAATTGTTGAAATACGGAATGTCGACGAATGTACAGACGAGCTGTCTGATCTATTAATAAAAGTAGTAGATGAAGGAGCCTCCATCGGATTTTTGCCTCCGCTAAAAAAACAAGATGCTGATGCCTTTTGGAAAAGCTGTGTGAGCCCTGACATCATGTTTTGGGTTGCAAAAATAGAGGGTGCGATTGCAGCGACCATTCAGCTTCACTTGTGCAAAAAACCGAATGGCACGCATAGAGCAGAGATAGCTAAGCTGATGACACACCCAGCGTTCAGACAAAAAGGAATCGGACGAAAGCTGATATTTCACGCCGAACAAAAAGCAAAAGAACTTGGGCTGTCGCTGCTTGTCTTAGATACAAGAGAAGGCGATCCGTCAAATCTACTTTATCAATCTTGTGGTTTTCAAGAGGCGGGGAGAATACCCTTTTTCGCTAAGAATGATAAAGGTGGATTAGATACGACCGTATTGTACTATAAAACACTCTGAATCAATATGATTTTCCTCTCAGTACGGTTTTTTTGTTTATATTAATCGGAACCGCTAATAGCATTCCAAAAAAATTGTATGGGCGACTGGAAGCTCTTCCACTTTACATGTTATTATTCTGCGAGAAGATTCTACTAGCTTTGATGTATAACCAAAAATATAAAACTTTTAATAGCGGTTCTGTATAATGAAGGTAAATCTAGCTTGAGGAGTGATGAAGGTAATGAATGTAGCTCTACTTAGTAAATGGCACGTGCATGCGGTTGATTACGCACGAGATGCAATGGAAAATGAAGCGATCACTATAAAAACGGTTTGGGATGAAAACCAAGAGAGAGGTACCCAGTGGGCCGAAGAATTAGGGGTATCGTATGAAGCGGAACTACAGAATGTGCTAGATGATTCGAACATCGACGGAGTAATCGTTACTACAGCTACAAACCGTCATAAAGAGATAATTATTGCTGCTGCGAACCATGGGAAACACATTTTCACTGAAAAAGTCCTCGCTTTTACTGTAAAAGAGTGCGAAGAAATCTTAGAGGCCGTAGATAGAAATAACGTGCAATTAATGGTCAATCTACCAAGACTGACAGAAAGCTTTTATCTCTATGCCCAACAAGCTTTGGACAAAGGACTCCTTGGGGATGTTACATACATCAGATGCCGTGTTGCACATAACGGATCTGTACCTACAGAAGAAAATCCAAAAGGATGGCTTCCACCGCACTTTTATAATAAAGAAGAGTGTGGCGGAGGTGCGCTGATCGACCTTGGGGCACACCCGATCTATTTAACGAATCGTTTAGGCGGGAAAGTAAAAGCAGTAAGCGGTAAACTAAATGAATTATACAATTTAGGTGTAGATGATAACGCTGTAGTTATGGTGGAGTATGAATCAGGTGCTATGGGTATGATTGAGACGGGCTTCTTATCTTATGGAAGTCCACAGCAACTTGAACTTTACGGTACGGAAGGTACAATCATGATAGAAGGACAAGATGTAAGGATTAAAAGCAAGCACCTTAACACAGAAGACTGGGTAAACCCGGACCTGCCGAATCCGATTTATTCTAATATGGAGCATTGGGTTGATACCATTGAAAAAGGTACAAAGTCATCAATTTCAAGAGATGATATCGTAAATTTAACGGCCATAAATGAAGCAGCTGCAATCTCAAGTAAAGAAGGTCGTCGCGTACAGTTAACAGAACTAGATTTGAAACAAAAAATTTAAAGATATTAAAGGAATCCAACCTTCTTGTGCAGAATGTATATTCGTAAACAGTTCTGTATGAGGAGGTTTTTGTATGAATCAAAAAACAATTCTATTGAGTCAGATGGCAGCTAACCATAATGAACCTAACTGGTTCGTGCCAATTGATCGAGCACTTGAAGGACTTACGGCTGAACAAGCTAGAGAAAAAACAGGAGATAGCAACTCTATATGGGAGATCGTCAACCACTTGATTTTCTGGAACGAACGCTACTTACAGAGGTTTAAAGGAAATTCGCCCCAGCAAAAGATTGAAAGCAATGATGAGACGTTTGAGAACGAAAACAGTCAGGACTGGGAAACAGCTAAGAATCAATTGTTTGCTATACTAACGGAGTGGGCGTCGGTAATAAACGAAGCAGAAGATAGTTTTTTTGAAAGTTCTGCTCATGAAGACCGTCACGATCCTTGGTATTCTGTGCTTGCCAATGTAAACATCCATAATGCCTATCATATCGGGCAGATCATAGAGATAAGAAAATCTAATGGGAACTGGGATTCCAAAAAAGGTGTTCATTGAGGGGGCTTGAATGTGGAGAGTCTAAAGTTTATATATGTTACTTACATTGAGACTACTACTAAGAAATTGTGGGAGGCTCTGACAAACGGAGATTTAACAGAACAATACTTCTTCGGTAGTCGAGTGGATTCAAAATGGAAAGAAGGTTCACGGATTACGTATTCACGCGGCAGTAAGGTTACTGATTGGGGAGAAATCTTAACGTGTGAGCCAGAAAAGAAACTTTCCTTTACATGGATCAATAAGTGGGATGAAGAAGAGAGGCAAGAGCCTACTATTGCGACTTTTCTTCTAAAGGAATTGAACGGTACAGTGAGATTGACACTCCGTCACGAGAATTTAAAGAATGAAGATCTCGTAGAGGATGAGGATACGTTCGTCGGATATAATAACGGCTGGCCAGCGATATTGAGCAACTTGAAAACATTCCTGGAAACAGGTCGAACGTTGCCACCAGTAATTTCTTAAATATTTTTTATAAAAGGGAGAGTGATTCTCTCTTTTTTATATTGACCATTAACCTTTAAGCGCTGCGATATAACGGTCCTAGAACGCAGTTCTAAAATCTTATACTTTGTTGTGCTCCTTTTAAAAAGATGTAATCAAAGTCTAGCAAAAAAATCATAGGAAATATTGTTAAACGACTTAACAGTTCATAGGTCTCAGTTTTAAAAATTTTGGAGAAGGGAATTATTAAACAAAACATAAAGGAGGTGGCTAGCATGTCTGTTTATGACCAGATCAGCTCGTGCTGCAGCAGGATCGAGAAAGCAGACACAAAGGAAGACGTATTACGCGAAGTAGATAAGCTGGACAACTACGCCTCTTATCTAAACGCAGATAAAGCAAAAAGACTTCACATTTATTGTGATAACATTCGCAAACTTAATGTTGATGTGAAAACTGAAACGGTCAATCAAGCAGGATTTATCCGAAATTTATTTGCCTAACATAAAGATCCCTCATGATGCTTTCATGAGGGATTTATCGTTACTCGTATCTAGTTTCTTGAAGAGCAGCTTGTGTTTCATGTAAGTGTCTTAAATATTCTTTAGCATGGTGAAGCTGTTTTTTTTCATCTTCTGACAATCCTTCACCTGTGTTATGTACGGATTGTTGAGCAGTTTCGAGCCATAGCTTCGCTTTTTGAAAACAGGATGGTGTTTGATTTGCTTGTGCTTCGATCATGGCCTCATCGGCACGTTTTACATGGTCGAGTGCCTCTTGAACCTTAGGGCTTAACTGATGATCCATTTGTATGAACTCCCATTCACTATTAGATTTTTAGGTCTGATTAAGATTCCTTTCGAATAAGATGAAGACAGGTATGAGTTGTCCATCTTATCCGTGGAGGTCTCCGATGATTTTATTTGTAAAATACGTACTATTAGGTTTATCTCTTGCTGCTCCGATCGGTCCGGTCAATGCTGCACAGATGGACCGCGGAATCAAATACGGATTTTGGCAAGCTTGGATGGTTGGATTAGGTGCAACTGTTGCAGACGCACTGTATATGCTTATGGTTTACATGGGACTTGTCAGCTATATTAATACACCATTCATCAAAACATTTCTTTGGCTTTTTGGCAGTTTTGTTCTTCTGTATACGGGAATTGAGACATTCAAAAGAGCCACAGCAGACAAAAAGAGTAATCAACAAGATTACACCGTACATAACAGCAGAAGTTTTATGGCGGGTTTTCTTATGTCACTTACCAATCCTCTTACTATCTTATTTTGGTTAGGAATATACGGTTCTATACTCGCAGAAACAGCAACGAAATATTCGTTAGAAAATCTACTTCTCTATAGTGCTGCCATTTTTTTTGGAATTCTATTATGGGATTTCACAATGGCAATCGTATCAAGCAGTTTTCGTAAGATGCTGGCCGACCGCATATTAGAATGGATCTCGAAGTTATCAGGATTATCATTGATCGGATTCGGTTTTTATTTTGGGTATAAAGGTATCTCGTTTCTTTTATCGTAAAAACAGCTTTTAGCAATTTAAAAGCTGTTTTTTTCCTTAGTTAATGAATATTCAACCGCTTAAGATAAACAATAATACCTGTAAAGCAGGAGGGTATTATTGTGAAGAAAACCAATTGTAGTGCACCGGTTCAACCTAATCTAGAACAATCAGAAGCAAAAAACATGGCTTGGTGGCAGCTTTCTCTTGTTGGAGTAGGATGTACAATTGGAACAGGCTATTTTTTAGGATCCACAATCGGAATTCAGCTGACCGGTCCTTCAATCGTCTTTTCCTTTTTATTGGCTGCTATTGGAACATACATCGTATTTCAGTTATTAGCCAAGATGACAGCATCAAATCCTCAAAAAGGATCGTTTTGCTATTATGCCACCCATGCCTATGGAAGATGGGCGGGATTTAGCTGTGGCTGGAACTATTGGGTTTCAAGTATTTTGATCATGGGCAGCCAACTTACTGCGCTCTCCATTCTTTCTCAATTTTGGTTGCCGCATGTTCCACTTTGGATCTTTGCAGCTTTTTATGCCGTTTTAGCTATAATTGTGGTATTAGCAGGGACGAAGAAATTTGATCAAGTTGAAAACTTATTGGCTGTCATAAAAGTAGCAGCTATTGTGATGTTCATTATTTTAGCGATAGCAGGACTTATCGGTTTTGTTGATGGAAAGAACTATGATCTTGAAATACCGAATTCGTTCAACGGTTTTTTTACAGGAGGGCTTAAAGGTTTTTGGTCGTCCCTCATTTATGCGTTTTATGCCTTTGGCGGAATAGAAGTGATCGGTATGATGGCGATGCAACTGAAAAGGACAGAAGATGCTTCAAAAGCAGGTACGATCATGCTTTTTATACTTACCATCATCTATGTCCTATCAATCGGACTGGCAGTGACTACCGTAGCTTTAGAAACATTTGATCACAAAGAAAGTCCGTTTGTTACGGCGATGGAAAGGTATCATTTAAGTTTCTTTCCGCATGTATTTAATGGAGCGATCATTATAGCTGGGTTCTCTGCGATGGCAGCAGCACTCTTTGGAGTGACAAACCTGTTAAGGACGCTTGCAGAAGATGGAGATGCTCCTAACATCTTTGCGAGAACAGTGAAATTTAAAAAACTTCCGCTTCCCGCAATGGGTTTAGGAGCAGGTGGACTTTTAGCGAGTATCATCACAGCTCTTCTTCTCCCAGGACGGATCTATGAGTACATTACAACAGCAGCTGGAATTTTACTCTTATTCAACTGGTTATTTATCATACTGTCTTCACTGAAAATCTTAAAACAATCTATGTGGGTGAAGCTGATGTCAATCGTGGCAATCGTGTTGATCACTTTAGCCGTTACGGGTACCTGTTTTGAAGAAACCATCCGTCCAGGTCTATATGTTAGTGTCGGCATTTCGATACTCATAGGTATTGTTGCATTTATTATTCAAAAGAAACGTAATTCTCAACAAAAAAATTTGGTTTAATTCTTTTACTTCTATAACTGTTTGGCACCACCTAAATATTTGAAGGATCATAAGTCTTTCTACTCATATTCGCAAAAAAATGATCTGATTCGACATCCTCTTCGTTAGCTTAGTGCAAGACAAAAAAATTACAGGAGTGTGATGAATCATGATGAAGAAATTTGCAAGTACAGGACTAGCTTTCGGATTGCTATTAGGTGGAGGTACTGCGGCCTTTGCTCACGATGACAGCACCACTGTAGATCTTAGCACGAAGCTCAACGCTGCGATTGAAAATAATGAAACTGTTACTTCAGGTGAATTTGCAGCTTGGGCAGAAGCAAATCACTGGGAGATGTCAGATCTTCAAGCGTGGGCAAAAGCAGAAGGAATGACAGAAACTGAGATTCGAGAGTGGGCAAAAGATAATGGTTGGAGTGATGAGGACAGAGCTTCCTTAGACTTGAACTTAGATGCCAGCCTGGATCTAGATAACATTCTTGATGGTAATGACCATGACCAATGGGAAGAAGATCAACATGATGACGAAGGAATCTTAGATGATATCCTTGGTGATCTATTATAAAACAAAGAATAGAAAAACCGTTCCCAATGGGAGCGGTTTTTTTCACAAGCAGAAAGGATATTTTTTTCATAGCAGCAAGTATAAGAAGATTGCATGAGTACACATAAGCTACTATATCAACCCGTACAAATGAAATTTCGAATTTGTGAGAATCCGTATCTTACACGCTGGCGGCGACCGCCAACCCATATATAGCCGGTTACGCTGTTTTGGCGAATGGCTACTGGGAAGAACCAAAAGTCACGACCAAACTGACCTGGACTACGAAGACCTAAAAGGCCCCAGTTTCCTAAACAGCTGCACAATCGGGCACGTATTTGAGGAGGCTGGAAAGTTTGAGTGAAAAAAGGCTGTGGAATCTGGCTTTGTGCAAATTGTTGTGGCGGTGGTGAAAATGGACCTGCTTCATCTTCTTCCATCTGACGCTCCACATAATTTGATTCGTCAAGGGAGTGCTGATGTTGATGATTATATGGATGATTGTTCATGGGATTATTGTTCATAAAGGGGTTTCCTCCTTCCGCAAAACAGTTTGTTCGATATATGAATATGATAGCTGCTCCTTTAGAGTAGCTTGTTCGTTGTACATAATAGTAAAATCATAAAGAAATGGGCGAGATGCTGGAGGTTTAATGAATCATATGAGAGCAATGATAATCGAACGCTATGGGAAGGACGTAACACTCCAAGATACAGAAGTGGATAAACCCAAACTAGGAGAGCAAGATCTTTTAGTCCGAATACACGCTGCAAGTATAAATCCGATAGATTTTAAAATAAGAGATGGTAAAGTAAAAATGCTTTTATCCTACAAAATGCCATTAATTCTCGGAAATGATTTTTCAGGTACCGTTGAACAGGTAGGAAGTAAAGTCACTTTGTTTCAACCTGGAGATAAAGTGTTTGGCAGACCAAGAAAGAGCCGCATTGGAACATTCGCCGAATATATTTCAATTCATGAAGAAGATGTGGCCATCGCACCAAGTAACATATCTTTAGTGGAGAGTGCTTCACTTCCGTTAGTTGGATTAACAACTTGGCAAGCTTTTCATGAGGTTATTCAATTGAAAGAAGGACAAAAGATTTTAATGCATGCAGGTGCGGGTGGGGTAGGAACATTTGCTATCCAACTTGCCAAAGCAATGGGAGCTTATGTAGCGACTACAGCGAGTGATAAAGGATATGACCTTGTAAAATCTTTAGGAGCTGACGAGATCATCAATTACAAAGAACAAGATTTTGAGAAGGTTCTTAACGGGTATGATGCAGTCTTTGATACGTTAGGTGGGGTTTATCTGGAAAAGTCATTTGAAGTATTAAAACCTGGAGGAAGGATTGTTTCTGTTTCAGCGGTTCCTAATAAGGCATTTGCAGAAGAAAACAACTTGGGCTTCTTCAAAAAAGTGATCTTTTCTATTGTGAGTAGCAAGTTAACAAAGCTTGAAAAAATACATAACGTTCACTACCATTTTCTATTTATGAAACCAAGCGGAAAACAGTTAAGCAAGATTGCTGAGTTGGTAGAAAAAGAAGATATCCTACCCGTGATCGATAAAGTCTTTCCCTTTGAAGATGCACAGAAAGCAATTGAATATGTAGAAACGGGAAGAGCGAAAGGGAAAGTAGTCATCAAAGTGGAACCACCTCTAATTGCGAAAGATTGAAGGAACTCTAACAAACTTTGTGGAAGTTTACTTAACAACAGAAAAAATACAAAAAGTAGGATGAGTTCAAATGATTTTATATCCAGTATTAAACGATAATGCATCGATCGGAGTGACCGCTCCTTCTTCAGGTGTTCAATCACCTCTTCATGACATGTTTAAGCAAGCCTGTCTTCAAATGGAGAAGAGAGGATATGAAGTAACTTGTGGAGAAACGGTTTGGACACAAAGTAAGGCGAAGTCTGCACCAGCAAAAACGCGAGCTGCTGAATTCAATGAGATGGTAAGAGATCCAAAGATAGATGTAATCATCCCTCCTTGGGGTGGTGAGCTATTAATCGAAATGTTAGAACATGTTGATTTCACGAATTTACCGAACAAGTGGATTTTAGGTTATTCAGACACAAGTACTCTCCTCCTTCCCATCACCTTGAAAACAGGAATCGCGACGGCACATGGGACAAATCTCGTCGATTTAAGAGGAGAGTACTCTGATGAAACAACAGCGATGTGGGAAAAAGTTCTCTCAACAAGAGAAGGAGATACCATTCTTCAGAAGTCTTCTAAAAAATTTCAAAAAGAATGGAAACACGACGCACCAACACCTTATGTGTTTCATCTCACTGACGATACTGAGTGGAAAACGATTTCTGGTAGAACCGAAACGGTTTCTGGGCGTCTGCTAGGCGGTTGTATTGATACGATTCGTCATCTGATCGGAACACCTTATGGGGACGTCGCACATTTTAATCAACAGAAGATTAACGGTGAACCGATTTTATGGTACTTAGAAAACTGTGAAATGAACACTACTGATCTAAGAAGATCTCTCGTTCAAATGAAGTTAGCTGGCTGGTTTGAAAATTGTTCCGGAATTCTTTTTGGCCGAAGCTCTGCAAATGAACCAGTTAATGATTACACAGTGGAAGACGTATATAGAGAAATGGCTGAGGAATTGAATATTCCAGTCATCTACAATGTGGATTGTGGACATGTACCGCCACAGATCACATTTGTTAATGGGGCTTATGCAGAAGTTGAAGTCGATAAAGGCAAAGGGACGGTTTTACAGTATTTTCGTTAATATTAATCCCTTATATTTTTAAAGCAATCAGAAGTTGTTCCCTTAGTGAAGGGGACAGCTTTTTTTTCTGGAGAAAAACAGGGCTAACCGCTAAAATGTAAATTTTTCAAAAATATGGTTTAAGCTTAAACCTTAAGTGGTACATAACCTATACAAACGCATTACATTTATTGTGCATTCGTTTGTATACCATTTGTGAGGAGAGATGAAATGAAAAAGTTTTTTGGGTCTGCACTTGCCGCGGTTATTATGGTTGCTATGATGGCAACGGGGGTTTTTGCTGAGTCTAATGATGCGATGGTTCGTATTGTACATGCTTCGCCTGATGCACCAGCAGTAGATGTTTATGTCGATGGAAAACCAGTAGTCGAGGGTGCGGAGTTTAAGGCAGCAACAGATTACATGCCATTGCCAGCTGGCGAACATAAAGTGGAAATCTTTGCAGCGGGTACTAAAGATAATGCTGTAATCTCACAAAATTTGACCGTTGAAGCAGGTAAAGCTTATACAGTAGCTGCAGCAAACATGCTAGAAATGATTGAGTTAGTGGTCGCAGAAGATTCTATGCAGGCAACTGAAGGAAAAGCGAAAGTTCGTATCGGTCATCTTTCTCCTGATGCACCTACTGTAGATGTAGGATTGATCGGTGGAGACGCTCTGTTTAGCGGTGCTACATTTAAAGCGTTCACAGATTATAAAGAACTTGATCCAAATACGTATGATTTAGAGATTCGTACTCCTGACGGTAAGCAAGTGTTGGACCTTTCTGGAACAAAGCTCGAAGCAAATATGGTGTACAGCGTTTATGCAATCAATACAGCCGATAAAATCGAAGTACTTGTATTGCAAGACTCAATGGTAATGCCATCTGAAATGCCTAAAACAGGTATGGGTGGAGCATCTGAAGAGTCATCAGCAAACTATACACCTGGAATCATCGCAATAGCTGGATTGGGTGCACTAACGTTTATCCTATACCGCAAACGTATAGCTCAATAAAATGAGTAAACATCTATTATTATTTACAACTATTTTCCTGCTGAGCAGCTGCTCAGCAGGAAATAACTATGAAAGTGACGATATACAAGAATATAGTCAGAGGAAGATTCAAGTTTCACCTCAAGAAGAACCAGATACAAAATCAGGTCAACAAACTGATTCTATGGTGAACATGAATAACGATGATGAAAAAAACGATATGCCAAATAAGACCGAATCCATTGGTATTGTTCCAACAAAACTTGAGATTCCAACTTTAAAAGTGAGCGCTTCTGTAAATGGACAGGGGCTAAACAAAGACGGACAGATGGAAGTGCCAAATAACGGAGAAGATGTTGGCTGGTATGAGTTGGGTGCTAAGCCGGGAGCAAATGGGAATGCTGTTATCGCTGGTCACGTTGATGATTATAGGGGACCTGCTGTCTTTTTTTATTTAAAGAACTTGAAAGCAGGCGACCTCATTCACGTTTATGGAAAAGAAAATGAAAAAGTTTCTTTTCAAGTGGAAAAGGTCGTTGCCTATAAAAAAGACGAAGCACCTCTGCGTGTGATATTTGGACCTAGTCAGCAGCCTAGGTTGAACCTTATTACTTGTACAGGTGTATATAATAGGAAAAACAATGAACATGAGAAACGGTTGGTCGTTTATGCAAAACGAATCAAACTATAAAAAGAGCAGAGACCATCTACTGGAGATGATTCTGCTCTTTTTTAAAACTATAACATCTGTTTAACGATCATTTTCTTAATCAATCTCCATTCAACATGCCGAACACGCCTTTAGCAATGCTTCCTTCATCGCTCGATCCGCCTCTATGCGGAGCTGCAGCAAACACACGACTTGCTAGGCGGCTGAACGGAAGTGATTGGATCCAAACCGTTCCCGGTCCTCTTAATGTGGCAAAGAACAAGCCCTCACCACCAAAAAGTGCTGTTTTCACACCTTTTACCATCTCGATATTATAATCGACACCGCTTGTCATCGCGACCAAGCAACCTGTATCTACACGCAGTACTTCGCCAGGTGCCAATTCTCTTTTATGAATGGTTCCACCAGCATGAACGAATGCCATACCATCGCCTTCAAGCTTCTGCATGATAAAGCCTTCACCACCGAAGAAGCCTGCACCAATTTTACGTTGAAATTCTATTCCGACTGTTACACCTTTTGCAGCGGCTAAAAACGCATCTTTTTGGCAGATCACTTTACCGCCGAGCTCACTTAAGTCCATCGGAATGATTTTTCCAGGATAAGGAGAGGCGAATGAAACATGTTTCTTTCCACGCTCTTCATTCGTAAATGTTGTCATGAACAGACTCTCACCAGTCAGAACGCGTTTACCTGCATTAAAGAGTTTACCCATTAAACCGCTTCCGCCTGATGCACCTGAACCGTCCCCGAAGATTGTCTCCATCTCGATGCCGTCTTCCATCATCATTAAAGCACCAGCTTCAGCGATCACCGTTTCTTTTGGATCTAACTCTACCTCGACGAACTGCATGTCATCGCCGTAAATTTTATAATCGATCTCGTGGTTATTCATGTTTAATTCCCCCAATAATGTTTAATTTGTGTTTCCTAAGACCATTTCAAAGTTTGAAGGTTTACCGTTTTTGTATAATTGAATGGTTTCATAGGCTTTGTTTAATTCTACCTCAAAGAATAGTTGATTTTCTAAGTTCTTATCTTCATAATCAGCAACCGTCTCTACCTCATAATAGACTTTAAGCGTGTCCCCGTCTTCTTTTACCTTAAAATTAGAGAATGTGATCGCGGGTTGATCTTGTAAGATGTTTGCTCCATTTAGCATTAGGTAGATTTTTTCGTCGTTATCTTGATAAAGATGGATGCCATTTTGCTTCTTAGCAGTCTCAAAGAAAGACTGTACCTCGTTACCAGCTTCTTTAGGTGAAATAAGATCTGTGCGTAGCTTTGAATCATCCGTACAGCCGGTTAACAAAATGACTATTCCGATTAGCACTATTATCTTCTTCATCAGAGGCTCCTTAATGTTACTGAATAGAATGCACAAGTAATTACGCGTTAAAATTCTTTTAGTTTCAATCAGCGTTAAAAATTTTGTAACACTTATTAAAGCTTGAGGGATTTGAAAACGTTAGTGAGATAATCTAACAGCTTTGTTGAATGAAAGGTTCATTGAGATATAGTAAAAGCAGGGGGTAGGGCAAAGGAGTGGCTGCACTATGTCTTTTGAAAATACACCATATAAAGATAAGAAGGTTATTTCAATAGGTATTGTAAGTGAGTTAACAGGATTGTCATTCAGACAGATTCGATATTACGAAGAAAAAAGATTGCTCTTTCCAGAACGTACTGAAAAAGGGACACGGAAATATTCATTTTCTGATATTGAGAAGCTGGTTGAGATCGCGAACAAACGAGAAGACGGCGTACAAACTCATGAAATTAGAACAGAGATGAAAAAGGAAAAAGAAAAATTAGCAGAGAAGAGTGTGCTAAAAGAGATGCTTCGGGGTCAATTTCATGCTTACTTCAAGAACAACCATGATCGAACCTCATAAAAAGGCAGTCTCGGGTGACTACCTCTTTTTGTTTCCTACTAATCTCATTGTAATTATTCTTTCTAGTATCTTCCAAGGTAGGATGCTTTTTAGCCCTATTGTTAATTTCACACCTTTGCCAATTGGGTAACGGAGTTTAGGGGTTTTTGTAGAGATAGCAAGTTTAGTCACAAGCTTTGCGACATCAATAGGGTTCCCATGACCTGCCTTGCTGTTTTCCATGTTTTTCAGAAGTGCCTCCATATAAAAGGAATAAGGAGAATGAGAATCGATCGTCAAATTGTCGATTGAAGACCAGATGTTTGTTTGATAAGATCCAGGTTCAATAAGAACAACATCTATACCGAATGGTCGCAGTTCAATACGCAAACTTTCACTGTATCCTTCCAACGCGTGCTTAGATGCCGTATAAGGTGATAGACCAGGAAAACCAAATTTTCCAGAGATGCTGCTCATATTAATGATGCGTCCTCTCTTGTTTTTTCGCATGAAGGGAAGAACGGATTGCGTAATCGCGATAACACCAAACACATTTGTTTCAAACTGAAGACGATATTCATCGATTGAAAGTTCTTCCGAAAAACCGCCAAGTGCAAATCCTGCATTATTGACTAAAACATCAATGCTATGAAACTCTTTGATGAAGTCTTTAAAGGTATGGATAGATTCTGTTAAAGTCACATCCAGATCATGAAGATGAATCAGAGCGCTTACTTTGTTTTCGTCTGCCAACTTTAGTAGAGATTCTGCACGACCGATATCACGCATCGTACTTATTACGTAGAATCCTGCCTTCGCAAGTTCAATTGCACAGTGCATACCAAACCCGCTAGAAGTGCCAGTCACAATGGCTGTTTTTCTGTTCATTTTATTCTCCTCATAAAAAAAGTTCGTTAGGTTATGTACTAAACGTAAACGAACTTTTCATAGCATTCAACTATTTATAAGGATTGTTGGGCTTCTTATCTCGATAGTTATAAATAACGTAAACAAAGCTTGAGTATGATCCTACTGCAGCGACTCCATAGACAATTCCCATAACGATACCAGTCCAAAGACTATGCGGATGCGCAATTAAAACAGATATAATTAAGCCCAGCAAACAGGCGATCGTTGGTATCCAAAGAGAGATGTAAGGAAAGAAGATCTTGAGGATTTCAATCATGATGATAATGGCGGGTATAGCAATCAATGCATCCCAAAAGTTAGTAAGAATGAACGGGAACTCCAAATAGATGCCTCCTTACCCTTTTTTGCCCTTTATATACTCTATACAGAATACGGCTAATCTTTCCTTCTATTTGTCCACATTGCGCAAAAAGTTGCTTCCATGATTTTAAGGCTTCATTATTTTTCAAATATTACAATGTGTAATTAATCATACATTCTGTCGAAAATTGTTATACCGCTGTAATTCCTTCACAATGTCTCTGTCATCTCCACCTGTTAGTATGGGACAGGTCAGATTAAATAAGAAAAGGGGATGTTACTTTGAAAAAAACAGCAGCAGGATTAGCAATAGCAGGTGTCGTGGCGTTCAATCCGATAGTGGGTGAAGCCGCTCTTGGAGATCAAACGCTGAAACCTGAGACGCAGCATTCAGATGTACAAGACCTCCAACAAACGTTAGACAAAAAAGGATATTTTTCATATAGCAAAACAACGGATTATTATGGTGACTACACAACAGATGCCGTAAAGAAACTCCAAGCAGATAAAGGAATCACGGTGGATGGCATCGCCGGTGACGAAACATTTAAAGCGTTAGGAATCGATTCATCAGAAAGTAATTCTTCAATCGTTGAAGTGGCTAAGAAGTATGAAGGAACGCCTTATAAGTGGGGAGGAGAATCACCGGACGGATTTGATTGCAGCGGATACTTACAATATATCTTTAATGAAGCAGGAAATGTTGAACTGCCTCGTACCGTAGATGATATTTACGCAGAAGGAACGAAGGTCGATTCACCAGCAGTAGGAGATATCGTATTCTTTAATCTAGAAGGTGACGGACCGAGTCATGCCGGAGTTTATATCGGAAACGATCAATTCGTACATGCTTCTTCCTCAAAAGGCGTAACAACAGCTGAACTTAACAGCTCTTATTGGTCAGAAAGATATATTGGAGCAAAAAGTTACGAATAATAATCTCTAAAAGATGTAAAACGTCCACTTTGGTGGGCGTTTTTTTTCGTGAAAAAGTGGTTTGCGGTGAAAGAGCGTGCAACTCAGGTGAAGAACTCATACGCACCGGTTGAATCTAAGCATTTATAGGTTGTTAAACTTCATTTAGAGGTGAAAAACTCCATTTTACCGGTGAACGTGTAATAAATATAAAATCACGTACCGTAACCCATAATAAAAATTCTAAAAAAGATGACTACGTAAGAAATACGTAAATCATCTTTCAACTGAGGCACTTTGCTCTAAGGTGTGATTCATTTTTGAGACTTTACTTTGTTCTACACGGGTACTCCCACCAAACTTAAACACGATAACCCCACCTATGATGACGAGGACACCTAAAAGCTGCTGAGAAGTAAACGGAATTTTCTCTAGACCGAACAACCCGAGCGAATCCCACATGAGAGCAGAACCGAGCTGTGACGTTAGGACGATAGATATGGCGAATGTTGGACCGAGCAGTCGTGTGCCTTGAACTAAACAAACAACAACGCCCACACCGATCAATCCACTAAACCAAAACCAAGTTTCCATGTTCTTGAGGACAAACAATTCTCTTCCTTCAAAAACAACACCAAGCGTCATGGATGCTAAAAATCCTAGACCTAGTACAAGAGCTGTGGTCGACCATGTTCCTGCGTGGTCATTGACCCGTGTATTAAAAATATTTTGCAGACCAACCAGTATGCCTGCCAGAATGGCAAAGAGTAAACCGATAAGCATGTTGAACGCTCCTTTATTTTTCGTATATATTCCGGTGATTAGCTAGTTCGCTTAAGCCTTCTCGATTCTTCACTTCAATAAAACCTTTATGACGTTCCACAAGGCCTTCTTTAGAGAGATGCTGGATGACACGGTTCAAGTGGCGATAACTTGTCCCGATTAGGTTAGCGGCATCTATAAGGTGACTCGTACTCAGTTTGCCACTATACAAAGCATCTCCTTCGTCAAAGCAAACCGACAGAAGGTAGCTCGCAAAACGCACTTCGACCGGATATAGTAGGTTGAAGCTTAAAGAACTTGATTTTACATAAAACTTCTGGGTGATCACGTTTAAGAGAAATTTTAAGAGCGGCGTATGATCGCTCGCAAACTTTTTTAACCAGCGATGATGAATCGCAATCATATGCACTTCAGAGACCGCTTCAACGGTATTGATGAAGTCCGTTCCTTGCACATATTCAATGTCTCCGACAACATCCAAAGGTGTCTTAAATGAAAGAATGAGTGTTCTGCCTTCAGGCGATGTGTTGAAAATCTTAAGTTTCCCTTTTACTAACAAGTATAGATGGTTATAAGGGTCACCTTGCGTACAGATCAATTCACCATGATCATAGCTGTACAAAGTCAGGTAAGGTAGAAGTTCATCATTTAAGATAGGTTTGATTTCAAAAGTCTCCATGTAGTGCTGAAGCAGCTCAGTATCGTGAATTTCTCTCATTTTTTTCAATCACCTCATCTCATTCTTTTGCTTTCTGCTTTAAAATTTCAAAATAACGACTCCAGCGATCATCATCGCGATCCCAATAAATTGTGGAGCCTTCATCTCTTTTTTCAATACGCCAAACCAGCCTTTTCCATCGATCGAAAACGTGATCGCTAGCTGTGAGATTAAGATCACGGCGATCGTTAGCGTTACGCCTATAGAGTGGATTCCGTAAATATTGCCATAGATGACAACTGCCGCAAATGACCCTCCAGTTAGATAAATAGGTCGCACTTTCTTAAATTGTTTCCATTTTTGATCCTTTACGATCAATACAATGAGAACAGCTGCGATAAATCCGGTCAATTGAGTAATCGTTGCTGCCTGCCATGAGCCTATGTCTTGGCTGATTCGTGCGTTCGCGACCCCTTGCAATGTAATAAAAGCACCAGCTAAAAATGCAAACACTATTCCTTTCATCTCATCACTTCCTAATAAAAAATTCTATAATCATTAAAGAATAGAAGTGGATCTGTTGGGAAGGACATATGTCCTAAAGTGTTAAAATGCATGTAAGAAACATGATACTTACATGATGAAATGTTCCTTTTACTTTCCACTTTTACATATTTCGTTTAAAATAAAAAGCTGCACGACAATCTCTATGAAAGAGGTAAGAATATGAAACGATTAAAGAATTTATCAAATAAAAATAATAACAACAGTGAACAATCAGCAGAATTTAAGAATCGTGAAAGCTGGTTAAAGATTATTATTATCGGTGCGTTTGCTCTACTGATCTTTTATAAGATTGCAACAGCACCATTCGTTTTCCGCTTTTCAGACTTTATCTCGGTATTTAGTTCATTGTTCGCTATAACGATCTCACTCATCTATTTTAACAAGGTCAGCAAGTTAGAGAAGATGATTGAATCATACACGTCTAAAGAGCGAGTGACTCAGTCGTTTGAGGCAACCCCAGTACCTGTTGTAGCGGAAGAACCAGATCAAGAGCAATTAGAGCTCTTTGAGGAGAAAGAAGAAACAATCGTTGTACCTGAAGAGGTAGAAGAAGTAACAGAGAATAACGAAGAAAATGAACAAGAAGAAGTAATTGATGAAGAAGAGATCTGGGAAACACAGCGCATAAAAGAGGAAGAACTAGCCAAGATCGAGATGGATAAAACACAGATCTATAACGAACTGTTCTCGCGTGCACAGTTAAGCAAAGAAGAAATGTCATACTTTAACGAGAAAATTAGAGAGAAAGAGACAGAAAGCTTCAACACAAAACAAGAATTGAATCAATTTAAAGATCGTATACAAAATGTGTTCAAGAAAACACCGCAATTTTTCCAAAAAAGAGATTCTCGTATTGAAGGAATCGTTCGTATGATGAATCCGGTCACTCTTAAGAACGCATCGCTTGAAGACCTAAATCAACGTATGGATCAAGTGATTGACGTCATTCCAGAAGAAACACTCAATTCTTTAATAAGAGACGGTTTGTTAGATGACACTTATCATCTGACACGTTCAGGTTATCGAGAATTCATCCATGTAAGTAAAACATTTCAATAATATCTGATAGAAAAAAGGTGTGCCGCGGGATAAGGGCACACCTTTTTGTTTACATGCAAGCTGTAGACAAACAGAAATTGATATTTGTTCTTCATAAACGCAAAAAAGAATTAAGAATAAATAATTTCACGGTAATGCCAATTAATTTCACGGTAATCGTTAATAATTTCACGGTAATCATCAATATATTCACGGATAAATTAATTTAAACGATTTTCGACAAATCTACTTTGTCTCACCCATCAATTTTATTACACACACATTTACTTCGCAAAAAGATGGTTGCCGATTTTCGTAACGGAAGATCTTGAGAAAATCCACGTGTCTGTTGCAGTTTCAGGGTTGTAATAATAAACTGACCCGTAAGTGGGGTCCCAACCTTTCATCGCATCTAGTACTGCACGGTAAGCATTGTGGGAAGGCTGGAGATGATATTGTCCATCATGAACGGCCGTAAAAGCGTTCGTTTGATGAATAACATCACTTACATTTTTGGGGAAAGCGGAATCTTCTAGACGATTTAATATTACAGCAGCTACGGAAACTTTGCCTAAGTAGGATTCGCCCCGCGCCTCACCATGAACAACACGAGCCATCTTTTCTACGTCTTGTAGCATTAAAAAGGTAGCAGGACCGGCAACGCCATCTGCCGCTAGATTGGTTTCATACTGAAAGTTAGCAACAGCTCTCTCTGTAATAGGGCCATAATATCCCGTGACGGGTCCATAGAATAAACCAAGAGCTTTTAGTTTTTCTTGTAAAATGGACACCTCATAACCCTGACTGCCTTCTGTTAATAGTCCATGAGCTTGCACTTTCGTTGGAACGAATAGAAAAGTTATAACCACAAAAAAGAGTATCAACTTGCTCAATAGATTTCTCATTGTAAAATTCCCTTCCCTTCATGATTTCTATATATTATCAATAAAGGATGAATTAGACATGAAGCGCATTCTCTATTTTTTTCAAGTAGACTTACACCTCGAAAGTAGGGGATTATGACAATTCATGTTACCAAATGACTAACTCGTGATCAGTTGCGTTTCATTGAGGAAAGAAAGGGTATATAAATGAATTGGATATGAAATCTTTCATACATAAAAATATACCCATTTAACACGTGTTAAACGGATAGAATCAATCACTCACACAAAGAGGTAACGGGAAAAAAACCTGGATACTTTTTGTGAAGTTCTTTGTATTCAATGGGGTATTGCTTGATTAAGAAGTGGATATAACAGAGAATTCTATGGTTTTGGATATATAACCTGTTCTTAAAATTAAGTTTGTATTCTTGTCCAATCGGGAGGTTTAAAAGAGGCTTATTCTTAAAAAAGAGAGGAGTCATACAATTTGAGATGGCATCGTGTACATTGACTACACGTATGCTGTTTTTTACTTCTTTATAAAACTTTTTGGTGAAATTCTCATCAGCGATTGGTAAACTTGCAAAACTATAGAGAATGGGATTCTTAAAGTTTGTGTTAACGGCTGCATCTAACGTAAACAAAGCAGCTAGGCTTCCGCCAAGGCTATGACCTGTAACGAGAAGTTTCTTATCAGCTGAATAGTGCTGGTTGATATCTTCTAGAAGAGAATCACGAAATGTACTGTAAATTTTAGTGATTCCACGGTGGGTTAAACCACTATTCGTCACATAGGTATAAGGAATCTGAGAAACATCCAGATATGAACTTACATTATCCATGGTCTTTGTTCCCCGAAAAGCAACTACTAAGGAATCCTCTGACTCAGCAATAAATCCAAATGTTTCACCTGAATCGGTAATAATCTCTCGTTTCATCTCGTAATGCTTTGGTAGTTCAATCGTACAAAGATCGTGAACGATATAAGCTTTGTAAGACATCACTGCCAGGAACAGAGCCATTTGTGCGTCGAACACATATGATTCTTTTGTTTTTTCCATATCTATCACATCCTTCACTCATCCGATTTAATAGTATATGAAAGAAGTTGTGGACAAGTATAGACGTGTACACTGAGATATTTAACTATTTTCTGAAATGTAGATAGTATTGTTTATCGAAAAGGGAAATAGATACATACTAACTGAATGTATACCATCAATAGAGAGAGGAGTTTCGAGATGACAAAAACAATGCTGAGTTTCCTATTTGTAATCGGGTTTGCTCTCGTTCATTTGAGTTCGAAGTACTTAAGTTTTATTAATGATTCCCCTCGAAATAAGTTTTTATCTTTTGCTGGAGGGGTAGCGGTTTCTTATGTTTTTTTACATCTTATACCTGATCTAGGTCACTATCAACAAAAGGTAGGAGAACGGCTTAACCACGGGATTGGTCATTATGTGGAAGATCATATCTATTTAATTGCCTTGCTCGGTCTTGCCCTTTTTTATGGACTTGAGCGGCTAGTTAAGAATTCCAAAAAGAAACAAGGAGCACAGTCAAACTCAGAAGAGGTACCTGTTTCTTCAGGTGTCTTCTGGGTCCATATGGCATCATTCTTTCTTTACAATGCTGTTATTGGGTATTTACTCATTCGAGAAGAGTACGAGACAAAATGGGGAATGTTCTTCTTCTTTTTGGCACTGAGCATTCACTTTGTCGCTAATGATCATGGTCTTAGGAAGGATCACAAACAAAAATATGATAAGTATGGAAGAGTGTTACTTACAGCCGCTATAATAATTGGTTGGGGTATCGGAGCTATCACGGTCTTGCATGAACTGATCGTATCTATACTAGTTGCTTTGTTAGCTGGAGGTATCATATTAAACGTTCTAAAAGAAGAACTTCCAGATGATCAGGAAAGCAGCTATATATCGTTCATCACTGGATTAGCAGGTTTTTCAATACTCATGATGCTAGTCTGAACAATTAGTCGTTAATCTTTTGAAAAAGCTCGTTTAGTTTTGCAAAGATTAGCTTTTCTTTTGATGTTAACGGCGATAGGGATGAGGAAATAATCTCGTTTTTCTTGGTCAATAACCTGTTAATCTCTTGTGAACCGGTCTCTGTTAAGGATACATATACTTTTCTTCGATCGGATTCTGTATATTGCCTTTCCACCATCTCTTTTTTTGCAAGCCGATCAATTATAGTAGACGTTGAAGCTGGAGTAGTATCTATTTTTTCGGCTAATTCTGTAATGGTTTGTGTATGATTTTCAAGCAGATAGATCATCGTTTCAATCTGAAGATAATTTAGTTTTTCATCATGAAGAAATGAGTCTTTAAAGTTTTTTACATATTTAATCATTTCATCTATCTCATAATTGTCGTTGTTAGCCATTATCATTCTCCTAAGTATTAGAGTAAATGAAAAGACGACACTTCTTATTAAGTGCCGTCTCATAGAAGTTGTATTATATATCTTTAATCCTTAACAATGTTAACTTATGTGCCTACTGTAACATAGGTATATGTGTTGTTCAATTTGAAATAAATGGATGATCGATTTATGCAGTGGTTCATTAGTGTACCTTTGATGACTCAATTTCCTCATTTCTGTCTTTTAAAAGGAGAAAGGATATACCGATTCCGATGATGGTTAACAAGAGAGTCACTCCATAAATAGCATGAACTCCAGAAGCTATAATCTCTTGAAGCTGACCCAATTGGCTGGTAGGGAGTTCACCACCATGGTCAAAAGAAGCATTGAGATCAAGATTTTGTCCTGTTTTTTCAGCCTTAGAGATCGTGATTAGGTTAAATATTGTACCAAACACAGCAGATCCGAGTGTTTGACTGAATGTGTTTGTGAACGTATTGGATGCTACAGCTACTCCGCGTTTATTAGATGGTACAGAAGATTGGATAATAAGCATGTAGATAGGTGTGATAAGCCCCATGCCAAGCCCTAGAACACCCGATGCAACATATATTAAGTAAGTTGGAGAATGAGCATCTAACAGATAGAACATCAAGGAAGCTGCACTTACGACACTGATACCAAGAGTAATAATCCAATTGTCCTTTAAGCGTCCTACTAAATTCCCAGCAACGAGTGAACCTATTGTCCACATCACAGGAAGGGGCATGAGAACAAAACCTGCTTGTGTCGCTGTTTTTCCCATAACACCCTGGCTCCATATCGGTAAATAAATCGTGATACAGATAACAACAGCACCAGAGATTAACGTGAGTGAGTTGACGATTAAAACCTTTCTATTGGTGAAAAGGTTAAGAGGGATAAGTGGTTCAGGTGATCTTTTTTCGATATAAACAAAAAGCCCATAAAGCAGGATCGCAGTTAAAAATAGCCCAATAAGGATAGGGTTGCTCCAATCTTGTGTTTGGCTTCCTGTTAAAAGCGCATAAAGAAAGGCGATCGTACCAAGAGAAAACGTAACAGCTCCCCAATAATCAATATAGGGCTTTCCTTGTGTAAGATTTTCTTTGTAATTCGCTGCAAGTATGAAGAAAGCAAGAAGGCCGAACGGTATATTTAAGAAGAAGATATACCGCCAGGACAAAGTATCAACAAGAAATCCACCTGCTAATGGTCCTAAAACACCAGCAACTCCCCACACAGCTGAAATCCAACCTTGTGCTTTGGCTCTTTCTTTTGCTTCAGCATACAGATCCCCGATGATGGTCATCGTTATCGGCATAACTGCACCAGCACCAAGACCTTGGATCGCTCGATAGAAAATGAGTTGTTCCATGGACATGGCAATACCGCATAAAGCAGATCCGATCAAAAATAGAACAATCCCTGCAAGAATGACCTTTTTTCGGCCGAATAGATCAGCGAGCTTTCCGTATATTGGAGTCGATACCGCAGTGGCCAGCATATAAACCGCATAGACCCAACTTACAAGTTCAATGCCGGAAAGATCACTCGTGATACGCGGAATAGCCGTACTCACGATCGTACCTTCCATCGCAGCCAGAACTGTAACGAGCAATAAAGCAGTCATGATTTGTTTTCTCATATATGTCCTCCTTGGCATTAAAAGAATGCCAAAATTATAAGTAGTTCACTTCGTTAAATGAATAATAAAAAAAGAGGTTAACCAAGAAAATAGTTTATCATGTCATTGGAGGATTAGCTATCTTGAGATATTACTGGAAAGGGAATGGGGTTGGAGTAGACGTGAAGCTGGAATCGGACAGATTACATACCAGTTTGGACAGATTCCTCTTTAGATCGGACAGATTATTTCAGACATTGGACAGATTATCCTCTAGATTGGATAGATAACAGATAACAGATAACAGTTAACGAGTATAGTCGGGACGAATTATGACTGAAGACGGTGAACGGCTGCTCTCATTTGTTATACTTTTTAATAGGTGATGCTAATGTTTTTAAAAAGAATTAAGCTGTTGCGTGATGAGATTAAATCGTTTAAAGAATATCCGTTCTCTATTCCTGCGATCAGCAAACTGGATGAGATACATCTCGAAAAGAACGTGACTTTTTTTGTGGGAGAGAACGGAACAGGGAAGTCGACGGTGTTAGAAGCGATCGCGGACAAGTGTGACTTTCATACAGCTGGAGGAGGCCGCAACAATATGTATGACGTGTACGCTTCAGAATCAGAGCTGGGAAATTTTATTCGGCTTTCGTGGTTGCCGAAAGTATCGAACGGGTTCTTTTTACGCGCAGAATCGTTCTACAGCTTTGCTACTCATCTTGAAGAAGTAGACAATACAGGATTCCGTGATTATGGAGGGCGTTCCCTACACAAACAATCTCATGGTGAATCCTTTCTGTCTCTTTTTTTGAACCGTTTTAAAGGGAAAGCGATCTATTTACTAGATGAACCTGAGGCTGCTCTTTCACCTTCAAGACAACTCACTTTCTTGAAGATTATTCATGATCTAACAACTCAAGGTGATACGCAGTTTATTATTGCAACTCATTCTCCGATCTTATTAGGTTATCCGAATGCGGATATACTAAGTTTCGATGATGGAAAGATATCTACCATAGATTATGAATCCACAGATCATTTTCAAGTAACTAAGTACTTTTTAAATAATAGAGAGAAGATGATGAAAGAGCTTCTTAAAGACGATGATTAATTGATTTTGAAAAAGATAGCAATGAAGCCAGGGGAACTAGCATTTATGTATCTAGTTCTCTATTTGTCGTTAAGCCAAATGGATCATAGATCATTACAAAAGTAGAGAAGGGAATATGTTCACTTGTGATCTCTTCAACGAGTGAAAAGCCTAAGTGCTTATAGATACTCACATTTTGCAGTGTTTCTGTTTGAAGCAAACAAAAGGTTCTTTTCTGGTTGGTTTCTGCAACAGCGGCACTCATCATAGCGGTCATGTGACCTTGATGTCGGTGGAGTGGATCTACGCATACTGAATCGACCAATAGAAAGTTTTCATAGTTTTTCTTATAATAGTTAAGTTTGCTATTGGATGCTTGTAAACGACTCGCTTTTCTCAAAAAATCTACCATAGATAGTTGTATGAAAACACCGGGCAGACGAAACGCGCATGATAGAGCAGCAAGTATTAATTTTCCTATCTTTGTTTTCTCTCCGTGCTGAGATACACAAAAGAGTCCTTCTACATGATCAGACGTTACATACAATGAACCGTTAGATTGCAGGATTCGAAGGACCATAGGGAAGACAGAACGTAAAATTTTTCTCCTTTTATTCGGGATAGGGAAAAAATAAACAAACATCGGATTATCAATAAACGAATTCGTTAAGACTTCACTTGCTCTTTTGAGGTGTTTTTTTTGCAGTTTTTTTAAGTGATCATACATGAAGTAAACTCCCTCCGATGATGAAACCCAACTATATATCTGTTAGCCAAGCATCAAATGAATATCATTTACTGGGAAAAAACGAACTTCTATGTTAAGTTATGTGAATATTCTAAAAAGGTGGTTGAAAGATGGTAAATTATGACGGAAGAGTATTCATGTCGATACAAAACTCTTCGAACGGTGAAGTATCCTCACAAACAACGTTTCACTACAAACAAGAGGGAAACATCGTGACGGCTTCCTACGCGGGTGGAGAAATCTTAAAAGGCACGTTAATCGGAATATGTAAAGAAGATGGCAGCTTGAACTTTAGATACAATCATGTGAACACTTCTGATGAAATAAGAGGTGGGGCATGTATATCGCAGCCTGAAATCTTGACTGATGGAAGAATCAGATTGTATGAAAAATGGAGATGGGCTGAGGGGAGCTCTGGTGAATCCATCATTGAAGAAGTAAAATAACTGCCTGTTATATGTTCTTGAAATCCCGCTTTAATAGGGTTTTTTAAGTATTATTACATTCTAACTTTCGTAACAAAACTAGAAAGTCATAAATAAAAGTTGAAAAAAGTGATCCAACCTGAAAAACCTCCCGTTATCTAGATAAGAAAGTTAGCTAACTTAAAAATTTCTAGAGACAAGGGAGAGAACTTATTATGAAATTAAAAAAACTAATCGTACCCGCATTAAGCGTATCCTTATTGATTCCTACTGCTGGAAATGTACAAGCAGCTGAGAAACCAACGGTGAACACACCAGCTTCTCAGTTAAGAGTTGACTTGGATTATCTATTATCTGAACACTTTGTCTTAGCCGTGACAGCTATGACCAAATCGTACGATGGAGCGAAAGATGCTGAGGCTGCAAACAAAGCTCTTGATCAGAACGCTCTAGATATGACACCGGCAATTGCATCTGTATATGGTGAAGAAGGTGCAGCTGAATTCGAGAGAATCTTTAGAGAACACAACAACTACACAGATGACCTTGTAAATGCAGCCAAGGAAAAAGATAAAAATGCTCGAGCAGATGCTGAAAAAGAAGTAGCAGATTTCGTTGAAGAATTCTCCACGTTCTTAAGTACAGCTACAGAAGGCAAACTTCCAAAAGAAGCTGCCACAGAAGCAGTAAAAGTGCACGAAGCTCAAGTATTAGAAGTGTTTGATAATTATGTAGAAGGCGATTATAAAGAAGCCAATGAAACATTCCGTGAAGGGTATAAACACATGTACGTAATCAGTGATGCTTTAGCAGGAGCAATCACTACACAGATGCCTGAGAAATTTGAGAATACAAAATCAGATACACCAGCTGCAGATCTTCGTTCCACATTAAACAGCCTAGCCGCAGAACACTTTGCACTAGCTGCAACAGGTATGCAAAAAGGATTTGATCAGAAAAAAGACTATGATTTTGTAAGCTGGGCTGAAGATGCTCATACAGCTGATTTCAAAGCAGCTATCGCTTCTATCTATGGTGAAGAAGGAGCCGCTCAGTTTGAAAAGGTATGGCAAGGAAACCATATTAACGCACAATCTGAAATCGTTGCAGCAACACTAGAAGGTGATGAGGCAAAAGCGAAAGAAGCAAAAGCAAAACTTGATCAGTTTGCGGTGGACTTCGGTGCATTCTTAGGAGCAGCAACGGCTGAAAACATGCCAGCTGCTGATGCTGAAAAAGCCATTAAAACACATGAAGACTTAGTGAGACAAACATTTGATCAATACGTTGCAGGAGATTATGATGCATCATACGCTTCATTCCGTGAAGGATACAAATATATGTTTGGTGTAGGTCAAGCGTTAGGTGGCGCGATTGTAACTCAGATGCCAGACAAGTTTGCAGGAAGTGAAATGCCATCAGATATGCCGAAAACAGGATTCGGTGGAGCAAGTGATTCTACATCTACTTCTGCGATTGCTCTAACTGGTCTAGGGTCACTATTAGCAGTCTCAGCACTGTTCTTATTCAGAAGAAAGTCTACGAACCAATAATAAAACCACATAAGAAGAGGGGGGAAACCTCTCTTCTTTTTTTATAAAAGAGGTGCATTGTTCACATGAAAAAAATCATCTTTCTCTCCATCAGCAGTCTGCTTTGTTTTGTCCTGGCAGCTTACAATTATGGAATCTTTCCGTCTCAAGCATCTCCGTTACAAAATGAATCCCAAACCGGAGAGCTTAAAAAGTCCAAGTTGGAAGATACAACTCAAGCATCAAAAACAAATGAGAGCCCTTTAACAAAAGAGTTTACGCTTTTAAAGTCCGAAGTGAAAAAGCTGACTGAAGCTCAAAGAAGAGAATCTGCGGAAAAGAAAGGTATCATCCCAGTTCAAATTGAGATTCCATCAATCGATGTGAAGGCACCAATCGAACAGGTAGGGATTTTAGAAAACGGACAAATGGGGGTGCCAGAAGATATCAATAGCGTAGGGTGGTTCGAACCTGGAGCGAAACCTGGTGGAAGAGGTAGCTCAGTTTTGGCAGGACATGTTGATAGCAAAACGGGGCCGGCTATTTTCTTTAATCTTAAGAATCTAGAGCAGGGTGATGAAATCATAGTAACGGATAAAAATGGGGCAGCACTTACTTTTGTGGTTAAAAAACAAAAAAGCTATCAAAGAAACTCAGCTCCAATTGATGAGATCTTTCAAACTTCTAGTGGTCAAAACTTGAACCTAATTACTTGCTCTGGCGTTTTTGATCGAGAAGAAGGAACACATGAAGAAAGACTTGTTGTTTTTGCTGAGTTACAGCAAGAAAAAGTTAAAGAACCAGTTACACCTCCTGAATCTCCTGAAAATGTGGAAGTGAACGGAAGCTTTGTAACTTGGCACGCGGTTCGCAAGGATAACATTGTGGGTTATCGAATTTATAGAAGTGAAAAGAAAGACGGAGAATACGAACAAGTGGGAAGTGTTTCTGCTCATGAAAGAAAGAATTATACAGATCAAGATGCAGAAAAGTACTATTACTACGTAACATCGATCGATACCTTAGGAACAGAATCAAAACCTTCCAATATCTCTAAGGTTAAATAAATCTATTAAACTTTTGGCACTGCAGCATCTTGCAGTGCTTTTTTGTGTTTGACTCTTTTCTTACCTAGAAGAGAAGTATAAGGGTATTCAATTTGGGACTATATTTATTATTTATTGACTCGTTTTGTAGAGTGATGATAGTATATAAAAATCAAATCGTAATAATTACGATTTACAATATATTTTATGGAGGTACGAGTGAAAGAGAGATTTCAATTATTACTATCTTTGAAAGTCACCGAGTATGAGATCAATGAACTTTCAAAGTTTGCCAAAGAATGTGATGAGTGTTACGAGTTATTAAAAGTAAAGCTGGATAGTCTTCACCATTTTATGACAGATCCTATAAACCTGCACCGATGGCAGGAATGGGGGAAAGACAAGGATATTCTGTCACTGTCTGAAAAGCTCCGGGAAGCTTCCGTACAAGCTCTTTGTGAGATGGAAAAATACCAAAGTGTGCGCACATGTAACCATCAATTGAATGCAAGTGAATACATAACTACACTCTCTCAAACTGT
The DNA here is from genome assembly GCF_048083785.1 of Fictibacillus tiangongensis. Lineage (GTDB taxonomy): Bacteria > Bacillota > Bacilli > Bacillales > Fictibacillaceae > Fictibacillus. The sequence continues at coordinate 1,151,833 of NZ_CP182294.1, forward strand.
GAAACATGAATTGGATGAATTACATATCAATGAGAACTCTAAAGTATTATTTATAGGTTCTGGAGCGTTTCCCATTTCTGCCCTCACTATCGCAAGTGAGAAGAATGCTGAAGTTCATTGTATAGACATTGATGAAGAAGCGGTAGAGATGGGAAGAAAAGTCTCTGAGATTACAGGCTTACAAGAAAACGTTAGATTCTCTAAATCTGTTGGAAACGATCTACCTTTTGCCAAAATGACTACTCATGTCTTAATCGCTTCACTAGTCAGAAATAAACGGGAAGTACTGAATGAACTAAAGGATTTATTACAGCCTCATACAAAAGTGATTCTCAGATACGGAAACGGATTAAAATCAATCTTTAACTATCCGTTAGAAATGAACCTAACGAAAGACTGGAAACTGCAGAGCGTTAAACGAACAGACGGTATCTATGACACGATGGTCTTAGAGAAGGTAAATGCATGAATGTAAGTAAAGGAAGTGATGCAAACGTGGGTACGAAACGTTCAAAAGATCTCGGGAATATCCTAATAGCAGGAGTTGGACCAGCTGCCATTCAAACAGCTGTCCAGTTTTTCAATGCAGGCTTTAGTGAAAGAATAGGATTGTATAATCGGCCTGGTGCACGTGCAGAACAGATTAAAAAAGAACTGAATCAAAATCAGTTTGAAATTGGTCTTACTATTCAGGGTAAAGAGGCAGAATTGACGACAAAGGTGGATTGTTTTTTTGATGATGTATCTCAACTATCTGATGAATGGGATACGGTTATTCTTGCAACTCCCTGTACGAGCTATGCAAACGTAATAGAGTCACTTCAAACTGCTGATTTAAAGCGCGTAAGAACCATAGTTCTGCTAGCTCCAAACATCGGTTCAAACGATCTCGTGAAAAATTTGCTGTTACAAGAAACAGTTGAAGTGATCAGCATGTCAACATATTTTGCTGCTACTAAATCTCTTAATTCTGCTATAAAGGCTCATACAAAGGCATATAAAAAACGTATTTATCTAGGTTCATCAAATCGTAAAAGCCGTACGCTAAATACACTGCAAGAATTTTTAGAATCAATGAATATCGATGGGGAGATCGTCGATCATCCTCTCGATGCGGAATGTAGAAATATAACAACATATGTGCATCCTGCCTTCTTCTTAAATAGATTTACTTTAAATGAAATATTCGGCCTTCATACTAATGGTACGAAGTATATGTATAAGTTGTTTCCTGAAGGTCCCATCACACCACAAAGAATAAGAATTATGGTGAGGCTCTGGAAAGAGATTTCTACATTAATGAATGAATTAGGAGCAAAACCGATCAATTTATTGCAGTTTTTAAATGACGATAATTATCCAGTTCCAACAGAATGCATCCAAAGAGAGGACATTGATGATTTTTCAGAATACGAGGAGGTCAAACAGGAGTATCTGCTCTATATACGCTATGCTTCTATTCTCATCGACCCATTTTCAGAGCCTGATCATGAGGGGAGATATTTTGAATTCTCAGCAGTTCCTTTTAAAAAAGCAGAAGAAGAAAATAAGGGAGTGTGGACTGTCCCCAGGATACCGTTCGAAGATTATCAAAAATTGATCGTGATCTATGGACTTGCAGAGAATTCAGGAATTCCAATGCATGAGATGAAAAGACTCATCAAAAAATTTGAATCAGAGTGTAAGCAGATTGAATCACTGTTAGGAATAAAAGAGTCATTAATTGGAGCAAGAAGAGAATCTTCATTGAGAGAAGTAACAAACATTATGAAGGAAAGAAAGAGGCGATTACAATGAAAAACGGTGTTTGGCTCGCCATTTTGTCTTCCTTTATTTTCAGTATTATGAACGCTCTCGTTAAGGCAGTAAGTTTAACGATCCCTTATTCAGAAAGTGTATTCTTTAGAAGTTTGATAGGCACAATCATTATCTTTATTATTATGAAAAAGAAAAAGGTAGCCTTTTCAAAAACGGGTGTACCAATGCTTATGGTTCGAGGAGTCTTTGGTGCGTTGTATCTATTAGCCTATTTTTATACAATCGCTAAAATACCGTTAGCAGATGCGAGTATTCTGGCTCATCTGTCTCCCATCTTTGCCGTAGTCTTAGCAGGATTATTTTTAAAAGAAAAGCTAACGAAAACGCTTCTTTATATTCTTCCTGTCGTATTAGCAGGGGCTTTCTTGCTGATAAAACCACAGGAGTTTTCGTCCTATTCCATGTATGCGCTAATTGGTGTAGGAAGTGCTTTTTTCGCAGCTTGTGCAGCCACCTCTATTCGTTATTTAAGCAGCAGACATCATTCTTATGAGATCGTATTTTATTTTCTCGCTACAGCAACGTTGGTTAGTATACCTTTAATGTGGAACGAATTTGTGATACCTTCACCATTAGAACTGTTTTATCTGATCTGTATCGGAGTTGTATCTTTAGTAGGACAGTTATTCTTAACAAGTGCATTTACGCATGAAAATGTTATCGTTGTAGAAGTTACCCGTTACATTGGAATCGTCTTTAACGCCTTTTGGGGCTTTTTATTCTGGTCAGAGATTCCAGATGGTCAAACAATTCTAGGAGGTATGTTAATTATTGCTTCATGCATCTTCTTATCTCGTAGACGCTCACTAGAAGCAAAGGTAGATAAACTAAGGTTAAATAAAGTAGCGATGAATACAAATGCTAAAAGGTAAAAGAAACGCTCGGTTAAGAGCGTTTTCTTTTGTTAACTAGCAACCTTTTCTTGATTTGTATTGAGTGATTTTCTTCTAAACATATAAGTTGCGCTTATCAGCAAATAAATACCTAATGTTACGCCAGTGATAATAACAGAAGTTGTGAGGACGATTCCGATTAGTATTGCAAATAAAGATAGAATCGCAACCCAAGTTGTATAAGGAAACCACCTTACATAATAACCGGAAAGCTCCTTATTCTGTTTTCTTGATTTTAAATGAGCAAAGGCAATAATCATCCATATGAATAATACCGTGTAGCCGAGTGATCCCATAAGATAGTTGAAGGTTTTGCCGCCTGCAAATATAGAAATCAGTACACCTGCATATAGAGAAGCTGTACACATCAGAATAGCGACAAAAGGAACTTTCTTAGATGAAAGTCGAGCGAAAATCTGAGGAACTCGACCGTCTACGGCTTGTGTATACAACACACGTGATGAACCGTATAACCCAGAGTTCATGGATGAGATGATCGCAAGAAGAATCACACCGTTCATGACATGATCAGCTCCAGGAATTCCAATCATCTGAAACACCATAACAAAAGGTGATTCGTTCACGCCATTTACTTGATCCCAAGGAATTAAGCCAACAATGATAAAGAAGGGAAACAAGTAAAAGGCTATGATTCGAGTTAATGTACTGCGAACAGCTTTTGGTACTACTTTTTCTGGATTCTTCGTTTCAGCTAAGGTTACACCGATAATCTCCGTTCCACCATAGGAATAGATCACCACTAACATAGCTGTCATAAGACCAGCTGAACCGTTCGGGAAGAAACCTCCTTGATCCGTTAAGTTCGTGAAATTTGGTGCAACATGGCCACCAAACGAAACGAATAAAAGCAGAAGTCCTGAAAGAATAAAAATAACGATCACACTGATCTTAATCAGGGCTAACCAATACTCCGTCTCAGCGAATATTTTAACGGATAACAGATTTACGATCGTAACGGCGATTGAAACAAAAAAGGCTAACAGCCAAATCGGTGTATCCGGAAACCAATATTGAAGAAAAATGGCTGCCACTACAGCTTCTGCCGCAATGTTTAACACCCACATCTTCCAATAGATCCAATCAAGAAAATAAGCGGGGAACATACCGAGTACAGATTGAACAAGGTCACGAAACGTTCGGGCACCACTGTTTTGAACAGCCATCTCTGCTAAACCCTGCATCACAAATAATAAGATGATTCCGCCGATCAAATAGGCTAGAACAACCGAAGGACCTGCTGAATCAATAGCGGCACTGCTGCCCTTAAAAAGTCCAGCTCCGATACTGCCTCCAAGAGCCATCATCATAATATGACGAGAAGTCATCGTTCGTTGTAAGTTCTCTGTGCTTTTTTTCATCTTCATAACCTCTCTTAAAGTGATGTTAGAATCTATAAAACAAATAACAAAAAAAGGCTTATCATCTCTGATCTCAGTTGTGAGAAAAGAGACGATAAGCCTTTGGCTGACCGCGGTACCACTCTTGTTGATTCGTCATAGAATCCTGCTTGTAGAACCTGTTAACGAAGGTTAGTCGTCAAAACATAGAGAACGCGTTCTTTTTGTCTTGCTGCTCCAGGGCGAGTTCAAAGTTTTCATAGACTGCGTTCCACCAACCCGCAGCTCTCTAGACTACAAAATGACTTTTACTACTCCCGTTCGTTGCTTTTATCAAAATGATTATTCAGAATAATATGGATTACTATAAAGGCTGTATCTTAGGCTTGTCAACACATAAATTTGAAATGAAACAGCACAAGGCAGCATGGAAACGGTATCATTCATTCAATCTCTAAAGTTATTTCTAGCTGTTCTTGACTTGTTATTAGGTGACAATCATAGATAAAAAAAGGGTGCAGGAGGTTTTGTAATCCCCCAGCACCATAGCTTATTTCTTTATAGCTAGCTTTTGGAAATAATATTTTCCTACATGGTTCACTTGCGCATTAAAATCATTTCTTCCGTTTTCTTTAAATGAAGGACCACAACTAGAAGAAGTTATTTGAATAACGGAATACTTAATATCTTCACCGTTTCTGCCTGAAAAACCACCGTTCGATCCAAGACTGATACACTGGTCGTTGATTTCTTTGCGTTTTCCGTTTTTATCAACATAATAATATTTATCATTCACAACTCCATAGATCATGTCCTTCGTTGAGGTGAATGAAACACCATACTGACTGATCTCAGTATCTTTTAACACATCCAACGTTTTTTCTTTAACTGGAATAACGGTATAATTATCTTCTTTTTTTAAAGGCGGTTCGTCAGGCATGTTATAGAACGTAAAGATAGAGCCTTCAAAACCTTCGGGAATTAAAAAGATATTGTTCGTAGTCTCTTGCTTATTAAAACTACAGCCTGCTAAAAACAATATAGATAACGCAACAAACATATATTTTTTCAATCGCATTCACTCTTTCAACTCATTTTCTTTATTGTATCATTGTATCCAAAATTCCAATAACAACTAACAAGCTTTCCACAGAATTGTAACGAGTTAAACAAATTTTTCCAAAATATATCCTTAATTATTCCTTCTTTTTGTATAATGAAGAAGATAGATCAGAAAATGGGGGATAAAGATAATGGCGACATTGTTCCAAAGCAACACAATCGTAGAAGGAACCGAATTGTTAGCACTCTTAACTTCGATAAATAACAAAGAGAAGTCATGGGAAGATATCGATAAGGAAGTTGTTTTGGATGCGATGATCCTTCATATCGGTTCACCTAATAGTGATCTGAGAGAGATGGTTTACCGATCGTTCTATATGTCAATTATCCACGATCAGCTCGACTCACAGACTATAAAAAAACTCCTGGATTATAGTGTAGAGCACCTTTTATTTAAAGGATTAGGCGAAAGTGGGACAGATTCTGTTTTCACACGTACTTTCACAACGATATTAATTGCTGTGATCATCCATAAAGATATCGAAGTGGACTTTCTTTCAAAAGAAAAACTTACTGAAGTGAAAAATAATATCAAAAAGTATATGAAGTTGGAACGAGATGTTAGAGGTTATGTACCAGTAAAAGGTTGGGCACACAGTATTGCTCATGTGGCAGACACGTGCGAAGAACTGATCAAAAGTGAAAAAATTGATGAAGATGAATACTTTTCTATCTTAGAAGTGCTTTTGAAAAAATATTGTACAACACCGACTGGTTTTTTGCATGGAGAAGATGATCGCGTTGTTACAGCTGTTCTTGCTATGCTCAAAAAAGAGGTAGGATTAGAAGAATTAAAACAATTTGTAGAAGATATTCCCGCCCTTTTAAAATCTCAAAAAGAAGAATTATCATCTGAAAAGTATTGGTTTGTAATGGCTAACTGTGTGTCCCTGTTAAAAAGTCTCTTCATAGGGATTAGTGAGGATCCGCTATGTGTTTCACTACAACAAACCATTCGAAAAAGCTTATCACAAATTTAAACAAGCTACAAGCTAAAGGAGGCGGCTTATGGTCAAGAGCACTGAGCCTCCTTTTATTATGCCAAATCTCCGTGCTCTGTTCCCCATTCATGCATCTGTTTTAAGATGGGCAGTAGAGTTGCGCCAAATGCAGTCAATGTATACTCTACTTTTGGTGGAACCGTATTGTATGATTTACGATCAACAAAGCCTTCTTCTTCTAATTCCTTTAATTGCTGCGATAGTACTTTATGTGTCACACCCGGCAGCAGACTTCTTAATTCGTTGTAACGCAATGTACCATCCACAGCTAAGTGCCATAGAATAACTGTTTTCCATTTACCGCCTATTTTTTGCAATGTATATTCGATCGAGCATTTTAATTTACCATCGTCATGTGTTGATATCTTCATGAGCATAACAGTCCTTTCTTACCTTAAGGATAGTATGTCACTTTAAAGTGCGTTCTTACATACGCCTAGTATGTCTGGGTATAATGATTCCTGTAATCAAAAATAAAAGGAGGAATACGATTATGCCAATCTATCCAAGAACATTCTCTCATATTGGTTTATCCGTGCCAAATTTAGAAGAAGCCATAAAATTTTATACAGAGGTATTCGGGTGGTACGTTATCATGGAGCCTTCTGATGTAGAGAATGATGATACACCGATCGGACAAATGTGCCGTGATGTATTCGGTGATGACTGGGAAACTTTCCGAATTGCTCATCTAGCTACAGGTGACAAGATTGGAGTTGAACTGTTCGAGTTTCCTCATAACGAAAAGCCGGAAAACAACTTCGAGTACTGGAAGACAGGTTTGTTCCACTTTTGTATCCAAGACCCTGACATCGAAGGGATCGTTGAGAAAATTAAAGAATATGGCGGCAAGCAGCGCATGCCGATTCGTGAGTATTATCCGAACGAAAAACCTTACAAAATGGTGTATGTAGAAGATCCATTCGGCAATATCTTTGAAATCTATACACATAGCTATGAGCTCACGTATTCTCAGGGAGCTTACTAATAAATTTAAGAACCGCTGACAATTTTGTGCAGCGGTTTTTTTTCTTTGCACAGATTTCAGAAGAAAAGAAAAGACTACTATTTGCATTTTTACTTCTGTAAGCTTGATTTAATATAATCATGTAAATGGAGTGAAGAAAATGACAAAAAAATTCAAAGTAGATCTACCTAAGATTTCAGGACATTTAGAAGAAGCTCGGTTTCGAGATCTGTATTTAGAAGAAGATCCATATCTTCACGATTGCTCGATCATGGGAGCATTTTTAGAGAATGAAGAAATAGACAAGCTGATTTTGTCTAAAGTGAAATTCAATAATGTAACGCTCATTCATTCGAGTTTTTATAAAATAGACATGACAGATGTTGTGTTTGAAAACTGTGATCTTTCTAACACAAACTTTAAAGAAGGTATTCTGTACCGCGTTCATTTTAAAGATTGCAAGCTGATGGGTGTTGATTTTGAAAAAGCGAATCTGAGAAATGTGACGTTTGAAAACTGTATGTTAGACATGAGTGAGTTTGTAGAAACTGACTTAAAGCCCGTTTTGTTCGACCAATCCTCACTCAAGCAGGCAAACTTTTACGAAACAAAGCTGAATGCAGTAAAATTTGAATCGTGTAATATTGAGGAAATTGACTTTACAGTAACATCCTTAAACGGGATCGATATTAGTACATGCACATTCAATACTATTCACGTAGACCTCACCAGTTTAAAAGGATGTACCGTATCACGAGAGCAAGCAATCGTGTTTTCTACATTGTTAGGATTACATGTAAAAGAAGATTAAATACTTAACCATAAATTGGATAATTATGTTAATGTTAGTGTAGGCACTATTGCATGACTTCATAGATTTAAATCATTTTCCAATAGGAGAGATGAAATGAAGGAGAACCTTACACTAGCTTGGATTGCTGCGTTATTTGCTCTTGTAGGACAGTTGTTGTTTTTTATAATCATCGCTATTTATACCGGTGAATGGCGTTATGTGATGTGGAGTTTCATCGTGAGTATGAGCGTTGGGATTCCTAGTATGATCCACGTGTGGCAGGCACAAAAACGCACGAATCTAAACAGAAATTAAGAAGAGAATTTCTGTACAAAATAAAAGCTCATTACCCATCTAAAGGGAAATGAGTTTTTTTCGTTTTGTTCTCTTTAACAAATAAAAAAAGGTACATTCCACCTTTAAGAGGAATATGAAATGAAGATGATAATAGGGAGCTGGTTTTTAATGAATGGGATTTGAAGATTTAAGGAATTTTTATAAAAAAAGGGATGAAGAATTGCCGTTACAACGGAAAAAATTGATGAGAACTCTAGAACAAGACCTAGTGGCAGATAAAAATGTTTTAGCAGTTTTTTATGGCGGGTCGATCGGAAAAGAAAACACAGATCTCTATTCAGACATTGATCTTCGTATTGTCGTGAGAGACGATGTTTTTGAGAAATTTCTAGAGAATAAAAAGAAAAGAGCGGCCAATTGGGGGAAAGTTCTTTTCTATGAAGATTTTCCTTGGACAAACTATTCTATCGCTCATTATGACTCGTTTATCAAAGTAGATTCTTTCTATTACAAGAAAAATGATCTTCACCCTTCTATTTGGATGCAGCATTTAAAAATAGTTTACGATCCTGAAGGTCATATAAACTCTATAAAGCAACAATCACTTCAGCTATCCTACTCACCAACAATAGAAGAAGTAGAGATCTGGCGTACTAAATTCTTTGCATACGTTCATGAGTTCTATAGGCGGATCATGCGAAGTGAACTTTCATACGCAAAACAATGCTTAGAAAACATGATCTATTCTATGGTGTCTGGATGGTATATGAATGCAGGTTTGCAACCGAATACCTTTGGTGATTGGTCGAAGGTTGAAGGAAAGAGCAGTCCGTTAGCTGATTGGCAGCACATGCTCCTATCTGAATGGCGTTACAATTCTAACGAAGAAGACATGTTAAGGATTTTAAGAAGAATCTTACCTCAATTTCAAAAGTTACATAAAGAGTTATGTGAAATCGTCGAAATTACGTATGAACAGAAATGGGAAGATGAAATTTTGAAAAAAGTTCTCATTGATTATTAACTGGCATGAGGTGGTGAGTGTATGGAATATGGATCGTCAGGGTTGGCATTAATGGGGTTATTTACATTTTTAGTACCAATAGGAGTAGGAATCTTTGTTTTGGTCATGCTGTATCAAATGAATCAATCGCTAAAAAGAATAGCGGATCGACTAGATGAGAAATAATCATGAAACAAAAGATAGCTGTCCCTGTGTGGACAGCTATCTTTATTTATATCGCTTTTCTATGATTATCCTCTAAAGAAGTATGTTTTTTGAACTTAGGTATCTTTAAGTAGACGACCAAGCGTACAAGATATTCCATTGGACCGATGGGCAGGTATTTCAAATAAATGGAACTAAGGAATGCTTGAATTCCAAAGATTATAACACCTACTACAGTGGCCAGTATTACACCAAGATCACCAAACCAACCTAAACCATAGCCGTAAAAAAGAAATGTACAAATCATCGACTGTATTAAATAATTTGTTAATGATAGTTTTCCCATACTCTCAAAACCAGTTAAAAAGCGTTTGAACTTCTGATGGTTGTACATGTAAACGAACAGACTGATATAACCGATCGCAAGCATACTTCCTCCGATCATACTCATATCTAAACGATAATCCCACTGCTTGCTGAGGAGAGGAGTAGCTTTTAGTAAGAGACCGATTGGTATAAATAAACCACTTAGGATTGTGAACTGTTTGATCTTAGAAGAAGTGTTTTGCAGCCATTTTCGATGTGCTGCATACATACCGATCAGAAACATCGGACTAAGAACAAAAGGAGTTAATAATAACATGAAGGCGGCTTCACCACCACTCATATCAAGCATCTCGTCATCAAGACTGTGTGCTCTTATTTCTGAGTACGTTCCTGATCCATAGATTTCCTGTGTTTGTTTCATGTATAAGTCTATCTTGTCAGCACGAATCATTTTAATTTCTTCTGCCTCAAACAGAGAGCCAATGAAGAGAAGAGAGAATAGTAGAATAGCCCATATCAATAGTGTCTTTGGTTTGCGATTTACCATGACCAAAAGCAGAAGACCCATAAGCCCATATACAAAAAGAATATCTCCTTCCCATAAATACGTGCTGTGCAAGATTCCAAGAGTCATCAGTAAAGCAAATCTTCTGAACAGATGCCACTTTACGCGTTTGTTCTTTTCCTTTAACTTGTTACGCATAAGAATCAGTGAGTACCCAAAAATAAACATGAAGATGGGAAGAAATGCTCCTTCAATCACCACTTTTGTAAAGTTGTATGCATACGAATCAACGGTAGATAACTTGTAATAGTGAATCTCATCCTTTCCAAAAATCCCAAACTGAAAAATGAGTAGGTTAGCTAAAAGAATACCTAATAAGCTAAATCCTCTGATGCCATCGATAATGTTAATTCTTTGTTTAACCATAATTTTAACAATCCCCTTTATCTACATAATTACCAATACCTAACAAATACGTCGACGACATAACTATAACAGCGTGTTTTATATAATTCAACAAATATTTATTGTTTTACAATAAAAAAATAATGATTATTGAGATTTTTCCTCTCTTTTGTGGTATGTTAAATTTATGAAATTAATGATGAGGAGCAGAAGGATGAAGTGGAAAATTTTTTATAAATATGGAGCGAAATTATGCTCAGTTCTTTTTTATGTTGTTGGTCTTATTGGTATTTTTACATTGGTTTATCATTTGTCTTATTTAATGAGTCCAACAGGAGAATTGGCAAAGTCTTTCGGTGCCTTTGATCCTGTGTACAGCAACTTAACGTTAGTTTTTGATCAGCAACCTTTGCTTTATAAGGATGAAGAATTTATCGTTCTCTCATTGGTGACTTCTATCATTATGTTTGTTTTTGCGTTAATTTTCCTAAGACTCATGAGAAAATTATTACAGAATTTACACCAAGAGAGTTTATTTATGATGGAAAACGTTAAGGTTTTATTCAAGATGGGTATCACCATTCTTGTACTTGGGTCGGCTTTTACCTTTATGGACGAGCTTTTAATGACAAAAGCACTTAAGGAAATCCATGTAACGAACGCTTCTGTAACATATACAGGACTAGCTTATGTGGATACGTTTTTCACAGGAATTTTCGTCATGATTCTAGCCTCTGCGCTAAAGGTTGCCGTAGAGGCAGTAGAAGAAAATAAACACACAATCTAAAGGTGGAGTAGGGATTGCAATGATTAGAATAAAATTAGATGTTATGATGGCACAGCGCAAAATGTCATTAAACCGATTGTCTGAACTGGTTGATATCACCCCTGCTAATCTTTCTGTACTTAAAAACGAAAAAGGAAAAGCGATTCGTTTTTCAACACTAGATGCATTGTGTAAAGTACTAGAATGTCAGCCAGGCGATCTGATTGAATATATTGAAGACTGATAGAAAAAAGAGAGAGGATGGTTACATGAAAAAAGTAGCTGTTAGCTGGAGCGGCGGGAAAGACAGCTGCTTAGCTCTATATCGATTGCTTCAAGAAAAGCATGAAGTTGTATGCTTAATATCCATGGTTTCTGAAGAAGATGTCCGAAATCATGCCCATGGTATTCCATTAGAAATCTTACAATTACAAGCAGATGCGATCGACCTTCCTTTAATTATGGTGGATTCAGCTGGGGAGTATGAAGTTTCTTTGGTAAAGTCTTTAACTTCTATAAAAAAACAGTTTGGGATAGATGCGATCGCATTCGGCAGTTTGTATATGGAAGAAGACCGGAAATGGAATGAACAGGTTGCGGAAAAAGCAGGTCTGGATGCTCTTTTTCCCGTATGGATCTTAGAAGAACAAGCCTCTGAACTATTGGAAGAATTTATTTCATTAGGTTTTCAGTCGATTGTTTGTCGAGCTTCAGCAGATATCTTGGACTCGACTTGGACAGGTCGCGAGTTGAATACAAGTTTTTGTGAGGATATTGAAATTACCAAGAGCTGCTCTATGGGTGAACATGGAGAATATCATACATTTGTTGTAGACGGACCAATCTTCGGAAAAAGGCTTGAGATTGTTCACTCAGATGTTATCTTAAATTCAGGATTATGGTCGCTCGACATACATTCATGCAGGTTCATAGATAAGGATACGGAGGCTGTTATGAAATGAACATTCACTTTAGAAAGATGTTAAAACCTGAAGAAAACGTAGTTGAAGCTTTAAATCGTTGGGAGAACGACACAAAGCTTGTTCCATTAACACGACCGAATAAGGATAGAGTAGAACTCGAAAGTAAACGAGTCATCACGATGGAAGACTTGTATCAACGTTTAGAGTTTCACGAGATTTATTTGATCTTTGTAGATGATCAATTAGTAGGTGAGATGAACTATATGGTCGATCCTCCTCACCTTTTTAAGAGAACGGAAGGAACGGCATGGTTAGGTATTACGATTGGTGAATCGGTTGGAAGAGGTAAAGGAATTGGTTACCAAGCGTTGTCGTACTTAGAGAATGAAATGAAAAGAAATGGTTTGAAACGCATCGAGCTTGGTGTATTTGAATTCAACACCACCGCACAAAAGCTTTATCAAAAACTGGGATACTCAGAAATTGGTAGGGTCGAGGCATTCACGTATTATCAAGATCGAATGTGGGCGGACATTCGAATGGATAAATTAATCCAATAGTAATGACTCATAACTGTCCATTCGGGCAGTTTTTTTGATTTAAAGGGATTTTTTGGATTTTTATTGAATTGAGATAGCAAGAGAGATAAGAGATGAGGATTATCATGAAAATTATTGATACTGTTTCATTTTTTCTGCAAAACTATCAGCCAACGATCTCGTTTTTGAAAGAATATTATAAAAGGTACCCGTCTGTCTTTCATGAATATTTTTCTTACCATTGCAAAGATACAGAGGAAAGCCATGATTTATCAATTAAAAAATATCAGGACTCTTGGTCGTCTATACAATGCGTTCACGATTTAATAAATCCGCTCATTCAGGATGTTGTTCAAAAGTATGAAGAGGAATATGGAGTACAATTTCCTGTTGAAGTTAACCTTATCGTTGGTGGTTATGGCTCAAATGCATATACTCACAGACAGATCATACCTAATGTTACTTTCGCATTAGAAAAACTGTCACCAGAACCTGAGCATTTAAGAACCATTGTTGCTCATGAATTTGGGCACGCCACACAGAATATTTTGACTGATAAAGAAGGAATGAAATGGGAGAGAATGAATTGGAACAGTCCCATGACTTGGTTGAATCAAGAAGGCGCAGCAACTCACTTTTCCAGGAAAATTGTAGGCGGTCTCCATCCCTCTGTTTACTTTTCCTTTGATAATCATGGATATGAGTGGTTTGAGTTTGCTAAAAAAAACGAAGATGAATTCTTACTGGCGTTTGCAAAAGATTACACCTCATTGTCTGCCCAAACTATTTTTTCAGAATGGTTCTCCATTAATGGTGGTAAGAAATTTGGTCACAGCAGACTTGGCTATTATATAGCGGATTACTTCTTTCAAAACCAAGTTATAAAACTGGGCGAGCGAGATGCGATAACGGCTTGGAAAGATGATAATTTCATAAGGAATGCTGAGGTGTGGTTATCTCAAAGAACTGGACTAAATACGAATAGCATTGAGCTGTTGTGATGAACATCAAACAAGAAAAACCACAAATAATGGTAGTAAGTACTTTTCACATGAGGTATACACCGGACCTTCAACGAATGGAGTTTGATGATCTGTTAGCTGATTCAAGACAACAAGAAATATTGAAAGTGGTGGAACAATTAAAGAAATTTAAGCCAACAAAGGTTGCATTAGAGGTAGTAAATAGTGAAGAAAATAAATTGAATCAGGAGTTTATTCAATTCAAAGAGGGTGAACTAAAACTAGCAATTGACGAAGTACATCAGCTTGGGTTCCGTATCGCCTCAGATCTACAACATGAAAAAGTACATGCTGTGGACTGGATGGATACGGTAGGAAATAGAGGGGTGGGTCAGGTTTTTGAGTGGGCTGAAAAGAATCAACCTGAGTTTTTTCGTTACATAAATGATACCTATCGTTCTAATCAGCAGCTTTCAATAGGTAGCGAGAGCATCTATGAAATAATCAGATCACAAAACCAAACTTCCTTTATTGAGAAGGAACACGAGATGTATATGGCAATAGCAAGAATTGGTTCATCCCAAGAATATATTGGCATCGATTGGATGAGATGGTGGTATCAACGAAATCTTATCCTTTATTACAATTTAGCTAAGATTACATCGATATCAGATCGTACCCTATTAATAATTGGTGCGGCTCATGTACATTTAGTTACGCAATTTTTAAATGAGAGTAAATGGTTTGAAGTCGTAAATCCTCTACATTACCTGACGGAGGAAAAAAATTAGCGTTTGTTCTTTTTCTCCAACCATGAAATCGTAAAATATACAATAAGAGAAGCTCCTATCATGAACGCCACAGTGTTAGAGATAAAATTGAAATCTAATTCATGAACAATTTTAGACTTTTCACCATTATGATTTATGAATTCAATCGTCTGGCTTTGATAGTCTAATAGAAAATAAGAACATACACTTCCTATAACTATTCCAAGAACTAGTGAGAATAATGTTTTATTCATACATGGATCGACCCCCATTCACATAATTGTTAACGAGTAACATATACATTATAGTACCATTATATTCCATTTAGGAGGAACTTATGAACTCAGGTGCTGTGTACGGAGCAGGACTTGCAGTAGCTATTATAGCTCTAGTTCTTATTGCAAACGGTGCTCTCGACATTATAGGAAGCATGGTTTCTGGTATTGAGCGATATGTTACACGACGAAAGAAAGACAAGACACATAATTAGAGGTTAAAAAGGAGTAAGGAAATATGAAGATATTCATTTCCAATCTTTTATTAGGGTTACTGTTTGGTCTCATTGTGGGAAGTTCTTATGATCAACAGGGTATTTGCATAATGCTTGGTGGCATTCTCGGTGTGTCTATTTCTATATATTTACAACTAAATGGTATTCAGAGATATTTATTAAAAAGATCTATTTCTCCAGAAAAAAATTAGGAGTAAAAAAACATGGAAAACATTTTACAAGAAGTAAGTAATCGTATAAAAAGAGTAGAGCAGCCATTGATAATAGGGATTTCTGGACACGGTGCCGCAGGAAAAACAACATTTGCTTCTAAACTTATACATATGATTGGGCAGGAAAAAGTAAATTCTATTAACACAGATCCATATATCGTCCGTTCTGAGCTAAGAAAATGCACAACAGTAGATTACGTGTATCACAATAAGCACCATTCGTATAAAATGACAGCCTGTCATCCGCTTGCTCATCATATTTGGGCTTTAGAGCGAGACATAAAAATGATAAGGGATAGGTTAGATCTATATACGATTGGGACTCATTTAACAGAAAGTATCTTGGTTTCCTCTGAAAAACAGATAAAAATAATTGAGGGAATGAGTGTAGCATTTTGTAATTCTGCATTGTTTGATCTTAAAATCTATCTATATACTGATGGCGATACTGAGTTAAGCAGGAGAGGGGTACGTGATGTTTCGGAACGAGGGACCAACATTGATTATTTGTTACATTCACACGATGAACGAAGAATTCAATATGAAGTATTCATGCATCCCAAACGTCAACACTTTGATTATGTTGTAAAGAATTCAAATGAAGAGTATGTGCTGGAAACGGGAGTATGGCCAGTTATAAGTTAAAAACACTGCAGATCGCAGTGTTTTATTTATTTATACGTTTTAATGTGTATTGGTCTGATACAACAAATTCCTCATCCATGAGTATATAGGGATGTGTTTTCAGTAAGCTGGTTTGAAGATTTTCTGGCATTTTTTCACCCTCATATGCACATATAAGTGGGAATGCAAACTCATTTACCGCTCCGTCCACGATTCTCTCTAGGTCTTCGATAAGATGAAGAGGATCTTCCATTGTCCCCCATTCAACATGTGCCCATGAACGAAAAGACTTATTGTTATCTACAAAAGGTTTAACGGTTTTGAAAAAGTAATCTACAATGGCAGGGGGATGATAACTGCCGCTTGAATAGTAAAAGTCAAAATTATTTACATGATGGACAAGCTTCAATTGATCAGGTTTTAATCTAATGGCCAACTCTTGTTTAAGCATGCGATAGATGCGTTCGTTTTCAATAACTACAACACACTCTCCTAAAGAGGTGCCGTCTTGAATATAATTCACAATTTTTTCTGTGTATTCTTTCATTCCATTATAAGAATACAGTACATGAACATTCCTTTTTTGTTCGATTAACTCTTTCATATTCACTTTCAAGTTATCACCACTCTCAGGTATCAATTTTAATTAGTTTACCTGTTTTACAGAATAAAAGCTAAAAGGAAGTATCAGAACGTTAACTTTACTTTATTACACGTTACTGCAAAAGTTTTACTCAATGATTTTTGGGCTACTATAAGGGATGGAGAAGTTAAATATTAAATTTAATAAAGGGTTGAATAGCTGCAAGAAATTTAAGACAGAAGGAATGAGTATATGAAAGCAGTTCAAGTGACAGGTTATGGAGATATAAACAAGTTAGAAGTTGTTGAAATAGACATACCGGAGCCAGGAGAAAATGAAGTTTTAATTCAGGTGAAGGCATGTGGCATCAATAATACGGAAATTTGGATGAGAGAAGGAGCATATGGTACAGGTTCTAAATCAGGTTGGCGACCAGAAGGGGTTCAATTTCCGAGAATACCAGGCTCAGATATTACAGGTACAGTTGTGAAAACAGGGAAACAAGTTGCATCTTCTATGATAGGAAAGGACGTTGTTTTGTTTCCTTTTACATCAAGTGGAGAAGAAGGATACGAACATATCTCTGATGATATGTCATTTATAGGGTCTGAGTATGACGGAGGGTATGCTGAATATGTAGTATGGCCAGCAAATCTTTGTTTTGATATGCCTTTACAGAGTTTCACAGAAAGTGCCGTTTTCTCCGTAAGTGGTTTAACTGCGTGGCACATGGTCGAACAGATTCAGGTTCAACCGAATGAAACCGTCCTCGTAACGGGTGCCAACGGTGGTGTAGGCTCACTGAATGTACAGATTGCTGCAAATGTTTTTGGAGCTAAAGTAATTGCAGTAGTTGGTGACTTAACATTAGAAGGTGAACTAAAAGAACTCGGAGCAACACATGTTGTATCATATAAATCAAGTGATCTTGTGCATGAAATCCAACAAATAAACGGTGGTCCGATTGACTCTGTTTTAGATGTGGTTGGAGACGCGTTGTTTTCTACTTCTCTTCAAGTTTTAAAAAACGGAGGCAAGTTCTGTACTTCAGGATCTGCCGGCGGACAAAAAACAGAGCTTGATTTTAGAACTTTATATTTAAAGCACATCACACTATACGGTTCTGTTTTAGGAACAAAGGCAGAATTTGCTCGAATGTTAGATGCGATTTCTCAAGGTGAAATTAAACCCGTTATAGATCGAACGTTTCCTCTTCAAGAGGCAAGAGAAGCTCAAACATATTTTAAGAAAGCAGGAAAGTTAGGGAAAATTGTATTAATTCCTTAGTAAATATTTAGTTTAAAATAAAAGAAATGGCTACCAAATTAGGACTCTCTAGTTTTGGTCGCCATTTTTTATTTAAATTGTGATTTTAACTCGATCTTTCAAATCATGATCTTTATTTTGTAACAAATTACAGATTAAGTAATACATTCCTGGCACTGCAATTATCACTCCGATTAAGAAGTAAGTCATACGTGTACTTATGCCAAAGAAACTGTTAGAAGCGAATAAGATTCCGAGTGGCATTGTTATCCGAAGAAAAAGTAACCTTACCGCGCTTAATTGTGATAATCGATCTCGAGGAGCATATCGTTGAAAAAGAGCAGAGCTTTGGGCATTGAACATCGGAAATAAGAGTCCTCCTAAGAATTCGCATCCCCAAGCGATATAAACAGAAGGAGCGAAAAACAATGCGATAAAAGACAACCCACCTCCTACAAGGCCAACATACATGGTTTTGTTGTTCTTAGGTAACTTTGTAAGAAGCAGCATGCCAAGCGCATATCCAATCGGAAACATTCCGGCAAAAATCGCATATTCCCAAGCTTCCCCGGTCAAATCTTCTCTAATAAAAGGCACGTTTATTACCAAAGTGGCTCCTACTGCAAATTGTACAGATGATGATAACAGAGTTAGTCTTAGTAGCTGTGGAAATTGAAGGAAAGTACGATACCCAATTTTTGTTTCTTCCCACCAGAACTTTTTTGACCATGTAGCTACTCTTTTTTTGCTTACTTGAGGAATTAGAGAAAGCGATATGGAGCTCAGTAAAAACATAAGGCTAGATAACCCGTAAATGGTATACAGAGGACTGACTAAAAGAAGTAAAGATGTAACACCTGGTGCGATAAAACTCATGAGGCGCATGGTTCCATCAAGTAAGCTGTTGGCAGAAACTAATTCTTTTTCTTCACAAAGATCTGGTAATAAAGCAAAAGAAAGACTAGCGTATATCGGTTGCAATAGACCCAATACACATTGCAGAATCACTAATCCAGCGATCGTACCTATTTCTGAACCGCTTATGTATCCGATCAAAGGCAGAATATAAGCGAAAGAACGGAATCGTTGAATATTTAAAAGCATTTTTTCTTTAATGACGTGATTTAGGAATGGAGCGCTGATACCTTGCAGAATTAAGGATGGAATAAAATAAAGAAGCCAAAGCGCCCCCATCCACTCTTTGGAACCTGTTATCTCAAACAGAAGAAGTCCATTTATGATTCCACCGGCAGCCCCTCCAAATTCGGAAATGATCTCTCCGATCCAGAGGGCTTTAAATGATCTTGAGAATGAGTTATTCTTCATTTGTGTCTCCCAAATAGTGATGAAGTTTGTTGGAGAACGAACGAATATAGTGTGTATTAGCGGAATAAATACCTTTTTCGACCTTAACAAATTTAGCAGCTTTTAAAAGTGATAGCTGATGATGCAGGGTGGTTTTTGAAACGTTAAACTGTGTGGTTAATTCTTGAAGAGAGAGTGGTCCTCTCATTAGTTGATACAATAATTTTAATCGCAGATCGTCACCTAGTGCTTTATGGCCACGTACAATCTCGCTTGGTGGAGAACCCGGTTCTAATAATGCTTCATCACTCAATGGATAAAAGATGAGCTTTGTATCTGATGTTTTTTGTTCGAGTATCCATGGTCTATAAGTGACATGTGGAATGAGTTTTATGATCCATACAGAAGGTTCTGGAACATATTTTGCTCCTCTTGTAATACGTTCAACTTCCTCTGATGGTTTTTGGTTATCAAGAAGAGCATGCAGTTTCTTTTCAAATGAGAGAGCTTGTATCCATTTTTCCCAATCCGAATTTTGACTCTGCCAGTTATACCATTCCGAGAGTGTTTCGGTTAGTAAGGAGTGTAGTTCTTCACGGCTTACTTCCCCAAGTGTTCTTATATATCCCTCCAAAAATTCATGTTCTTTAAATAGAGATGAGTATTGATCAAAGGCAGTAGATTGTTCATAACTTTTTGCGGCCTCATTTCGGTGCGACTCACATGAACGATTTTTGTAAGGTAAAAGCGTCTCATAAAAAACGTCAGAGGGTAACTCAGAAACTTTTAATGAAAATTCTGTAATCGTAGAAGCTGAAATTTTGTTCTGCAGCATAATCATGCCATACCACAAGTTTGTTTGTTGTATGGTTTTTAAATTCTTTCTTAAAGACGCTGACATTAGAGACTCTTGCTGTGTCCACTGCTCATCCTGTTCAAACGTGTGACGCAATTTTTTGTATGTATAACCTGCAATTCCTAGAGCTAGTTCCCATACCATTGAACTCTCAACTGATAGGGATACAGTTTCATGAGAATGAGGAGAATGGATATATTTCATGTTTACCTCCAAAATGTAATGTATTTTAGATTTAATTCTAATTCAACGAAATATAAAATTCAATATATTTAGAATAAATAATTCGGAATACGTTGAACTATTTTTAAAATCAATAATAACCTCATTTTTCCGTACCTATGTGCTAAAATTAGGAAAAAAGGGGTCAGGGGTTATGTTTGTTTATAAAATGGATGAGCAGCTATCTCTTCGCATGTTTAATGAAAAAGATGCTGAAGAGTTCTTCCGACTAACGATTCAATCTAAAGAGTATCTAAAGGAATGGTTAGGCTGGTTAGACTATACGAATGAAGAAGAAGATTCCCTTGCTTTCATAAAAGCGACCTTAAAAGGGGTAATTGAAACAGGGGGCTATCCGAAGACAACAGCGATCATCTATAAAGGAAACATTGCTGGAATTATCGGGTTTAACGAAATTAATAGAGTACATAAGATCGGGGTTATGGGTTATTGGCTCGGTCAACAGTTTCAAGGAAAAGGAATTATGATGAAAGCGTGTCAAGCATATATTGCATATGGCTTTAATGAACTCGATCTTAATCGAATTGAAATACGAGTAGCTGAAAAAAATAGAAAAAGCCGTGCGATTCCTGAGAAGCTAGGATTTCAGGAAGAGGGCAAGATTCGCCAAGCAGAATGGCTTTATGATCATTATGTTGATCATGTGATATATGGCCTATTGGCTGAAGAATGGAAACAAAATAACTAAAATGTTTAGGTAAGCTGACACGAAAAGGTTTTACATACCTTTTTGCTGTCAGCTTTTTTTGATATTACGTAATTGTTACTTGAAAGTGCCTATCGTACTTCAAAGTGCGTACTTTTATTTTTTGGTAAAGAGCGTATGATTTTAAATCATAAAGGAATCTTTTCTCATAGGAGGGCACGACCAACAATGAATCCATTCAAATATCATCGTTCTTACAATCGAATGTATAGTGAGGGTGAATTAACACTTGGACTACACATCCCTCTTGAAAATTATAGATTTGCTACACCGACGATGGAACAACAAGTTAAACTGTCGCAGTTAGCTGAACAGTTGGGTTTTACAAGTTTATGGTTTCGTGATGTTCTTTTGGAAGATCCGAATTTTGGAGATCCAGCGGTAGGACAGATTTACGACATGATGATCTATATGACATATTTGGCAAGTCAGACGAAGGAAATCGCACTAGGAACAGCAGCTGCTGTTCTACCATTAAGGCATCCGTTGCGTGTTGCAAAAGAGATCGCTACTTTGGATCAGTTGTTCCCAGAACGCGTGTTGCTTGGAATATCATCAGGTGATAGACGTGCAGATTTCTCTGCTTTAGGCGTAGCACACGAAACACGAGGGCAAGCGTTTGTAGAGGCATTTCAATATCTTAACGAGGTTTTATATAAGGAGTATCCTAGGATTCGTTCATCCCGGGGAAACGTGCAGGGAGCAAATCTTGTACCTAAGCCAACAAAACGCATTCCAACCTTTATTACAGGCTATGCGCAACAGGAAATGGAGTGGTTTGCAGAGCATGGAGATGGGTGGATGTACTATCCTCGCAGCCCTAAGTATCAAGAAGTAACAATTAAAAGGTGGAGAGAGTTAGTTGAGCGCTATCATCCTGATACGTTCAAACCATTCACTCAGCCGATGCACCTTGATCTAGCAGAAGATCCTAACGAAGCTCCACAACCGATTCGTTTAGGATTTAGAATCGGCCGCAATCCATTGATCGAGCTGTTGCAAGTGTATAAAGAGTCTGGAGTAAACCACTTGTTCTTTGCACTCTTTGATAGTGAAAGACCAGCTAAAGAAGTTATACAAGAACTAGGTGAAGAAGTGGTTCCTCATTTTCCGGCTTTAAAACTTTAAGAAGGTAACAAAAAAGCCAAGCTAGCTGCTAGACGCAGTAGCTTGGCTTTTCTTTAGTATAGAACGTCTTTAAGAAACTTTTCTATAGTGTCAACATTTGAAATTCTATTATTGCACTCATGACTGTCCGTACAAATGTAATTTCCGATCGCTTTATAATAGTCTGAAGAAGCGTTTGCTGGTTTAGATTTTGTTATCGCTGAAAATAATGCAACATCTGTAATTCCGTTACACAAAAAACAGATACCCTTATTTGATGGTGTATATCTACCTTGCACACCAACTAGCTTACTGTCTAAGTGATACACGATGAACATTTTATTCGTACCAATATCGACCCAGCCAAGATAACTGATCTTTTGAAAATCAATCGCATTTAAATCGGGTACTTTCAGCTTCTTCACTTTCGGAAACAATTTCATGATCTGCTTATTAGTAGTGGCAGAAAAATCTTCTAGAAATGGTTCTAAGGATTGCAAGTATTTCTGAAACTCTTCTGATTTGCGTAAAGGTTCTAACCCCGCTATTAAATCTTTTTGTGATTCATCTAGCTCAGAAAAAGATTCAAGAATTTTTGATTGAGCGCTGTGTTGAACAGCTTCGATTACTTTTGGATCAGCACCGTTATTACATGCACGCTGTAGTTGTAAAACCTGTTTTTTTATGAGGGTGTACTGATGATTTCTAATGAATGGTTTACTCATTTGGTTCAGCTCCTTATTTTTTGTGAAAAAAGAAAACAAGGTGCAAAGCCATCATTAGAAACGAAGTCATACGCTTGGGCGACTGACGTTACCGATGTCTGCCCATACAAAGAATCGCCCCTAATATCAGGCTTTGCATGAGCTGCTTATGATTCCGGCAAAATGATTTGCCATTTTTACCGACCTCCATTCACCAATATTATAAGAAGAGTACGTCATTTGTGCAAACATAAAAAGGCTGATCCGATTAAATAATTCGGTCAGCCTTTTCTTCAATTCATGTTTCTTAAAAAGTACCATACCAAGTTAGTAAAAGTTTGCGCTTGAGAAGAGATTGGTGATTCTTCAAAGCTTTTTTGAAATGGCTTCAATAATGGCTGTAGAACTATTTTACGAATACGATCACGTTGAAGTTCACTCATGATCGCATCAAAAAGGTCTTGCTGTTCTTCGTTAAACGTATAATCCTGCTGCAGCTGATTAGCGAGTGAAAGAATGTCATCTATCTTAACTTGTTTTTTATTTGCATTTGTACGAAGTAAATCAATAGCTGAAAGAGGGATGAGAACAGATTCGTTCATCATCATTTTCGGTACGATCAACTCAATATAAGAGAGAAGTGTATCAACCACATGCTCTAAGGAGTAAATCGTATTTGTTATACGCATCGTAAATAACATATGATGCATCATACCAAAGAATAGGATGGCAGCTTCAAAAACATGCTCTCGAACTTCATCACCTAAGATCTCGATAAAACGATTAGAAAGCCATTCCATCTCATATAAACGATGCTGCATAACGAGTTTTTTTAAGTCGGCTTCATTGGATGAAAGAATCGCTTCAAAAAGCGGCTGAAGGTTTCTTTCCTGATTCAAACGCATGATGATTACAATTTGTTCAATGAAAACGCCTCGATCACCTGTATCCCTACCGATCTGAACGGCAATTCGCTGCTGACTGGCATCATAACGCAGAAATTCTAAGATGTCTGCGATACAGTCACTCTTTGATGAGAAATAGTTATAGAACGTGCCTTTTGAAATATTTGCTTTATCAATGATCTCCTGTATAGAAGTCTGCTGAATGCCTTTTTCAATAAACAGCTTTAATGCGGTGTCAGCGACTTTTCTTTTTCTGTTATTCATGCGTTCCTCCTAAGTCCAACCCTTATGACTAGTATAAATTTCTTGAGATGGAAACACAACGCTTTTAGACTGACGGTACAAAAGTGTTGATATTTTTAGACTGAGGGTATAAACTTAATGAAGTTAAGTAATTATTTAATAAAGAGGAGAAATGACATGGGGAATACAGATTCCACTTTACAACATAAAAAACCACCCTATTTGATGCTTGCGATCTTGTTCGTTGGAGCGTTCGTAGCTTTCTTAAACAATTCATTGCTGAACGTAGCATTGCCTACCATCATGGTGGATTTAAATGTTAAAGACTATTCGACCGTTCAATGGCTGGTCACCGGCTTCATGCTTGTGAGCGGTGTTCTAATACCAGCGTCGGCGTTTTTAATCACTCGATTTTCTAATCGAATGTTATTTATTACAGCAATGGTCATCTTTACAATTGGTACAGCGTTATCAGCCTTTGCACCTAACTTTGGTGTGTTATTAACAGGACGTATGGTGCAAGCTGTCGGTTCATCTGTTATGGGACCAATCTTAATGAACGTCATGCTCGTTAGTTTTCCTCGTGAAAAACGCGGTATTGCGATGGGGATTTTCGGGTTGGTCATGATTACAGCTCCTGCGATCGGACCAACATTGTCAGGGTATATCGTAGAATACTATGACTGGCGTCTGCTTTTTGAAATGATTCTGCCTCTTGCTATCCTCAGCTTATTGTTTGCAGTATGGAAGCTTGAGAACGTGATGAAGCAGAACAAAAATGTATCGTTGGATTATCTTTCTCTTGTGTTGTCTAGCATCGGTTTTGGAGGAATCCTATACGGCTGTAGTACAGCAAGTTCAGACGGATGGACAGATACCGTTGTTCTATCAACATTGATTATTGGTGGAATAGCATTGGTTATCTTCATCATGCGACAATTAAAGTTAGATGAACCATTGTTGAACATTCGAGTGTATAAGTATCCAATGTTTGCACTTGCATCCGTTATTGCGATTGTTAATGCGGTTGCCATGTTCTCTGGCATGATTCTTACACCAGCTTACGTGCAAAGCGTTCGAGGAATTTCACCACTTGATTCTGGACTGATGATGCTGCCGGGAGCAATCATTATGGGTATCATGTCACCTATAACTGGTAAACTTTTTGATAAATTCGGACCGCGTGCTTTAGCGGTAGTCGGACTTTCTATCACAGCAGTCTCGACTTATATGCTCGCTCATCTGCAAGCTGATTCGTCTTATTCTTATATCATCATGATCTATTCCATGCGCATGTTTGGATTATCGATGGTCATGATGCCGATTATGACGAATGGTCTCAATCAGCTTCCAACGAGCTTAAATCCGCACGGTACAGCCGTTAACAATACAGCACAGCAAGTTTCAGGTTCGATCGGTACAGCGATACTAGTTACGATTATGAACACTGTTACAAAAACAGAAGCAGAAAGCTTAATGAGCGGAGTAGATCCAGCTACGATTACCGAAGCCTCAACCGCTGCTTTAACACAGCAAGCTCTTCTGTCAGGAATTCAATACTCATTCTTTGTTGCATTCGGAATTAACATTGTTGCTTTAGTGCTTGCCTTTTTCGTCAAACGCGTTGATACAAGTGCTGAAGCAGTAAATAAGATTGAAAAAGAAAACAAGACATCAACTAAATCAGTTACAGCTTAAGATATTTTTATAAAACCGACACTTTGGGTACGATTAACCCCCAATCTAGTGTCGGTTTTTTCTTTTATTTAAGAATTAGGTTCAGAATGCATTCTTGCTAAATACGACAGCACCATTGATCAGTATATGTTCAGGTGGAAGTGTCTTGATCTCAGGTGAAAAGGTCCACTTTATCGGTGAACGTTAAGTGTTAACCGGTGCTCACAATTAGTTCTTAGGTGATTACACTCCATTTATCGGTGAACGTGTAACAAATATAAAAACACGTACCGTAAAAAACTTCAGAATGACAAATCATGTGTAGTATCTAAAAGTAGTTGGGTAAAGTAATAAGCAGATTGATTTACATCGTTTAAAAATAGGAGTAAGGTCTTAACTAATCTTTTGTAAGTAAAAGGAGTGGAAATGAAGATGAATAAAATGAACACTGATTTTTCAAAAATATATATTAACGGCGAATGGAGAAAGGGAAGCAGTGATAGCTTCATGAAAAACACAAATCCATTCACAGATGAAGAGCTTGTTACGATTCATGCTGCGACGAAAGAAGACTTGGATGAAGCTTATGAAGCGGCAAGAATCGCTCAAGCTGAATGGGCAAACGAACTTCCACAAAACAAGCGAGCTGTACTAGAAAAAGTAGCTGACGTTATGCAAGGGAATGAAGAACTTATTATTGATTGGATCATCAAAGAATCAGGAAGCACTTATATGAAAGCTGTCTCAGAATTTCGAGCTTCAATCAATATCTTAAAAGAATCTACAACATACCCTTATCGGATGGAAGGAAAAATTCTTCCTTCTCAAACAGCAGGCAAGGAGAATAGAGTGTACCGTAATCCGTTAGGGGTAATTGGAATTATTAGTCCTTGGAATTTCCCGTTCCATCTAGCTATTCGATCCATCGCACCTGCCATCGCGACTGGAAATGCTGTTGTTATCAAACCAGCTACTGACACACCGGTAACAGGCGGATTAATTTTTGCGAGTATTTTTGAAGCAGCTGGACTTCCAAAAGGTCTGATCAACGTTATCGTAGGACGTGGTTCAGAAATTGGAGATGAGATTGTCACACATCCAACTCCGCGTCTGATCTCGTTTACAGGTTCTACGGAAGTCGGCAGACACATCGGTGAACTTGCTGGTAAGAACTTAAAGAAATCTGCTCTTGAATTAGGTGGTAATAACGTATTTATCGCGTTAAAAGAAGCTGACATTGATCAAGCCGTAGATTCAGCCCTTTTTGGAAAGTTCTATCACCAAGGTCAAATATGTATGGCGATCAACCGTATCTTTGTTCATCAAGATATTTATGAAGAATTTGCAGAAACCTTTGTTCAACGAGCAAACAATCTGAAATTTGGGGATCCGTCTAAAAAAGATACGAATGTTGGTCCATTAATCAATAGAGAACAAGTTGATCGAATCTTAAAAGATATTGAAGCGAGCGTCTCACAGGGTGCGAAGATTCGTATTGGTGGAGATGCAAATGGAAATGTTTTAGAACCTACCGTAATAACAGATGTTAATAATGAAATGCCTTTAGCGAAGAATGAAATTTTTGGACCAGTAGCTATTCTTATTCCTTTTGAAAAGGATGAAGACGTTGTTCAAATGGCAAATGCTTATCCGTACGGACTAAGCGGAGCCGTTCACTCTAAAAACATTGAACATGCAACAGACCTAGCTCATGCCATTCATACAGGTATGATTCACATCAATGACCAATCTGTTAACGATGAACCTCACATGCCATTTGGTGGAGAAAAAGATTCAGGACTTGGCCGATTTAATGGTGAGTGGGTGTTAGAAGAATTCACTACTCTAAAATGGTTTTCTGTGCAGCGTACCCCGAGAAATTATGGACCATTCATCAGTCAATTAAAGTAAATCAAATATAAGAAAGCATCCGGATGCATTCATTCGGATGCTTTATTTATTTGAAGCAATATTATGAGGTTTTTCGAAATGGATAAAAACTCAACTTATTTTTACCCGTTTTCTTTGAAACGTATAATGCCTCATCTGCATATTCAAGTATGGTTTGTGGTGAAACGTCCTGAGCTACCCATTCAGCTGATCCCAGGCTGCACCCAATTTTTATAGAATGTTCCTGAATATGAAATGGTCGGTTAAGAGTGTCTATGAGGAAGTGTGAGATCTCGGTTATTTCATTTAAATAATTCTCCTGAATAGGAAGTACAACTACAAATTCATCTCCACCTAAACGTGCTGCGAAATGTTCCTTATTTATTAATGTATCAAGGATCCGCTTACCTACCTCTATTAATAGTAGATCTCCTGCATGATGTCCTTGTGTATCATTGATTGATTTAAAACCATCCAAATCTATATAAAGCACCCCATAGCTGCCATTAGAAGAATCAAAGCGAACTGAATTCATGTACTCTAAAAGAGCTAACCGATTCGGCATACTTGTCAGAAAGTCCGTATGTGCCATGTTCTCCATCTTGTCTAACTGTTTTTCTGTTTGCTTTAATGATGAGATTAAGCTTCTAAAAGAAGAACTTAGAACTTCTATATCTTTGATTCCACGCAACAAAGGAATCTCTACGATCTCACCATCTTTCAACTTGTCAGCAGAGATAGCCAAGTCATAAAGAGGACGAGAAACTCTCTTTGTGATAAACCATCCAATAACAGCCATAAGTAGAGAAATCACAATACCACAGACTAAAATGAATGTTTGCAGATATTGGACGGATGCATAAGCCGCTTGTTCTGATTGACGAATGACAACTGTCCAGCCTAGTCCGGGATAATTCTGATATCCGTCGCCAAAAGCATAGCCTGTTACATACTCTTTTCCATCTGGCCAACGTACAAAATTCCACTCGTTTTTCTTTCCTTTATTATCGAGATCACTTATCTTAATTTTTTTTCCTAAATCATTTTTATGACCTAGGAGTACTGTATCTTCTTTACTGATTATGTATACTTCCACATCTTTTTTTTGCTCTTTTATCGGCTTTAGAATCGCGGCTTCCACCTCTTTAGACCATTCCCAGCTGAGATGGGCGGCTAACACACCTTGGAAAACGCCGTTCTTATCTGTTAATGGCGTACTGATATCAACTAATTGTAAAGGTGAACCATCCTTGGTTGGAATCAGTTTGGATAGTAAAAGGGCATCATGTACATCACCGATAAAAGGCTGTTCAGTTGCTTTTTGAAATACGGGACGAGCAGATATATCCTGGTTGATAAGCATTTTCTTTGTGGAAGCTTGAATGACTCCCTTTTGATTTGTTATTCCAACCCAAGAGAAGGAGGGGATTTTATTTTGAAGCTGATCAATCAGAAATTGTGCTTCATTTATTCTTCTCGGGTCTTTCAGAACTTCCTGTTCACTTAAAACTTGTAGTTCCTGGTATCTGGACCACATGAAAGAATCAAGGTTGTGAGATAGTTGAAAAGCTGAAGAAGCTAGGGAATTACCTATTTCTTTTTCTAATAATTCGCTGGATTTATCACTGATAAAGATACTAAGAAATAATGATGTGGTTAGTATGATCAATGAGATGCTCACGGACAGATACGTTTGAATTTTGATAGACATAGAAATGACTCCTATAATAATAAAATTTATTTCAAAAAGCACCAATTCTTATATCGGAAACAACTATAGAAATGATTAGGAATCAATGAAATAAACGATGGGACAAAGTTCTCAAACGAGAATTTTGAAAGCTGATTATGCTACACTACGAGGACAAGTCATATACATTAAAGGTGATGAAGAAATGCTGATTAATGATAAGATCCGCCAAGATTTGTTTACAGAAGTCGAAGGATTAAATGACGAGAATCTAAATCGAAAACCTTCAGAGAATGAGTGGTCTATTAAGCAAATTCTAGAACATTTATATTTAATGGAAGGCGGTATTGCTAAAAACATAAAACATCAACTTCGAAATGGTAAAGTGGTAAACGCAGACAAGAAGCCGATTGAAGCAACAATTAACAGAGATATTAAAGTTGATGCTCCAGAATTTGCAGTGCCAACTTCAGAATTTGCATCTTTTGAAGAACTGAAAATGAAATTAGCTGCAACTCATCAACATTTACTAGATATCGAGAATACTGCTGATGAAAAGGACTTAGAGGCAAAAGGCTTTCCACATCCAATTTTCGGTGATATTAGTTTAAAACAATGGATTCCGTTTGTGGCCTATCATGAACAAAGACATATTCTTCAAATTAAAGAAGTGAAAGAAAAGTTAAGTCTCTAAAACGTATAGAAAACAGACCGTACATTCTTCAATCAGGAGAATGTACTTTTTTACTTTTTTACGGAACGAAAGAAAAAGGGATAAAAAGAATGAAAGCTCTGATTTAAGTGCAATACTGATTGAGAGAATTAAAAATAGGAGGACTGAAGATGCTGTTGAAAGGCAAAATCGCAGTGGTTTATGGAGCGGGTGGTGCGATAGGTGGTGCTGTTGCACGTGCTTTTGCTGAAGAGGGAGCTTTTGTATTTTTAGCCGGAAGATCGCTCGATTCTCTGCAAAAGGTAGCAAATGAGATTACCATTGCTGGAGGCACAGCGAAAGTAACGAAAGTAGATGCTCTTAATCAAAATGAAATTGAAGGGCATCTGAATCGAATCGTTCAGCATGCTGGAAAGATAGATATTTCCTTTAACGCAATAGGAATCCGAGGAGATCTTCAAGGAACAGCGCTCACCAAAATGCCACAAGAAGATTTTATGACTCCCATTCTGACGGGTGTCAAAACTCATTTTCTCACTAGTACTGCAGCAGCTAAGCATATGATAAAGCAGAATTCGGGAGTGATCTTAACTCTTTCTGCATCATCTTCATCATTATCAGGCAGAGACCGTACGTATCATTTCACAGGAGGTTTCGCGACAGCATGTGCAGCAATTGAAGGATTTACCCGTAGCTTAGCCGGTGAGCTCGGTACAAAAGGCATTCGTGTCGTATCTTTAAGATCAGATGCTATACCAGAAACTTGGGAACCAGCCTTTCCTGAGGTGAGGCAGTATATGGAGGAAGGAACAGCGTTAGGACGCCTTCCAAAGTTGAAAGAAGTCGCTGATACAGCGGTGTTTATTGCATCGGATCGAGCGAGTGCCATAACAGGTGCGATTATCAATGTAACGTGCGGTTCGATTATGGATTAAATCATATATTGGAACTTTATGTTAAAATGAACTTTATAAAATGAAAGTTAAAGGAGCACATAAGAATGTCTCAAACAAATTGTGTTACATGGTCTCACGAGTAAACAAAGTTGTTTATTCATGAAGTAACTCTTTATTTAATCAGTTTTCTATGAATGAATCTTTGTTTACTTCCTTCTAATTGATCATAAGTAGAATGGAGAGATAACATGATACATTTAAACCCATTAACCGAACAAGAATTTCAGGATTATCTGGCATTCATGATTTCAGATTACGCTTATGAAATCACTAAGAACTTCAACCTAACGTTACAGTCAGCATTAGAAGAATCAGAAATGATGATGTCTGATCTTTGGAAAGATGGATCGTTAACGGAAGGTCAGCATGTGTTCAATATTCAAGATTCCAAAACCTATGAAAAAGTAGGAATTCTTTGGTATGAAGTGATGCCGGGGATTAATCAAGCCTATGTGTATCATATTTTCATAGATGACCTTTATCGAAGAAAAGGATACGGAAAGAAAACGTTTGAAATTCTTCAAAGTATGTTAAAGCAATCAGGAATAGATTCAATTGGATTGAGTGTCTTTGGAAAGAATGAAGCCGCTTATCAGTTGTATAAGAAGCTAGGTTATAAAAACACGAGAATATCGATGGAATTTGTTCTATAAATCAATTTTACGATTAAGTAGAAAATAGCTTAGAGTGAGACAAACTCTAAGCTTTTTTGTGTTTTTTGAAAGGATAGCTTGCTTCATATAACAGGAATTATATTCCAAAAAGAGAATATAGAAAAGTAAGAGGTGATCATATGAAGAAAATACTAAGCTTGTTGCTTTTCTTTATCTTGGCAGCTTGCAGCGATCAAGGAGCTGTTGAGAAGCTTAAGATGAATTATCCAAATGTGAAGAAAGAGATGGAGCAATTGCCAAAAGACGCGCAACAAAAGATGGCAGCTCCAGAAAAGCTTCCTTTTCAGCCAAAAGACGTTCAATTAACATATGCAGCAGAACCAGCGGGAGATCCAGAAGGAGATATCTTACATACTGAATTTACTTATGGTAATGAAAAAGGTTCTGTCCTTCGTGTAACCACGTTTCAAAATGAAAACGCAAATTTTAATGATGAAGGTGAGAAGAAGACAACAAAATTGAAAGATGGAACTGAGGTTGTTATTGAAGCTGAATCATCTGACGTTAAATCCATTCGTTGGAGTAAAGATGATGTATTTTATGGGATGATGTTAATGGGTTCTGAATTTAAGATGGAGGATCTGTTGAAATCAGCAAATTCGATGGACTACTAGGAGTGGAATGTTTGAAAGGAAAATTTAGTTCGATTTCATTACTTGTAAGTGCTTCTACAGTAGCGTTCTTTTTACTTATACACACCTATGCCATTGCTTTCGGATACTGGCGATTAATCGTGTGGGGAGGAGTGCTCACTGCTATGTATTTTGCATTTCGCTCTCCCAAGAACATCGGTTTTCGAGGTTTGGCCATAACTGTATCAATCATGCTTGCCGTTCCACTTTTACTGATGGAAATGGTCGGATTAGCATGGCGTAACGGTGGATTTGGGAATTAATTAAGGAAGCAGATAAATATGTAAATATTTAATTTTGGAGGACTGAATGATCTTACATACAGAAGTTATAGGAGCAGGGGAACCAGTCATTTTTCTGCATACGGGGTTACAAACAGGTAGTACAGATTTTGAATATCAAAGTGAATATTTTAAACACGACTTTAAAGTCTATAAACCTGATTTGAGAGGTCATGGAAAATCTTTTACAAATGATTATTCTAATTTTTTTCAAGACTCTGCAAATGATTTGCTAGAAACTATAGAACATTTTAAAATAGAAAAGGCACATATAGTAGGTTGTTCTCTAGGTGCATTAGTAGGTTTAAAATTCTCACAAAGTTATCCTCATAAAGTTCAATCTTTGACCATTTCAGGAATCCTACCAGAAAAGCCTAATAACTGGTCAGAAGCACATCAAAAAGACGTAGAACATCAAGCAAAGATTTTAGAAAATCAAGAAATAATTGATTATTTTAATACTCTTCATGGTAATGGTTGGAAGCAATTTATTTACATGGGTAGAAATGTAGAATGGTATCCTTTTAAAGAAACTAGTGAATTGAAAATGCTTCATCTGCCTATTTTATTTGTAGTAGGAGAAGGAAATGTTAATGAAACGAAAGGGGCATCCCTCTATCCGAAGTTAAATAAATATGTACATGTCTCAATTATTCCTTTTGCAGCTCATTTAGTTCATTCAGAACAACCAGAAATATACACAAAGATTATAGAAGTCTTCCTAAATAAACATAGAATTAGCTAGATATGGCTAATGATTACCGAAACTTTCCATCTACTAATACGTAATAATAGTAAGATAAAAAAATTGGGGTGGAGAGCAATGGTTGAGGTTAGTGTAAAAAAGATAGATAACAACTTTATTATTCGATGGCAGCTATTAAGGGTGGAGATTCCTGCCGATGATATTCTTAATGTAGGCTTAGATGATACATATGGTGGAGACGATAAGGAGGCTATCCGTATCGGTTTGCCGTATGGAACGACAGATCGGGTCTTTATTGAGACAAAAAAACAAAACTATATTTTGTTTACTTCTAATCCATCAGCTATTATGAAAAAACTAAGTGCCTAAGGAATGAAAATCGTTTAGAAGAACTCGGATTGAATTTTTCCGAGTTTTTTTATTAATTCATTTCTAATGAATTAAAATACAGATAACAAACAAGGACAGGACTATTATGTTAAGGTGGAACTAGAAATCAAGGATTTAATCATATAAAAGAAGGTGTGCTTCTCATGACGAAAGTAACAGGTTGGAATTTTGATAACAGTTATGCTGAACTACCAGATAAATTTTTCTCAATCATTGACCCAAACCCAGTAGCTTCACCAAAATTAGTTGTACTTAATGAATCGGTAGCGTCGTCTCTTGGATTGAACGCAGAATTTCTTCGAGATGAAGATGCTGTAAACGTTTTTGCAGGCAACAAGCTTCCAGAAGGAGGTTCTTCCTTAGCTCAAGCATATGCAGGACATCAGTTTGGTTATTTTAATATGTTAGGTGATGGACGAGCAATAATGGTGGGAGAGCAGATCACTCCTGATGGAAAACGTTATGACATCCAGCTAAAAGGTTCGGGAAGAACTCCCTATTCTAGAGGGGGAGACGGACGGGCAGCTCTTGGTCCGATGCTTCGTGAATATATTGTGAGTGAAGCGATGCACGCTTTAGGAATTCCAACGACTCGAAGTCTGGCAGTTGTAACGACAGGTGAATCGATCATGCGTGAAACGGCTCTTCCAGGTGCTATCATGACGCGGGTAGCAGCAAGCCATCTACGAGTAGGTACGTTTGAGTTTGCTTCAAGATGGGGATCACTCGAAGAATTGAAAGAGTTAGCAGATTATAGTATAAAGCGTCATTATCCTGAAGTGGAAAGTGATGAAAATCAATATTTGAATCTCCTCAAAAAAGTGATCGAACAACAAGCGTATTTAATTTCGAAGTGGCAGCTCGTTGGTTTCATCCACGGCGTTATGAACACCGACAACATGACAATCAGCGGAGAAACTATCGATTATGGCCCATGTGCATTCATGGACAAATATGATCCACTGACTGTTTTCAGTTCAATTGATAGAGAGGGCCGTTATGCATACGCTAACCAGCCCCGAATTGCCGGTTGGAATCTAGCCCGATTTGCTGAAACATTATTGCCTCTCTTACACGATGAACAAGAAAAGGCAGTTGAATTGGCACAAGAAGTTTTATATGGATTCTCTGATCTGTATCATGCTAACTATTTTAGAGGAATGCGATCAAAGCTTGGACTATATAATGAAGAGAAAGAAGATCAGACTCTTATAGAAGAATTACTTTCACTCATGACTACCTACAAAGCTGACTATACAAATACATTTCGTTCTTTAACATTAGGTGAAAATGAGTGCTCTGCACTTTTTGAAGCTGAGGACTTTAAGACGTGGTTTAATAAATGGGAAGAAAGAAAAGCAAGACAGTCAGAGTCGAAAGAAGAATCTATGCAGTTGATGCGAAACAGCAATCCAGCTGTCATTCCAAGAAATCATAGGGTGGAAGAGGCTATAGAAACAGCTGAAAACGGTGATTTCAGCGTTCTAGAAAAACTTCACAATGTATTATCATTACCGTACGAATACTCAAAGAAACAAGAAGAATACACTACATTACCACCCGAAACAGAAGGACCTTATCGAACATTTTGTGGGACATGATCACATAAAAATAAATGGAGAACATATAAATAAAAAGCTGCTCTGAAAGGGTAGCTTTTTATGATTTCTAAAATATCCCATAGGAATAGAGGAAGGTATGTTCCGTTGACTTTTTAGTTAATAAGGTGTACTGTTTTTTATATTGTTTTGTGAAATGATATTGAAAAAACAGTGAAAATAAACTAGAATGATAGATTGGTTACTGAAATTTAGAGGTGAGAGAGAATGATTTACCAAAAAAACATACTGAACAAACATATGGGATTTTTCCTTCTTACGGTCGCTTTAGTATGGATAAAATCTTATGCCGCTTATAAAATTGAATTTAACTTAGGAGTCCAAGGTTGGTTTCAAGAATTTATTTTGTTTATTAACCCTATTGGCTCAGCACTCTTGTTCTTAGGCTTAGCCTTATTTGCGAAGGGTAGAAAATCATACGTTTGGATGATTATCATCAATACGGCAATGACCTTAATGTTATTTGCAAATATGCTTTATTACCGTTTTTTCACAGATTTTATCACGCTGCCAACTTTAACACAGACAAAAAATGCTGGAACGATCGGAAACAGTATTGGAGCACTTTTCAATCCGTATGACATACTGTTCTTTTTAGATATCGTTGTACTGTTAGTATTAGTTTTAACAAAGAAAATTAATCCAGAACCAATCAGAGTAAAACGTAAAAGTATCTTAACGGTTGGTCTAGCTGCAGTTATTGCATTATCTGCAAACTTGTTGTTAGCTGAAATGGATCGTCCGCAACTGTTGACTAGAACGTTTGACCGAAACTATATTGTGAAATATTTGGGAATGTATAACTACACGCTCTATGATGCGGTATTAAGTTCGAAATCATCTGCTCAGCGGGCACTTGCAGATACAGATGATGTAACAGAAGTGGAGAACTATGTGAAAGCTAATTATGCTGAACCAAATCCGGAATATTTCGGAAAAGCAAAAGGCATGAACGTCATCTATCTTCACTTAGAGTC
This sequence comes from Fictibacillus tiangongensis, assembly GCF_048083785.1. Classification (GTDB taxonomy): domain Bacteria; phylum Bacillota; class Bacilli; order Bacillales; family Fictibacillaceae; genus Fictibacillus. The sequence continues at coordinate 1,187,877 of NZ_CP182294.1, forward strand.
GCTTCAAAATTTTGCCATTAACTACAAATTGAACGGACAAGAAGTAACACCTTTCTTAAACTCGTTAACACAAGATAAAAACACGTTGTATTTTAACAATTTTTATCATCAAACATCACAAGGTAAAACAGCTGATGCTGAGTTTATGATCGAGAACTCGCTATATGGATTGCCACAAGGAACAGCGTTTACTACAAAAGGCGAGAACACTTATCAAGCGGCACCAGCCATTATGGAACAACAAGGCTATTCGACTGCTGTATTCCATGGTAACTACAAGTCGTTCTGGAATCGAGATGTGATCTATAAGCGCTTTGGATATCAAAAGTTCTTTGATGCAGAACATTATGATATGAACGAAGAAGATGTAGAAAATTATGGTCTAAAAGATAAACCGTTCTTTGAAGAATCTATGCCGATGCTGAGATCGTTAAAACAACCGTTCTACTCTAAGTTCATTACACTATCAAACCATTTCCCTTATCCAATTACAGAAGAGGAAGCTACAATCGAGCCTCATACAACAGGAGATGGAACGGTAGACCGTTATTTCCAAACGGCAAGATATATGGACGAAGCTCTTCAACAGTTCTTTACTGACTTAAAAGAGGCTGGACTATACGATAATACGATGGTCGTTATGTATGGTGACCATTATGGAATCGCTGAAACGCGTAATAAATCAATGGCAAAAGTACTCGGAAAAGAAATCACACCTTTTGAGAACACACAACTTCAAAAGGTACCATTGTTTATTCATGCACCAGGATTAAAGGGTGGAACCATTGATAAAGTTGGAGGTCAGATCGATATTCGTCCAACGCTTATGCATTTGTTAGGAATGGATACAAAAGAGTACATTCAATTCGGTACGGATCTTTTATCTAAGAATCATGACCAAGTCCTTCCGTTGCGTAATGGTGATTTTATTTCACCTACTGTTACAGGAATTGATGGTAAATATTACGACTCGAAAACCGGGGAGCCTGTAAAAGAAACAAAAGCAATTAAAGCTCTCGAAAAAGAAGCAGAGACGAAGTTGGACCTATCTGACCGAACAGTTTATGGAGACTTATTACGATTCCATAAAGTTAAAGGGTTCAAGCCAGTTGATCCTTCTAAGTACGATTACAATATTAAAGAAGAAGAAAAACCTAAAAGTGAAACAAACGAGTAACACCAAAAAGCCGTCCAGATGATCTGGACGGCTTTTTGATTTTAAAAGACAAGAACTAAACATGTATAAATGTTGAGCTTCGCTTGTTGAACAGTCTTAAATTTCTTCTAGTTTTTCACCCAAAAGCTGAATATCACGTACTAACTTTTTCTTGTGCTTTTCACATTTACAGCATTTATATTCTTCAAATAAGAGGCCTAATTTTTTAATGATTTTTATCGCGATTTGTTCATCACACATCTTTTAAAACATCCTAATCTAGTTATATTATCCTAATAAGAGCGTAGCACAGGATGATTCACTAAGAAACCTTCTGCTGTAAACTTTTTTTACATTTTATAAAAATATTAAGAAAAACATTTTCAAGTGTTGGAGGATCGTTTAAGAATATAGTTGTGCACCCGTAATATTTGATTAATCTTTGATTGAGATGCCATTTAATAAGCGATCCCAAGTATCATTATCTGTAATGGGGTCTGTTTGTACGGGCATATAAATAACACATACATGATTCATGCCCCAGTCCACTTCTGTTAGTTGCTCTACCTTATCAGTAGGATAAATCATTAGAATGGTGAAATTACCTTTACACAATTAGATAATACCATCTCTAATTCAGCGGTTTCTTTTTTCAGTTGATCTTCATCAATATCAATAGCCGACCATCTAATAAATAATAGGGAAGAGCTCTTTCTAAACCACTCGTACATCTTCTGCACTCGTTGCTTGATGGTACGTTTAAAGCTTAGATAGTTTAGGATCCAGTGTTGTCCTGGAACGATAGGGAAGTCATGTACAGATATAACGTTATATTTAAGATCGTTGATGAAGTGGGAATGAGAACCTGTTGTAACTCCTTGATCATCTAACACAAAATCAGGTTTATAAGAATGAATCTTTTGCATATTTCTAAACTTCATGTATCTTTTAAATTTGGTTCTCATAAGCTCATTGATCCTAGCTAAAGAGTGAGAACAGACCCAATCTAAAGGAAATGCAGTTTGTCTTAACGAATGTCTTCTAAGATGCATACCAGGACCGTATTCACTGCCAAGAGTGATTACGGCAGTGTAAGATTTCTTTATGTCCTGTAATCTCATTTGGTCACCTCTTTGTTTCAATAATTCTTGTAAAAAAACAACCTTCGCAAAGAAGGTTGTTTCTATATCGTTAATCGCTTACCGCAACCCCTGAGAAGCTTTCAGGTCCTACACGGACAACGCCCACTAAACTTACTGAAATATAAGCTGAATATGTTTGTTGAATATCTGCAGGAGGGTTAAAGTCAAGAGCGTTAAATGCAAAAGTTTGTGGCCCTAAGATGTTTAGGTCCATATTTTCACTCGCGGAATAAACTAGAGGAGAGTTAGGGCTTGTACCTCTTACGACTTGAATCGTAATGGTTGTAACAGCGGGAAGTAGAGGAAGCTGTAATGAAACGGCACCTTGTAAGAGAACTCTGATATTGGGACCAGCACCAACAGTACCTAGACCAATTCTTCCAAATAATTGTGGAGCACCTGCTACAGTAATCGGTTGGGCAATCGAGTTAGAATAACTTGCATTTTGACTTGTTCTTAAATCAAGAAATTTAGCCAAGTAATCACCTCCCCTCCCTTTCAATATATGGTTCTCGGTGAAAATGGCTTGTACAACAGTACAAAAAATAAAAATTTGAACGTTGCATTGAAAATGTTCTGTCTTAGTGAAAGGAGTTTCCTAATTAAACGTCTAATACATGAGAGGCTCTAGAAGAGGGAGTGAAGCGATGAAAAAGGAAGAACGAGTTAAACAGTGGTTTACTTTGTATCACAATGATATTTATAACTTTCTCATTTATTATTTAGGCACAAAAGATGTTGAAGATATGGTTCAAGAAGCATTTGTTAAAGGTTTTAAATATATCGATCAATTTGAACAACGTGCTGATCCGAAAACATGGCTTATTTCTATTGCAAGGAATATTGCGATTGATCACATTCGGAAAACAAAACGACAATATGCTCTTGTGAATCAACTAAAAAGTATTTTTTCTGAAAAAAGTAAACTTCCTCACGACTGGGTGTTGGAGGACGAACGAAAAAAGGAGTTATATGAAGCGATTACTGAGTTGAAGGCTTCCTATAGAGATGTCGTCATTTTAAGGGGTATTTTAGATTTTACCCCTGAAGAAACGTCTCACATTTTGAAATGGAAAATAGACAAAGTGAACCTTACTTATTATCGCTCAGTTCAATCTTTAAAGAAAAAGCTTACGTCTGAAAAGTGGAGTGATTATATTGACGCGATTAACCGATGAAGAAGTTATCATGGAACTTAAAAATTTTAAATCATATAAGATGAATAGCAATCAGCTACAATCTATAGAAAACGAGTTAAACCAGTTGTCTTCTGAAAATACATCATCAACTTTTATTTTTCGTTTTTATAAACCACTCTTAAGCATGATCGTTCTGCTTCTATTTCTGGTAAGTGGAAGTTACTTTGCAATGAATCAAACTAACGAAAATACTGGCAAATATACCACAGGGTCCGGGATATTCTTGCATGGGGATGAATCTTTTAAAATGAAGAACAGTGATGATTTTATTATGAAAAGAAACAAAGATGGGTCTGTGTTCTTTATGGCTGACGGAAAAAAAGTTGGTGGGATTGAGCCGTTAACAGAAGATGAAAAAATGAAAAGTATTCAAACTCAAAATCCATTTGTTAGCCAAGATTTAGAGGGGTTTGGGTACTCAGGAACATATAATCTAGATCATCAAAAAACGATGGATGTTGTACAGATTCACCATTATTACTTTAAGTCACCACATAGTAAGTTGAATTATCATGTTTACTTTTACACACCTTTTTTTAATGGAGATACGGCAGCTGAGTTAGCTTATTCATTTAAGATCTATAATGACGGTAAACTCCTTCAGGGAAGTGATGAAAATTGGAAACTTTCAACCGAATTTGCAACACCTACCTTTGAAGTCTTAGTAGGAAAAAAAGATAAAATCGGAATAGCTGGTCCGCCATTCATAGCTGGGAAAACAGATAAGTTTCTATGGCATTTCTTTGGAAGTCATAATGAAATAGAAATATTAACAAGAGGTGACTTTAAGATAATGGCTACGAACAAGGACAGTGGGGAACATGAAAGAGTTCTTGTTCAAAATTCGGGAATGGTTTGGTCATACAAATTTCAAAAAGACAGTCCTTTGAGTCCTATAGAAGAAGTCGGATCCATTCATTCTATTCCAGTAAATATGAAATTCAGCAAGTCTGGAATTTATCGACTAGACACGTATTTTGGTGGTGAAAGATTTGGCAGTATCGTTGTTGAAGTCAAATAAGTCAAACCTTTCAGTGAAAAAAGGTTGGTGTAAATCCTTAATCGTTGTATACTGATATGAAAAACTAAAGGCAGGCGTTATCACAGTCATGAAAGTTGCATACTTAGGTCCACAGGGAAGTTTCTCAGAAGAAGCTGCCTTTCGTTATTTTGCAGATCACGAAAATGAATGGCATAAATGTGATTCTATTGTTGATGTACTTGAAGCCGTAGAAGAGGGTATAGCAGATAAAGGAATTGTTCCGATCGAAAATTCAATTGAAGGTACGATCAATATTACGGCTGACGGATTGTTGAGACATGATCTCTTTGTGGAAGCGGAAATTATTTTCCCAGTCTCTTTGCACCTTCTTGCATTAAAGGGAGCTCATTTAGAAAAGATACGGGAAGTATGGTCAATCGTACCTGCTCTCGCTCAGTGTCGAGACTTTATTCGAGAAGCGAAAGTGAAAAGTAAGCATTACGACAGCACATCAGCAGCTGCACAAGCTGTTAACAAACAAGAAAGAAAAGATGTTGCTGCCATTGCATCCAAATATGCTGCAGAGGTCTTTGATCTCGAAATCGTCAAAAGTGGAATTCAAGACAACAGCAATAATCATACTCGTTTTGTTGTGATCAGCAAAGAGGATGCCGAAATTCACCCCAAGAACTCAAAAACGATGTTGTTGATTTCGCCAACATCAGATTATTCTGGTGTCCTTTCATCCATCTTGAACGTATTTACAGCGCTATCTATCAACTTAACGTGGATTGAATCAAGACCCACGAAAAAGCAGCTGGGGACTTATCATTTTTTTGTAGAAGCTCAAAATGGTCTTCATGAAGAGAAAATGAACAAAGCTATTACGATTCTAGAAGCATTCGGACATGATGTACGTGTGTTGGGAAGCTATAGAACAACAAGGCTATAAATGATAAGAGCTTCGAAAAAAGTCGGAGCTCTTTTTATTATGTCTCTCATTTTGTTTTCAACAATAGTACGATGCAGAAAAGCATAGAAATCCCTACGACAAGCCATGTGTAAATCAACGAAAGTCCGAGCGCTAAAGGTGTGCTAAGGTTGCTTTGAGGAGTATTCAAACCTGCAATAATAAGTGGTAATGCACTGATTAAATAGAGAAGTATAGTAGAAATTACATTTTTAGAAGTGCATTTTATTAGAAAGAGAATAAGGCCAAATGAGGTTAATAAGAAAAGTTCACTGACAATAATTACGCTTTCCATCTCATATCCTCCTTAAAAAGTTAGACGATGATATACTTAACTGTAAATATATAGTATGAGTGTTAGGGGGGATTTTAGGTGTATTCATCACATCCTATTCTTAAAACGTGGAAGAAGTTCGATTCTTTTCCTATGGAAACCTTAACGAAGGCTTGGTACTTCCATAAAGGTACGACGAAGAAACAAAGAGACGTCTCGTTGATGAAAGAACATAGAATGCAATTTGGAAATACAGGAAACTGTTTTGATCTTGCACTCTGGTTGTTGGACGAATTCAAAAATGATGGAATAACAGCCTTTCCAATCGGCTCTAAGTTTCATTCAGATGAAGCACATGTTGCTGTTGTGGCGTTAGATGAAAAGGGTAATCGGTATCTGTGTGATTTAGGAGATCAGTGGCTGCAACCCATCCTCGTTGAAACCAATAATGAAGATTATTCGAATGAAAAGTTAAGGGGATTCTTTCCTGCGGCTGAAATCCAGATTCAAACAAGGGATCAAAATCATATCGAAATCCTTTATCATAGACCGAATGGCAAGATCTCAAACCAATTATTTGATTTAACTCCGATTGAGAGGAATGTCTTCTTACAAGGAGCAGAGTACTCGCAGAATCACGTTTATCCAAAACCTCTCTTTGAATGCAGAGTGCCTTATAAGAATGAGACTGCGCACTGGGAGTTCTTTAATTGGGAGAGCTTTTTAAGTACGAGTGAAGGTTTACATAAAGATGGTCAAACAGATTCTATCGAACATTGGGTGAACATGATCCATGAGAAAAGCGGCTACCAAAAAGAATTTTTACATGAAGCTTTGAGCAAGTATAAATAAGCCTTAGAAAGTAGTGAATCTATCATCAACCTATCACCAAACGATCATGGGAATATCTTCTAATTCAGCTTATGATGGAGTAGGATATATTAACCTATTCAATCGGAGGTTTTAAAGATGATAATGCCAACTCATATTGTAGCAGTAGCAGGTTATGTAGAAGATGGAAAAGGAAATGTATTATTAGTAAAAACGATACATAACGGCTGGGTTTTTCCTGGAGGTCAGGTGGAAGAAGGAGAAAACTTAATTGACGCTTTGGTTCGTGAAACAAAGGAAGAGAGCGGTATTGATATTACCGTTTCACATTTATCTGGAGTATACTCGAACACAGCTCAATATAAGTGGCATGATGGAGTCACGAACGTGCCAACGAAAGTTATGTTTGATTTTGTATGTAAGCCGATCGGCGGAGAACTAGCGGTATCAGATGAAACGACAGATAGCCGTTGGGTGCCAAAAGAAGATGTGTTAGGCATGTTAACAGGAGAAGCCTATCTGACTCGCTATAGTGATTATTTAAACAATGCAGGAAAAGTAATCTATAAGGAATATGTGACAAAACCTAATTTTGAATTGAAGGTCGAGAGAAGCGTATAGATCTTTATTTTGGTTCATATGTAAAAGACTTTGTAATATTAAGCGTTTTAGGGGATATTTTTGATGATAGGAATAAGTATAGCAACAAAGTGGGAATATGAAGCGACCTTAGAATATTTCAGAATAAAAGAGAATGAACGCTCCGAATATCCTTATGGAGAGTATTTCATGAGAACAATTAATAATTCTGAACTTGTTTTTTATAGTACAGGTGTAAGAAAAGTAAATGGTGTTGGTGCTAATCAGTATATGATTTCAAAATTCAACTTAACAAAGGTAATCGTAGTTGGAACATGTGCGGGAATAGATGATGCGTTTAGTAATTTGAAAATCTTCATACCCGATAAAGCCGTTCAATATGATTGTACAGTAAAAGAAGTCGAGCCTTTTATTAAGCAATCCTTCATCGTTGATATTGATTTATCGAAATACGGAAATGATTTTAACACGGGAACAATTGGCACAGCTGATAAAGCAGTCGTTATGTGGAAGGACTATTTAGAACTGAAAGAAAATCAAATAACAATCGCCGATACAGAAGCGAGTGCAATTGCATTTATCTGCAAAAAGAATGATGTTGAATGTATTATAATCAAAGGAATATCTGATTTTCCAACAGATGAGAGAAACTTTAATAAATTCGAATCAAACAAGGAACAGATTAATGTTTACATAGAAAACACGCCTAAAGTGATGAACAAAATATTTGGAGAATATTTAACTAGGTTTATATAAAAAATCGTTTAATGATAAAAAACGCAGAGGATGCTAATCCCTCTGCGTTTTTCTATATACGATCTGTTCCGTTATTTCTTAGGAATTTCACAGCCATCATCGTCACAGCTCATTCCATCTTCATTGTTTAGAAAAGTGATTTTGTTTTCAGCTATTATTTTGTTCAACGCTTGTACAAAAACATCAGTCGGCTGTGCACCAGTTAGCGCATATTTTTTGTCGATGAGATAGAAGGGTACACCTGTTACTCCATAAGCTTTTGCTGTTTCTTCATCAGCTCTAACCTCATCAGCCATCTCATCGCTTGAAAGCATCTGTATGACAGCTTCTCTATTTAAACCAACATCTTCTGCAAGGTCTGCTAAAGTTTCATGATCCCCTATATGTTTGGATTCTGTAAAAAAGGCGTATAAAATGCGTTCTGTCATCTCCTGCATCTTACCTTCCTTTTTAGCAAGCATCGTCAAACGGTGAGCATCAAAGGTATTGGTTAAGATCATCGTATCCATGTGATACTCTAGTCCAGATTCCTTCGCCATTTGTATCACGTTTTGCGTGTTTGCTTTAGCAGCATCTATACTCATGCCATATTTTTTAGATAGTTTTTCATAGATGTTTTCGTTAACGTCACGTTCCATCGTTGGATCCAGTTCAAAGCAGCGATACGTTACTTCAACAGGATGATTAATCTTTTTAATAGCGTCCTCCAGACGCTTTTTGCCAATATAGCAGAATGGTCAAGCAAAGTCTGTCCACATTTCAATGTGCAACATCGTAAATCCCTCCATTTGGTTCATGTCTATCATAGTATAAAAGGAAACTGTATATTTTACACGTGGTTTGATTTCGGATTGACAATATTTCTATTCAAAAACTCTAATGTTTTTTGAATCACTAATGATTTTGTATATTTTGGTTATATAATAGGAGTGATTCTTCAAATTATTTGGACTGTACGTTTAGTGTTCAACAGGAGGAAGTCATGTCTATAAAGAAACGCCTTATCGCCTCAAATGTTGCTATGATCGTTTTTCCGATCGTGTTATTTCTATTGCTTGAACTTGTAATCGCAACCCTTATCTTTTCGGGGATGAATGGCACACCTGTTAAAAAGGACTCACAATGGTTTATGAGCTTAAGGTTCATTGGACTTCTATTTATTCTGATCCTAACGAACGGAATCCTTACCTATATGGTTTCAAAAACGATACTTAAGCCGATTCGTATTCTTACAAAAGCGGCAGAAGAAATAAGCAATGGAAATTTAGATCATGAGATTGTATCCGTAAATAAAGATGAGCTGGGAAAACTATCTGAAACGTTTGAGAGTATGAGACTTCAGCTGAAAAAAGCAAGAGAGGAAAGAGACCTTTACGAGAATAACCGAAAAGAATTTGTTGCGAGTATCTCACATGATTTGAAAACACCGCTCACATCAATAAAAGGTTACATAAATGGTGTATTAGATGGAATCCCAGATAACCCAGAGACGAAACAAATGTACTTAAAGACCGCTTATCAAAAAGCGGAGGATATGGATCACCTCATTAATGAGCTTTTTCTATATTCAAAATTAGATTTTGAACAATTTTCATTTCAATTTGAACCGGTTTCATTAGATAACTTTTTAGCAGATTATCTTCAGGAACTTCAATACGACCCTTACTTTAAAGATGTAGAGTTCACGTTTCAATCAGAGACGAGTGAGAACAATTCGGTCATGGCTGATCGGCTAAGTTTAGGTAGAATCATTGATAATATTTTACAAAATAGCTTGAAGTATAGTGACAAAAAAGAGAGAAAGATTTCAGTTTACCTTCAGTATGAATCCGATACTGTACTTGTGAAAATTGAGGATAATGGTAAAGGGATACCTAAAGAATATTTGCCTCGCATTTTTGAAAGCTTTTACCGCTCAGATCCATCTCGGAACAAAGCAACGGGTGGAAGTGGTTTAGGACTGGCTATTGTGAAGAAACTTGTTGAAGGACATGGTGGAGATATTTGGGCTGAAAGCGAAGAAGGAAAAGGTACTTCTATCTATTTTACTTTAAAAAAGCGAAAAGAAGGGAACAGCAATGCCAAACGTATTAATCATTGAAGACGAAACGAGCATCGCGAAGCTGGAACAGGATTACCTGAAATTCAACGGAATCGAGAGCGACATTGCCGAAACAGGTGATGAAGGATTAAGAATGGCTCTTGAAGGTTCTTATGATCTGATCTTACTTGATCTCATGCTGCCAGGTGTAGATGGTTTCGAACTTTGCACCCAGTTACGTGAAAAATTGGAGATTCCGATCTTAATGGTAACCGCAAGAAAAACCGATATTGATAAAATGCGTGGCTTTGACCGTGGAGCAGATGACTATATCGTTAAGCCCTTTAACACCAATGAATTGGTAGCCAGGGTGAAAGCCCACATCTCACGTTACAAGCGTCTCACCAAACTTGATGAGAAACAGGACATTATTATAATAAAAGGTCTAGAAATCCATTTGAATTCCCGACAGGTTCTTATTTATGGGATTGAGAAAAAATTAGCTGTAAAAGAATTCGACCTGCTAAAATTCCTTGTGACCAACCCAAACATCGTCTTTAGTAAAGAGCACCTATTTGACCAAATATGGGGACTTGAATCGATGGGAGATACGTCGACGGTAACGGTTCACATAAGAAAGCTAAGAGAGAAAATCGAAGGAAATCCAGCCAAGCCACAATATATCGAGACCGTTTGGGGAGTGGGATACCGATTCAGAAATGGCATGTAGAAATGAAGGTATTCTTGACCCTTCATCGATACCTTGTTTGTGCGATGATTTTCGACGTAGAAACAAGTTCAAGATGATAGTATTTGTGCAGCTAAGGATGCATTTCTTTATGGATGGATTTAAGAAATTCTTAAGAATTAGCTAATAAAAACTTTAGTTTTCCTGTTTATGATAACTCCAGTAAGAAGGTTGAACACAAAACATTTACCAAAAGGGGTTATCATTCATGAAGAAAAACATTACGTTTGTATCGATATTATCTCATCTATGGGTGCAGTGGATCATGTTAGGAAGTATGCTCGTAAATACGTTTTTGTTATATCCTAATATCTTTTATAATGTACCAAAATCACTTGAAACGGCTATGGAATTTATGGAAGTCGCAAGCCCGCACACGTATTTTCCTCCGATTGGTATGGCAAGTATCTCAACAGGAATCCTGGCTTTAATCTTAGGATGGAAAGTAAAACCGGCAAGAAAATGGATTTTTTGGAGCATGATGATGATCGTGATTGAAGGTGCGATTTCAATTGTATTTGAATGGCCACGTAATGAAATTATGTTTATCGAAGGAACAGACGTTCATTCAGTAGCGTTCTTAAAAGAAACCGCAAAAGAGTTTGTCTTGATCCACAGCATTCGAGTTATTACAAATATCATTGGGTCTATATTAATTTTTGTTGGGTTTATGAAGTATTACAAATATCGTTTGTTGGAGAAGAAGAACTAAATCAAAAAAAGCTCGGATCTATTTGATCCGGGCTTAATTCGAGTTTGGGGCAATTGGCGTGAACAGTACAACAAAAAGGGATTTATATCCGGAAGAAACAAATATTTATAGCTTTCACCAGATTCTAAAGTAGAATACGATCAAAACTGTACGGATCTGCGTAAAGTGTATCCAAATGGTGTTTCTTCCACCCTAATGTTCTCATCTATTTATCGTTATTATAATCTGCTGGATACGTCAACCCCACTTGCTTGCGGGCTTCGTCCATAATCTTCATCACAGTTAGTGAATTTGCATGTGAATTCACTTTAGACTCAAGTTCCCCACGTTCGAACAGATCGATAAACTCTTTCGCTTCGTAATACATCTTCGGTTTATCTTGTTCAACTGTGATGTTCTCTGTACGACCATCTCGATATCGAATCTCGATGTTTGTCATATCCTGTATATGATCGATCAGAATACTTCCGTTTTCACCTTGGATTTCTGATGGGACGTAAGAGTTAGAGATCTTAGAGTACATTACAACTGATTCACTCTCACCATAGTTTAAAAGAATACTTCCTTCACCGTCTACGCCAGATTCGAGCAGGTAGGCGTTTGCTTTAACCTCGCGAGGCTCTCCAAAAAGAACGACCATCGGGTACAAACAATAAATTCCGATATCCATCAATGATCCATTTGAAAACTCCGGTTTAAAAGCGTTAAGGATCGTGCCTTCCTTATATTTATCATAACGAGATGAGTACTGACAGGAGTTCGCAAAATAACGGCGAATTTTACCGATCTTATGAAGGTTCTCTTGAATGCTTCTAAAGTTCGGCATCACGGTTGAACGCATGGCTTCCATAAGCAATACCTTGTTTTCCTTGGCAACAGCTATCATTTTTTCAACTTCTTTTGCATTCGATGCCAAAGGCTTTTCACAGAGTACATGCTTGCCATGGTTCATGAGCGTGATCGCATACTCAGCGTGAAATGAGTTTGGGCTAGCAATATATACCGCGTCAATCTCATTACTAGCAGCCATCATTTCTAAATCAGTAAACGTATGTATCGCACCATGCTTCTCAGCAAATTCTTTTGCTTTTTCTTCTGTACGTGAATAGACAGCATTCAGTGTAAAACCATTTACTTCCCTTGCAGCATTAATAAAGCTCTCTGTGATCCAATTCGTTCCAATAACTCCAAATTTCAAGATGATTCATCCTTTCACAATCGGGTTGCATAGCCCGATGCTTTTCATAGTATGTATTCTACTCCTATAGTCATGTTTTAGACAAATAATGAGGACTGTCGCACTATTTTTGTAGAAAAAGGTTTCTTGATATAACATCCAGGGTAAATAGAAGTTAAAACCTGGTAAGGAGGGATGAGTTATGCTTACTATGACCAATCATAACCAGCAAACGATAAAGCCTTTAGATATGCCAGTATCACGATACGTGCTTAAAGAACAATCTTTAGCAGAACAAGAGAAACGCAAGCCTGAATTTGAATTAACGTCGTTGAATCCAAAATAAAAGAAGCCATACATGAAGAAAGCGAAGATCTTAGGGAATCTTCGCTTTTTTTGTTTGATTTTAGAATATCACGCTAGAACAGACAATGAGATTCCAATTCCATTAACAATACCATGAATGATAATCGCTGGAATAATAGAGCCTGTCTTCTCATACACCCAGCAAAAGACCAGGCCTGAAGCAAAGTTTACAGGTAGTGTATTATACGTCGGGATATGAACGATCATGAAAATGAACGAGCTGAAAATCATTGCTTTTCTAATACCCCATCTTCTGAACCACGTATACAAAAAACCCCGGTAAAAAATCTCTTCATAAATAGGGGAAACAACTGCTGCTGATAAAAAGCCTATCACGAATGTAAAGGGTGTAAGATCAGATTTTAGACTGTCTGTTTTAGCATTATTTGTACCTACTGAAAGCATATCCATTACTACGACAAGGGCTATACTTATGAGAATGAGAAGGATGGTCCATAGCAAGATCGTCTTCCACATTTTTTTTCTAAGTGGATTAAGACCAACGGCTGTCCACCCTAAATGATTTGGTTTTAGAGCGATCCAATAAACAGCTATCGTAAATACGATCGCCATGCAAAAACCAGTTAACGTCCCCGCGTATAAAGTGTTATCCAACGAATGTATCAACTGATCGTATAGGATGTTCTCCAAAAGAATGGGTACACCAACTAAACAAAGATTTAATAATAGTATAAGTTCAAGAATGTTCCATTTTCTCTCTGTAGTAACGTTCATCGTACTGTTCCTCCTGATTAACTTGTTATAATATGTTAATTGTAAGCGGTGACGTTACGTAACCTGCAAGAGAAAAAGGAGAAAAAATAATGAACTTATTTTCAACTGGAGAGGTTTCAAAGCAATACGGCGTTTCCGTAAGGACTATTAGATACTATGACCAAATCGGTCTGCTATTACCGAGTATAAAGAGTGAGAGTGGAACAAGAATGTATACGAAAGAAGATCTGCAACTATTAGAAAAGATTTCACTTTTGAAATCTTTGTCTCTACCTTTAACAGAAATTAAAAAAATAATTGGTGAAGTAACGATAAAAGATATTCTTTTAGCTCAGAAGAAAGATGTACAGACCCAGCTGAATCAGCTTCAATCAGCGTCTGAAAAAATAAATGCACTTCTACATATCCTAGAGCTTCAGGGAAAGTTGGATTGGGAGCATATCCTTTCCCTTGTTCAAGCAAATGAAGATACAAAGATTGCTGAGAGAAATCAAACCAGGGAAACGTTCTTCTCTGACCATGAGAGACAGATGCTTCAAACCTCGCTACCTAAGCTTGAGGATGCAAGTACAGCAAAATGGGTGAACATCATAAAACGAATAGAGATCTGTCTGCAAAACAACAGGGTACCATCGTCCGACGAAGGTCATTTGATCGCTTCAGATGTATTACTCTTATCGCATGAAATGTTTCAGGGAGACACCGAGTTAGAGGAAAAATTCTGGACCGCTAGAAAATCAGAAACTTCCTCACAATCATTGAATTTATATCCTGTTAGCAACAAAGTCTTAGAATTTTTGGATAGGGCTATTATCAGTTATCAAACGATTAACATATGACCAAAGTTTTATAAAAATGTAAAACTTTGGTTTAAACACTTGTGGATAAAGGGTATCAAAAAATAGACTCCAAAATTATCCATGAGGTGAAAAGAAAATATGAAAAAGTTATTGGTATCGGTAGTAGCTATAAGTGTAATCGTTTTAGGCGGTTGTAACATGTTGATCGAAGAAGATTTTAATACGTATTTGGACGATCGCAATAAACTTATAAAAAAAGATATGGAATTATCTAAACAAGTGGAAACTGACTTTGAAAAAATGTTACAAGACCCTACTGCGAAAGTAGAACTAGAGACCACAATTGCCGATTATGAAGCATTGGCAAAAGAAGCTGAAGGAATAAGCTTGAATGAATTAGACGATTTAAAGAAATCACAAGATCTTTTTGTTAAAAATATAAAGACTAGAGCAGAAGCAATGAAATTAAGTTTAACTGCAATCGAAGAACAAGATGTAGAATTAGATGAAAAGTCGTATACAATGCTTGAGGAAGCAGAAAAAATGAGCGAAAAAAGTCAGAGTGAATTAGAGAAGTTTGCGGAAGACAACAACTTTACATTAGAAGAAACAGATTTAAAATAATTGGGTTTGAGGAGCTGAACATACTCAGCTCTTTTTTAATTCTGTAACAAATTGTGGGAATAAAAAGGGTATTACAGGTAGACTAGAGAAGGTGTAGGGTGGACTTGATGAATTGTAAGGTAAGGTTAAGTTAAGGGGCTGTACTGATGAGCGTTCATATAATGTTTGGAGAATCTTCGGCTGGCGCGATGAAATGGATGCTAAGTAAGGAAAAACGCGAGGAACATGTAATTGAATTTCCCGATTCTTTTGCGATAGGACCTATTCATGAACTGGAAACTGAAAAGGGATCAGATGGCCGGATTCAATGGTTCAAAGACAATTTGGCAATTGGTGACATGGCAGAATATTATTCAAACGAATATGAATCTAGTTTTAGGCAAGCACTTCAGGAAATTGGTGATATTCCTAAAGATTTGCTAATTACAATCTGGACAGCTGACAATGCGCCTGAACAAACGGGTTTGAGATTTGTGATGAAGTTACTCGAAGATCGAGAAAACAAGATCTTTGTGGTTAATACGAATGAATGTTTTAACAAATATTGCAAACCTCCTGATGTCTTCTATACTTCACTGCACACGAGTGAAGTTTCTCCAGATCATCTCAAGATCATTTTAGAGAAAACGGATAATTACGATCCTATTTCATTGGATGGTCAGAAAAAATTTGTTGAAGAATGGAAGACTTTAAGTTCATCAGAAGAAGTCTTAAGACTTTGGGAAGAAGACAAGTCAATAAAAAGCGTTAGTGTTGACCATCTAGATGCGTTCATTATTTATTCTGCAAGACGTTTGGAGTGGAAGTATGGAGAAGTATTCTTAGAAAGCTCACGTCTCGTAGGTGATATCATCGGCCATATCGAACAATATGTGGGTGATGCTTTCATTTTTTACCGGATTCATTATTTGATCGAGCAAGGAAAACTTGAATATGAAGGTACATTAGGCAAGATGAGGAAATTAAGAGTGAAGCTTCCCTAAAGGGATCTTACATAAGAAACGGAGAGAACGTATGATGAATCAAAGTGTGGAAACAAACGTTAAATTAACAGGAGACAATATCTATATTAGGTTATTGACCGTTGAGGATGCAGAGGATATGGTGAATCTTCAACTAGAGAACCGGGAGTTCTTTAGTCAGTTTGCTATGGAACGCAGCGATGATTTTTACTCCCTTGAAAATCAGCAGAAACGAATTCAGATGTTAGTAGAGAATGCTAAACAAGATTTAGATTACTATTTTGGTATTTTTACAAAAGATGAAGAGATTTTAATCGGAACAATCAATTTGTTCGCCGTGATGCGCGGATCCATTCAAAGTGCCTTTGTCGGTTACTTTTTAGATGAAAAACACAATGGAAAAGGCTATACGACAGAAGCTGTACGTTTGATCGTAAAATACGCATTTGAGGAGCTCAAACTTCACCGAGTAGAAGCAGGTGTGATGCCGCACAACGTTGGTTCTATTCGAGTGTTAGAAAAAGCCGGTTTTGAGAAAGAAGGACTCGCTCGTAAAAATGTAAAGATTAATGGGAAGTGGGAAGACCATCAACAAATGGCTATCATCAATCCTGCTGATTGATGAAGAGAAGGCTGGTTGTGCTTTTACTCATGATGAGTTTAGCTGGCTGCAACGAGAATGAAAAGCTGATCCGTGTTGATTATCAACTAAGTGATATGCGAAGGGGCAAGGATGGAATAATAAAAGATGTGAGTCAGGTGAGATGGATTGGTGCACAATTAGAAAGAGTGATTTGGGAAAACGCAAAAGTGGAGATGTCGAGAAAAGAAGATTTGACGTTAACTCTTTTCTATCTGTATGATCCGAACATGCCTGAGAGATTGGAAGAATATAAAATTTGGTTTCATAACGATATGGATGCGGAGATCGTGAATTTAAATGAGCATAAGTACGGGAAGCTGAGTAGAATTGATGCTGAAATGTTGCTGGATACGGTCAAGTGATGAGGGAGTCTAGGTGATAGATTCTCGTCCTTCGGGATGTTCCAGTGTATGGAAGGTTTAGTGAGTTGAGCAGGTAGTAAGCTTGCATACTTGTTGATAAATGTAAAAAATCTTTGCATTCTTTATTTGTTATTTCAGTTGAAATGATAAGAGCGTAATCTCTCAGTGCTCCAACATGTGCAGTCTTAGAGGTATGAAAACAGGCTGCACACTCCCAGTTAGCGTTTTTCCGATTCATTTGTGTGTTACATTTGGAGCAAAGCACCCCTGTTATCAACTCACTTTTATCAATTCCATAATAGCTTAGGATATCAGGATTATATGGTTCGTTTAACTTCATCATTATTCTTTTGATCTTTTTCCTTTCTTTCAACGACAGCACATCCTTTTTATATTTTGCATTGAATTCTTCATACGTACTAAGTAACATCGGGCTTTTAATTACTAACTTTAAGGCATTTTTATATGTCTCTGAACTATCTACAAAAGTTCGTGGGTTAGTGATAACAACTAACGTTTCGATGGGGATCTTGGGGATTTTGTGCTGCTCTAGCACCTGAGTTAAATGGAAAGATTGTCTTTTTACTTGTTGAATAGGGTCTTCGAATATTTCTCTTCCTTTACTAGAAGTCCGAATGAGTTGTCCATACTTATCATCAAAGAACAAATCTCCTGTATAGTTTTTTATCTCTAACAGAATCAGAAATTTCGAAGTTATAATAAGGGTATCAATCTGAAAGAAGAAATCCATGTGCTTAATTCGAATGTTTTGGATAATAGTCGCCTCTTGTTTTGGTAGATACCGATAAAAATACTGTAGGGACTTTTCGCCATTATGCCCAGCAATATATTTTGCCAGATTACTTTCCAATCTCGAACGTTCTGGATGACTGCTTTGCAATCTGTTACTGACTGCACCGAGTTTTTGAATGACGTAGGGGGTATGCGGTTGTTTTTTTATAGAAAGACATCCCTTCAACTTATGGACTTAATATAGGAAGTATAGGGAAAAAACCATTTTCTGAATAACTGAACCTCAAAATATCAAGAATCAAATAATTTCTTAGGGGAATCACATAAAAATCTGCACTCATCATATAAAAAATGGGGATTATCACATAAAAAATGGCATCCATCACATAATTTTATAATCCAGAGTTCCTAGTACTGTCTAAGGAACTATCCCCACCGCCGGTAATGTAGTATAATTCAAATTACTGCTTAAAATAAGCACAAGAACGGTCATGGAGTGATTAGAATGAGTAAAGCAAAAGGCAAGAAAAGCGGCGTAGGGCAAGGAACTGGGAAAAAGGGTTGGAACCGTTGGAAATCCAGCAGTAAGAAAAAAGGTCCAAAGCCTTATGTGAGTAAAGGTAAGAATAAACCTGAGAACGAAAGTGGAACAGAGAACAATTAATAAAAATACAACAGCCAAATGGTGTGAATGAGCCATCTACTACTAAAGCTAGGTGGTTTTTATTTTGGAATAAATCACTCAAATCTACCATAAGATGAACTATTCATTGGTAAATGGGAGGGACGAGCTTGGCTACACAAAATACGAACTACACCATTTCAGAAGACTTGATCATAAAATACAATAAGCTTAACGAAAAGAAAAAAGAGCTTGAGAAAGAATTAGACGAACTAAAAAAAGTCTTTCATATCTATTTTGATCACTTAGTCGGTCAAAACGAGAAAGGCGAAGTTACAGTAAACAACTTCAAGCTGCAGAGGCAGATTCGAAGATCCGAAAAGCTTCACGAAGAAAAGACAGTGAGTCGCCTTACTGAATTAAATATGACAGATCTTATTCTTCATGTGCCAAAACCGGATGAAGAAAAAGTAAAGTCTGCCATTATGCTAGGGTTATTGAGTGAAGGTGATTTGGAAGGGTGCTTGATTAAGAGTGCTTCACAAGCGATTGTTGTTAAAACACTAAAAAACTAAAATGTAAAAAGCAGCTCCCAAAAGGGAACTGCTTTTCTTATTCTGCTTTCTGCAGTACGCCTACAGCTTTTGAATTTTTGATTTTCTGCAGGATACCTTGAATAGACGTGTATTCGTCATAGAGGAAGACAAGTGTGTCACCAGGCTCGGAGCACTCCCAAGCTTGGATCAATGCTTCGGCTTCCTTAGGATATACAGAAACAGAGGTGAGGCCGTCTGCTTCTTTTACACCCATATAAAGGTGATGAACCGTTTCACCGGGAATCCGTCCCCTTAGGTTTACATCTTCTTTGATGATAAAAATATCAGAGTGAGTTCCAAAAATTCGTCCCATCTCTTGTATCGTTTGGTCCTGTCTGTCTCCAGCTGCTGAACCAACTGTTATTACTCGACCGCTCTTCAGATGATCTACCGTTTCAAAAAGTGCCTTCAAACCAGCAGGGTTATGGGCATAGTCCACTACGATCGTTCGATCATGGATGTTTAAAACGTTGAAACGACCTCTGTTTTGGTTCTCTGTTGAAAGAAAAGTGATCACCTTACTTCTTAATTCTGACAATGGTCTTCCCAATGAATGAGCGGCAGCGAGAGCGCCAAGGACATTCGAGATATTATGTCGGGCCGCACCATTAATCGTAATCGGAATGTGTGATACTGGAAGAAATCTTTCTGCTCTGCCGTTCTCGTTGAATACAACCCAGTCATCTTCTAGATACCAAACTTTTAATCCTTGCTTTAACTGATCTTGAATAACTGGATTCATTACCGAAAGGGAGAAGAAGATTACTTCGCCATTCGTATGATTCGCCATATCCACACATCGTGAATCGTCAGCGTTCAATACACATGTACCTTCTGGAAGAACAACTTCAGCAACCGTCTGCTTCAGTTTTTTTAAATCTTCTAATGTTTCTACGCCATTCAACCCAAGATGATCTTCACTAACGTTGGTTACGATTCCAACGTCACAATAGCGAAACGCAAGGCCTTAACGCAACATTCCTCCGCGAGCAGTCTCTAACACAGCGATGTCTACAGAAGGATGAGCCAGAACTTTGCGCGCACTTCTTGGTCCGCTGCAATCTCCAGCGTCCAGTTGCTGATCACCTACCCAAACACCATCAGAACACGTATATCCAACCGTTATGTTTTCTTTCTGTAAAAGATGTGAAACAAGACGAGTGGTCGTCGTTTTGCCGTTTGTGCCTGTTACCGCAACAACGGGAACTGCAGCTTCCTCACGAGAAGCAAACAGATAGTCTACGATGGCCCCACCTGCATCTCTCTTTTCCCCTTGTGATGGATGAAGATGCATACGGATGCCAGGCGCTGCATTCACTTCAAGAATGGCAGCTTCACCTTCAACAAAAGGAACCGTGACATCCGGCGATAGAATATCAATTCCTGCAATATCTAGACCAACTGCAGCTGCCGCTTCAATAGCCATGTTACGATAATCAGGATGAACATCATCTGTCACATCGATTGCAGAACCGCCTGTAGACAGGTTTGCGTTACCTAATACTTCTAGAGATTCTCCTTTGTTTAATACGGATTGAAGAGAAAAGCCACTTTTCTCAAGATGAACGACCGTACGTTCATCTAAAGGAATCTTGCTCATCGCTTTTTCATGACCATCACCACGTAATGGATTTAAGTTTTCTTCATCAATGAGTTCAGCTATCGTCTTATAGCCGTCACCGATTACAAACGGCGGAAGACGAAGACTTGCTGCAACTAACTCATTATTTACGACGAAAAAACGGTAATCATTGCCTGTATAATATCGTTCTAGAATATATGAAGTACCTTCGCTGAACACACAGCGGAAAGCAGCAATCAAGTCTGTGTCATTTTGAATATTGGTTATGATGTTCTGTCCCTGTCTGCCGTTAAGCGGTTTAATGACAAGCGGGTAACCAATATTCTCAGCTGACTGAAGCAGCTCATATTCATTGGAAACAACATCACCTTTAGGAACTGGGAGACCAGCACCTCTTACTAATGTTTTGGTCATATCTTTATCACAAGAATTTTCTACTGCTAAATAAGACGTTTGGGAGGATATGGTCGCTTGAACGGATTTTTGCTTTTTACCCGTTCCAATTCTTAAGTAGCTGTTTGTTCCGATACGTTCTACTGGAATCTTTCGTTTTCGTGCAGCTTCATAGATGGCTTCCGTACTCGGACCTAGTTTATGTAGATGATACAGGTCAGAGGTATGGGTGATGTAAGAATCAGCACTAATTTGTCTCCCATCTAAGATAGCGGTTACAATTTCGAGAGCTGCTTCGAATGCGTAAAATCCTGATTTTGGTTCTGCGTAATCATATGTTACAAAGTAGATTCCTTTTCGTTCACTTGTGATCGTTTTGCCACGTTTGACTGAGATACCAGCAAGATGTTGGATCTCTAGGGCAATATGCTCTAAAATATGGCCGATCCACGTTCCTTCATGAAGTCGTTCTACAAATCCGCCTGCATAACCCCTTGAACAAGTATGTGTATGAAGGGAAGGGATGACATCTAACAATGTATCTACAAATCCTGGTATTGTGTTAGAGGGTTTTTCTTCAAATTCTTCTATATCAAGCTCAATCCATATAGTAGGTTTAAAGCTGTAAAGGTTCGGTCCCGTTAAGTAATTGACGCGGTTGATTTTCATTAAGACGTTCTCTCCTTAAGTGATGATTAATTCTCGTTTGTATAAGTCAAATACAGCACCCGCTCCAAGTGTATGGAAACGGATATCGGAAATCGTCATATTTCCTTTATTCTCAGCAATATCTACATACGTCGATGTTTTGCCATCAAATATGCTCACGTTGTATTCACCGATCACCTCAAACTGCTTGCCGTCGTTATGAACCCAGATTGCGGTGTTTTCATCGATACCGATGCCAATGATCTGAGGGTTTAACGCGATAGCACGCATGAGACGACTAAACCGATCACGCTGAGAAAAGTGCTGATCAATAATTACGTCTTCTAAAAATCCAAAGCCTGAACCTAACTCAAGTATTGAAACATCTTCTTTTTCAAACAGCTTTGATGAGATAATCATCAATCTGCTCATAACAGCAGCACCGGCACTCGTTCCACCGATGATCAAACCGTCTTGCCATTCTCGAAAGAGGTGTTTATAAAAGGATGTTCCACCTAAAATACTCGTTAGTCTCAATTGGTCGCCCCCTGTCATGAAAAGACCAGACAGAGAAGAAAGCTGTTTGGGTAATTCAGGGTCTTCCGCTTTTTCACGGGAATCTAAATGGAAAAGCAGTGGCTTAGTACCATGTAAGGTTTGAAACAGTTGATAATATTCACTGCCTACTTCTTCCGGATAGCCGGATGCTGTTGTCAGGATTCCTATCGGACCTTGACGATTTTTACATAGTGCAGAGAATCTGGATAAGATTATTTTCTTTTCGCTCTTGTCCTCATTGCCACCAATGATCAGCAGATCACCTTTTGCCATCTTTCATCAGCCTCTTATTCATTAAGTAGTAGGAAAAACAGGTCGAAATTATCGTCCATTTCGCCCTGTTATGTATACCACGATTCGCTAGTATTCAAACCTATTTGAGGAATTATTTTACTGTTTATTTCAATAGTTAAAATTTTTTGTAAATTTATATAGATTCTTGTCAAAACAATTAGTATAATTTACCTATTGGGAGTATTTTACTTTCTATTTTTTCAAAGGGAGGAGTTAAGGGTCATTTAACAATATAAAGGGAGGATGTATAAATGGAAAAAACATTACTTCTTCGATCCTACGAAATTAACACGAGCACAATGGCACTCTTACCGTTTTATAACGAATATGGAGAGGTTCAAACCGAAATTTTAGAAAGCGAAAAAAACGAAAGAGTTGCACTCAGCCCCATTAAAATTATTAACGAGAGCTGTTTGTTTTTTGGATCTAGCTATGAAGGCAGGCGTGAAGCAGTTCGTCGGTCTATGGGCTATGTGAGTTTATCCCCGATCATGATCAACCTCGAACTAGGCATTTTCTTTTTTCCTGTAGAATCTCCTAAGAATGAAACGTGCATCTGGTTATCCCAATCGCATGTTCAACGAATAGATTCCATAGATTCTGACACGTGCAGTATCCACTTTAAAAACACCGCTAATTTGATCTTACCCCAATCTAAATATGCATTAGAGGCGAAATTGTTCCGAACTGCACAATACAGATATATCCTTAGTGAACGAGTAAATGAACGAATAATGAGATATTGAAAAAAATAGAATAATAGTCAAAACACGCCCGATGCAAAATTGTACGGGCGTGTTTTGATTGTATATCACCTTTTTGGAACTTTTTTCCTTATTATTCGTACAACATTTTGAGGAGGAGATATCGTGAAACATTTTATTAGTTGTATCGTTACCGTTTTCTTATTGTTAGTCATTAACTTTGTGGTTGCAAATCTATTAGGAGTGGCGTTTATTGATACTTCATTATTTGTTGGTTTGATTTTTGCTCTCACGATTCGATTTTTCACTTCAAAAGGTGGACTTTCATCAAACATGGTACGCATGCAGGCGCAAGCTATGACAGGAATCAAGATTGAAGAAGAAAAAGCAACGTTTAAACCGAGTTATCCTTATTATACGGCTGTTATTTATACCCTCGTTTCTTTCATCTCCATATTCGTTTATTACAAAGATTATTTTATTTAGTAGATAGTTGATTTTTGAAGGGAAAATGGCAACAATGGATATTGAACTTCTTTTGAAGAATTTAAACAGGAGTGTGTCCATACATTGAATCTGCGTTTTGGTCGTTTATCATTATGGTTTTGTTTAGCAGGAATTCTACTTGCTGGCTGGCCGTTCATCGTTCGAGATGATGTAGCTCAACAAGTTGCTATCTTTCTTTTTAGTGGAATCATGTTGTATTTTATCGGTGTCATCTTTAGCGTTATAGCAATTGTGAAGAAAGAAGCTGGAAAAGCTAAGTTTTTTGGGTTGTTTTTTATCTTGTTCATGGCTTTGATCTCTATATTCGGTCTGCTGTTGTTATCGTTTGGAATCGGTGGAAAATAAGAGAGAATGTAACTTTGGTACCCTTTGTTACGTCAAGTATTAAAAAAGGGAGCAGTTATGAGAAAAATCATCTTAACTTTAACTATAGCTCTACTAGTACTTGTTGGTTGTTCAAAAGACTCTAATGGTGAAATGCGTGGAAAAAAGCCACCAACTGCTTTTGCTGTCATTGGAAATGAAAAACACGTAATGAAGCTTGGTTCTTATTGCTGGAAATCAAACTTTTCGAGTATATGTGTAGATTCAGCAGGTCCCATTGAACTTGTTTCTAACGAAAAACCGATTCAAGTAAAGCCTGGAACGGAAATTTCATTTGCGATGAAAGGTTCCAAGCCAAACGAATATCATCTATCACAATTTCATGAGGAGAATGAACGGAAAATAGATGTAAGAACAAATACGTTTATAGCACCGGATACACTGGGTACTTACGTTTACGGATATAGCGTTTGGTGGATGTCTGAGGAAAAAGAAAATGTTTCTGATGGAGATGCACTTTATGCATTTGCTATTGAAGTTGTTGAATAATAATGAGAAAAGCCTTTCCCGAGGGAGAGGCTTTTCTATATTAAGCTTGTTTTCTTCCTTCTTCTACTTCTTCAAGTACAACCTCTTCATCAAATGGTGTATCAAATTCAGTTGAGATAGGTGCAGTGAATAAGGAGATCCCTATTATACTAACCAATCCAGCTGACATTCCGTAAAGAATAGGGTTTGTTGCTGTAAGTCCTTCAATAAATAACCCTGCTAGTACAACTACTGTAGAAATTAATATGGCATAGAATCCTGAATTAGGAGTTGCTCGTTTCCAAAAGAACGTCATAACGAGCGGGATGAAGATCGCTCCAGATAGGATCGCATAAGCTACATCAAGAGCAACGAGTACATCTTGGATCCATATGGAAAAAGTAATAGCGATTAAGCCGATAACAAGTGTTGTGAGTCTTGATGCTTTAATCATTTGTTTGTCAGTAGGAGATTTCAAGAAATATTGTTTTAAGATGTCGTTCGTAATCAGAGTAGAAGACGCTAGTAACGAACCTGATGCCGTTGACATAAGTGCTGAACATACACTTGCAAGTACAAGCCCTAAGATTCCTGTTGGTAAAATGGTAAGGGCCATCTCAGCAAATGTATTCTGCGGGTTATCTAATGAAGGCAGCACGATGAATGCACACATACCGATAATGCTTCCTGCAATCGCGTATGCAAAACTATAAACTCCTGCGAAAATTGATCCATTTCTAGCTATCTTACTAGATTTTGCTGTGAAGACACGTTGCCAAATATCTTGTGATACGACCATACCGAGCGCAAACAACAAAAAGTATTGAAAGATCTGCTGATAACCGATGCCTGTGAAATCTAAGTGAGATTGGGGAAGTTTTGTTAATAGATTACCTAAACCATCTACCTTTGAAAGACTCATAGGAACCATAATGAAGAAGATACCAACCGTCATTACGATAAATTGAATAATATCCGTGACTGTAACACTCCACATTCCACCTAGAATTGTATAGAAGAGGACGATACCTCCTCCAACTAACATGGAAGTCGTTAAGCTCCAGCCTAAGAGCACATTGATGATTGTTCCCATCCCGATCACTTGGGTAACAGCGATCATTAAAGTATATATGGAAGCCACGATGGCACTTAAAAGACGTGTTTCCGATTTGTATCGTTTTCCTAATAATTCACTGATCGTTGTAACTTTTAATGAATCGATCTTTTTAATAAATATCGTACCTAAAAGAATAATACCTAAACCAATCATTGATACAAACCAGATGCCTGAAATTCCAAACTGATATCCTAGCTTTGTCGTTCCAATCGTAGCTGCACCGCCTAAAATAACGGCAGACAAACATCCAAGATACATAAACATGCCAAGGTTTCGTCCTGCAAGAGTAAAATCTTCAGAAGTCTTTGCTTTAGTAGAGCCAATGATTCCTGCACCGATCAATACGGCAAAATACAAAAGAATAATAACTGTATCAAAAGTTTGCATAATAAAAAACCTCCTTTTTAGTGTAATGCTTAACCAAGCTATTTACGCGTTTTGATAGTTTTCCGATAGTTGTGCATGAATCTCTTTCAAATATTCTTCAAGTGATTCTTCAAGGACAGCAAGACCTTGATCGATCTGTTCTTGATTGATTGTTAGAGGAGGAATCATTCTGATTACTTCACCATGATTTCCGCAAAGATAAAAAAGAACGCCTTTCTCTAAACACTTGTCTAGAATATTCATGAGTGCTTGACCGTCTGGTTTACCTGTAAAAGGATCGATGATTTCAATTCCAATCATGAGCCCTACTGCACGAATGCTCCCGATCAACGGAGTCCGTTCTTGAAGTTCTTTTAGTTTTGTACATGCATAATTCCCCATGTTTTTTGAGTTTTCGATGAGTTTTTCTTTAGTTAAAATTTCAATTGTAGCGAGAGCGGCTTCACAAGCGATCGGATTTCCACCAAAAGTTGTTCCATGACTTCCGAGTGGCCATTGCTGCATGAGTTCTTTAGAAGCAACCGTTGCACTTAGTGGCAGTCCTGAAGCAATACCTTTTGCTATAGCCATGATGTCTGGAGTAACTCCGAACGTTTGAGCAGCGAACCATTCACCTGTTCTTCCGAATCCCGTCTGAACTTCATCAAAAATGAGCAAGATGCCATGTCTGTCACAAACTTCTCTGATTTTCTTCAGCCAGCCACTCGGTGGAACGATATAGCCTCCTTCACCTAGAACGGGTTCTACAATCATACAGGCAACTTCTTCTGGTGTTACTTGATGATTGAACAATGTTTCAAAATCTTTCTCAAGCTTCTCAATAACAAACGTTTCTGAATCTACTCCACTCGGTGCGCTTTTTTCATCTGCATACGGAACTTGATAGGCCAGACCGTTCGGCTGAAGAAACTTACGATATTTACTCTTTGATGTTGTCACGCTCAACGCACCTAGTGATCTACCATGAAAGCATCCAGTAAAAGAAATCACATACGGTCTTTTTGTGACATGCTTTGCGAGTTTCAGAGCACCTTCGATGGCTTCAGTTCCGCTGTTGGCGAAAAAGAAACAATTCAAATCACCTGGCAGAACATGAGCTAGTTCCTTTGACAGCTTCAAGATTGACTCATACATGATGACTCCAGATGGTCCATGCGTGAGGTGATCTGCTGCATCTTTGATTGCTTGGACCACTTTTGGATGACGATGGCCGGTATTTGCTGTTGCGATACCAGAAGTGAAATCAAGATATTGCTTTCCATCCAATCCATAATAGTAGCAGCCCTCTGCTTTTACGACGGGTAGGTTCGGATGATCTTTTGCCATACTCGGCGCTAATAGGTTAGGCATTTCGGTTACAAGGTTGCTCCAGTTGTTCGTTGACACGTGTATTACCTCCTAGATATTCCATACTCATGTTGTATAAATAATTTCTATATAGAATATCCATGCAAGGATCATGCCAAAAAACTAAATTATCTGATATTTTTTCATTTTTCTTACAATTGAAGGCTGACTAGTGCCGAGTGCTTCTGCCATACGTACGGTCGTTTTGTATTTTTTTCGGGCATTTAGTAACACCTGTCTCTCCGTCTCATCCATAATTACTTTAAGCGTTTGAGCTTCATCTAAAGAAGGAGTGGGTGGAGACAACTCTTCTTTTATATGATCAGGAAGCTGTTCAACCGTAATAAGAGTAGAAGGGGATATTACGACTAAACGCTCCATGATATTGATTAATTCTCGTACGTTTCCTCGCCATTCGTAATGCAAAAGATGGTGGATAACAGCTTCATCTAATTTCTTACTTCGGTTGTATTTTTTCTCAAAATGCTCTAACAGCATATGAATAAGCGGTACGATGTCTTCCGTTCTTGAGCGCAGCGGGGGAATGGTAACTGGGACTACGTTTAAACGGAAATACAAGTCTTCACGGAACTGTTTTTCTTGTATCGCTTTTTTGAGATCTTTATTGGTCGCTGAAACTAGACGGAAATCAACTTTAATCGGCTTCGTTCCACCTACGCGATAGAACTGCTTTTCTTGTATGACTTTGAGCACTTTCACTTGATGTGAGAGAGGAAGTTCTCCAATCTCATCTAAAAAAAGTGTGCCTCCATTCGAAAGTTCAATAAGTCCAACTTTGCCTTTTGGTTGAGCCCCTGTAAAAGCCCCTGATTCATAGCCGAATAATTCAGCTTCGAATAGAGAATCCGGAATAGCCCCGCAGTTTACCTCGATAAAGGGACCTTTTGCACGGTGGCTTTTATTATGTATAAATTTAGCTAATAGTGATTTCCCAACGCCAGATTCACCGAGGATTAAAGCATTTACATCCACTTCCGATAATTGAAGTGCTGTAGAGACCACTTTTTTCATATCTTCACTGTTGGCAATGATTCCAGCATCATGCAGCTGCTTGCTTCTTAAAAGACCGAGCTCTGTTTTAACTCTCTGCATTTCTTCTTCCATCGTAATCAAAAAATCTTTGTATTCAGCGAGTTCCGTAATATCGTGTGAGTAGCTGACAACTCTGTATAATTCGCCTTTTTCGTTATAAACGGGAATACCAGTAACCAGGAGTTTCTTGCCTTTGTTCGTTGTTTGGACAAAGGTGATCTTCTTATTTTCTTTTACGACCATCGGAGTTAGGATTGGAGTAAACAAACCTTGAGCTTCTAAATCATAGACCGATTTTCCGATTAAACTTTCAGAGTCTACACCGTAAATTTTACCGGTCACTTCACTAACCTTTAGGATAATGCCGTCAACATTCGTGACTAAGATGTCATCCTTTAGAGAATGAAGGATTTGCTCATTTTCGTTCCAAGTGTCAGTGGGGTTCATTATAATCCTCCTTTTCAACTTATCTATACTAATTATTCAATTCTGAATAATTATTTATTTTTGAATAATTATACAATGAGAAAGGAGAATATGATACTGATTTAGGAATTATTTTTAAAATAAAGGTTCTTTTAACCTATGTTGTTCATTTTATTGGAGATGGACGAGACTCATCTTGAGCTGCCAGAGGCAAAGGGGGGAGCTTAACATAAGAATGCTCTATCTAAAAGATTGTTGCTTTCAAACTCTTTGACTAGTTGATTGGAGTGTAAGGTGCGAGACTCCTCGAAAATGAAAAAGCACATTTTCTTCGTGCGATGCGACGCTGCCGGAGCCTTCCTTGTCCTGCGGGACAGGCGGGCAGGTGAGACACTTAAAAGTGAAACGTACAAATGTGGCTCACCGCCTGCCCCGCGGAAAGCGAGCAGCCTGGAACGGAAATCAACCACTTTAAATAACAACAAAGTACAAAAACAGCCAAAAAGAAAAAGGACCATGTTACTGGTCCTTAGAGAGGCTAAAACAATTCTGTTTTCAATTCCACATCAATGTTACCGCTTGTTGCTTTAGAATACGGGCAAACACCGTGTGCAGTCTTCACGAGTTCTTCTGCTTCTTCTTGACTTACTCCATTAACTCCAACGTTCAGCAAGACAGCTAGTTTAAATCCGCCATCTGTATCTTTGCCGATTGATACTTCAGCAGTTACTTTTGATTGAATGCGCTTTTTAGCTTGTCGTGCGACCAAGTTAAGGGCTGAATCAAAGCAAGCTGCATATCCTGCTGCAAATAGTTGTTCTGGGTTTGTTGCGTTCTCATTTCCAGAACCCCCAAGTCCTTTTGGCATTGCCAACTCGTGGTTTAACACACCATCGTCACTTTTTACCGTACCGGCTCTTCCGCCTTCTGCTGTTGCTTTTGCTGTGTATAATGCTTCCATTACGAACACTCCTTTTTTTGTGTAAAATTTAATTGTGTGCAATTCAAATGACTCGTGATTATAATAACGTAACCTTTAATTGGTGTCAAACGATTTAATTGTGTAAAACTAAATTGTGTTATAATAACATTAAAGATGCACACGAAAGGAACTGCCATGAATAACGATCTATTAAAACTTGAGAATCAAATCTGCTTTAAGATTTATACAGCAGAACGTGAAATTACTAAGCTGTATCGCGATCTTCTTCAAGAAATGAATGTTACGTATCCACAATATTTAGTATTGCTTTTACTATGGGAGAAACATTCACTTTCGGTAAAAGAATTAGGAAAGCGATTGTTTTTAGATTCAGGCACTCTTACACCAATGTTAAAACGTATGGAAAAAAACGGATTGGTTGAGAGGAAGCGATCAGCAGAAGATGAAAGAAGTGTTGTTATTTCCTTAACAGTAAAAGGAGATGCTTTAAAAGAAAAAGCGGAGTGTATTCCAGGTCAGCTTATTGAAAACATCGCGATGAAAAAAGAAGAATTAACTCTTTTGAATAAAACACTCACATCGATGTTAGATCTGCTGCAGAATGAATCACATTAAGAATAAAGAAAAGCGCTTAGAGAAACTAATCTAAGCGCTTTTTCGTTCTTACATGAATACATAAAGAGTTACAAATGAACAATAAAGAAAAACTCACATAGAGGGATAAGTATGTTCAAAAAACGGCGAGAGAAAAAAGTTGAGGAAAAGGCAGTCATCGAGAAACAACAACCTAAAACTAAAACCAGCCTTGAGAAGACCAATTGGGTGGAGGAACTTTCCACATCGAACGATTTCGTTAATGATCATACATCCTCTGAAAAAACAGAGCCATTTTGGATCTCGTACTTTAGAACGCTTGTTCTGTCAGAAACACTGCATAGAGATGTCGTTCCATACCTATCTGAAAGTCATTCCTTAAATAAGGTGAAAAATAGCATCCCTATTCAGCAAACCGTCGTAACATCTGACAAAAAGTTAATTAAAGAGAAGTTATTGCAAGGGTTTGCTGCCATTCGTCTATCAGATCAAGATACGGAATGCTTATTGGTGAATGTTGCCAATAATAAATTCAGAGATATTTCTTTTCCTATGATGGAAAGTACAGCACTTGGTCCTCAAGCTGGCTATGTTGAAGAAATAGACACAAACATCAACTTGATAAGAAAACATTTACCATCTACAGATCTTCATGTAAAAGAAATGCAGGTAGGTAAATTATCTTCAACAAAAGTCGCTGTAATCTATATGGATTCGATTGCGGACAAAGATAACGTTGAAACAGTCTTGCAACGAATAAACGATGTTCAATACGATCATATCTCAGATAGTTCTTACTTAGCATCTATGATTGAAGATAATACAAATTCTCTTTTCCCGCAGATTATCCCAACAGAACGAACAGATCGAACCATTGCCGCACTTACAGAAGGCAAGATTGTCATTGTTGTTGATGGATCTCCGGACGTTTTAATAGCACCGATCACATTAGCAGAATCCGTAGTGGCTATGGAAGATTATTATGTACCTTGGTTAATTGCAAACTATTTGCGGTTGGTTAGATTATTTGGCCTCTTTGTATCAATTGTAATTTCACCTTTATATATAGCCGTTTTAACGTATCATTATGAGTTGATTCCTGCAAAGTTACTTGACTCATTAGTAGCTTCCAGAGCTGCAGTGCCATTTCCACCTATTATAGAAGTTCTTATTCTCGAAATCAGTGTTGAATTTATAAAAGAATCCAGTCTTCGTTTGCCGACTAAAATTGGCACCACGCTGGGGATCGTTGGCGGGATTGTTATTGGACAGGCAATCGTAGAAGCCAAACTAACAAGCAGTATCTTAATCATTTTAGTAGGCTTAAGTACATTAGCTTCCTATACTTCAGCGATTTATAAGTTCAACAACTCAGTAAGGCTTGTTAAATATCCAATTATCGTAATGGCCCAGTTTCTTGGTATGATCGGAATCGTGATCGGACTGAATTTCCTTCTGGTTCATCTATTGCGTTTAACGTCACTCGGAAGGCCGTATATTGGTTTTTACCCGTTTCGTAAAAACATGTTTAAGGATCTGTGGGTACGCTTGCCGTTTTCCATGCAAAAAGAAAATCCGGATAACCTACGTCCACAAGTAAAACAAAAAGCGGTGTTTAATAGGAGGAGTCCAGGCCCGCCTTCAGATTTTGATGAATAGCAGAAAGGAGGTTTAATCATCTTGCAAGTAAATATCAGGCACCAAGTATCACCTTATTTCTTGTTCTTTATCATAATTGGTGCACAAACAGGAGTAGGTATACTAGGTTTTCATCGAATTATTGCAAAACATGCAGGCTATGATGCTTGGATCAGTGTAATGATTGCTGGGGCATTCATTCAACTAGTCATGGCCGTGATGATTCATCTTTTGTCATCTGCAGACGGGGATATTGTAGATGTACATAATCAATTATACGGTAAAACCATTGGATCGATCATGAGCGGAATCATTATGGTCTATTTCTGGCTGGCGGGTGTCAGTGTATTGAGGGAGTATATTGAGATTATCCAAGTATGGATGTTCCCTACATTACCGACATGGGTACTGGCTTTACTGATTCTTATATTGTGTTATTACATTATATCTGGGGGATTCCGTGTCGTGGCAGGCATTAGTTTTGTAGCAGTCTTATATACGGTCCTTCTTTTCTTTAACCATTTTAATCTACCTAGAAATTATATTCATCTAGATAATCTACTTCCTATTTTGGACCACTCGTTTGCTGACCTGTTACGTTCTGCTAAAGAAACAAGTTATTCGATGGCAGGGTTTGAAATCATTTTAATGGTTTTTCCCTTTATAAGAAATGCGAAAAATTCCCGGAAGTTTGCACATCTTGGTCTCGCATATACTACCTTGTTTTATACGGTAGGAGCGTTTACAACTTTCTTATTTATAAGTGAAAAACAAATACAGAGTAACATTTGGGCTAGAATTAATATCAATACGTTAACAACCTTTTCTTTTATCCAGAGGATTGAGTATATTCTCATCTCGTTGTATCTGATCAAAATCGTGGCAATCATAACGCTGATGCTCTGGGCATCGAGCAGAGGCTTAAAAAAAATTTTCAATAAAAAACAAAAAGTTCCTTTGCTTGTTTTAATGTGTTTATCTCTCGTACTATGCCAGCTGCTAGATAACCGGTACAATCTTCATTTGTTCTTGAATACGGTCTCCAGCATATCACTCGGGTTATTTTATCTTTATATTCCTTTATTGTGGCTTGTTTTTTTAATGGTTAAAAAGAAAAAGAGGGTAACAAGATGAAGTCTTATTTGTTAACCATCTCTATCGCATTACTGTTTGTGTTATCCGGATGTCAGATCGTCCCCACACAAAATACGAATGAAATCAGCATTATTCAAGGTTTAGGCTTTGATTTGACTTCAGATGACAAAGTATTGGGAACCATTGTATATCCAGAATATCGGGTAGATGAGACATCAAAAATAGAAATATTAAAAGCGGAAGGTTACACCGTTCAGGAGACCATCGATCGTTCTCAAAATGAAGTTCAGTATCCCTTGGTTAGCGGCCAGCTTCGTATTGCATTGTTTGGTAAAAGCCTTGCAGAGAAAGGATTATATCCATTTATTGATACGTTAAAACGGACGCCAGAAATTGCCAACACGATACAGCTTGCTGTTATAGAAGGGGAAGCTTCGGAATTGCTCTCAATAAAAAAATATGGAAAAGAAAACATTGCGCTGTATTTATCAGATATGATCGAGCAAAACGCAAGAATAGGTGAACTGCCTACTACTGACTTGGCTATCTTCTCTTACAATTATCACAATGACGGAAATGATCCGTACTTGCCGCTGCTAAAAAAAGATAAAGACAAGATTAAAATAAACGGTATTGGTTTACTTAAGGATGATCGATTAATAACGACGTTGCCTATAAAAGATGTATACACGCTAAAAATGTTGATAGAACATTTTAAGATGGGAACACATCAATACAAGTTAAATGATGATGAGTTTGTAGTAATCGGCAATATCAAGTCAACACCATACTATGAGGTTAAAGTAAACAATGGTATTCCTGAATTTAATATCAAAATAAAAATGGATGCGAGGCTTCAAGAGTACAGAAGTAATGATGGAAAGCCGACAGACAAAAAGAAAGTAAAGAAACTTCAGGTGCAAATAAAAAAGAGGATAGAACAAGACGCTGCAAGAATCATTACGTTACTTCAGGAAAACGGTGTTGATCCAATTGGGCTCGGTTCTAAATATGAAGCGCATTACCGAGATTTTGATTTAAAAAAGTGGGAAGAGCAATATCCTGATTTAAAAGTGAAAGTGAATGTAGACTTAGAAATGATTAACTCTGGTGTTGTTGAATAAAGAAAAGGACTGCCCATTCAAGCAGTCCTTCTTTCATCATTAATTAGATTAATTACTGTTATTTGCTTCATCATCACGCATGAGCCAGCCTTCAAAGTGGCGTTTTACATAGTTTTCAGCATCTTGATAGCTCTCAAACGTTTCCTCTACCGGATGTGTTTTATGTGTGATCAGCCATCTTTGGTTATCATCAGAAAAAATCTTCGATACTTCACGGTGATTGTTCACATACAAGCTGCCATCAGGATTTTCCTTCACGTTATGTTCGTTCTTCGGTGCATCAATTCGTCTAGGCTGTTCATGGAATGCTGCACCAACGAACTTTTCAAACGCTTCAGATGTCATGTTTCCACCTGAAGCTTTCGGGTGTCCGCCGCCACCATACTGTTTCGCATAAATGGAGCAATCCACTTCATCATGAATGGTACGAAGACCGATTCGTTTGTTTGCGATATTTAGAATCACGATCAAGTCTAAATGAGGATTTTCACGATTGATCTCGTTTCCAAGTTCAGAGTGATAACGTTCAGCATGAATAATACCAATTTTATACGTTTTCTCTTCA
Source organism: Fictibacillus tiangongensis (assembly GCF_048083785.1). GTDB lineage: Bacteria > Bacillota > Bacilli > Bacillales > Fictibacillaceae > Fictibacillus. Next base: position 1,222,755 of record NZ_CP182294.1, read on the forward strand.
GAGCCATCACCTAAAGACCAAGTATCCCAGATCTCGACCATCTGACGCTGTTTCTTTTTGATGTAATCTGCGATGTTTTCTTCTTCTAGATCGAGAATCGTTGTTTCTGTTTCTGAGAACTGAAAAGAATCACCTTTTAAACGATCCATGATCTGATCTTCAAATTTATCAGGAGGCAGGATAAAGAATAAGTCGTTCAAACGCTTAGCTTCAACCTTCTGGTCAAACCATTCCCACGTATCATATAAACGGACAAGCTCTACATATTCATCGAGTGCACCTGTTGGTTTAAGCTTATTGTTCTCGATTAAATATTCGTAGAAAAGGGAAGTGGCACATGTTAAACGGTCATCGTCATAACGAACTTGAACATGCCCCCAGTCAAAGCCATTAAAATGAAGGGCTGTTGCATGATGATCGATGAGCTTCACTTTTCCGCCAGCATTCGAACGTTCATCAAGCCGCATCATTAATTCTTCATTGACCGCAATATCGGTAATGATAATTTCTGTTTTTCTCTCTTTCGGATTATCGAGCAGCATCTCTACACGATCGTTAATCGTTCCGTGTGAACAATACGAAATTTTACAATTGTCTCCAAATGCGAGTTGTGCTAAATAACCGCACGATTTTCCGTCTAAATCATTGTGTGAAAATAAATGAATCATGTCAGTATCCTCTCTATTATGCTCTCTGTCTAGAGTATCGTCATAAAGCATAAAGTTCAACCTTTAAAAAAATTTACTATATCGAAGCATTTATCATGAATTACAAATTAGCACCAGATAATTATGAGCAAATGATGATGTGCATGGGTGTTGTGTTTGGTGTGTCTATACTTTCAGGCAGTGTTTTATGTTCGATGCTCGCTAAAAAGATTAGACTTTCCTATGCCATTGTTCTCGGTCTATTCGTTAGTGGAGTATCTCTTGGTTTATGGGCAATAGCACCAAATGTAGGGTCATTCTTTATTTTAACGGGATTGGCTGGGTTTAGCATTCCATTGATCAATATCGGTATCGGGGGCTGGTTACCTAAAATCGTAGACTCTAAAATGATGGGACGTGTCCAAGGATGGATCTCACCGATCAATATGTTGTCTCATACGATGACTCTCGGTTTAATCGCAGTGCTCTTTCCGAAAGTTTTAACTGTGGAAATGCTGTTTTGGGTAATTGGAGGATGTCTGATTGTGGTTGGACTCTTCTATATGTTAACTCTACCTAAGTATGATATGGATGAAGAAGAAAACAAAAAAGAGCTGCAATTAGAAAAAGTACCAGGTTAAAGGTGGAGATTATGGCGAACCCCTTTTATAATGAAAAGCGGAGGGGAAGTCATGGCAACATTTCAAAACGTGCTATTCTGGATCTTTTTAATCTTACCGATCATTCTTTTCTTTGTAGCGATTGCAAGAACTTCATGGGTTTTAATGCTCGTAAACCTGTTCTTAGCTCTGCCGATCATTTGGTTTGTGAGCTGGGTTACAGAAAGTTATGGAGCTGTCTTCGTGATAATTGCAATCCATTTGTTCACAGGAGTATGGCTCTGGACGAAAAGAAAGAGATTGGATTTCAGATCTTTTTAACAAAACTAAGCAAAGTTCAATTTGCTTAGTTTTTTTTATGAGTTATTATGATTTTGCATTAAAACTTTGTATTTATCAATTTGATTTATTAGAATATTAAAACTATTAATTTATTTAAAAAACAACTTAAATAAAAGATAATAAAAGAAATTAGATGATTTGTTTGCCATTTATGAAATATAAGGTTGTATTTTTATTATTTTCAAGTGAAATATAAATATTTTGGAGTTTTTAGTTCGTTTACAACGAACTAAAGCAGGAGTAATATATTTCTTATCGTAAAACTTTAAAATTTTTCCATGACCGCTGAATCCATTTTTGGAACGGAGGAACCATCGGCAGTTTTTTATTGCCTGGGGTGAAACTTATTAAGTCGGGCGACTTCTGCCGTCCGAACCCGTCAGCTAACTTCGTAAGCGTGGTAGGAGAGGGAAGGTGAACATTAACAAAGAGTAATGACAACTTAAAATATGATATTTATATCATGCGTCTTTATCGCTTAATTCCTAAAACTTTTAGGAAGCGGGGGAACCAATCGCAGGCTATCTTGTCTGCATGGGGTGAATCTCGAGAGATCGAGTAGGGCTACTCTCAAGCCCGAATCCGTCAGCTAACTCCGTAAGCGTTCAGAGAGAGGCAACAAATTTCGTGTATTCACACGCTTATTCAAGTATGTGTAGAAGCCGCGAGAAGAGTTCCTCTTCCGCAGGCTTCTTTTTTGTTGCCTTTTTTTCACTATCCAAACGTATAACTTGTTGGCACGATGATTTTCGACGTAGCACCAAGTTTAAGACGATAGTATAAGTGCAACTAAGGCTGACATGAGAGGCTAGAAGTCAGCCTAGTTTTCTTTACCGAAATGGAGGATGTAACGATGGGGAAATCATCCGGGAACGTGCTCATTATGTTTCCAGATCAAGTTTCAGATGTATTTATTTCAAAACTAAGATTATGTGACGACTATCAATCTCTTGTTCTCTGTGTTCCTAACCGAAATGAAGCAGATAGACTTTCACAAGTTGGTTTTCAACATGTATATGTCATGAATTATGGTGACAAGCGTAAATTCATCGAAATGGTAGGTCCGTTTGTTCAAAAGATTGTTGTTGTTGAATCAGGATTTTTAGAATGCTGTCAAACGATTGAACTCATTCGCAGCATCTATAACATACCTGTTTATGTCATCAAATCAGACACACGGTATGTTTCCAGAGTTTATAAGGAATTAGGTGCTGATTACGTAATCTACAACAAAACCGGAAATATTCAATTCTTACTTTCTTCATAAAAAATGAGCGGAGGAATCCTTTTATGAGATTGAGTCCAAACGAAATTGAACAGATTTTGTTAAAAGCGAAAAGAGATCAATTGAATGCTTATTATGCAAGTGTGATTCAACATAGTCTCTCAAAATGGGTCATACAAAACGCGCTTAGAAGTAAAGGTTAAACAATTTAAGAGGGGACTAAATCATAAAAGTTCCCTCTGTATTTCAAACCAATGATAGGCAGGGAAAAACATGGGGACAGAGTCAGTTGTTTTATTGCCAAAACGGTTATCGATCGGACAGATCAATGAATTTGTCAATGCTGCTGGTTCTTTTGAAAGTGAGATCCTTTTCTTTTATCAAGGCATACAGATTAATGCGAAAGGATTGCTCTCTGTTAATCTATTCTTTTTGTCTCATTATTCTAAAAATCTGGATGAACCGATCACACTTAGAGTGGAAGGTTCTGACGCACAAGATGCGATTAAAGATTTGTCACATATGCTATCAAATTTTTATGAGTAGTGTACTAGTTAGTTAGGAGGAAGTTGCATTGTTAGATCTTTATATGGTTTTAACTCTAATCGTTTCATTTTTGGTTTATTTTAATTTTATTTACTGGTGTGATCGAGTTGTTGGAGGAGACGAGAAAAAATGATAATAACGATGATTGCGACAGGTGGCGTGTTTTTGTACTTAGTATACGCATTGATTAATCCTGAAAAATTTTAAGGTAACTAATTAACATACATTTGAAGATTTACTTAGGAGGAACAAGGTAATGGGCGTTTTGCAAATGGCAATCGTGATTCTTTTACTGCTTCTGATCGTGAAACCACTAGGAAGCTATATCTATCACGTATTTTCCAACAAATCTAACAAAACAGATAAAGTGTTTGCTGGAATTGAAAAAATCATTTATTCAATATCTGGAATAAAAGAAAGACCAGGCATGACATGGAAAAAGTATACGATGTCATTATTATTAACGAACATTGTCCTGGTCGCAGTCGGCTATGTCATTTTAAGACTTCAAAAGTGGCTTCCATTAAATCCTAGCCAAATTGACAACATGGAATCGACGCTGTCCTTTAATACGATTGTCAGTTTTATGACGAATACAAACCTGCAGCATTATAGTGGAGAAACAGGACTATCTTACTTTTCTCAAATGTCTGTCATCATGATGATGATGTTTACTTCTGCAGTGACAGGAATCATTGTAGCAATTGCATTTATTCGTGGTATTACAAGCAAAGGTACAACGATTGGTAACTTTTTTGAAGACTTTGTAAAAGGCCATACACGTTTACTTATTCCAATGGCTGTAGTCGTCACCCTCGTTTTAGTTGGATTAAAGGTTCCACAAACGTTAGATGGTACGATTCAGATTACAACTTTAGAAGGAGAGAAGCAGGAAATCGCAACAGGGCCAGTGGCTTCGCTCGTTTCTATTAAACACTTAGGTACGAACGGTGGGGGGTTCTTTGGAGTGAACTCAGCACATCCTTTTGAGAATCCTAGTCCGTTAACTAATGTGATCGAAATACTGTCAATGTGGTGTATACCTGCTGCATTAACATACACGTATGGACGTTTTGCTAAAAATCAAAAACAAGGCTGGGTTATTTTCGGTGCGATGGCTATTCTCTTTATTGCGTTCTTATCTTTAATCTATATTTCCGAAAGTAACGGAAATCCAGCAATGAATGCTATCGGTCTTAGTTCAGAACAAGGAAGCATGGAAGGAAAAGAAGTTCGTTTTGGAATAGCTCAATCTGCACTGTTTAGCACAGTAACAACAGCTGCTACAACAGGAACGGTTAATAACATGCATGATACCTTGACTCCCCTTGGTGGAATTACACCATTGTCACTTATGATGTTAAATACAGTGTTTGGTGGAGATGGAGTAGGTTTAGTGAACATGCTCATGTATGCGATCATCGGAGTGTTCATCTGCGGTCTGATGGTTGGTCGTACACCAGAATTTTTAGGCCGTAAAATAGAGCCAAGAGAAATGAAACTTATAACGATAGCGCTTCTTGCACACCCGTTGATTATATTGTGTCCGACTGCCTTAGCTTTTATGACAGAGCTTGGAAAAGGGGCGATAAGCAACCCGGGATTCCATGGTATTTCACAAGTTCTCTATGAGTATACTTCTGCTGCAGCAAATAACGGCTCAGGCTTTGAGGGTCTTGGAGACAATACGCCGTTTTGGAATATCTCAACAGGACTTGTCATGCTACTTGGCAGGTACGTTTCCATCATCGCATTGCTCGCTGTAGCAGGGTCTCTTGTAAAAAAACAACCTGTTCCTGAAACGATTGGTACGTTTAGAACAGACAACATCCTTTTTGTAGGTATTCTTGTTGGGGCAGTGCTTATTATTGGTGCGTTAACCTTCTTACCCGTAATGGCGCTTGGACCAATAGCTGAATACTTGTCGATCCGTTAATTTAGAGAGGTGCAGATAAAAATGAATCAATCCAAACAGAGTGTTCGTTCTGGCCTCATCAGCCGAGCGATGGTGGAAAGTATAGTGAAGTTAAATCCAATTACGATGATGAAGAATCCGGTTATGTTTGTAGTAGAGATCGGTACATTCCTTGTCTTGCTCATGATGATCATGCCTAAGCAGTTTGATGCTGAAGGTAGATTTGGTTATAACTTATCGGTTTTCTTAATCCTTTTATTCACCATTCTTTTTGCAAACTTTGCAGAAGCCTTAGCAGAAGGTAGAGGAAAAGCGCAAGCCGATAGTTTAAAGAAAACGAAAAAAGGCACAATCGCAAAAAAAGTGGTCAAATCAGGAACGATCAAAGAAGTATCTTCAGAAGATCTTCGTAAAGGAGATATCGTTTTAATCGAGACAGGTGACATGGTTCCGGGTGACGGTGAGATTATTGAAGGGCTTGCGTCCATTGATGAATCTGCTATCACAGGAGAATCAGCACCAGTCATTAAAGAAGCAGGAGGAGATTTTAGTTCTGTAACGGGCGGCACTAAAGTGGTCAGTGACTTCATCAAAGTTAGGATTACCGCAGATCCAGGTGAGTCATTTTTAGATAAGATGATCTCCTTAGTAGAAGGGGCTAAACGTCAAAAGACACCGAACGAGATCGCACTTAACATTTTGCTTGTAACGTTGACGATCATCTTTTTGTTAGTAGTCGTAACGATTGTTCCAATAGCTGATTATGTAGGAGTAAATCTAGAAGTGTCAACACTAATAGCTCTACTCGTCTGTCTCATTCCAACAACAATTGGTGCGTTATTATCAGCGATTGGAATCGCTGGTATGGACCGTGTAACACGCTTTAACGTATTAGCGATGTCAGGAAAAGCAGTTGAAGCAGCAGGTGATATTAATACCATCATCTTAGATAAGACAGGGACGATTACATTTGGTAACCGTCTAGCTGCAGAATTTATTCCGGTAGGCTGGTCTGCAAAGAAAGAATTAACTGAAATGGCAGTCGTAACATCCTTATTTGATGAAACACCGGAAGGAAGATCAGTAGTAGAGTTGGCGAGGAAACAAGGGTTCACTTCGGATACCTCGAATTATGAATCAGGCGAAATTGTACCTTTTACAGCTGAAGAACGAATGAGCGGAATTAACTTGGATGGCCAACATTACCGAAAAGGTGCTGTTGACTCCATCATTAAGTTTGTAGAGAAGCAAGCTGGAGAGATTCCAGAAGATCTGAAAAAGAAAAGTGATGGGATAGCGAAAAAAGGTGGTACTCCGCTTGCCGTCTGTATGAATGATAGAATCTATGGATTGATCTATTTAAAAGACACCGTTAAGCCAGGAATGCGTGAACGTTTTGATGAACTAAGAAAAATGGGGATTAAAACAATCATGTGTACAGGAGATAACCCCTTAACTGCTGCAACCATCGCAAAAGAAGCAGGGGTGGATGACTTTATTGCCGAATCAAAGCCTGAAGATAAGATACGTGTGATCCGTGAAGAACAGGAAAAAGGAAAACTAGTTGCTATGACAGGAGATGGAACGAACGACGCCCCAGCACTTGCTCAAGCAGATGTAGGACTCGCGATGAACTCAGGAACGACTGCAGCTAAAGAAGCGGCAAACATGGTTGATCTTGATTCAGACCCAACGAAAATCATTGAAGTGGTAGCGATTGGAAAACAGTTGCTCATGACTAGAGGATCTTTGACCACGTTTAGTATTGCGAATGATATTGCGAAGTATTTCGCTATTATACCAGCAATGTTTACAGCTGCTATACCAGAGATGCAGGCTCTCAATGTTATGGGGTTACATTCCCCAACGAGTGCCATTATTTCAGCGCTGATCTTTAACGCGATCATCATCCCCCTCTTGATTCCGCTTGCCATGAAGGGTGTTAAATATGTGCCGATGAGCGCAAATAAGTTGTTATATAAAAACATTCTGATCTATGGAGTGGGAGGAATTGTAGTCCCGTTTATTGGGATTAAGCTGATCGACATGATTGTAAAAGTATTCATGTAATAATGAACGGGAGGATTATGAGTGTGTTTAAAATAATTAGATTGTCACTATTGTTGATCGTATTATGCGGTATCATCTACCCGCTTGCTATGACAGGTATTGCTCAGGCTGTTTTCCCTGCACAGGCAGATGGTAGTCTGGTAGAAAATAAAGACGGTAATATTGTTGGATCAGAGTTGATCGGGCAGAATTATAACAATCCGCAATATTTCCAAGGTCGAGTTTCCTCTATAGAAAATAACGGAGCGTCTACAGGATCAAATAACTATGCTCCATCCAATGAAGATATGTTGAAAAGAACAGAGGACTCTATTAAGGTATTGAAAAAAGAAAATCCAGAACTAGATAAAAAAGATATTCCATTAGACCTGATCACAAATTCAGGTTCAGGTCTTGATCCACATATTTCTGTTCGCGCTGCTGAGTTTCAAGCAGAGCGTGTGAGTGAGGAAACCGGTATAAAAATAGAAGAATTGCTAGCCATGATTAAAGATTCAACAACGAATAGAAGTTTAGGAATCTTTGGTGAACCGCATGTAAACGTCTTGGAATTAAATATGAAAGTTCAAGATGTAATGGAATAGGTTGATGAACCTCGGTCTATAATTGGCCGGGGTATTTACTCATGTAAGGAGGTATTAAGATTGTTCCCAGAATATAAACGAAAAACACCTGAAGAGATCTTACGAGAATTAGAACAATTAAAAAGAGGTAAATTAAAAGTCTATATTGGTTCTGCTCCGGGAGTCGGGAAAACATATCGTTTGCTTCAAGAAGCTCATGAACTGAAGGCGGAGAGGATTGATGTACTCGTTGGACTTGTTGAAACACATAATAGAAAAGAAACAAGCGATCTAATTCGAGATCTAGAAATTGTTCCGAAAAAGAAAGTTCAATATAAAGGAAGATTGCTAGAAGAGATGGATACACAAGCGATTATTGAAAGAAACCCAGATGTAGTAATCGTGGACGAACTAGCACATACGAATGTTCCAACTTCACCGAACGAAAAAAGATACATGGATGTGGAGGAAATTTTACAAGCGGGTATTAATGTTATTTCCGCTGTAAACATCCAACACTTAGAAAGCTTGCATGATATTGTTGAGCAGATCACGGGTATAAAAGTAAGAGAACGGATTCCTGATCACGTTCTTCATGAAATGGCAAATGAAGTAATACTAGTAGACGTTACCCCAGAGATTCTTCGTAAAAGATTATCTGAAGGTAAAATTTATGACAAAAGTAAAATTGAACAGGCACTTACAAACTTTTTTACAGATAGCAATCTTGGCGCATTAAGAGAATTATCGTTGCGAGAGGTCGCTGATGATATTGATGAAAGAATTGGAAAAACAAGGATGCAAAACGGCCTTCAGAGTCCTACCGGCGTACATGAAAAAATCATGGTCTGCGTTCAATATGGTGGAAATGCCGAAAAATTAATTCGGAGAGGCTGGAGGATTGCGAGTAGACTAAAGACTGATCTACTCATCCTTCACGTTACAAACGAAGCATCTATGAACCGCTCACAGGAAGATCGAAAGAAGATTCAAAATTGGAAGAAGCTAGCTACTCAATTCAGCGCTACGTTTATTGTGGAACAAACGGATAAAAGAACGATTTCAGAGACCATTCGTGATATTGCTGTTGAAAATGGAATAACTCAGATCATATTAGGTCAATCTGCAAGAAGTCGATGGGAAGAGATTACAAAAGGATCGATTGTGAATAATATTATGAGGATTGCAACAGGCATTGATATACATATTGTTGCAGATCAAAACGAGAATTAGAAAGGGAAGAAAATGAATATAGCATTTTTTCTTTTACCAAAAAGTGAAGTAGTTTGTATACAAGCTGCATCAACAGTCAGACAGACTCTTGAAAAGATGGAACACCATCGATATACAGCAGTCCCTGTAATCGATGAAAACGGACGATATGTCAAAACAATCACAGAAGGTGACTTGTTATGGAAAATTAAGAATACAGAAGGTCTTACTTTTCAAACGAGCAATCACCATTACATTAAAGATATGAAGGTAAATAGAGATTATCAGCCTGTTCATATAGATGCTGAGATGGAAGATTTAATGATATTAGTTGAAGTGCAAAACTTTGTGCCTGTAGTTGATGACGACGAGGTATTTATCGGCATTATTCGTAGAATGGATATTATTCAATACTTAAGAAAAAAGTCAACGTAATAGATAGAAAAAATATGACCGGCTGGTAAGCCGGTCTCTAACTGGTGGGGAGGTTAGTCGTTGGAATATCTAACCTGAATTTATCATAACACGAACGTGTGTTCTTGTAAATGTGTAATCAATATTTTTTTCTTCTATATAGTACCTTTTAAGAGAGCAGTTCTTGTCAATAACATTGATAGGGCTTTTACCTTGTCGTTCTTTATGAAAAAAGCATACACTATATCTTAAAACCATACTGTTCTGATTTGTTAAGAAGGGATTGTCGTCAGGTGGATTATCTATATGAAACGTATATAAAAACAGAGAAACAGCGAGAATGGTTCAATAAGATTGATAATCTCTCTGGTGAATTTGCTGAGAGAGCGGACACATATGATCAAAAAGGTGAATTTCCATTTGAAAATGTTGATGAATTAAAACAAACGGGATACTTATCTCTAACCGTTCCAACTGAATTTGGAGGAGAAGGGTTAAGTTTGTATGAATTTGTTCTTTTACAAGAAAGGATCGCGACCGGTGACGCTGCTACTGCGTTGTGTCTCGGATGGCACCTCGGCTGTTTTTTAGAATTGGCTGAAGAGCGGACTTGGGATGAAGAAACTTTTAAGATGTTGTGTGAAAAAGTAGTGAATGAACAAATTTTAGTTAACAGGGCAGCAACGGAGCCAGCAACAGGAAGTCCTACTCGTGGAGGAATGCCGCAAACAACAGCCGTTCAGAAAGGGAATGAGTGGATCATAAATGGCAGGAAAACCTTCACTTCCATGGCACCTGCGCTCGATTATGTGATTGTTTCAGCGCAGATTGGTGATACAGGAAAAAAAGGGAACTTCATGATCTCTATGAAATCCGAAGGTGTGTCGATAGAAGAAACGTGGGACACTGTAGCGATGCGCGGAACTCGAAGTGATGATCTTATCCTGCAGGATGTAAAAGTGAGTAACAATGCTCTAGTCGAACAAGATCGAGGCAAAAACGAGCTGCCAAAAGCCTGGCTGCTTCATATTCCAGCATGTTACATCGGTGTTGCGATTGCAGCACGCAACGAAGCTGTTCACTTTGCGAAGAACTATAAACCTAATAGTCTTCCGGGACCGATTGGAGAAGTGCCTGAAGTGCAAAGAAAAGTGGGAGAGATGGAGCTAGAGCTCTTTCATGCGAGAGAAGTATTGTACAATGTTGCACTCAGATGGGTAAATGAGCCTCATTTTAGAATGCAAATGGGTCCAGAATTAATGGCAGCAAAACACATCGTAACAAATGCAGCAGCAAGAGTGGTTGATCTTGCCATGCGGATCGTTGGGGCAAGAAGTTTAGCTATGTCTAACCCCTTACAAAGACATTATCGTGATGTTCGAGCAGGACTTCATAACCCTCCGATGGATGATATGGTTATTAGTACATTAGCAAAAAGAGCACTAGAATAAAGCATGAAAGACACCTGCATAATTACAGGTGTCTTTTATTCGTTTGCTTACAAAGACTATAGGGATTCAATCTTTTCAACAAAACAAAATTCGTTTCCGAAAGGATCACCCACTCTAATCTCTTTAAAGCCATGTGCCTCTTCTAGTCCTGGTCTAGCAAATTTATAGTTCTTTTCAGCTAAGAATTGATGGTAGGCTTGTATACCTTCAACGTGTACCCTTAGTTTAATTCCAGGACTAGAATCACCATGATGCTCAGATAGATGTAGAGAACAATCCCCAAGTGACACCTGCATATAAATTGGAAAATCTTCTTCGTAACGATGTTCCCAATCTATCGAGAATCCAAGAAAATCTATGTAGAATTCCCTTGCCTTATTTTCATCAAATATTCGAAGGACAGGGATCGTGTTCTTAAATTGATATTCATTCATGAAGTATTCACTCTCCGGCTACTTTATTTCACTACTATTTCTCTTTATTCAACTAAATTCCCTTGTTTTTATGGAGGATTTTTCTTTTATTAGAAGAAATTTTATATAAAATAATTCTTTGTCATGAGGAGGGAATGTCCTTGAGTGAAAAGTTAATTCGTGTCGGTACGACTTATGTGCCTGTTAAGGATGTAGAACATTCTGCTAAATGGTACGAAGAAAAGCTTGGGGCTACGATAAGTTATGGTGATGATGAAAAAGCCATTCTTAATCTAGCAGACCAAAGTTTTTTTCTTGTGCGAGCATTAGAAGGTGAGAATTCAAACTTTACTGACTATAAAGGAAACAAAAGGTTTTCTTTAACGTTTGAAGTAGACGGGTTGGAAGATTTGTATACGTTGCATACTGAATTTAAAGAGCAGGGCATTCAAACAGGTGATATTGAAGATCGAGGACATACTGGGAAGAATTTTGTTTTTTCTGATCTAGAAGGGAATCTTTTTGATGTTTGGAGTGTTCTGAGTCCGAGATTTAAAGCTTTACAAAAAGAAGCTTTTTCAGAGATTGAAAGATGAGATGGGTAACAGGAATCCTGTTTTCGATAATAGGCATCTTATTGTTAACGCATGGACTAAACTTAAGAGAGATTGCAAAACACTCCGTGGACGGTGATGGCATCGGTGTTTATTTTTTAGGGATAGAGATCAATGAGAGTGTTCCTCCTGAAGATATACTATCCTATGCTAATGGGTTTATGGGATCTGGCGTGATATTTTTAATACTTGCTGTTTGCTTGTTTATCATCCTACTAAGTGAAAAAAGCACATTAAAGCCGATCACGACCAAAAAACAGGCTTGAGGATGAGAGGTTCTCGGGTAATGTATATGGTGAATGAATAAGGGAAGTGGGGAGGTGAGTATATGAAGAAAGTGAATATATTTGTCATCATTTGTTTATTCATTGCTTTTAGTCCTGCAGCTAAAGTGATGTCACCGACAACTACTGATACGAATGTTCAACTTTCTCACTTTACCCCTGAACCCCAAATACTAGTCGAATAAAAACAGAACCCGTTTTTTGAAAAGCGGGTTCTGTTTTTTCGTTATTGTTTTCCTGTAAGACCATACATGATAAACGCTACGATCTGATCAATTTCTTTTTCGTCATCCCATTCTTTATCCGAAAAAAGAAGAAAACGTGGCAAGATATAGCCTATGATACTTGATGCTGTCATGCGCATGATCGTTTCCGGAGGAAGAGAAACAATCTCTCCTTTTTCTTGGAAATGCTCGATGATCTTCTTGAATTTTTGATACACATGTTCAGTGAAAAGTTTTTGAAACGGTTCACGTAATTCATCATGAAACGCGATCTCTTGAATGAATATTTTTAAGACAGGAAACTGTTTTCGAACAAATTCCAGTCTGTTTTTAGCAACGACTCTTATAAAATCTTCATAATGTTCATATTCGTTCTCGAATACTTCTTTTGCAAAAGACTTTATGAAGAAAGGCGCCACGAATTTAGCGACTGTTGGTGTCACGATGGCGAGCAATAGCTCTTTCTTTGTTTTGAAATGACGAAAAATTGTACCTTCAGCAACTCCTGCTTTTTTTGCGATCTCACTCGTTGAAGAAGCGGCATATCCTTTTTCTGAGAATGTATCGATGGCAGCTTCAAGAATCTTTCGCTGTTTATCGCTCATTGCTGGAGCATCGTGTTCGTTAATTAGGTCATGAATCCACTCGGAATTGGACATTACAGCTACTCCTTTTATAATCGTACATTTTCTTCATTATAGACACTATTGATAGGCAGTACAAACGCTATACCTTAGAGTTTGCGGTGTTTTTTCAAGGCGAGTACATTTAGTATCATAAATAAAAGGGAGAAACCAATAAGGACGAGCACGTTTCCGTATACATCATTCCACCCGTCACCTTGAATCATAACATCCCGAATCGCTTCTCCTCCGTATGTTAAGGGCATAACAATGCTTAAAGGCTGAAGCCATTCTGTCATCGTTTCAATGGAAAACAAACCTGAGAAAAATACTTGAGGCACAACGACAAGCGGGATGAACTGAATCATCTGTAGTTCATTGGTGGCAAAAGCAGAAAGCAGAGTTCCAAGAGAAAGTGCGGTTATCGCAAGCATGAGTGTAATTAAAATAACTAACCAAATAGACCCAGCCATCATGATATCAAGAACATAGATCGCAAACGAAACAATGATAGCCGATTGTAAAATGGTGAAAATGCCAAAGCCTAATACATAGCCAACTACCAACTCCCATCTACGCATCGGGGTAGCGAGCAGCCGCTCAAGTGTTCCAGTCGTTCTTTCGCGTAAAAATGATACCCCAGAGATTAAGAATACGAAAAAGAAAATGAAAAAACCGATCAAGAACGGACCGATATAGTCAAAAGTTTCCATATCAGCAGAACCATGCAAATAATTGATTTCGGGGATGTTTTTTGTTTTTTCAGTGTCTTGATTCGGAAGTGATCTCAAGGCTTTTTCAATCGTAGTGATCGAAGACTTATTTGCTGCAGGATTACTTCCTTCCAGCGTAATAGAGAGAGAGGGTAATGTTGTAACTTCAAGAACAGCATCAAGTTTTTCATCTGCTAAATCTTGGTGGGCTATTGACGCTTTTTGATAAGAGATGAAAGCTTTTTCTGACGATTTCAGTTGATTTAAAATTTTTTGATCACTTACAACCCCGATTTTAGGTTCATAGTCATTGCTTGAGAAAACGAGATTCACGAGCGTTAAGATGAGAAGAGGAGCAATAAACATCATGGCAAGCGTGCGTTTGTCCCTTATGAATTGTCTGATGATCCTAATGACTAATGCTTTAATTCTCATAGTGGACACCTCCAAAATAGAGAAATGCGTCTTCAATTGAAGCACTTGATGTAACATTCTTCAATTCTTGTGGTGTTCCAGAGGCGATTAGTTTTCCATCACGAAGCATTCCCAGCCGATCGCATTTTTCAGCTTCATCCATTACATGTGTGGTAACTAGAATCGTAGTTCCGCTCTTACTTAACTTATAAAGTTCATCCCATATTGATTGCCGGAGCACGGGATCAATTCCTACAGTAGGTTCATCAAGAATGAGGATATGTGGTTCATGTAAGAGTGCAGCAGCTAAAGATAATCTTCGTTTCATGCCGCCGGAATATTGATTGACTGGTTTTTGTAGAAAGCTTGAAAGGTTCACGAGTTCAGTAACCTGATGAATCCTTTCTTTTTGTTTTTGTCCTTTTAGTCCATAAATGGATGAGAAGAATTCAAGGTTTTCCCTTCCGCTTAATTCTCCGTAAAGAGCGTCAGATTGAGCCATAAATCCAATTTGCGTCATAATATTAAGATTAGGCATGGTTGAATCGAGAACACTTATATGGCCAGAAGTGGGAATTTCAATCCCCGCGATCATCTTAACTAATGTTGTTTTTCCAGCTCCTGAAGGACCCAGCAATCCATAGATTTCATTTTTATTTACGGTTAGGTCGATGTTCTTCAATACTTGATGAGACCGATAATTCTTAGAAACATTTGCTACTTTAATAACAGAATCCATATTAAGCCTCCTCTAACGAGATTAAAAAGTGAGTACTCACTCATTTATTTCATCATATGTTATTGGAGGGATTTTGGTCAAGTGAGTAATCACTTATTGTTACGAAAAACAATTATGGTGAACTTTGTACGGAAGTATATAATTTAACGAAAAAAATAGGGCAATCTTTTGGCGGGGATATTGAATTTTATAGAAGCCGTCTTATTGGTAGTAAAGGTCGTTCACTTGAAGTGATGGTCGGATCAGGGCGTGTTTTAATTCCGTTACTAGAAGCAGGTATTTCGATTGATGGAATGGACGCTTCGGCAGAAATGTTAGCTGCATGTAAGGCTAGTCTTTCAGAAAGAGGACTATCTGCCAAATTATATTGTGGTCATCTTCAACAATTAGAACTGCCATTGAAATATGAAAACATTATTATTCCGAGTGGCTCTTTTTTACTTATAGAAAAGCGTGATGAGTCTTTGACAGCACTCAGAGCAATGTTTAATCATCTTGTTGAAGGTGGTACCTTATTATTTGATATTTTCTTACCAACAGAAAATTTTGAAGCTGGAAAAGCAATTCGTACGATGACAGTAAATTGTCCGAATGACAATTTGATTACCATGGAAGAAAAATTGGTGGAAGTGAACTTTTTAGATCAATATAAGGTGTCTTATTTAAAGTATGAAAAATGGCGGAAGGGTAGTCTGATTCAAACTGAGCTTCAACGCTTTGCAATTCGATGGTATGGCATTGAAGAAATGAAATTGATATTAAAAGATGTTGGGTTTTCACAGGTTAAGGTTATCGCAGATTTTGAATGTGGTAAGGAACCTACTCATGCTAGGCAAAACTTCGTATTTGAAGCAATAAAATAAAGGAAAAACCATTCGCTTTTAAAGGCGAATGGTTTTTTTGTATTTTTAGTTTGAGTCTTGAGTTCTCTTGTAACGATATTGCTGCCATCTAAACCTAATAAAGCATCCGATACAAAAGCCGAGTATCGCTACAAAAGAAGCTGTTGCAACCATGATAGTAGCAATCCATGCTACAGTACTCCAACCTACTAAATAACTCAAAAAACCTACTGCGAGAAGCGAAATCGCAATCAGCTGATTAAACTGCTGCTGTTCCTTATCCTCTGGAATGTACGCAGAAGGTGTCTTTTTTAAAAAGAATGCAGCAGCTTTCATTATGGGATTGTAATCAAAAAACATTCCTAGGAGACCGGCAACTAAAGGAAGTAATAAGAACCATGGTTGACCAGATAGCCAAGTAGCTAGTGTAGATAAAAAAATGAACCATTGATTTGTTCGAACTAAAGGTCTTGGGATAGAAATAGAAGAGTGAGTCAAATTAATCCGACCTTTCTTATATGTTTAGTTACTTTATTGTAAATGTATTCGTGAGGAATGTGAAGTGTTAATCCTTATGTATGTTAGAAGGGGATTGTTTGTTGCACCAAGAATGTCTTATTAAGAGGTGAGAAATATGAAGACAAAAAGAGACGATCGTGATGTACATATTCAGTATGTAGAGGAAATTAAAGAAAAGCTCCAAAATGATACTTTTGCAAAATGGTTAGGTATCGAATTATTAGAGATTGGTCCTGGTAAAGCAGAAGCAAAAATGACGATCTCTGAAAATATGCTTAATGCTCATGGCACAGCACATGGTGCGGTGTTATTCGCTCTCGCTGATTTTGTCTTTGCTGTAGCTTGTAATTCCTATGGAAAAACATCAGTGGGACTTTCTGTTAATATTGGATACCTCGCTGCATGCCAAATGGGTGATAACATTACGGCAAGAGCAACAGAGATCAAACGTAATCATCGGACCTCTTGGTATGAAGTGAGCGTGGAAAATGATAAAGAACTTGTTGCTCATGTAAGTGCTCTGTCTTATCGGAAGAACGAATATTTTGTAGGAATAGAAGAAGATTAAGTTGGCTATTTCATCGCTCTTAAGGTAAAAGACGACGAAGTCAGGTAAACACCTGACTTCGTCGTCTTGTTTTATCTTAATGTTTTTTTAATATACTTGATTGTCTTTCTAAGATCTTCAGCAGTAGGTCTTCCAAACGGTCCTGTTTGAATATCAAAATAGACGACTCGTTTTTGATCATCTACTAAGAATAATGCTGGTTCTCCATGTTCACCATGATCGTCATATAGTTTTCCGTTGTGGTACTGAACGCCATAAGGTTCTCCTGCAACTCGATCTATATCACTAAAGACGGGAAAAGAAAGAGCATGTTTTTCTTTCATCTTCTTCAAATTTTGTTCTTCATCAGTAGAAATCGCTATGATGTGAGTATTCAATTCATTAAATGTTTCAATATTTTGCTCTAACTCTTTCAATTGATCGTTACATACGGGGCACCATTCTCCTCTAAAAAAGACAAGTAAGTGAAAACGATTATCTTTTTCAAGGTGGTTATGAAGTGAGAAAGATTCTCCATTTTCAAGTTTAATCGTAAAGTCTGGTGCTGTGTCTCCTGTTTGTATCATGAACATCCCTCCATTATATGTTTCTTCTCTAGCTATTCCTCTTGCTGAAAATTTTAAACTCTTAAGTTATTTGATTCTCTAAAAATCAGTCTCAATACTAGGTCATATCTAAGTCTAGATGAGGAAAGAAGTAATAAAATGATAGATGGATTAATGACTTTATTCCTATTTTAAGTTAAAACTTTTAAAAATTAGTAGTATATATTTGTTTTTGTTAGAATAGTAAAATTCTTCTTTATTTTCTGTAAATTGGGCACTATATTAGAAATTGTAGTTCAACACCAAATTAGAGGAGTGAAGTAAATGATTAAGAAGATTGCCACGATGGCAGCGGTTTTACCTTTAGTAGTTTCTCTAGCAACACCAGCGGCAGCAGCAAAAAGTACAGAGGTGAAAGCAAATGTTACACCTCAAGAAATTATCGTTAAATTTAAAGACAACGTGTCAGAGTCAAAAGTGAAATCGTTAGCAGTAAAAGGGAAAGATGAAGTAAAAGAAAAAGGTTCTAAGTTTCATGTCATTAAAGTTAAAGATGGAAACGTAGATGCAGCCATTGCAGAATATGAAGCGAGTGGAGATGTAGAGTATGCGGAGCCAAACTATACATACCATGCGAGCTGGACTCCAAATGATACGTATTTCTCAAATGGAGTGCAATATGCACCTCAAAAAGTAAGTGCTCAATCAGCTTGGGACATCACACGCGGTTCATCTACTACAAAAATTGCAATCATCGATACAGGGGTTGATTACAATCACCCTGATCTAGCGGGTAAAGTTATTAAAGGATATGACTATGTAAGTGATGATTGGGATCCAATGGATCAAAATGATCATGGAACACATGCTGCAGGTATCGCAGCAGCTGCAACGAATAACGCGAGAGGTATCGCAGGAATGGCGCCAAACGTATCCATCTATGCAGTTCGTGTACTAGATGCGAACGGAAGCGGATCTCTTGATGATGTTGCAAACGGAATCTATCATGCTGTAGATAACGGAGCAAAAGTAGTTTCACTTAGCCTTGGCGGACCTGGATCTGCTACTTCATTACAAAACGCTGTAAACTATGCGGTTTCTAGAGGAGTAGTTGTAGTTGCGGCAGCTGGTAACGAAAACACTTCTGCACCGAGCTATCCAGCTTACTATTCAGGTGCAATTGCAGTAGCTGCAACTGACCGTAATGATCTTCGTGCTTCATTCTCTAACTATGGATCTTGGGTTGATGTTGCTGCTCCTGGTGTAGACATCGCTTCTACTGTACGAAATGGTGGATATGCGTACATGTCTGGTACATCAATGGCTTGTCCTCTAGTAGCAGGTATTGCAGGATTACTTGCTTCACAAGGAAGAAGTGCTTCTAATATCCGTGCTGCTATCGAGAACACAGCAGATCCTATCTCAGGGACAGGATCTTACTACTCTAAAGGTCGTGTGAACGCAGCAGACGCAGTTCGCTACTAATCTATTCTTTATATTTCCAAGCTCCCGAGACTAGAGCTGTTCTAGTCTTGGGAGTTTCTGTTTGCAATAGTTTAATAGAACTAACAAACCTTGTCGAATGGTGTTGGAATTTAAGGATAAGGACATATGTTCGCATTGCGTAAAATGTCGATGTAGACTTAATAGCTCATTTTAAAGACAGGACTTGTGGTAACTTTTAACAGTTTGGTAGAATAGTAATAAGCCACTCAACAAGAATCCTTATTCTTAAAAGTTTTACACCAATGGGAAGGAGGGTTATGTTATCACTAAAATTGTCTTAACAGTCACTTGCTTTACAAAACATTCTTTTTCTAAATAAAAGGAGGTAAAGAAGATGAGTGAAGTCCGTTTGATCCCGTTTGTGTTAGAAGAAGTAATAGAAGTATCAAAAGAAGAGATTCCATACGGAGTCGAGATGATCAATGCACCTGCGTTCTGGCGTGATGGTGAAAAAGGACAGGGCGTAGTTGTTGCCGTATTAGATACTGGCTGTGACACAAGCCATCCGGAACTTGCTGAACGTATCATTGATGGACGAAATTTTGTTGATGGGAATGCCGATGATTATCAAGATGCCCATTATCATGGTACACATGTGGCAGGTACGATTGCAGCTACATTAAACAATGCTGGTGTAGCGGGTGTGGCACCAGATGTGAAACTCTTGATCTGCAGAGTTCTTGGTAAAGATGGCGGTGGATCCTACCAAGGGATCATCGACGCTATTGATTACTCCGTTAAATGGAGAGGGGAAAATGGGGAAAGAGTACGTGTGATCTCTATGTCACTTGGTGGACCAACAGATGTACCTGAGCTACATGAAGCGATTCAAAGAGCCGTATTGGAAGATGTGCTTGTAGTCTGTGCAGCAGGTAACGAAGGGGATAATAAGGAAAATACGAATGAGCATGCTTATCCTGGCGCGTATAAAGAGGTCGTTCAAGTGGGTGCAGTGGATGCTAAAATGAAACTTGCCCCGTTTTCAAACACCAATGATGAGATTGACCTGGTTGCTCCGGGCGTTGATGTTGTTTCTACTTATCCAGGAAATAAATATGCAAAGTTATCTGGAACTTCAATGGCGACGCCTCATGTATCAGGAGCAGCTGCATTAATGATTGAACGGGAAGAAAAATTGTTTGGCCGTGAACTTTCAGAAGCTGAGGTCTATGCTCAATTGGTAAAAAATACGTTAAGTATCGGACTAACAAAGAAAGCAGAAGGAAATGGCTTGTTAGTATTAAATGCACAAGAAAAAGCAGTTTGCGATCAGGAGAATTTAAGAGCGATGAGAACTCCTATTGAAACGGCTGCATCGAAAGAGTCAGAATCATAATTATTTGCCCCGTTTCTTAGGAAGAAAGGGCGTGTATGGGGATGGCGTATAAGATTATTGCGTTGCTGATCAGCTTTGCAACTCTTTGTATTAGAATTTATGAAGAGATAAGAAGACGTGCAAAGCACAGAGCAAAAGAAGAAGAGCTTCAAAAGAAAAAGAAAAGAAAACGAAAGAAAGCAGTGAAGAAAAAGGAAAAGGAAAGTGCTTAAATGAATAGATGGATTGAAAGCTGATTCTGTGAGAGATAGTATTCACATGAATCAGCTTTTTTGTCGTTCTATTAACTTGTACTCAAAAAAACTGCCATCGTATAATTGTTGCTCTTTAAAGTTAGTTGGTTTCCGCTGCAGGCAGGTTGTTCGTTTTTCTTAGGGAGAACAAATTTTCAATACATACTAGAAAGTTGCTTCTATGATTTGAAAAGGAGTAATATATGAGCACTACTGTAAAATAGAGAGGAACTCATAACTATGTTTTTATTAGGTGTTCTATTTGTAATCATAATAGCCGTATTTTTGTTCACTATGTTTCATCCTGTTTTTGGAAAGAAACCTTCAAAACAGGATAGGAGCACCTATGAATCCCTTGAACACTATCAAAAGGGTGCTTTTACTAATCAGATAGAAACAGTGATGACAACCGATCTACGTTCTATGCTCCCTGTATTAAAAGAATTTTTAAGTGGAAACCCGAATCGTCAGCCTAAGAAAGCAATTCCTATAAATTCGTTTCAGTTACCTGATGAAGCAAATCAAGAAACAAGAGTAACTTGGTTTGGACATTCAGCATTATTGATAGAGATGGACGGAAAACGCATACTTCTCGATCCTATGTTTGGCTCCGCGCCGTCGCCAGTTCCTTGGTTTGGAAACAAACGTTATAGCAAAGAACTGCCTTTTAAAGTTGAAGAACTTCCCCAAGTGGATCTAGTGGTTTTGTCACATGATCATTATGATCATCTGGATTATGGAACCATCAAACAACTTAAACATAAAGTGAAAAATTTTGCAGTCCCCCTTGGCGTTGCTGGACATTTAAAGCGGTGGGGAGTGGAACCAGACCGTATAAAAGAATGTAACTGGTGGGATGAGATACAGTTTTCAGGAATTTCATTAATCTGCTCGCCTGCACGACATTTTTCAGGAAGAAGCATATCGGATCGTAATTCTACCCTTTGGTGTTCTTGGATTATAAAAGGAAAGGATTCCAACATTTATTTTAGTGGGGACAGTGGATATGGACCACACTTTAAGGAGATTGGGAAACGATATGGACCTTTTGACCTCACTTTGATGGAATGTGGACAATATCATGAGAAGTGGGCTGCGATACATATGATGCCTGAAGAAACAGTACAAGCTCATCTTGATGTAAGAGGCACGGTCATGATACCGATTCATTGGGGTGCTTTTACACTGTCTTTGCACAATTGGACAGACCCTGTTGAAAGGGCTGTAAATGCAACAACAAAACTAAATGTAAAAATATGTACGCCAGAGATTGGTGAGACCGTTACCATTGGCTCAGAGTCATTAGCTGGATCAAAGTGGTGGAGAGAGAATACAAATATTTAAAAAAGAGTGCTCTTCACTGTGAAGAGCACTCTTGCAAGTATTCATTAACTTTTCCACAACTCCAACAGCGGGCCATCACTTCCAAAGAGAGGATCCCTATCAGGTAAGGGAACAAGCATAATATCATCTAATACAGCTGGTCGATCATCAGGTTCACCTTTTTTAAGGTTGTGGTCCATTCCATTCGGGTAAGCTCCGGCTACATTAAAATCAGTGCTGCATCCTATACATTTATGTCCGGTACCGGCAGGGAGAACGATAACATCACCTTTTGAAACAGTAACAGAAACGCCATCTTCTCCTCCAAGAAGGAGAACCGCCTCACCGCTAATAACACCTAGAACTTCATGGGTATTGCTATGATAATGATGATAATCATAGACACCATTCTTCCAACCATTTGTCCAGCCGTTTTGTTCAAAGACGTCTAATGCATCCTGCGGTTCTTTTAATTTTCCTACGTATAACAAAACGGGCCAGGAAGGATGATTTGGAATCGTCCCATCGTCTGTAAAAAATAAAGTTTTAACATCTTCACTTAGCATTTTCATAACCACTAAACCCCTCCCCTGTTTTCGTATCCATTCCCTTATTTTTATGAAAAGAAACCATTCTACTTTCGAGAAATAGTATAGGAGAAAAAAGAAATTACGAGCAATAATGCGAAATTCCTCATTAAATGACGAAAACTTATGTGTGAAAAAAAGTTTTCTTTTGTGTGAAAAGAGGTATTAGATAGTTACGGTATGATAATGTTAGTGAAAGGTGGAAATCAGTATGAAGTACAAAGCGAAGGACTGGCTCCGGTTAACGCCGAATGAGAGATACCTGCTTTTATTCGCTGTTTCCCAACTTCAGAAAAAGCTCAGAGCAGGTTAAAAGAACTAAAAAAATAAATGTAAGGCGTTTTCGTTGCCACAACTCCCCCTTGTTTGGTTAAAATAAGAATACAAGATAAACAGGGAGGAACACAGGATGATGACTGACCTCAATACATGGTTTGATAAAGGCATGACGCGCTATGCATATATCCATTCAATGAAAACACACAAGGAAAACTTGCTGACGATATATAATTCATTCGTGCTACCTGAACCTATGAAAGATGCGTTGCAAGGCATCCAAAAAAACCGGTTGAGAGCGATCGTAATCACCGAAGATTGGTGTGGTGATGCGATGTTGAATCTTCCTGTTTTTATGCGCATGGCAGATGAAGCACTTATTGATATCCGCTTTATCTTACGTGACCAGCATCCGGAATTAATGGATCGATACTTAACAGCAAAAGCAAAATCAATTCCTATCATCATCTTTATTGATGAGAAGGGAAAAGAAGTTGTAAAGTGGGGACCACGTGCGCCAAAATTGCAGCAAATTGTTGAAGAGCGCAAAAAGAAGATACCTTCAAAAGAAGACCCACGTTACGAAAAAGCCTTCAAGCTATTTGCTGATCGAATCTCTAGTCTGTTTACGACTGACCATGCCCTTTGGGAAGAAGTAAGCCTTGATATTATAAAAAAATTATTAGCTAAACTAAATGTTAACAGCCTGTAAAACGGCTGTTTTTTTGTTTGTGTTAAAATAGAGAAATTGATGAAATCTATAGAAACGAAGTTCGAGGTGTACGATGAAAAAGAAAGCGAAGGTTATTATTCTAGCTGGATTTTTAGGAAGCGGAAAAACGACGTTGCTCAAACAGCTGCTGTCGTATGAAAAAGAACATAATCATAAAACAGCTGTATTAATGAATGAGATTGGGAAAGTTTCAATCGATTCTGATTCTGTTCCAGAAGGTGTTCCGCTTAAAGAGCTTCTCAACGGCTGTATTTGCTGTTCTTTATCAGATCAACTTGAAAAACAGCTTTGGGGACTTTGTAAAGAGAATGAGCTTGATACGTTAATTATTGAAGCAACAGGAGTCGCTCATCCGATTGATGTACTTGATGCCTGTTTGTCACCTTATCTAATCGACGACCTGCAGATATTAGGAATCATCTCAATCATGGACGCACCTCGATGGCTGGACCGAGAAAGTATGAATGTTCAGGCTAGAATGCTTATGCTTGAGCAGGTTAAGCACGCAGATTATATCGTGTGGAACAAAATAAGCGGTTTGACGGAGAAAGAGAAGAAGCTGCTTGCGAGTGACGCATCAAGATTGAATGAAGGCACTCCATTTGTGTTAACAGATTTTGCGAATGTAGAACTGTCTCAACTTTTTTCACTTTCCGTAAAGAAGCGATCAGATCATCAGTCTGTTTCCACAGATAAATTGAAGGTCAAAACTTTTATCTATTCGTTTAAAGGACCTGTTAATAAAGAGTTGTTTGAAAACTGGCTGCGTAATGTACCCTCATCGATCTACAGAATCAAAGGGTATATTCAGTTTGAAAATCAAATTTATCTTTTCCAATACTCATATGGCTTGCCTACTTACGAAAAAGAATTGATGAAGATGCCACTAAGACTTGTGTTTATTGGAGAAGACCTTGATCCTGATCAGTTAACAAGAGGGCTGAGTGAAGTTGAAGTAGAAAGTAAATAAAGAAAACACTTGTGACTTCTGGGTTACAAGTGTTTTTTTGCTTTTTTATTATCCTAATCTTTTTATTATCCTAATCCAATTAACTCATTTTGTTCACTGTAATCTCTCCTTTGTAAAGAAATTTAGTTTATTTTATGCTATCCTTTAATTATCATTATTTTCCAATCCTTCATGAAGGAGGTATCATGATGACAACTAAGTTAATGACTCATGACCATCGAAACATTCATTCTGAGATCTATAAAATGAAGCGGGGACCTGTTGCGGTTCGTGTGATACCAGCTATGAAGTATGTTACCCAAGAGATGAACACTGCCTACCATATGGATTGGGCAGGTAGACCAGAGCCAGTTGATGAACAATGGGTTGTATGGAAAGTGGTAAATCAGCTCAAACATTTAACAAAAAATAAGTTGAGTTATAAATTTACTTTAATGCCGCATGAGATCTTATGGCATGAGAAGAATGAAAGTAGATCCGTTACCACTCAAATGATGCAAGTACCCGATTGTATAACCGAAGAAATATTCGAAGAAGCTTGTTTTAATGTTGAAAAGAGACTGAGAAAGAAGCTGCCATCCATGCAGCTTGTTTCTTATGAGTCGAATACTTGTGTTCAAAAGTTACATAGTGGTCACTATCAAAACTCGATTGAGACTTTAAGAGAAATCATGAATTTTGCAGATCAAGAGAGTCTTTCGCTGAAATCAAGTTATAAAGAGATCTATTTAACTCCTGCAATGAAATGTCATAGTCCTGAAACATGGCAAACAGTTGTGAGTGTGGAGACTAGGAATTCAGGAGTAAGAGATGAATGAAAACAAAATTGAATTTAAATTAAATGTAAGAGAAGAAACTAAAAGACAAAGTTTTACATTACGTATGCTATTTGCGTTCTTGATCGTTAGTTCTATTATCTTTCTTTTTGTAGACATTGATGATCCGAGTGTTGAGACACAAGGGATTGCCAGACAGTGGGGAGAGGCTGTATTAAGTAATAATGAATCAATGAAATATAGATTGCTCTCCGATTCAGAAAAAGTAAAGTACGTAGATATTATCTCTGAAACAAATAAAGAAGAGCAACCTACCTACTCCTTTAAAGCATTAGATCAGTTTGAATATCGAATAAATAAAAAGGAATATATCTATAAACTTCATTATTACAAAATGAAGTCTTGTGCAGAATGTCAAAAAGATGTATGGGTTTCTGTAAAAAAAGAGGATGCCGGTTGGTTTGTATCTCATACGAACTATTCAGAATCTAAAGCTGAAAAGAAGATCCGTAACGTTCAAAGAGAGCAGATTCCTACTTCTGAAAAACAAGAAAAAGAATTGGAAGAAAACAAGTCATTCATCATGAAGTGGCTAAATTAACTTTTTAAAACAAGGAGAGCTTTTATCTTTTATTGAAATATCGATATTGGGGAATTACATTCGTTATTACGGGCGCGTTAATTATGCTAAGTTCTTTTATGATAGATACTGAACATGAGAGGTTATTCGCATAGGTGGGGGCAGTTTATTCTTCATCGGTACTTTGTTAATACCTGATTATGTAGTTAATTCTAGAAGTCATACGAAAGATAGGTAAAAGCTGCCTCATTAGGAGTGCAGCTTTTTTTCGTCCAACAGATCGTGAAGGGAGGAAAATATATAATGAGGTGTAATACCTAGAACATCCAACGGCTGATTTCCTCGATTAATCCATGCGGTCTTAAATCCATATGCTGCTGCACCGGTGATGTCCCAGAAGTTAGAACTCATGAATAAAATTTCTTCCCGGTTTACAGCTAACGTCTCCTGAGCATACTGATAGGCAGCAGGTGCAGGTTTATATTGTTGAACATCCTCAATTGAAAGTAGGTCTATTACATCTGTTAGTTCTCTTTTTTTTACTAATGGCTTTAGCATTTTATAAGTTCCATTAGAAAAAATGACTTGCTTAATATTAATTTGTTGAATTTTATGAAGAGTGTCGGGAACTTCTTCATAGACTTGGAGTTCTAGATAAGCCTCCATTAAAGAAACAAGTGCTTCTTCGTTGCATTGTAGAGAGAATTTTTTTAAAGTATATAAAAGAGCATTGCGGGTGATTTCTGAAAATGGAATGTATGTTCCAGTTAGCTGGTGAAGCATGAAGTACTCGACTTGTTTTTTTCGCCATTCTTCACTGATGGCTTTACCATGTCCTTTAAAATGAATCTCGGCTTTTTCAGTAACGGAATGTACATCAAAAAGTGTTCCGTATGCGTCATAAACAAAAGCTTTATACGTCAATGAAGCACCTCCTCATAATACAAAGATACCCGTAATCATAGCAGCTTAACTTAGATAAAAAATTCCGACAAAATTAGGTGAATTTCCTTTTCATTGAGGGAATAGATAACAATGAGGTGATAATAATGAAAATGCAATTGTATCTGTTATTTGGCTTTATCTTTGCACTAATTATAGCAACATTCGCCGTTATTAACGTCGGTGACGTAGAGATCAACTACCTATTTGGAACTGCCAACTGGCCTTTAGTACTCGTTATTTTAGGATCAGCCGTAATCGGCGGCCTATCGGTAGGACTGTTTGGATTGATTAAAGTGATTCAGCTGCAGCGACAAGTGAAAAAGCTGCACCAGATTCATAATGAAAAAGAATCTTGGAAAGAAGAACGTATTGCTGAACATACTTCTGAGCCTGTAACTCCAACTGAAGAAGTTCCTCATGAAAAAGTAGAAGAAAACAAGTAGATGAAAAAGAAACCCTGAAAGTAGTCTTGAAAGATTACACTCAGGGTTTTTTTATGTAATAAAACTAATACTTGAAAGCGATATCAAAAAGCGTTAAGATAACTACTAATCAGTTCCAAAACGTTTTGGAGGATGAAATATGGCTACCATAAGAGATGTTGCAAAAAAAGCAGGAGTATCTGTAACAACGGTTTCCAGAGCGCTGAACGGCTACTCTGATGTAAATGAAAAAACAAGAGAAAAAATAAAGGTGATCGCTCAAGAACTTAATTATAGTCCTAGTTTACTAGCACGAAGTCTCGTGATGAAAAAAACAAAAACCATTGGATTGCTAGTATCTGGACTTCGAATTGAAGGAAGTAAAGATAATTTTACCTTTGAAGTACTTTGTGGCGTAAATGACTGTGCTGGAGAACTAGGATATGAACTCGTCTTAATCAGTACGGATTCTAAAAAACAGCAGGAAAAAACGTATAACCAGTTATGCAAGGAAAGAAAAGTAGAAGGTGTGATCTTACAAGGTATTAAAACGGATGATCCTTACTTAGACGAAGTATTAAAAAGTGATATCCCTTGTATTCTTATTGATATTCCGATTGAAAGTGATTCGGTTGGCTATGTAACAACCAACAATAAAGACGGTGCACAAACAGCGGTAGAACATCTCTTGAATTTAGGTCATAAACATATCGCGATGATTAATGGGCACAGTCAAGCTTTTGTCAGCAGGGAACGGTTAGCTGGCTACCAAGCGGCTTTGACGAAGAATGGTATTCCTTTCAATGAAAGTTATGTAGTAAACGGAGCATTTTTGGAGGATACAGCAGAACGGGAAACCACCAAACTATTAAAAGCACATCCTGAGATTTCAGCATTGTTTTGTGCAAGTGACCTTATGGCGATGGGGGCAATAAGAGCAGCGAAAAAGATGGGGAAAACACTTCCGAAAGATCTATCTGTTGTCGGATTTGACAACATTATCTTATCTGCTTATTCAACACCATCATTATCTACGATTGCACAAGATCGCTATAAATTAGGGTTTGAAGCGACAAAACTTCTTACTAATCTGTTGGAAGGGAAAGAAGTAGAAAAGAATAAAGTACTGCAAACGACATTTATAAAAAGAGAGTCATCAATCGAAAACCACAAATAGTGGTTTTTACTTAGACTAAGACCGAAAACGTTTTGGATTCATTCTATACTAATAACATCAGGAGGATTTGTAGCATGAACTATCGTGTAATAAAAGAAAACGATCTATTTTTTTTAACAGATGACAAAGGGAATATTCCTAAAGAGAACGATTATGGACTCGGATTGTATACAAAAGATACCCGGTTTCTTAGCAAGTTCGATATCAAAATAAACGGTCAAGATCCCATTCTTCTATCTTCATCTGCGGATGAGAATTATGAAGCAAAGATCTTGCTGACTAACCCTCACATGGAGAAAGACGGAGAACTCATTCTGTGGAGGGAATCTATTGAGATCGAAAGAAAGCGCTTAATTTATGATGGCGTATTATATGAGACACTTCAGCTGAAAAGCTATTATCCGAAACCAGTTAATTTTGAAATAAGTGTTCATGTTGACGCTGATTTTACAGATATGTTCATTATTCGAGGTTTTCAATATGGTGAGATTGGAAAAAGGTCAGGCGAAGAAGTTATAGAAAACTCGTTAACGTACTTCTATAAAGGAGCTGACGATGTTGAACGGGCTACAAAAGTACAATGGGATCGAGAGGCAAAAACGGTAAATAAAGATGGTACGATCGCGTTTAATTTTCAATTGAATCACGGGGAGGCAGAGAGGGTAACATTCTCTGTGACACCTGAAATTAACGGAAAGTCAGGAACAGTT
Organism: Fictibacillus tiangongensis; assembly: GCF_048083785.1. GTDB lineage: Bacteria > Bacillota > Bacilli > Bacillales > Fictibacillaceae > Fictibacillus. The sequence goes on from NZ_CP182294.1 coordinate 1,251,832, forward strand.
ATGGATCCTGAGAAAGCGCTTCAACTTTTAAAGACTTCTTATACAGATTGGGAAAGAGATACAACAAAAGTACAAACAGACTACAAACCACTTCAAAGACTTGTCGACAGAGGCATTATGGATCTTCGCGTATTGTTAACGGACATTGGACATGGAGCGTTCCCGGTAGCAGGATTACCTTGGTTTGGTGTTCCTTTCGGAAGAGACAGTTTGATCGCAGCGCTTCAGATGCTAGCTTTTAATCATGAAATAGCAAAAGGTACTCTATTAACCATGGCTTCTCAACAAGGTACGAAAGTAGATCCTTGGCGTGATGAACAACCTGGCAAGATCATGCACGAGATTCGATACGGAGAACTGGCTTCTACAAACCAAGTACCTTTTACACCGTATTACGGAACGATCGATGCCACACCTCTGTTTTTGGTCCTTTTATCTGAATATACAAAATGGACAGGTGATTTATCGTTGGCAGAGCAGCTGCAGTCGAATGTAGATGCAGCACTAAACTGGATCGATGAATATGGGGATCGTGATGGTGATGGATTCGTAGAATATCATCAAGAATCAAGTAAAGGGATCGCGAACCAGGGCTGGAAGGATTCTGGTGATTCTATCGTACATCGAAACGGAGATTACGCTGATACCCCGATAGCTCTATCTGAGGTTCAAGGATATGTCTATCAAGCCAAAATCGGTATTGCTGCTATTTTTGATGTACTTGGCAGAGCAGAGGAAGCTACTAAACTTCGTCTTGATGCAGAAAAGCTAAAGAAACAGTATGACGAAAAGTTTTGGATGGAAGATCAGGAGTTTCATGCCATTGCATTAGATAAGGATAAACAGCAGGTAGGGACTTTAACGACCAATCCTGGTCATGTTCTTTTTTCAGAGATGCTGGATGATCATAAAGCAAGTAAGGTGATAGAAAAACTTGTTTCTCCACAATTTTTCTCAGGTTATGGTATTCGCACGATGGCAGAAGGAGAAGCGGGGTATAACCCGATGAGTTATCACGATGGTAGCATATGGCCGCATGACAACAGTATGATCCTGCTTGGCATGAGTAAAGTAAAACACCAAAGTGATGCAAACACAGTGATCTCTGGATTGATTGCTGCCGCGAGTCACTTTGAATATGACAGACTGCCTGAGCTTTTCTGTGGATATGGTTCTAAAGCAGGAAGAGCAGTGAAATATCCAGTAGCATGTTCACCTCAAGCTTGGGCTGCAGGGACACCATTAGTCTTCATCCAAACCATTCTTGGATTATTTCCTGATAGTTTAAACAAAGTCATCTACCTCTCTCCACAACTGTTGAAAGAGATGAACGAACTAAACGTTGACCGAATTAAAATTGGAGAAGGATATCTTTCCGTTCATGTTCAACGTGAGGATGAAGAAACGACCGTAGAGATAAAAGAAAATACGACGGGATATGAAGTGATTCAAAAATAGAATGGTTCGTTCACTTTATGTAGAGAAGGGAGTTTTAGAAGATGAGACGTACCAAGTGGCTGTCCGCATGCGGTGTATCTTCGCTAATTCTAGCAACGATGTTAACCGGCTGTGGAAATGACAATGGAAAAGAAGAAACCCAATCAGGTAAAACAGAGATTGTTCTGAGTGGTTGGGGGGGAAATCCGACTGAGAAGAAATTGTTAAACGAAGTTCTATCAGATTTTGAAAAAAAACATCCTCATATTGATGTAAAACTAAATACGATCAGTGATCAATACATGGATGTACTGAAGACGCGATTGATCGGTGGAACCGCAGCAGATGTATTCTATCTTGATGCTTTTGAAGCTCCTGCTCTCATTGAGACAGGCGCTGTTGAACCGCTAAATAAGTATGTGACAAAAGAATTTGATCTGGAAGATTTCGAAAAACCGATGCTTGATGCCTTTAAAGAAGGTGAGAAGCTTTACGGTTTGCCTAAAGATTACTCAACACTCGCTTTATTTTATAACAAAAAAATGTTCAAAGAAGCTGGAATAAAAGAACCTCCAAAAACGTGGGAAGAGATGGAGGCAGTCGCAAAAAAGCTGACGGACAGAGAAAAGCAAGTGTACGGACTTGGTATGCTTCCACAGATTGAACGGATGTATTATATGGCAGAATCTCAGGATGGACAGGTCATCACAGATGGTCGAGCCACTTTTGCTGATGATAAAGTCGTGGACGCGATCCAGCCAGTGGTTGATATGCACATAAAAGATAAGACTGCAGCAACGCCTTCAGAAGTGGGTGCAGGGCAATCCGCTGGTGAGATGTTCGGGCGTGGCAATGCAGCCATGGTAATGGAAGGGAACTGGAACATTCCTTTTTTAGAAGACACGTTTCCAGAGCTTGATTATGGAACGGCAGAACTGCCGACAGTAAACGGTAAAAAAGGGACGATGTCCTTTGCAGTCGGATACGCGATGAATGCAGAATCTGAACATAAGAAAGAGTCATGGGAACTTATCGAATATCTCACGGGTAAAGAAGGAATGAAGAAATGGACGAGCAAGGGCTTTGCTCTTCCGACAAGAAAGTCTGTAGCTACTGAACTAGGTTTTGATCAAGATGAACTTCGCGGACCTCTTGTGAGCGGCGCAGAATATGCAACGGTATGGCAGGATGGTCCAACATTGCCAATCGTGATGAACAATTTCAACAACCAATTTCTAAGTGCTTATTTAGGTGACCGTCCTTTAAAAGAAGCCTTAAAAGATGCAGAGAGACAGGCGAACAGAGAGATAAAAGTAACAGAATAAAGACTTTTGAATCGAGGTGAACCATGTGAAGATGTTATCAAAAAAAGATAGAAGAGAAGCGGGACAAGGGTATCTATTCCTGCTGCCTGCGCTCCTTGTATTAGGCGTTTTTGTAATCGCACCGATCCTTTACGCTGTGTTTCTTTCCTTTCATAAAGTAGAACTGATTGGCGGTGCGACCTATGAGTTTAGAGGGCTCGATAACTTTATGAAAGTCACATTTGATGATCGAGCTATTATTGCACTGAAGAACACGGCAATCTATGTAGCGATCGTAGTACCAACCCAGACGTTCCTAGCATTAGTATTAGCGTCATCACTGAATGCAGGACTCAAAGGGCAGAAATTCTTTCGCATCGTTTACTTCTTGCCTACTTTAACGTCATCCGCTGTGTTAACGCTTATTTTTATGTGGATGTATAATCAGAACGGATTGATCAACTATGTATTAAAGTTCTTAAATCTGCCAACGTATAACTGGATTGGTGACCCAGACGTAGCTCTTATCGCGATCATGATCATGAATATTTGGGCAACAGCACCGTTTTTCATGGTTATCTATCTAGCAGCTCTTCAAGATATTCCAGACAGTCATTATGAAGCAGCTGAACTCGACGGAGCAGGTCCGATACAAAAATTTTGGCACATTACGGTTCCAAACTTAAGACCGGTAACATCTTTTGTGGTGATCATGGGTCTGATTGGAACATTCCAGCTTTTTGATCAATCGTATATTTTCTCTGGAGGTTCAGGCGGACCGAACAACTCCACACTTACGGTTGTTCTTTTAATCTATCAATATGCCTTTAAGACACTAGGAACGATGGGATATGCTACAGCTATTGCTTTCATGCTTGCTATCATCATCTTAGTGGCAACCCTTTTACAACGCAAATTTTCCAAAGAAGAATCACTATACTAAGGAGGAGATACCATGAAAAAACGTACGGCTGGAAGAAAAGCTTTGTATGTAATCCTTGTCGTTTACGCCATCATCACCGTCATTCCGTTTTTGTGGGCCCTGTCTTCTTCCTTTAAAACACTAGGTGAGATCGTAAGTGGATCGATTAATTTTATTCCAAAAGATTTTACACTTGATAACTATAAGCAGATCTTTACGAGAGAGCCACTTTTCGGAAGATGGTTGTTTAATAGTTTATTCATTGCAACAGTCGGAACGCTATTAAACTTATTGTTCAACTCTATGGCTGGATATGCCCTCGCAAGACTAAGCTTTCCAGGAAAGAAGAGTATTTTCTTGATGATCTTGGCCGTATTGATGATTCCTTTCCAAGTAACGCTCATTCCTAACTTCTTAATACTGAAGGAACTTGGATGGCTGAACTCCTATCAAGGAATGATCATTCCAGGAGCGGTGAACGCGACGTTTATCTTTATGATGAGACAGTTTTTTATCAATTTTCCTAAAGAAGTGGAAGAAGCAGCTGCAATCGATGGACTTGGACGCTTCGGCACATTTTTCCGTATCGTTCTGCCTCTTGCTAAACCGGCACTTGCAGCTCAGACAATATTCGTATTCATGGCGTTCTGGAACGATTTTATGAGACCTCTCATCATTTTATCTGATCAAGACATGTTTACTCTCCCACTAGGGCTGAACTCGTTCAAAGGCCAGTTTATCTCCTTTTGGAACTATATTATGGCCGCATCGATGGTCTTTACCTTACCGATTATCGTTCTATACGCATTCTTTAACCGATATTTTGTAAAAGGAATCAAGTTTACGGGAGATAAATAAAATTTAGAGGTAAAACCGGCTTGATGATGTGGAAATAAGTGCACCGATAGCAAGTTTTGATTACCGTGAAATGTACAATTTCACGGTAATCTATTTTTTATTCACGGTAAACTATATTAATTTCACGGTAACTGTACATTATTTCACACATAAAATAATTTAAACGATTTTCACCAATAATCCACATATCTCTGTCTCTAGACCATGCTGCCTGTTAGTATGGTTTACTCTTCGTTTATATGTTAACTTATTTATATTTTAAGTTGACGTAATTGCGAACCTTCGCTATTCTAAAATCGTATACAGAACTAATATGTGGAGGTTTATGAAGATGACAGCACAAAGAAATGGTTTGAAAACGATTGATATCACGCTAGTCGGTATGTTTGTAGCGCTCATGGCGATAGGTGCGAACATTACAACTATGTTTCCGTTCATGGTTGTTGGTGGCGTACCAATTACGCTGCAGACCTTTTTCTGTATTCTAGCAGGAGCATTGTTAGGAAGCAGATTAGGAGCAATCTCGATGAGTGTATACGTACTAGTCGGATTAGTCGGAGCACCAGTGTTCGCTCAATTTAAAGGTGGCTTTGCAACAGTGATCAGCCCTACCTTTGGGTTTTTATTATCGTATATTCTAGTTGCTTATCTAACTGGATTGATCATTGAAAAGAATGGTGGAAAAGCTTCATACATCGCAGCAACCCTTGTTGGAACAGCAGTTAATTATATTGTAGGGACAAACCTAATGTTCATGGCGTATAAAATGTGGGCAGATGCACCAGAAGGTTTCACGTACTCTATGGCATGGGCATGGATGATGGTCCCGCTACCTAAAGATATTATTTTAGCGATTTGTGCAGGTATGCTTGCTACGAGAATTAACTTTGCGCGTAAAAAATCAATTCCTCAACGAACAAAACATGCATCATAAAGGAGTGTTGTTGTGATGATCTGGAATACTCTTGCAAAAAAAGTATTGAGTGGAGAAGAAATTACGAATGAAGAAGCTCTTGCTATCTTAAATTGTCCTGATGAGGATCTGCTATTATTGCTGCATGGGGCTTATCAGATCAGAAAGCATTATTATGGCAATCTTGTAAAACTCAACATGATTATTAATACAAAGTCAGGCGCATGCCCAGAGAACTGCGGATATTGCTCACAATCGATCGTATCGACTGCACCTATCGATACTTATCGAATGATGGATAGTAAAGAGATGGTAAAAGGAGCAGAGGCAGCGTATAACTTAAACGTTGGAACGTATTGCATCGTTGCAAGTGGACGTGGACCTACTAATCGTGATGTGGATAAAGTTGTTGAAGCTGTAAGAGAGATCAAAGATACATATGGTTTAAAAGTTTGTGCCTGCTTAGGTATTTTAAAGCCAGAACAAGCAGAGCGTTTAAAAGAAGCGGGTGTTGACCGATATAATCATAATCTCAACACTTCCGCTCGAAATCACGAAAATATTACAACATCTCATTCATACGATGATCGAGTGAATACGGTAAACATCGTTAAGGAAAGCGGGATCTCTCCTTGTTCAGGAGTTATTGTAGGTATGCGAGAGACGAAACAAGATGTCATAGATATGGCAAGAAGTCTTAATATACTTGACGCAGATTCTATTCCAGTGAACTTCTTGCATGCGATCGATGGTACACCGTTAGAAGGGACAGATGAGCTAGATCCACGCTACTGTTTGAAAGTACTTGCATTATTTCGTTATATCAATCCGACGAAGGAGATTAGAATATCTGGTGGGCGTGAGGTGAATTTAAGAAGTCTTCAGCCACTCGGTCTATATGCCGCGAACTCCATATTCGTAGGTGACTATCTTACGACGAGTGGACAAGAGTCAACGGCAGATCATAAGATGTTAGAAGATATGGGCTTCAAGATTGATCGTACGCCTGTTATGGCACCATAGTTTTTTGTAAATGATTGAAAAGCCACTCGAAGCTTTGTACAATAAGGAGTATTCTATTGTACATCGTGGGAGTGGTTTTTTTGGAAAAATGGCAAAAGTGGCTGGAAAAAATAAACTGGGCTGAGATTATGCTTGCGGCTGGTTTATGGGCAGTGAAGTTTCTATTGATCATCGTCATGTTCTTGGTGATTCGTTCAATCGGTAGACGTGTGATCAACCGAATGTTTGATAAAGCAGCAACACATAGAAAGATGTCTTCAGGAAGAATTATTACGCTGCAAAAACTTGTAGTCAACCTGTTTTCATACGTATTGATCTTTGTTTTTGCTGGTATCATATTTAAGCAGTTCGGACTTGAAATCGGTACTCTTATAGCAGGAGCAGGGGTAGTTGGATTAGCTATAGGCTTTGGAGCGCAGGGACTCGTAAGTGATGTTGTAACAGGTTTCTTCATTCTTCTTGAAAAGCAGATGGAGGTCGGAGACTACGTTACGATTGGCGGAGTCGATGGAATTGTAGAAGAAGTGGGTCTGAGAACGACTCACATACGAGCATTTGATGGCACATTGAACTATATGCCGAACCGTGAGATCAGTACGATTGCGAACCATACACGAGGTAATATGCGTGCACTTGTTGATATAGGTATTGCCTATGAAGAAAATATAGACAAGGCTCTCGTCATACTACAAGATGCTTGTGACAAAGTAAAAGAAAAGAATCCGAGCATAATGGAAGGACCAAATGTGTTAGGAGTTCAAATGTTAGGTTCGTCTGATGTGGTAATTCGGATTATTTCTAAGACGATTAATGGAGAACAGTGGGCGGTCGAAAGAGAGTTGCGTAAAGCTTTAAAAGAAGCTTTGGATGCTAATGGCATCGAGATTCCATACCCTCATCAAGTACAAGTAGAAAAAGGTGCATAAGAAAAGCCGGGGAAGTGCTTCCCGGCTTTTTCTTTAATTCTTTTCAATATTTTGTTTGGATAAATAATCCGTTACACTCTTCAGTTTTGTTTTATGTGCCATGATGTAAAGAATATCGTGAGCGTGAATCTCTGTTCTCCCTGTTGGTGTGATCAGTTCATCGCCTCGAATCATTGCACTTACAGTAGATTCTTTTGGCAAGGAAATTTCCTCAAGTGTCTGTCCGATGATCTTTGCATGTTCGGGTACAAAAAATTCAACGATCTCGGCGTTGGCTTTACCGATTGAAACAAGTTCTAAAACATGTGGAGAAGTAGGTTTTTCTTTTTCCGTTAACTTTAATTTCTGAGCTACCCAAGGAATGGTTGATCCTTGTATGAGAGCAGATGTAAGAACAACGAAGAATACGAGATTAAAGAGCAACTGGCTGTTCTCGACCCCTTCAATGAGTGGAAATGTAGCGAGAACAATAGGAACAGCGCCACGAAGACCAGACCACGAGATAAATAATTTTTCGTTTATTGAGAAAGCAGAAGTTGGCATACTTAGAAAAACACCTATTGGACGTGCGATAACAATGAGCACGAAAGAGATCATCAAGCCTTTCAGTATAATATCGATATGAAACAGCTCACTCGGAAAGACGAGTAAACCTAAGATCGCAAACATTAAAATCTGCATCATCCAAGCGAAACCTTCGTTAAATCGTACGATTGAGTTTCTGTACGTCAGGTGACTATTCCCCATAAACACAGCTGCCACATATACAGCAAGCAGTCCACTTGCTCCAGCGAGCATCGTAATCCCATAGGTTAAGATAGCAAAAGAAAGAGCGAATACGGGATAGAGTCCACTTGATTCAAGTCGTATTCGGTTAATGGCATAAACGGCGAGCTTACCAAAGAAATAGCCAAAAACAGCTCCCATTCCCATCTGCCAAAAGAATGATAGAACAAGTCCTGTAATGGAAGTTGAGTCTTTTGTGAGCAACTCAATAAATGTGATCGTTAAAAATACAGCCATCGGGTCATTGGAACCAGATTCTGCTTCAAGCGTTGAAGAAAGCTTCTCTTTCACATTTTTTCCGGCTAGAACGGAGAATACTGCAGCAGCATCCGTAGATCCAACGATCGAACCGAACAGAAATGCTTCTAGCCAATCAACATCCAATAACAACTTTACGGATACAGCGACTACGGCTGTTGTAAGGAATACTCCAAACGTCGCGAGTGACAGTGAAGTAGATAGAACGGGTTTTACGCTAGTCCATTTTGTCTGAAGTCCACCTTCAAATAAGATGATAATAAGAGCAATTACCCCGACTAGCTGACTTACGTGCGGATCATCAAAATAAATAAAATTGAGTCCATCACTTCCTAGAAGCATTCCGATTCCAATAAAAAGTACAAGGGCAGGTACACCAAAGCGTGAAGAGAACTTCGTAGTAACGACGCCTAGTAAGAGTAGAATGGCAAGTAATAGTATAAAATAATCTACGTTTAAACCACCTTCAAACATAACACCTCTCCTTTATCTATCTATGTATGATGAGATTGTTTAGCATACGATATTCACTGAATCTTTTACAGTATCGACGACAATTATTGTCTTGAAACAATTGACAATTTAACCAAAAGCGGGTAATCTTGACGGAAGATAATGGTTATAAAATTACATCACCTTCGTCATTTTTTTACATAAACTATTAATGGAAGTTTTTTCTCCATCATTTCAGGGTAAGTAAAATGTTGAAGAGATTTACAGGAGGGATTGAACGTGTCAGCGGACCATCAAAAAAGAGAAAATTTAATTGCTGATCTATTGTTACATAATATCTATAAGACAGCAGATGGACGTCATTTATACGAGCTTTCTTTGCAGGATCTTGAACAACAATTAAAGAATTTACTTTCCCCGCCTGCAGAGGAAAAAGCAACTTAAAATAGGTTGAGTGATAAATGGTCATATAAAACTGGCTCTCTGTGCCAGTTTTTTTAATTTGTTCCTTCCATTTTAAACTAACATAAAAGAAAGAAGACTTCACTCAGGAAGTCTTCTTTCTTTCGTTTATTTATTTTTCTGTTGAAAGGTCTTCATCCCAAGCTTCTGTGTTTTTTAGTCCGATACTAGATGGTCGGAAAACGGGATCTTTTCCTTCTTTCTTTTGTTTCAGATAGTCCCCTAGAGCGTCAAAAGCAATTTTTCCAAGCAATGAAATAGCGATTAAGTTGATGATCGCCATTAGCCCCATGAACATATCAGCTAAACTCCAAACAAAATCAAGAGATGCTATTGCACCGTAACCAACCATTGCGACAACAGCTAATCGGTAGATAAACAACCACGTTTTGTTCGTACTGATAAACTCAATGTTAGACTCACCATAATAATAATTCCCTACTACGGAACTAAATGCGAACAACATTACGATGATCGCTAGGAAAGGGCCGCCCCATGAACCAAGCAATGTGTTTAAAGCTTCCTGCGTTAAAATAATTCCATCCGCTTCTTTAGAATCATACATGCCTGATAATAGAATGATAAAGGCGGTAGAAGAACAGATCAAAAGTGTATCTACAAAAACACCTAAAGATTGAATCAAACCTTGCTTAACAGGGTGGCTCACATCTGCTGTAGCAGCTGCATTCGGTGCACTACCCATACCGGCTTCGTTAGAGAATAGACCACGTTTGATCCCGTTCATCATCGCTGCGCCTAATGCTCCACCAGCTACTTCTTCTACACCAAAAGCACCTTCGAAGATCATGCTGAAAACGGCAGGAAGTTCTGTAAGGTTTGTAACCATTACAAACAGAGCTACAAGGATATAAAGTCCAGCCATAATTGGAACGATGATTTCTGATACTTTAGCGATCCGTTTGATGCCGCCGAAAATGATAATTGCAGTTACAACGGCTAAGAAAATACTTACATAAACAGGTTTTATATCAAAAGATTGTCCAAACGCACTTGCAATCGTATTCGATTGAACAGAGTTAAAGGCAAGTCCGAACGTGATCGAAATTAAAATGGCAAAAATAATACCCATCCACCGAGCATTCAATGCTTTTTCCATGTAATAAGCAGGTCCACCACGGAATGCGACTCCATCTCGAACTTTGTAGATCTGAGCTAACGTACTTTCTACGAATGCAGATGCAGAGCCGATTAATGCGATCAGCCACATCCAGAATACAGCACCAGGACCACCAGCTGTAATGGCAAGTGCTACCCCCGCCAAATTACCAGTACCTACGCGAGAAGCGGTACTGATACAGAAAGCTTGAAACGAAGAGACGCCTTTCTTATCAGCTCTAGCACCTTCCCCCAAAAGCCGGATCATCTCGCCAAACATGCGGAACTGAACAAACTTTGTTCGTACCGAAAAATAAAGTCCTAACCCAATCAACATAACAATTAGGATATACGACCATAAATATGTGTTAACACTTCCTATGAAATTGTTAATCCAATCCATACATACACCTCATTTATTCTTTTGTCTATCTCAGCTGTACACTATTTTTTAATGTAACAAAACCTAACATTTTAATCAATTATAATTTTTTCCACTGCCCTTTTTCATGAAAGATAGAAGATGAATGCCTTTGAGTCTTCGAATAATTTCCTCCACATAAATATTCCCTGAACGTTGAATGAACAAACAGAAAAAAAATGAAAAAAAGATTTCATGGTTATCGATTTTCTCACCAACTATTGGCAACTGAATATACTAGATAAAATTGATTGTAATAATCGGAATTAAAGTAGGTGTTGAGGGTGAATGGCGGAACCCCTTTATTTATACAAAAGTTTTTTCAATCACCAAAACAAGTCGGAAGTCTTTTTCCAAGCTCTATCAGCTTAGCTAAGAAGATGACAACACCTCTTTGCTGGGATCATATAGACATCGCTGCTGAATTAGGAGCAGGTACAGGTGTAATCACAAAAGAGATCATTCGCAATTTAAAGCCTGGTTCAGAGCTTTATATCTTTGAAAAAGATGAAGAGATGAGAAAAAAACTTACACTTCAGTTTTCTAGAAATACGGTCTGTGAAGATGCTCGTTACATCTTAAGTAGCATTGAAAAAGAGGAAGAAACGTTAGATGCCATTTTCTCAGGGCTGCCTTTTGCAAATTTTACTCGTAACTTGCAAAGAGAGATTGTTGAGGAAGTATATCGGTCGCTTCGACCAGGTGGAGTATTCGTAGCTTTCCAATATTCTACTCAGATGAAAAAAACGTTTCAAGAATTTTTTCATACTGTCGAAATTGCATTTGTACCGAAAAATTTCCCTCCTGCGTTCATATATACTTGTGAAAAATAGATGAAAACAATAAAAGTGATTCGTTTCAATCAGAACGAATCACTTTTATTTTAGCGATATGAGTGATCCATGTGGTCTGAGATCAAATGCTTGTGAACCATTGCTTCCATACAGGTTATCAAGATAGCCACAAGGACCGAACCCCATAATGAGATAGTTACTCCAGGCAATACAAGCCCTAGAAGATAGACGAGTACAAAGCTTGTAGCAAAATCAACTGTCAGTTGTTTGCCATAGGAGATCCTTGGAACCATGATATATTCCAGCAACACACCTAGAGGGGCTAGTATGACGGTTATCCATATGAAAGGTTGAACGAACTCGAAATCCACGCTTTTAAATAAAAAGTTAGCTAAAACAAGTGCGAGTGGAATACCTAAAATTTTTATCATCAAACTTTGCATGTTTCTTTGCTCCTGTCCTAAATATGTTTAAGAGTGATCTAATCATCTTCTATTTGCAAACAGCACAATCTTATACAAAAACTTTATTAACAATCCTTTATCAGAATGAACGTTGTGGCGTTGTTTTATACCTATTTTAGAAACTTCTAGATGAAAGTGTCATAAAACATCAAGAGAGTGGGTATTACTTCTGTAAGAAAGTAATGAACAAGGAGGCTAAGAGAAGTGGAATATTCACTCTATAAGAAGGACGGAAAGTTTCCATGTGATGTTACCGTTGATTATGACAATATGGTCTTTACAGTGCGTGACAGTGATACGACAGGTGAAGTGTTCAACAGTGCGAGTGAAGTTGCTCAATGGATCAAACAGCATTGGTCTGTTGATCAGTTCCAAAGGCCAGATGACTATTATGATCTAATGAAGCACCTCGAGAATTCATTAGAGGATGAAACGGAATAAATACTAACCATCGACCAAGTATTAAATACTTGGTCTTTCTTATAGCTCTATATGGAAAAACATGTAATAATGGGTGAAACAAGAAATATATGGAAAAACATGTAATAATGGGTGAAACAAGAAATGGGAGATATCGTTATGAAAATGAATGATTTTGAAAATTTGATCATCCAACTATTTGGAGTATGGCTTGAGGAGTTTGAAAACGATGGAGAATATGGTTTTACGCATAAAGTTGAGAAAGAGATTAAGGTGATCGCTTATGCTACAAACTTAACGCCAGAGACCGTAGAGAAAGCTTATAATAGCCGAGCAGATCTCTTGATCACTCATCATGATGCTTGGGATTTTGTGTATGGAATGAAAGAGGCTTGCGTGGATGAATTAAGAAAGCATGATATCTCACATTATTTCAGCCATTATCCTTTAGATTTTGTTGAATTTGGCACGAGTACGGCTTTATTCGAAAAAATTAAAATCGATGAAATTACGACCTTTTCCACATTTAAAGATAATCATGAGTTTCCAGGTATCGGCCTCTATCATAAGCCAATTTCATTTATGAAACTTAAAGAGAGACTTGAACAGGTGTTGGGAGAACCGGTAAAAGCATGGGAAAATCATGATCGTCCAATCAACAAAGTAGGAATCCTTACAGGTGCAGGAAATCATACAGCACTTATTCAATACGCAAAAAAACAAGATTGCGATGCATACATTACGGGAGAACAATCGTTGTATTCCGTGCAGTATGCAAAATTTGCAGGCATTCACTTGTTTGTAGGAAGTCATACATTTACTGAAATTTTTGGAGTAGAGAATTTGGTGGTTCGAGTGAAGGAAATCTATCCAAATGTAAAAATAGTCAGACTACAGGAAGAACATATAGAATCGTATTGATTTAAACCTTCTAATTTTTAGAGGGTTTTTTCTTTTATGAAAAGTAAAGATTAATAAAAGTAAAAAGTGAGCATATCTTTTCTAATGTTACATAACCCTTTGGTATAATAGTATTAAGTAACATCATATAAGGTGGATATTCAGATGGAATATGTTGAAGCTTTAAGAGATATTAAAGAGATCAATGCGATTAAACGTTATTTAAAGAAAAACTCCGTACGTGATTATGTTCTATTTGTTTTAGGAATCAACACAGGTTTGAAAATTACTGAATTGCTTTGCATGCAAGTGAAAGATTTACTATCGGAAGATTTAGTCGTTTATGATTTTTATTCTGTTCCTAATAAAGAGGGGAACAAAGAAGTTTTCTTAAACGAAACAGTGAAGAAGATCATTGTTCAGTATGTTGAATGTGCAGAACTAAAGCGGGAGGATTTTTTATTTCTATCGAAGAAAACTAAGTTGCCAATTACTCGACAGCAAGCATATCGAGTCATTCATCAAGCTGCAGAACATGCAGGGATCAAAGGTAAGATTGGTACAAACTCGCTGCGAAAAACATTCGGCTACCATGCCTATAAAAGGGGAGTAGCCATATCTCTATTACAAAGGCATTTCAACCATTCAAGTCCTTCTGAAACACTTAAATATCTAGGGATCTCTAGGGAAGATCCTCTTAAAACACAGATTGACGTAAGATTATAAGGGAAAGCATGGAGGTACACTAATGACAGGAGAAGCGATTACTAATACGCAAACCATGGAACAAATAAAAAAACAGCACAAAAAATTAACGAAAGGAAAACTCGCTACGAGGGCCATCCTGATTACTTTCGGAGCCATATTGATGGCTGTCGGGCTCGAGATTTTCTTAGTGCCAAACAATGTTATAGATGGTGGGATTGCAGGTATCTCGATCATGCTATCACACATAACAGGATTAAAATTAGGACTCTTTCTATTCGCATTGAACTTACCATTTATTTTTGTAGGTTATAAGCAGATCGGAAAAACATTTGCTTTTTCAACATTATACGGAATCATCGTTCTTTCAATCGCAACAACATTATTGCATCCCGTTCCACCATTCACAGACGATTTATTATTAGCAACTGTTTTTGGAGGTATCTTTATCGGTGTCGGAATCGGAATGGTCATTCGAAGTGGTGGGTCATTAGACGGTACAGAAATCTTAGCTATACTCTCAAATAACAAACTGCCTTTTTCTGTTGGTGAAATTATTATGTTCTTTAATATCTTTATTCTCGGTGCGGCAGGTTTTGTTTTCACTTGGGATAGAGCAATGTACTCTTTGATTGCTTACTTTATCGCATTTAAGACGATTGACTTAACGATTACAGGTCTTGAGGAATCAAAGTCGGCTTGGATCATCAGTGATAATCATAAAGAAATCGGAGACGCAATTCTTCATCGCTTGGGCCGAGGAGTTACATACCTTAAAGGTGAAGGCGCGTATACGGGTGACGAAAAAGGTGTTGTATTCTGTGTCATCACACGTTTAGAAGAGGCGAAGCTCAAAGATATTGTCGATGAATTTGATACGAGTGCCTTTTTAGCGATTGCTGATATTGCTGAAGTAAAAGGCGGAAGGTTTAAGAAAAAAGGAATTCACTAAAGTAGAGGAGAGGTTTCTATGTTTCGCAAGTTGAAAATTGCTTTTTCTGCAGTCGTCTTATTACTTGCGGTCTATAGCATAACTACAGGAAATCTTGATATTACTCCTTTTACTTCTCTTGTACTAGCTTTATTATTTTTAGTTATGGGATTTGAAGAACGGCAAAAAAAGAAAAAATGGATCAGCTATCTCTGCTTTTTTGCATTTGCAGTCAACTTTTATGTTTTTATACAATCCTTTCTTATTTAATAGTAAAACGCCTCGTTTTTTTGAGGCGTTTTTTACTTATTTCACATGTTGGATTGTATGCGTATGCTCAAACAGCCATGTCATTCCTTCTTTTAATGTTGCAGAGACATGATCTGGTTGAATAATAGAAGAGGTATGATTTTGATCCCATGATGCTTTGCCAGAACCGGTTAGAACTAATATAGCGATGCATCCAGCAGTTTTGGCAGCTACAATGTCTGTCCATCGGTCACCAAACACGACACACTTTGATAGGTCAAGATTATGATCACTTGCGGCTTTCTTCAGCATGCCGATACCAGGTTTTCTGCATTCGCAACCTTCTGAATGGTGGTGCGGACATTTATACACATCATCAAATCCAAACGAAATTAATTCAGTGAAAAAGTCTGTTTCTGCTGCAGAACCACGACTGATTCCAGGTTGATTCGTGAATGAAAAAACGGGAATGTTTTTGGATTTGAGATTTTGAATCACTTCTTCTGTATAATGAAAAAGTTTAAAATCCCCTGGGTATTCAATATGATCCGAACCGCCGATCGTTCCATCACGATCTAAAAAAACAGCTTGATAGGTTTCATTCATCAATAGCAGCTCCTAATCATATTTGATAGTTGCATTCGGACATCTTTCACTTAATTCTTGTAAAAATTCATCTCGATTTTTTGGAGAGATAAGAGCCATTCCAAACTGGTACGAAATATTGATTCGTTTTAATGAGAGTGCGGGACTTGATATGGGATTCAGTGTCTTATGTGCATATGAGATTTCACGATATGGAATTCTTTTGTTGATCGGACCACTTCTAATAATTAGTTCATCTTCATCTAAGACATAATAGGTTGTAAACCACAGCCAACTGATAAAGCTAATTAAGGCAAGATTAATAATGACCGTAATCAATATTCCTAGAAGGTTTGCCTTTTCTGTTATTAAGGCATATGTACTGATATATGCGCCATAACCAACAGCGCCCCAGAGGATCAATCCTAGCCACCAATCTTTTTTTGATGGAAATTTCATCGTGTAACAACTCCTATGAAGTGAATAATGGACATCGTTAAAAGATAAAGAATCAAAAAGAAGAACAACGTAATGATCCCTGCATTTTTCTTTAGGTAAGCGAGTTTTAAAAAATGAATCACTATAAAAAGTATAAGGATATTAAGAATAAATTGGACGGGAGCTCCTGTGCCTTCAGGTAGGTATTTAGTGATTAAAAACGGTAATAGATTAGGGAACACGATAACGAATACTAAAGAACAGCCTAATAACCTAAACCTAAGGGACAAATTCCTCACATCCTTTTTATTCCATTATAAAGTAAAAACAAAACGGCAGGTCTTTAATTTTTCTAAGTTTTTCTCATTCGAAAATATGTTATGGAACTTTTTACATATTCAATCGTATTGCTTAATAGGGTTAAGAAGTAAATGAATGTTAAAAAAGGGGATAGTGTATGAACATCTTGTTATTTTCCATCATTGTAGGGCTTGCTGCAGCATTAGTAATCTTTCCGATTTCTAACAGCAAAAAGCCTGTTAAAGAAAAGAAGAAGAACAATCTGACTGGGGCAATGATCGGTACGATCATTTGTACCGTTCCTGTTGTATTTGTTTTCTACTATATAACAAATCTTGATCGTAATTTTTCTTCCATTTGGATATTAGCAATCATAGTGACTGCGATTGGAGCGTACTTTGCAACAGGTAAAGAGAGACTGATCAAATTAGTGTTATTTCTTATCAGCTTGTTGATTGGTATCTTTTTTCTTTCTGCTGGACTATTTAATGCGGATGAAAAATATCAGTCATCCAAAATGGCAGAAAAGACAGAAATTGAGTCTTTTGATGAGAAAGAAACTCCGGCAAGTGTGCCGCCTAAGTTTGCAAGAAATAAAATGAGAAAGTCGTTTGGCCAAGTACCAAACACGAGCTTTTATGAACTAGGAAATCTGCAGATTCAAAAAGTGGATGGTAAATACGTATATATCGCACCTGTCGAGTTCTCTGGACTTTTTAAGTGGTGGAACGGTGATGTAACACCAGGGTACTTTACATTAAGCGCAACTGATTCTTCAGCAAATCCAAAGTTTGTTAAATCTGAGATGAGTTATACACCATCTTCGTATTTTAATAAAAACGTTGAACGTCATATGCGTTCAAGTTTTCCAGAATACATTTTCTATGGCAAACCACAGCTAGAGATCGATGATAATGGGAAGCCGTTCTACATTCGCTCCTATGGAGAGTTCATCTCAGCTCGTAACGGCTTTAAAGTAGAAGGTATTGTTGTTACAGATCCAGAGAATGGGAATACAAAGAAATATTCGATCAAGGATATTCCAGCCTTTATTGATGGCGCTGTATCTCCAGAAACAGTCAGCCTTCAAAACAGCTATTTTGGTAACTATGTACATGGTTTTTGGAACAGCAAATTCGGTAAAAAAGATGTAAAACTGCCTTCTGATGAAGGAACGGAAGCGAATGTGAGCCCGATCTTTGATGAGAATGGGGATATGTTTTACTTTACCGACTTCACAAGTCCGAAAGAGGGAGTCGACTCTATGCTCGGTTATTCATTAACAGATGCTAGGACCGGGAAGGCAACCTATTACACTGGTAATCTTGAAGAATCTTATATGGATTCTGAAGGAGCTTTAGAGATCATAGAAAAGAAATTTATCGAGAAAAAATGGGACGGTGAGATGCCTGTACTCTATAACTTCTATGGAGAAGCAAGCTGGCTGACTCCTGTTCTAGATTCGAATGGATTCTTACAAAATTATTTTATCGTTTCTGCTGCAAATCCAGAGATCTCTGTATATGCTAATACACCGAATGCTGCAATAAAACAATATAAAACAGCATTGCAACGGGGCGGTGGAACAGTGGACGGAGCATCAAATGCTGAAGAAAAACAGATTGCTGGAACCGTTCTTCGTGTATATAAAGAAAAAGTTGGAGATTATACGACTGTATCGTTCTTGTTGGATAACCGTAAGAGCTATATCGTATCTTCAGAAAGTAATCCGCTAGCCATCTATTTAAAAGAACAAGATAAAGTTAATGTTACGTATCAAAACACAGGGGAGGCATTCTTACCGGTAACGGAGATGAAAATAGAAGGATTAGAATAATAGAAGGTGATAAAAAAGCAGAGCACATTTCACCGTGCTCTGCTTTTTCTTATGGTTGTGGAATGTAACGACGTGCACCTGAGAACTCTTCTGCATAAGCAGGTGTTGAGATCGGATCAAGTCTTACAGTAGAAGCTGTATTTGGAGAGTGGATCATCATACCGTTTCCTGCATACATCGCAACATGATGAACGCGTCCTTTTCCTTTTTCATAAGCAAAGAACATTAGATCACCAGGCTGCAGTCCGTCTTTATCAACGATCAGCCCTTCTTTAGACTGTGGTCCAGAGTCTCTTGGAATGGTAATGCCGTTTGCTTTATGGATGGAATGCGTAAAACCGGAACAGTCAAATCCAAATCCTGATGCACCAGCCCATAAATAAGGAAGACCAAGAAATTTCTTAGCTTCTTCTACAAGAGCTTCTCCAGTTGGAACTGGAATATCACTTTCACTTTTGTATACTTTTGCATCTTTCGCATCAAGCCAACGAACTTTTCCTTGTGGTGTTAAGACAGCGATCGTTTTTGAGACTTTCTTTATAACAGGTAATTTCGTGTTATAGCTTATTTCAAGATCTTTTTTATGTCCGAATGGTCCTTTTGAAAGCCACGCTGTTGGACTCGTGATCAATGCAAAGTGTTTTCCTGCAGTTTTACTGTAATGCTTCGAATAAGTTAATTGTGAAAGAGGCATCCATCCCGGATAGCCGAGCTCGTTTCTAGGTGTAGGCTGGCCATAAACCGCAACTTTTACCCAATCCCCTTGTTGCTCTAAAATATGTACTTTTTGACCGTATAGGGCTTGTGTTTCGAGTTCCCCAACTAGCCAAAGCTTCTCTTCATACGTCATAGTTGTAGTCCAGCTTCGTAAGTCAACAGGGTTTGAAACGGATGGATCATCTACAGGTCTTGCTGCATCTGGTCCAACCCAAAGTGTCGCTGCAGCAACATTTACATACATGTCTTTTCCAACAAGATCTTTGTTTGGTGTTCCTTTTTCAGCTGAAGCTGTGTTTGAAAATATTCCAAGTATCACAGCGAGTGAAAATAAAACTTTAAGAAATTTTTGCATCGTGATATTCGCTCCTTTTGTCTATTTTTCTACACCATTCGTGTTATTGATAAGGCATTCCTTTTATCTATCTAAAAGATAAGTCAAAAAGCCCTTTGTGCGTTTATGAATCTCTGAAGCCAATGTACTATAACCAACTTGATGCGGGTAAAAAGAAGGGCATTAAAAAAACACCTCCATCAAGAGGTGCTTATTAGGTCTAGCTGATTAAAAAACGATTTGCATCCATAAGTTGATTGCCGTATACAACAAAAGCAGATAAGACTCCTGCTAACAATAGGTACATGATCAACACGATCACTTTTGTTTTTGTGTTTGAGACGTAATAGTTCTTTGTTTGTTCAAATTGTTTCTCTGTTTTCGCTTTTTCAGATAACAGGCTTTGTTCATAAGCTTCAAACAAGCTACTATGGCTAAAGTTCTGAAGCTCTGGCAAAGATGCGATCTCCTCAGGATCAGCTTCTTGATACATGTTTTGAACATATTCTCTATGACGTTGATTACTCTCATATTCTTTTAAAAGTGTCTGTAAGAAACGTTCACGATTGTTTAATATTTCAATCTCTACTAATGTACGATGCTTTTGAATCTTCTTCTTATCCTGTAGAACAGGAAATGAAGAACCTGATGGCATATTTCGTTTTAGTCTATCTTTAGCAACTCGCACTTCTTCTAAGTAAGTTCCGATGATATAACCAAAGTTCGGCATGTCTTTGTACTCATTCATCTCTTGATTGATCACAGTAAGTTTCTCTTGTTCGGATTGAAACAAAGTAAGCGTTTCTTTTAACTTGTTTTGTTCGAAGTCTTCACGAACTCGTTTCCACCAAGTTAAGATACCGAAAATGAAGATTAAGAAAATGATGGGATCAGGTGATATGAACAAATAAGGCAGAACAAGTAATAAGCCGATGAACCAGATCTTAGTAGATAGAACACCAACGATTCTTCCGCCATCGAGTGGTGAGACAGGGAACAAGTTAAATAAGTTGATCAATGCCCCTAAAAAGATGACTAAGCCCCAGAATGGTTCTGCAGTCGCTTCGTAAAGAAACACAGCAGGTAAGAAAGATAATAACCCAAACAATGGTCCTGCATAGGCGATGTACGCTTCGTCTTTAGCGTTTTTAGGCATCTCTTTCATACCGATCGCCGCCCCCATAAAGGGGATGAAAATCGCTGGCGATGTTTTAATTCCTTTTTGTTTAGCTGCTACTAGATGGCCCATCTCATGCACAAAAATAAGATAAACGATGGCTACTGCGAACTTCCAGCCATAAAACGCCGCATATGCACCAAGAGATATAAACATGGAGATGAGTGTTGCGAATTTACCTAATTTAAGCAGGCTGAACACCCACTTTAATTTACTTAACAGAAACAAACCTATTCCCGCTATGATGGTCCATATACGGGATTGGTTTTGTTTTTCAGCTTTTTGAGCCATGTATGAATCCCCCAACTATAGTTTCTTATTTCTATCTTAAAGGAAATACGTTGAAAGGGGAAAGAAGTTTCTCTTTTAGAAAAATCCTTTATAGACGGTTTTTTGATAGAAAAATAGGGGTATACGACATTTAAGTACCCCTCTATTGATAGGAAAGAGTTGCGAATGCTGTTATAGATAAGAAGGAGTGATGAGTTTGGCTCTACATGACCATCCATACATTAGTGATGCATTTGTTATGAACAAAGCAGAAGTGGTAAAAGCAGTTGAAACTTATTTATTACGCGAAGGTTATGAAACGGGAACTTGCCATGAGATTGATGGCGTAGATATGACAGCGACGAATGAATATCATACACTTCTCATCGCAGCGCAAGGGAATATGTCTGAACTTACTGGCTATCAGAACCAGAATGAATTTTTCCTTGAATTTGTAAATCTACTAAAAAGTCATGAAAAAAATCCTGCTAAAACCTTAGTACTTGCTCATCCAGACACTCCAAGTTATCGTGAAAAAGCGAATACAATTAAGCATGCGTTGGATGATTTAGGTATGGTAAGATTTTGGATTAAAGAAGATGGAACGATAGAGTGGGAATAAAAATAGCTTAAAGAAAAGGCACCGGAAAAGATTCCGGTGCTATTTTACTTTTTCAATTGTATCATGGCTTGCTTCATACAATTCTGGCAAAACTTCCATCTCTTCAATTTCACGTTTTGTTTTTTCTGTTCCTAATAAGTAGAGATATCTAAATAACTCGTATACAAGCTTGCTGTCTTTTCCTCGATGGTATTCAGCATGTGATTCAGAAAAGTGTCTTTTTGGTGAGAAAATATCTAAGCCTTCTTGTTTATTGTTCGCATGCATTTTAGCAAAAAGATGCTCTAGCTGTTGTTTCTCATCATAAGAAGCTAGAATCTCAAAATAATGAACATGGTCGTCAGTAGGAAGGGGCTGTAAATCACCTTTCGCCGTTACATAAAATGTTCCTTTTTGTTCCATACCAGATTACCTCCTTTTTCCTTTTCATACCTCTAGTAGTTTACTTTGAAACCTATTTCGGATGAATGTAAGGCTATCTTCGTAAATAGGTGAAAAGATCATGAAGGTGATCTTTTCCTTTATGGCCACTTCCAAAGCACAAGTTTTAACAGAACCAATCCTTTAAAAAAGGTTAAAATAAAACAAGAAGCTAAAGACTTTTAGCTTCTTGTTCATACAAATCTGCGTTCTTTTTTAGTAGGGAATAGATGTACATATCATAGTAGTGGTCACCCACTCTTTGATGTTCCTGTAGTAATGCTTCTTCATGAAAACCAAGTTTAGATACTAAAGCACGGGAAACTTTGTTTTCGGGTCTGATAACAGCAGCTATCCGATTAAATTCCATCCCGTTAAATCCGTAATGAAGGATGGCTCGTAAAGCTTCTATCATGTATCCGTTATTCCAATAGGCACGATTTAGTTCATATCCAAGCTCTGTTCTTCGATCTGATTTACTCCAATTGTGAAATCCGCATGTTCCGATGAGTTTATCTTGTTCTTTTAAGATGATTCCCCAACGTATTGAACTTCCTGTAGTGAATCCTTTTTCAAACGCTTGAATAAGTTCATAGGCTTCTTCTTCAGTTTGTAAAGGTGCCATTCCATAATAACGTAATGCGTCACCATCTGAGAACACTGCATAAATTTCCTTTATATCTGACTCAATGACTGGTCTTAGTCTAAGTCTATCTGTTTCAATAACTGGAAAATGATCGTATGTATTCAAAAATAACCTCCTGTTTTAAGAAATAGATTTTAATGACATCTCTTCAATAAAAAGTTGGGCTAAGTATGGATCCCATTGTGTGCCTTTTCCATCTTCCAAAATGGCTAATGCCTTTTCATGAGTCATCCCTTTCCGATATGGCCGATCAGACGTCATTGCGTCATAAGCATCGGCAACAGCAATAATCCTTCCGAAAATAGGAATGTTTTCTCCAGCCAGCTGTTCAGGATAACCTTTCCCATCATAACGTTCATGATGATAACGAACTCCAGGCAACAATGGTTGCATAGCATCAAAAGGCTGTACTTGAGCAAGGATATCAGCACCTATTACCGGGTGCTTTTTTATTTGCTCAAATTCCTCTGATGTTAGTTTAGATTCTTTTAGTAGAACTATATCGGGTATTCCAATTTTTCCAATGTCATGCAAGAGTGCGGCTTTTCGAAGCTGGACCAATTGTTGAAACGGCAAGCCAGCCATCTGACCGATCTTCATCGCATAATCAGCAACTCGTAAACTATGTCCTGCTGTATAGGGATCACGTGCATCCAAGGTTGCGGCCATCGTCGCGAAAAAACTTTCGAGCAGCTGTTTATTCTCATGTTCACGAGATTGTATCGCATGAGCCATATGGTTAAAACCCTTTATGAGTTTAGAAAATTCATCAGAATACAGATCATGAACTTTTGCATTAGAATTTCCGGTGCGGACTTCATACATTCCTGCTTGAAGTTCGTCCATAGGCTGCTGAATATCTTTAAACAACAAGTAGGCTCCATAGATGGCAAAAGAAATTCCGATCAATAAGATGAAAAAAGCCCAGCTCCAATACGATCCGTTCACAGGCGCAGATAGATGGTATAGTCGTACTTGATTCGCAAGTGCGAATAACAGAAGTGGAAACGTTCCAATAAATAAAGTACTCCATTGGATTTTTCGTTGAATAGATATGTGTTTAGACGTTGCTAGAGACAATATTTTCCCATGGTCCTTAAGCGTTCTTTCTTGAATGGTACGAAGCACAGGCTGAACGGCCTTTGTAGTTAAAAAGAATTCAATAATCGCATGCATGCCTGCTACTAATATCGCTCCGAGTGATGCAAGATACATGTAATAATAGGGAAGTGATAAATAATCTAGTGAGATCGCTATAGCAGTTAAAGATAGCGCTGGTATAGATAATCCTAACAGATGCGGACCGAGAATTCTTTTTACAGTCCTGATCGGGAAATGATGCGCGTGAAAATATGTTTTTTCAGCGAGCTGTAAAGCAGGTTTTTGTTTTGAAAAGTAATTTTTAAAAATAGCTGTATGCATACGAAAGAAAACATATTCAAGTGAAAACATAATCACACAAGAAGTAAGAAGAATACCACACAAGATCATAAACTCAAACATGGATAATCGTAGGGTAGTAAAAACAAATACGCCTCCTACTCCTAAAACGGCAGCGGTTGAACCAATCACATAATTTTTTAATAAACGTTTTTCAAAACTCTCATAGATTTTCATGATCCACCGCCTTTCTTACTATTACTTTAAAAAGATACTATTAGCATACCTTACAAAAAGTTGGAAAAAAAGCAATTTTTCAACACTTTAGAACCTTTTTTGCTAAAAAAATAGGTATTTCGATTTACAAGCGACTACTTGATGATTAAGCATCGGTAAATAAGCGGTGTTGTAATAGAAAACAAACGTAATGAGTTGTTGATTAGTATAGCATGTATGATTATGGTGCAAAATACACAGGATGGATAATTATTCGGAATAAAGGGTATGAAATGGTATATCGAAGTAAGAAGGGAGATTGAATCATGGCATTATCTACACAAGAAATGGACCATTTTAAACAAATCTTATTATCAAGAAAAGAAGAGATAAAAGGTATGAGAGAAAGAAACGAGTCTTTTGGTAATGATTCAGAATTTCCGAAAGAATCGACAGGTGAACTGTCTAATTATGATAATCATCCTGGTGACCTCGGCACAGAATTATTTGAAAAAGAAAAAGATATCGCTCTTAATGATCTACATGAAAAAGAGCTGGAAGATATCAACACAGCTTTAAAAAGTATCGATAAAGGTGAGTACGGAATTTGTAAAACGTGTGGCAATGACATTCTAAAAGAACGTTTAGAGGTAGTCCCTTTTACGCTTTATTGTAAAGAGCATAGTCCTGCACAAAACTCATCAGATGATCGGCCAATTGAAGAAGAAGTTATTGGTCCAGATTATAAAACAAGAAGCAATGACAATAAGGATGCTACGTTTTTTGATGGAGAAGATGCATGGCAGTCCGTTGCAAAATATGGTACGAGTGAAACGCCTTCAGACTTTACCGATCCTGATAAAAGAGACTATAACGAGATGTATGAAGACTCTGATGATGATGACGGATTTGTAGAAGAATATGAAAGTTTTGTTGCTACTGACATCACAGGAAGAGAAAGAAATGTTGTTCAGAACAAAAATCACGAGGAGTATGAAGAAGAGTTAGACAGAGAAGAAGAAAAACAATCAGATAGAGACAAGTATGATAAGTAAAAGACTTGAGGCGCTGACTATTTCATAGCAGCGCCTTTTACTTTATGGAAACAATGTGAATAATTTATACGTAAGGAAAATAGAGAAGGCGAGTAAACCGATTCCAGCTAATCTTATCAGCCACCGTATTGTAAAATCATTAATTAGCTTACGAAAAAAATGAATGGTAAAGGCCACGTTAAGGTTCCACAAAACAATCCCTATTATTATACAAAAACTTAACCCGATTCTGATCATATTACTTGATGTAGAAGGTATGCTTTGAAGTGAACCGCCATAAACACCAAACCAAAACATTAAATTATAAGGATTCATAACAGCAATTACAAAACCTGTCCAGAATGGTTTTTTGATTTCAATAATGTTTTCGTTCATAAACGATAAGGATGAGTTGGAACTCTTTATGGTTGAAATTCCTAAATAACTAAGCATAATAATTCCGGTTAACAACATGCATATTGTAATCCATTTATCATGTAGAAAAGGCGAGAGTCCTAGAAATATAAAAGACATAAACAATATATCAGCACAAACTGCACCAATTCCAACAAGCCAAGATGGCCAAAAACCGCCATGCAATCCATTTTTAATCATCTCAAGTTTTATAGGTCCAATTGGAATAGCTAAACTGATACCAAGCATAACAAAATGAATACTCAATATCATCATATCGTTCAAAAAGTGCCCCCCTATTCATGTGGCTTGTCTAAGTTACTTCCAAAATATGAGATTATCCTTAAAGTTAGTACAGAAGGAAAAATGAAAGTCATATCGAACATGTAATGTAATAAGAAGCGCAATCTGAATACAAGGAGATCGTATTGTGAAAAAAGCAGGTTTGCTTATTGTTGATGTGCAAAAAGGATTTGATGAAACAGATTTCTGGGGAGAACGAAATAATGCAAATGCTGAAGTAAACATGCTTATATTACTTGGTGCCTTCCGAGAGGCGAGGTTACCGGTCTTTCATGTTCAGCATCAATCAGATCATGAGAACTCTCCATTGCATCCTTCAAAATTAGGTTATCAGTTGAAAACAGGATTTGAACCTAAAGAAGATGAACCTTTGTTCATTAAAAACGTTAATAGTGCTTTTATCGGAACGGAGCTTAAAGAAACATTAGAAACTCACGAAATCGAACACATCTTGATTATTGGTTTAACGACGAACCATTGTGTTTCTACTACTACAAGAATGGCAGCAAACTATGGTTTTAGCGTGTCTCTCATCCATGATGCTACTGCTGCATTCAAAATAAATTCTTATGATGGAACAGTTTTTTCGGCTCAAGATGTCCATGAGTCTGCTCTTGCTCATCTTCATAAAGAATTTGCAGAAATAATAAGCACAGAAGAAGCATTAACACGGTGGGTGAGGACTTCTCCATATGTGCAATAACAGACATAGACAATATTCCCCAGGAAATGTCGGATGTTGCTAATGGTTTAGAGGATTTTATTTAGGGTAAAAATGTATATATTAAATTAAATAGAGTAATCTAGAGGTGTCTTACAGATGAATAGTGATCAAATTGAACAATTGATGAACAATCCTGAACAAGAATTAGAGTTTTGGAGAGAAGAAGATCAACAGCCGGAACTGGTTAGAATGAGGTATGTTCCGCAGGGTGAGAGTGGTTATTTCCAAGTTACTTTTTTAGATGAAGAAGAAGGAATCATCGGATCACAAGTTTTAGATGAAGTAGAAGATGCTTTGCGTTTTTTAGAGAAAAATAAGAATGTAAATAAATAGATAAAAACCAGAGGGAAACAGCCCTCTGGTTTTTTGTCTTTTTTCACTTATGGATGAATCTTTTTTCCTTTACCCATTCTTCAGCATGCTCGATGCATGTTTCGAGTTGTTCAAACTTTCCTTCTTTATGCATGTCGATGATTTTTTGAGCTGTCTCATGAGCTAGTTTCATTTGATGTTCATCAATAATCCCTTTGTTGAATGCATCCATCAACTCATTGTCATCTAAAAGAAAGAGTTCTTTATCAGGAAGGATAACAATATCTAAATAAAGGTCATCAAACCAAGGAATTCCGTTTTCATCCACTCCATGATCGATACACATATCTATATAGAACTGCACAACCTTCCCGTTACCATCTAATACGGTTGTGATCGTATATTTTTCTCCCTTTGGAAAATGCTGCATCCATGTATATCCAGAGTCAGCAATACATACTTCATGATCTTTATAGTTAACAATTAATGGTTCAGAAACTTGCTTGAGATGGATTGCTGTTACTTTCCCATTAAAACAAGAATTTTCCTTATGCGTTACTTCAAAATGTCTGTCTGTTACTCTTTTCCAATTAGGTCGGCTTGCCATTTTGCGTTCCATTGTACAACCTCCATATTTTGGTAATATTATACCCTATTATTTAAGTATGTAAAAAGGTTTTTGTAAAAATGTGAAGAATTATGTAGTGGGTAAGATGAAGAACGGAGGAATTTCAAATATGAGAAAGATCCATAAAGAGTTAGAGGATTTTCAATTGGAAAGAGGATGGGAGATTTGTAAAGAAGGTGCTGATAAGAGTACGGGATCTCTTTTGCTAAATCACATGTTATTAACGACTGAAATAGCGGAGATTGCTGAAGAATTAAGAAGAATGTTAAATAGGGCCTATGACATGAAAGAAGAAGGTGTTGAAGAGGAAAAAGCTTTTCAACTCGCAAAGGAAGAAGTTGCTGAAGACATCGGAAAAGAAATTGCCGATAGCATCGCTTATCTTTGCAAATTTGCAACGTTCTTCCAAAGAGATATTGAACAAGATATAAGAAATAAATTGAACGAGATCAATTCTCGTACAAAACCCAATCTGCAAAAGCGTATGAAAGAGGGGGTAAGATAAATGGATATTCTATTTGAAGAACATAAGATACGATCTCATGATGGCACAATGCTTTCAGGTTATGATTATGGCGGTTCGGGGGATACGTTGATTTTAATTCACTACCTCGGTGGAACAGCTAAAGGATGGCATCCAGTGATTCCTTTTTTCCAGAGTCATTATAGAATAATAAGCTATGACCTTCGTGGACATGGAAAATCTGATCAACCCGATCAGGGGTATTCATTCGAAGACACGGCAAACGATTTAGAAAGTGTAATGAATCATTTCAATATTAATAAGGCTCATCTCTTAGGAAGCTCGTACGGATGTATGATAGGGTTACACTTCACAGCGATGCGCCAAGATCGCGTGTTGTCACTTTCCAACATAGACGGTGCGATCATAAATGATTCTGGTGAGCATGGTCTTTACGATGAGACCTTAGATGAGCATCTTGCTAAGTTTGAAGGACAATTGGATCCAGATTACGAATCGGTAGATGAATATCAACAAGTTTATCAAGAACAATGGTTACCATGGAACAAGGAACGAGCTGATTATATTGCTGCGTATGAACCTCGTCTGAAAGAGAACGGAAAAGTAGGCAATATTACTACCGGCAAAACGATGGAAAAGATCATATCTGAAATCTATTATATAGATTTCTTAACTTGGTATAAGAAGATTCAGTCTCCTGTTTTATTTCTGCCTGCTGAAAAAGAAGATCACTTTCAAAAATCTTTAAAGTTTATTGATTTGGCAAAAAAAGATTTGCCTTACAGTGAGACTGTTGTAATTCCAAAAACGACACATTTAATGATGTTTGATCATGGAAAAGAATTAGCAGAGGCTGTATTTAAATTTCACTCGGAAATTCCGGTTTCAGAAAAACTTTAAGAAAAAAGGGCTCCCAGTATTAAGGGAGCCCTTCTTTATTTTCTATTTCATTCTTCTTTTTGGACATGCTGATGTGAACTTCTGCGTTTATAAAACTGTTCAAGAATCATGCAAGTGAGCATCCCCATGATCAGGCCATTGCTTAGTAAAGTTACGATAATATTGGGCCAATCTTTTAATGCGGCAGCAGGAATAAAGAGACTTCCGATTCCAACCATAAGGGAAGTACTGATAATAAAAAGATTGTTTTCCGATTTTAATTCATTTTTATATTCTTTGAAAGCTAGACCGATCATACTCGAAAAAGGAAGGAAGATCGTTGCATATCCTACCGGTGCAGGAATACCGGCAAAGAAAAAGGTAAGTGGCGGAAAAAAACTAATCAAGATAATAAGTGCGTTCCCCATGATGAATGCTAATTTGCTAAACATTTTTGTCGTTAAGATGAATCCAGCAGCACCTGAGATCGGTACACTTGCAACAGCTGAAAATAGACCTGCTATCCATGTGTTTATCCCCATCATGATGGATGAGCGATTGTAATTGATAGGTTCATAATCAATGTTTTCTGTTTCATAGGCTTTTTCGACTACGTTAATACTAGCTACCATGTTCGTTAATAAGAGCATTCCCACGAATAGGGAAGTTACGATCGTTCCAGAAGATAGTTCTGGCATCCCCCAAGCGAATAATTCTGGAAAAGCAAAAATCATGTTACTATGCATCGTTTCTTTTGTTAAATTCAAGAGTTTAAAAAGTCCCCAACCGAGTAACAAAGAAATCAAGATGGAATAACTTCTTAACCATTTCACACGGGATTTTCCAAGTACGATAGACAAAACTAAGATGAAGAGTGAAGTAAGAGCTACTTTGGTATCTGCGCCTTCCTGCAGATACCCAATACCGAGCATACCCTTAATAAAAGAGCCGCTCAATTGTGAGACGAGAAGGATTAAGTAAGTACCCGTTACTAAAGGAGTAAAAAGAGCTCTGACCGAACTGATAATACGAAACATGCCTAGCAGTAAAAAAAGGATTCCGCTGATCAGCATGCCGGCTGTCAGTTGCTGCAGTCCGTCAGCCACCGTTAATGCCCCAGAAGCTACAATGCCCGCATAAACTGTAAAAACACCCCACCATAATCCAGCTGGACCTTCATTGATTGGCAGCTTATGACCAAATAGTGTTTGAAGAATCGCAGACGCACCAATAATTAAGAATGACCGCTGTAATAGTTCTGCGGTTTCCGCTTGTGTCATTCCAAACGCATCACCAATAGCGATGGGAGCAACTAAACTACCCGCAAGGATAAATACCATCCATTGAAGAGAAGAGAACGTTAATTTCATGTAAACACCTTCTGTTATGTATTTCTTTACTCTTTACTTCTCATTATAGACCTTTCATTTGATTCGTAGAAAGGAAATAGGTTTATCCATACTGTGATAGCGGGTAGAATTCAATAAAGCAAGAAGGTAACAACGAATATTAGAAAATTTTGTGAAATATTTTTTTCGTATACCCTCAAAAAATAGATTGTGGCCGAATTATATAGTCACAGGTTAAGACGACCACAAACAAAGGACGATTCTAATGATGCATAAACTTACACATGATGATGTCATTCAATTGTTAGAGAAACATCTATTAGACTTTGAACAGTTTACGCCTTACTTGTTTACTTCAGAGTGGATTCATTCTTTTTGCAAGGATAAAGAAAACGGAAATGAGTTTGAAGTAAAATGGGATACATCAGGACAAGAATTCTTCTTCAGACTGTTGGACAACTTGGATTATGATGACAAATGGAAATGGCTTGGCACATTTCAATATTCAGAAGAGGTGAAATCATGAGAATTGACGGACAACAACCCGTTCAGCGAAAATATGATGTGAATAAAGTATATCAGCAGCCTTCTGTAAAGCCGCCATCATTTGCTAAAGACGAACTATACATATCTAATGAAGCAAAAGTGCTGCATGAAAATGCTCAATTGAACATAAGAGAAAAGAAATTATTAGATATAAAAAAACGCATTGATGCTGGTGAATACCAGATCGATGCGCAAGCGATCGCAAAAAAGATCTCACAATTTTATTCCAATTAACAATTACTTATTTTGATTGTCGTTTTTCTGTCTTAACAGAGAAACGGCATTTTTTATGATAGAAGGAATTGGAACATTCATTCTTCCTGCATTCTCAATGATTGATAACAATTCATTAGATAGATAAAAAAAGATGGTGGCACTGTGGATATAGTTTCCACCTAGCAATTGGTCGAGAGAATGGGCCGCTGCCACGATCGCGAATATGATAATTTTTTTTAGTATACCTCTAAAGCCCTCTTTGCTGTTCAATTTACCTTCGTAAGCTGAAGCAGCCATGCCGGTTAAATAGTCTAATACAATGAATAAGATAAGTGTCTTGAATAACATGCCTGGTGTACCAAATAGGAAGCTTGCAACTGCTCCTAATGATACTACAGTCATATTGTATAGCATGGACCATTTTTCCACTCATTTGTTCCCCCCTTTGAACTCCAATTTGTATAGTATATGTTTGTGCGAAACGATACGCTTTGGCGAGTACCTACTACTTGTCCCCTAATTTTTTGAAGCATTATTTCAAATGTGTTAAATAGTCAAAAAATTTAAAAAATAAGGAGTCAGACATGCACTATATCTGTTACAATGAAACAAATCCGGAAAGGGAGGAAAGAAATGCAATGAATAAAATTACGTTAGGCTTGCCTCCACATTGCCACAAAGTAACTTGTGACGGAAGAATGATTAAGATCAAGGACTCTGGTAACAACAAATGGGCGTTTCCGCTCTCGGGTACCGAAAATGCGGTTGTTGACCAAGTGAACGATGAGACAGGATTACTTACCATTCATGGAAAGGATAAGATACTCGCGACACTTGAGATGCCGATTCGTTTTTGTGAAGTAGGCAGAGGCTGGCTCCTTGATAAACTACCTAAAAAGAAACGTGTGAAAATCAAATAAATAATGTATAAAATAACCGCACAGCAGATTCATTTTGCTGTGCGGTTTTCATTTTATATGTGCAGAAATTTTTTGAAAAAGAGCTATGTGTTGGAAAAGAAATAATTTAGAAAACAAAATGAAAGAAGGAAAAAAATGTTATAATGAATATGGATACGTGTAGATGAGGTGAATGTATTGGGGAAAAAACACCTGCCTGCACACTTAAATCACATCGCCTGGAATCGGAAAATTATAAATGTATTTTGGGTTGTAATCTTTGTGTCAGTGTGTGTAGAGGTCATTAATAGTTTTTTTACATCTAAACCATTAGAAGAGTTTATAGGGATGTACATTGTTCTGCCAACAGCGCTTTTAATATTTATGGTTAGTTTGACTGAATGGAGTTTTAAAAAGAAAGCAATATACATAGATTACATAATAATTTGGACAGCGAGTATGTTCTCTGCGATCTTAATCAGCATTCATTATGAAATGTATGTTATGTATACGAGTCTGTTCTTTCCTATGTTGATTTCGACGATATATTTTAAAAAGAAAAAAGTATGGTTATCTTTTGCTCTCAGCTCAATTACCTATCTGCTGCTTTCGACTTTCCATCCGGTCTTAAAGAACATGAATGATTTGATGGATCAGATCTCAATGATATGTATTCTCTTAACCTCAACAGCTATCTGTGTTGGGATCATGAGTCGAGGGTATGAGATGGTGAAAGAACTGAACAAAGCCCAAGCAGATCATCAAGATCTAATGGTGAAATCGACAATTATGGAAAAGCAAGTGAAGACAGATGCTCTAACAGGTTTGTACAATCACATGGCCTTCTATGAATATATGGACGTGCTGTTGCTTCAAGCGGAAACGTATCATTACCCGGTTCATTTAGCTGTAATGGATATAGACAATTTTAAAAAAATCAACGATACATATGGTCATGGCATTGGAGACATCGTGTTGAAACGAATTGCGAAGGCTATAAAAGATAATGTGACCACAGATGATTTTGTCGCACGGTACGGTGGAGAAGAGTTCGTGGTTATCTTAAATGATATAAGTGAAGAACAAGCCTATACATTATTAGAAAAGGTTCGATTGGTCATACAAAGGCTAGAGCACCCCGAAGTGAAGCAAGAGAACATAACAATCAGTACGGGGTTACAAACGTACAGAAGAGGCATGCATAAACAAGCATTCTTTGAAGGTGCCGACAATAGCTTGTACGTTGCAAAGAGGCAGGGAAAGAACAGGGTAATAACTGAAGGATACAGTGAAGCAATACATATTTAATAAGTGATCTATGGCAGCAAGAGAAATCTTGCTGTTTTTTCTTTTTCTTCTAAAATCCTTGTCCATGCATATGTTTGTAAAAGATATGGCCATGGAGGTGAGGGCATGAGTAGTCGAATGAAACAAATACTGCAGATAGCCGCCACTTACATCGGCACTGTTGTAGGTGCTGGATTTGCTACCGGAAGAGAAATCGTTGAATTTTTTACAAGATACGGCTCAGCCGGGTTTGTGGGGATTCTGATCAGTGGCTTTCTTTTTATCGTGATTGGTACAAAGCTTATGATTATGGCAAAGCGGCTAGGTGCAACCTCTTTTGATGAGATGAATCAATATTTGTTTGGAGCGGTCGCCTCACGAATCGTAAACATATTAATGCTGATCATGCTCTTTGGAGTAACTGGAGTCATGTTGTCAGGAGCAGGAGCCTTGTTTTGGGAACAGCTGCATCTCCCTTTTCAATGGGGTATCCTATTAACGTTACTCGTAACCTATTTGGTTATGAAAAAAGGAATAGAGGGGATTCTTTGGACAAACTCATTGATTGTCCCCATCATGATATTTTTTTCTATCGTATTGTCAGTATCCATGTTTGGTCTTTCTTCAGGAAGGCAGTTATTTGTTGAACGAGACTTTGTTGGTGATTGGAGATGGATTGTAAGTCCGTTTGCCTATGCAGCATTTAACTTAACCTTGGCACAAGCTGTTCTTGTTCCACTTTCACGAGAAGCTAAAGATGAATCGGTTATTAAGTGGGGCGGTTTTTTAGGTGGACTAGGATTAACGTTTATTCTATTAAATAGCCAGTATGTGCTCTATTCTGTTCCGCGTGTCATGAGCTATGAGATACCGATTGCTGAAATAGTAGGGAGTCTTGGTGTAGTAGTTCATTATATTTTTGTCTTCGTGATCTACGGTGAGATCTTCTCGACACTGATCGGAAACATCTTCGGGCTGGCAGGAGCGTTGCAAAGAAATGTCAGGTTATCTAATCAAGTCATCTTATTTGCTTTAATGACAGGGAGTTACTTGTTAAGTCAGGTAGGATATTCTGAACTTCTTCATTATTTGTATCCGGTATTCGGTTTGATCGCTATCATTTTTTTGGGGGTTGTTTCTGCTAAAAAACTAACTTGATGCATATCGTTTATATAGGAAAGTTTTTTTGAGATGCTGTGAAATTGCTGGAAGGGAAAAGAGCCAATGGCGTATTACAATAAATTAGTGAGAGATAAAATACCAGAACTGCTCGAACAGGCGGGGAAGAAGGGAACTTTTCGGATCCTTGGAAATCAGGAGTTTGAAAGTGAACTTAAGAAAAAGCTTACTGAAGGCGTAAAAGAGTATCGTGAAGCTAAAAGTGAGATAGATGCAGCGGAAGAGCTGGCAGAGCTGTTTGAGATCTTAATCGCGTTAACGAAAGTGCATGAACTTACTTTAAGAGAACTGGATGAGATCAGGCAGGAAAAGGCTAGAAAACACGGCCGATTTCACGAACGCCTCTTCCTGATCAAGGTAGAGGACTAGGGGTCTGACCCCAGACAAATACAAATGGAAGGAATTTGTATTTGTCAGAAGTACAAACTGGAAAACTTCCATATAATAATCTATTTATCTTTCAATTCGGGCTAAAACAAGCTGCCATGAGTGCTTGTTTTAGCTTGTTTTATTTTAAAACAGGAAAAAAAATGCAAATCATGGTTGACAAACAAGCATGAAACAGCATATGATTACAGTACCACGTGGAAATAAGAGGTAATGGAGGAAATAATTATGTTTTCTGAAGAAAGAAGGGAAAAGATATTAGAAGTGCTTAAGAACGAAGGAAGAGTGCTTGCAAAAGAATTATCAGATGCCCTCCAAGTTTCAATTGATTCTATTCGCCGAGACTTATCATCTCTCGAGGATAATGGGCTGCTTAAACGTACACATGGTGGCGCTATTCCTGTAACAGAAGCAAAAAAAGCACCTTCGCCGAATGAAGTTCGTTTTGGAGAAGGATCAAAGTATGAGAAAGCTATTGCGAGGGAAGCTGTGAAGTACATCAAAGAGAACGATACCATTTTCCTAAGTGGAGGAGGCATGCATCATGAGATTATAAAGCATCTTCCTCAGTACCGATTAACAGTTGTAACCAACTCACTCGCAACTGCTGATGCACTTCGCAAGAATGAGAACATTGATCTTTATATGGTCGGTGGAAAAGTGAAGCAATCAGGCAACATGACGGATGCTTTAGTAACCAATCTCATCGGTCAGTATTCTTTTGATGTTTCATTTGCTACAGGTGGCGGGATCTCCGAAAGAGGGATAAGTACGGCAACGCCAGAAGTAGCTGCTTTTATGAGTGCTGTTGGAAAGGTCTCTCGTAAAGTAATAGGTGTATTTCCTCATTACAAAATAGGAGTTAACGCTTTTGCAAAAGTTGGTCCTGTTACGAATGTAGATGTTGTTATCACAGATGATGATGCACCGAGAGACCATCTATCAGCTATTGAACAACAAGGAGTTTCTGTCGTTATCGCTCAATCAGAGTTAAGCCATGAGCAACCAGCTTCAAAAACAGAATAATTTTCTTAAACAATAAAAAGACCCCCGGTGTGGAGGTCTTTTTATTATTCATTCATCATCAAAGCGAGATCTCCGACTTCTGAAGATAAAAACACGAGAGGTCCGCCAGTTTCTATTGAACCATTCTTTAAACCTGGTAAGTTGATCTTTTCGTCCCCAATTGTATTTCTCAGATCTGTTCGTAATTGTTTAGGTTCATTCTTAGTTTTAATCGTAATATCACCAAGATTTGATTTAGCAATAATATCTTTTTTTATATGAAGTATCTGTATGTCGATATCACCCACATCAGACTTTGCAGAAACGGCTCCTGTCACGTCTTTAAGAAAGATATCTCCTAAATTTGTTTGAAGTTTGATGTTACTAGCTTCAATATCTTGCATGTTAATATCTGATGTATCAGATATTGCTTGAAGGCGTTTATAATCTGCTTTTGGAAGCTTAACGAGTAATTCGTAATCACCAGAAAATAAGGAGAATAATTTTGTCTTCTTTTTTTGTTTTGCTTGAATCATTAGCTTGTTATTATTCTTTTTTACAGAGAGTGAAAAGTCATCTGAGTATTTCTTTTCCGTTTTCCCTTTCATCGATACATTTATTTTGTCACCATCATGTGGAAGAACGAATATGTCACCCACACTGCTCTCAATTGTAACCTCTTTAATAGATGATGCAGCAATCGATTTTTGTTCATTAATTTTCGTTATATTAAAGGGAGATTCCCCCATCATAAAGAGAAGGACGTTTCCAATAATTGAAATACCAATCAACATAAATGCTGTTCGTAAAATCTTTTTGGTCATGAGTATTTCCTCCTAATGATTCTTAGGTTGAACGTAAGGTATCTTAAGGTGAGCTTGTAAACTATTTTTGAAGATCTGATCGATCCTACAAGTAATAAGAGACCTAGACCTACTAATCCAAGAATAAGAAAAATTTCTTTTAAGAAGATGAGTGACAAACCGTCTTGAATGAGCAAAAGAATAGGTGAGACGAGAAAGGCAGCTGATAGTACGATCATAATGAACGGCCACAATAATAATACGATAAACGGCGCTAGGACAAATACAAGATTAAATAAACCTAATCCCAATGTTGCTGCTACCGCACGAAAGACGTTCGTTAAAGAAGGATCTTCTTCTGCTTTTGTAATCTCTGACTGTGCCATGATCTCCTTTGCAATCTTGAGTGGATTTCCTAACCCTGAGATGATGTCTTCATCTGTTCTTCCGCTCTCATAGCCCATCTCAAAATATTCTTCGTAATCATCTAAAACTTCTCTTTGTTCACGAGCTCCAAGTGGTTTTATATGCTTAGCTAATTGCTGAAAAAATTGATTCTTATCCACGTTATTCCTCCTCTAACATTTCATTTACACCTTTTGTGAACAGCGACCATTCATCAATAAGGACCTTTTTCATCTCTTGGCCTTTTTCCGTAATCTTATAGTACTTTCTTGGTGGTCCTTCGGTTGATTCCATAAGGTAAGTAGAAAATAGACCTTCTTTTGTTAATCTTCTAACGAGTGGATAGATCGTGCCTTCTGAGATCTCAAATTTCTTAGATATTTCTTCTACCAATTCATAGCCATAGCGGTCTTTTTGTGAAGTAAGAACTAAAACACATAGTTCAAGTACTCCTTTTTTAAATTGAACATTCACTAATCACATCACCACTTTACTTAGTACTGTTTATTGCAAGGTACTGTAAAAACAAATATTACCATCTATAGTAAATGAACTCAAGCCTATATTTGGTTTTTTTGAAAAAGGACAAAAACTTATAAAAAAAGTGTCAGATTATATGACACATCCAATGTTCTCGTGTTCAGATTATCTTATCCTTTAGACAGTGGGAGGTTCAGTGGATCAAATCTGAAATGAGGTGAACATGATGCTGCATTCTTCTCATTTTTCATCAGAAGAAAAGCTTATGATTCGTGAACTTAAGAAGAAGATAAGGCATGAAACAGATGCTCAAGAAAAAAAGGAGCTAGAACGACAGCTTAATGATCTGATAGAGAAAGCTTTCATAAAAAAACAGTTAATGCGCAGAAAGGAACTTTAAGCACTATCACTCTCTAGAAACACTTTTTAAAAAAACTGAATAAATTGTCTTTTTAAAGAAGTAGTGACATTTGATAATTGTATGTGTTAAAGTGACACTAGTCTTTTTCAGATGGACAATTCGTTTTTTTAAGGTCTTTTAAGGAGTGAACACAACATGAATCAAGAAACAGCGTTGAAAAAAGATATCGGGCTTTCTGTAGCCATGTCCATCGTGATTGGAACGGTTATTGGATCAGGCATTTTCATGAAACCTGGAAGTGTTCTCGAATATACAGGAAATTCAAATCTTGCTCTATTAGCCTGGACTCTTGGAGGATTGATCACGTTAGCAGGCGGGTTAACGATCGCTGAAGTAGCAACTCAAATTCCAAAGACAGGTGGCTTGTATGTCTATATGGAAGAAGTATACGGTAAGCTTTGGGGATACTTGAGCGGTTGGGTTCAGACTGTTATTTATGGTCCAGCGGTTATCGGGGCTTTAGGATTATACTTCGGTTCGTTGATGGTGAACTTGTTTTCGTGGGATGAATCCTTTGGACCTTGGATTGGTATAGGTACCGTTCTTTTTCTTACGATTATCAATAACTTTGGAACGAAGTATGGAGGTTTTATCCAAAATTTATTCACGATCGGAAAACTGGTTCCGATCGGTTTGATTATTGTTTTTGGGATAACAAAAGGAAACGAACAAATCTTAAATGCTTCAAGTGGAGCAGTTGTAGAGATTTCAATGGGTGCAGCGATCCTTGCGACACTTTTTGCTTATGATGGATGGTTGATGGTTGGATTTGTAGCAGGTGAGATGAAGGATCCAGGAAAAACGTTACCTAAAGCCATCATTGGTGGAATCTTAGTCGTCATGGCAGCCTATTTGCTGGTTAATGTTGCACTTCTGCACATTTTGCCTGCATCAGAAATTGTAAGACTAGGAGAGAATTCGGCGGCATCAGCAGCAACGATTCTATTTGGACCACTAGGCGGAAAGGTAATAGCAGTTGGAATCGCAGTATCAATTTTTGGCTGTTTAAACGGTAAGATCTTAACCATTCCACGTGTTCCTTTTGCAATGGCAGAACGAAATCAGCTTCCGATGTCAAAAACGTTTAGTCAGGTTAGTGAAAAATATGGTACACCTATTGCTGCTACGTATTTACAAGTCGTGATCGCGATCATCATGATGATCGTAACTGATCCAGACTATTTATCAGAAATGGCGATATTTGCTGTATACATTTTTTATATTTTTGCGTTTTATGCTGTGTTCAAACTGCGCAATCGGAATCGTGATAAAAAGAGAACCTACAGTGTTCCGCTATTTCCTGTCGTTCCTATTTTTGCGATCTTAGGCTCTTTGTACATCGTTGTCTCGACGATACTAAACGATCCTTTAGATAGTTTTACAGCTATCTTTATTACAGTTGCGGGACTTCCTGTGTATTATTGGCTAAAGCGAAATAACAAACAAGACTCTTTTTAGAGAGGGTCTTGTTTTTTATGAAAAAACCCACCTGAGGCATCAGGCGGGTTAGTTAAAAAACGTTATACGCTTAAAAGTTCTTTCATCTCACGATATCGCGAGGATAGACTAGCAGGTGATACACCATATTTTTTAGCTGTCTCTGCTTGAGTAGAAGCGATTCCTCGAATATCTTTTGAAACGAGATAGTCAAGGGCAGCAGCGTAAATCTCTTCTTTACGAATAGCAGGTTTGCTTTCTGTAACGTACTCACTCCAAAGCTTTTCTGCTTCTTCTACAACTTCTGTTTCGGCATTCGCTTTAACGAGCTCGGTTACAGCATTGTATTTTTCATCTTTAAAATCCGCGGCTTCTTCTGCTTTTTCAACTTTGGTAGAAATAGCGTCAGTCTCCTTCTTCTCAACTTGAGATTGAGGTACACCAGCACTAATATCGATCAAAGCGAGTTGCAGAACAGCAGGGAATTCGTTCTTGAATGTAACTTTTGGATCTTGTTGAGGCTGAATCTTTTCTATCGCTGTTTTTAGCGGCGGAAGTTCAGATATCGGCATTTCTACATATCCAACGTAAAACTCATGGTTGATTCCGTTTGAAACGAGTGTTCCAAGTAGTGCACTTTCTGTTTTTGGCTTTTCAGCAGCATTGATCGTGACATCATACACCGCCTCTGTCCAAATATCCTGAACGGTAAAAATGAATCCTGTCTTTTGCTCTAAAACTTTATATAGAGAAGGTGTAGCCGTTGTCCAGCCAGCTAGAATTTCAGCTACTTCTGGTTTAACAGAACTCTTCACTTTTTCTACATAAAGTTGAACAGGGGTCTTGTTTTCCTTAATCTCTGAGCAAAAGATCTCCCAACAAACGGCAATGTTTGCGTATGTTTGTTCTTGCTCTTTAGCAACAGGGTATTTTTTCACATACTTAGAAGTACGTGCAGCTAAATCCTGCTGATAGTTCTCTAGAGCATATTTGATGAGTCCTTCTTGATGAAAGGATACTTCACGTGTTTGCTCTTCTTTATGTAAGCAACATTTTTTATATTTTTTTCCGCTGCCACAATAGCACGGATCATTTCTTCCTATCATTGACATGCTATTCCTCCAGTAAACCACTTACTTATCCTGTACATACTAGCATAAATCGGTTTTTTTTCAAACTACAAATCATCAGACACTATTTTATCACAAAAATGTCTCGGAAAAAATCATTCAATAGGTTGGTTTTTTGGGAACTGAAACCTTTTTCTTGTAGAGAGCGTCTAAGCGAGAAAGGGGGAATTACGATATGTGGAAGAGATGGAAAATGTGGGTATTCATAGCTGTGTTTTTGTTGAGTGCATGCAGCAGCGACAGCAGTTCGAAAAGTGATAAAGCAATAGACCGAGATAGTGGCAGCAAGTCTGAAGCAAACATGGATACCTCTACAGAAGAAAGTCAGAGTTCTGAATCTGAAAAAGGAAAAGATGAGCAACAAATGAAGAACCAAAGAAAAGTGATCTATCACGCTGATCTTGAGATTACAGTAGATAGATTACAAACCTCGATGGAAGCCGTTCGGAAAAAGTTAGAATCAATGGACGGATATATGGTTGAGTCGAACACGAGTACAGGAGAGAAAGATTATGAATCTGGTGTGATGGTTGTTCGTGTGCCGATGAAAAGTTTTCGTCCTTTCTTAGACGAGGTTCGAGGTTTGAGTAAGGGGACTCCAAACGAAAATATTCGTGGAGAAGATGTTACGGAAGAATACGTTGATCTATCTTCACGGTTAAAAGCCAAACAGCAAGTAAGAGAGCGGCTTGAAGCATTCATGAAGAATGCTCAGAAAACAGAAGATTTGTTGAAGATATCGGGTGATCTGGCT
Organism: Fictibacillus tiangongensis; assembly: GCF_048083785.1. Lineage (GTDB taxonomy): Bacteria > Bacillota > Bacilli > Bacillales > Fictibacillaceae > Fictibacillus. The sequence goes on from NZ_CP182294.1 coordinate 1,293,192, forward strand.
GCTGTTCAAGAAGAGATCGAACAGGTAGAGGGGCGTTTGAATTTTTTACAAAACCAAAGTGATTATTCAACTGTTACGATACAATTTGAAGTGAAAAATTTAAATGCGAAAGCACTTCAAACAGAAGGTTTAGATACGTGGGCAAAAACGAAGGTCTTATTTATGGATACAGTTAACTTTTTAATGTCTGCTATTTCGTTTGTAGTAGTAAGTTTATTGGGTCTTGCGCCGGTCTGGGTGATCGTAGCCATTGTGATTAATGTGTGGTGGTCGAAGCGGAAAAAAGAGCAAAAGAAAAAGCCGGAATCACCGACAACCCTTAATTAGAAAAAAGTTTTAACTTGTCAGGAACGGGGACGTCAGAAACACCCTCTGCAGCACGGATGATTCAACCGTATGCTGAAAGGGTGTTTTGGCTTTTACGGCACTTTTTATAGAGTGTGCCGCCCAAAAGCACTAACTGAGAAACGCTTTGTACTCTGCGCTCAATTTCATGAATCGTTCTTTATCTTTTGTATCCAAGGCATTGTCAATTTCTCTTTCATAATACTCTCTGTAATAATTGTGAAGGGCCTCATCCAGTACCATTTGGGCAATAAGGCTGAAGGCAAATGGGTCTCTTTTTTGTTGTTTGTACTGCACCATCTCATTTTGGTTCTTGTTAAAAGAAGCATTTTTGTCTTTCATCCTGTTTCCCTCCTTAAATTATCTCCCTATCCAATTAACCTTTTATGTTTCTAGGTTTCTACTAGTATACTGAGCAAGATGCCTAATGACAACCATTTTGTTTGAAAATTCAGAAAAAATTTCTTTATTGCTTCTAAAGTACCTGAATTTCACCACCTTCTGGGAAAAATGTTAATGAATTGTCATTTTTATTTCTGGTAAAAACTATTTGTTACGATTGTTTTATTTCTATGTTTTTTATGTTGTAATTCTGTGTTAGTTATTATTTCCCCGTATTTTAAGAGGGTTAAACTTTTTGAAACCGATAACCTTAAAAATATTGACATTGTTGTTTATGTATGAGTAGGATTGTGTTAACTCAATATGGTTATTTCGCTAGGGGTGCTTATTCTAAGCTGAGAGAAGGTTATGACTTTCGACCCTTTGAACCTGATCCAGTTCATACTGGCGTAGGGAAGCGGCGTGGATAAACTATCATTCCTTTATGATTTGAAATTTTAAGCCACCCGCTAAATAAGCGGGTGGCTTTTTTGCATAGAAAATTAGGAGGTAGAAATTATGGGACATTTGATAAAAGTAAGTAAAGCCCTCACGATCGCAGGATCAGACAGTGGCGGGGGAGCAGGCATTCAGGCTGATTTAAAAACGTTTCAAGAATTAGGTGTGTACGGTATGTCGGTTCTTACTGCAGTTACTGCACAGAACACAACAGGTGTCCAAGGGATATTTCCAGTGACAATAGAGGGATTAGAAGCTCAGTTAAAGTCAATAGGGACTGATCTGACGCCGGATGCCATTAAGACTGGAATGCTTTTTTCAGGTGAGTATATCGAGAGAACAGCATATATGATAAGGGAATTTCAATGGGAAAACGTAGTGGTCGATCCAGTCATGATCGCAAAAGGGGGCGCAACGCTGTTAGGTGAAGAAGCACTTCAAGCGATGAAAACATGCATGCTTCCACTCGCAAAAATCATCACACCTAACATTCCAGAAGCAGAAGCATTAACAGGGATAAAGATAGACTGCAGTGAAGCTAGAATTGAAGCGGCAAGAGTTTTATTTGACGCTGGTGCTGATCATGTTGTTGTTAAAGGTGGACACTTTGGAGATGGTGAATTTGTATCAGATCTTGTCTTTAATGGCATTGAAATGATCGAACTTGTAGAGAAGCGGATTCATACTAAAAATACACACGGAACAGGGTGTACGTTCTCAGCGGCTATAGCAGCTGAGCTTGCCTCTGGTAAGAAAGCAGAGAATGCGATAGCGAGTGCAAAAAAATATATACAAACTGCTATCGAACATGGAATCGATGTTGGCTCAGGTCATGGACCGGTCAATCATTTCGCTTATAGGAGGGTTACACATGAACAATACTAGAATACAAGAATGGAAAACGTTCGTATCACAGATCAGAGAAGAAAAGCCGCTCGTTCATCATATAACGAATAACGTAACCATGAACTTTCTAGCTAATGGTGTCCTCTCTGCAGGAGGAAGTCCAATGATGGTGCATGAAGCAAGTGAAGTCGAAGAAGCAGTAAGTGTGGCTGATGCTTTAGTGCTAAACATCGGTACTTTAGATGAAGCATCAGCGAAATCTATGATACTCGCTTTACGAAGAGCAATGCATGCAGAAGTGCCTGTAGTCCTTGATCCAGTGGGGATAGGATTATCATCGTTCAGGCAAGAGCTTGTAAGAAAGTTGTTGTTTGAATATTCAGAATTGAAGGTGGTCAGACCCCGAACAATTCTGACAATTTGCGGTAATGCTGCGGAGATGCAGTTTTTGGCTGAAGGGGCATGGGAAGGCAGAGGAGTAGATGGTGATCTAGCCAACTCGGAAGAGGATCTCATCAAGCTTGCTGCAGCTGCTGCGAAGCAAACAGGTTGTCTTATCGCCATGACTGGAACTAAAGATGTTATTTCAGATGGTGAAAGGGCAATCGTTCTCTCTCATGGAGATCCCATGCTTTCCTATGTCACCGGGACAGGATGCTTTGCTACATCAATGGTAGCTCTCTATCAGGGAAATCAGAAAAAAGAAGTTACAAGAGATAAAGTAGACCTGCCGATACTAGAAAGAACAGCACTTGCACTATTGATGCTCACTAAAGCGGCTGAAGAGGCTGTGAAAACGGCCAAAGGCCCTGGAAGCTTTCAGCAGAACCTTCTCGATCAGCTCTATAGTTTAGAATCTACTCATGAGATATTTCACGGATCCATCCACTGGCAAGATCACGTATTGAAGGAGGGAGCGAATCGATGAAAACCCAATCGAAGACACGTTTGCAACAAGATCTATCACTCTATTATGTAGCAGGAACGATGAACTGCTCTTCACCAGAACATTTTTATCGTATTCTTGTGCAAGCGATTCAAGGTGGAATTACAACGTTTCAGTTTCGTGAAAAAGGTGTTAACTGTTTAAGTGGTCAGAAACAGTTAGAAATGGCAAAGCGTGCAAAGGAAATATGCCACAAACATGATGTGCTATTTATTGTGAATGACGATCTGGATTTGATGAAAGCTGTTGATGCGGATGGCCTTCATGTTGGTCAAACAGATGGTAATCTGTCCTATATTCGTAAAGAAACAGAAGGTAAACTTCTAGGTGTGTCTGCTCACACACTTGCTGAGGCAAAGGATGCCATCGTACATGGAGCTGATTATATTGGTGCAGGCCCGATCTATCAGACGAGTACAAAACCTGATGCGAAGAAACCTGTAGGCGTTGGTCTAATCTCAGATCTTCGCAGTAATCAAGTGAATATTCCGCTCGTTGGTATCGGCGGGATTACGCTGCAAAACGCGAGTGAAGTCATTAAAGCAGGTGCAGATGGTATAGCCGTAATCTCAGAAATAAGTGGTGCAGTTGATCCTTCTTCTGCTTCAAGCAACCTGCTTTTTGTTATTGAAACAGCGAAAAGAGAAGTGAAGTGAAGATATCTGTTCAAAAACTTACTGTAATGGCTATGTTAGTCGCGATCGGGACGATCTGTTCACATTTGTTTTATATTCCTGCTGGAGCAGCAAAAGCGTTTCCCGTTCAGCATGCGATCAACGTGATGGCTGGTGTGATGCTCGGACCGATTCCGGCGGTAATCGTCGCATTCAGTATTGGTTTGCTGCGTAACTTGTTTGGAATCGGTTCTCTGCTTGCTTTTCCGGGAGGAATGATCGGTGCATTTTTGGCGGGTTACCTTTATAAAAAAGGAAGAAAATACACGTTCGCAGTAATAGGGGAATGGGTTGGGACTGGAATTATAGGAGCTGTTATAGCAGTGCCGGTCGCTACCGTTTTCTTAGGATCAAAAACGGGTGCATTCTTTTTTGTCACTCCTTTTTTGGTCAGCTCTATCGTTGGTGGAGTGATCGGGTTTGTAGTTCTCCGTCTTCTTCTTAAAAATGCAGCGGCAAAGAACTGGCTAGGATCGAGCGAAGAAAAAGCTCTATGAAGTTATGCACCGGATAGGCTCACATACCGTACAATGTGTACTATCAACCTGAATAAGGGGGGAGATCGGATGAAAAAACGTCCAAAACCCTGGGTGTATACAGAGATGGTTCTTATGTTTTTAGGATCGCTTTTGGCTATTTATAACGGTAAGACTTGGGAGAATCCCACTGTACTATTTTCAATCTTGATGGTGATCTTTATCTTTCGTGCGGTTGAGCGTAAAATTTTTAATCAAAAAACTGAGTTTTGGTTGAACACAGGAATGGCTACGATTTTTTTCATTCTTGGGATCGTACCGTTTGTATAAAAAATAAAATGTATAGAAAGCAGGCTGAAATGAAATTCAGTCTGTTTTCTTTATTTTTAGGCATACGTATATTTTTTTCAAATCTTTGACAAAATGATACTGAACGTAATAATATAATTTTACGTAAAGAAATATTTTTACGTATTGAACACATATTATTGTGAAGTGAGGTGATGAGAGTGAAGAGGAATCAAAGCATGCCAGAGACGTTTATTGTCACAGAACCGGAACAAGCAGCTGCGCTATTGCATCCTGTAAGATCTGAGCTCATAAGCTTGTTGAAAGAGCCGCGTTCTGCGACAGAGCTATCAAAAAGAATGAACGATTCCGCTCAAAAGATTAATTATCATCTTAAAGCACTGGAAAAAGTGGGCCTTGTGGTTCGGGCGGGCACAAGGAATGTTCGAAACCTTGTAGAAATTCTATATGTAAGTGCCGGCCGTTCTTTTTTATTGTCAGATTCATTAGGTCTCTCTTCTGACACGATAAAAAAACTCCAAGATCAAACCGCCCTTGCTCATGTGTTATCACTTACAGAGAAGATGAAGCGGGATGCCATTTCTTTGATGGAGCAATCAGAGGATGAAGAGATACCAAGCGCAGTAATGGAAATGGAACTCGCACTTTCTACCATGGATCACCGCAATGCTTTTTTACAGGAATATGCAGATATGCTCACCACTCTCATACAAAAACACCACAGACCAAACGAAGAGAACGCAAAAGTGTATCACGTTTCAATGGCGATGTACCCAAAACCTGAAGGAGGCGGCACAACGTGAATAAGAAGAGCAAAGGTACTGTTTTCCCGATTAATCCTGAAGCGGCAAATGAGGATGCGAACATTCTTCCTATGAAAACGGAAGTACAGGTGAAAGAAACAGAAACGGTGCAGGAGCCGGCAAAGATCATTTTTATCACGTCAGGATTTGGTAAAATACATGTTTCACCAAAAACAAATACAAACCCAATGGCAATTGCAGCCTAACTAGGAGGAAAACAGATGAATCTAATCCCTATGGTAGTAGAGTCGACAAACCGTGGAGAGCGGTCTTATGATATTTATTCGCGTTTATTAAAAGACAGAATTATTATGCTTGGAAGTGCAATCGATGATAACGTGGCAAATTCTATCGTTGCTCAATTGCTCTTCTTAGCTGCTGAAGATCCAGATAAAGATATCTCCATCTACATCAACTCACCAGGAGGATCTGTTACAGCAGGTCTCGCGATATACGACACGATGCAATTCATCAAACCGGATGTTTCAACGATCTGTATCGGGATGGCGGCATCAATGGGAGCTGTACTCATGGTAGCTGGTGCTAAAGGAAAACGTTACGCGCTTCCGAACGCAGAAGTTATGATCCACCAGCCATTAGGCGGAACACAGGGGCAGGCATCCGATATGGCAATTCACGCGAAGCGCATCCTGCAGACTCGTGAGTTGTTGAATAAGATCATCTCTGACCGTTCGGGTCAACCGATCGAGAAAGTAGAAAAAGACACTGATCGTGATTATTTCATGTCTGCAGAAGAAGCATTGAAATACGGGATCATTGATAAAGTGATCGAGAAGATCTAAGAAATAGAAGAGAAATAAGTGCATGGAAGCCAGTCGTGATCAACGACTGGCTTTCTTATGTACTGATGGGGGTCAGTCCCCAAACAATTTATTTCCCGTCTTGTTTTAAGATTTTCTCTACGGGTGTTTGTTTCATTTTGAACTTCAGATGTATGACATTTCGTTTTGATCAAGCTGAATATGGTAATCTAATGTAAGTTACATAGGTGTATAAGTTTATGAGTATCTAAAGATAAACGAAAGAAGGAATGAAGCATGTCAGCTACCACAGGCAAGTCAACAGATACTTCTAACCAGCAAAAAACGATCTATTCTATTCTTTTTGCGATAAGTTTTGTGCATTTATTAAATGACTCTATGCAGGCGGTTATTCCAGCCATCTTTCCAATTTTAGAGAAATCAATGAATCTTTCATTTACTCAGCTTGGTTGGATCGCTTTTACTTTAAACATCACTTCTTCTATCATGCAGCCAGTGATTGGTTGGTATACGGATAGGACGACTTCACCTTATATACTGCCTGTTGGTATGATGGCGAGTTTAATAGGAATGTTAGGCATCGCGTTTGCAGATTCCTTTTACATGATCATACTCTCGGTTGTTGGAATCGGTTTAGGGTCTGCTGTTTTTCACCCTGAGGGGTCTAGAGTCGCCTATATGGCAGCAGGAAACCGACGAGGGCTAGCTCAATCCATCTATCAAGTAGGAGGCAATACAGGCAGTTCACTCGCTCCTGTGATGACGGCACTCGTATTCGTCCCACTCGGACAGTTTGGAGCTGTATGGTTTACTTCACTGGCGGCTGTTGCTATTTTTGTACTGTTTTATGTTTCAGGCTGGTATGCTAAACAGCTCGTGCATTTTCCTCGCGTTCAAAAGCAAACTGGCGAGAAGAAAAAGATTGATAGAAAGCGAAAAAAACAAGTAGTTGGAGCGATGGCATTACTGGTGTTTTTAGTATTTGCTCGTTCATGGTATTTCTCTGGCATCGGAAACTATTATCAATTTTACTTGATCGATGATTATGGTTTAACGATTAGACAAGCTCAAGTTTATTTATTTGTTTTTATGGCCTCCGGAGTACTCGGAACATTCTTTGGAGGACCGATTGCAGACCGGCTAGGAAAGAGGAACATGATTTTTTGGTCGATGGTCGGAACTGCACCACTCGCATTACTTCTTCCACATGTAGGATTATGGGCAGTTATTCCATTGTTCTTCTTGATCGGCTTTATCTTGAACACGAGTTTTTCAGTGACGGTCGTATACGCTCAAGAACTAGTGCCAGGCAGAATAGGGATGGTATCAGGTTTGATCGTAGGCTTGGCGTTTGGTATGGGAGCGCTCGGATCGGTAGTGCTTGGTAAGGTCGCTGACGTTACAAGCATCTCAAACACGATGTTTTTGATCAGCTTCTTGCCGTTAGTCGGATTGTTGACTGTTATGCTGCCAACAGATAAAACGCTTGAGAAATGGTCTTCTGGGGTCTGACCCGGGTCAGACCCCCAAGAAAGACAATTCTTCATAATGTCTTTCCCACAAAGACAAAGGCCCCGGTCTCTTAAGAGACCGGGGCCTTTGTCTAGTTATTCAATCGTCTATATCGAGCACTTGCGAACATGAAAATACCATACGAAATAAAGCCGATTGCTACGATGGCGAGAAGAACAGGGCCGAACGGCTGTGAGGCAAGTTCTAGGAGTGCACCATCCAAACCTCGCGTTTCATCTGGATCAGCCAAAACGGCTGTTCGTATGAGAAAGAATGCAATGATTATAAAAACAATTCCGCGTGCTGCCATTCCGAGTGTTCCGAAGTAACCGCTCCACTTCCATTCTTTCTTGTTCATTTCATTCTTCTTTAAATCACGTTTAAATCGGTGTGTGAAGGCTTGAAACATAAAGACTATACCTGTAATAGCAAAAACTATACCACCGATCGCGACCAATAGCTGACCAAAGGGCTGTGAGAGCATCTGTGCTGAAAGTGTTTGGTATGTTTCATCAGAAGATTTTGCTCTTGCACGAAACAAGATGCGTAATGAACTGATACACATTGCAATGTAGATCCCTGCAATGATTAAAAAACCTAATCGGTTGAACCATCTTTTCCAATGGTGATTTGCACATTCAGGATCGAAAAGAGCTTTAACAATCTGCCAAAAAGCGAATGCACTCAAACCTAATGAAAGCACAATTAATAATGCGGGGCCGAATGGCTGTTGAGCGATTGTGTAAAGTGCTCCGTTTGAACTCGCTTCATTCGGGTGTTTTCCTATAGACATGATTAGCGCTAGAATGCCGATGATGATGTAAACGATACCTTTTGAAAGATACCCGATACGAGCAGAACGGTGGACCCAAGGGCGATACGATTCATAATGAGTTTTCATTTTATCTATGAATGTTGGTTCTTTTACAAAAGGCTGTTTCACGATGAGCACGTTTCTCCTTTCAGAGTAGATTACTTCTAGTCTCTGGTGGGTTGTATAACAAGTAAATTCGGTACACGTTACTGATGATCGTCTTCAAAACCGCATAAGTAGGGATGGCTAAAAGCAGACCGATAAATCCAAATGCTGCACCTGCCATGAGTACGACTAGGATGATGGTAAGCGGATGGATACGAAGCTGTTTTCCCATGATTTGAGGAGACAAAATATTTCCCTCTACTTGTTGTACAACTAGCGTTACGATAGCGACTTTAACTGCCATAAAAGGGTCTTGGATCAAACCTACTAAAAGAGCTGGAAATACACCGATAAATGGTCCTAAAAAGGGGATCACATTCGTTAGAACAGCAAAAAGAGCAAGAACTAAAGCGAACTTTAACCCGATCAATAAATAACCGGCATACATAAAGATGCCGACGAACCATGCCACAAGAACTTGTCCTTTAATATACGAAGATAACGTCGAATCAATATCTCGTAAAATAGCTGCAACTTCATACTCCATGTGATGAGGAGCAAACATTAAAAAATAATTAAAAAACTTCTTGTCGTCAAGCAACAAATAAAAGAGGATAAAAGGCACCACTAATAATACTAAGGCGATGTTCGTCAATGTAGCTACAAGTGCAATCACATCTTTTGATACGGTATCCGTAAACTTTTCAAGCCGCTGTGTGGCTAATTTTGTTATATGAGTGCTATCGACGAATGATTTTTTGCTGCCTGTAATCATCGTACCTGTTTTTTCAGTAGCTTCACCAATCTTCTTTGGGAAATCGTCTGTTATATTAGAAAGCTGATCGGCTACAACGGGGACTGCTAACGTAGCAATACCTGATACGGCTAGGATCAATCCGACCATCACGACCAGTATCGCTACAAATTTAGGAACTTTTTTCTTGATCAAAAATCGTATGACTGGTCTAAGCAAATAATAAAGCAACCCTGCAATAAATAGAGGGAAGAAAACGCTAGATATTAGGAGATAGAGGAAGTCAAGCAGGTAATCAATTTTTCCTAGTAAATAAAGGATGGTTAACAGTAAGACTGAACCTGCGGCGTACTTAAAGAATGAGTGCTGATACCACATTAAATCTGACCTCCATTTCATATTAGTAGTCTTTTCCCTTTTTAGTAATTCGTAATCTTATTTTGATAATAAAATAATTGACTTTTTCTAAGAGCGCTGATAGATTGAAAGTGTAAATGTAAACGTTTACGTAACAAGAAAGCAGGGAGATGTTTTGAATCCGACAATAAAAGATGTTGCCAAGCATGCAAACGTTTCAATCGCTACAGTATCTCGAATTGTGAACGGATTGCCTGGCTATTCGGAGGAAACAAAGAAAAAAGTGCAGCAATCAATTGAAGCACTCGGCTATCAGCCTAACGCGATCGCACGCGGTCTCATCAACAAGCGGACACAGACGATCGGGGTTCTTTTTCCGGATGTGTCCGGAATGCTCTCGTCAGAAGTATTAGAAGGTGTAGAGAATGCAGCGCATGACGGAGGATTCAGCGTAATCGTCTGCAACACCACTTCAAGCGGAAAGAGAACCGTGAAGTATTTGAGGCTGCTGCAAGAAAAACGAGTTGATGGTATCATCTTTGCTTCAGAAGATGTTAAAGAAGAGTACTATAAAATCTTTCAAGAGATGAAAGTACCTGTTGTCCTTGTTTCTACGGCGTCATCCAAATACGATCTGCCATTTGTTCGAGTCAATGATTTTGATGGAGCTTTTCAAGCTACTGAGTATTTAATTCGAAAAGGTCATAAAGTGATCGGTATGATCGGCGGAAGCGATGAGGACCCGATAGCGGGAGTACCAAGGATGCAAGGATTTCAAAAAGCTCTTGAGAGTAATGGTCTTTCATTTACTGACAATCATATTACAAAAAATGAGGGCTATCGTTTTCAAAACGGAAAAGAATCACTGCCACTTCTGCTAAAAGAACTTCCTGACATGACCGCATTATTCGCAGCAAGTGATGAGATGGCCATTGGTGCAATGTCTGCTGCACATCAGTTAGGAATAAGGGTGCCAGAGGAACTATCAATCATCGGTTATGATAACTTGAAGATTGCTGAGATGTGTTATCCGCCACTAACGACTGTATCTCAGCCGTTAAAAGATATGGGACAAACCTCAGGTGAAATGCTAGTCAGTTTGATTAAAGGTAAACAACAAGAAGCAAAAAGCCGTTATATGCCATTTACCATTGTGGAAAGGCAATCAGTCAGTGATTTTCGTGACAAGTAAAAAACGGGTTTACTCAAAGCTTCATTTTTATTTGGGGTTTACGTAAACGTTTACGTAAAACGCTTACGTACAAAGCACACATAGGAGGATGTTATACATGATTAAAGTTACAGTTTGGAATGAAAATCGTCATGAACAAAAAAATCCGGTAGTTAAAGAAATTTATCCAAAAGGAATTCATGGTGCTATTCAAGAATTCCTTGAAAAAGCAGGACATGATGTTAATACAGCAACACTTGATGAAGCTCAACATGGTCTAACAGAAGATGTGTTAAATAACACGGATGTTTTAGTATGGTGGGGGCACTTAGCTCATGATGAAGTAGAAGATGAGGTCGTAAATAAAGTATATCAACGCGTTCTAGATGGTATGGGTCTACTCGTCCTTCACTCTGGTCACTTCTCTAAAATCTTTAAAAAATTGATGGGAACTTCATGTGATCTAAAGTGGCGCGAAGCAGATGAAAAAGAACGCATCTGGATCGTTAATCCAAGTCACCCGATTGCAAACGGACTTGGGGAATACATCGAGCTTGAAAAAGAAGAGATGTATGGAGAGCATTTTGATATCCCTGCTCCAGATGACCTTGTATTTGTTAGCTGGTTTGAAGGAGGAGAAGTGTTCCGATCAGGAGCGGCTTACAACCGAGGTAAAGGAAAAGTGTTCTATTTCCGTCCGGGACATGAGACGTATCCAACGTATTATAACGAAGATGTACAAAAAGTAATCACGAATGCTGTATCTTTCTTAGCTCCTTCAGGCAGTGAAGCGCCAAAGTACGGAAATGCTAAGCCGCTTGAAGCGATCGGTGCAAAGTAAATAAAACGATTAAACACCCACTATAAGGAGGAAATAATCATGACAATTAAAGTTGGAATCATTGGTTGCGGTAGCATCGCACAGCATCGCCATCTGCCAGAATATGCAGCGAATCAGGACGTAGAGATCGTTGCGGTTTGTGACATTGTAAAAGAACGTGCTGAGTCAACACAAGCGGTTTATGGAGGAAAGATCTTTACGGATTATAATGAACTTCTTGCGCTTAAAGATGTAGATGCAGTGAGTGTTTGTACGCCTAATTTTCTTCACGCGCCGATTTCAATTGCCGCTTTAAATGCCGGAAAACACGTTTTATGTGAAAAACCGATGGCAACCTCGCTTCAAGAAGCAGAGGAAATGATCGCTGCAGCAGAAAAGAGCGGAAAAACGCTAATGATCGGTCATAATCAGCGCTTTGTTCCGGCACACCAAAAAGCGCGTGAGCTAATTGCCTCTGGTGATATCGGGAAAATTTACAGCTTCCGAACGGCTTTCGGGCACCCAGGACCTGAAGGCTGGAGCGTAGATGGTGTGAACAGCTGGTTCTTTAAAAAGGATGAAGCATTTATCGGCGCAATGGGGGACCTTGGTGTTCATAAAACAGACTTGATTCGATACATTCTTGGAGAAGAGATCGCCGAAGTTGGTGCTTTTGTTGAGACGAGCGCAAAAGAGTTTGCTTCAGTTGATGATACAGCTGTTTGCGTGTTGAAAACAGAGAGTGGAATTATCGGAACATTGGCGGCTAGTTGGTCTTACACGGCAAAAGAAGATAACTCTACGATCATCTATGGCGAAAAAGGTATCCTTCGATTAGAAGATGATCCGAAATATTCTTTAGTCGCACAATACACGAATGGAAATGTTGTACGCTATGAGATGGGTGCGATCCAAACGAATGATAACCAGTCTAACTCTCACGTGGTAGATCACTTTATCGAGGCGATTGAAGCGGGTCATGCTCCACTGATCACGGGCGAAGAAGGAAAACGCTCATTGGCCGTAATTCTAGCTGCTTTAGAATCAAACGAGAAGAAGACGATCGAAAAAGTTAAAACAGGAGTTCACGCATGAAACTAAGAGTTGGGATCATAGGGGCAGGCGGCATCGCACAAGGCCGACATATCCCCGCTTTTCAAAGTTTAAGTGAAAAAGCAGAAGTGACGGCCATTAGTGATGTAAACGTGGATGTTGCGAAAAGTGTTGCTGAAAAATTTCACGTACCGAACTATTTTACGAGTTACGTAGAGATGTGGCCGCATGTAGATGCGGTTGTGATCTGTACGCCTAACAAGTTTCATAGAGAGATCACAGTTGCAGCATTGGATGCAGGTAAACATGTTCTGTGTGAGAAACCGATGGCAATGACCGTTGAAGAATGTGCTGAAATGGTAGAAGCAGAGAAGCGATCAGGAAAAGTATTATCGATTGCTTATCACTATCGATACATGAAAGAGTCTCAAGCTGCAAAACGAATCATGGAGTCTGGAGAAGTTGGTAATCCTCTAGTCGTTCGTGTACAAGCACTTAGAAGAAGAAAAGTTCCGGGTTGGGGAGTATTTACAAATAAAGAGCTTCAAGGTGGCGGCAGCTTGATCGACTATGGCTGCCATCTGCTGGATCTGACACTTTGGCTTTTAGATAACCCGGTTGTGAGTGAAGTATCTGGTCAAACGTATAACACCGTCAGCCGTGAAGCGGAACAAGTAAACCAATGGGGCTCGTTTGATGCAGAAACATTTGAAGTCGATGATCATGTCACCGCGTATATTCGTCTCGCGAACGGTGGTACGATTCTGTTTGAAACATCGTGGGCAGCAAATATTCCGGACGATGCTGAACTGCTTCGCATTTCTGGTGATAAAGGCGGACTGGATGTATTCCCGTTTGCGTTAAACAAAGCAATAAACGGTATGATGACTACAACTAAAGCAGATTGGATCCTAGGAGAAGACAATCCTGGTCTTCCTCAAGCTGAGAATTTTGTGGACAGCTGTTTAGGTAAAGCAGAACCTCTTGTGAAAGCTGAGGAAGCGATGAATACCTCTCGCGTGATCGAAGCGATCTATGCTAGCAACCTTATGGGAAAAGGCGTTCAACTAGGAATTGAAAAAGGAGTGAAATAGTATGAAATTAGGTGTGTTTACGGTCCTGTTTTCACAGAAATCATTTACAGACATGCTTGACTATGTGAAAGAAGCAGGCGTACAAGCCGTAGAAATTGGAACAGGTAACTATCCAGGAAACGCTCACTGTCCGCTTGATGAACTACTTCAGAGTGAAGAGAAGCGATCACAGTACCTTCATGAAGTAGAGAAGCGTGGTTTGACGATTTCAGCCTTCAGTTGTCACGGGAATCCGTTATCTCCAGACGAGGCTTTTGCAAAAGAGTCACATGAAACTTTTGTAAAAACTGTTGAACTGGCTGAATTGATGAATGTACCAGTGGTAAACTGTTTCTCTGGTGTACCGGGTGACTCTGAGAATGCAAAATATCCGAACTGGCCAGTCTCCCCTTGGCCGAATGAATACAGCGATGTGTTGAAGTGGCAATGGGAAGAGAAGTTGATTCCATATTGGCGCACGTGGGGTCAATTTGCAAAAGAACATGGAGTGAAGATCGGCTTAGAGCTTCACGGTGGTTTCTTAGTGCATACTCCATATACGCTACTGAAGCTGCGTGAAGAAACATGTGACGCAATTGGTGCGAACCTTGATCCGTCACATCTTTGGTGGCAAGGCATCGATCCTGTGGCAGCAATCAAGATTCTTGGAAAAGCCGGAGCGATCCACCACTTCCATGCAAAAGACACATACTTAGACCAAGATAATATTAACATGTACGGTTTAACGGATATGCAGCCATACGGCGCTGTTCAAAACCGCGCATGGAGCTTCCGTTCAGTAGGCTGCGGTCACTCTGTTCAAGATTGGTCCGACATGATGAGTGCACTTCGTACGTATGGTTATGACTATGTAGTAAGCATTGAGCATGAAGATCCGATCATGTCGATCGACGAAGGATTCAACCGCGCGGTGAAGAACCTGCAGTCGATCCTCATCGCCGAGCAGCCAACGGAGATGTGGTGGGTCTAGGGGTCTGACCCCAAACAAATACAAATTCACTAAATTTGTATTTGTGGGATGGACACTCCATAGCATAACATTCTAGACTCACCGTTTTGAGAAAACCTGTATCCCTTTTTATGGGATACAGGTTTTCTGTTTATCAGATTAACCAATTTAACCTCATCAAAAAAAGATTTGACAGTTCATCCCAATATCACATATAATTTCAAAAACATATGACGAAGAAAACGAAGAAGAGGATTAGTAGATTGATTCTGTCTTTTTAGAGAGGGAACTGTATCGCTGGAAGGCTCCTACTGACAAACGATTGAACCTGCCTCTGAGTTCTGTATCTTATTTCTGTTACAGTTATAAGATATTCAGCGGTTAAATACCGTTATCATGAAAGAGTGTAAAGCTATGCTTTGAATTAGGGTGGTACCGCCAAGAAATTGGTCCCTAATGAAAAGTGTAGCTTTTTTTATTTTCATTTAGCGAGGAGTGCAACCAATGACAAAAGAATTTGTTAAGAATGTAACGAGTATGCAAGATGATTTTGCTCAATGGTATACCGACGTGGTGACAAAAGCGGAACTAATCGATTATTCAAGTGTTCGGGGATCTATGATCTTAAGACCTTACGGCTACGCAATATGGGAAAACATTCAAAAAGAACTTGATAAGCAAATCAAAGCGACAGGTCATGAGAATGTGTATATGCCGCTTTTTATTCCAGAAAGTCTGCTTCAAAAAGAGAAAGACCATATAGAAGGATTCGCTCCTGAAGTAGCATGGGTCACACATGGAGGAGAAGAAAAGCTGACAGAGCGCCTTTGTGTTCGTCCAACATCAGAAGTTCTATTTGCAGAACACTTTAAAAATATCATCCATTCACATCGTGATCTTCCAAAACTTTATAACCAGTGGTCGAACGTTGTGAGATGGGAAAAGACCACTAGACCTTTTCTTCGTACTCTTGAGTTCCTCTGGCAGGAAGGACATACTTGCCATGAAACAGATGAAGAAGCTCATGATGAAACGGTAAGAATGCTTAATGTGTATGCTGATCTCTGTGAGGAATTCCTTGCCATACCGGTCGTGAAGGGTCAGAAAACAGAAAAAGAAAAATTTGCAGGAGCGAAATATACCTATACAATTGAAAGCCTAATGCATGATGGGAAAGCGTTGCAGTCTGGAACTTCTCATCATTTAGGAGATGGATTCGCCAAAGCATTCGGTATTGAGTTTACGAACAGAGAAGGAAAACTACAGACTGTTCAGCAGACATCATGGGGCTTTACGACGCGTATTATTGGGGCGATGATCATGGTTCATGGTGATGAACGCGGGCTCGTAGTTCCTCCAAAGATAGCACCAACTCAACTCATGATCGTACCGATTGCTCAACACAAAGAGGGAGTTCTCGATTTTGCATACGATTTAAAGGATAAGCTATCACAGACCATTCGAACTGGAATTGATGCAAGTGATAAAAAGCCAGGGTGGAAATTTAATGAGTATGAGATGAAGGGAATTCCTCTCCGCCTTGAGGTAGGGCCACGAGACATCGAACAAGATCAAGTGATATTAGTGCGAAGAGATACAGGGGAAAAAGAAACCGTACCTCTCAAAGATTTAGAATCCTACATTCAAAATAGATTAAGTGATATTCAGGAAAATTTGTTTAAAAAGGCGAAGACTCATCGGGAAGGTCAAACAACTACGGTCACTACATTTGATGAATTCAAAAAGAAATTAAGTGAAAATGGCGGATTCATTAAAGCGATGTGGTGTGGGAAGGAAGTCTGTGAAAGCTTTATAAAAGACGAAACTGGAGCAACATCACGGTGTATACCGTTTGAACAAGAGAAACTCTCAGAAAAGTGCGTTTGCTGTGATCAACAGGCCAAACACCTCGTCTACTGGGCAAAAGCATATTAAGGAAAAAGAAAAGGGGTCAGACCCGGGGTCTGACCCCTTTTCTTTTTTGCAAATATAATTATTTTCATTATATTAGTAACTTTACATTACTGTACGTCATACACTATACTATAATCGAGGTGATTGCATGAGCGAATTAATTTTCTCTCTAAAGACAGAACTGCGAAGAGGAACGTTAACTTTAGCAGTCTTAAGCCAGCTCCAAACACCGCAATACGGATATTCACTCGCCCAGCGGTTAGAAGAGAACAACGTATCCATTGATCAAAGCACCTTGTACCCACTTCTTCGAAGGCTAGAGAAGCAAGAGCTGCTTACGAGTGAATGGGATACAACAGAGAACCGACCTAGAAAATATTATCTTCTGAGCGAGTTTGGTCAAGAAGTGTTCAAGCAACTGAAAGAAGAATGGCATAACACGTCCATGCAATTAAATTCGATGTTATAAGGAGGAATTCCAAATGAATTTGATTGAAACGTATATCAGTGAAGTGACACAAAGACTTCCCGAAAAAATTAGGGATGACATCGCTATGGAGCTTCGGTCTACGATTGAAGATATGCTTCCAGACCAACATACAGACAAAGATGTTGAAGACGTTCTAATGAAGCTTGGAGATCCTGTTAAACTTGCAAGCGAATACAACAACAAACCTCGCTATGTAATAGGTCCTATGTTTTATGAAAGTTATATTAATGTGTTGATCGTGGCAGCTATCATTTCTGTAGTGGCCAGTAGCCTTACCCTCTTTGTAAACGGTATGATTACATTTGAAGGTGATAAATCTCTATTCACTTTAATGGCTTTTATCGGTCAACTTTGTTTAAAGATGTTCTTATCCAGCTTGACGGTTTTGTTTCAAGTTTTCTTCTGGGTAACGATTGTATTTATCATGCTAGAACGATCAGGAGTTTCAAATGGTGATATCTATACGAGAAAAAAGAAAATATGGTCTCCATCTGATCTATATCAACTTAAAAAAGTAGTGACGAAAAGACAGATTCCAAAGGCGGAAGTTTTCTTTAGTTTATTCTGGACAGCAATTTGGGCCATAATTCTATTTAACTCGTCTGAAATGATCGGCTGGTATGAACAAACTGGAAAAGGATTAGAAGGGCTTACACTCAAAGCACCACTATTCAACGAGGAAGTTTTATTCTCGTATGCTCCTTTCATAGTCCTGCTTATTCTCATTGAAGTCGGTCTTGCTATCTATAAATTTTTCATAGGAAGATGGACGAATCTACTTGCTTCATTGAACTTAATCTATCATTTTATTTCGGTAGGCTTACTTTGTTTTATGCTAACGGATGAAACTCTTTATAATAAGTCATTTACTGAAAAACTATATAACACTGTCCCTGACGTACCAGCATTTTGGTTTATATCCACAATTGCAGCAATCATAGCGGTTTTTTCTATCATAGATATTATTTCTGGTTTTAATAAAGCAATTAAATCAAACACCTTAATGGATCAATGGATGAAGAACGGATAAAAAAAAAGGCTTCTATCATGAATTCTGTTTTTTTGAACTGGAACAATATGTTTAGAAATGACTTAGGAGGAATAACGTGATTACTCTTGTAAAAGCAGATTCTTCAAAAGCTAAAGAAATTGCAAAGTTCATCGCAGTCCAAAACAGAGTGGCATCCAAACATTGCGGCTATTGCGGTGAAATGGAACACGAAATTCTTCATTCGCTGAAAGAAGACCTCTCAGATGTTCCTTATCAGGAATCTTTTGTGTTGGCCTATGAGAATGACTTTCTAGTGGGAGTTCTTGGATTTGATGCCGACCTTGAAAACCGGAACGCCGAAATATGGGGTCCTTTTATTACACATAGTGAGCACCAGCAGATTACAAAAGAGCTTTGGGATCTCCTACTCCAGCTCATACCTCAAAGAATTGAAACGGTTCATTTCTTTATCTCTACAGATCATACAGACCTCAAAAAGTTTCTAACTCATAACGATATAATAGACCAAAAAAGCAAACACACCATACTATCAATCACCAAGGAAGCAATAACAAACACAGCTACAGTGAATAACATTAAAGAATATACAGAAAGGGATAAGAATGATTTCAAGAATTTGCATGATACCTATTTTCCTTCGACGTATTACAATTCACAACAGATCATTGAACGATTAAACGAGTTTCATAAAGTATTTGTATATCAAATTGAGAATGAAGTGGTGGGTTATATTTATGTAGAGATACAACCACAGTTTGGTGAAGGCTCTATTGAGTTCTTCGCTGTAGATGAAATGCATAGAGAAAAAGGAATCGGTGTGCAGCTTTTAACGTATGCTGTCACTTGGATGCTCAGCAATCCGCATTTGAAGCATATTGATCTGTGCGTCAACAATGAAAATAAGCTAGCGATCCATCTTTATAAAAAAATCGGTTTTGCTATTCAAAAAGAACTATTTCATATAACTAAGCAACTTTCTGTAGAGACATTGTCTAGAAAATAGTACTATTTTGATTTGACCTCTATGAAAAATATTTTTTCCGTATAAAATAGATAGAGTGATTATGAATCTATTTAAGGGGAGAATGTTTTATGAAAAATACTTGGAAAGCATATCGCTCGCCGATCATATTACTGCTCGCGATTATTGCGGGAAGTATAATCGGTTCTACGATGGGAAAGGACGCTGCTGTCCTTAAACCGTTCGGCGATCTGTTTTTAAACGTTATGTTCATGATTGTTGTTCCACTCGTGTTCTTTTCAATCTCATCGAGTGTTGCAAGCATGGCTGGTTCAAAGCGTTTCGGTAAAATCATCAGCTCTATGATGATCGTCTTTTTATTCACTGGAACGGTAGCAGCTATTATTAGTATGGCTGGTATTAAAATCTTTCCGCCTTCAGAGGGTGTGAAGATTGATCTAGTGAAACCTGATACAACGGGTGAAGAAGTATCGATTGGTGATCAGCTAGTAAGTACAGTTACGGTTCCTGATTTTGTCGATTTATTAAGTCGTGCGAATATGTTAGCACTTATTCTTTTTTCTGTGTTGTTAGGTCTTGCAACATCTAAAGTGGGAGAAAAAGCTAAGCCGCTCGCTAACTTCCTCTCAGCAGGAAGTGAAGTTACACTTCAGATGGTAAAATACGTGATGTATTATGCCCCGATCGGTTTAGGAGCCTATTTTGCAGCACTTGTTGGTGAATTCGGTCCAACGCTGCTTGGTTCTTACTTTAAAGCAGTCTTATTCTATTATCCGTTCTCTATTATTTATTTCTTCGGCTTCTTTACGCTTTACGCGTTCATGGCTCATGGAAAGCTCGGTATTCGTGTGTTTTGGAAAAACATGCTCTCGCCATCTGTTACGAGTCTTGCAACGTGCAGTTCTGCTGCGAGTATTCCCGTTAACATAGAAGCTACTAAGAAAATGGGCGTACCTGACGATATTAGTGAAACGACGATTCCTCTTGGTGCAACACTGCATAAAGACGGATCTGTTATTGGTGGGGTATTAAAGATTACGTTCCTTTTTGGAATTTTTGGAATGGATTTTTCTGGCATCAACACGTATCTTTTAGTTGGTGGAGTAGCACTTTTAGTGGGTATGGTAATGGGAGCAATCCCTCAAGGTGGACTGATCGCGGAGATGCTGATTCTATCACTGTTCGGTTTTCCTCCAGAAGCACTGCCGATTATCGCTGCGATCTCTGCCATTATTGATCCGCCAGCCACATTACTGAACGCGACAGGTGATAATGTCGCAAGTATGATGACGGCGCGTTTAGTTGAAGGTAAGAACTGGCTCTTGAAAAAAACTGGTTCATTAACAGAACAAAAAGGTGCATAATTTATTTAAATCTCTAACTCATCTTATTTTGAGTTAGAGATTTTTTTATAGGAAAAATGGGAAGGTGCTCTGCTCATAGCGGCAGATTTAAAATATGCGGACTTAAGAAAATCAGATTTAATAGGGGCGGATTTACGTGATGCTGATATAAGTGGTGCAGACTTAAGAGGGAGTATCTTTTTAACACAAGCACAAGTAAATTCAGCTAAAGGAAATGCTGAAACAAAACTACCTGTTAGGTTAACTCATCCGAATCACTGGCAAAAAGTAGAACAAAACAAAAAAGCCTTCCGTTAACGAATAACGGAAGGCTTAACTGTGACTAAAAGATTAAGTTTAGTACGAGATAAGACAGTGCTGCTAATGTTGCTGAAATTGGAAGTGTGATGAACCAAGTGATGATCATCGTCTTAGCCGTTCCCCATTTAACTCCTTTTAATCGGTGAGACGCACCAACCCCTAAGATAGAAGAAGTGATAACGTGCGTTGTACTTACAGGAATACCTAAGAAAGATGCACCAAAGATAACAGATGCTCCCGTTAAATCAGCTGAAACCCCATTAACAGGACGGATTTTCATGATCTTTCCGCCAACCGTCTTGATGATTTTCCAACCACCTACAGATGTACCAAGACCCATAGCAAGCGCACAGGATACCTGTACCCAAAGCTGAATGTCTGTGCTATCTGTGTAGCCATTCGCGATTAATGCCATCGTGATGATCCCCATTGCTTTTTGCGCATCATTCGTACCATGTGAATAAGCTTGAAGAGCGGCAGTAGCTACCTGTACTTTACGAAAGCCGTTATTCGTTTTCGTTAAATTCGTATTCTTAAAAACCATCTTAATGACGTTATAAAATATAAAACCTACGATAAATGCTAGAATCGGAGAAAGAAGCAAACCATAAATAATTTTTAGAAAACCAGAATAATGAAGTGCTTCAAAACCAGCAGCTGCAATCGCAGCACCAGCGATAGAACCGATAATCGCATGAGAAGAAGAACTTGGAATACCATAATACCAAGTGATCAAGTTCCATGCGATGGCCGCTACAAGAGCAGCGAGAATAACGACTGACCCGTTAGGAAGTGTAAATGGGTCAACAATGTCTTTTGTGATCGTTTTGGCAACACCAGTGAATGTCATGGCTCCGACAAAGTTCATGACTGCAGCTAAAATAATAGCTCTTCTTGGTGTTAAAGCTTTTGTTGAAACAGATGTTGCAATCGCGTTCGCTGTATCATGAAAGCCATTAATAAAGTCAAATGCTAGCGCACCGATTACAACAAGAATGGTAATGAGTAATACTGTATCCATACCAGCCACCCGTTACGCGTTTTTCATAATGATAGATTCTAATGTGTTTGCAACGTTCTGGCAGCTGTCGGCAATGCCTTCAAGCACTTCGTACATCTCTTTATACTTGATAACTTTGATCGGATCATTTTGAGTAGCAAACAATTCGCGTTGAGCTTCACGGTAAAGATCGTCACATTTTGATTCGTAATCTTTAATCTTGATTGCATGTTCACGCATATCAAGAAGTTTCTTCTCTGATAACAAATTAACAGTAAGCAGAATTTCTTCCGCACTTAACTTAATGTATTCTACAAATTTAACCATGTATTGATCTGGTTTAGTAATCGCGTAAATGTCAAACAAAGCAGAAGATTGCTCGATACCATCTAGAATATCATCCATGCTCATAGCAAGTGATAAGATATCTTCTCTTTCAATAGGTGTAATAAAAACTTTGTTCAGTTCCATGATAACGGTATGAACATAAGAATCACCTTTTGATTCAAGTTCTTTTAAATGGTCTGCGAATTCGCGAAGATCATTTTCGTTATTAATTTTGAAATCGTGGAAATAACCAGCAGAATCTTTCAAGTTGCTAGCAATATCCGTTAGCATGACCATGAACTTATCCTTTTTCTTTGTAAACATAGTACCCTCCAAAAGAAATGTCTTTTATCCTTTTTCTTTTACGTTTTTTGTGGCAGTCATTTTTTCTTTTTTAACCACCCAACACATTATACAAAAAAATAAGAGTTTTTGTCGAAAAAGAATGAATTGTAATCAATAATTTACAAAAGATTTACTAAGTTAAGCTTTCTTTTAACGTTCAACTAACTTGGATTTAACAAACGTTGATAAATGAAATAAAAAATTTACATTCTTTTCATTCATCATTCCCTAAACGAACAATTAAGAATCTATGGGCAGTGAAAGCCCGTAGAAAAACATTTGAAAGATATCTGTTGCAAGTTTTTTTCCATTGTCGCCTGTAATCATGGAGATGAGCATATTGTTATTAAAAAGCTGGATGTATACCATGATGGACTCCATAGAAAGGTCAGGGTTGATCTCACCATTGTTTTGAGCATCCTTAATCAGGTCAACTAATAACGGAATGCTATACTTCGTTTGAAAGTCAGCTAAAAATAATTTTAAATCTTCATCGTTTAACATCATCTCTTCTATAACTTCAGGATGAATATTTAGTATGTTGTTCGTTTTATGAAGAATACTTGAGGTCATTTTTTCTTTAAAAGAAAGATCCTTATGAAAGAGCTCTTTATGAAAATCGTATTCATCGGCAACGAACTCTTTAATCACTTCCCGAAACAAAGCTTCTTTGCTTCCAAAGTGATTATAGATGGTAACTTGGGATACCCCGGCGTGTCTAGCTAGATCTTCTATTTTAATTTCTTTGATGCCTTGTTTTTGAAACAGGGAGAAGGCAGCTTTCTTAATATCTTTTCTCTTTTGTTCCTTTCGACGTTCATACCCATTCAAGACTCTTCACCTCTTTACTAGGATAAAACATATTTTGAAAAATAACAAATAACATATTTCAAAAAGTATTGCTTAGTGTGAAGAAAAGATTTATGATTATTTTGAAATATACATTGTTCAATATTTCAAAAAAGGTGGGTGTGTGGATGATTCAGGTAAAGGGACTCTCAAAGCGTTTTACTGAAGAAAAAGGATTATTCGATCTGAATTTTGAAGTGAAAAAAGGCGAGGTGTTTGGATATATCGGTCCGAACGGAGCAGGTAAATCAACAACCATTCGTCATTTAATGGGCTTTATGAAACCCGATAGTGGATATTCTTCAATCGATGGAATGGACTGCTGGAAAAACGCTGCGCGTATTCAAGAAAAAACAGGATACTTGCCAGGTGAGATTGTCTTTTTAGAAGGAATGACAGGGCTTGGCTTTTTGTCCCTCGTTCAAAAGATGCGAAAGCAAGAGTGCATAAAACGCAGAGACGAGTTAATAGAACGATTTCAGTTAGACGTAAACTCACCGATAAGAAAGATGTCTAAAGGAATGAAACAGAAAGTGGGTATCATCGCAGCGTTTATGCATTCCCCTCAAGTCCTGATCTTAGATGAACCTACATCTGGGCTTGACCCGCTCATGCAACGCGTCTTCATTGATCTAATCTTGGAAGAAAAACAAAATAACAAAACGATACTCATGTCATCACACAGTTTTCAAGAAATCGAACGAACATGTGATTCGGCCGGAATCATAAAAGATGGAAAGTTAGTGGCGTTAGAAGATATGCATTTGTTAAGAAGAGTACAACGCAGAGTATTTGAAGTGAAAGTGAAGTCTGAGGGTGACATGGAACAGATCATTCAATCACCGCTTGTTACTGAAGTCAAAGGTGCTAGAACCATTCATGTTACGGTTCAAGGAAATGACCAGGAATTCGTTCAGTTGTTAAGCCGCTGTGATGTTCAACATATCGATACACGGCCTCAGGATTTAGAAGATATTTTTATGCATTATTATGACAGAAGGGAAGTGGAGAAATGAGTTTGCCTTTATATCTTGCGATGATGAAAAGTCACGGAAAGATGTTAGGGGGATTCATTTACGGTGCTTCAGCTTATATTGTACTGATCATTTGGATATATCCATCTATTGCTGATATGAAAGGATTTAACGAAATGATCGCTGCACTGCCAGAAGGTATGCAGAAGCTGATCGGTATGGAGAATGGCATAAATTCCTTGTCAGACTATGTAGCGGGTGAGTTTTACGGTATGTTGTTTTTGATCATATTGATGGTATATGTGATCTTGACTTCAACTCGTGTGATGGCACGGCTGGTCGATCAAGGATCTATGGCTTACTTGCTTGCCACCCCTAATTCAAGAGTAAAGGTTGCCATTACACAAGCATCCGTCTTGCTTACCGGGCTGGCATTAATCGTAGGTTTTACAACGCTTAGTGGTATTGCAGCAAGCGAGTGGCTGATTCATGGCTATCAATTAGACGTTCCTTCTTTTGTTACATTGAATCTACTCACTTTCCTTGTTTTCTCGTCGATTGCTGGTTATTGCTTCTTCATCTCCTCTGTAAATAATGATGAGAAGAAATCGCTCGGGATCTCTGCAGGAATTACGCTTTTATTTTATATGTTGAACATGGCCGGAAAGTTAAGCGAGAAAACAGAATGGATGTTAAACTTTTCGATCTTTAAATGGTATGATCCGATCAAGGTGATTAATAACGAGACGGAGGCGCTCTGGATCGGATGTGCACTAGGTATTTTAACATTCCTCCTATTTATGCTCAGTGTGGTTGCATTCAAGAAAAGAAATCTTCCGTTATAAATATTCTAAATCGTTAGGTTAACATGTATAATATAAATAATAACAAGTCACCAAAATGCAAATTTCACATACAATGTTAGTGCTAGGAACCGAATATTGGATAGTTTTCAGGCTGCTGTCGTAAAAGACGGCAGCATTTCTGCTTTTTAGGGGTACTTGAGGATGATAGTTATTATCAAATACGGAGGAGGGGAAGTCCAATGGAACTCTCTGCACGTACACAACTGTTGATGGCAACAACGTCTGGTATCTTCATACTAACCGCTTGGATGATGGAAAAATATTCAGTTTCTCCTTATTATGTTCTTTTTTATTTGTTAGCTTTTATTGTAGGAGGCTATGCAAAAGCAGTTGAAGGCATTCAGGAAAGCATAAAAGACCGACAGTTGAACGTTGAACTTCTAATGATGTTTGCCGCAATTGGATCTGCAGCGATCGGCTATTGGGGTGAGGGAGCTGTATTGATTCTTATCTTTGCTTATTCTGGCGCTCTAGAAATGTATACCTTACAAAAAAGCGATAAAGAGATCAAAGCATTACTATCTTTACAGCCGGAAGAAGCTTGGCTTTTGTTAGAGGATGAGGAACGGAGAGTAGGAGCTTCATCTTTAGAACCTGGTAATCTAATAAGAGTTAAACCAGGAGAGCGGGTACCTGCAGATGGTGTAATTGTAAAAGGAAACTCCTTTATTAATGAATCTGCACTAACCGGTGAGCCTCTTGCACGCGAAGTCCATATGTCATCAGAAGTATTAGCAGGAACGTTGAACCAATCTGGATTGTTAGAGATTTCTGTTACAAAACATATGAAAGACTCAGTATTTCAAAGAATGATAGACCTCGTGAATAACGCACAGAATGATGCA
The DNA here is from genome assembly GCF_048083785.1 of Fictibacillus tiangongensis. Taxonomy (GTDB): domain Bacteria; phylum Bacillota; class Bacilli; order Bacillales; family Fictibacillaceae; genus Fictibacillus. The sequence goes on from NZ_CP182294.1 coordinate 1,319,110, forward strand.
CCACCTGTTCAAAGAAAAATAGAAGAGTTTGAAACAAAATATGTTCTTTTTGTGTTGCTGGCTGCAGCATTAACCTTTTTAGTGCCTAGTTCGATTGGGGTTTGGAGTTATTCAGAATCTTTATACCGTGCTTGTGTTCTGCTAGTCGTGGCTTCTCCATGTGCACTTGTTGCCTCGACCATGCCAGCAATGCTAGCTTCGTTATCTAACGCCGCTAAGAACGGAATCCTATTCAAGAGCGGTGTTTTTTTGGAGAAATTGAGTTTAGTAAACGTTATCGCTTTTGACAAAACAGGTACTTTAACAAAAGGGCGACCAACTGTGAAACACGCTGAATTTCTCCAGTCTTCTTGGGGCAAAGAAAAGTTGATCTCGATCATCTATGAAATTGAAAAAAATAGCATACATCCACTTGCAAAGGCGATTAATGAACACCTTAAAGTTCGTCCAGAAAAAACGCCTATAGAACTAACTGCGTTTGAAGATGTACCAGGAAAAGGTGTTAAAGCTGATATTCAAAGTACCATTTGGAAAATAGGGAGTCGCGAGTGGACGGACATCACGGAAAAACAAGAGTGTGAGCTTCTGATGAATCTAGAGGATGAAGCAAAAGATACAGGACATACGGTTGTATATGTAACAGCTAACGATCAACTCGCTGCTTACTTTCTTTTAGGAGATACAGTGAGGGAAGAAACCGTTAAGGCGATAAAAGATTTACAATCAAAACAAATCTTAACGATCATGCTAACGGGTGATTCTAAGCGCGGAGCAGAGATGATCGGAAGAATCGCGAAGGTTGATGAAATTGGTTATTCATGTTTGCCTGAAGATAAGGTGAACACCGTGAAACAATGGAGAGAAAAAGATGCGGTTGTAGCGATGATTGGAGATGGAGTGAACGATGCGCCAGCACTTGCTATAGCAGATGTAGGTGTTGCGATGGGTATGGGAAGCGATGCTGCCATCGAGACCGCAGATGTTGTACTCGTAAAAAATGATCTGAGTAAGCTGCTCTATGCGATGCAGCTGTCTGAAAGACTTTCAAAGATCATTAAACAAAATATCATCTTTTCCATCAGTGTAATATTTCTCTTATTATGTGCGAACTACTTACAGTTTCTCACTTTGCCTTTTGGCGTGATCGGACATGAAGGAAGTACCATATTAGTAATTTTAAATGGGTTACGTTTATTAAAATAAGCAAAGTAAAAAGCCGGACGCAACGTCTCGGCTTTTTATCTTTCCAATGATTAAATTGAACGATTATTTACATCACTTTGCTTTTTCTCATAAGAAGAATCTGTACCAGTTTTTTGTTGTGTATCTGTTGAAGAAAGTGTACGTGGCGTTACAACCGCTTTAGTTTGCGTGTTAGCGTTGGTTTGATAATTTTCATTTTTAGCTTCTTGTTTTGCTTCATCAATCGCGGCTTTTGTTTCAGTTTTTACCTCACTCGCCGTATTCTTTGCTTCTTGTAGCTTTTGACGAGCAGATAGAGAAAGGTTTCCGGATTTTTCTTTTATAGATGCGACAGTATCTTTAGCATCCATCGTCCCAAGTTTCGCTTTCAACATGGTTTCATCTTTCATTTGCTGTGTACGTTCTTTTAATTTAATAGATGAATCGCGAAGATCGTTTCTAAATTCATTTCCGTTTTTAGGTGCATATAATAGAGCTGCTGCAGCTCCTACAAGACCTCCTACTACTAATCCTGTAGCAAAACCAGAGGCATTACTTTTCTTGCTAACGTTAGTATCAGCATTTTCTCGTGTTTGGAAATCGGAATGTGTAAAAACCGGTTCCGCAGTAGTCGTTGGTGTATTTGTATAGTTAGGCATAGTATAAATCCTCCTTTTAGTCTGTATAAAACCCTACCCGGAACGTATCGATGATAAACATGAAGTATAGAAGGGTGAAGTGAGATGTAGGATAAAAGCTAGTATTCTAAAAGGAGAAATAAGGGGGAAGAGTATGATAACTCATAGGAGCTATTTTGGAGCAATAGAAAAAGCCGGGCAACGAGCACCCGGCCGATTTCTATTTATTTCATTAACTTTTTAATTCTGGAAGCATACGAACTTCTTCATTCATTGCAGATTTGCAAATGGGGCATTGCGGTTCTTTTTGCAAAGAATAGTCAGCGCGCATCCAGCAAGAGCATCCATCACTCGTACATGCCCAAACCTTCGTTTCTACGTCTGGAATCGGCTCTGCAGGTTGTTTTGAAAAAAAAGCCATAGATATCCCCCTTTTCTGTTCTACTTATAGTATACGCCTAAAAGAGGAAAAATATGTATCAATTTGATTACATATTTAAAATAAGTTCATATTGAAGAGAGATATCCCTTGCCCATCGTGCATGAATCTCTTTAATTTCTTTAGGAGATTGTATCGAGATGTTTGTTTTTAATGTCCATAAATACTCAGCAGCTCTATCAACATAAGTTGCCAAAATATCTCCTGACAAACGATATAGACCATTCTCTTTCGTTCTTATAAATTGCCGTAGAAAAGGATGTGACTCACAATAGTTCAAACTTTCTTGTGATATTTCCGCTTCTAGTCTAACGTAGTTTCTTGGTGAGATTTGAGATGCCCAATTATGAATGGTCACGTCAGTAAAGTCTTTCACTTCTATCGGTTCATAGTTAATCACAGCGTGTTTAATATCTGATAGTTTAAAAATATGATAATCCATAAGTGAATAACAGTATGCGGGACAATACCATTCACCATTTTCGCTAAAGAGGCCGATCAGTTGAATGTTGCTGTACAATTTTTGTTCTTTCATCGTATAAAGAATTGTAACAATCTTTTGCTTGATTGAAGCTTCAAGGATGATTGGTGCGATTTGGTTCTTAGCAGGCACCGGCAGCTGAACAAAAAGCCGTTTTTGAATTTGCGTCCAATTTTCCTTAGCATCTTCAGGCATGAATTGTTGAAGTTTATTTACTATCGATCTACTTTGCGTTTGAAATGGAAAGCTCGTTTCAGTGAATGTCTGTAAACTAAAAAGAATAGAGGAGGCTTCCATCTCGGTAAAACCGATAGGAGGCAGGATCCGGTCATTTTCGATTCGATATCCGCCGTGTGGTCCGAATTCAGAAACGATGGGAAGACCCATCTCAATAAGATTCAATAAATCTCGCTGAATCGTTCTAGTAGATACTCCGAATTCATCGGCTAATTCCTTTAAGGTAAAATGCTTTTTTGAATTTATGGAAAGCAGTAGCCGTTCCAGTCTTTTTATCTTTGACATGTTAGACTCCTAATTGACATATTCATGGATTAAAACTTTTGTACTAGTCTTCGTATGTTATATCGTACAAATCAGATAAAATGTTAGGGTTTATCCAAATAAAGTAAGAATAAATTTAAAAACACGTTATTCCAAAGGATAACGTGTTGATTTCGTAGTATGAAAGGTAGGAAAACTAATCTGCGGTCATTGTTTTAGTATTAGTTCTTAACTATTGAAGAAAGGTGTTCAATACATTGAACCATATCCGCAAGCTGTTTATCAGTGAGCTGTGACATGTACTTGATCAGTACACCGTTTCTTTTTTCTTGAATTGCATGAAACGCTACTAAACCGGTTTCATTTAATTGCACGTATACAATTCTTCGATCGAGGTCAGACCGATAACGATCTACTAGTCCTCTTTTAACAAGTCGGTCGATGATAACGGTAGTAGCACTAGCGCGTACTTTCATAGCGTCAGCAATCTCAGAAACCGTCCATTTCTCACGTGATGACAATGTCTTTAATATTTGGAATTGAGTAGAAGTTATCTCTTCTTCTTCCCAAATCTCAGGCTTTATCACGTCCATGATCTCATTAAACGCTTTCTCTATACGCTCTACTTCCATTAATACATTTCTACTATCTGTCACCACTTTCACAGTACTGCCTCCTTAGCTTACATTACTCCTATTTTAATATAAATTTCCGATAAGTTCCATTAAAGAGTAGTATAAAGTATCTAGTTTTCAATGTGTATCTCTGTGCTAGTATTTAAACTATTGAAATATAGGTTTAATTTAGAAATAAAAATATATTTTTCTGATAATAGAGGAATTCTCTTATTATTATCTAATAAAAAATAGAGAGATAAAGGGGGATGTGCAATATGGCACGTATTGCTTGGATTACAGATAGTACAAGCTGCATCACACAGGAAGAAGCGAAGGAACTTGGTATTCATATTATTCCTGTATCAGTCATAATGGAAGATAAAATTTATAAAGACGGTATAGATATTACTCCGGATGAATTTTATGCAAAACTTGAAAATGTTTCTGAGCTTCCAAAAACGAGCCAGCCAACAGTCGGAGAGTTTTCTGACTTTTATGAAGTTCTAAAACATAACTATGATTGTGGAATTGCCATTCATGTTTCTGAAAAATTCAGCGGAACGATCAACGGGTCAAGACTTGGCGCAGAGATGGCAGATTTCCCTGTACATATCGTAGATTCAAAAATATTATCTGAATCCATGAAACAACTTTTGTTAAAAGGGAAGAAGCTCGAAGAGGAGGGCCTAGAAGCCGAAGATATAGCTATGATGCTTCGTGAAACGGCAGGGCATGTAAAGGGGTATGTATGCATAGGAAGTCTTGAACAGTTAAGAAAAGGTGGCAGGTTATCTGGCGCAAGCTTCCTTGTTGGAAATCTTCTTCAGATCAAACCCATCCTTACGTTTGATGATGGTTCACTCGTACCATTCGAAAAGATCAGGACATTAAAAAAGGCAGAATCCCGCGTTCTAGCTTTATTTGAGGAAGCTGCACAGAATAAAGGTGCATACGGTGTAAGCGTCGTATACAGCGGCTCCTCAGAGAAAGCGGAGGATTGGCTATATCTCTTAAAAGAGAAGTACCCTCATATTACATTCAATCTAGGGCAGCTGAGCCCCGCGATCGGCGTCCACGTCGGCGCTGGCACCCTAGGCCTCCTCTGGTTCGAAGAATAGGGGTCTGACCCCACACAATTACAAACAGCCAGAATGTCCATCTCGGGTGGACATTCTGGCTGTTTTGCATTCAATCATCTATGCTCGTTTCTGTTTCTTACGCTTTCTTTCGAACGGCAAAGACGATCAAAATACCCCATAGGATAAGAAGAGGCAACAAAGCTGACATTTCTGTCAACAAATCTACTGAAATAAATTCGGTCAGAATTGTTTTTAAGTTCGTAATGATGATTAAGCCCCCAGCAAGGACTCCTAATAGTGCAGGTTTAAGCTTTTGCACGAGCCATGCTGCAAAAGGAGCTGCTATAATCCCACCTAACATCATCGCAACTACGACCTGCCAAAGCATGGTCTCCCAACCGATAAACAAAAAGAAACCGATAGAAGCTGATAATGAAACAGCAAATTCACTGAAGTTTACAGAGCCGATCGCTTTACTGGGTGTAAGGTTTTTCTGTGTGAGCAGAATAGGAGTCGTAATGGGCCCCCATCCCCCGCCGCCTGTCGCATCCATAAACCCAGCGAGGAGTCCTAATGGCTGATACATCCTTCTCTTAGCTGTGCTACTCTCTGTAGAATCAGTTTCAATATTCACGTTCACTTTAATCAGTAAAAAGCGAAACAAAACATAAAAGCCAAGTACTAATAAAAATAAGGAGATGTACGGTTTTATAAAAGTCGAAGGAATATAACTTAAAAAAGCAGCACCTAAGAATGCACCAATAGCCCCTGGAATGACAAGTTTTCTCACTGTTTTCATATCAACGTTTCCGAATTTAAGATGTGAATAGCCTGAGACAGCAGATGTCACAACTTCAGATAGATGAACAGAAGCCGAAGCTAAAGCCGGTGAGAAACCAACAACTAACAAAAGAGTCGTAGAAGTAACGCCATATGCCATGCCAAGAGAGCCGTCAATGAGCTGAGCCATGAGGCCGATCAGAGCTAGCATTACAATTTTTTTCATAAAAGGTCCTCCAACAATAGAGATTCTATAGATTATGGTGACAAAATGAGAATGGTTAGGAAAATGTTTATGATTTTAAAATTTTTCTCTGTAATTTCATACAAAAAGAACTGAAATAATTGTTTTTTTTCTCATTTTTAGATACTCTAATAGACAGTGTTGCAAGTAGAGGTTAATCGCCTTTATTTTGTGGAATAATACAAAACAGACATAAATACATAAATTGGAGTGATATGTACAATGGAAATCGGTTTAATCGGCCTTGGGAAAATGGGCTTCAATATGGCACTGAACATGAATGATAAAGGAAATACGGTTTTCGCTACAGATGTCAACAAAGACACTGTGAAAGAGATTTCAGCAGAAGGTGTTAAAGGTGTTGACTCGATCGAAGAACTTGCTAATTCTTTCACAGGAAGAAAAGCAGTTATTCTTCTAGTTCCAGCTGGAGAGATTGTTGATCAAGTAATCGAACAATTGAAGCCGCATTTAACAGAAGGCGATATCATCGTTGACGCTGGAAACTCCATGTACAAGCACACTCTTCGCCGCTATCAAGAACTTAAAGCGGCTGGCATACATCTTGTAGATGTTGGTACGAGTGGAGGAACTGATGGAGCTCGTTACGGTCTTTGTGCAATGATGGGTGGAGATGACGATGCGGTTAACTATCTTGCTCCACTATACGAAAAAATCTGTGTTGAAAAAGGATTCATGATCACAGGACGTGCAGGTTCTGGTCATTTCTTAAAGATGGTTCATAACGGAATTGAGTACGGTATGATGCAAGCGATCGGAGAAGGTTTTGAGATCTTAGATAAAAGTGATTTCGATTATGACTATGAAGCGGTATCTAGAGTATGGAACAACGGATCAGTTATCCGTAGCTGGCTGATCGAACTTATGGAGAACGCATTCAGCAAACAGCCGAAACTTGAAGACATCCGCGGAGTGATGAATTCTTCAGGTGAAGGAATCTGGACAGTTGAAGCTGCTCTTGACTACCAAGCATCTGCTCCAGTTATCGCATTATCACAATTCATGCGTTTCCGTTCATTAGAAGACGACACGTTCCACGGTAAAGTCGTTGCAGCTCTTCGTAACGAATTTGGTGGCCATGCAGTCGTGAAAAAATAATAATATGCTTTTATGAAGACCTCATTGCTTATACGTTTAAGCAGAGGTCTTTCATTAATTTTTGGACATACAACATATACTAGTGATGAAGAGACAGGAATAGGAGTTTTGATCATGGAAGAAAAGTTTGTTCGTGAATCCCGGACGGTTAAATCCTCTGTAGTACTACCACCTGACACAAATAATCATGGTACGTTATTTGGAGGAAAATTGATGGCGTACATCGATGATGTTGCTGCTATATCAGCAATTCGACATGCGCGAAAGAATGTAGTTACGGCTTCAACAGATTCGGTTGATTTTTTACAGCCGATTAAAGAAGGACATTCTGTGTGTTTAGAATCATTCGTTACATGGACAAAAACAACATCAATGGAAGTCTTCGTAAAAGTGATCTCCGAGAATTTATTGTCAGGAGAACGGAAAGTTTGCGCTGTTTCTTTTCTAACATTCGTAGCATTAGATGAAGATGGAAAACCGACTCCAGTGCCAAAAGTCATACCTGAAACAGAAGAAGAAAAATGGCTGCATGAGCATGCACCTGAACGAGCGATTGCGAGGAAAAAACGCAGAGAAGAAAGCAAAAGATTGGCCAAAGAGTTCGGAGTAAAAAAACCTTGGGATCCCATGTGAGCATAAAGATATATTTTTAGCAATTTGCAGTTCATAAAATTCGCATTTTGAAAATAAGATGCTATAATTAAGTTACCTTTTTCCAGCCAGGGATACAGAACCCTGGCATTATACTGTTAATTGTTAAAGCCCCTGATCGTTTTTTTCGAAGAAAACGATCAGGGGCTTTTTAGTGTGCAATAAAGTATGTATAAGACCGCTGGCCGGTTAGAGACAGTTTAGGTAAAACACCTTCAATATCGTTCCTTTTTATTACATAACGAAAGCGTGTTGTGCAAATGCTAAGAAAAGATTGGTAAAAAGGTGGATGGTTATGCGAAATAGAAGAAAACGTCCAATCATTAGAACTCATAAAAAGTTAACGGATATGTTAGCAGATAAAAAGCATGATGATCCTTCTTCTCTTCAGTCCAAAACCATTTCTATGGAAACATCTAATAGAAAAGAAACGGCAGAAAAGGTTGTCGGAGAACTTAGCCCCATTCTCCATGTAATGGTGGATCGGGTAAAGACACTCTTAGGTGACCCTATGGATTTAATCGTTCGTGAATTTGAATTCGAGTTAGAAGAAAAGGCTACGGCAACCTTATTATTCTTAGAAGAAATGAACGATCCTCAAATTTTAAATGAGTTTATACTTTCACCCTTAATGTCACTTTCATCTCAAAAACAATCTTCTCCAGTACCTGTGGACCATGCATTACATTACATCAAACAAAATGCATTAGCATTAGGAAGAGTTTTAGATGTCGAAACAGAAGATGAACTAGTGGAAGCTCTTTTGGCAGGGTTCAGTGTTCTTTTAGTTGAAGGGAATACGAAAGGTCTAAAACTAGGTACGACGGGCGGAAAAGTTAGAGGGATAGAAGAGCCTTCCTCAGAAGTAGTTATTCGTGGTCCTAAGGATTCTTTCACTGAGTCGATTAAAACGAATATCTCATTGATCAGGCGCAGGGTAAGGTCCAAAGATATTAGGATCGAAAAATTTAAAATAGGAGAGGTCACACATACCGATGTGGCCATCGTTTATCTAGAGAATATTGCAAATCCGTTATTGATCAAGGAAATAAAAGAAAGAATAGAAGAAGTGAAGACAGATGGCCTGCTGGAATCTGGTCAACTTGAAGAGTTCATCCAGGATGAGACTGTTACTGTGTTTCCTCAATTTTTGAACACAGAACGACCAGATGTGGTGATTGGAAATCTTCTCGAAGGTCGTGTGGGCATTATTATTAACGGAACACCATTTGTACTAATCGCCCCAGCACAATTTATACAATTCTTTCAATCATCAGAAGACTATTATATGAGATATGACATCAGTACATTTCTGCGCTTATTAAGATTTTCAGTCTTTATCATTTCTTTGATCGCACCATCAATCTATATTGCACTCACCACTTTTCATCAAGCCATGATTCCTACAACTTTATTGTTTGGTATAGCAGCTCAGCGAGAAGGTGTTCCGTTTCCTGCAATTGCAGAAGCGTTGATCATGGAGATTACTTTTGAAATATTACGTGAAGCGGGCATTAGGATGCCCCGTGCTGTAGGAGTCGCTGTCTCAATTGTAGGCGCTCTTGTTTTGGGACAGGCAGCTGTTCAAGCAGGACTTGTTTCTCCTGCCATGGTTATCGTTGTAGGAATTACAGCTGTAGCCAGCTTTGCGATTCCATCTTTCGCGGTTGCCACATCAGCTCGATTATTACGGTTTCCACTAATGTTGATCTCATCTGTTTTTGGCTTCTATGGTCTTACACTTGCATTGATCGTGATCATCGCACATTTATCAAGCTTAAGATCATTTGGTTATCCATATTTGAGTCCTTTTGCTCCTATACAGACACAAGATTTAAAAGATAGTTTGTTCCGATTTCCGATTACCAAATTGTTTAAAAGACCAGAAAAGCTTTCAAAAAAAAACCAAACACGTACACAACCTTATTCGGTTAAGAAAAAACGTGAGGAGGAAACAACACGTTGAATCTGTTAAAAAGTTGTCTTCCTCTCACACTGTGCCTTCTGTTTTTAACAGGGTGCTGGGATCAAAATGAGTTGGATGAGCTTTCAATCGTAATGGGAGTTGGAATTAACTTAGATAAAAAAGGAAATCTAATCGTAACCTACCAAGTGGTCAATCCAACCGAAGTGGCACCAGGCATAACTGGAGCAGGAGGAGGAAAACAACCTGTATTTACCGTCTATGAGACAACAGGTAGAAACTTGATGGAAGCGACGAGAAAAGCAAGTAAACAAACATCAAGACGTTTATTTTTTGCGCATGCGAGGATGCTTGTCTTTAGTGAAAACATAGCAAAAGATAGTATCTATCAAGCCGTCGATATGATTTCACGAGACCCAGAAGTCCGTTCGACCATTCAGGTTGTGGTCGCGAGAGATACGACACCATCTAAATTATTAAGAACGTTTACGGCCATCGATAAAGTTACTTCTGATGAAGTGGCTACAATTTTGAAGGTTTCAGAGAAAAATTGGGGAGAAAACATGCAGCAAGATATAAATGAAGTGCTTCAATCGATTATTGATGAAGGCGGAGAACCGATTATCAATGGCATCATTATAACCGGTGATAAAAAGTTGGCGATGACAGCACAAAACTATGAAGTAGGGGATCCGGCTAGAGTTCAATTATCAGGTATGGGTGTATTCAGAGATGGCAAGCTGCAGGGTTGGTTGGATGGCCCTGAGGCGAGAGGTGTTCTGTGGATAAAGGGAAAGCTTGTTAGTTCAGCGATCACAGTACCTTGTATGGATAAGGATAACGGTTATTCTATCGAAATTGTTCGTTCAAACACTGAACTGTCAGCAGATACAAAACGGGATATACCGACTATAGCGCTTGATGTGTTTCCAGAAGCGAATATTGCAGAAGCAAACTGTGCTGTGAACTTAGAAGAACCTTCTGAAATCGTTAATATCGAAAGTAGATTAAACCGAGTCATTGAAAAAGAAATTCAAAAGACGATTACAGCTTCACAAGGTTTTAACAGTGATGTTCTTGGATTTGGAGAATTATTGTATCGTGAGAATCCAAGAAAATGGCGCAATGATTATAAAAAGAACTACAAAGAAATCTTTCCGAAAATAAAAGTGAAAGTGAACGTCGATTCTCGAATTAGAAGATCAGGTATTCGAACTTCACCATTTTTATTTGAAGAAAAGAAAAAGAAAGAGGCTCCATAATGAAGACCTTCAAGATCGATATCCAACAATACTTTATTATCATCGTTTTATTTGAACTTGGAAGTGCAATCCTTGTTGGTCTAGGAATGGATGCCGGCAGAGATGCATGGATCGCGATACTTTTAGGCATGTTTTCTGGCATGGTTCTTTTTCTAGGGTATTTTTATCTGTATAAACAGTTTCCTGAACAATCTTTAACACAATATCTACAGATCTTGTTCGGGAAATCTATAGGAAAGTTATTTGGTTTTCTATATCTCATGTATTTCATGTACTTAGCTGCTCGTGTTTTACGTGACTTTGGAAGCCTCCTGCTATCCGCTGTTTTTGTCCAAACACCTATTATTGTCGTAAACGCGCTAATGATTGCTACGATTGTTTATGTACTAAAATTAGGCTTTGAGGTTCTGGTGAGAACAGGGGAAATCATATTTTCATTAGTCGTTTTACTAGGAATCACTCTAGCTGTACTCGTTTTATCAGCAGACTTGATGAAATACAATTATCTTCTCCCCGTCTTAGGTCAGGGATTTTTACCCGTCTTGAAAGCGGCATTCCCCGTAACGCCCACTTTTCCTTTTGGAGAGATGGTGGTCTTTACGATGCTGTTTCCTTATTTGAAAACATCAAAGAAAAGTAAAGCACTCACCGTTGGGCTATTTGCCATAATGCTGAGTGGTCTGATCTTAAGTGTAACGGTCGCGATGGACATTGCGATTTTAGGTGGGCATGTTGCTACTCATGTCTACTTCCCATTGCTTGCTGCTGTTGCGAAGATCAACTTAGGAGAATTTATTCAAAGGCTGGATGCGCTCGTGGTGTTCACCCTGATTATTGGAGGGTTCTTCAAAATCTCTGTATTATTTTATGTGGCTGTTAAAGCAACACAAGACATCTTCGGCGTAAAAGAAGAGAAAAAGCTAATAGGCCCGATCGGTATTGTTTTGATCTTGTCATCCATTGTTATAGCAGCAAATTATGTGGAGCATATTAAAGAGGGTTTAAGTATTGTTCCACATTTTATCCATATTCCGTTTCAAGTTGTTTTACCGAGTCTGTTCATTATTGTATTCTTATTGAGAAGAAAGAAACTTAAGTCTTTTGCTTCTTCTCCATCCACATCGACAGAATAAATGTCAGGATAGGTAAAAGGATCAAAGTAATGACTAAGAAATATTCGACTTTATCAACATAGTGAAAGAAAGACATAAAAGATTTTTTTATAACCGTTGCTGGTGCAATTCCTAAGAACCAATCGATGATAATGAGTAATGAGATCATGCAAAATAGCAGAATCATATAAATAGTAACAGGATTTTTCATGGTGTTCACCTCCTGTTTTAGTTTTTGCACGATTGACGTCATTATCCGTAAGTTAAACCCGGGGTGATATATTTTGTGTGGACGATATATGCTTTATTATGAAAAAGATGTGATCATTGATGCATTTAACTTAGTAAATGACTTTGATTATGACCAACGCTTCAACATTGCTCCTGGTCAGAAAGTTCTTTCTGTGATAAAAGCTAGCACAGGAAATAGAGCCGGATATATGAACTGGGGACTTGTTCCAAGTTGGGCGAAGGATCCAAAAATAGGAAATAAATTAATGAATGCCAGAAGTGAGACCGTTTCTGAAAAGCCTAGCTTTAAAGACTCTTTTCTTCGAAAAAGATGCTTGATTCCTGCGAGCGGCTTCTACGAGTGGATTTTAGAGGACGGCAGCACTAAAAAGCAGCCTTTGCAATTTACATTAAAAGATAAAAAGCCGTTTGCATTTGCTGGAATTTGGTCAAGGTGGAAAGGTGAAATCAACGGTCAGCCAGAAGAAAGAATTACCTGTTCTATTCTAACGAAAGCGTCCAACTCTTCTATGGAAAAATATCATCACCGTATGCCAGTAATGTTAGAGCCAGATGTTGGAGAAAGATGGCTGGACGGTTCAGCAGGAAAGGATAAGCTTCTTTCGATACTCCAAGAAAACAATCCTGAATTATTTGCTGAGCAAGTCACGCTAGATTTAAACGTTCATAGAACAAACTGACAGTTTCTTTTGATCAAAAATTAATCAGAGGAAACTGTCTTTTCTTTTGATGAAAATCATACCAGAGTCCTATATTGTAAATTCTTTGTAAGTCTTTCTAACTGTTTTAATATAAAACTAACAATTGAATCGACAGAATTGTGTTATATTTTTCATGGATTTACATGTTTTACATACTATTAGTGAGGCAGGTGGAACGATATGTTCATGAAAATGACGAAAAGGGTTACAAATATAAGTATCATGCTAGTAATGGTGCTTAGCATGGTTTTGCCACTGCAACAAACAGCTTCTGCTGCTGACGTTCTAACGATTAGCGAAGCATTAGTTAAGCAGGATAAATCAATCCAGACAGTGGAAGGGTATATCGTAGGAACTGTTCATGGAGGCAGTGGGTCTTCTATCTCATTCAAACATGAGGGGCCATTTACAGCGAATACTAATTTAGCTCTTGCGGATTCGCCTAACGAGAAAGATAAAACGAAAATCCTGACGGTTCAGTTGCCTAGTAATGCTGCTAGAAGTGCATTGAATCTCGTTGAACATCCTGAGAACTTAGGGAAGAAAGTTCAACTTAAAGGAACGCTTGAGGCGTATTTTAGTGTACCAGGACTCAAAAATGTAAATGAATATCAATTTGTTGATGGAACTCCTTCTGAACCACAAGTCGAAGAAGTCCAGTCTTCTGTTGAAGGACAAGTTGTTTCTAAAGGAACTTCCGTCGAACTTTCTACCGCAACAACAGACGCGGAAATTTATTACACATTAGATGGACAAGATCCGACTACAGATAGCACGCGTTACACAGCTCCTATAACAGTAAATGAAGATGTAACGATTAAAGCTGTTGCTGTTAAGGAAGGATTAAAGAATAGTAACATTTCAGAATTTAAATACCAAGTAGCTCTATCTGGACTTCGTATCCATGATGTTCAAGGAGCAGGACATCAATCTCCTGTTGCAAACAAGGCAGTAGAAGGCGTTGAAGGTATTGTAACAAAAGTGGTTGATAACAATAATTTTTATATGCAAGACGTTAAGCCAGATAAAGACTACAGAACATCTGAAGGGATCTTGGTCTACCAAAAAGACCACGGACAAGCTAAAGGTAATCTAGTATCCGTAGATGGGTTAGTAAAAGAGTGGGTACTTGAAGGATATTCAGATAAGTTGAAAACAGATCTAGCTGTTACAGAAATTAATGCAAGTCGCATCACAAAACTGCAAGAAGGACAAACACTTCCAAAATCAACGATCATCGGCTTGTTTGGTCTGCAACAGCCAACAAGAGTGATCGATAATGATAACTTTGGGGTGTTTGATCCAAAAGAAGACGGCATTGATTTTTATGAAAGTTTAGAAGGGATGCTTGTAGAAGTTAAAAATCCTGGTGTACTTGCACCTCAAAATTACGGGGAACTTGTGGTAGTACCTGATTTCTGGAAGCAAAAAGAATTTAATTCATCAGGTGGTCTAAACATCACAGAGTTTGATTACAACCCTGAGCGAATATTTATCGATATTAACGATGAATCGTTTGTTGCAAAAACAGGAGATTTCTTCTTAGGCTCTATTACAGGTGTTGTGAGCTACGGGTTTGGTAACTATAAAGTGTTAGCTGATCGTGAGGAGCTTCCAACGTTTGTTGAAGGAAGAACAAAACCTGAAGTTACAAAAATTCACGAAAAACATAAAGAGTTAACGATCGCGAGTTTTAACGTCGAGAACTTCTCTGCACTAGAAGAAGGACGTGACAGTACGAGCGACGAAAAAGTATCACGTATCGCAAAATCAATCGTTCGTAACTTAAATGCACCTGATATTGTAGGTCTTGTTGAGATGCAGGATGGAAACGGCCCTACGAATGACGGTACCACAGATGCAAAAGCAAGTGCTGACCGATTAATTGCTGAGATTACAGCGCAAGGCGGTCCGCAATATGTGTATACAGATATTGCTCCAGTTGATGGACAAGATGGCGGGATTCCAGGTGGTAACATTCGTGTTGGATTCATCTACAATCCTGAACGCGTTTCCCTTGCAAAAGGAACAAAAGGAACAGCAACAGAAGCAGTTGGTTTTAAAGATGGAAAGCTTACTGTAAACCCTGGACGGATCGATCCTACTAATCCAGCATTCCAAAACAGCCGTAAGCCTGTCGCAGCACAGTTTATGTTTAAAGGTGAAAGCGTAATTGTAGTGGCCAACCATTTTAACTCAAAAGGTGGAGACCAGCCGCTGTTTGGGAAAAATCAGCCTCCTTTCCTAGGAAGTGAAGCGCAGCGTTTAGAAATTGCGGGAATTGTGAATGGGTTTGTTAGAAATGTAAAGAGTGAAGATAAGGATGCTAAAGTAGTGTTGCTAGGAGATTTCAATGATTTTGAGTTTACGAAGACTCTTAAGAAAGTCAAAGGCAATGAATTGACGAACATGATTGAAAAAGTTCCTTTTAAAGAACGATACACGTATTCTTATCAAGGAAATGCTCAAGTTCTTGATCACATTCTAGTAACGAATAATATGGCGAAGAAAACAAAAGTGGACATCGTTCATATCAATTCACAGTTTATGGAAGAACACGGTCGAGCAAGTGATCATGATCCAGTCTTGATTCAAGTCAAACTAGATAAAGTCAGATAAATAAACAGCCTGTTTTCTAAGGGATTGTTGCTTTTAAATCTTTTGTATTTTCTTCTTTGATAGTTGGTTGGAGTGGAAGGTGAGAGACTCCTGCGGGACAGGTGGGCAGGTGAGACACTTAAAAGTGAAACGTTCGAATGTGGCTCACCGCCTGCCCCGCGGAAAGCGAGCAGCCTGGAACGGAAATCAACGCTTCCAAAAGCAACTAAGCTTACGAAAACAGCCAATAAATAAAAGTCATCCGCATATTGTGGATGACTTCTTCATGTTAACTGCAGTTTAGCGACGGTATCCGCCACCTAGTTGTTGTTCTGCCATTTGAACAAGACGTTTAGTGATTTCACCACCAACAGATCCATTCGCACGGGATGTTGTGTCTGGTCCTAGTTGAACACCAAACTCAGAAGCGATTTCATACTTCATTTGATCCAAAGCTGCTTGTGCTCCAGCTACTACTAATTCGTTAGAGTTATTGTTACGTGCCATATGTATCACCTCCTTGTACTACTAGTCTGTATATATTTTACAAATTTATGCACTTATGGAAAAAGTTTTTTCTTAGGTGATGAACGTAATAGGTATTCGCATATTTTTGCCTTAACCGACACCAAAACCCTTAAATTTCGTATGATACATCATCCCCCTATTTTTATTTTCTAGATAAGCACTGAGCGGTTTCTATCGCTCAGTGCTTTCTGTTGTTGGGACTTTTGTTGAAACTAGACTAGTTTTTGAACTCTAGCTGATTCCTGCATAGCAAACTAATTTTGTAGAAATTAGAATAAAGAAAATGTATTTGATTTTCACTGATTCGTTCTATAATGAATGAAGGATGCACGTTTATGAGGAATTGAAAAAATATGGAGTAAATCTGTGAATCTTTCTTAAGAACAATGTAATTGGGAAGAGGGTGTACGATGGAGAAACAAAATGAAAATTTACGGTGGAAAGGTATAGGACTTGCATTAGCAGGAGCTTCACTATGGGGATTCTCAGGAAATGCGGCAGAATGGATCTTTTCACATTCAGCAATGACTGCCACATGGTTAGTATCTGTCCGCATGGTGATGGCTGGAGCGCTGCTGTTATTTCTTATTTCTTTTCATCACAACATATTTGAAGTGTGGAGAAATAAAAAAGACAGATTGGATTTGATCGTATTTTCTTTAACGGGCATGCTTGGTGCACAGCTCACGTTCTTTTTGAGTATAGAAGCGGGGAATGCACCAACAGCAACACTGCTTCAATTTTTAGGGCCGGTCTTTATTACGGTTTACTTTGCGTTAAAATTCTTGAAATGGCCAAAACGAAAAGAATGGATTGCAGTTCTGATGGCTCTATCAGGAACATTTTTGTTATTAACGAACGGAAGTTTACAAGAGATAACCGTTTCTGAAAAAGCTGTTTTTTGGGGAGTTCTGTCAGGAATATCTGTTGCGGTATATACTGTTTATCCTGTAAGGCTGCTGAAGCAATATCCCTCTGCTATGATCGTAGGTTGGGCTATGCTGCTCGGTGGCGCTGCTGTTTCCACATTTACTCAGCCGTGGCAAGCAAATGAGATCGATTGGTCGTTCTCATTGGTTGGGATGCTCTCTTTTGTAGTGATATTCGGTACCTTATTGCCATTTTATCTTTACTTAGACTCTTTAAAGTATATAAGCTCGACAGAAACGAGTTTACTCGGAAGCGCTGAACCTTTAGTGGCGACGCTAGTATCGGTCATTTGGCTAGGTACGGCGTTTGGAAGTTACCAAACAGCTGGTGGCATGCTCATTATTTTAACAGTATTCTTACTATCCATGCCCGAAAAAGGATTGATTCAAGTAAATCAATCTGTAAGAAAGTAACACAAACGCATGATTTGACATTTATACAGAATCGTACCACTATTGTAGGGAAGAACTTTCAACAGGAGACGATGCATATGAATGACAAAATAGTATTTTTCGATATAGATGGAACGCTAGTAAATGATGAGAAAAAAATTCCTGATAGCACGAAAGAGAGTATCATTCAGTTGAAAAAGAACGGCGTACATGTAGCAATCGCTACTGGACGTGGCCCGTTCATGTTTGAACCGATTCGTGAGGAATTAGAGGTTGATTCGTTTGTAAGTTTTAACGGATCTTATGTTGTTTTTAAAGATGAAGTGATCCACAAGACGCCGTTATCTAGAGAAGCGATTCTTAAAATTGAAGAAGAAGCAGAGAAGGCAGGTCACCCTCTTGTCTATCTTGATCATGAAAGAGCGACAAGTAATGCTGATAATCATGAGATCATTAAGAATTGTACGTTTAATCTCATGCCAAGTTATCCCGTGTTCCACCCAGGATTTTATAAGGAAAATGAAGTTTATCAAGTTTTATTATTCTGCCAGGAACAGCACGAAAATGTTTATCGAGATGGATACAAAGGCATTTTCGATTTTATACGCTGGCATGAAAATGCGTTGGACATTTTGCCAACGGGTGGTTCAAAAGCAAAAGGAATTCAGGTGTTTATGAACGAGATGAACATGAAGCCCGAAAACGTATACGCGTTTGGTGATGCGTTAAATGATATCGAGATGCTTACAGCAGCGGGAACAGGAATCGCTATGGGCAATGGTTTACAAGAAGCAAAAGACGCAGCTGACTTTGTTACAAAATCAGTTGATGAAGACGGCATCTATCATGGATTGAAGCATTTTGGATTGATTTAATAAGTAACACTCTAGTGATTTTCAGCTAGGGTGTTTTTTTGTTCTTAAAACGCAGTGAAAAGGGTCAAGTATGCCTCTTAAATGACGATATAACACGTACAGCTAGTAAAGAAAATTTTAATAGGAGTTGAAACGTGTGAGATCGAATGCTAAGGTGATGTGCTTCTTTTTAATCGTTGTCCTTTTAATCGCAGGCTTTCCACTTAGTACTGCCTCGGCAGCAACCAACACCGCTACAGTTAACGCAACAAGCTTAAATGTACGCACTGAACCTTCCTCATCATCGAAACAGATCGGATCATTAAAAAAGGGATCAATCGTTACTGTATTCAAGATCGAAAAAGGTTGGGCTAACATATCTTTTAATGATAGAAAAGCGTGGGTTAGTTCAGCTTACATAGTATCGAATGGTACAACGAGTTCCTCTACAGCATCTCAAAAGGAAACCAAAACGAAGAAAACTGCAAAAGTAACAGCAACTTCCCTAAACGTCCGAAATGGTGCAGGAACACAGTATAAATCAGTAGGTTCACTTAAGAATGGGAGCGTCGTTTCTATCATTAAAGAAGAAGGTAATTGGTCTTCAATAACATATGGATCGATTAAAGGATGGGTAAGCAGTGCTTATCTTTTGAACCAAACAGGTACATCTCCAACAAATCCTAAGCCTTCTGAAGCCAAACCTGTAAATAGCGGAAAGTGGGGAAGAGTAACAGCAACGTATTTGAACTTTCGATCTGCTGGAAATATATCTTCACCGATCATTGGTTCACTGAAATTTGATACGGCGGTACAAATTTTGTCAGAGTCAGGAAGTTGGATTTACATTCAAACTTCGGATGGAAAAAAGGGTTGGGTATCTAGTCAATACATATCCATACAAACGGGTGGGTCTTCAGTTGTGACAAATCCTAAGCCTGCAACGAAACCACCTGTTGCTCCACCTTCTTCAATAGCCAAAAAAGTTGTCATCATGTCAGATGGGGTAAATATTAGGCAAGGTCCTTCTACTGCTTACTTAATTGTAGCCCATGCAAATCAAGGAGATGAGTTCGCATTTCTTCAATCGAAGAACGACTGGGTACAAATCAAGCTGCCAAACGGCAAAAGTGCTTGGGTAGCTGGATGGCTCGTTGCTTTACAACAGTCACCTACTTCTAACAGTCCTTCAACTTCTAAACCGACCTTAGGGGGATTAAAGGGAAAAAGAATCGTAGTGGATCCTGGGCATGGCGGAAATGATCCAGGTGCTTCTGGTAGATCATTGGGTACACAAGAAGCTGCTATGACGTTGATGAGTGCGAGATTATTAGCCACACAGCTTAGTAATGCAGGTGCAAAAGTAATCTTAACTCGAAGTGATAATACGTATATTTCTCTTAATAAACGAGTGGAGATCAGTCATTATCATTTTGCTGATGCGTTCGTAAGTTTGCATTATAATTCAGCTTCCGATAAAAGTGCTTCAGGACTCTTAACCTTTTACTACGGTCAGAAGGATCTGAAATTGGCAAACTCCGTAAACGCGGGATTGATTCAAGCTAAGACAGGGTTAAAAGGTGGTAATGTAAGGTATGGGAATTTTCACGTTCTGCGTGAGAACAAGCAACCAGCGGTTCTAGTAGAGCTGGGCTTTTTATCCAATCCGTTCGATGAGGTGACGATAAAGAGTAATTCCTTTCAAACAAAAGCCGCAACGGGTATTACAGCAGGCTTGGCTCAATATTTTCAATAAACAATAATAGCGGCATCTCTACAGAAGAAATTCTGAGAGATGCTGCTTTTTAGAATACTAGGATTTCTTTGGAATGATAGTCTAGACATAACGTTGAAATTCACAGAAGCTTTTTTCTATCTTTTTAATCACTTTACTGGATTTAAGACGTCGTTTATTCATATAATTAAAAACATAAATAATAAATGTAGTTAACAATAGGTGGTGCCAAATTTGGAGAACTCTGGACTTATTCTTGAAGGTGGAGGAATGCGCGGTGTTTATACGGCAGGAGTACTCGATGTTTTTATGGAGAACGATCTTTATTTTCCGTATGTGATCGGCGCATCTGCTGGTGCTTGTAATGCTGTATCTTACCTATCACGTCAGCACGGAAGAAATCGCACGGTGAATCTAGAATATAGCTCTCATCCTGAATATATTTCATATAAGAACTGGTTGTTCAAGAAGAAAGGGTTGTTCGGCATGGACTTTATATTTGACGAACTTCCAAATCGATTAGTTCCCTTCGATTACGCTGCATTTAAACAATCGAAAGAAAGATTTGTAGTCGTTGTAACAGACGTAAGAACCGGCCAACCCGTTTATTTAAATAAAGAAGATTACGAAGAGATGGAGATATCAAATGTTTTACGTGCATCATCGTCCATTCCTTTTATCGCACCAGTAGTCGAGCTTGCAGGAGGTCAGATGATGGATGGAGGGATTGCGGATCCTATACCTGTTCATAAAGCTTTGAAAGATGGCGTCCAAAAAGGAGTTGTTGTCCTGACTCAAAACGCGGGGTATAGAAAGAAAAAGCCTAAAATGACGTGGGTAACGAAAAAATTCTATCCTGAATACACAGGTCTCGACGAAAGTTTACGCGGACGCTACATCAAGTATAATGAGACGCTTGATTTTATAGAGAAAGAAGAGAAACGCGGAAATTTATTCGTACTTCGTCCCATGGAGAAGATGATAGTAAAAAGAATAGAGCGGGATCCTAAACGACTCGGAGTTCTATACGACCAAGGAAGAGAAGATGCCCTGAACCAATTAGATAACTTAAGAAGCTGGCTCGCTGAATAAAAAATCCACATACAGTGGCATACACATAAAAAGCAAGCTTGCGATAGAATACACGGAACAGACCTCTATCGCAAGCTTTTTTATTTAATATATCTTCTGAATAACTTGTTCAATATCTGGTTCTTTCATCTGTATATCAACCGGTTCGCCCCATTGTGTGACTTTTTGAAGTAATAGAGGCGAAGAGAGGAGAGAGCGGTCATAATCTATAATTAACTTTTCGTCTTCCCACGTCATTCTTTCAATTCCTTCTAATTGAATCTCAGCCGTGTTTGGTTTTACACGATATTGAATCTCCATAACGCTTGGCAATCCAATATTTTTACGCAAATCTTCCAGCGTTCCATCTAAAACAATTTGTCCGTGATTGATCACGATCACACGGCTGCATAACAGTTCAATATCATCCATATCATGTGTGGTTAACAGGATGGTCTTCTTCTCGTTTTGGTTCAGTTCCTTTAAAAAGGCTCGTATACTGGTTTTTGCATTCACATCTAATCCAATCGTAGGTTCATCTAAGAAAAGGATGTCTGGATCATGAATCATGGCTGCTGCCAGATCTCCGCGCATCCGTTGCCCTAGAGATAGTTTTCGAACAGGGGTGTCCATAAACTTTCCAATCTGAAGCATATCATCATACAACTTCAAAAACTGACGGTACTTCTGATCAGGTACTTTATACATCTCTTTTAAAATATCAAATGAATCGCGTAACGGGAGATCCCACCATAGTTGTGTACGTTGTCCAAATACAATGCCGATTTTTTTTGCAACTTCTTTTCTTTTTTTCTGCGGGCTTAATCCGCCTACTTTAATTTCACCGCTAGTTGGATGAAGTATGCCTGATAACATTTTAATCGTAGTGGATTTTCCAGCTCCGTTCGGCCCGATGTAACCTACGAATTCACCCTCTTCAACTGAAAAAGAAATATCATCTACTGCTCTTACCACATGATGCTTTGTAGAAAGAAGAGAGGCGAACGACCCGATAAAGCCTTTCTTTGTTTCATAAATCTTAAAGTGTTTATTTAATTGCTGAGCTTGAATCATATATAACCCTCCTCAACTTCCTGTACTATGGTAATGACGAATGCCAAACTTCCAAAATCGTAATGAAATGAAAAGAAAAAGAATAGAAACGAGTGGTGGTAATGCTAGATTCCAAAGGTCACCACCTTTGTTTAATAGAAACAGAACAGGTGTGTAGTTCATGAATCCTACTGGAATAACGGTGAAAAAAATGATTTTTAACCAGCCGGGATAGATGTTCATCGGATAGTTGGCTGCATTAAAAGGAGCATACAGAGTAAAGGTTTGAAAATCTTTGATCCTTTGTGTCCAAAAGGCAATGGTTGCCGTTATCAGACCGAGTGAAAAGCAAATAAGTACTCCAGAAACGATGGTTACGGGTAAATAAATTAACAAAAGAAATAATTCAACGTTATTAAGTTTTAAACCGATAATAGAAATAACAAGGATTAGGATGCCTTGTATCGTTCCTCCTATTCGGGACAGGTCTAAATTCTTAGTTAAAAGTAATGAGAGCGGAGAGACAGGTCGGATGAGAAGACTATCGAATTCACCTTCGACCATGTATCGTTCAAAATTATGTACTTCTACACAAAATACTCTGTACAGAGTAATAGCGACAGAAGAGATTCCATAGAGCAAGCCCACTTCATAAAGGTTCCAGCCTTTAACATCATCATAACGCTGCAGGATTGCTGCAAGCAGAACAAAGTCCACTGCCATGATCAAGCCGTATGATAAGGAGGATACAAGAAAGTTCATCTTATACTGCATACGCGATCGTAAACTTCCTGATAATAGTTTCAGATAAAGGTTCATGACTTATCCTCCTTGAATTTCTAACTTATGGCGCGCCTTCTCAGTTAGCCAGAGATTGAAGCTTGTTAAAACCACGACCCAAACCAGCTGGATAAAGATAACTTCACTTGAAACTTTCTCAAGAAATATCATGACAGGATAATAGATGGCTCCGGCAAAAGGTAAATAGGTTGTGATAGAAGACAGAGGAGCTGGAAGTAGATCGATAGGTACGAGTTGTCCACCTAGTCCCACCAATAATGTGAAATTCACAAAATGTGCCCAGTTGATCTCCGTTGTCCAACAAGCACTTATTCCTACTAGATAGTGAAGGTTTATAGAGATGATCATGGCAAACAGAATAGAAATACATAAGAAAAAGTATGACGGTATGTGTTGAGGTATATAAAAGCCTACAGTAAAAGAAAAAACAAGCCCAATAGGAAGAGAGCGAAAGAACAAGTTATACAATAATCTTCCGGCTTCTTGAGAGGTAACATAGAGAAAAAAGTTTGTTGGTCTAGCGAGTTCTAAAGAAATGGCACCATTTCTTACTCCGTTTTGAATATTAAGTCCTGCTGTTAAGAATCCGGATAACCAGAGGATACATTGTACAGCTGCTATGTAGTAGGTCATATCCAGGACACTATAGGGACTTTCATTCTCTTTTCCTTGCAGTACACCGACCCAAATGGCGATGAAAACAAATCCGAAGATTGCGCTAGCTGCATTATTGATTAGATGCGCCACCTTGTATTGCATGTTACGCAGAAAGCTCTTTTGTAAAAGAATCCAGTAAACCATAAGTCCCCCTTTATGAAGTTTTCATTTTTTAGCGCAGAATTATAAAATAGCAAATTTTACAAAAGTTTGCAATTCTTTTTTTGGAGGTTATTTATATGTCATGCTCACAGTGTCGCCGAACAGGAGATTTTCCGGAAAGTGGCTTTTTTCATATCCGTACCGATCATCCTGTTCTAGTGCAAAGTTTAATAAATTTATTCAACGAGAACGGATTGGAAGTTATTCTTACTGGTAATGTTGCATCAGCAAGATACATTAATCTTACAGAACTAAAAGAGTTTATGATAAAATCACTTGAAACATTTAACAAACTTGCTGTGGAATCTTATTATTGTTCAGTCACTTCTTCAATGGAAGAAATGAGTGTTTTTACACCTTGGATCTCTTTTCAGAACTTTTATGAAAGAGTGAAGCATATCGATTTGTATGACATTATTCAACAACAGCTCTTCACAACGCATTCTCAGCCTATCGTTTCGTTGCAATCCGAAGAAATTTTTGGATATGAGTTTTTACTTCGTCCATCAACTGAGGAATTCGAATTTAAACCCTTTGAACTCTTTCAGTTTGCTGAACGAGCAGGGCTTCAGGCGTTGTTGGACGGAAATGCCAGGATGACTTCTATTCGAAACAGCGCAGGAGCTGTTTCGCCAGGGGTGAAGCGATTCATTAATTTCCTTCCATCATCGATCTATGACCCAAAGCATTGTCTCGCTACAACATTTAAAGCAGCCGCTGAGGCAGGAGTAGATCCGAATGATCTAGTCTTTGAAGTGGTGGAGACAGAAGAAATCGCAGACATCAATCATTTAAAAAGCATCCTTCAAGCATACCAAGAGCGAGGAATGAAAGTAGCATTAGATGACTTGGGTGCCGGGCATTCAACAATCTCTGTATTAAAAGAGCTGAAACCAGACTATGTAAAGATTGACCGTAAAATCATTTCTTTCTGTGATGAAGACGCATCTAAAGAGAATATGATACAAAAAATCGTTGATGTCGCAAAAGAAATAGGTGCTGTCGTACTTGCTGAAGGAATTGAGCGAAAAGAAGAAGCAGATATCGCTTTAAGATGCGGAGTTGAGCTCGCACAAGGCTACTATTTTGGCCGTCCTGTTCCAACAAAATCATTAGCTGCAGCTGTTCGATAAATTTACGAAAACCTTATCAAAAAAAGATAAGGTTTTTTTAACGAATGACTTGGAATAGTGACCAACTTCTAGTAATCTATAGATAGATGCTTTTGTAATATAATTGTAAAATTAACGGGAATATTTCCAAAAGGAGCGGAATGATGGTAACGAAAGCGGATCCGGAAAAAAAGAGGAAAAAGTCGCAAGTACCCTTTCGTTTAAATGTCTTGTTTTTGGTCGTCTTTTTTCTTTTTTCAGTCCTTATTTTAAGGCTAGGTGTTCTCCAAATTGTTAATGGAGAGGAAAAACGACTAGAGTCTGAAGCAGTTGAAGAAGTTATCGCAAGGAAAGAAGCGCCACGAGGAAAGCTGTTAGACAGCAACTTCCGAGAGGTCGTAGGGAATGAACCTTTCTTTTCTTTAACATATACGAAAACAGTAGATACAAAAGCAAAAGACACGATGCGGATTGCAGAATGGCTAGCTGATCGCCTTGGGGTTACAGAAGATCAGATCAAAAAAATAACAGAACGCGATAAAAAAGACTATTTCATCGCGAAACATGATGTAACAGAAATGATTGATGAGCGTCTTAGCAAGAAGGAAAAGAAATTAAGCGACAAAGATCAATACATCGCACTCGTCAATAAAATTACAGAAGAAGAAATCAAAAGTCTAACTGACAAAGATATTAAGATTCTCGCTTATAAACGTGCGATGGATACAGGCTATGCCTATTCAGCACAGCGAATTAAAACGAATTTGAACAACGAGGAAGTTTCCGTGATCTCAGAGAATCTTGGTGACCTTCCAGGGGTAGATATTATGGCGGATTCAAAAAGAATCTATCCATACGGTGGTTCTACCATTTTTGGACAAGTTAAACAGATTCCAAAATCAAAAACAGATTACTTTATGAGCATGGGATATGATCGAAGTGATCAAGTGGGAATCAGTGGTCTTGAAGATCAATATGAAAATGTTCTAAGAGGAACTAAAGAAAAATCCGTATACCTGACAAATCCAAAAACAGGTGCAACGATCGGTGAACCTAAGACGATTCCAGGACAACGTGGAAAAGACATCGTTTTAACTTTGGATATGGAACTGCAATTTCATTTAGAAAAGATTCTTGAGGAAGAAATATTACGAGCTAAGCCACTAGGAGGAAATGATCTTCTAGACTCAGCTTACATCGTTATGATGAACCCTAAGACTGGTGAAATAAAAGGAATCGCAGGGAAAAAGTACGAAGACGGAGAATTTACAAATGATTCTTATGGAGCTTTGTTTGATGCTTACGAGATGGGTTCAACAGTAAAGGGAGCTACCGTATTAACTGGTCTTCAACAAGGACTAGTTCATATGGGAGAAGTTATTGAAGATAAACCTTTCACAAAAGATGGAATGAATAAATCTTCTTGGAAAACAATGGGCCCAATAACAGACTTACAGGCACTAATGATGTCTTCCAACGTCTATATGTTTAACATCATGGACCGCATGATTGGTCCTGAACATTGGACTCAAACGTACGCTGAAGCACGTTATTCCTTTAATCAATACGGTTTAGGAGTAAAAACAGGAATTGACTTTCCAAACGAAGCTGTTGGGTATGAAGGAAAACCCCCTGAGGGAGAATCAGCTACTCTCTATGACTTAGGTATCGGTCAGTTTGATACGTATACAACCATGCAACTTGTTCAATATGTATCTACTATTGCAAATGATGGATATCGCGTTAAGCCACATCTTGTTCGTGAGATTAGAGAACCAGCAACAGATGATAAGAGTCATGGTAAACTCTTAAAACGCTTTGAGCCAGAGATTTTAAACAAGATTGATGTTGAACAAAAATACATTGAACGCGTTCAAGATGGATTCTGGCAAGTTATGCATGGATCCAGAGGAACTGCTAAAGGCTATTTTGATGATCCTGCAAAATACCACAATCCAGCAGGGAAAACTGGGACTGCTCAGCGTATTATCAGGCACCCTCGTACGGGGAACATTGTGGAAAAGCATAATCTTACGCTTGTAGGTTACGCACCATTTGAGAATCCTGAGATTGCTTTTGCCGTAGTTGTTCCAGAAGGTACACCACAGAACGGAAACCAGAAGATCAACAAATACATCGGCCAACGTGCACTGGAAGCATATTGGAACTTAAAAGAAGAATACGGTGAGAATGCGGCAGCAGTTACCGGTAATTTAGAAAAAGACAGCGAAGAAGACTCAGCAGAATAATGCTGAGTTTTTCTTTTTTAGTGGTTTCCCATTTTTTAAAGGCTCTTTTCAAAATCCTCTTTTCTAAAGGATTGTTGCTTTTAAATCTTATTATATTCACTTCTTTGACTGTTGATTGGAGTGGAAGGTGCGAGACTCCTACGGGACATGCGGGCAGGTGAGACACTTAAATGTGAAACATTCGAATGTGGATCACCGCATGCCCCGTGGAAAGCGAGCAGCCTGTAACGAAAATCAACTACGTTCAGGAAGCTACTTTGTATACGAAAAAAAAGCCCTGTTAAAAAACCTATGTACAAAAAGAAAAAGCCGGCAAATGGCCGGCTTTCTTCCTTCACACTATTCATTATTAGCAGAAGCAAGCTGCCCCAACAATAATCAATAGAATAAATAACACTACTACCAATGCGAAAGAATTGCCATAAGAATAACCCATCGATTTTTCCTCCTTTAATTCTTGCAATTGTTAATTCCATATATCCTATGCCTGTTTTCATAATTGAAGTGGGCATGAGCCCAGATTCCATCAAAATAGGCTTTAAATGTATGTTTGACTATGAAAGTGTCAACGATTTGTAAAGACTGAATACTTGTGAAGAACATATCTTCTTTGTTTTAATGAAAGTAGAAAGAAAATACGTGACAGGGAGTCAGCATATGAATAAATTACTTTTACCTTTAATACTATTGGTTACGATTGTATTCCAGCTGCCATTATCGGCGTCTGCTCATTCTAAACTTGAAACTTCAACCCCTGCTGAAGGCGAGAAGGTTACAACAGATCTAGAAGCAGTGGTGTTAACGTTTTCTACAAAGATTGAGTCATTAAGTACGATGACATTAAAAAATGGGGACAATGAGATTCCTCTTCAGATTAGTGTAGAAGATGATCAAATGACTGGAGCGATTACCAATCCGCTTGAAAATGGAAATTATACAGTTGCTTATAAAATCATTGGTGCCGATAGTCATGTAATTGAAGGGAACTACTCGTTCTCAGTAGATCGACAAAAACAAGAAGAAGCAACAGAAGAGGATACACCGAGTAACGATGCACAAGAAAAACAAGAAGATAGTAGTGAAAAGGCATTAACTGATCAAGAAAAGAAAGAAAAACCTAATAATCCAAGTTATTTTGCTCCGTTAACTATTGGTCTAGTGATTTTGATCGCTATCGTGTCATTCTTCGCGTTCAGAAGAAAGCGTTAAAGGAAAAGCCTCGAATATATCGGGGCTTTTTTTCGTACTATAGGAAAGGTAATAAAGTGAACTATTTATTTTGTTTTTAGTAAAGAATATGAGCAAATAGATAGTTTTTTCTAACTATTCTGTTATATGATGTATATTGTCTTTTCATTTTTAGAAGGGGGAAGGTGATGGGGTTGGATACATTTAAAAGATTAAAAGATTTTTATTGGCCATATAA
Source organism: Fictibacillus tiangongensis (assembly GCF_048083785.1). GTDB lineage: Bacteria > Bacillota > Bacilli > Bacillales > Fictibacillaceae > Fictibacillus. Next base: position 1,347,660 of record NZ_CP182294.1, read on the forward strand.
AAAATACTTTTATTGGTCGATCTTGACTTTGATTCTAGTGTCTGGAATCACAGTCGTTTATCCGATGGTCTTACAATATACCATCGATGAAATCATTATTAAAGGGGAATATTCAACCGTACCATACGTTGCAATAGGTTTTATTCTGCTGATGATAATAAAAGGTGCAGCTACATACACTCATCAGTTTTATGGAGATCTTTTCGGAATTCGGTCTGTTTATGAACTTCGTGAATCTCTATACGAAAAGCTGCAGTTTCTGCCATTTGATTATTATGACAATGCAAAGACTGGAGATTTAATGTCAAGATTAACAGCAGATGTTGAAGGTTTTCGTTTTTTTCTTTCTTTCGGATTTTCACAGCTTATCAATTTTGTACTAATCGTAGGTTTCAGTCTCTCCGTCATGTTCTTCTACTCGATACCGTTAGCACTCATCACATTGTGTATGATGCCATTCCTCGCAATTGTCGTTTACAAGTTTGATAAAGAAGTTCATCCCGCTTTTCGTGGAATTCGTAAATCTATGGCGAATCTCAATACGAAGGTTCAAGAGAATATTAGCGGAATTAATACGGTTAAATCGCTATCACGTGAAGATTTTGAGATTAATAAGTTTGACACGTCTAATGAAGATTATAAATCTCAATACTTAAACACGTCTCATATTTGGGCTAAGTACTTCCCCGTTATGGAATTGATCGGAAATCTTTCGGTCGTTTTACTGCTTGCATATGGTGGTTATCTTGTTATTCAGGGGAACCTGTCAGCTGGTGAGCTCGTCGCGTTCTTTAGTCTTGTCTGGTACATCATGGGACCCATCATGAACTTAGGGTTTATCATGAACACGTTCTCACAATCTAAAGCATCAGGGGAACGTCTATTGGAAGTGTTAGACGAACCACTTGAGATGGAAGGAAAAGATCGTGAACTTGAAACGGTGCGCTTTCATGGAGAAGTGGAGTTTGAAAATGTTACACATCGTTATAAGAACGAGAAAAAGGAAGCACTGAAGGATGTTACATTTACAGCAAAATCTGGTCAGACGATTGGATTGATCGGTGCCACGGGTTCTGGAAAAACATCCATTACTCAACTTCTATCGAGGTTTTACAACCCAGAATCAGGAACGATTTCAATAGATGGCAAACCACTTGAAGATTACTCGTTACGAACGATTCGGAAAAATATCGGTACCGTTCTTCAGGAATCGTTCTTGTTTTCGTCAACGATAAAAGATAATATCTCATATGGAAATCCGTATGCAGAGATGGATGACATTATTGATGCAGCGAAACGCGCTCAAGCACATGACTTTATCATAGAACTTCCTGATGGTTATGACACGATACTTGGAGAGAGAGGGCTTGGCCTATCTGGTGGCCAAAAGCAAAGAATCTCAATTGCTAGAGCGATTCTTATTGATCCGACGATCTTAATACTTGACGATGCGACCAGTGCTGTTGATATGGAAACAGAGTTTAGAATTCAGAAGGCTTTAAAAGAAGTGATGAATGACCGAACGACATTTATTATTGCACACCGTATCTCTTCTTTAAAACATGCTGATGAGATACTTGTTCTCTCGAATGGGAAAGTGATCGAACGCGGTACACATGAAGAACTGATACATGAAGAATCAGGAGCGTATCGCAAAATTTATGATATTCAATATCAAGACAAAGATAAAGTGTTTCAAATGAACGGCCAGGGGGTGTAGGGAAGATGCAGAAGAGTTCACAAACGAAGAAGACACCACGGTTTAAATATTCTTCAGAGCAAGTAATCGATAAGCCGTTCAACTGGGGTCAGATTATTCGATTGTTTCAATACATGAAGCCTTATAGCAAGAACTTGTTGCCAAAAGCGATTATCGCCATGATGTTATCGACTGCAGTAAGACTTGTAGTTCCTATTTTTATAGGTGTTCTGACGTTTGATCATGCGATTAAGAACAAAGATACGAACCTTCTCGTTATATTAATCGTTGCGATTGCTGGCCTCTATCTCTTATCTTGGGGTGCTAACACATTACGGATCAAATGGATGAATTATCTCGGACAATATGTGATCTACGACATACGTCAGCATCTGTTCAAGCATATACAGCGTCTGTCACATCGCTTTTTTGATCAGCGTTCTGCGGGCTCTATTCTTGTCCGCATCATTAACGACGTGAACTCGTTACAAGATTTGTTCACGAACGGTGTTATCAACGTATTGATGGATATCATCCTCTTGTTTGGTATCATCGTCATCATGTTCATCTACAGCCCAGAACTAACACTGGCGATCATGGTCATCTTGCCGCTGATGTTCTTCATCTCAACAAGTCTTCGAAAAAAGATCAGACGCTCTTGGCAAGTGGTACGTATTAAACAAGCTAAGCTTAATTCACATCTGAATGAAAGCATTCAAGGAATACGAGTGACTAAATCGTACACGCAAGAAAAAGAAAACATGGACTTCTTTAATGGTGTGAACAATGAAACATATGATAGCTGGAAAACAGCAACTCAACAGAACGCATTGTTCAGACCGTTTGTTGAAATGTCCAATGCGATTGGAACAGTCATTCTATTGTGGTTTGGTTCTTACTTGATACAAGGTGAAGCACTTGAAATAGGTGTGTTTGTTACGTTTGCTTTTTATCTTGGTATGTTTTGGGAGCCGATCTCTCGACTCGGTCAAGTTTACAATCAGCTTCTAGTAGGGATGGCATCATCTGAAAGAATCTTTGAATTTTTAGATGAGAAACCGAATGTTCACGAAAAAGAAAATGCTTATTCGTTTACAAAAATGAAAGGAAAAATTCAGTTCAAAGACGTTGAGTTCTCCTATAATGCTGATCGAAAAGCGTTAGATGGCATCGATCTAACGATTGAAGGTGGTCAGACAGTCGCACTAGTCGGCCATACAGGGTCAGGGAAGACGACGATCGCGAACTTAGTCAGCCGATTTTATGATCCGACAGCGGGTACGGTAGAGATTGATGGAAAAGATTTAAAAGACGTTAATCTAGCGAGTCTTCGTGAAAAAGTAAGTGTCGTTCTCCAAGATACTTTTATCTTTTCAGGAACGATCAAAGAGAATATTCGCTTCGGAAGACCTGATGCTTCTGACGAAGATGTTAAGAATGCAGCAAAAGCAGTCGGAGCACATGCGTTCATTGAGAGGCTGTCTAATGGCTATGAAACAGAAGTAGAGGAAAGAGGAAATGTTTTATCGGTCGGTGAAAGACAGCTTCTTTCTTTCGCAAGAGCATTGCTTGCAGATCCGGATATTTTAATTCTTGATGAAGCGACCGCAAGTATCGATACCGAATCTGAACAAAAGATTCAACAAGCCCTAAAGACGCTGTTAAATGGAAGGACAGCCATAATCATTGCACATCGTCTTTCTACGATCAGAGAAGCAGATAATATCGTTGTTCTCGATCACGGTGAGATTATGGAGCAAGGAAGTCATGCGGAACTTATGCGTGCAGAAGGCATTTATTATCACTTAGTCGTCTCTCAGTTTAAGATGCTTGACGCGATTTAAAAAAACGCCTGGGAAATTTTTTTCCTAGGCGTTCTTGTATTATTGTAATGCTTTTGAAAGTGTATCAATGTTCTGGTTCATGATTGATAGGTAATCTCGCTCTTTTTTAATATCGTCTTTCGTTAATGTCTCTAAGTTATGAAGAGTTAAAGTTTCTGCACCGACTTCTTTTTTGATCATCGCAGCTACTTTATTATTCACGTTCTCTTCAAATAAAATATAGCTAGTCTTCTCTTTTTTGGCGTTTTCAATAATCTTTTCGATCTGATGCTGACTTGGCTCATGTGATGGTGAGAGACCGCTGATCGCAATCTGTTCTAGTCCGTAACGTTCTGCCCAATAGCCATATGCGGCATGAGAAACGATGAACGAATTCTTTGGTGCGTTTTCAACTTTTGTTTTAAACGAAGAATTTAATTCTTTTAAATCGGTTATGAGTGCTTCATGATTCTTTTTAAAGTCATCTTTCGCATCAGGATTTAATTTTACAAGTCCGTTATAAATGTTATCTGCAATCTGCTGTGCGAGAACAGGGTCAAGCCAAATATGAGGATCTAGTGAACCGTGATCGTGATGTTCTTCTTCATCATGAGCATGTTCTTCCTCATGTGCATGTTCATCTTCATGTGCATGTTCTTCTTCAGCAGCATGATCTTCGCCTTCATGCTCTGCAGGTTCGTGGTAGGATATTCCTTTAGCACCGTCGATGATCGGCATGTTTTCTTCTTTTAATGTATCTGCAACAGAAGATGAGAATTCATCAGACTCAAGTTTGTTGTAAACGAAAGCATCACCTTCAGTCATTTCAACCATCTTTTTGGTAGAAGGTTCATACGTGTGTGCATCAGCACCAGGAGGTATAATAGAAGATACGTCTACATGTTTGCCTCCGATTCTTTCAGTGAAATATTCTAAAGGATACATGGTCGTGTAGATCTTCAATGTACCGTCTTTTTTATCAGATGTGCTATTATTACCGCATCCTGCTGATAGAATCAGCAATATCGTTATGCTTAGTAAGCTTATTATTCGCATTTATCTTTCTCTCCTTTCAAACAATCCTTACTTATTATAAGCGTAATGATTACGATTTGTAAAATGTTATTTGTTACATTTAAGGTTTTTTCAGCAGATATGAAATATATCGTCTAAAATGAATATCTAAAGGGTAGTGATTTATAAAGCAGATAGAAGTCCTTTTTGGTATAATAAAGAAGGTATTTTTTATCTAAGCGTTTAAATAAGCGTGAATCAGGCTTAAAAAGGAGAGCGCGTACTAACATGAATATTGCTTTTTATTTGTTGCCTAAAGATGAAGTGAAGTATTTGAACCCAGAAGCAACGATGAGACAGGCACTTGAAAAGTTATCCTACCACAAGTACACCTCTGTGCCTCTTGTCTCAGAAGAAGGCCGTTACATAGGAACGTTAACAGAAGGCGATCTTCTATGGAAACTTAGAGAAGCCTTTGACAAAGGGTATGATGAAGTTCTAAAGACAAAGTTAGTGAATGTACCTCAGCGTATAAACAATATTTCTGTTTCTATCAACTCTAACATGGAAGATCTTATTACTTTGTCTACCGATCAAAATTTTATACCTGTTACAGATGATGACGGCCATTTTATCGGAATTATTAGGAGACGGGACATCATCAAGTATTGTGCAAATTTAATCTGGAATAAAGAAGTTACGAAAGATTAAGGCTGAATGTCTTAATCTTTTTGTACATACAGGAGGATTTTTCCTAAATGAAGATACTTGCAGTGGCATTGGGTGGAATCGTAGGGGCATTGCTGCGTTTTTGGTGCGGTCTCTTTCTTTTTAATCCAGAAGCATCTTTTCCCTTTCCTACTTTTATTGTAAATGTAATCGGCAGTTTTATTTTAGGCTGGTTTGTTATATATGGTGTGAAAAAAATTCAGAACAACTATCTCATATTAGCTCTGCAAACAGGTGTAATCGGTTCTTTTACAACATTTTCGACATTTAATACAGAAATAGTGTTATTGATTGAGAAACAGCTTTATAGGACCGCATTCTTGTATTTTGCAGCAAGTGCAATTACAGGTGTTATCGCGATATACCTTGGAATGAAGTTGGGTTTGATTACACGCAGTAAAGCAGGTGCAGAACAATGATAGGACAAACGATAGCAGTAGCCGCAGGTGGAGCATTGGGTGCAGTTATTCGTTTCTTAGTTAGTCAAAGAATCAACAGTGATTTTCCATGGGGTACTTTAGCTGTTAACATCGTGGGATCGTTTCTTTTAGGGTGGTATGTAGCAGAAGAGGGAGACGATTTAATGAGTTCACTTTATGCGACCGGGTTCTTGGGAGCTCTTACCACGTTCTCCACCTTGCAATTTGAAGCTGTTACTCTATTAAAGAACCATGCTAAAAGAGGTCTAACGTATTTGTTTCTTACATACATATTAGGATTAGTAGCAGCTTGGACTGGCTTTATTATCGGAATAAAATGAAAAGAATTCTTGAGGCTGTTTTCTAAAAGGTTTTTGCTATTTAATGAATCTTGTGCACTTCTTATGCAAGTTGACTGAAACGGAAGGTTGCTGACTCCTATGGGACGAGCGGTCAGTTCGAAAAGTGAAAGTGGCTCGTTCAGCCCCGACCAGCAAAAGATGAATGGGCTATGAAGGTGCACTTTGCCTTCTTGGACCTTTCATCTTTTGACCTCGAGGGGCTAGCCACTGCAACTAGTCAGGTGGAGACTCCTAATGGCGCTTAGCGGCAGGAGGCTCACCGTACGCCCCATGGAAAGCAAGCAAGCTGGAGTGGAAGTCAACTACTTTCATCAATCAGAATCGAATACGAAAACAGCCAATGAAAAAATTAAAGGAGATACAATGAAAGATTTAGTGATTTCTCTATTAGAATGGATTATGAGTTTAGGACACTTAGGGATCGCGCTTGGTTTGATGGTTGAAGTGATTCCTAGTGAGTTGGTGTTATCTTATGGAGGATATATGGTGTCCCAGGGACACTTGAACTTCACGTTGAGTGTGATTGCCGGTACGATCGGAGGAACATTAGCACAGCTTTTCTTGTATTGGATGGGCTATTACGGCGGCCGTCCGTTTCTTGAGAAATATGGAAAGTATGTACTAATCTCTAAAAAGCAGATCGATCTATCGGAGAGATGGTTCAATAAATATGGAACAGGCGTTATCTTTTTTGCACGATTTATTCCGGTTGTAAGACATGCGATCAGCATTCCAGCAGGGATCGCAAAAATGTCATTCGCTAAGTTTACATTGTTTACAACTTTAGCTGTTATTCCATGGTCGATTTTCTTTATTGAATTGGGTAGCCGTCTTGGCTCCAACTGGGAAGATATTAAAACAATCGCAGCTCCTTACACACGCGGTATTATGATAATAGCAGTAGTTGTCATCTTTTTGTTCATTCTTTATAAAGTGAAAAAGAAATAGTCATTACTATTCATTCGGATCTATCTGTGAAAGCCTGGTATTATGATCAGGCTTTTTTATTATTCTTCAGATAATAAATTGCATAGACAAATTCTAACGAGGGATGTACAGAACATATATATGGCTACCGCAAATAAAACGAAAGGAGTGAAATGAAGATGGATACATTTATTAAGAACTATCATGAAACATACAATGCTGCAAAAGTGAATGAGTTGCTTCTGCGCATTAAAGAACACCAAGGGAAAGAAAACATCGCTGCGAAAGTGTCTGAAGCGATGGAAATCTGCGGATTCACAGCCAAAGATATCGAGCAAGTGCTGAAACAACTGCGAGGGGGGGACAGACCCTAGACAATTACATTTTCACCAACTTTGTCCTTCTGCAGTGGACACCTTTGATATACAGTTCTACCTATATACTGAATTGATAAATCCCTTTCTTAGACGATGACCACACATCTGCGTTATACTTCTTATAAGAGGTGATGGTTATGGAAATAACATTAAGCGCAAAGAAATATATAGAAGAAGTGCTTGAAATGAACGACGCCAATGGAATAAGAGTTTACTTTTCAGGTATGGGCTGAGGCGGTCCTAAGCTTGGCCTGGCTCTGGATGAGCCTGAAGACTCAGACATTATTGAAGAGATTAACGGAATTCGAGTGGCTTTTGATCCAAGAATCAAAGAACAGACTTCCACATTAAAACTAGACTTTGAAGATTCTAAACATGGATCAGGTCTTGTAATGCTCGGACAGAACGATTGTTGTTAACAAAGAAAACCGCTAGTGACTTCAATAATTGTCACTAGCGTTTTTCTTATTGTTTAGATTTTCTGAAACCTGAATCAACGGCTTCTCTTTCTGTGCAAAACCACTTTTCTGGTTTTGTAATTTTATAATATCGTCCACTTTCCAGGTGATAAATCTTATCTCCAGAAGAGCTAATATTTCCTTTTATCGTGCATTCTTGGTTTGTTGCTTTCTTAGGTTGTTCTTCTTCATCAGATATATAACCTTCTTCTTGAACATAGTTCTCTATGCTCCAAATACCTACACCCTCTTTCTGGGCTTGCTTTTGAATACTTTCGTACTGATCTACATACTTCGTATTCGGCTCGAACACATAGGCTACACGTGCGAATCCTTTCTTTAGCAGGCTTTCTTGAACGCTTTGTCCATCTGAATAGACATAAGCGAGAAGACGACCGTACTTATCTCGTTCTCCTATTCCAAGCTCTAACTGAACATCAGCTTCTTCTAGCATATTTTCTGTGTGTTTACTAGCTTCTTTGCTAAAAGGCTGTACGGGTTTAGAAGGATGAACACTTTCTGGTGTATCAACGAGCAGAAAGCGCACCGTTTCTAACTTACCATCAACTCGAACTTTAATCGTATCTCCATCAACAACCTTTTCAACTTTTACAGGGATTCGTTTTCCATCTTCAGCGTTTAGATAGCTGCACCCAGATATAAAGAGTACGGCACTAAATATTGACACTAGCAATTTAGTTTTAAACATGTAAACATCCTTCATTTTAAGTTTTATTGTATATGCTCTACCATTTACCATTATAATAAAAGATAGATCATAGAGTTTATAGATTACCATACTTAATTGTTTTAAAATTTTTCCGAAAGGAGATTGGCATGAAAAAGATACATAAAAATTTCAGTATTTGCTTAGCTATCGTTCTTATGCTTGTGGCTGCTGGGTGTGGAAACGATTCAAAACTAAAAGAAGCAAAGCTAGAGAACCAAAACGGTGAACCTGTGGTTGTTTTTCCATCTGACAAACCATCACTCATTTTTTTATTTACAACAGCAGGCTGAGGACTCTGCCAAAAGCAGCTGGTTCAGCTGAATGAAAATATTGGTGGATTTAAAGATATGGATGTAAATATTTATGCGGTAAGCTCTGATACGGTTGAGCATTTGTCTGTTCTTCATCAAGAGATGAAACCTGAATTTCCCTTTTTATCAGATCCGAAATTTAAGCTCATTGATCACCTAGATATGAAAGGGGACAGTGTGGCTAAGCGTGGCTACGCACTGATCGATAAGAAAGGAAAGGTTATCCTGACTAAGGTGAACGACCATTGGGGAGAAGAGATCGATCAAACCTCTAAACAGATTCATGAAGAATATAAAAAATTAGAAAAATAGTCCGGCAACTACGGACTATTTTTTTCGCATATGTTATCTGTCACAGTTTCTCCATACTAGTTGTTGTAAAATGGGGTTATAATGAAGGAAGAAAGACTCTAGGAGGGATTTTCCATGCTAAAAAAATCTTTATGGCTTGCAGCGATCGCAGTTCTTGCTATTGGAATACTTGCAGCTTGCGGTGGAAGTAAAGACAAAGAAAAAAGCACAAAGAATGCTGAAGAAACAATCACAATTGAAGCTAGTAATTTTAAATTTGATAAAAAAGAGTATGAAATTCCAGCAAATAAAGACGTAGCTCTTAAACTTGAAAACGTTGATGGCAACCACGGTGTCATGATTGAGGGAGAAGACGTAAACGTAACAGGTGGTTCTTCTGATGTTGTAAATTTAAAGCCTGGTGAATATACTCTTCGATGCAGCGTTCCTTGTGGAAACGGTCATGCGGATATGGTATCAAAACTTGTCGTAAAATAAATAATAAGCCTCTAGCTAATGCTAGAGGCTTATTATTTATAACTTTTTAATCTGCAGAAGTTCCTTATTGTAAGGAACTTCATATCCTGTTGAAGCCCACAGATTACCTAATAATCTTGGCATCATTTGGTCTGATGGAACCGACCCTTTGTGATGTAGAAAATGTTCAAAATACAAAAGATAGAGCCAAGAAGACGTAGGAAGAAGAATATTTTGAGCAAATTCCTCACTTTCCGTAATCGTTGCAAAAGAATGAGATTCCCAGCCTGAAATAAATCGGGTGCGTTTACCGTTCAGCTTAGATTCTAGGTAATGAAGAGAGTGTGCAACTTGCGGATCGTCATCTCCATCAGCATGTGCTAGTCTGGATTGAAATTCTAATGAAACGGAATCTATGTCCTCAACTTCAACTATGACATGACACAATGCTTTATCATAATGAACGTGTAACGGAGTCCAATTATTTCGCTCTAGCAACTCTACAAAAGAAAGTTCTTCCATAGGGATATCCGTATAGGGTGGTGCAAAGAGCTGTCTGCCATATTTGATCTCATGAAGCGTTTTTCTTTCAAAAGAAGTACAAGCATACCACGTATCTTTTTCGTCTTTAATTAATCGTGCACCTGATTCCAAGGAATAAACGGTGTACAACCCTTTTTTTGAGATCTCAAAAGGTGGCAATTCCTCCTCGGTCAATTCACTCAATGTATCATCTGCAGGCTGTTCGATCGCAGCCATTACAAAAGTTGTAATCCGCATGGTTATCTTATTCCTTTAGTTTTTTATTTTCTTAAAGGTATCTTTTAAATCTGTAAACCCTTCTTTAACAGCTGAAAAACTATTTTTCTTTTGGTAAATGTCATATCTTAAGTAATCTTTCTTTTCTTGAAGAAGTTGCTGCTGTGTTTTCACATCATTCATCCGAGCGGTAATGCTGTCACCAGTGCTCTTCATTTGTTGAACAGTACCCATTGATTCTTTCATCGCTTTAATTCCTGGTATCAAAATAAATAGAGCTGTAACTGCGCATATTGCTAAGAAAATCCATAACCACATCAATCCAATCGCCTCCAATCAATCTATCTATACTAAATTACCCGAAATCAATCAAGAAAAAACAAAAAATCGAGGAGCGAAAGCCTCGATTTTATCGCTTTGGACATGTAGAACAGCAAGTCCCGTTATCTGTTTTGTAATAAAGGCAGCAAGTCTTACGAGTCTTAGTAGGTCCACAGCCGATGGGGGCTGTAAAACGATGGAACGGGTTTTTTGTTAACCCAAAATGAAATGCAGGTGCTTCCATAAAGAACGCATAATCTTCTTGAATTCTTTGCTTAACTTCTGCTGGATGCTCTTCGGTTAGCCATGTTTCATATATCCAGCGTATGTAGATCCAAGCGTTCTCCCAAAGAGTTGCTTTTGAGATGCGTGCCGTGCTCGCAATATGATTCAACATGACAGACATGTTTTCTTTAAAAAGTGTTTCAATGACAGAAGAGCGCCAATCTGCTCTGTTTTCGTCAGCGATGCGAGCAGACGCATCTTTCAGTGTGAATGATGGAAGCCACATGCTGTCGGAATTGTGATCGATAAGATATACATTTTTTATGTTCATATCGAATGACTTATTAAGAATAGTCATTCCATATAAACAGGAAGTTAAACTGCAATACGCATAGCGTTTGAAGAATAGAGATGCTGTTACAGGCCGTTTGTTCGAACCGATTCGCGGTCCTGTTTGATCCAAAAACTGAAGCAGATGTTCAGCGTTCAACAGCTGTTCGGCAGAAACGACAACTTCATTCTCATATGGTGCTTGAAAAGAGAAACGATAGTTCGAACTGATATGATTTTTTTCTTCTGCTGTCCAACCGTTTGACTTAGGCGTACTGAGGAGTATTGACATGTCGAACGACTCGCCCCTTTCCATATGGAATACACATTGGTGTGCCGAAAACTGGATCAGGAATCACGGTACTCGACATCTGAAATACATCTTCCACTAATTGTTCGTTCATAATTTCTTCAGGTGCACCTTCTGCGTAGACTGTTTTATCTTGAATCGCAACAATATGATGAGCATAACGGCAAGCAAGATTCAAATCATGAAGCACCATAACTATTGTTCGCTTTTCTTTTTCATTTAACTCAAATAGCAGATCAAGAATCTCAATTTGATGTGTCATGTCTAAGTAGGTAGTAGGTTCATCCAATAGAATCGTCTCTGTTCCTTGAGCCAGTGTCATAGCGATCCAAGCACGCTGACGCTGACCACCTGAAAGTGAATCAACAGGTGTTTCCATATAAGGAATAAGGTTTGTCGCACAAAGCGCGTTCATTACAGCTCGTTCGTCTTCTTGTGACCATTGTTGCAGCCATGATTGATAAGGAAAGCGGCCTTGTTTCACAAGTTGTAGAACAGTTAACCCTTCTGGAGCAATGGGTCCTTGCGGCAGGATCGCCAGTTCTTTTGCTACTTGTTTTGTAGACCGTTTCGCTACATCTTTACCATTTAGCAAAACATGGCCACCTTTAGGAGTTAATAGTCTTGCCATAGAGCGTAATAGAGTGGATTTTCCACAACCATTGCTTCCGATCAAGACGGTGATTTTACCTTTAGGAATCTGCAGGTTCAACTCGTCGATAATCGGTTCTTTTCCATAAGCTAAAGTTAGGTTAGAGGTTGTTAGTACAGCCATCTGTCATCCACTCCTGTTATTGGTTTTTAAATAATAGATAGATAAAGTAGGGAGCACCGATCGCCGCTGTAAAAACACCGGCAGGTACTTCTAAAGGTGAGAACAAGGTACGTCCGGCAAGGTCTGCCAAAACGACCATGATACCACCGATCAAAGCTGAAGCTGGGAGCAAGCCGCCGAACGACGAGCCTGAAATTCTTCTAGCGATATGTGGTCCGATAAGTCCAACAAACCCCATCGCTCCTGCAAATGCAACTGCAGAACCTGCCAAAGCCGTGCAGACCATTAAAAGTAAGAATCGTTCACGGTGGACGGAGATTCCTGCTCCTTTTGTAAGATCATCACCAAATCCTTGAACGTTCAATCGGCGTACGAGAAGGACTAAGATAGGTAACATTCCAATAAACCAAGGCAGCAATGCTTTTACTTCGTTCCAGGACGTACCGTACACCGTTCCGGTAAGCCATATTGTGGCTTGACTCGCTCTATAGATCGGGCCGATGAGCATCATGAGCGTAGTTAGAGCCTGTAATAAAGCCATGAGTCCGATTCCGATTAATATGAGACGTATTGGTGTTACGCCGTCTTTCCAAGCTAATACATAAATCAAGAAAGCAACAATCGTCGCGCCACCAAATGCGAACAATGGTAAATAATTGATGCTTAATAATAGGTTATTAGAATCATCACTGAACATCGTTAGAAAAGCGACAGCTGCAAAACCTGCTCCACCAGTTATTCCGATCATATCTGGAGAGGCTAGCGGGTTGCGGATAATACCTTGCAAGATGGCACCTGAGAGAGCAAGTGAGGCTCCTGCAATAAAAGCGACCAATACCCTTGGAAGTCTAAACTCAAGTATGATGAGCTGGTTAATATCCATTCCTGTTCCTAATAACGCTTGAAATACATCCCACGGTGGGATATACATATCACCGATACCAATACTAATTAACATAGCAGCTAGTGCCGCAAGAGTGAGAGCAAATATGCTAACAGTCGTTTTTTTATCAACTAAAAAAGAAAATGATTTACGCTGTAAGACCCAGTACTTTCTCATTTTTGAAATATTCCTTTTCGAACAATATATATGAAGAATGGTGTACCAATCAGAGCTGTTACAACCCCAACAGGTGCTTCTTCAGGCATGATGATATAACGTGCTCCTATATCTGCAACGACGAGCATTATACCACCTATGATGGCAGAGTATGGCACGATCCAGCGGTGATCATTTCCTACTAAATATCTAGCAAAGTGAGGAACAACGATCCCTATGAAACTGATAGGTCCAGCTATCGCAACTGATCCTCCGGCAAGTATGATCACCATGAGAGCTGCCGCTAGTTTAAACACTACTGTTTTTTGACCTAAACTGATAGCAACATCTTCACCAAGCGCAAAGGCGTTTAACTGCCTTGATAATAAGATGGATATGATCCAAGCGATAATGAGTGCAGGTAAGACTGCTGCTAGCATAGAAAGTTTTCTTCCTTCAACTGAACCGGCGAGCCAGAATAAAACCTCATCTAGTGCTTTTTCATTGGTGACGAGCATACCTTGCGTGAGGGATGCAAAAAGTGCGGCCATAACAGCTCCTGCCAGTGTTAGTTTGACGGGTGTAAGTCCACCTTGTCCGGCGGAACCTAATGCATAAGCCAATCCTGCAGCAACTGCAGCTCCTAAAAAACCGATCCACATGAATTGCTGTATAGATGAGATCCCAAGGAACGTAACACCAAAAACAATAAAGAATCCGGCACCAGCATTCACACCAAAAATGTCTGGAGAAGCTATCGGATTTCGAGTGAGCGCTTGCATGAGGACTCCGGCAATCCCTAATGAGATTCCGACAGCCATACCTACAAGTGAACGCGGAACCCGAGAAAGTTGAATAATCAAATGTTCGTTCGACCCGTTAAAAGCCGTATACGCTTCAATGGCTTGTTTAAGTGAAGTATTTGTATAGCCAAGTACGACACTCAGCACCATAATGATGAGCGCAATCATTACGCCTAGGATAAGTCCAGCTGCTTTAATTTTATTTCCGTATAATATTCCGTTCATTAGAGCCTCTTTTAATAATGAAAGTTATTCTCATTTATCAGTTTAAAAGTAAAGTGTGTATCTGTCAATGACTTTGAAAATCATTATCATTTAGTTATTGACAACGTATTCATATCAGTTTATGATACGAATTGTAATTGATTCTCATTATCATTTACATTATAAAAAGGGGAGAGAAAATCTATGAAGAAAATTACATACAAATGGCTTGCATTCGCAGCTGTGTTAACGTTAATGCTTGCACTAGCAGCATGTGGAGGAAAAGATAAAGAAAAAGAAGAAAAGTCAGGAGGATCCTCTTCTTCCTATAAAGTTGAACATGCGATGGGTACAACAGAAGTTAAGGAAAACAAGCGAGTAGTTGTCTTAACAAACGAAGGTACTGAAGCCGTACTTGCTCTTGGCGTAAAACCGGTTGGAGCCGTTAAATCTTGGTTGGGTGATCCTTGGTATGATCATATCAAGAGTGACATGGATGGCGTTGAAGTCGTAGGTGACGAGAGTACTGTAAACGTTGAGAAGATCGCAGCTTTAAAACCTGACCTAATCATCGGAAACAAACAGCGTCAAGAGAAGCAATATGACGAACTAAATAAAATTGCGCCAACTGTTTTCGCTGAAGAGCTTCGTGGTGATTGGAAGATCAACTTTGAACTATACGCAAAAGCTTTAGATAAAGAAGAAAAAGGTAAAGAAGTTCTAGCTGCATTCGATAAGCGTATTGAAGATTTGAAGAAAGAAGCAGCAGATCAATTAAAAACAGAGGTTTCAGTGGTTCGTTTCTTGCCAGGAACATCTCGTATCTATCACAAAGATTCATTCTCTGGTGTCATTCTTGATCAAATTGGATTTGCTCGTCCTGGTGATCAAAACAAAGATGATTTTATGGAAGAAGTTACACAAGAACGTATTCCTGATATGAATGGTGATATTTTGTTCTACTTCACTTATGAAGAAGGTGATGGAAAAGCGACTGATACAGAAAAAGAATGGACAGGCAACCCGCTTTGGAAGAACCTTGAAGTTGTAAAAGCAGATAAAGCATACAAAGTAAGTGATGCAATCTGGAATACAGCAGGTGGAGTAAAGGCTGCAAACTTAATGTTAGATGATCTTGAGAAGTACTTCTTAAATAAATAAGCGTGTAATAGAGAGGGAGCGAGCAGTCGCTTCCTTTTTTCTTCTTTAGTGAACTCCAGGTTTACCTATAATTGAACTTGGATGAAGTTAACTCGTAGGAAAGGCGTTCTCAATTTGTACACAATTTTGCAATAAATCTGCCATAACTTTTCCAAGGGAATAGGAATAAAAAACATAATGTATAAGTATAGAAATAAATTTATTCCTGGAGGTTTTTGTAATGAACAAAAAACCATCGCTTGAAAAGGAACTGCAGCAACGTGAAATCTTAATGAAAGACGAGCAAACCAATGCTTGGTTTTATGAAGATCACATTACAGCTATCGTTAACCGTGCCCGTAAAGAAGGTGCATTTGATGATCTAGAAGGCTTAGGAAAGCCCCTTAATCTAGATGAAGATCTTACTTATAATCCTGAGAAGCGTCTTCATAAAGTAATGAAAGATAATAACATTCTCCCGAGTTGGGTGAAACTTGGTCAAGAGATAGACGTACTAAAAGAGGAGCTAAAAACGTATACCGTAGAATTCAACATCAAAAAGACCGTAGAGACCATTAACCAAAAAGTCTTTCAGTATAACTTAACTTGTCCACCTAGTGCACAAAGGATGAAGATAAACCTGGAGGACGTTTTGAATAAATAATTGGAGGGTGTATGGCAAAGAAAAGTACATTAAATGCAGAACATTATCAATGGGGAGATGCATGTGATGGCTGGCACCTTCTAAAGCAAGAAAACCTAAGCATCATACAAGAAAGAATGCCACCACAAACAGCTGAGGTAAGACATTATCATGTGTTTTCTCATCAATTCTTCTTTGTTTTAAACGGAGAACTGTTGATCGAAAAAGATGGTGAAGAAATTATCCTTAGCGCGCATCAAGGGTTAGATATTCCTGCAGGGACAACCCATCAAGTTCGAAACGAATCGAGTTTGCCTGTTGAGTTTCTTTTAACTTCTCATCCACCTGCACAAGGAGATAGAGTAGTTGTGAAAAAAGTAAAAAGTATTAGTACAGTGACCCTTTAAACATAAAGGGTTATTTTTTTTGTCATGTGAATCTGTATTATGGGAATGATAGAGAAAAAACGGCCAGGAGTTCATGAGATGTTAATGTATAAAGAGGCTACGAATCAAACCGAACGAATTGAACACTTTAACATGCCAAAAGAGAACGAAACCATCTGGATGTTTTATCAATCTCTTAAAGAAATGAAACAGGACGATATTTTAGAGCAGCTAGATCTTCACCCGTTAGCTAAGAATGCTTTTATGAATTTTTCTGAACATCCACAAATTAATGTTTATAGCAATCATGCTGTTGTTTCAACCTTTTATTTGGGATCTGAAAATTATGAACCGATTAGGATCAACCTTTTAATCGGTGAAAATTATTTAATTGTTATGAGTGAACACGAAATTTTCTTTAGAGAACAGCTAGTGAAAGATTTCACGAACAACCCTGAACACATGAAACATGTTAGCTATATGCTGTACTATCTTATGAAGGATATCGTTAATTCCTATTTAGAAGTTGTTGATCAGCTCTCAGATGAGTTTTTAGAGCTCGAAAAGAGTGTGTTTATCGATCCACAAAAGCGTGAGATCGGACGGGACGTATATCGGTGGAAGACTCGCTTACACAAGCTTAGACAATATGTTGAAGCAGAAGAGAGCATCATACAGAAAATGGGTCATGATGACTTCGAATACGCAAATGAAGAATCAGGTTTTTACTTTAAAGATTTGCTATCCTCCTTCTCAAGAGTAACAACTGCTTTTGACAGTTTTAAAGAAAATTTAAAAGGAATCTTAGATCTGCAAATGTCTCTAAAGTCCGATCACATGAATAGAATCATGAAAACGTTGACGCTCGTTAGTGCTGTTTTCATTCCCCTTACATTTATCGCAGGTCTTTATGGCATGAATTTTGAATACATACCTGAACTTAAATGGCACTATGGGTATTTTTACGTTCTAACTCTTTGTTTCGTTCTGCCTATTGCAATCATGAGCTATTTTAAGAAGAAAAAATGGTGGTGACTACATAAAAACGTATGAGCTGTGGAAAATAAAGAAAAAGGAGGACGTGAAGAATGGAAAAAAGACCGTATTACATTAATGTGGAAACCGGTGAGATTCTTCCGATCAAAACGGCTTCAACGTTTCAGTTTGAAATATCTGCTTCTGATGAAGATGTAAGGCATCTTGAAAGGAAGTTCAGTGAATTAGACAGTACAGCAAATGATACTTTTGTAAGGTCTCACTTACCATATGTTCCTTATTCAAATGACTCAGATAATGACAGATATGATGAGAAACTAAGAGAAGCTTATCAGATGATTCATGACCTTGGTCAAGAAGAAACACGACGTTTCATTGAAAGTATGAGTTTTTGGAATCCAGAGAAACCTCAAGATTTAGAAAAAAGACCAAAAGACTAAATGTCTTTTGGTCTTTACGTTGTTAATAAATAAAATAAGCAATGTAGATGATGAGGCCAATTACGATGGTAAAGCCGGCTAATGCAATAAAAACGGGGTTCAGCAATGCAGTATGTCTTGAGACAGCAGGGTTTACCTCATCTTCTGTATACACTTTTTGTTTTTTTGCGATTTTCATCGTCCACCAGAGACCTATAGCGGCTACAAGGACAGATAACAAAATAAAGAACATGGTAAACAATATGTTCACTCCTTAAACCTTGTTTGTCCTAGTAGTGTTTGTGGTTTTAGCGGCTTTCATGCATAACAAATGAAGGTTGCTTTAATGATTCCAGACGAGTCAGTTCATTCGTTACAAGTGTAAGAATTTTATCCTGATCTTCTTTACTAAATATGTTATATTTATCACTTTCAATAATCAAAACAGGGGTCTTATCGTAGGCCATAATCCAATCTTTATATTTAGCATGAAGGGTTTTGTAGTATGCGAGAAGTTCAGGATTCTCTTCTACTTGTTCATATGAGCGGCCTCTTTGTTGAATTCGGCTTAGTGCTGTCTCAAAATCACTATCCAAATAGACAAGCAGATCAGGACGTGATTTTGGAGTTTTGTCGATTTCGTTCATCATCGTTTCAAGTAAGTCTTTATATGTGTCAAATTCAAGCTGTGTCATATTTCCTGAATCAAAGTTCAGTTCGGCAAAGATTAGATCTTCGTAAAGACTTCGATCCAAAACATTGTCTGGACTTGTACGAGCTTCACGTATCGTTTTAAAACGTGTGTTTAAGAAATATATTTGAAGCGGGAAAGCCCATCGCTTCGGGTTTTTGTAATAATCGGGTAAAATAGGATTGTCAACGACACTTTCATAAAAGATAGAGCTTCCTAGCTGCTCGCTCAAGAACTCAGCATATGTAGACTTACCTGTACCGATCATACCTGCCATTAAAATCACGGTATATCCTCCTAAAATGGTGCTTCATAGGCACTGCAGCCAGTGATGCGACTTGTGTAGAACATATGTATTCATAAGTTTTAAAAATCAATATATGGTATGTAAGCGATAAAGCCTTTCTAAATATATCATGTAATACAATAGGTGAACAGAGGTTGTTTTCATTAATCATTTTGAAATACTGGACAATCTGGAACAATACCATTACTTTTTTTAAAGAAATCCGAGTTTGGCGTATTGTGATTGATAAGTCTTTTTGCTTGAACATTAAACGTGCTGGAAATATCATAAGCGTCACATCACATGTGTAAACAAAAAAATTTAGAACTGAAGCCGTAAAAAGGGGATACTAAACATGACCATCCAAATAAAAGTATATTCTGATTTTGTTTGTCCATATTGTTACTTAGCAGAAACGCCATTATTAAAAGCGACCGAAGATAAAGATGTTGAGATTGAGTGGATGCCATACGAACTCAGACCATTTCCACAGAAAACATTACGTCCTGAAGAAGATTATCTACAAAGATCGTGGCAAGAGTCTGTTCAGCCTCTATCAAAGAAGATGGGTGTTGATATGATACTGCCAGAGGTATCTCCTCAACCTCATACTTTCTATGCTCATGAAGGATTATTATTTGCTAAAAGGCACAACAAGGAAAGAGAATATGTTCATCTTGTTTTTAAATCTTTTTACCAAAATGGAGAAGATATCGGAAAGATTGATTTACTTCAAAACATTGCTGAAGAAATAGGCCTTGATGGGGAGTCTTTTCAACAAGCATTGGAATCTCGTGAATTTAAACAAGAAAGAGAGAGGATCCAAAAAGAAGCCAAAGAAGACCTAAACATTACCGCAGTACCAACTATTATTATAGGTGAGCGAGTATTAAAAGGCCTGCATCCTCAAGCTAATATTGAACGTGCATTAAGAGGCGCTATCAGGGACGCAAAATTTGAATTTTGTGATGGCGACGAATGCGAATAAAAGTGAAAATAATGAAAAAAGAGCGCTTAGAAGGTCGTCCTTCTTAGCGCTCTCTTTCGTTCTTAACAATGAAAAAAGGGGGTTGTTGATAGGGATGTCTATAATATAGCAAGGCCTCATTAAAAATGGACGAATATGTGATTTTTTTGATAAACGTTATCACTTTGTGACAAAGTCGCGCTGACGGACTAAAGAGCAGCGGATTAAAATGAAAAAAGCCCTAAATTAGGGGAGGGCTTTTTTCGGGAAAGGGGGGTACACCTATATAAGACGAAGGAAAAATAGAAAAGTTTCAAAATTTGTAAAAATTCTTTTTCTAGTCCATTAAAAATGATAGAGTAAGTAACAGAATAGAAGAGAGAAGGAATGGGGATGAGAGATTTTCTTGGAAAGTGGCATCCAGCAGTCATTGTTATTGTAGCTGGAACACTGTTTACACGAGCGGCATTTTTTATGACTATGCCATTCTTAGCCATTTATTTGTACAACGAAAAAGGGATCGATCCTGCTATGGTTGGGTTGATCATTGGAGTTAGTGCTTTAACAGGTACGTTCGGTGGTTTCTTTGGGGGATATCTATCTGATCGGATAGGAAGGCTGCCTGTGATGACCGTTGCTATCTTCATATGGAGTGCCGTGTTTGTTGGATTTGCTGTCGCAGATCTCGTATGGCATTTTTTTCTATTGAATATGTTAAACGGACTTTGCCGCTCATGGTTTGAACCCATATCCAGAGCATTGCTTGCCGATGTAACGACAAAAGAAAACCGGTTGCATGTTTTCAATGCTCGTTATTTTGCGATCAATGTTGGTGCTGCAATTGGTCCGGTTGTAGGAACGCAGCTCGGTACATCAAATTCAACTCAAGCTTTTTACATAACTGCGATCGCTTATCTCTTATATGCATTATTAATTGTATTCACATTAAAAGGGTACTCGAAAGAGTTAAAGGGTGGGGAAGAGAGGAAGTTCTCAATCAAGTCTGCCATAGGTGTACTTTCAAGAGACAGAGTACTTGCTTTTTTCCTGATCGGAAATACAATTGTTATGATGGCACAGTCACAAATGGATACAACTCTAGCGCAATATATAGGGAATGCACCTCAGTTCGAGAATGGGGTTAAGCTTTTTGCGTACCTTGTTGTTACAAACGCAATAACGGTTTTGTTACTTCAGTTTCCAGTCACAAACTATGTAAGACGATTTCAGCCGATGAATGCACTTCGTTTTGGGAGTTTTGCTTTCAGTCTTGCATTGCTTGGCTTTGGTCTATCAACGAATTGGTTTTTTCTTGTCATAAGTATGGTGTTTTTAACAGTGGGAGAAATTATTGTGTTCGTTATGAGTGATGTACTTTTAGATGATTTAGCGCCTGAGCATATGAGAGGTACATATTTTGGAGCGATGTCGTTCCGATCGATTGGTTTCAGTGCGGGGCCGTGGATTGGCGGCTTACTTTTAAGTACGTTTGGCTTTGAACATGGATTTTATGTGTTTGGCATTCTAACGCTTATCTCCTTACTGTCCTTGCCGTTCTTTCAATACGGAGAAGGTATCCGCAAAACGCTCCTTAATCAACAATCTGCTTCAACTTAAGAAAGGGGAAAGATCAGCATGATTACTGGAATTGAACATACTGGAATTATGGTTTCTAACATGGAGAACTCTATCAAATTTTATACCGAGGTACTCGGTTTAGATCTATTAGATCGTTTCGATCATACAAGCGTACCCGTTGAGTTGGCATTCTTAGGGGTAGAAGGAAAAGTCCTTGTTGAGTTGATCGCTGGTTATACAGGGCCAGTTACGAATGAGGGAAAGGTTCATCACATTGCATTTTCTGTAAAGAATATTGAAGAGCAGTATGAGTTGTTGCAGAAAAAAGATGTAGTCATGAAAGATAAAGAAATCACTGAGCTTCCAAACGGAAAATACTTCTTCTTTTACGGGCCGGATGAAGAATCACTTGAATTTTTTGAGAGAAAATAGAAATGAAGACTGCATGAGTTGCAGTCTTTTTTTGTTTCTTTGTAAAGAGTCATCTTTGAAAGAAGGTGATAAGACAGCAGGAAAGAAGTCTATGAATGAGAATTAGATTCCTGGCAATGTCTCTTTTAAATATTGGTTTGAACAGTATTCTACACCATACTTGTAGCGACTTTCTCTAACATTTCGAGCTTTCTTTGGATCGATATGAATTCGTTTAATCTCTGGATATGTCTCCATGATCTTTAACGCTATCTTGTCACCAGGCTCATCCGGATCAGTTAATACATAAACTTCATCACACAAAATTAATGCTTCTTCAATTGCTCTTCTTTCTTTATGCCGAAATGAAATGCCATTTAAAATGACAAAATGGGCGTGAGGATGAACACTTTGTACTCTCAGTTGATCACTTTTGCCTTCAACAATGTATCCGGTCATAGCGCCTCCTGTAAAACTAAGATTCATTAACATTTTATGGAGGGCATATCGATAATAGTACGACTTCTAATAAATTATTGGACAAAGGGAGTGTAAACGGTGAAGAAGCTAATTATCCTTGTAAGAACTTGTTCTCTTAGCTTCTTATTCCTTATTAGTATTTATGGATTGTACTTGTTGTTAGGAGATATTGAAGGGTTACTTACCGGGGTGTTCATTCTTCTTGTATGCTTTTGCATATTTAGCATGAGATTCATTAGATTTGTATTAGGAAGAAATGAAACGCTGGTAATGAAAAGGATACAGCCGAACCTCATGGTTATTACTCTTACAGCATTCTGTACAGCTCTATTATCTGTAGGCAATTATGCCCTTGAAACCTCTTTGCCACACTCTTTATCTCCTAGAGTAAAAAATCAATTTTATTTGGAAGCAATGTTAGTAGAAAAGGATAGAATCTTTGAAAGAGTATCCTTTTTAAAAACTCTAGATAATATGAATGAGAAAAACGCTTCGGTTTTCTATGAATCCCAAGATAAGGAATTAGCCGTTTCTGCGATTCGTCACATCCGTAAGATGCAGTCTTATCACAATGATTGGATTGATGTTCATGATGCCCTTCCTGTAACCCTCATCCTCTATCGGAACCCTTTAATCTTTCAGCAACATCTGCCGTTACATACTTATGAAAACTTGCAAGCATTATACGTACCTGCTCAAGAAACCATCCATATGCTTGTTACTAACAACATGGATGAGAATACTGATCAATTTCTAGAGTTGGTCGGACATGAATATACACATCATTGGATTGTTAGTTACTTGTTAGAAAATAAACTGGATAATAGGCATCTGCCTAGATGGTTTGAAGAGGGGATAGCAGAATATGCTGGGAAACAGAGTGTAAGAGAGGTGCCGATCTTTGTACCTCTAAACTTCATACCCTTCACGAGGCTTCATTCCGTAAAGGATTGGGCATATGAAAATCGGCGAAAATCTAGTCACCGTCCATATAGACAAAGCTACTATGCCATTGATCAATTAGTAAGGGACGGGAATCGATCTAAAATTAAATCCTTATTGCTTAATAAACAAAAGAATTTTTATCGCCTGTTTGAGGAAGAAACAGGGGAATCTGTTATCGAGTTTGAGGTGCGTTTTCTAAGAGAAGAGTTCATGAATTTAAAGCGCTGAGCGGTTTGATGCTCATTTGTTTTAGAAGTTATGCGTGTATTCAAGCAAAAAGAACTCCTTACGAATAAGGAGTTCTTTATCATTATCTGCTTTTTAATTTTCTCTTAATGATAGGCAATAACCTCTTTTTACCTTGTTTGATCAGAAAAGCAACCGCCATTCCTTTGATACCTTTTTTAATACGTCCCATTTTCATCCTCCTATAAAAATCATAGTTGTTTCAAGTAATATACCCGAAATCAGCATGAAGCAATCCTTTTATAGTCATACGGGTTACTTGTCTATACGTTTCATTACGATATGAATAAGATGAACCGAATACAATTTTATAGGAGTTGAACGTATTGAGCATGAATAGAAGTTTTCCACCTTTTCCGGGTCAAGGCGGCGGTCAAGGCGGAGGGCAAGGATTTGGCCCACCAGGTGGCCCTCCAGGCGGACCTCCAGGAGGCGGAGGTGGCGGTGGTATGGCGCCAACATCAGCACCTCCATCATTTACACCATCCCAAGCGCAAGGTTTTAGTTTGCAAGGTGGAGGTGGCGGAGGAAGTCAGCCAGGAGTCTATGCTGTTGATCCAGGAGCGATCAGACCTTGTTTGTACCAATATGTCTATATCTGGCCAACATGGGGACCGGGATTCTGGGCATGGCTCACTTTTGCAGGAAGAAGATCCGTTGCAGGATTTCGCTGGACCGGAAATAGATGGATCTATTTTGGTATGGATACACGCCAAATCAGTTCCTTTTATTGTTACTAGAAACAGCCGCCTTTGTGCGGTTGTTTTTTTATGTAATAGGATATAGTGGTATCTTTTGTACTTGCCATGTTTCATAAATTTTCATTTCAGACGGAATTCTTTTGGTCAAAGCATATTGCGCTGCTTCCCATACAAGAGGAGAGCACCAATCCTTATGTAGATCTTTAATGGGAATCCACCTTGCTCCGCTAGAATCTTGATCTGGAATATCCGCTATAGCAAATTGGGAATGAATGTCTATCCTGCAGTTAAAGAAAACCGCTGAATGTTGTGAGCGGGTCCAATTCCTATAGTTCCAAGGAAGTTCATAACAGCGTTCACCTAGTTTCATACCTTGTATCACCTTATAGCCAGTCTCTTCTAGAACTTCACGAATAACCGTTTCGTATTCTGATTCACCATCGTTTGGTGTGCCTCCAGGAAGATCGAAGCGATTTTTATATGGACCACCGTTCTTTTCGATAACGAGCAGTTCCCCAGATTTGTTCAAACAAATACAATAGATTCCTCTGTGTTTATGCATCTTATAAGCTCCCTCAGAAAAAATACCTTTTCATTATGCATGAAAAGGTATTGCAGCATTATTATTCTTTTACGAGTTCATTTAGTTCTGAGGTTAACGCCTCGAACTTGTTGAAACTATCAACCACTTCTTCTACGCATCTATGCTGCTCTTCTACAGATGCAAGAACTTCTTCAACAGAACCACTTGATGTTTCTGCAATTCCAGAAACAGAATGAATTTCTCCAACAATATATCCGGTTGATTCATACAGCTGATTAATTAATTCTTGAACTTCTGATGATTGTGCAGCCACTTGATCGGTGTTCACTAAAATTTGACTGAAGTTGTCTGCTGTTTTCTCTGTGGCTTGAAGACTGGATGTGACAACCCCTTGTGAACCATCTACAAATTGTGCGGCTTGTTTAGCTTTGTTACGAATTTCTCCTAGGATTGCACCGATTTGCTTTGTAGAATGTTGAGAATCCTCTGCAAGGCGTCGAACCTCGTCCGCCACAACAGCAAACCCTCTGCCTTGATCTCCGGCTCGCGCTGCCTCAATCGCAGCATTCAATGCAAGAAGGTTCGTTTGAGAAGAAATTTCTTCTATTGTCGTTAAGATTCCTTCTATTGATTCACTTTGCTGATTTAATTCGTACATTAGAGTGTTCGTTTGCTGCATGAGCTCACTTACTTCTTTCATCTTCAAAGAAAGTTCTATTACTTGATTTTCTCCTGCTTTTGTCACGATGGCTGTTTGTTCTGAAAGCTTTTTCATATCACTGGAGTGCTGATGAAGACCTTTTGCTACGTCGTTGGTGCTTGTGACAGATTGATTCATTCCACCTACACTGACAGCCTGAGATTCTACACCTTTTGCTACTTCAGTAAAAGCGTACGTGATGTTGCTTGAAATTTCACCTGTTCGTGTAACATTTTCTTTTACAGACTGACTAAAGTGATGAAGGTTTTCTGATGCATCTTTGACCTTACTCAACAATTTTTCCAATTTAATCTTATCTTGCTCAGATTGTTTTTCTGCGATCAAAATATTTTCATGCATACGCTGACCTATTCTTGCTTGTGCCACTAGAGCAGCAGTAATAACAGTTAAGAAAACGTTTAATGAGATAATAATCTTTGGGTCTTGTCCGGCAAACATCGTCTCTTTGTATTGAAAAAAGAAGAAATTGGTTAATAATAATCCACTAATACCCGATAGTAAGATTGAAAGGTAGTTATGATACAACGTGATGACTGCGAGGGATACATAAGTCATCAGGTAAGTAGAAATCTTCGGGTTTGAATCTGCCATGATAACAGTCAGTATCGTTAAGCCGATAACAACAAAATACTGAACAGCGAAGGGAGCCCAATTTCGGTAAGTCCAAATCGAGAGTGATAAAAGAATTGCGAGTCCTGCAATACCATAAAACATGACACTATTAACGGTTTTCGTACTAGCATACGTACTTGCCAGACCGAGAAAATACATACCCCACAGCATTTTGGTAACCAGTTTATTCGTTTGTAAATTTGAGGCAAATGATGGATTCAAATTTCGTCATCTCCGTTTTAAAATGTATAAGTACTGTTTTTATATCGTCAGGATTCTATGAGCATTTAAGGTGTTTTCCAAATTTTGTTTTAGTTGTTTCGATACATATTGTAATCGTGAACTTTTTTTAATAAGAAATGAAAAGCAGATGAAACTTGTTTGCTACTAAACTTTAATTCGAGGTGATTAACGATGAAGAAGAATATTTGGCTATTTGCTATCATACTATTGCTTGCCGCTTGTAGCAGCGAACCGAAAAGCACCAATACGGAAGAAGAACCAGCACCGAAAACAAACGAATCTTCTCCAACTGAAAATGAGAAGAAAGAATCGGAAAAAGAAGAACCTGTTACCGAAGAAGTGTCATCTATTGAAGAAGAAGGAACGTATATTGGTATGATTGACAATAATTCTATTGAGGTAGAGGCAGCAGGTGAAACATTAGTTCTTCGACTAACAGACGAAGTTAGGGAAGCTGTTGAAAGTTTGAAGGATGGTTCAAAAGTTAACATTGTTTACAAGAAGAACAGCGAGGGACAATGGGTACTTGAGCAAATTACTGAAGAAAGTGCGCCAGAGGCAGCTCCAACAAAAAAACTCACTTACATAGCGGATGGAGTTTCAATTGAAGAGGACGCGGTATTAACAGAGAGTGAACTTGAATACCATTTTTACAAACTGCCAGATTTTGAATTTACTGCAGAAGAGCCAAGAAAAGATTTATTGTTTGCGACCAAATTTGCTGAGACATTTGTTAGAATAGAACCTTTGTCAGAAGAATCTTCTATAGATGATCTTAAAGAGTGGGCAAAGGATGAACTTGAAGCGATCGGGGAAGTAAGCGAAGTGAATGGAAAAGAGGTCGCTGGACAGGCATTTGAAAAGACTTCGTTATTTATTACGGCTTCAAAAGATTCTTACAAAAAATATATTGTTATCCAAGACTTAAACAACGGAGATCAAGTTAAATATACAGTGAACCTGCCTGAACATAAGAATGCGGCTAAATGGGAACAAGCCATCTGGGCCATGCTTTCTACTCTTCAAACCAAATAGTTTTAAAAAAGCGTACCCTCTAGGTGCGCTTTTTTTATTTGGATACACTTGAAAAGGAAGAACAAATGATTATCATAAATGTAGCAGATGGCATATAATATTTACAAAGGTTTAAAAAGTTTCCTTAAGGAAAGATAGGTGATTGTTATGTGGTATAAAGAGAGTTCATTGTTTAAGTTGCAGCAATACACGATAATCCTACACAAGCTTGGAATCTTTTCGCAGGAAGATAAGAAAGACATATTAGGGAAAATTCAAAAGTATAAAATGAAAGTTGGTTTAAAAGACTAGGCTGCCTGGATAGGGAGCCTCTTCATTTGTTCATTTTACATAGAAAAGACCCGGCAGCGACTGCCGGGTCTTTATATATAGGCTGAACTTATTTTTTAGTTACGTTAGCTGCTTGTGGTCCGCGAGCTCCGTCAACAATTTCAAATTCTACTTCTTGACCTTCGTCAAGTGATTTAAATCCTTCTGATTGGATTGCAGAGAAGTGTACGAATACGTCGTCTCCACCTTCAACTTCGATGAAACCAAAACCTTTTTCAGCGTTAAACCATTTTACTTTACCTGTTTGCATGTGAATGCCTCCTAGAACGTTTGCACTTTTGTGCTCTGTAATTACCAAACCACTTTCAAACTCTTAAGTTAAGATGTAATCCAGTACTGAATGGTTGTCACAAATATATCACAAGAAAAAAGCTCTCGCAAGGAACTTTTCTGAAAAATAGGAATAAAGAGTCAGGATATTCATACATATGTAATTTTCAACTGATTGTTATAGTTTTATCGACCGTTTTTGAGCGATGAAGATGTACAAAAAATAAAAACCATCTGCCTTCTATTCGCTAGCAGGAGATGGTTTTAAATCGTGTGATGGTCGAGTTGCGACAATGCCTGTAGCTTTTACAATCTGGTTTAAGATGTTAACTCTGGATTGATCATCAAAGTTCTGTGCTTTGACAAAAGCATAGCCATCTTCATTTGATACATAACGAGGCGGTAAATTGTTGAGTGTGATTGCAAACACATCAGCTTTACAAATCTCACATTTACAAGGAAGCTGAAGTTGTCCCCAATAATTCTTTAGTGCATCTTCTACTAGAATTTCCATGGCGTTTTTTACATTCATGGGCTATTTACCCCTTTATACACAATCTATATGTATAGAATAGCTTATTCTTACTACATATGTAAACTTTTACTGCGAGTATCAAGACTATTTAACTATAGTTATTTTAGTAGATTTGAAAGTCTATTACTTTGTTACTAAATTAACAATAATATATGATTTTTCTGAAAATTAACTTGAAATCATATATGATTTGAGATTAACATAAGATTATGAAGACAAAACATAAAACAAACAAACAGCAGTATGCTTATCAAGTCATTCGTTCTCGTATCTTAGATGGCAGGTATCCACCAGGTCACAAGCTTGTTATTGACCAACTGGCTAGAGAGCTCCAAACAAGTGCAATTCCTGTACGTGAAGCGATCAGGCTGCTAGAAGCGGATTCTCTAATCTCGTTTAAGCCATACTCAGGAGCGATCGTTACCCCCTTTGATGAACAAGCATATTTAGAAACTTTATCCGTTCTAGCCGTATTAGAAGGTTTTGCGACTGCAGAATCATCAATACACTTTCCTCACGAAAAACTTGAAGGTTTAAGAGTGTATACAAAGCTTATGGAAGAGGCACTTGAACAGCTTGATTATTCTCTTTTCTCCAATTACAACAAAGAATTTCATAAACTCACATACAAATATTGCACCAATCAATTTCTGTTAGAACAGATTCATACAACTTGGGAAAGGCTGGGGACTGTTCGTCAGCAGGGATCAACAATGAAACCTGTTCGAATGAAGCGATCAGTTGCTGAACACTATCAACTAATTGAGATGATGGAAAGAAGAGAGGAACCCAAAATAATAGAGGCATTTACGAGAAACCATAAATTGAATACACTGAAAGCTTTTCTGGAGGATTCCAAACGAAATTCTATTTGAGGAGATGAAAGTATGAAAGTAGAAGAAGTAAAGAAATCTCTAAGAGGATCAATTGCTCCGATCATCACCCCTTTTCATGAAGATGAATCGCTAGATCTTGAAACACTTAAAAGTTTGATAGACTGGCACATCCAGTCTGGAAGTCATGGTATCTCTGTTACCGGAACGACAGGAGAACCATCATCGCTGACATTAAAAGAACGCGAGCTTGTAATGGAAACAGCGATCAAAGCGGTAAACAAACGCGTACCCATCGTTCCGGGAACTGGATCGACCAATCATCAAGAATCTCTTCATTTAACAAAATTAGCTCAAGAAATGGGAGCAGATGCTGCTATGGTCATCGTCCCTTACTACAATAAGCCCTCACAACATGCACTTTACAAACATTTTAAACTCATCGCAGATTCAGTAGACATCCCATTAATCATTTATAACATCCCAGGCAGAACAGCCGTAAATTTGGAGGTAAAGACGCTAGCGCGACTTAATGAAGACTGTCCAAACATTATCGGAGTAAAGGAATCTAATAAAGACTTTGAACACATAAACCGTGTACTTTTAAACTGTGGACGTGACTTTTTGCTGTATTCGGGAATAGAACTGCTTTGCTATCCGATGCTTGCGATTGGTGGCGCAGGATACATATCTGCAACAGCAAACGTATTGCCGTCTAAAGTGGCAGAAGTATATAACGCATGGGATTCTGGAAATGTTGAAGAAGCATTAAAGCTGCATTATGATTTGATGCCTTTGAATGATGTTCTTTTTAAAGATACGAATCCTGCTCCACTAAAAGCTGCGTTAGGTATGATGGGCAAGATCAGCCCAACATTAAGGTTGCCGATGGACTTGCCGGCAGATTCTCTGCAAAAAGAAATAAGATCTGTACTTGCTGATTATGGGTTAGTAGAAAAAATAGGGAGTGAAGTATAAATGAAGCATGCTCGCGTTATTTTTGAAGGAAGAGAACAAAAAGGAACGGTAGTAGACGATGTAATCACTTTTTCATCTGGAAAATCAGCTAAGGTGAGCGAGATAAAAACGTGGCTTCCTCCATTTAATCCCAATAAAATGATCGGGCTAGCGCTAAACTATGCCGATCATGCAGATGAGCTGGGGCTGGAAAAACCGGCTGAACCGGTACTTTTTATTAAGCCGAATTCTTCATTAGTAGGTCATAAAGGCCAAGTGTTCTATCCAGATGGAGCAACATATATGCACTACGAAAATGAACTTGCTGTCGTCATCGGTAAAGAGGGAAGAAACATTAAAGCTGAAGATGCGATGGAATTTGTAAGCGGTTACACAATCGCGAACGATGTTACAGTGCGTGATTTCGTAAACAACTGGTACCGTCCGCCGGTTCGAGCGAAGGGACACGACACGTTTGGTCCGATGGGCCCTTATTATGTAGATGCTGCTGACATTCCGGATGTGACAAACCTAGAACTTCGCACATACGTCAACGGTGAGTTAAGACAACAAGGAAACACAAAAGATTTGATGTATTCAATCCCCGAAATCATTGAGTTTGTTTCTTCATTCATGACACTTGAACCAAATGATGTAATCTGGACTGGTACACCAAAAGGTATTTCACATGTTCATCCTGGTGATGTGGTCAGACTTGAAATAGATTACTTAGGTTCTTTAGAGAATACGATTGTTGATGGTCGTACAGAAAAAGTTCCAACTGGAGGGAAGGACCATGAAACCGGAAATTAAAGAATTGGTTCACCACTATATAGATGGTCAATTTGTATCAGGGCAAAAAGGAGATCTTTTTGTAAACGTTAATCCATTTACAAATGAAAAGATCAATACGGTTAGTGAAGGAACGATCGAAGACATTAATCAAGCTGCATCTGCTGCAAAGAAAGCTTTTAAACATGGTCCTTGGGGGAAGATGAAGCAGGAAAAGCGTCTTCGATACATCTATAAGATTGCAGATCTAATTGATCGCGATGTAGAAGAGATTGCGTTGTTAGAATCCTATGATACGGGACTTCCTATAGCTCAAACACGAAAGATGGTAGGACGTGCAGCGGATAACTTTAGATTTTATGCCGAGATGGTAAAGAACCGTATGTCTGGTGAAGCTTATCATGTGGATGATGAATTTATGAACTATACGATTCAAAAGCCTGTAGGTGTGGCGGGACTCATTACACCATGGAATGCGCCATTCATGCTTGAGACATGGAAAATCGCACCTGCACTTGCGACCGGAAACACGGTCATACTAAAACCAGCTGAATGGTCGCCATTAACTGCTAACAAACTAGCAGAGCTTGTGGATGAAGCAGGACTACCAGCAGGCGTATTTAACGTCGTTCATGGCTTTGGTGAAATAGCGGGTGCATCACTTGTTGCGCATGATGATGTGCAGCTCATCTCGTTTACTGGAGAGACAAAGACAGGTTCCGAGATTATGAGGAACGGTGCTGCTTCATTGAAACGTTTTTCTATGGAACTTGGCGGAAAGTCACCGATCATCGTATTTGATGACTGTGACTTTGAGCGTGCGCTAGACGCTTGTGTATGGGGCATTTTCTCTTTTAACGGAGAAAGGTGTACAGCGAATTCTCGTTTGTTTCTTCAAGAATCAATTAAAGATGAGTTTGTGGCTCGTTTAAAGGAGAGGGTGGACAACATTATCGTTGGTGATCCATCTGATCCAAATACAGAAGTCGGCCCACTCATCCATACGGAACACTATGAAAATGTGAAAAGATATTTACAGATTGCAAAAGACGAAGGTGCAGAAGTATACACCCAAGCACTCTCTGAATCTCACAAAAAAGGGAATTTTGTAGCTCCGACACTTTTATTAAACGTAAAAAATGATATGACGGTGGCGCAAGAAGAAATATTCGGTCCCGTTTTATCTGTGATGACGTTTAAAGATGAACAAGAAGTGATCGAATACGCAAATGATATTAAGTACGGTCTCGCAGGCTATGTGTGGACAAATGACATGAAAAGGGGTCTCCGCGTCGCAAATGCCGTTGAAGCCGGTATGCTCTGGGTGAATTCACAGAACGTACGTGATCTTCGTATTCCGTTTGGCGGCTCAAAAAATTCGGGTATCGGCCGTGAAGGCGGACACTATGCGTTTGAGTTTTACACCGAGATGAAAGTGGTCCATGTTGCACTGGCTGATCATCACATTCAGCAGTTCGGAAAGAAAAAACAGCCGCTTCAAACCGAAGCGAAACATTAGGAGGGATTTCTTTGCCTGCACGCACGGGGGAACAATATATTCAAGGGATTTCAAAGGCTAAGAATAACGTTTGGATTCATGGTGAGAAAGTAGATGATGTTCCTTCTCATCCAGCATTTCGAAACATTGTAAGGTCCATTGCTAACCTGTATGACCTCCAGAATGAAAAAGCAGACAAGATGCTCTATACCTCTGAACAGACTGGTAACAAAGTAGGGCTTTCCTTTATTGCGCCAAAAACGGTGGACGATCTGATCCGCCGTCGTGAGATGATTTCGGAATGGGCGGGCTACACAGGCGGAATGATGGGGCGTACGCCAGATTATTTAAACACGAGTGTTATGGCCTTCGGTACGTCAGGTAACTTTTTTGCCCAGAACGATCCAATGTTTGCAGAAAATGCAAGAAAGTATTACGACTATTGCCGGGAAAATGACATCAGCTTAACGCATACGCTGATCCACCCGCAGACAAACCGATCAAAAAAGCAGTCTGAGCAAAAAGATCCGTATTTATCTGCACGTATCGTTGAAAAGAATAAAGATGGCATCGTAATAAAAGGAGCAAGGTTGCTGGCCACATTAGGCGGGGTAACCGATGAGATCGTCGTGTTTCCATCAACGCTCAACAAAGCATCTTCTGAAGATGATCCGTATGCGATGGCTTTTGCTATCCCGAACAATACAGAAGGTTTAAAGTTCTTATGTCGTGAATCGTTTGATACGGGACGAAGCCAGTGGGACCATCCCCTTAGCTCTCGGTTCGAAGAGAGTGATGCAATCGTTGTTTTTGATAATGTACTCGTACCGTGGGATCGCGTTTTCGTAAGCGGCAGCTCTGATATTTGTAACCGAACGTACGTCGAGACTAATGCAATCGTTCATATGGCACATCAAGTAATCGCGAAGAATACGGTGAAAACTGAATTTGTACTCGGCGTCATCTTAAACATGATGGAATCAATCGGCATTGATGTGTTTCCGCATGTTAAAGAGAAAGCATCTGAAGTGATGCTGATTCTAGAAACGATGCGTTCTCACCTTTACCGTGCAGAGCATAACGCTTCAATCGATAAGTATGGAAACATGACACCGGACTTTGCACCGCTGAACGCTGCGCGTAACTGGTACCCGAAAATGTATCAGCGTATCGTCGAGATCGTGAAGATTCTTGGTGCTTCAGGTTTGATGGGAATCCCGACAGAAGCGGATTTTAATGCAGACGATATCGGTGAACTCGTTCATCGTTATACACAAGGAGCCAACATTGATGGTTATGAGCGTACCCAACTGTTCCGCTTGGCATGGGATATTTCCATCAGTACGTTCGGCGGCCGCCAAGCTCTTTATGAGTATTACTTCTTTGGAGATCCGGCGCGTATGTCGAACATTTATTATGATCAATTTAACAAAGAGCCTTATAAAGCGATGGTAAAGGATTTTCTGCAGCGCGTGAATTCCAAAAGCCATAACTACAGTAGTGTATAGGAGGAGTCGTCATGGATTTTAACATTATACGAATCGCGCGTGTTGTCATGAACGTCACCGATCTCCATGCTTCCCGTGATTTTTATGTGAACGCCTTAGGTTTTATCGAAACGGCTGCTACTTCAGAATGGATGGCATTACGCGGACTTGAAGAACACTCCCATCACAGCCTTTTGTTGAAAAAAGCAGATAAGCCTGGTGTTCATGTCGTGAGCTACAAAGTGTGGGAAGACAGCCACTTGAATGAGCTGGAATCCTTTTTTAAAGGTAAAGGTGCCAAAGTACTGTGGAAAGATGCAGATTCTGCTGTTGGAATCGGTAAAACATTATGTGTAGAAGACCCATCTGGGATACCGCTAGAGTTTTTTGTGGAGATGGAAAGTGTTGAGCGCTGCATCCAAAAGTATGATCTGTACCGTGGTGCACGTGTTCAGCGTATCGATCACATCAACTGCATGGTTCCAGATGTGGAAACAGCTGTAAAGTTTTATACAGATGAACTCGGATTTAGAGTTTCAGAATATACAGCAACCGAAGATGATCGAACATGGGCGGCGTGGCTACACCGAAAACCAACGGTCCATGATGTTGCATTTATGAACGGAGAGGGTCCTCGTCTTCATCACGTTGGTTTTTGGTTATCCGATCCGATGAGTTTGATCCATTGCTGTGACGTGATGGCGAGCATGGGTTATGCAGATAACATCGAGCGCGGACCAGGACGTCACGGCTTATCAAACGCATTCTTTTTATACGTGCGTGATCCTGATGGAAACAGAATAGAATTATACAATGGGGATTATCTGACAAGTGATCCTGACTTTAAACCGATAAAGTGGGACATTAACGATCCAAGACGTCAGACGTTTTGGGGACATAAAGCTCCTGACAGCTGGTTTAATGAGGCGACTTCCTTTTTGAGTCTTGAAAAAGGAGAGCCCGTAGAGCTGAAAAGTCCGACTTTAGCTCAGCGTAAACCTGATTTTGTGACATGATGTTAAGGTTTAGTATGAATAAGTGAAATAATTGAAGCCGGCTCTGCATTTAATTGGCAGAAGCCGGCTTTTTTG
Organism: Fictibacillus tiangongensis; assembly: GCF_048083785.1. GTDB lineage: Bacteria > Bacillota > Bacilli > Bacillales > Fictibacillaceae > Fictibacillus. The sequence goes on from NZ_CP182294.1 coordinate 1,382,880, forward strand.
ATGTTTGTAGGAGCCTTCGCGCTCGTCTAGCGGCATGATATGCACGCTGGACGAGCGATTCTCAGGATTTATGAGCGATTCTCAGGATTTATGAGCGATTCTCAGGATTTATGAGCGATTCTCAGGATTTATGAGCGATTCTCAGGATTTATGAGCGATTCTCAGGATTTATGAGCGATTCTCAGGATTTATGAGCGATTCTCAGGATTTATGAGCGATTCTCAGGATTTATGAGCGATTCAACTCATTCTTCATATAAGATAGTCCTATCTCGGTCAGTCGTGTTCCTTGTCGCCCTTTTGCTTTCACGATAAATCCTTTCTGCTCCAAGAGATCTAAACGTAATCTGACTTGAGCTTCAGTAAGCATAACGCCTTCTAATTCCAAATTCTTCAGTAAGCCCTTCCTGCTGGATGTTTTACCAGAAAGGTGGTTGCGATAGATGCAGCTCATAATAGCAGCTTCTTCGTTTGGTGCGATAAGTGGGGGCAATTCCTCCGACGTGGCAGAAACCTGACTGAATGCCTCAGCTGCAAAAGTCCTTTCATCACTTTTTACCCGCATCACTTCCTGAGGAAGATCTTTAACCTCAATCTTTTCTCCATCACAAACAGCAAGCATATAGTCAATGGCATTCTTTAATTCTCTAATATTACCCGTCCAAGAGCGGTTTATTAAATGGCCAACGACTTCGTTCTCCACTTTTAATCTTTTAGTAGAACGCATCTCTAAAAAATGATTTAGTAAAAGTGGAATATCGCCTTTCCGCTCACGGAGTGCTGGGATTTTTAAGTAGAGAACATTCAGCCGGTGATACAGATCTTCACGGAACAGTCCTTTTCTTATGTCAGATGCCAGATCCTTGTTAGTAGCTGAGATAACTCTGACGTCTATAGGGAGTACTCGTGTTCCACCAACTCTTCGTAATTCTTTTTCCTGCAGAACCCGCAACAGGCGTGTTTGAAGTTTGACGCTAATGTCGCCAATTTCGTCCAGAAAAATAGTTCCGCCTTCTGCTTGTTCAAAGAGACCCTGTTTCCCTCCTTTTTTAGCACCTGTAAACGCGCCTTCCTCATATCCGAAGAGTTCACTCTCTAATAAATCCTCTGAAAGGGCAGAACAGTTTACTGCTAGAAAGGGACCGTTTCTTCTGCCGGATTCGTTATGAATGGCACTTGCAAAGAGTTCTTTGCCCGTTCCGCTCTCGCCTTGTAAAAGGAGGGAAAGGTCTGTTGCAGCCAGTTTCTTTGCAATATTTTTTGCTCGAACTATTGCCTCTGAGTCACCGATGATATCATGGAAAAAATACTTTCCGATATAGCCTTTTCGCTTTAGTTCATATCGGGCTGCTTTTTCCATCGATATTGTAGTACTCGTGTTCTTAAATGTGGCAATCATCGTGTTTTCAGCTGTCAATGCAAACCGGTGGACCATAACATTCGTGTCATTGATCGTAAAAAATTGATCAGATTGCTCACTCGCTGTATCTGTTAGAAAGTTGAGCAGCTCTTTATCTTTAATAATTTGTTTAATATGCTTTCCAACAGCTTGTTTGGAGTCCGTTAAAAATATGTGCTTCAATTCCTCGTTAAATACGGTGATCATTCCCGAATGATCGAATGATAAGATTCCATCATTAACACCATTTAAAACTTTGTCCAAGTGTTCGTTAAATTGAAGAGCCTTTTGATTAGCGTGTGCAAGTTTCTTAGATAACTGAATAATTTTTTCTGTAAATCGTTCGGAAATACCTGTTGCTCTGTCATCTAAGACACCAAGTTCGCTCAAGATCTCTGTTATGGTAGTAATATCGATCAGGCGTACTCCGATATTGATGATTCTCTTAACCTCTTTTGGCACTAGATGCATCTCACCGGGAGTGACAGCGACATCTGCATGTTGGTAGGAAGATATCCCAGGATAGTAGGGAAGGTAATTTAAGTGATTGATTCCTAGATGAATGAGCGTTTGTACGGACTGTTCTACCGTTTGAGGAAAATCGTTTACGTACATAACATCTGTACCCTCTGGCAGCTGTAAAAGCTGATCTAGATATTCATAGTTGACGGTTCGTCTTGCAGTAATCACTCTGCATGATTTATCCAAACAATGAGCTACCTCACGTTTTATAAGATAAGATGATAGAATTACGACTTCGTTTTCTAATCGTGTAGGAAGCATTTCTTCAGAAGAATAACTCTTAATATGAAAATAATCGCCTAATATGGATTGAAGCTGATGGGATAGTGCAATGCGTGTTTCCTTTGTACCTGCTAAAAGAACAATCTCTTTTTTTGTCTCCATCATACGCACCTTCTTTAATGGTCTTTTTTTGGATGTTAATTGGTTATAAAACTATTATCCATTAACCAGCCGATTAATAAAACAAAATATTTAAAAACCTTTAACAAAGGAGACTAAATGTTGGCACAATTCTTGCATTTATATAATGTGAACTTAGAAAAGGGGGAAGTAAAGTGGATAAGAAGAAAAGAAGGTTTGAGATGCCTGATACGTTCGTTATCGTATTCTTTGTCGTAGCCTTGATGGCACTATTAACGTATATCATACCGGCAGGACAGTTTGAAACGAAAGAAACAACTTATACGCAAGGTGGAGAAGAACAGACTAAAACAGTACTTGTTCCTGACAGTTTTTCCTATGTAAAAGGGGAAGACGGTGAGCCAGCTACTAAAGGTGTCAGCCTGTTTGAAGAAGGCGGCGGTGCTGGGTTCTTAAACTATATCTTTGAAGGCTTAGTTACTGGGGATAAGTGGGGTTCTGCTGTTGGGGTTGTTGCGTTTATCCTTATTATAGGTGGCGCATTCGGAATTATTATGAAGACGCGTGCGATAGAAGATAGTATTTTAAAGATGATTGACCGTACAAAAGGAAAAGAAGTCCTTATTATTCCGATTATGTTCTTATTATTCTCATTAGGCGGAGCGGTTTTTGGAATGGGTGAAGAAGCCATTGCGTTTGCGATGATTCTTGTGCCAGTTGTAATTGCGCTTGGTTATGATGCGATTACTGCGGTTATGATTACGTATGTTGCTACACAGATCGGATTTGCAACATCATGGATGAATCCGTTTGGTGTAGCGATTGCGCAGGGAATTGCTGGAGTTCCAGTATTGTCCGGTGCACCTTTCCGTATTGGTATGTGGGCATTCTTTACATTAGTGGGTATTGTTTATACATGGATCTATGCTTCTAGAATTAGAAAAGATCCTAAACGTTCATTATCTTATGAGTCTGATGCATACTTCCGAGAAGATTTTAAACAAACGGATATTAAAGCGAACTTTGGAATAGGACATATCCTAATTCTTTTAACAATAGTAGCAGGGGTAATCTGGATTGTATGGGGTGTTGTTGAAAGAGCCTACTACATTCCTGAAATTGCAACTCAATTTTTCACAATCGGTTTAGTTGCGGGTATAATTGGAGTAATCTTCAAACTGAATAATTTAACAGTAAACGGTATATCAGATGGTTTCAAACAAGGAGCTAGAGATATTCTTCCTGCAGCCCTCATTGTTGGTATGGCAAAAGGGGTTATTATCATGTTAGGTGGAGACAACCCTGCTGAACCTTCCGTATTAAACACCATGCTAAATGCAGCAGGCGGGCTCGTTTCAGATGTTCCTGTAGCGGTTTCAGCTTGGATCATGTATGTATTTCAAGCTGTGTTTAACTTCTTTATCGTTTCAGGTTCAGGTCAAGCCGCTCTTACTATGCCGTTAATGTCTCCGCTTGCTGACATGGCTGGCGTTACGAGACAAGTCGCAGTACTTGCGTTTCAGCTTGGTGACGGATTTACTAACATGATCGTACCAACGTCCGGGGCATTGATGGGAACATTGGGTGCGGCACGTATTGAGTGGTCCAAATGGTTCAAGTTCCAGATTAAGTTTCAGCTATTATTGTTTATTTTAGCTTCTATTGTAATCGTTACAGCAGTACTTATTGGTTTTAAATAATCTATCTTTGAAAGAATAAAGGAATGATTCACATGTTTACACTTATAAAAGGCGGTGAGGTGTACGCGCCTCATTATCTCGGAAAAAAAGATATCCTACTCGCTGCCGGAAAGATCGCCAGCATCTCAGAAAATATTGAATGGCCTGCACCTGCTCTTGATATCCATATCATTGATGCAACAGGGAAAATAGTGGCACCAGGTTTTATTGATGGACATGTTCATATTACTGGCGGTGGAGGAGAAGGCGGGTATAAAACGAGAACTCCAGAAATCTATCTGTCAGATGTTACGAAAGCGGGTGTGACAACGTTAGTTGGGGTGATTGGTACGGACGGGATAGCCCGGACGATGACTTCTTTGATCGCAAAAGCAAAAGCGCTAAAAGAAGAAGGAATCTCATGTTTTGTGCACACGGGTTCCTATCAAGTTCCTGTTAAAACGTTAACAGAGAATATTGAAACAGATATCATGATGATTGATGAGATCATCGGTGTAGGTGAAATCGCTATTTCCGATCATCGTTCCAGTCAGCCGATAGCATCCGAACTGGCAAGGCTAGCGTCACAAGCAAGAGTCGCAGGTATGCTTTCAGGAAAAGCAGGTGTTGTGAACATTCACCTTGGCGACAGCAAACGGATGTTATCTTTAATTGAAGAAGTAGTAGATACGACCGATCTGCCTCTTTCTCAATTTTATCCGACGCATATTAACCGAAATTCTTACTTGTTTGAAGCTGGGATCGAATTTGCGAAAAAAGGCGGCATCGTAGATTTCACAACAAGTACAACGAAGCAATTTTTAGAAGAAGGCGAAGTTAAATGCTCAATAGGGCTTAAAAGAATGCTTGATGCAGGAGTAGCTATTGAACAAATAACGTTCACATCAGACGCACAGGGAAGTTTGCCTGCATTTAATGAATTTGGAGAATTTATGGGCTTGCGTATCGGCAAAGTGAACTCGCTGTTCGGCGAAGTGCGGGATGCTGTTCGATTAGAAGGGGTTCCCCTTCATGAGGCATTGCAGACCATCACTTCTAATCCTGCCCGCGTTTTAAAGCTTAAACAAAAAGGAAGACTGCAAGAAGGGCTGGATGCTGATCTTGTGCTGCTTAATGAAGATCTCAGCATTGATTCAGTTATTGCGATGGGGCAAGTGATGGTTCAAGACGGAGAAGCTGTAATCAAGGGAACGTTTGAAGAGTAAAGGAAGCGGTATTAACGCTTCCTTTTTCACTTTCAACTTATGAAATATATGGTAAAATAGGGATCATACATAATTTTCTTAAAAGGTGGCGATCATGTGGCAAAACAAGAGATTCCAACAACGTTAAGTCCAGAATTGTTTGAACACCTGCAAGGCGAACAACTTGTCCTCCTAGGGACCGTTGACGCGGAAACGAAAGCTCCATCTGTTAACGCGATCTCATGGGTAAAGAGTTTATCGAAAGAGAAGATTCGATTTACGGTGACGAACAATTCACGCATCGTAACAAACATCAAAGATAATCCACATGTAGTACTTACGTTAGTGGGACTTGAAACCGTGTATTCGATTAATGGAAAAGCAAATATCCTGCAGGAAACAATGGAAGGCGTACCATTAAAGCTTGCGAAGATCGAAGTGGATATTGACCATGTGTTTGAGAGCATGTTCTGGGGTGCGAAGATCGTCCAAGAGCCTGTATATAAAAAGACGTATAATGAAAAGAAAGCAAAAGAGCTAGATGTCCAAGTGTATGACGCTCTTATGAAATAAAGCTGCCTTTTTTACAGCCAGAAGAAACGTACAAACCGTCAAAACGTTATGTTGTGGCGGTTTTTTGTTTATTTTAGATTGTGCTACAAGGTGTCAAATGAAAAAGGGGGAAATCAAATGCCTATCATATACCGATCGTTTCTCTTATCAGGGCTTCTTTCTATCTTGGTTGGGATCGTACAGATCACGAGTCTTGTGGAAACAAAAGCCGAAGGTCTGAATGTTTTGGGGTATCCTCTTCTTTTATGGGGTATTGTCGCATTTCTATGTGCGTTAAACCGTTTTGCTATTGTGTGGATACACAGACTATTGGCTTCAGTAGGAGCATTACTACATGGAACGGTAGTTATGTATAGTCTTTTGTTTCCGTTCGATGCTGAGGTAAAGGGAATGCAGTTTATCAGTTTCTTGATCCCTATAATGTCTTTCATCTCAGTATGTTTCTGCGGGTTTATTATAGGACAAAAAAGGTATAAAACACATTCAAAAACGGCCAGCAAATAGTGAACTTTTTTTACTTTATGATAAAATTAGATGATTAACTCCTTGTTTTTCCTAAAGTCGGTTTTAAACAAGTTAACTGTGGCAACGATGAGGGTATGAGGAAGAAAAGGGTGAACGAAAGATGGACTGGCGAAACTGGGAACGCTATTTTACTGAAAAAAACATATTAGAACTGCTTGATCAATACAAAGATTTAGGTTTCTTGCCAGGGATATTGCTACCTATGCTTGAATCATTTCTGCCGATTCTTCCGCTTTTTATTTTTGTAGCGGGAAATGCAGCGGCATACGGATTTTGGTTAGGATTTCTTTATTCGTGGATTGGGGTTTGCGTTGGTTCTATCATTGTGTTCTTATTAGTGCGGCGTTATGGACAAAAGCGTTTTTTGAATTTTTTAAACAGACATACAAACACAACACGAATGCTTGGGTGGGTAGAGAGGCATGGGTTCGGTATGCTTTTTCTCATCTATTGTTTTCCGTTTACTCCATCCGCTTTAGTTAACGTAGTTGGCGGATTATCACGGATAAATGTTAAAACCTTTCTGCTAGCATTGACTCTCGGTAAATTGGTGATGATTGCAATCGTATCATTTATCGGATATGACTTTATTGATGTGTTAAAGAGTCCGCTGAAACTCGGGATGATTGCTTTTGGCATATTTGTATTGTGGCTAGGTGGAAAAATAGTTGAATCAAGACTTAAAGAATCAGAGCATCGGGTGTGATATAACGCCAGGTGCTTTTTTACTTTCACGAAGATCTTTTTCCTTGAATATAGTTAAAAAAGAGGAAGGGAGACTTTGTATTGATTAAGATTAAGTCACAAAAGCAGATCGAAAAGATGCATGAAGCAGGAAGGCTGCTCGCTTCATGTCACAGAGAATTAAGCAAGCTTGTTATACCTGGAACAACAACATCTAAAATTGATCAGTTTGTTGAAAGTTTTTTAACAGCTCACGGAGCAAAAGCTGCTCAAAAAGGATATATGGGGTATCCTTTTGCGACATGTGCTTCTGTAAATGATGAAGTATGTCACGGGCTGCCAAATAAAAATGCGTTAAGAGACGGAGATATCGTAACGATTGATTTTGTAGTGAATTTAAATGGCTGGCTGGCTGATTCCGCTTGGTCATATGAAGTAGGCAAGGTTTCTAAAAAGTCTCGTGCTTTGTTGGAAACAACTAAAAATGCTCTATATAAGGGGATAGAACAAGCTCGGGTTGGTAATCGTATAGGTGATATCGGTCATGCGATTCAATCTTATGCGGAGAATAAGGGCTATTCGATTGTTCGAGAGTTTATTGGGCATGGTATAGGGCGTTCCATACACGAAGAGCCTCAAGTTCACCATGTTGGAGAGCGTAACACGGGAATCACTTTAAAAGAGGGTATGGTCATAACCATTGAACCTATACTCAATGTAGGGCGGCCGTATGTTAGTTTATTAGAGGATGGTTGGACCGCCGTCACTTATGATGGAAGTCTTTCAGCGCAATATGAACATACTGTTGCCATTACAAAAGAGGGACCAATTATTTTAACAGAACAAGCTTAAAATAAACTTTGCCGCATATTCTTTAAAGAAGAGCGGTAATTTTTTTTGTTTTTAAGGTTATTTTTTTAAAGTAACTTGACATAGACAAGTTACTCATTGTAATATACTAACATAAAGTAAGTTAAATTTACGAAAAGAAAGAGGGATTGGGATGTTATCATTAGGATTACTGATTATTCGATTAGTAGTGGGGCTAGCATTAGCAGCACATGGAGCTCAAAAGTTGTTTGGGTGGTTTGGCGGTTATGGATTAAAAGGAACCGGAGGCTGGATGGAATCTATCGGTATTAAACCAGGCTATACGATGGCTCTATTAGCAGGTCTGGCTGAATTTGGCGGAGGACTTTTGTTTGCCGCAGGTTTGTTCACCGAAATTGGTGCTGTGCTGATCGCTGGAACGATGCTTGTGGCTGCAGTTAAAGTTCATTTGCAAAACGGGTTCTGGGTAACGGCGAACGGCTATGAGTTTAACCTAGTCTTAATCGCAGTAGTGATAGGAATCGCCTTAACAGGTGCAGGAGATTATTCTTTAGATCACCTTTGGTTAAAATAGAACTGAATACAGAACAAAAATGACGAAACCACTTTATGCTAAGTGGTTTTTTTTCTTATGCCTAAGCAATTAAGCTCAGAAGAAAAGATTCAATACGATACCATAGTCACAGTTAGAAAAATCACTTATAATGGTGAAGTACTTTTATAAGGAGGTGACGTTCCTTGTTTAAAGAGATGTCAGAGAACCAGATATTATTATATGTCATAAAGAACTTAAAAGAGTTACGAAAAAAAGAATTTCAGCTTTTAATCGATGAACTTCACCCGTATGATATCGCAAATGTTTATAAAAATTTGCCGGAAAAGCACAGACATAAGTTTGTTACGTTTTTAACCACAAGACAGATTGCTTCCTTGATTCAAGAGCTAGAAAGTGATCTTCAGATGGAAATTCTGAACAAACTTGGCATTGAGCGCTCATCTCACATTATGAATTTAATGGAGAATGATGACTTAGCGGACCTTCTCGGTAACTTGGATGTAAATGAGATTCAAGATTTTCTGTCTTCCATGAAAGCAGATGAATCCAAAACGGTTCAAAGCCTTATGCAATATGATTCAGATACAGCTGGTGGTATTATGACCAACCGGTTTGTATGGATTCCGCAAGTGTATACGGTTAGAGATGCGGTTGAAAAGCTAAAAACTTTCGCCGGTTTTGCAGAGAATATTTATTACTTATATGTAATTGATGATGATAGAAAGCTTGTTGGTGTAGTCTCTTATCGTGATTTGTTATTAGCAGAGATGCATGAGAAGATCGAGGAAATCATGTACAGCAGGGTTATCTCCGTACCCGCAGAGACAGACCAAGAAGAAGTAGCGCGTACAATTGAGCGCTATGACTTTATAGCTGTCCCTGTAACGGATGAACATGATCGTTTAATCGGGATTGTTACTGTCGATGATGTGCTAGATGTCTTAATTGAAGAAGCTAATGAAGACATCGAGAAGTTATCGGCAACAGGTAAATCCATTGATTTTCAGACAAGTGCTCTTGTAGCTTCCTATAGAAGACTGCCTTGGCTTATTTTACTTCTTTTTATTGGGATTTTATCGGGTAGTATCATAAGCACATTTGAAGGAACGATCGAACGCGCGGTTGCACTTACGTACTTTATGCCAATGATTGCAGGTATGACAGGGAATACGGGCACACAATCTCTTGCAGTAGTTGTTCGTGGACTTGTATCGCATGACATCGATCGGCCGACCATTATGAAATTAATACTCCGAGAATTTGGTGTTGGGTTTATTATAGGAATTACTTGCGGAATTTTAATATCAATCGTTGCTTTCTTATGGAAAGGCAATCTAATATTGGGGCTTGTTGTAGGTAGTTCATTATTCTTTACATTGATAATTGGTACGCTTGCTGGAACACTTATTCCGTTATTACTATACAGATTTAAGATTGACCCAGCCGTAGCATCGGGACCTCTTATCACAACCTTGAATGATATTTTTTCACTCTTGGTATACTTTGGTACAGCAACAATGTTTTTGTCTCATCTTCTTTAAAAAATACTAGTGAAGTTAAGTCGTATTAAATCAAATAGTGTATGAATTAAAAATCAGTCTTCTGACTGGTTTTTTTATTTTAAAAAAATGTTGCATTTTTCCAATTCGCATATACAATTAAACAAAATAAGGAGGAGAATAGAGATGATAGTTAAGTTGGATCAATCGTGGCATGAAAAAGTTATGGACTATTTGAGTGAAGAACCTGCGCTGAACTTATTCATTATTGCTGATCTTGAAAATTTTGGTTATGAAACAGATTCTCAAGACATCTGGGCAGATATTGAGGATAACGGAGCGATCACAGGCATCCTTCTTCGTTATAAAGGAAACTACCTTCCTTACGCAAAAGGGGAGATTAATGCAAAAGCTTTTTCAGAGATTATCAATAAAGATAAAAGTTATGAGATGCTTTCTGGTAAAAAGGAAATCACCGATCAGTTTACTCCTTATTTACAGTTTGAGCGAACAAAAGAACTATATTTTGCTGAACTAAAAGATGCAAAATCATTAAAGAAAAATATATCAAGAGAAAGCATCTTACAAGCAGAGCTTAAAGATGTTGATAGCCTCATGGAATTAAAATATTTGATCAAAGAATTCTCAATTGGAAAAACAGCTAAAGAAAGCTTGGAGCAAGCATTATCCACCAAAACAGGACGCACTTATTTTATAAGAGAAGAGGATACCGTTGTTTCTTGTGCGTCATCTACGGCAGAAAATTCATTGTCAGCGATGATCGTCGGTGTGTGTTCACACCCTGAAAAAAGAAACAAAGGGTATGCTTCACTTTGTATGGAGGCGCTATGCTACGATATTTTAGCTGAAGGTAAAACGCTCTGTCTTTTCTATGATAACCCTAAAGCAGGGGCAATATATAAGCGTTTAGGCTTTAAAGATATTGGATATTGGAGTATGAACTACTCAGTCCATACAACAGAAACCCAAAAAAACCAAGAAGTAGTGAAATAACTTTTAAATCTTCTTCTCCTCTGACAATTGAATGGAGTGAAGATGCGAGACTCTCGGCAAGGACGTGGAGGGCACAGCCCGAAGGATGATGTGTCTCGTTCAGACACGACGTTTTAAGGGACCTTACGAAAATAGCGAAAAAAAGACGGCAGAATAACTCTAGCGATTCCGCCGTTTTTTTCTTTAGCACTTTTCTAAAAGAGTGTTGCTTTAAAGTCTTTGTCACCTTTGCCAATTTATTGGAGTGGAAGGTGCGAGACTCCTGCGGGACAGGTGGGCAGCTGAGACACTTAAGAGTTAAACGTGCGAATGTGACTCAGCGTCTGCCCCGTGGAAAGCGAGCAGCCTGGAACGGAAATCAACATTTCCAAAAGCAACAAAGTTTATGAAAACACCCTTTTCTTTTGTTAACTAACCAAGCTTTCGTTCTGCAGCATGTTCATTTGCAGTATTCTTATCTTCATTGGAAGTTCTTAGTGGAATTTCTTTTAAGAAGAAGAAGGTGAGTATAAATGCTGTGCCGATAACGATTGCACCAGTTAAGAAAACGCCGTTTAATGCATAACTCAAAGACTCACGCAGAATACCAAGTACTTGTTTAATAACGTTCAAAGATTCAGGTGGCAAAGCACTGAATTTTTCTATAACAGCTTCTTGATTCAGCAACACTTGAGGGTTCGCGAGCTCTTTAATCTGCTCACCCATCTCCGGTGTAACACTAGGAGAAGACGCGACTAGCTTTTGAGACTCTTTATTAAAGTGGTCTGCTAAAGAGTTATTCATCACACTCCCCATAATGGAAACGCCAATCGTACCTCCAAGCTGTCTGAACAGTTGAACAGAAGAGGTCGCAACACCTAAGTATTTATGCTCAATCGCGTTCTGTACGGTTAAGGTGAAGATCGGAAACGCGATTCCAAGTCCTGACCCAACGAGAATCATATTAAAGATTGCTGTCGTATTAGTCGTTTGCGTATCCATAAAATGCATGCTCGTCATTCCACTGACCATAATGAACAATCCAAGCATAGCTAATTTCTTGTATTTTCCGGTTTTTGTAATGATCTGTCCGCTTATCGTGCTTCCTGCGACCATAGCAAGTGTTAATGGCATCATGACAAAGCCGGATTTTGTAGCAGATGTTCCCATTACTCCTTGTATGAAGAAAGGCATATACATGATCGATCCAAACATACCTGCTCCTAAAAAGAACCCGATGATGTTGGATACGGTGAACACTTTGTTTTTGAACATATCAAGCGGTAGCACAGGACTTGATACACGCTTTTCTGTTAGCACAAATAAAAAGAAAGCTACGGTTGTTACAGTAAACAGTCCGATGATCTCAGGAGATGCCCAATCATATTGATTTCCTGCCCAAGTGAATGAAAGGAGAAGAGGAACCATTGTTAACGTTAGTAACAATGAACCTGTGTAATCGATGGATTCCTTTTCCTTTCTTTGAACAGAAGGAAATAAAAAGTATATAGCGGCAAAAGCGACAAGACCAAAGGGAAGGAAGATCCAGAATACCCAATGCCAATGAAAGTGATCGACGATGTATCCTCCTAATGTTGGACCAAACACGCTTGCTAAACCGAAAACACTGCTCATAATTCCTTGCCATCTGCCGCGTTCGCGAGGCGGGAATAGATCACCAACTGCTGTGAAAGCCGTCGACATGATCATACCTCCACCAAAACCTTGAACCCCTCTATATAAGATGAGTTCTAAGATGCTTCCGGAAATGCCGCATAAAAGTGATCCCGCAGTAAACACACCGATCCCTAAAAGGATAAATGGCTTTCTACCGTAAATGTCTGATAGTTTTCCAACTAATATCGCCGTGATACTTGAAGTGAGCATGAAAATCGTGAAAACCCAGCTATAGTATTCTATTCCTCCAAGATCAGCAATGATTTTTGGTAAAGACGTACCAACAATGGTTTGGTTTAACGCTGCAAAAAGCATAGCAGACATGATGGAAAGCATTATAATTACTTTTCGCCGCATTTCTAGATGTTCCATGCATCACCCTCCTATTCATGTTATAAATATTTCACATTGTGAATTATTTTTGAAAAGAAAAACTGCTCCACTAATCAAGCAGTTTTATTGAAGAATCTATCATTCGCTTTATGTCTTCATCTGTTAATGCAGCAAACTTTTTTTCCAAGTAGTTATTCTTAATATCATCCATTTTTCGTGCGATTTCTCTACCATCTTCAGTAATTTCCAAATAGACGATCCGACGGTCTGAATCTGATCGTACACGCTGAATGTAGTTCTTGCCAACAAGCCGATCCGTAACTGCGGTAATATGGCTTGATGAAACTTTTAATTCATTAGCGATTTCGGAAGCCATTAAAGGACTTTGAATAAATAAAGTCTGAAGAACAGCAAACTCATTGCTTGGAATATAATCTGAGTACACTTCGTTTAAGCCTTTTCTTAACGTGCGAAAAAGTCTGCGTAGGCTCATTTCTAATTCACGTTCTAACTCATTTCTTAATGGGGTTTGTTCTCTATTTTCCATTTTAACACCCTTGCTTTTTGTTTCTTCTTCTACTAGTATATGATAATTTATATTTAATAAGAAAGAAAGTAAAAGGTTTAGGGAGAAACGGATTATGAAAAATTCAACGTTATTTTTTGTGCTTCTAGGGTTTGGCTTTTTGATTGGAGCAGCTTATTGGGTTTGGGCGATCACAACACAATCACAGCCAGGTGGAATGTAAAGGAGGGCCGTAATGGCTCTTTTTTTGTAAAATTATACACTTCTATTATAAATAAATGGGAGGTGTAGGTATGAAAGAAAAATTTCAGATTACAAATCAATTTTTAAAGAAAGAATGGAAGCAGCGTCCAGGAGGTAATCGTATACCCCGGTTTGCGGTTGCGCACGACACTGGGAACCCCGACTCAACGGCCAAACAAAACTATGAATATTTCAACAGTAGACAACTAGAGGCTTCTGCGCACGTATTCATAGATGATAAACAAATATTGATGATCATTCCATTGCATGAAAAAGCTTGGCACGTTCGCTCTAACGTATCAGATGCGAATGAATGGGGAATAGGGGTTGAGTTGTGCTATGGTCCTTCCATAGATTTTAACAAAGCTTACAGCCGTTATGTATGGTTTTTTGCCTTTTTATGTGACATGTACCAATGGGATCCTGCTCGGAACATAAAAGGTCACTTTCAACTGGACCCAAAAAGAAGGACAGATCCTTTAAATTGTTTTCACCGATACGGTAAGACATTTCCATTCTTTATTGAAGATGTAAAGCATGAGTTAAAAAAGTTTGTTGTTCATCAGAATGAGTTTAAAGAGCTTGTTACTGCAGAGGGAAAACTTTATAAAGTCCAGATTGGAGCATTCACATCTAGAGAAAATGCCGAGATCCTTTCTCGAAAAGCTAAATCTGCAGGATTTGCTGTTCATATCGATCACTCTTAAAAACATATGGTAAAGCAGCCTTGAGGGATGTTGATACTTAATTCTAGGTCGCTCGTTTTCAATCGGCAGACGGCTATTGTTTGTTTTTTTGTGAAAATAGGTTTTAAGTACACAAATTAATGGTAAATAAGTTGGAGGTATGCCATTTTTTGTGTACATAGGGGGAAGCAGTAGAACATGGAGCAACAGTTGAGGGTATTAGGTAAAAAGATCATTGAGCATAAATATGATCTATCAAAGCAAATTGATGAGGTGCGCGTATCACTTGGTGAGCATCCCACAGAGCAAACAGAATTTGTGTTAAACCTACGTGGAGAACTATTTTCTTACTTCGGACAAGCTCTTTATGAAGATAAGAAAACTTCGCAAGAGCATTTTATTAACTGGGGAAGAAAAAATGGCGAGCTTGCTGTTCAGCATGAAGTTCCGCTGGACAAAGCATTAAGCAGTACCAGATACTATAGAATGGTGCTTTGGGATTTCATACGTAACGAAATGAACAATGAAAAATTCAGCGTTGAAACCATTTTGAAAGCTGCCTCTATCATCGACCCATTTCTAGATGAAACGGTCCATGCTTTCAGTGTCGCATATGTTGAGAATAATAATCGTGTACTTGGATTGGCTAGAGAGGCAATTGAAGAGTTGTCTGTTCCCGTTGTAAGGCTTACAAGAGCGGTTGCGGTCCTTCCGCTGGTAGGAACAATCGATACGCATCGCTCTAAGTTGATTATGGAAACTTCTCTTCAAAAATGCATGGAATTACAGATCGAACATCTATTTATCGATCTATCTGGTGTAGCCGTGATCGATACGATGGTCGCTCATAATTTATTTAAGGTAATAAATTCTCTTAAGCTTTTAGGTGTAAATGTAACCTTAAGCGGGATGCGTCCTGAGCTTGCTCAGACTGTCGTTTCGTTAGGAATCAGTTTCGAAGGATTTTCTATTGCTGGAAACTTGTATCAGGAGCTTGAAGCAATGGGGATTCGACCTCAAAAAAATAAGTAAACCACAAATACTTGCCTAATTAAAAAGGCAGGTATTTTTTTCTAGTATAAAAAGAACGTTTGTTCGCATATAATATAAAAAAAGGAGGTTGCTTCATGACTAACTTATTAATGAGATGTATACAAGAACGAGTTGGAATCGAAATGATCTACCTCTCACAAAAAGGTGACATCTCCCACCGTTTTGTCATTCCGTACTCTTTTGATGGTCATATTATCAAAGGTTATTGTGCAGCAAAAAAACAGATTCGAAGTTTTCACATAAGAAACATATTATCTGTACATTCACGTTTTTTGTCTTCTTAAGATTGGAGGGATCGTCGTGCAATATGGAAGCGAAGAAGAGCGTTCGCTTATTGAAAAATTTGTGATGTATCCGATTTTACTTACTGTGTTTAATCGGGATCTACAGATTATTAACGGCTCTCCTTTTAAACTGAGACAGCCATACGTTGCACTAGTGGAGCAAATTATGAATCAAATCAGCAAAGATCTATATGATGTAAGAATTGAACTGAGAAAACGAAGAATTAAAGTAATGGATGCGCAACGCGAGGATGATATTACAGAATATGAGATCTTTATTAGGGGTTATCGTGAAATTATGAGATTTCCGAACATTCATCTAAAAAATAAAGCAGAAACACTAATGCTTTATTATCTACAGGTGACAATTGAATAGTGGATAAAGCGTGCAAGTTTCATTTTCTATAACAACTGTATAGAATGAACGTATTGCAAAGACATATGATGATGATAATAGGATTAGAATTTGAATTGAGGAACGTTATGGAAGACTTTATCCAGCTAGCCAGACAATTGAACAATGAGATTATGATAGAAAGCCGCAGCCCATTTGATCCGGTCTGCCCAGTGAATACACCATACCCTTGGGAGATGCTAGGCTGCGGGAACTATGCAGCCGTTTTTTCTCATCCTGCTCATCCTGATTTTGTTGTAAAAATCTACGGCAGGGATGAGCACGGACTATTAGAAGAAAAGAAAGTATATGATCGACTAGGCAATCACCCTGGTTTCTCTGTTTGTTATCATTCGGAACAGCGTTTTTTAGTTTTAAAACGCATCGAAGGAATGACTCTATATGATTGCGTCCATAAAGGGATAAAAATCCATGAGAATGTCATTTACGACATTGACGAAGCAGTGAGACATGCAAGAGATAAGGGTTTGTTTCCTAATGATGTGCATGGGAAAAATGTGATGATATCTAATAACAGAGGGATTATTGTAGATGTTTCTGATTTTAGTCGATACGAAACGTGCAGAAAATGGAAAGATTTGCGCAAGGCTTATTTCACCATTTATAAGAAATCTCTGTATCACTTCCCTATAAAGATTCCATATTTTGTTTTGAATGGAGTAAGGATGGGGTATAGGTACTACAGGAAGTTAAAAATATCCAAAAATAAAGGTCTAAAATAATAGGTCTAATGAATCATTAAAATCATTGGCACAAATTGCCTTAGTAGGATATAATAACTATAAATCAATAGAAACCTTTGTTATTAAGGGCAAACCAGTTGAAAATCTGGGACGCAAAGCTATGGGCCTAAAGTATGGTGAACATGCAATGGCAGCCGGTTGCCAAAGGGAAACGGACTTAGTTTAGACACAGGTGTTTCTATGAAGTTTATTTTCGAAGAGTGAATTTTTTCACACTTTAGAGATCAAGCACTCATAGAGGTTAAATGTATCTAAACGTAAATGGAAGCCATTCCCTTTATTAGGTGATGGCTTTTTGTATGTAATTTTTGAGGAATTTGAGGGGTTGTAGAATGGAAAATTTCCAACTAGACTTACGCGCACTCAAAAAAAACTTGTTGCCAGAATTTATGAAGTCTATTCCCGCTATGATACATACACACAAAGAGCATCTACGAAAAAATGAAGACTTTCATACGTTTCTAAACGGTTTTGTTGAGCAATATGAAAAGGTTTTAGAGAAATTTTTACGCGGAATCGTGCATGCTGTATTTTTAGAAGAAGATCGATTCGAGTCCTTTTTAAAACAAGGAGAGCAAAAAGCATTTTCATCAGGTATTCATTTTTTAAGACATCAACGAATTCCTCATCAAGCATTAGCGTGTTTTACAACGAGTATTAGTGAATCTGTTTTACTTGAAGCAAAAAAAGCAACGAGAAACGAGCCATTAGTCATACAGCTATTTATGTTGGATCGTTGGAATCGAATTTCTCATCGAGCAGTAACAGGCTTCTTAAGCGGTTTCTCCTCTCAACAATTCAAAGACCTTAAGGAGATTAGCATTCGCGATCCGCTAACAAATCTGTACAATCGCCGATATTTTTATGATTGTTTAGAAAAAGAGCTTACGAAAGCACACAGACTTAAACTTCCTCTTACACTTGTCATGTTTGATATCAATAATTTTAAATGTATCAATGATGAGCTAGGACATCACGCAGGTGATGAAATTCTTCAGCAGATCGCTGAACTTTCTAAACGATTAAAATTGTTCTCTGGATTTAGGTTTGGCGGAGATGAATTTGTTTTTCTATTGCCAGGAATCACTGAGGATGAAGCATACATCTTAATCGAAAAGTTAGAGAGCCAGCTGATCGTTTGGAATGAATCGATTTCATTA